>NZ_FPBK01000022.1 GCF_900116665.1 Pustulibacterium marinum | reverse complement strand
GAGATGACCACGTTGATAGGCTATAGGTGTAAAGGCAGTAATGTCATAGCCGAGTAGTACTAATTACCCGTAGGCTTATGTACATCGCTTGCCCCTTTTTTAAGGGGTAGCACACTCTTTAGAATTTAAGGATCCAATATAGAAGAATATCTTTTTATCTCAGTATGTTACAATATTAGAGTTATGTAAATAACCAAAGATTTAAGGTGGTTATAGCAATGGGGCTCACCTCTTACCATTCCGAACAGAGTAGTTAAGCCCATTAGCGCAGATGGTACTGCCATCCGGTGGGAGAGTATGTCGCCGCCTTTTTTAAAACTCCTCAGTCTATTATTTAGTCTGAGGAGTTTTTTTGTTTAGATACTTTATGAAATAATATGTTTTTTTATCTTACCTATATAATAATTAAGTGGTACACTTTATGATCAAAGAAGCCTGTGTAGAAACCTTACAACAAGCCATAAGAGCTCAGCGAAAGGGTGCAAACAGAATTGAATTGTGTAGATAGTAGGTATTATTTCTTGTTCAATAAATAATACTTGTTTTTATTGTTTTGTTGTGGCTGTTTTGATTAGAAAGACTTTCGTATTATTTATACACCTTAATCAAAAAGCTTTTTTCTAGTTGAGAATCCCTTTTATTTGAATTTAAAAATTTCAAAGATAATCTACTTACTTTGTAATCTTTAAACGTTTGAATTATTTCACTTTTAAAGCCTAGCATATTTAGTTTGGGTTTTAATTCTTCGTAATTATTGGTAACGGAAAGAAATGGTGTAATAGGAAATTTAGAGTTTTCTAACTGAATTACATCAATATTTTTTTGCAAATAGAAATCTAGAGACCACTTATATTCATTATTAAATTGATGTATTGGTAAGTGATTTAGATTTGTGTTATTATGTATGTAGTTTGCAATTGATTCACCACTTTGATACTTTAATAAATTTGGATAAAAATAGGTGTTAAGATTAAAATTGAGCAGAATGGTAGCTACACAGGAAGTTATAATTAGTTTAGAAGATTTTGTGGTCGTTTGGCTGATCAAAATAATTGAAAGACCTACTAAAATAAGTGTTCCAGTTATGGTGGTTACAGATATAGTAGTGTTAAATCTTATTAAGTAGAGTCCAATAATAGCTAAGCAAGATATTACTGCAATAAAGTAAGATAGACCTAAGAAGAAGTTGATGGTTTTGGTTTTATTTAATTGCTTTAAGGAAAGAAAATATCCTGCTACAAAAATACTCATTAGTGGAATTAGAGAATTTAAATAGTGAGGTAATTTAGATTTAGAAAAACTTATAAGAACTAAAGTAATGAAACTTCCTCCAATGGATAGTATTTCTATTAGTTTTTTTCGTTTTACAATTTTTTGGATAGTTTCAAAAGTTCCTATATAATATGCAATTGACCAAGGAAAGAATACCCATAGAAGGCTATGAAAGAAAAAGAAGTTGTCATTGCTTTTCTGAAAATCTTTGGCAGCCATTCTATTAAAACTATGATCCCAAAGGATGAATTTTAATCCTGAATGATTATTGGTTTCGTTAATCATAATTTCGGGATGTAAGTCAAATTGGATATAAAATGCATACAGAACGGGCGTAATGCCTAAGACAAAAAAGCCTAGACCTACTAATGTTTTTAGTGAAATTAATGGTTTGTAATTTTTTGTGTAAATGATTTGGCAAAGAATAGACAATCCTATCACAAAAATTCCCAGATGTCCTTTGGTTGAAAATGCTATGGCAGATCCTAATGCACCTAGAATTATTGATTTATAACTTTGTCTTTGTAAATAGCTATTCAATTGCCAAATAGAAAAAATGACGGCACCTGTAAGAACCGCATCTGTTCTTACATCATGGTTTGCCAATATAATGGTTTGTGAGGTTAAGAATATAGCAGCTGCAGCATGAGAAAAGCTTTTGTTTTTGTATAAATCATTAAACAATCGATAGCATGAATACGCTCCTAATAGTGTAAATAACAGAGCTGGAATTCGATAGGCTACATGATTGATTCCAAATATTTTCATGGAAATCGCCGCAAGCCAAAAATGCATGTGTGGTTTATCTAAATACGGATCTACACCTTTATACAGATGAATAAAATCGTTGTTTAATACCATTCTCATTGCCATTGTAGCATGCTGAGCACTATCACTTTCCATTACCGGAATAAAAAGTCCCGCAGTATATACAATAGCAATTAAAAAATATAAAATATAAAAACTGGTAGTTGTTGTTAGGTTAATTTTCATATTTGATTCCCGAATTGAGTAGAAATTTTCATTAAGCTGATTTTATGTTTTGATTTCCTTTTAAAGAATTATAAGTATGAACTTTTCTCACTTTATATGGCTTTTTATTTTGTGATTCAAAATAGGTTCGCATTAGTAAATCTGCCAAAATACCCATAGTGAAAAATTGAATGCCAACGATGGTTAATAAAATTCCTAAGAGTAACAATGGACGATCACCAATATCATTTCCTAAAAATTTCACTATTAATAAATAACTATTAATGAGTATTCCAATCGAAAAGAATATAAGACCAATGTTTCCAAAAAGATACATGGGTTTTTGCAAATGTTTTCTTTTAAAAATAATGAGGAGTAGATCATTTACAACCTTAAATGTACGTTCTAGACCATATTTTGATTGGCCAAATTTTCTGGGATAATGATTTACGCTAACCTCTTTGATTCTGGCTCCATTCAAAAAAGCAATTAAGTTGATGAATCTATGCATTTCTCCATATAAGCGTAATTCTTTTGCTGTTTCATTTGTGAAAACTTTTATAGCGCAACCTTGATCTTTTAAATTTAAATTGGTTGCTTTTCTGATGATGAAATTTGCAATTTTAGACGGAATTGTTTTAAAAAAATGATCTTTCCTATTTTCTCTAAACCCTGTAACTACATCCCAATCTTCACTCTCTGCAGTATCTACCATTTTTAAAATATCATCCGGGTCATTTTGTAAATCACCGTCCATAGTTACTATGAAATCTCCAGAAGCATATTCAATACCCGCCGCTAATGCTAAACTTTGCCCATAATTTTTTTTAAGTTCAATAAGGTGAACATGATCGTCTTGAAGGTTTTTGATGGTTTCCCGCGTTTTATCGGTGGAAAAATCGTCAACATAAATTATTTGGTATGAAACTCCAGTAAGTGCTAGGTTAATTTTCTCGGTTAACAATGGTATGTTTTCCTCTTCATTATATACCGGAATGATGACGGAAATGTAAAAGTTGTTATGAGACATGCAGTAAAGTTGGTTAGTTGTGTTTGATAACTCTAAAGTAGTAAAACTTTATTATAAGTAGACGTTAGATTTTGATACAAAAAAAGCTTACTCAAAAGAGTAAGCTTTTTATATGGATGATTTTATGTTTTTGAATTATTTAAATTCCGAAACGTAATGCAATTTAACACTCGGATATTTAGATTTGGCCATGTCTATAGAGAATGCTGAATCTGCTAAAAATACTAGCTGACCTTTTTTGTCTTTCGCTAGGAATTTTTGTTTTACTCTTAAAAACTCTTGGTATTCTTCATTTTTAGGATCTTCAGCTTCTACCCAACACGCTTTGTAAACAGGGAAGTTTTCATAGGTACATTTGGCTCCGTATTCGTGTTCTAAACGATATTGAATTACTTCGTATTGAAGTGCTCCAACGGTACCAATGATTTTTCTTCCGTTTAATTCTAATGTAAATAACTGTGCAACTCCTTCATCCATTAACTGGTCAATTCCTTTGTTAAGCTGTTTTGCTTTCATAGGATCGGCGTTGTTGATGTAACGGAAATGTTCCGGAGAGAAACTAGGAATTCCTTTGAATCTAATTTCTTCACCTTCGGTAAGTGTATCACCAATTTTAAAGTTTCCGGTATCGTGCAAACCAACAATATCACCGGCAAAAGAAATATCTACGATCTCTTTTTTCTCAGCAAAGAAAGCATTTGGACTACTAAACTTTAGTTTTTTGTTATTTCTAACATGTAAATACGGTTTGTTACGCTCAAAAGTTCCTGAAACAATTTTAATAAAAGCCAAACGGTCACGGTGTTTCGGATCCATGTTTGCGTGAATTTTAAATACAAATCCGGTGAACGTTTCTTCATAAGGATCTACCAAACGAACATCGCCTTGTTTTGGTCTTGGTGAAGGTGCTAAATCAATAAAACAATCTAACAATTCACGAACCCCAAAGTTATTCAGAGCCGAGCCGAAGAAAACGGGTTGTTGTTCACCTTTTAAATAGGCTTCACGTTCAAAATCTGGATATACTTCATACACCAATTCTAAATTCTCACGAAGATCAGCTGCATGTTTTTCTCCAATAATTTTATCAAGTTCAGGATTGCTGATGTCGTCAAAAGCAATAGTTTCTTCAATATTCTTTCTACTGTCGCCGCTAAACAAGTTGATGTTCTTTTCCCAAATGTTATAGATTCCTTTAAAATCATATCCCATTCCAATCGGGAAACTCAACGGAGTTACCGATAATCCTAGCTTTTGCTCTACTTCATCCAATAAATCAAAAGCATCTTTACCTTCACGGTCTAGTTTGTTGATGAAAACAATCATCGGAATGTTTCGCATTCTACAAACTTCTACCAATTTTTCAGTTTGTTCCTCAACCCCTTTTGCAACGTCAATAACTACAATAACACTATCTACAGCGGTTAATGTTCTAAATGTATCTTCAGCAAAGTCTTTGTGACCAGGCGTATCTAGAATATTGATTTTTTTCTCCTTGTAGTTAAAAGCAAGTACCGAAGTAGCTACCGAAATTCCACGTTGGCGCTCAATTTCCATAAAGTCACTCGTAGCGCCTTTTTTAATCTTATTACTCTTTACAGCTCCTGCTTCTTGAATCGCACCACCAAATAACAATAATTTTTCAGTTAATGTGGTTTTACCTGCATCGGGGTGCGATATGATTCCAAACGTTCTTCTCTTCGAAATTTCTTTGCTTAACGACATGCTTTTAATTTAAAGTGCAAAAATAGAATTATTTGATAACTTAACTAACAAGCAACACGCTTAATCCGCAGAATAGTTAGGAAATACAGCCTTGAATTTTGTAGATTTGCTTAATTTGAAAAAAGAAGAATGGCAGAAGAAAGATTGATCTTAGTAAACGAAAAGGACGAGCCTATTGGGTTGATGCCAAAAATGGAAACCCATGAAAAAGGATTGTTGCACAGAGCTTTTTCAGTTTTTATCATGAATGATAAAGGAGAAACCATGTTGCAGCGAAGAGCTTTACATAAATACCATTCTCCGGGATTATGGACCAATACGTGTTGCAGTCATCAACGTGAAGGTGAAACCAATATTGAAGCCGGAAAAAGACGCATGATGGAAGAAATGGGCTGTACTGCCGAGCTTACCGAATTATTTTCTTTCATTTACAAAGCTCCGTTTGATAACGGCTTGACCGAGCATGAGTTTGATCATGTCATGGTTGGTTATAGTAATGAAGCGCCCAATATCAATCCAGATGAAGTTGCAGAGTGGAAATGGATGTCTCTAAATGATATCAAACTAGATATTGCTAAAAATCCTGCTGATTATACAGAATGGTTTAAGATCATTTTTGAAAAATTCTATCATCATCTGCCAAATACCATGACTCATGAGAGCTAGAGTAAGTAGAAAAGCTCATTTCAATGCGGCACATCGTTTGCACAATCCTAATTGGTCTGCTGAAAAAAACAAAGAAATTTACGGGAAATGTAACTACCCAAATTACCATGGTCACAACTATGAATTGGTAGTGCATGTTATTGGTGAAATAGATCAGGAATCTGGATTTGTCATGGATTTAGGAATCTTGAAAAGTTTGATCGGTGAACATGTTGAAGAAGCATTAGATCACAAAAACTTGAATTTAGATGTACCTGAATTCAAAGAAATAATTCCGACAGCTGAGAATATAGCTAAGGTAATTTTTCATAAATTACGTCCTCATATAAAAGAAACTTTAGACTTGCAGGTAACACTTTACGAAACACCTAGAAATTTTGTAACATACCCTGTTTAATTAACTGTAACCAAAAATACTATGAATCTGTATCCATTCAAATTCCAACCAATTTTAAAAGAACGTTTGTGGGGTGGAACCAAATTGAACACCGTTTTAGAAAAACCAATCACTTCTGATATTACAGGAGAAAGTTGGGAATTATCTGCTGTTCCAGGAGATATTTCTGTGGTTGCCAACGGTGAACTTGCCGATACTTCTTTACAAGAAATTATCAATGAAGCTAAAGGAGCTTTGTTGGGCGAAAAAGTGTACGAGCGTTTCGGAACTGATTTCCCTATTTTGATCAAATTCATCGATGCTAAACAAGATCTTTCTATTCAAGTGCATCCAAATGATGAATTGGCAAAAGAGCGTCACAACTCGTTTGGAAAAACTGAAATGTGGTACATTATGCAAGCCGATCCAGGATCTGAATTGATTGTTGGCTTCAACAAAGATGTAAGCAAAGCTGAATATCAAGAGCATTTAGATAATAATACGGTTACTGATTTAATGAATTATGAAGCCGTTAAAGAAGGCGATACATTTTTTATAAATACGGGAACTATTCATGCTATTGGAGCAGGAATTATGTTAGCAGAAATTCAACAGACTTCTGATATTACTTACAGAGTTTACGATTTCAACAGAAAGGATAAAGAAGGAAATCTTCGTGAATTACATACCGAACTTGCGCTAGATGCGATTACGTATGAAAAGAAAGATGATTTCAAAGTGGAATACAAAAACGAAGAGAACGTTTGTGGCGAGATGGTAGATTGCCCGTATTTCACAACCAATTATTGGAACATTACCAAAGAAACTAAGATAGATGTAACAGAGCGCGATTCTTTTACCATTTTCATGTGTACAAAAGGAGCTGCTACGATTACAACTCCAGCAGGAGCTATCGATATTAAAAAAGGAGAAACCGTTTTACTTCCGGCAGATTCTAAGCAAATCACTATTTCTGATGATGCTGTAGAATTGTTAGAAGTTTACATTTCATAAAAATTGAATTATGGCAAATATTAGAGATCTTAAAAAAGATATCAACTACGTTTTAGGTGATATCATTGAAACTGTTTACATCTGGGAAGTAGCCGCAGACAAAGCGAATGCTTCGGAAGGACAAGCAATTATTGATGAAGCTATTCAAGTTTTTGATGAATTGATGGCAAAAGTAAATGACAGGTCTGTAGAAGACAAAAAGGCTCATTTAAAATCAGTTAGAATCGAGTTAGAAGAGAAGGCTACAGCTTTGGTAGAAAAAGTGAATCAACTTTCTTGAAAAAAATTTCAAAAGCGCTTGCAGATATAAAAAACAGTGTTATATTTGCACCCGCAATGCCGATGTAGCTCAGCTGGCTAGAGCAGCTGATTTGTAATCAGCAGGTCGTGGGTTCGAGTCCCTCTATCGGCTCAAGCAAAAAGCCTCCTTAAACAAGGAGGCTTTTTTTATGGAGTTTACGCAAGTTCTTGATACAAAAAAAGCTCTTGTAAAAAGAGCTTTGATTCAGATATGTAAGTCAATTTATTTCTTTTTCTTATCCTTTTCATAAGGAAATTTTCTGGCCGCTTTTTTCATCATATCAGTAATGATCTCATAGGTGTTTTTTCCAGATTTTTTGTTGATCTCTTTTTCGTATTTCCAAAGAAGCTTACTGGTTTTACCGTCAGAAATTTTAATAGCAATTCTTCCGTAACCGGAATCTCCCAGAAGGTAGTCAAAAATGTCGAAATCGGTAGAAACTCCTTCAGAAATTAGTGCTTTGAGCGTAAGGTTTCCACTAATGATACCATCTACTCCTAAAATTTCAGATAATTGCTTAGTGGTGTAAATATCAATATTATCAATTGTGATTCCTTTCTTTGCAAGCATACTGTTCGTAATTCCAGTATTTTGAAAGGATACTGAAAACTTCTTTTTCTGTTTTTGCTTTAAAAAATAGGTTTCAATAGCGTTTTGAACGGCATAGCCTTCTTTCTCAGCTAGTTTTTTTAAATTTTCTTTAGAAATGTTCTTTGAATCTTCTAAATGTAAAGTAGCGTAAAACGGCATTATGGCCAATGTTTTATGATCTTTGCTTAGCTCATCAAAACTTTCACTGGTATAAATGTTTTTTTGAGCATAAGTAGTCACATTTAGTAATAGGAATAAAAGAAACAATAATTTTTTCATGTTGTTATTTTAGAATTTCATATTGAATTTTACATTGAATACACGGCCCGTCATGTAATTGGGAATTCCATATTGTCTTTTGGTATAGACATCGCGTACCCAAGTATTGGTAATAGAATTTAAGTTTTCAAAAATATTATAAATCTCGAAACCAACAGTAAATTCTTTGAAAGGATGTAACCAATGTCCTTTCGGGAATTTTTTCTCACTATCTGTTAATACATACGAAAAACCGGCATCAGCTCTTTTATAAGAATCTAATCTTGTTTGATACACGTAAGGGTCGGCATAACTTGGAGAGCCACCAGGAACTCCTGTATTGTAGGTTAAATTCAAGTACATTTTAAGTGATGGAATATTTGGTACATAATCTTGAAAAAGAAGTCCAAATTTTAACCGTTGATCTGTTGGTCTCGCAATGTAGCCACGATTGTCTATGTTTTCTTCAGTCTTAAGATATCCAAAACTCACCCAACTCTCAGTTCCGGGAACAAACTCCCCGTTCATTTGAAGATCTAAACCGTATGCATAGGCTTCGGCATTATTGTCTGCCTGATAACGAATGCGCACGTTTTCTATGGTGTAGGTGTTTACATCTGTAAGTTTTTTGTAATAAGCTTCTGTGGTTAATTTAAATGGCCGCTTCCATAGCTGAAAACTATAATCATTTCCAAATACAGCATGAATAGATTTTTGTGCTTTCACATTAGGATTTACCATCCCCGTAGAATCTCTTAATTCTCTATAAAATGGAGGTTGATAGTAAATTCCTCCAGAAAGTCGAAAAAGCATGTCTTTCTCCCAATTTGGTTTAATGGCAAATTGCCCTCTAGGACTTATAATGGTTTGGTTGGTGGTTTCTATATTTTCACCACTAACTGTCCAGTTTTGCATGCGAACACCCGCATTAAAATACAAATCTGTGTTTTTTGCCGTAGTAGTTCTGTAGCTCCATTGCCCAAAAGCAGAAACTCTGTCAATATTAGTATAATTGGTAGCTCTTACAGATTGATAGGAAACCAATGGACCTTCATAAGCATTGTATGGCTGATCGTTTGCTGGTTCAAAATAAGGTCTGATTGCAAATCCTGCAGAATCTATACTTTCCCATTCCACCAAACGATCTCTTATGTCTTCATGGGTATATTTAATTCCCCATTCTATTTGATGATCATTTTTGTTAAAGGTTCCTTTGTGCTGAAGATTAAAAATGAGTGCGTCCAAATCATTTCTAGCGTGGTTTAACTGTGAACCAATACCTTCTGAATATTCCACTTCTCCTAAATCTTCACTTCCTATACTTGTATTCACATCGCCCATTCGGTATTGCGCCAAAATATCAAAATACTCCTGTTCGGTGGTATGATAGGCAGAACCAATGAGTTTAAGAACCGTATTTTCATTCACCAAATAATTGGCTTTAAAAGCTCCAAATGTGGTCAAATATTCATCTTCTTCTTGTCCCTCGTAATAAATAAGCAACGCAACAGGATCATCAATAGTTCCAAAGTTTGTTTGGCGTGTCAACGGACTATAATTGTATTGGTTGATGGAAACATTGCCCAAGAAATTCAACGTGAATTTTTCTGAAAATTGATATGTAAGATAGGTTTGAAAATCCGCAAAAATAGGATCGTAATTCGTTTCTGTTTGTTTTGAATTCACAAGCAAACTATTGTTGCGGTAACGAATTCCCGAAATAGAAGAAAATTTTTTGTTTTTGGAATTCGTAGCCAAAGAAGCACTTGCGCCTAAGAGGCTACCGCTTACGGTTGCACCAAAATCGGTAGGCGTTTTATAGGTAATATCTAGTACTGAAGACATTTTATCGCCATATTTAGCCTGAAATCCTCCAGCGGAAAATTCTACATTTTGAACTAAATCAGTATTCACAAAACTCAATCCTTCTTGTTGCCCAGATCGGATTAAAAAAGGTCTATAAACTTCAATTTCGTTGACATACACTAGGTTTTCATCATAATTTCCACCGCGAACCGAGTATTGAGAACTCAATTCATTGTTCGAAATAACACCGGCAAATGTTTTGATAATATTCTCCACGCCAGGTTGTGCTCCAGGAATGTTCTCTATGGTTTTTGGGTCTATAGTTTTAACTCCTTCAACTTGTTTGTTTCCGTTTTCGGTAATGATTACTTGCCCAATATCTTGTACGTCAAAAGACATTACTGGGTGTAGTTTATAAACTTCTTTTGGTTCTAGTGGAAGAATTTTAATTGGAATTTTCTTAAAAGATAGATGGCTAAATATAATAGTAATCTCTTTGTTAGCAGTAACCTGAATGTTGTAAAAACCGTTTTCGTTACTTACTGTATTTTCATTGTCGGCTGTCACAACCACGCCTTCAATAGGTAAGTTGTTTTCGTCTAGAATAACTCCGGTAATATTGGCTTTTTGAGCTTGCAGGGCAAAACCTATCAAAAGGAAACTACAAAAAGTAACTAATTGTTTAAGCATGGTGGTTGTTTAATATTTCCTGAAAAAAGTGCTGGTAAAAGTAGTACTATTTCCCACATTATCGGTTACGGTAAGTTCTAATTTGTGCTTGGAACCTTCAAACTTCAGGTCGTTACAATTAAAAGTAAGTGTGTTGTTTTTGTATTCGTATTCCGTTAAAATCCATTTGCCATCAATAGTTGCTTTATAGGATTTAATACCACTAAGATCATCGCTTATGGTAAAAAGGAGATAATTGTAATTGGAAAGCCATTGGTTGTCTTTAAAATTTTGAGCTTTTACTACAGGCGGCGTACTATCTCTAAGGATTTTGTATGTACCCAAACTGCGCGTTCGTGTACTCATAGAAGTTCCTTTTAATCGCGTAGGTTCATACATAGGATTTCCACGATAGTTATAACTCGCAATAAAATATTGGTCAAGATGAGGATCGTCTTTCATATCACTGATGTCAAAATTGATAGAAAAATAATCGGCCGCAGGTGTTTCTCTGTTATGAACGTATAACGCATCTTCATCACTTTTCAAATCGATATAGAAATTTTTGTAAAATGTGTTCGCAGGGAAATAAATTGAAGCATTTCCTATTTCATAAAAATTATCACGATTCGCCATCAAGTAATAATTGGTTTTTTCCATCTCTGGAGCATTTGTCACAGCATGGTCTTTTCCTTTTACAGGAATATGAATGCTGGTAATGTTATCTTCAAAATCCTTTAGATTGATGGTGATATTGTAGTTTTTACCGGGTTCAATCAATATTTTTCCATCGTTTACCTGATGACTGTAAATGGATAAATGATTTCCAGAATCTAAATAGCATTTTTGATAACGCTGTCCGCTTCCAGCAAATTTTGCATAATCGATATAAGTGTTTATTTGTCTGCTTTCTGCAAAAGAAAAGGTTTCAAAATCTAATTTCACGTAAGGAGAACCGTTTACCAATACATCCACTGCGTAAATTCCGTTATGATTGTAAGCACCATCTTGACGGTCAAAACCTTTAAAGCCAAAAGATATATAGCCACTCGCAGTGATAGGATCGGCTAAGAAAACACCGTTATTTTGTTGCGTGTAATTTAATTGATAGGTGCCTTGTTTTCCATTAATTTGAGCATTCCAACCTAGTGTATATCCTACCAAACCTTGTAACACAGGAGCTTGAGAATCTTTGATGTCAATGCCAAAAAATAGTGGATTTATAATATGTTCTGTTTCAGAATCACGTACTTCAAAATGCAAATGTGGTCCTCCGCTACCTCCGGTATTTCCAGAAAATGCAACCACATCACCTTGCGAAACTTTTAGTTCATCAAATTTTGGGAAAAGTTCTATTTCGTACGATTCGTCTTGGTATTGTTTTTCTTTTATGTAGGCTTCAATATCTTTTCCAAACTTGGTCAAATGTCCATAAACTGTGGTGTAACCATTCGGATGCGTAATGTACAACGCTTTTCCATAGCCGTAGTGAGATATTTTAATACGGCTCACATAACCATCGGCTACGCTATATACTTTAAGCCCTTCTCGTTGCTGTGTTTTAATGTCGATTCCGGAGTGGTAATGATTGCTGCGTAGTTCGCCAAAGTTTCCGGCAAGTACTAGTGGAATGTCTAACGGATTGATAAAGTCGTTTTTAGGGTATTCTTTTTGTCCAAAAGAAACCAAACAGGAAAGAAAAAGTAGCCAATAAAGTTTATTCATACAGCAAAGAAATCAGAATTAATCAAGCATTCAAAACAACAGACGCTAAAATACAACCAAAAAAAATGATTTTTATTGTGCTTTAACTACTTAGCTTCTATTGCTTAAAGAAAGCATAAAAAAAGTTGTGAAGATGTCTGCGGAATAGTAACTTTGTATTTATTGTATTGAATTGAGTAGCTCGATGGAAGATCTTAATAATGTCGTTGATTCTCTTGAAAAGAAGATACATATCTTGTTGCAAAAACTCGATGGTATTTCTGAGCAAAACGAAGCCCTTTCAAAAGAACTTACAATGGCGCAGCAAGAGCACCAAAGGCTACAGCAAGAAACAGCAAATTGGCAGGAAAAATACAACTCGCTGAAACTTGCAAATTCAATGCTTGGCAGTACGCAAGATAAAACAGAAGCTAAGCTTAAGATAAATACTTTGATTCGGGAGTTAGACCATTGTATAATGCAACTCTCTGAATAACGTTCTCAAAACAGCTGTGTATACATGAGTGATAAGCTTAAAATAAAAATTTCTATTGCAGACAGGGTATATCCCTTGACTATAGATCCTAGTCAGGAAGAAGGCCTTCGAAAAGCAGCAAAGAAAATAGAAGAGCTTATCAAGCAATTTGAACGGAGTTATGCCGTTAGAGATAAACAGGATGTTTTGGCCATGTGTGCATTACAATTTGCTGCAGCGGTGGAACAACGAGGTATTGATAAAGAAAATAATAACAAAGATTTAGAAGAAAAATTAAGATCTTTGCATAGTCTTTTAGACGATAAACTTAGTTAGATTACGTTCTTTACATAGATAATGATACTGCCTATATTGGTTTTACTTTTTTGATAAACTCAACGCTAATTTCTTTAAAAAGGGTGAGTTTAGGTTGTAAAAGCGCGCCGCTTTTTAAGCGGATTCTTGAGCAATCTGTTAGCCCTAAACCTGTTTATTACGAGTTTATACAAAACTCTAACCAGTATAGGCTTTTTTTATACATAAATTTTACAAAAAGATGGATACTATAGCAGTGTATGTTGTAATTGGTATTGTAGGTCTGGTCATCGGGTTTGCAATTGCCAAATTTTTAGAGAAGAAAAGCGCTTCCGGTATTTTGGCTACCGCTAAAAAAGAAGCTTCTACCATAGTTAAAGAAGCACAAACCGAAGGAGAAAACATAAAGAAAGACAAAATCTACCAAGCCAAAGAAAAATTCTTAGAATTGAAAGAAGCACATGAAAAAGTGATTCTTGATAAGGATAAGAAAATGGCAGATGTAGAAAAGCGCATTAGAGACAAAGAGTCTCAAGTAGGTAGCGAATTAGCCAAGTACAAAAAATCAAGTGCTGAGCTAGACGAGAAAATGAAAGACTATAATTACCGTCTTGAATTTATTGAAAAGAAGCAAGCCGAAGTTGAAAAGCTACATAAAAGTCAGGTGAATCAATTAGAAGTTATTTCTGGTTTATCTGCTGATGAAGCCAGAACTGAATTGGTAGAATCTTTAAGAGAAGAGGCGAAAAGCGATGCCATGGCGTTTATTCAGAACACGATGGAAGAAGCCAAGCTTACGGCTCAACAAGAGGCTAAAAAGATCATTATTAATACTATTCAGAGAATTGGTACAGAAGAGGCTGTTGAAAACTGTGTGTCTGTATTCAACTTAGAATCCGATGATGTAAAAGGTAGAATTATTGGTCGTGAAGGGCGTAACATTCGTGCGCTAGAATCGGCTACAGGAGTAGAAATTATTGTAGATGATACTCCGGAAGCTATCATCCTTTCTTGTTTTGATTCGGTTCGTCGTGAGGTGGCGCGTTTGTCATTACACCGTTTGGTGACTGACGGTCGTATTCACCCTGCACGTATTGAAGAAGTGGTTCAAAAAACTACGAAACAGATCGAAGAAGAGATCATTGAAGTTGGTAAACGTACCGTGATAGATCTTGGAATTCACGGATTACATCCTGAATTGATCAAAGCAGTTGGTAGAATGAAGTATCGTTCTTCTTACGGTCAAAACTTACTACAACACTCGCGTGAAGTGGCGAAACTTTGTGGTGTAATGGCTGCTGAATTAGGCTTAAATCCTAAAATGGCAAAACGTGCCGGATTGTTACACGATATTGGAAAAGTGCCAGAAACAGAAACAGAAGTTCCTCACGCTATTTTGGGTATGGAATGGGCTGAAAAATATGGCGAAAAACCTGAAGTTTGTAACGCTATTGGAGCTCACCACGATGAAATAGAAATGAAGTATTTAATTTCTCCAATTATTCAGGTTTGTGATGCTATTAGCGGAGCAAGACCGGGAGCAAGACGTCAAGTGTTGGATTCATACATTCAACGTTTGAAAGATCTTGAAGATACAGCATTCTCTTTTAACGGTGTGAAGAAAGCTTACGCTATTCAAGCAGGTAGAGAGTTGCGTGTAATTGTTGAAAGTGAAAAAGTAAATGATGAAAAAGCATCTGAACTTTCATTCAATATTTCTCAGAAAATCCAAACGGATATGACGTATCCAGGACAAGTGAAAGTAACGGTAATTAGAGAAACCAGAGCAGTGAATATTGCAAAATAATCATTGATTCTCTTTAGAAGATAAAAAAAGGAACCTATTTGGGTTCCTTTTTTAGTTGGTACACAGGGCAATACTTTTTCCTTCTGTGATACGTATCAAATCGTTTGGTGTTAACTCCATTAAAATACCTTTTTTTCCGGCACTTACATACACCTTTTCAAGAGTGTCTATACTATGGTCAAAGAATGTTTGATAGTGTTTTTTCATGCCAACTGGCGAACAACCACCACGAATATAGCCGGTAAGAGTTAGGAGCTCTTTCATGGCTGTGAGTTCTATGCTTTTTTCACTGGCAGCTTTGGCTGCTTTTTTCAGGTCTAATGCTGCTAAAACGGGCACTACAAACACATAGATTTCCTTACTTTTTCCACGTGCTATCAATGTTTTGAAAAACGCTTCCGAAGGCAATCCTAATTTTTTGTAAACCGAAGCACCATCAATTAGGTCATCATCTATGGAATAGTTATGAATGCTGTATGCAATTTTAGCAGCATCAAGTAAGCGTAACGCATTGGTTTTTGCTATTTTTTTAGCCATGTTATTGGATGTCTATTTCAAAAAGAAATACTTGCGTTAGTTGATCTGCAAAAGAATTGAAGTTGTTATCAGAAACTAAAAGTAAGCTTTGTTTTCCATTAGGTAAAACCGGACCAAAACACATTCCTTCAATATTGTCAATCACCTTATCGGTCAATTCATTTTTTACCGATTTAAAATCGAAAAGTAATTTTTTGCTGGCTGGTGTGTAGTCTACTTTTTTTAGATTTTCTTCATTCACTGTATTTGTTGCTTGGGAAGCGTCTACCTCAAAAATCTTAACGGTATTTCCGTGTGAACCATGCCCGGCGGAATAGGCTCTTTCCAATACTAAAAAATGATCCTTCTTGTATTCAAGCAATTCAGTAATTCCGTTTACGGCAAAATATTTCCATGGAATTTTAGAAATACCATCGAGTTTGTAGGCGAATTGTTTGGTCGCTTTTTTAGAGTCTTTATCATAATACGTAATTCTTGCGTAGGAACGAGTAGGGAAGAGCTTCGGTTTGGCTCCATCCTTCGTTAATGGTAATTCGGTAGCTACCCAAAAACCTTTTTGATCTGTACTTGCTGCCAAACCTTCAAAAACACCATTGTGCCTTGGCTTCTGTTCTCCTGTTGCTTTGAAATAGGAAGGGATTTCAAAAGCATCTTTAAAACTCCCATCCATATTTACTTCAAAAATAGATGGATCTTTTTCGTAATTAATACTTCCTTCACTGGTGATGACAAACTCTTTTTCTTGCGGAAGAAAGCGTATGGATTCTGGATCAAGTGTGTGTGCTTTAAAAAATGGAGCTTCAGTATCTATAAAAGTTGTTTGCTTAAATACAATCGTATCTATTTTTTGATTGGAAATTGGAATGCTAGCTTGGTAAAATCGTGCTTGTTTGGGAACATCAACAATAAAATAATAGGTATTGCTTTCGGCATCATAATCAATATTGGAAAGTCCGCCAACCTTGGTATTGTTTACCATTAAATCACCAGGAATTACGTGTTCATCCAGAAATTTTAAGGATACTTCTGCATCTTTTGCTATACGATTTGTAGTGGCGCAAGACGTGATGATGCTAGCAAATAAGATGGCTAAAACTGCTTTTTTCATTTCCATTTTCTTTTAAAGCGTAAAGAAACAAATTCGCTTACAAACAAAAAAGAGGCATAAAGCCTCTTTCAATTTTTTTAACATGGATGGGAGATTTACTTTTTGGTGGTAACCTCTATAACTCCATTTTTGCCTTCTTCACCGTATTTTTTGATGGCAGGTTCACCCTTTAACACATTGATACTTTCAATGTTTTCTGGATCTATTTTATTTTGATCAAAATCTTTGGGTTGTTTTTTTTCATCAATTACAAATAGCGGTTTTTCAGAGTTTTGAATAGTACTATTTTTTTTGATTTTAACGTACATGTCTCCATTTGGAGTTACCAAACCACTATTAGACGCTTCTATTGTTTTTTTGTCCCCATCTTTGGTTTCTATAACAATGGTTTTAATGTTCTCAGGATCTACAAATTCATCAACAACTTGCACAGAATCTGTTAGTATGATTCGTTTTACACTGGTCTTGATTTTTTTATCGTCATCATCATCATCACCGGTATAAATAGCTATATATTTCTCTTCTTTTTTGGTTTCTTCCCTAGGAGTGTCTTCTATCACTTCAATTACTTCAATGATTTCCTTTTCATCTTCAACTAATTCAAGGATCTCTGGATTTTCCTTACTATTTTGAATTGTTTTTCTGAAGGTGATTTTCTTTTTAGGAGTAGTTTCCTTTTCATCTTCAACTACCTCAATGATTTCAATGTTCATATTTTTTTCATCATCATTTCCGGCTGTTACAAACAAATGTTTTCCGCTGTTCAGCATGTCAATTTCAGAGGTGTTTGCATTGTAACCGCAAGTGATTTTACCATCCTCTTGATGTGCAAAGAAGTGAACTGGTTCTATGCCATTTGAGTTTTCAATCTTGTAATTTCCAGTTTGTCCCGCAACTTCATACGTAGATTTAAATTTCACAATGTTACCATTGGTTCTCTTAATTCCTTTTACCTTAAAGTCAACGCCCAATTTTTCTTTTAGCGTATTTTGAAAAGATGTAATTTCTGCATCGCTGGTGGTTTTGGTAATTGGAAATTCATAATGTTCCACTTTCTTTTCCTGTTGATCCTCTACCACCATAATTTGTGCTTCAGATTGGTAATTGAACATAAAAAAGAAAGCTGTAAGTAGTGGGAGTATAATTCCTAATTTTAAAGCGTGACTGTTTTTTGATTTCGATTTTTGTAACATAACGATTCGTTTTTTGATTGATAATTTAAAGAATGAACTCACCAAGGGAAGTTCGTTTTTTGATATGTGATGATTCAGTAATAAATATTGATAATTTTTGATGTTTTTGGTCTTTTGAATTGCCGCGGTATCTGCTAGAAACTCCAAGTTTTGCGATAATTGTCTTTTATAAAAATGGATGAACGGAAAGAACCATAACAGGATTGAAGCTACTTCGGCAATGATAATGTCTACAGAATGCAACTGGCGAATGTGAGCAAATTCATGCTGAAGTATGGCGCTAAATTCGGTTTTAGAGTAATTTTTTTGATTGTATACCAAATAATTAAAGAAAGAAAACGGTGTGTTTTCGTCTTCTGATTTTATCAAATGGATGTTGGATAATTTTCGTTTCAAGCCGGTAGACAATACTTTGTTTACGCTTAATAATTTTATGATTAGTCGACCACTGAAAAACAGCAAACCAGCGAAATAAACGATCGCTAATATATTGGTGGTATTCCAAAAACTTTCTTCCATAACCAGCTCACTTTGTGGTGAAGCAGTAGTTTGCAGGGAAGATTGTGGAATGTAAATGGTTTCTACATGTGTATACGTGAGCAGCGGAAACAGAAAACTGATAAAAATTCCGGCTAAAAGAAAAATTCGATTGGCTTTGAAAAACGTTTCTTTAGCCAGTAGTTGATAGCTCAAAAAGAAGAGCGTCAACAAACCACAGCTTTTAGCAATGTAAATAAGAAATGTTTCCATTATTGTTCGTTTTCAATGATGTTGATGATTTCCTTCAATTCGTCTACCGACAGTTTTTGCTCTTGTGCAAAATAGGATACCATACTTTTATAACTATTATTAAAATAATTTTCTATAGCCTTGTTCATAAACGTTTTTCGGTATTCCTCTTTCGGGATAATAGGATAATATTGATGCGTGTTTCCAAACGCATTGTGGTCTACATATCCTTTTTCCTCTAAGTTTCGGATGATGGTAGACAAAGTGTTGTAATGTGGCTTGTCTTCGGTGATCTCTTGCATCACTTCTTTTACAAAAGCTTTTTCAAGCTTCCATAAAATGATCATGATCTCTTCTTCTTTCTGCGTTAATTTTTTCATTATTCTTTCTTATGATACTTCGAAAGTAAAACTATTATTTTAGTTACACAACTATTTTTATAGTTAACCAACTGTTTTTGTAGTTAAATCATGTTAAAGAAACGGTAAGAATACTCGTTTGGCATAAAAGAAATTGTATTTTTACGTCAAATACCTTTTCATGTTACAAGACATTCTGTTTGTTATTTTCGGATTTGTACTATTGGTTTTAGGAGGAAATTGGTTGCTGAAATCTGCGGTAGCCTTATCGCTTCGGTTGGCGATTCCAAAGATCGTAATAGGAATGACCATTGTCTCCTTAGCTACGTCAGCACCAGAACTTATCGTAAGTATTAGCGCTGCGTTCAAGGGAAATCCGGATATTGCTATCGGGAATGTGGTAGGATCCAACATAGCAAACCTTGGTTTAGTACTTGGAATCACAACCATTTTGGGAAATATAGATGTGGAGAAAAATTTCTACAAAGTCAACTGGCCGGTCATGATGTTGACCAGTGTATTATTATATCTATTCGTCATATTTGATGGAACGTTAAGTTGGGTAGAAGGAATTTTATTCATTGTGTTACTAGCACTCTTTTTATGGTTTTTAGTTAAGAATGGAAAAAGTTCTGTGGTAGATGAAATGCCGGAAGATGATGAACCACTTTCTCTTTTTAAAACCCTTGCTTTTTTGGTATTGGGTGGAGTTGCGCTTTGGGGTGGTTCGGAATTGTTGATTGATGGTGCGGTTTCTTTGGCCAATGATATGAATATAAGCCAACGCATCATCGCGGTTACCGTTATTGCTATAGGAACCAGTGTGCCCGAATTGGCGGCGTCGGTGATGGCGGTGATCAAAAAAGAGAAAGCTATTTCGCTGGGGAATCTTCTAGGCTCTAATATTTTTAACATTCTAGCCGTATTGGGTGTTACTTCGGTCATTCACCCTATAGAAGTGAGTACCGCTTTTAATAGTGATTTGCTGTGGATGTTGGGTATTTCATTCCTTATTTTACCATTGGTGTTTTTTCCAAAACGAATGAGCTTAGGCTGGCGCGAAGGAATCTTTTTGTTATGTAGCTACGGGGTTTGTTTGTATTTGTCTATATAAAAATTCATATCGTAGTACTTTTTTTTGGTAGCATTCACTGACTTGATGACTGTGGTTTGTAAAGGGATGTTTTAGGGATTAAATATTTACTTATGAAAGTAAATGGCATTGTGCTATTGTTGTTGTTATTAAACTATGGTTGTAATAAACCTACAGCTTTAGAAAATAGATTTTTAGGTGATTGGCAAATTATAGAATCTGTAAATATGGATCATACAATAAAGGACATCATTAATAGTACTCTTATATTGACAAAGTGGGTTTTCCTCGTAACCACCTAATTCATCTATTATCGTTTTTACATTCATAAAGTATCTATTTACATTTTTCACATTCGCTGTGCCATCAATACAAGTTCTATTGTTAATAAGTGTAAAGAAGCCACCAAGGCTAATACAAAGGATGAAGATAATTAGAGCCTTCCAAATTTATATAACTTATAATACCTCTGTTTTTTGAATAATAAATTATTCTCTCCTCATCACTGTCTGGAACATTAACACCAATAGTAATATTAAATTTATATATGATTTCATTATCAAGAGTGTCGATTCTTGAAGTCTTGGATTCTAAATGGTAGATTATTGTACTTAAATTGCACTCATTCCCTACAGAAAACAAATTATGATTACTAATTCTTTTCAACCCTATCTTCCAAACTTCATTGCATTCATCAAAAATATCATCTATCATATATACAGTATCATTAGATTCTCTTATGTAAGCTTCATAGATATCTAAACTATCCCCGTAGTGACTTATAGCATTGTAAGTATCTTTATAGAAAATATCTCCATTAAACTCCTTTAGTTCTTTTTTGATGGAAGGACTATTACTACATGAATTCAGTAATATCACAAATAGAATAATTAACCTAAAATTCATAAATTTCTATTTCTAGCGTCATTGGTACTTAAGCTTTTTTAATGTATGCATCAATTCTAACACAGAAATATTTACTATCACATCTACTACATGTTACTTTTCTATAAATAATATCATCAGTAAAATCTATATAAACAAATTTTTTCTCGTTGTAAAGAAATTGATTCACGTTATATTTATCCTCCTTTTTTAAAATATCAATAAGCTTCCAAAAATGATTATAATCAGAACCAATAGAAAAGTATATTTGATAATAATCTAAAGTTTCATTTTCAAACGCAAGAATATATTTCACTTTTGTTTTTTCATGATTGAAAAGCGATATTTTAAACTCTGTCACTAAAGTATTCCATAATGTATCCACTGTAAACTCACCTTCGTTTACTCCATGGGAATCGTGAAATTTCTCAAAAACTTTTTGCTTGTCTTCACCTAAAGATAAATCAAATCCAAATATGGGTTGTAGATAAAAGGTCTTAATTTCATTTTCATTAGTAGCTTGAGCATTTAAATTTAGAAAACTTAAAGTGCATAGAATGAAGAGGTATACGATGTGAGGTTTCATAATTTCTGATTTTAGCGTTATATGTGTGTAAAGATGTCTTTGCCAGTAGTTATTTTTTATCTCTTATTTTGTTGGTATACATAAAAAAAGCATCCAAAACTTGGATGCTTTTTTAAATCTGACACTTGATATTGAATACTAAAAATTAAATTTTCGCAGACTTTACAGTTTTCACGATTCTTGCCGCAATTTTGTACGGATCACCGTTTGAAGATGGTCTTCTGTCTTCTAACCAACCTTTCCATCCTTTTTGAACTGTCATAATTGGAATACGAATAGAAGCACCTCTATCAGAAACTCCAAATGAGAATTCGTGGATAGATTGTGTTTCGTGTTTTCCTGTTAAACGCATTTCGTTGTGCGCTCCATAAACTTCAATGTGCTCTTTCACAACTGGTCTGAAAGCTTCACAAATCTTCTCATAGGTTTCTTTAGAACCACATTCTCTTAATACAGAGTTAGAGAAGTTAGCGTGCATACCAGATCCATTCCAGTCTGTATCTCCAAGAGGTTTTGGATGCCAGTTAATAGCTAATCCATACTCTTCTCCTAATCTTTCTAAAATATAACGAGCTACCCAAATTTCGTCTCCTGCATTTTGAGCACCTTTTGCAAAACATTGGAATTCCCATTGACCTGCAGCAACCTCAGCGTTGATACCTTCAACGTTGATACCTGCTTCTAAACACATGTCTAAATGTCTTTCAACGATTTCTCTACCAAATGCATTTTTAGCACCTACAGAACAGTAGAACTGTCCTTGTGGAGTTTGATCCCTTGGGAAACCTAAAGGTAAGTTCGTGTCAACATCCCAAAGGAAATATTCTTGCTCAAAACCAAACCAGAAATCATCATCATCATCATCGATAGTTGCTCTTCCGTTACTTTCGTGTGGAGTACCATCAGAATTTAAAACTTCCGTCATTACTAGATATCCGTCTTTTCTAGCCGGATCCGGGAAAATTGCAACAGGCTTTAACAAACAGTCAGAAGAGTTTCCTTCTGCTTGTCTTGTAGAACTACCGTCAAAAGACCACATTGGGCAATCTTCTAGTTTACCGCTAAAATCTGTTTCAATTTTTGTTTTACTTCTAAGGCTTGCCGTTGGTTGATATCCATCTAACCAAATGTACTCTAGCTTCGCTCTGCTCATAGTTGAATTGTTATAGATATTGATTGAACTTAATTTTGAACTGTAAAATTAATTTTTTTTTGTATCCCCTCCTTGGGAAATGGGGGTAAATATTAAAAAATTATTAATTTTTAATGTTAGTGTAGTAAAATGAGGGGTGCAATGAAATTTTTTTAAAAAATACCTTTTCAATTTATATTTTTGCAATAATAATCAAAGATTACTAGTATGTCTTCAATCAGATTCAAAGCTTTACAAGAAATTTATAACAAAAAACCTCATTTCGTAGATAAAATTGAAAGAAGGTCTAAAATTTTTGCGGAAAATGTTTTCAATGAGACTTCCATGAGGCAATTTATGAGTGAAGCGGCTTATAAAAATATTAAGGATGCAGTCACTTTAGGTAAAAAAATTGATAGAAAACAGGCAGATCATATTGCTGTAGGTATGAAAAATTGGGCCATCTCTAAAGGAGCTACCCATTATACGCATTGGTTTCAACCCCTCACAGGGTCTACCGCAGAAAAACACGATGCATTTTTTAGCTTAACTGAAGAGGGAATTCCTGTAGAGCGTTTTGATGGTTCACAATTGGTACAGCAAGAACCTGATGCATCTAGTTTTCCAAGTGGTGGTATTCGTAATACGTTTGAAGCACGTGGTTACACAGCCTGGGATCCTTCTTCTCCGGCATTTGTATACGGGAGTACACTTTGTATTCCTACCATTTTTGTTTCGTATACCGGTGAAGCTTTAGATACCAAAACCCCCTTGTTAAGAGCATTGAGCGCTATAGATAGTGCAGCCACAGAAGTGGTGAAGTATTTTGATAAGAATGTGACCAAAGTAAATGCAACGCTTGGTTGGGAACAAGAATTCTTTTTGGTCGATAAAGGATTGGCATATTCCAGACCCGATATTTTAATGGCAGGAAGAACCATGCTGGGCCATGCACCTGCGAAAGGACAACAGCTAGATGATCATTACTTCGGAAGCATTCCTTCTCGTGTGATTGGCTTTTTAAGAGAATTGGAGATCGAATGTATGCGATTGGGAATTCCGGTAAAAACACGACATAATGAAGTAGCGCCCAATCAGTTTGAATTAGCGCCCATACATGAAGAAGCCAACCTGGCGGTAGATCACAATTCCTTGATCATGGATGTGATGGATAAAACAGCCGATAAGCATCAGTTTAAAATACTATTTCATGAAAAACCTTTTGCGGGGATCAACGGTTCCGGTAAACATAACAACTGGTCACTCACCACAGGAGCTGGTGTAAATTTGTTGAGTCCGGGAACTACTCCTATGAAAAATCTACAGTTCTTAACGTTTTTCATCAATACCATCAAAGCGGTTCATGAGAATGAAGAATTGTTAAGAGCTTCGGTAGCTTCTGCCGGAAATGACCATAGATTAGGAGCTAATGAAGCACCACCAGCCATCATTTCGGTATTTATAGGAGAACAATTAACCAAAGTGTTGGATGAGTTAGAAGGCGTTTCTAAAGGAAAACTATCTCCACAGGAGAAAACCGCATTGAAGTTGAACGTAGTAGGGAAAATTCCGGATGTGTTATTGGATAATACCGATAGAAACCGAACGTCGGCTTTTGCCTTTACCGGAAATAAATTTGAGTTTAGAGCCGTGGGAAGTAAGGCAAATTGTGGAAGTGCGATGACGGTTTTGAATACCATAGTAGCCAAGCAATTGCAAAACTTTAAAAAGGAAGTAGATGCTTTAATAGATAAAAAAGGACTGAAAAAAGACGAAGCTGTTTTTAATGTTCTTCGGGAATATATCAAGGCTTCTAAGAAAATTCGTTTTGAAGGCGATGGTTACAGTATAGATTGGGAGAACGAAGCCAAACGCCGTGGCATTAGTAACTATAAAAATACACCAGATGCGCTGAAAGTAATGAAAAGCAAGAAGGCCATTGCACTGTTTGAAGAAACCGGTGTAATGAATGAGGCAGAACTGCGAGCGCGTTTTGAGATAGAGTTGGAGGAGTATGCCAAGAAAATTCAAATAGAAAGCAGAATTTTAGGGGATATCGCCAACAATCATGTAGTGCCTACAGCCATTCGTTATCAAAATTTGTTAATTAAAAATGTACAGGGCTTAAAGGATATTTTTGGAGCTACGTTTAGAACCGTAGGCGCAGAACAATTGGACCTTATTGAACAAATAGCCAATCATATTGCCATGATCAAAAAGAAATCAGACCTCATGCGTAATGAGCGTAAGAAAGCAAACGGTATTTCGGACGCGCATAAGTTGGCAGAAGCCTATTGCTACCGCGTTAAACCGTATTTTGAAGATATTAGATACCATTGTGATAAGTTAGAGTTATTGGTAGAAGATGATATTTGGCCATTGACAAAATATAGAGAACTGTTGTTTATGCGATAAACGTAACCGAATTCTCTGCGAGGGTGTTAATTTTAATTCACAAAAGTGTAGTATTTCAAAAATATTTAAGTACATTTAAAAAGTCGTAACCAGACAGCGGATACTGAATGGGATAGTGAAATACTAACGATACAGCTCAAAAAAAGCCGGGGCCTAATCCGAATTTTTGAGCTTTTTTTATGTCTTTTTAGTAAAAACCAGTACTTACGGTTTGTGTAAAAAATAAAGGTTTCTTCTAGCTGATTTATGCTACATTTCCTTTAAGAGAGGTATTTTGATGTGATTTAAGATGTAAATTATGCATTTTGCAGCAACAAACGTTTGGTAGGAAGGAATCAAACGTTTGGTAGGAAGGAATCAAACGTTTGTTTGGAGTGGGGGAAACGTTTGTTTTGGAAGTATTTTGATAAAAAAATCCCGACCAGCGGATACTAGTCGGGATAATGAAACTACCGAAGTAGCTCAAAAAAAGCCGGGGCCTAAGCGACTTTTTGGTAGGTAAGCAGTTTCAGCATTTCGCGGATACGCTTACCCGGTTGAAACAACACTCGATTTTTGGTGACATCACTGGCTACAACATCCTCTTCATTGTCTTGTCCCTGTGCGCTGACGCTTACTTTAAAACTCCCCAGTCTTCCGAGTTTTACATGTTTCCCGTTACGAAGTTGTTTGATCACATTTCGTTCCAGGGCTGCTAGCACTGCTAAGCAGTCGGTTTCAGTTACGGTGCATTGCAGTGAAATGTCTTCTGCTAATGCTTCCAAATCGGTTTCTCCATCGGTGATGGCTGTGGCATAATACTTTGCCGGTTGGGCCAAATCTAACGGATTGATCCGTTTGACCGCTTTGATTTTAACGCTCATAAAGCTTAAAATTTAAAAATGAATACTTTTTGTTGGATACATATATACTACGCTGTGAGTACCTTGATGCTCCTTTTCAAAAATACAGTAAAATTTTAGCTACTTGATAATCAAATAACTATGAATGTTAAGTAAATGTTTTTAAACGACATGTAACTACTTGTTTATTAATCGTTTAAAAACTTATAAACAGGATTATGTTTGTAAGTATTTTTAAATCAAGTGTTTATGGTGTTGATTTTTTCGGAATTATTTATCATATTTGCGGTCAACTAAGGGCGTATTCGGTATATACCTATTTGTTTTTATTTTTTACCTGTAAATCAGGTGTTTATGAATTTTAGAAAATAGTGATGAGTCATTATTTTTTTAAGTACTTCTCTTTCCAAGTCGCTGTTTGAAAAGCCATTACATTGTTTAAAAACAGTTAAAAGTGTTCATATTACGGCTTCAATGGCATAAAATGAATGTCCTGAAATTCCATTTTTTTGGTGCAAAAATGTATTTATGTGTGCTTGATCCGTGAGTAAAAACGCTAGATTTTGATTTTTACAGATTTTTTTTGATCATTTTATCGGTGCACACGTCGTCGTTTGTTCTGTATCTTTTTTGATGGTTTTCTGTGATGGTTTTCTGTGATGGTTTTCTGTGATGGTTTTCTGTGATGGTTTCAAAAGGGTAGCGTCGAAGTGTTTTTTGGAGTATACTTCAGTGGTTATAGAACTAGAGTTGTCTACAGTATATAAAAAAAGCCCCGAAGGTAGTCGAGGCGCTAAATGTTTTCACAACGGAATAATCCTTATTGTGAATTGCTTTCAAAATTGTACTCCAAATATATAAAAAGAATTCTAAATTTTATTACGGTTAACCGTAAAGTTGTGTAAAAATTAATTCCTATATTTAGAAACGTTATAGTATTGAAAGAAAATAGCTATGAAAAAAATATTAGGATTAGACCTTGGAACCAACTCTATTGGTTGGGCGTTGATAGAACAAGATTTTGAAAATAAGCAGGGTGAAATATTAGGATTAGGAAGTAGAATAATTCCTATGAGTCAGGATGTATTAGGTGATTTTGGTAAAGGAAATTCGATTTCTCAAACTGCAGAAAGAACAGGGTATAGGGGTGTAAGAAGATTACGAGAAAGACACCTTTTAAGAAGAGAGCGTTTACATAGAGTTTTAAACATATTAAATTTTCTTCCATCTCATTATGCAAGTCAAATTGATTTTGAAAAGCGACTAGGTAAGTTTAAAGAAAATACTGAGCCTAAAATAGCTTGGAACAATATAAAAAGCGACGATGAAGAAAAGGAAACCTATGAGTTCCTATTTCAGTCTTCGTTTGAAAAGATGGTACAAGATTTTAAATCAAAGGGATATGATATAAGTATTCCTTATGATTGGACAATTTATTATTTACGTAAAAAAGCGCTTTCATATAAAATTGATAAACAAGAATTAGCGTGGATTATACTTAATTTTAATCAAAAGCGAGGTTATTATCAATTACGTGGAGAAGAAGAAGAGGAAAATCCTAATAAATGTATTGAGTTTTATTCATTGAAAGTTATTGATGTTAAGGCAGACGAAGAACCAAATAGAAAAGGAGAGGTTTGGTACTCTTTAACTTTAGAAAATGGTTGGGTATATAGAAGGTCTAGTAAAACTGATTTAGCTGATTGGAAAGATAAGGTTAAAGATTTTATCGTGACAACAGATGTTAATGATGACGGATCTGTGAAAACTAATAAAGAAGGAGAAGAAAAAAGAAGTTTTAGAGCTCCTAAAGAAGATGATTGGACTTTAATAAAAAAGAAAACAGAACAAGAGATAACTCAATCTAAAGTAACTGTTGGAACCTACATTTATGACAACTTACTTAAAAATCCTAATCAAAAGATTAAAGGACAATTAGTAAGAACTATTGAGCGGAAATACTATAAAGAAGAATTACAACAAATTTTACAAAAGCAAATAGCATTACAACCAGAGCTGTTTACAGATGAGTTATATATAGATTGTGTAAGAGAGTTGTATAAAAGCAATGAAGCTCACCAAACTCAATTAGGCAAACGAGATTTTTTACACTTATTTTTAAATGATATTATTTTCTATCAACGTCCTTTAAAAAGTCAAAAATCATCTATAGGTAAGTGTACTTTAGAGTATAGAGTTTTTAAAGATAAGGACGGGGTTGAACAGACTCAATACTTAACAACAATTCCAAAATCAAATCCTTTATACCAAGAGTTTCGTGTTTGGCAATGGTTACACAATCTTAAAATTTATCTTATAGAGGGAGATAAAGATGTTACAGAACAATTCATAAATAGTAATGTCGATGTTGAACAGCTCTTTGAGTTTCTTATGGAACAAAGGGAGGTTGACCATTTGGATATTCTAAGCTATTTTCTATTACCAATTGTAAAAAATAAATTTCCGAATGCAAAAGGTAGAGCTTTAAAAACCGAATTAGCTATAGAGGTTGCAAAGTATCGTTGGAACTATGTATACGATTCAGATAAAAATGAATCAAAAAAATATCCAATGAATGAAACCAGATATGAAATTCATAGAAGATTAAAAAAAGTTATCAATATCACGGATGATTTTCTATCACCAGACAAAGAGCAACATCTGTGGCATATCATCTATTCTGTTACAGATAAACGTGAATATGAGCGAGCATTAAAGTCGTTTAGTAAGCGGTATAATTTAGATGAAAGCTCCTTTGTAGACAATTTCATAAAATTCAAACCTTTTGATAGTGAGTACGGCCGCTATTCACTTAAAGCTATTAAAAAACTACTCCCTTTATTTAGAGTAGGGAAATACTGGTCTTGGGATGCAATAGACGAAAATACTAAAGCCAGAATTGAAAAAATTATTACCGGCGAATATGATGACACCATTAAAGATAGGGTTAGAGAGAAATCTCAAAAACTAACAAACGAAGATCATTTTCAGGGATTACAATTGTGGTTAGCTCAGTATATAGTTTATGATCGTCATTCTGAAGCCAACTCCGCAGGAAAATGGAATTCAGTGAATGATTTGGAAGAGTTTTTAAATGATTTTAAACAACATTCGTTGCGCAACCCAATAGTAGAACAAGTGGTTACAGAAACACTGAGAGTTGTAAAAGATATTTGGAAACAGTATGGAAAAGGAATCAAAGATTATTTTGATGAAATTCACGTAGAACTAGGCCGTGACATGAAGAATACAGCCGATAAGCGTAAAAAACTATCGAGTGTTATTGCTGAAAATGAAAACACAAATCTGCGTATTAAAAAGATATTAATAGAGCTTATGAGCGATAGCTCTATACAGAATGTACGCCCATATTCACCAATGCAACAAGAAGCATTGAAAATATATGAAGATGGCGTATTAAAATCTAATATTGTCATACCAGATGATATAGATAAAATCAGTAAAAAAGCAGAGCCTTCCAAAGCAGAAATTCAACGTTACAAATTGTGGTTAGAGCAAAAGTATTGTTCGCCCTATACAGGAAAACCAATACCGTTGAGTAAATTATTTACTGCTGCTTACGAAATAGAACACGTAATTCCACAAAGTAGATATTTTGACGATAGTTTTAGTAATAAAATTATTTGTGAAGCTGAGGTAAATAGTTTAAAAGATAAACAGCTAGGTTTAGAATTCATTAAAAATCATCATGGACAAAAAGTTACGACAAGTTCAGGTGAAGTAGAAATTTTATCCGAAACAGCCTATGAAGCGTTTGTAAACGAGCATTATACAAAGAACAGAGGCAAGAAAGATAAATTATTATTGGATGAGATTCCTGAGAAAATGATCTTACGTCAACTTAATGATACTCGCTACATTAGTAAATACATAGCTAATGTACTATCCAATATTGTTAGAACTGAAGATGCAGATGATGGCGTAAACTCAAAAAATATAATACCTGGAAACGGGAAAATTACTACTAAATTAAAACAAGACTGGGGATTAAATGATGTCTGGAATCAATTGATACTATCACGTTTTGAACGAATGAATCAATTAACCAAATCGGAAGAGTACACTTCTAAAAATAGCAGTGGTAAAACCATTCCAACTGTTCCTTTTGAGTACTCTAAAGGATTTCAAAAGAAAAGAATAGATCATCGTCACCACGCATTAGATGCCTTGGTAATAGCATGTGCCACACGTGATCATGTAAATTTATTAAACAATAAGCATGCACAATCAAAAGAACGGTATGACCTACAACATAAGCTAAGAAATACGGAGCAGTGGATGACTAAAAATGGAGAAACTAGAAATAAGTTTACCACGTTCAAGAAACCATGGGATAATTTTACAGCAGAAGCAAAAATTGAACTAGAGCATACAGTGGTTAGCTTTAAACAGAATTTAAGAGTAATCAATAAGGCTACAAATTATTATGAGAAAATAGTAAACGGTAAAAAGACTAAAGTAGCACAAAAGGGTGTCAATTGGGCTATTCGAAAATCTATGCATAAAGAGACAGTTTCTGGATTGGTAGATCTTCCTAGAGTAAAAGTTCCAAAAGGAAAAATATTAACTGCAACTCGTAAAAGTTTAGATGCTTCTTTTAATTCAAAGAGTATAGAGAGTATAACAGATACAGGTATTCAGATGATACTCATCAATCATCTAGAACAGTATGATGAAACCAAAGTGACAATAGCTGAAAAAGGTGTTGCCGAGAAAATTCAAAGAAGAAAACAACTTATCAAAGACAAGGTTCTTTTAGAACATCCTGAATTAGCTTTTTCTCCTGAAGGTATTGAAGATATGAACAAGAATATAGTTCAATTAAATGGTGGTAAATTTCACCAACCTATCTTAAAAGTTAGAGTTTTTGAATTAGGAAGTAAATTTAAAGTTGGTTATCAAGGAAATAAGAAAGCCAAGTATGTGGAAGCTGCTAAAGGAACTAATTTATTCTTTGCTATCTATTGGGATGAAACTAAAAATAAAAGAGTGTATGAAACCATTCCTTTAAACATTGTAATTGAAAGACAAAAGCAAGGACTAAGTTCAGTACCTGAGGCTAATGAAAAAGGTAATAAGCTCTTGTTTCATCTTTCTCCTAATGATTTGGTATATGTGCCTTCCGAAGATGAGAGTACTAGTTTAATAGATTTAAACAATTTGAGTTCTGAACAAATCAAAAGAATTTATAAAGTTGTAAGTTTTACAGGTACACAAATGTTTTGCGTAATACAAAATATGGCAACTTCAATTGTAAATAAAATGGAGTTTTCATCATTAAACAAAATGGAACGTAGTTTGGATAATACAATGATGAAAGATGTTTGTGTGAAGTTAAAGGTAGATAGATTAGGTAATATACAAAAAGCTTAGTGTTATGATCAAACGCACGCTCTTTTTTGGTAACCCAGCCTATCTCAGTACCAAAAACGAACAATTGGTAGTGAACTTTCCGGAGGACGAAAAACCTCCGGCTACCATTCCTATCGAAGATTTGGGGTTTGTGGTGCTAGAACATCCACAAATCACGGTAACCAACGGATTGCTAACCAAGTTAATCCAAAACAAAACAGCCGTGGTTACGTGCGACAAACAGCATTTACCTTGCAGTTTGCTGCAACCCTTAACAGGCCATAGCGAACAAACCGAACGCTTTCGGCAGCAACTCATTGCCAGTGTACCGCTCAAAAAGAACTTGTGGCAACAAACGGTCATGGCCAAAATCAACAACCAGGCAGCGCATTTACAAGAGCGGCAATTATATGCTAAAAAACTGTTTCGATGGGCTACCGAAGTAAAAAGTGGCGATGCAGCCAATCATGAAGCCATTGCGGCGGCTTTTTATTTTCAAAACCTATTTGCACACGTACCGGATTTCAGCCGAAATCAAAAGGGCATACCACCTAACAACCTCCTCAATTACGGCTACGCTATTTTGCGGGCCGTGACAGCCAGAGCCTTGGTAAGTACGGGCTTGTTACCCTCTTTAGGCATCTTTCACAAAAATAAATACAATGCTTTTGCCTTAGCCGATGATATCATGGAACCTTACCGCATCTATGTAGATGCGTTGGTGTACGAAATAGTGCAAAGTGGAGAAGAGGTAACCGAATTAACCAAATCTTTAAAAGCAGATTTGTTAAGCATCCCGGCCATGGATGTTAGTATCGACGGAAAAAAGAGTCCGTTAATGGTTGCTATGAGTAGAACAACCAATTCGTTGTATGAGTGTTTTCTGGGAAGTAGCAGAAAAGTGTTGTATCCGGACTATGGAAATTAACGAACATCAAACGTATGATACAAGAACAGCATTTATCACGTTTAAATCAATATCGTTGTATGTGGGTATTAGTGTTTTTTGACTTACCAACCGAAACTAAGATAGATCGGAAACGCGCTACTCGGTTTCGAAAAGAATTATTAGACGACGGATTTAATATGTTTCAGTTTTCTATTTACATGCGATTTTGTGCCAGTAGAGAAAACGCAGAGGTTCACATCAAACGCGTAAAGCGTTCCCTTCCCAAACACGGTAAAGTAGGCGTGATGCAAATAACCGACAAACAATTTGGAATGATAGAATTGTTTCACGGTCAAAAAGAAATAGCTCCAGAAACACCTAACCAACAATTAGAACTATTTTAGGAATATAAATCTGAGTTTGTGCTAACGAAGTCCGCTTTAAACAACTAGATTTTTTAATTTCTAATAGATAAGGTATTCATCAGAATACCAGTCTGATAGCGACGGTATCCTGTGAATCCTAAATAAAAATACAATTTTGAGAGCAATTCACAACTTAGTTATAATATTCGACGTAAGCAAGAACCTGTGAATCCTAAATAAAAATACAATTTTGAGAGCAATTCACAACTTTAGGCTAAGTGTAACAGTGTTATCTTTTCCTGTGAATCCTAAATAAAAATACAATTTTGAGAGCAATTCACAACACTGTATGCCAGACGGTGAAGGTGAAGAAGCCTGTGAATCCTAAATAAAAATACAATTTTGAGAGCAATTCACAACTGTACAACTTAACGTACCAATTCGTTTTTTCCTGTGAATCCTAGTTAAAAGTACAATTATTCATATCATTTTTATTGGTTTTTAGAGGAATTCATGATTACTTCGCAATTCTGAAACTGATTTTATGAGGTTCAGCGACTCCAAAAGAGCAATAAAAATTGGAGCTAAAGCAATTCACAACCTTAAGTTTTTATATTTTTGTAATGTCAGGCTCGCGAGCCGGGCAAAGCTCAGCTGATGGATAAGCAATTATTTATCAGCTGTTCGATTTTTAATGGAATTTATGATTACTTCGCAATTCTGAAACCGATTTTATGAGGTTCAGCGACTCCAAAAGAGCAATAAAAATTGGAGCTAAAGCAATTCACAACCTTAAGTTTTATATTTTTGTAATGTCAGGCTTGCGAGCCGGGCAAAGCTCAGCTGATGGATAAGCAATTATTTATCAGCTGTTCGGTTTTAATAGAATCATGATTGCTTCGCAATTCTGAAACCGATTTTAAGAGGTTTATTTGATTTAAAAATGAACCATCTAAAGGTAACAGTAGCATATTGAACAAGATAAAACATAAAAGCCAATTCATAAGAACTGGCTATTACGAGGAAGCTTGAGATTGCTCCCGCGCTTCGTTGTAAAAGTATAAATTATGATCTCATTATTTATACTTTTTTAAAAAAATAATAACATTATTCCGTCATGGTCACGTGGAAGGTAAACGTAGCAGTAACACTGTTCCCATTTTCCGGAGTGTAGACCAACGCTTGTTTAATGGTATACGTGGTACCTGCAAGTGCGTGGGTAGGATATTGCCCTACAGAAAAGCTGAGGGCTGCCTCGTCAAATTCTGAAAATAAAACGGCGCTTTCGCCCCAACCAATGACATCTCCATTGGCATCAAACCAATGCCCATACCCATTGGCGGTATATTCTTCAGATAGGTTTCCGTCACTTTCCTCTGCATAGAATACAATGTTGGTCCCTATCAAACTAGAAATTTCTGATGGTTGTAGTACAAATGCTGTTGCTAGTTGCGCTGTAGGGATGTTTTGTGTAATGCTGGTATAGTTGGTATCATCTGCAGTAAGTGCTATATCAAAAGTGAAATCAACATCTTCAGGTGTTTCATCACCATTAAATACAACATAACCGCTTACGTTGGTGTTGGTAAAACTTACTGTGTAGGGCCATTGATCATCGTTAGAAGGTTCGTCGTCCCAAGGATGCTCAGCGTAGGTAGTGGGAGCTCCTGTAACCACCAAATAAAGATCCGCGGCATTTTCAGGAACTTCAAAAGTAGCGGTTGAGGTGCTTGTGCTTCCGGTTTGCATGTCGCTATACACTCGGGTTCCGTTTTCTAAAAGTGCTACAAATCCATAACGCCAACCAGCTCTTGAAGGATCGGCTACCGTATTGTAGCCTGCTTCATTTATAAGTCCGGTAAATGCTACCGAAATGGTTGTATTGTTTTCCGGTAAAGAAAGAGGCACTACATTGTAGCCTGCTGTTTGTGGTGTGGTAGCGTAGGAAGAGCGTAAAGTTCCACCTTCTAAGGCATCAAATTGATATGCAAACTGGTGTTGATAGTCTTCTCCGTACGTTCTGATAGCATTATAATCTAAATCCCAGGTAGCAAATTTGCTGGCTGCATCATAAATTTCGTCGTTGAAAGTGGTATTGTCTATCCCTGTTAAACGTTGGTATGCTTCGATAGGATCTTCCGGTTGTTGTGCTTCTCGCCAAACCTGACCGATGATTTCCTTTCCGTGAATATCTGACCAATAATTCAGTAACCAGTAGCTGGCATATCGGTAGTCTTCATGTAGCGGATGCTTAAAGTAATTAGCAAAATAGTCGTCTAGATAATAGGTAGTAAAGGCTTCCTCCTGATATGTTTGAAATGATTGCCATTGCGCTGTTTGTTCCCAAAAGGTATTCCCGCCGTTACCCCCAAAGCCATATCTAAATCCGCTTCCGCCACCCAGATCGGCAAAAACCTGGTATTGAAAAGAATGACCTATCTCGTGTGCAATGGTACTACCAACAGGTTGACATGTACTAGGATTTACCCATAAAGCACCAATAACATCATCGTATCCTGATCCTGTAGCGAGCCATTCATCTTGATAATATAGAAAGATCATCATTTTATAGGTGTCTAGTTGAGAATAGCCTAATCCGGTTTGCGCAAATAAGAGTTCGTCTACGTTAAGCGCATAGAATGCTTCCGCTTTACTCAAAAGATCGTCGATATCCACTCTGTACGTTGCGGGAATTTCAGCATCGTTTGGGTCGTTTGTGCCATACGCTGTATCCCAAAAAACAATAAAATGGTCTGATTCTCTACTACGTTCAAAAGACCACGTACTTGAGTTGTTGTTATAATCCATGTCTCCAAACTCTAGAGGTTTGTAAATGGCTAATTCGGAAACAACAACTGGAGTTTCTTCTTCCGGTATGGGATCCGTATCGTCATCGCAACTGAACAAATTACCGATACAGAAAATGGCTATCAGTAGTTTTATAACCGCTGTAGCCGGGTGCGTGAAATGGTGTTTCATAAGTTGAAAGTGTTTGTGATGTATGACGAATTTAAGCCATTAACAGCTTTCAATTTTATAGTATGTTAGCTTTTTTTGATGAAAAATTAGCGAGCTAAAACATTTTAGGAGTTGTTAAAAAGCTATTTTTTACCATAAAATGTTGCTAGTGAATAAATATGCTATGAAGCGCCAAGGATAGAAAGCAAAAACTCCGACCATGTCGGTAGTCGGAGTTTCTTTAATGAAGTATCCCCAATCGGGAAATCTCTCTACTTGTTTAGCAACTGCTCTAAACAAGAACCCACGTAGTTTTTCTTTCTATCTATATTCTCCACGTGAGTGCTTGTCAAGTGATGTTGAGATCACTTTAAGTACAACACAAGTATCAATAACACTTCAAACTCTATCAGTATGTAAATCTTTTTGAGAAGCCTACTTTTATACAGTTTGATAAATGATAAAAATACTAATTGAAAGTGCTTTGAATATTACCTAATTTTTACCCAATAGTTATGTTTTTGAAGATTTGATTTTGAACTTAACTCGCAGGTAAAATAAATTTAATATTGCAGTAATTTTAGGAATGTAAAAAAGCCATAAGAGACTTATGGCTTTTATTGTTTTTATGTTGTTTTACAGATTATGCTAATGCTTCTTTCAAAGCTTTTGCAGCAGCAGCAGGATCTTCAGCACCATAAATAGCACCACCAGCTACGGCAACTACAGCTCCAGATTTCTTAACGTCTGCAATGCTGTTGATGTTGACACCACCTGCTATAGATACCGGTACACCTGCATTAGTTGCTTCGTCAATTAATACTTGGATAGAGTAGCCGTCTTTAGCTTGCTCATCTAAACCAGCATGTAATTCTACAAACTCAACACCTAGTTTAGAAACTTCTTGTGCACGCTTCACACGGTCTGCAACGCCAATAGTATCTACTACTACAGCACGGTTGTATTCTTTAGCTTTTGCTACAGCTCCGGCAATAGTTGCATCATCCACAGCTCCTAAGATGGTGATATAATCTGCACCAGCTTTGAAAGCCATTTCTGCTTCTAAAGCACCTGCGTCTGCAGTTTTAAAATCAGCGAAAACTTTTTTGTCTGGGAAAGCCTCTTTCATAGCGGTAATAACGCTTAATCCTTCACTTTTGATAAGGGGAGTACCCAGTTCAATAATATCAATATAAGGAGCTACTTTAGTTGCTAATGCAATAGCATCTTCGGTAGTTAATAAATCGATTGCTACTTGTAATTTAGCCATAATAATCAGTGTTTAAAAATGTATATTCAACTTAATTTTATCTTGTATTTATTCCATGTTGGCATGGCGCTTCCATAATTCCTCTCTGCTAACACCAGCATCTTGCCATAAGTGTTGTATGATAGCATCGAAGATCAAAAGGAACGATTGCTCAAACAAGCTTCCCGCATATTGGTGCGATACAGCTTCTTTTAATTCTTGTTTTCCTGCAGCAGGAATCTGTACTGTATGCGTAGCAAGTTGTGCTAAAGGCGATTCGGTATTGGTGGTAAAGCAAACAATAGCAGCACCGCTTTTTTGTGCAGTTTGGGCAGCTTTTACAATGTTTCCTGTGGTACCCGAACCAGATCCGGCAATCAATAGATCACCTTCGCCAATGGCAGGAGTAGTAGTTTCGCCTACCACATGCACCTGAAATCCTAAATGCATCAATCGCATTGCGGCCGCTTTTATCATAAATCCGGTACGGCCTGCGCCCAACAAGAAAATACTTTTTGCATTTTTGATAGCATTGATCACTTCCGGAACGTTGTCAAAACTTAGCTGATTGTACATTAACTGATGCTCATCTAAAATCATCTCTAAAGCATCCTGAACTGCTTCTGCTGTTGTAGGGGTTTCTGTATAGTTCATAGCATTTAGTTGTTTACAGGGCAAAACTAGGAGGGAATGTTGGCGCTATTTGTATACAATCTGATAGTTGTGTGGTACAATTTGCTCAGAGCGCTACAACTTGTGGTGTTATTTGGTAGCTTTGTGGTACATTATGGAAATAGAGGTGTTTCCTACTGAAAAATGAATAGAGAAAATGACGCTACAGAACAAAGTTTTATACATTAGAAATTTAGATAATTGTCCGCCTGCTTATTTGGAAGATCCGGCGCGAAAGGAGTTTTTCGAAATCGTATGGTTACGCAACGAAGAGGCTTTGCATGAGCTTCAACATAGTTTTCAAACTTTGAAAGGTGATTGGATATATCTGATTCCGCCGTATCGGGTTCATCAATTGAACAAAGCAGGAAAAAACGGAGTGCTTATCTCTTTTAAACGTGAATTATTAGAAGGAGATTTAAAAGAATTTCTGTTAGATGTGTTCCGAATGTTTAACATTCAGGGCGAATTCTCTTGTTTGCAGGTGAATGAAGAAACATCTGAAAGCTTGGCGCAGGTATTCCAACTTTTGATGGATGAGTATGAGAAAGAAGACATGCAATTGATTATGATAAAAGCCTTGTTGAAAGTGTTTTTATTGAAGTTGATTCAGTTAAAAGAAGAGCATTTTACCAAGCAAGACATTAATGAAAAGCGCGTGTATGAGTTTATGCTGTTGTTAGAAACCAATTATATGGAAGAGCGTACCGCAGACTTTTATGCCGGAAAATTAGGATTGAGTGCCAAACGTTTGAATCAGATTTTAAAAGAGAAACTGAACAAAACGGCGGTGCAATTGATTCATGATAGGGTAGTGCTAGAGGCGAAAAGACAAATTATTCACAGTGAAAACACCATTAAGGAAATTGCGTTTAATTTAGGCTTTAAAGACCGCTCGTATTTCAGCAGATTCTTTAAACAACATTCAGGGCAAACGCCTCAGGAATTCCAAACCGATGTAAAACATCATGTAGCTGTACACGACAATACCCTCATCAATTCCTAAATATTAACAATCCGAAAGCATCACAGCAACGGCCAAACCACCTTCAGAAGTTTCTTTGTATTTGGTATTCATGTCTTTGGCGGTTTCCCACATGGTATTCACCACTTTGTCTAACGGTACTTTGGTATTCAACGGATCGGTATCTATAGCCAATTCGGCTGCGTTAATCGCCTTGATAGCACCCATGGCATTTCGCTCTATACAAGGTACTTGCACAAGGCCGCCAATAGGATCGCAGGTAAGACCTAAATGGTGTTCCATAGCAATTTCGGCCGCTACTAAAACCTGTTCAGGCGTACCGCCCATAAGTTCGGTGAGTGCCCCGGCAGCCATGGCAGACGATACGCCGATCTCGGCCTGGCAACCGCCCATAGCTGCAGAGATGGTAGCACCTTTTTTAAAAATACTTCCGATTTCTCCCGCGACTAAAAAGAATTGTCTGATGTGGTGGAACTTAGCTTTGTGATTTTCAATAGTTAAATAGTACATAAGTACTGCTGGAATAACGCCGGCACTTCCGTTGGTAGGGGCTGTAACCACTCTCCCCAAAGAAGCATTTACTTCGTTTACAGAAAGCGCAAAACAGCTCACCCATTTTAGAATCTGACGAAATTTAACTTCGGTATTTCTAATGGCATTCAACCAACTTTCCGGATCTGTATATGAAACATCCCCGATGAGGTTTTTGTGGGTATCAAAGGCACGTCTGCGAACGTTCAATCCGCCCGGTAAAACACCTTCGGTATGGCATCCGGTATACATACAGTTGAGCATTACATCCCAAATACGTTGTAATCCGGCGTCAATAGCTTCTGGTTCGCGCAGTGATAATTCGTTTTCCCAAACCAATTCCGAAATGCTTTTGCCCTCTTGTTTACAAGCGGCCAACAACTCCGTACCATTTTGTACCGGATATGGAAACGACTTAAATAAAGCTTTGTTTTCTTTAGAATTACTACGTTCTTCCTTTACAACGAATCCGCCACCAATAGAGTAGAAGGTTTCTTCTAAGAATTCTCCGGTTTTTAAGGTTGCTTGAAATCGAATTCCATTAGAATGAAACGGAAGAAATTCTCGGTTAAAAATTATATCATTTTCAGCATTAAAAGCAATTGTATGTGTGCCTCCTAAAGGAAGTTGTTTGTTGTTTTGTATAGTTTCAATAATGGTAGGAATTGCTTCGGTAGGCATGGTTTCCGGATCTTGTCCGCATAAGCCTAGCATGGCCGCTATATCGGTAGCATGCCCTTTTCCGGTAAGTGATAAAGAACCATATAATAAAACCTGAACACTGGAAACTTTATGAAAATAATGGTCTTCTTTGAGTTCTTCTAACCAACGTTCTGCTGCTCGCCAGGGACCTAATGTATGGGAACTCGAAGGCCCAACGCCAATTTTCAACATATCAAAAACGCTAATACACTCCATAAAATTCTTTTGATTTCTGTCTAATGGCAAAGATACATTTAGTTTGTAATTGGCAAGGATAAGTCATTGTTTGGTTTCCGTGAATTTATTTTATATAACATTTCTGAATGGGCTTGTGGTAATACTTTATTTCATCTTATCAAGGTTTATGGGTTTAAAATTCGACAGAATGAAAGTAAAATCTTAATTTTATGGAAAACTAATGTTATGGGGAAGATTTTGACATTGTTGTGTATGGGTGTTTTTTGGATGTACGCTAATCCAATTTTTGCACAAGACATTCAAGGAGTAGTCCTAAATGTACTTACAGACAAACCAGTTGCCGATGTGTACATATTTTCGGAAGGAGATAAATTAGTTGCTAGCACAAATGCTGATGGAGAGTTTCAACTATTGAGTAGTTTAGGCTTAAAAAATAGAAGTCAGCTTATTTTTTCTCATGTGGGATTTGAAGATTATAAAGTTGATTTTAAAGATTTACAGGAACAAACAGTAATTTATTTAAAACAGATAGAGGAACAATTGGATGAAGTTACCTTAAATGGAAAGCGAAAATTACATTCAAGAGTTCAGTATACAGAAATAGCTTCACTAAAAGACAGGTTGTTTGATTTTGGGGCGGTGCTTCAAGGCAATAAAATTTATGTAGATGGAGGAAATCTTTCTAAGGAAAATAATGCCTTCATAAGTGGAGATTTTAATAATGGAAATGTAGGAAGTAGTACTACAATGCAGGAACAACTGCGGTCGGCAGAGATAAGAAGTTATTTCTTTAAGGAATATTCAGATGTGATGCATGTATATGATATTGAGAATAATTCTTGGGCAACCTTAGATAAAAAATTTAGGAAGCGGGCGTATCATCAAATGTTGAGTTACAAGAATAATTTGTATATGCTTGGTGGTAGGTTTTATTCAAAAAATCATCGGTTTGAATATTTAGATAACATGACAGAGGTTTTCAATATAGCAAAAGATACCGTGATACTTGACAACACAAATCCTCATGAAGCTACTAGATTTGGAGCTATTAATTTCAAAGGAAATTTTGTGCTGTTTGGAGGTTCTGTAAAGCAACACAAAAATGGGAGTGTAGAATATTCTAAAGAGGTTCATCTTTTTGATGCAACTAGCGGTTATTGGTATGCTTTAAAAGATATGCCCGATGCAAAAGAAGTAAACGCTGTGTTGGTTGGAGATAAGGTGTATTTAATTGGAGGTTTTGACGGGAAGGAACTTAAATCAATCCAAACATTTGATTTAAAATCTGGCGAGTGGGCAAATGAGGGATCTTTGAGAACGGCTATGGAATATCCTGCATTAGCAGTACTGGGAAACTCCATCTATATGTTTGAAAATGGAATATTGGCATCCTATAATATAAATACCAAAAGTCTCAAAGAATATTACATCAACTTGCAATTATATGGCTCTCATATGTTTATTTATAATAACGACTTATACATTATTGGAGGGCAGTATAGAAATAGAGGTGTAGCTTTACCTACATCTAAATGTTATAAACTCTCTTTACGGCAATTGGAAAACACCAAAGTGATTCATATGAATACGTTGTAAAATAAAAGAAGCCGCTTTAAGCGGCTTCTTTTATTCTAGGCGGGTAAATACCCCGAGGCTTGCCTCGCGTGAAAAAAATAGTAATCTTTGAGCGTGAGCTCAAGTAGACATTTTCATAAAAGTCATAATGTGTCTTTGTTATTATACCATTTGGTATGTTCAACGAAGTATCGTCGATTGGTATTGAGTCCAAAAGTTGATCGAATATTAAAAAGAACTTGTATCGAAATTGAGGATAGATATGAAATTCACTTTTTGGAAATAGGTTCAGACAAGAATCACGTTCATTTTCTGTTACAGAGTGTTCCAACCTACAGTCCAACAAAGATTGCCAGAACAATTAAAAGTATCACTGCCCGTGA
>NZ_FPBK01000021.1 GCF_900116665.1 Pustulibacterium marinum | reverse complement strand
AAAGCTTGTCCGCTTTCTTGGTCTTATCTGATTGCGAAAAGGCAACCTGAGCCACTAATAATAAAAAGAGTATATGTATTTTTTTCATGTCTAACAGCTTATAGGATTAAAAGAATCGTGGAGATTTGGATACTTTCTGTGGTAAGTTCAAATCAAATAGCAACATGATCTCGTGAGAAGAATTGGTTACTACATTTAAATCTGACGTTACGGCATCGTAGGCATATCCTACACGAATCGATGGGCTCACTGCAAAGTTTACCAAACCACTAAACGAATCGTCTAAACGATACGATCCACCGATCTCAAAACGATCGTAGAACAAGAAGTTTGCATTCACATCAAAAGACGTTGGCGCTTCAAACGCTGATTTTACAAGTACAGATGGTTTGAATTTTACAGCGTCTGACACCTGAAATACATATCCTGCGGTTGCAAAATAGTGGGCTGTCTCTGAACCTATCTTAGTTCCGTTCTCATCAATATGGGTAGCGCTTAGTACGTTAGGTACCGAAAAGGCTACATAGTAGTTATCGGTATAGTAAAAAGCTCCGGCTCCTACATTGGGAGTAACCGAATTGATGTTTTGTGCAAAGAATGGATCGTTTGGATCTATCAAATCTAAATTCACCAAGCCGATATCATGGAAAGTAGCCCCGGCTTTTAAACCTAAAGATAGGGTATGGCCTTTACCAAGGTTTAACTTGTATGCAAAGTCTGCATACAAGTTTTGTTCTTTTACAGGCCCTATCTTATCTGAAATTGCAGATAATCCTAAACCTACTTTTTCGCCAACTGCGGTGTTCGCAAAAAAGGTGAAGGTCTCTGGTGCTCCGTCTAAACCTCTCCATTGTTGACGAAACAACAATCCTCCGGAGATGTTCTCGCGTGTTCCTGCATATGCAGGGTTTACTACGCTCATGTTGTACATGTACTGCGTGTATTGTGGGTCTTGTTGGGCGAAACTATGAGCCGTAACAAGTAGAAATAATACGATATATAATTTTTTCATTGTAAGCTATTAAAGTGGTTAATAGTTAATATAAATGTATCCTGACATCGTTTTTTGACTTCCATTAGGGAAGGTAATCACGTAAAAATAGGTTCCCACAGGTAGTTGATTTCCATCTTGATCAGTACCACACCATTCATTTACATAATTATTACGTTGATAGACTTCTTTACCATATCTATTAAAAATTTGAATATTAATGGTATTTCCTTGATTGCTAAAGAAGTCTAAATTCAAGCAGTTATTGTAAGCATCATCATTAGGAGAAATCCCTTGTGGCACAATACAGTTGGCATTGGTAGAATACAAAACATCTACCGTAGCACTCGCTTCACATCCGTACAATTCATCAGTAACCACTACAGTAAAGAGTCCGTTTTCTCCTGAATTTGGAGCAATATGATAGGTATCTGAATAGCTTGATTGAACTTCTGTTCCTTCTTCATTATACCAAGTATATACTATGTTATTGTCGAAATCACTTTCGTTTTCGAGTGTCACCGTCAAATCGATTCCTTCATTTACACACACATACATTTCAGTTTGCGGGAAACTAATATACGGCTGTGGATAAAATTCAATTCTTTTTGTATCAGAGTTGATACAATCCGTATTAGGGAATACAATTTCTACACTATAATCACCCGTTGAAGTTGTTTCTAAAATCGTATCTGTTGCACCTTCTATAACTTCACCGTCTTTGTACCAAGTGATTTGAGTACCTTCTGCTAAGTTTCCAAGATCTATATAAACAGGCTGACCTTCACAAACTGCTTCTTCGTCACCCAATAAAATATCTTCTCCAATACTTAGATTATTAGTCATTTGAAAACTTCCGCCTTCAATAAAAACTCCTGAATCCCAGTTTCCGTCTCCTTCATCTGCGATTACTAATTTTAAATGGTATTGATGACCAAAAACTAAATCTGCTTCTGCAACCATGGGCACCGTCATTCCATAGAAATTATTAGCACTTGCATAGCGAGAAGCTCCTAGCATTCCGTCAAAAAGATTATCAAAATAAGCTTCATTTTCTGAAGGACAGCCCGCGTTATAAGCATTATCCTTGATAGTACGAACAGAAACCGGAGTATCTGTTCCAGGAATAACTGCTAAATTGGTAGTAACTCCCTGGTCATCTGTTAACAAGAATGCAAAACCATCACCGTACTGACATTGCGGTACACCATAGTCTTCCGAAGCAAACAAGAAATTGAAATTCATATGATCTCCATAGGCAATAAAATCGAACTCTAAAATTGTAGCATCGTACAAAGTTATGGCTGCATCATCTGGATATATTTCTGATAAATACGATTGTAAATCGGCATCTCCTAACCATAAATCAGTACCTGTTTGATCGTAAAAAGAAGCTGTCTGCATACTTAATTTTGGTCCGGTTGCCTGCGTTGCATTTCCAGTGGTTAACAGAATACCATTTGCAAAAGGGAAAGAACTGTCTGCTGCTTCAAAATAAGCAATACCATTGTGTTCTGCTCCAAAATCGATTCCTGTAGTTGTACTAAAATTACTGATAGAAATACAGTCGTCATTCATTAAAACACTACCAACCAAACCTTCGGAAGTGTATGTATCTTGATCTATACTCATTGCATTTTCAGGGGTAGCCACACAAATATCAAACGTATAGTTTTTCTGTTCTTCATAATTTGAATAAACTCTAATGGTATAGGTTTCTCCAATGGTTAAATCATCTAACAAAATATCATCGTCATTGGTGTTTGGTGCAGTGTAAAATCCGCCGTAATAATTAAACTCATCTGAATTATCATCCTCTACACAAGCCACTTGAGTTAAGTTATCACAAGTACCTGTATAAATCACTTTGTTTAAGTTATGAGAAGTGTTTTGACCTTCGGGAGTTCCGTTTTCTAAAATGTTTTTGATATACAAAATGTGTGAAGTGGATGTCGCTGTAAATTCAAACCACACATCATCGTTAGCAAAAGTTACATCGCCACAAAGATCTCCTTGATTAGAAGCTGTAGCCATGTTTAAAGTTGCTGCATAAGAATCTGAACAGAAAGGAGAATCGCTTACCGTTAAAGTAATAGCATTGGCACAATCATCATTTTCAATTAAAGTTCCAAATTGCTCAACCTGTGTCCAAGAACTGTTACCATCTTCATCACCACAAAGTGAACGCACATATATGTCATACTCTTGCCCAGAAATTAAATCATTAATTTGATATGGATGCTCGGTTGCGGTTTCACCTATAAGTCCGCTATCAGCATCAGGAGCCTCAGAACCAAAAGGCACTACATACACTTCCCATGAAGTTGCGCTACCTTGCTCTTCCCAATCTATAGTAATGCTATTTTGATCTTGAGAAACCAAAGATACTTCCGTTGGTAATGGGCAAGCTTCTTGCTCACAACTAGCGGTACCTTGATAAAATGGCGTTGAAATGGAGTCTCCATTATTCCATTGAAATACAATTTCGTCATAAGCATCTGTAATGGTTACCGAAGTAGTATAGTCATCCCAATAAGTAGTATTCCAACTCAATTGAAAATCTTCATTAGAACACAACGGAACACTAATTACATCAGTTGACGATGTAGAAACCAATGTTCCTACAGTAATTGTCCCTTGTTGAATGGTAAGTTGAGAAAAGTTTCCACCAACATAACTTGCTTCTAAAGTAACTGTATAATTACATTGATTTTCTGCAGCACAAACCGCTGTATTAAAAGTGTAAGCCCCTACCCATTCACTTTGAGCAGTATCTGAACAATATGCTCTTACATAATACTCATAAAAAGTAGAGGCTTCTAAATTTTCTGCAACAAACGTATTATCATTTGCTAAAGTTCCATTTCCGGTAGGAATGCCACTATTTACAGGTTGCACAAAAACTTCCCATTGAGTTTCCTGATAACCTTGCTCCCAAGCTAATGTTGCACTTGTATTGGTAGTTTCTAAAACTGTTAAATCAGTAGGTGTGGCGCATTCTGGAATGTCTTCAACAATTACTTCATCTAAATACAGTGTCCAGTTATTGGCATCTATCTGTGGAGTATGAAATGCAATATTTACATCTCCTGTATAATCATCTAAATACAAAATACGCTCTTCATAAGTACCATTAGAAATGGTTTCTTGAGGCATAATCACATCTGTAAAATTGGCAATATCTGTTCCAGTAGTTGAAACTAATACTTCCAAATCTGTTGGACTGGATGCCGAAACAACACGATAGTGAAATTTCAAACGTTGAGTTCCCGTTAATTGAATTGTTGGAGAAATTAAATAATCATCATTTGTGGTAGAATTCCAATATTTTGTAATTGAAGCTGCTTGATCGCCTTCATATACAAAATAAGCGAAATTATAATTAAGATCCCATGTGAGGTTGTCTCCATCTTGGTTTATAACTGTCCAACAATCTTCGGTTGTTGAATTGCTATTAAATGTTTCTGTAAACGGAGTTGTAAGTGGTGCGCAAGTGGTTGTCTGCGCAAAACTAACCTTTACAAAAACAATCATCAAAACAAGAAGTTTTACCAACTTTGCTTTTGTTTGTCCCATCTTTTAGTTTTTGAAATTGAAATGAATTATGAAACTTCAAAAGTACATTTCAACTTTAAAAAAACTTCTAAACTACTACTAGACAAATACTGTACAAGTATTTACCATGCAAATCATAAATAAATAAAAATCAAACAATTAACCTATAACAACCTAAATTTTAACACCTAATCATTACTGAACTACTTCTATTTCATGTATAAAATCATCTAGCGAAATTTCGGAAGGTAAATTGAGTTTTTTTCGAATTCTATAGCGAGATGTATGCAGACTTTGAAGCGTAATATTTAAAAGATTAGCCGTTTCGTTTAAAGACATTCTTATTTTAATGTAAGCACAAATTCTAAGATCTGTAGCAGATAATTGTGGATACTTTAATTTGATGGTATCAAAAAAACCAGGGTGAATTTTTTCAAAAACTTCTTTAAATTGCTCCCATTCTTTTTCCTGATTCTGATTTTGAAAAACTATAGATTTCAAGTCTTTTTCAATAGCGCTAACCGATTTATTTTTTCTGTCTACAACCTTACTAATATCGGTCATGATTTTATTTTTCGCCAATAATTGAAGATTAATAGACGTTATTTCTCTATTCTTAGCATCGAGTTCTGTAGTTTGTTGAACTGCTTTAAGTTTTAAAATTTCATTTTCAGCACGTTCATTTTCAATGGTAAGTTGTTCTGTTTTTACCTGTTCTTGAAGCTTCTCGTTTGAAATTTTACTTATTTTTAAATTGTTTCTAATATTCTTATACAGCACCCATACCAAACTTATAATAACAAGAGAAAGTAAAATAACCAACACTATGGTATAAGATAAATAAGTTCCTCTTTCCTTTTCAATTTGATATTTACTTTGAAGCAATTCACTTTCTAAGCGAGACTTATCAAACTCATTTTGCCACTTTAACTCTTCAATTTTTTGTTTGGTTTGGGCACCATATACACTATCCTTCAATTGGTAAAATGCTATTGTATAAGCTGCTACATCTTCAAAATCTTTTTCTGCATTTGCAATATCTATCCTTACATCTATAGCATCTAATTTGCCACTTATATATTCTAAACTATCAGTTACTATATCGTGCTCTCTAAGAATTTTCTTTGCCTTATCATACTTTTTCAGACTTAAATAGAGTAAAGCATAATTGAGTAAAATTCGTTCTTTTAACCTTAAAGTACTTTTATTAGCTTCTGAAAGTTCAAAAGCAGTATCCAATTGCTCAATTGCTTCATCAATCTTTCCAGTCTGCGCTTTGATGTTGCTTAAATTGATCATAGAACTGATCATATTAGTGGTATCGTGTATTGATTTAAATACGTAATACGATTTTTGCTGATATGTTAAAGCTTCATCATACATTGCATTGATATTATACACATTTCCCATGTTGGCATAGAAAATTCCTTCGCCTCTTTTATCTCCAATTTGCACGTACAAATGATATGCTTTATTAAAATATTGTTTTGATTTCTCATACTCTTTCAAATCAAAATATAAAATTCCCAGACCATTGTAGATTGATGATAAATTGTGGTTATCCTTTAGTGTTTCAAAATAATTCTCGGCTAAAAGATAATATTCCAAAGCCTTTGGATACTCATTATGTTGTGTATAATACCTACCTAAAAGTTCATGGATTTTATTCTTAAAAAAAGGAGATTGCAAAGAATCAGACAATTGCAACGTTGCATCGCCATATTTCATAAAGTTTTCAAAATCGCCCAGTTGTATGCTTATTCGTGCATTAAAATATAACGCTTTTAGGCGAAGCGAATCTACTCCGGTACTTGTAGCCAAAGCTTCTTTAGCTTTTATCTGAGCACTATGAATATCTAATGAAACTAAGGAATCAAATGTCTCAATTTCATCTTTATCAAAAGTAACAGGAACCTCTTTCAAAGCATCTGAACAAGAGAGCAAAAAAAGTAAAAAACTAAATATACTGAGGTATTTTCCTTTGTGCATAACCTAAAATAAGAATTACAAACTTACTCAGAATTTTAATTTTTCAAAATCACCTTTTTTGATAGCATGTTCAGTTACTGAAAAAACAAAAAACACTAATAATCAAACATATAATTCATTTTTATTTTAAGAATGTTCATGATGTTCAGTATTTGTCTAGTACTAAAATTACCAAAAAAGGACCGTTTCAGATTACATTAGAGCCCTTTACGAATCAATTTACTATTTATGAAAAAAATTACCCTTTTAATGTTTGGTCTATTTCTAGGCTGTATTGGAGCTTTTGCTCAGGTAAGCATAGGAAATGAATCAAATGTTTCACAACCTATTCCATTTGAACCTTATTACGGTTATAGTTACACACAGTCTATTTATTTGGCTTCGCAGATCAATACACCAGCTGGTGACATAACAGCATTGCAATGGTATTATAACGGATCCGATGCGCTTACCAATTCACAAGAGTTGGTGATTTACATGGCAAATACCGACAAAAACAATTATAGTGACGGTAATGATTGGATAAGTTCAGAAAATCTTACACAAGTATATAGTGGTGGTATTACTGTAAACGGTAGCGGATGGGTTACCATTACCCTTGATACTGCTTTTGAATACAACGGTACTGATAATCTAGTAATTGCGGTAGAAGAAAATATGCCTGGGTATGATACCAATAACAACTTCTATTCATCAAGCGTAAATAATAATCAAAGTATTTTCTATTACAACGATTCTGAAAATCCAGATCCAAACACACCTCCACAAGGAAGTACAATAACTTATATTCCAAATATTATTATTGAAGGAATATCACCTACCTGTCCTGCGCCTACAAACCTAGGAGTTAGTGAGATAACCGTAAACTCGGCTACACTTACATGGCAAGAAAATGAAGATGCTGGCAATTATACAGTTGCTTACGGTTATCCAGGATTTTCACTAGAAGAAGGTTCTACAACAACAGCAACTGGTACTATTTTTGAACTAGAAAATCTTTCTTCAGGAACTGATTATGAATATTATGTAAGAGCTGATTGTTCTACAGATGATTTAAGTACCTGGAGTGGTCCTTTTCCTTTTGTAACGCAATGTGACGCTGTAGATAGTTTTTACCAAGATCTTGAAAATGCAACTCCATATGACATTCCAAATTGTTGGAATACCATTACTGATGGAGCTTCTTTATATAGTTATGTACAAACGGTAAATTATGGAGCCTATTCTGGTAATAACTCCATCCTAATGTACAATGCTACTTCTGATGTTACCGCCAACATGATGCTAGTTTCACCTATTGTTTCAAGTTTAACTTCCGGCACACATTGGTTGACTTTCAATGCGCAATCAAGTAGCGAAATGGAAGTACTACAAATAGGTACATTATCTGATCCAAACGACGCTAGTACTTTTAATATACTATACACACAAGCATTAACAGCTACATACCAACTATATACCTTTGACCTTACTACCTATGAAGGAACAGATGAATATTTGGCTATAAAAAGAACTACCAATACAGATTATAACAGTATCTATTTGGACGATATCAATTATGAAACCATGCCAACATGTATCTATCCAATTAACATCACTGCAAATTCCATAACAAGTTCTGAGGCGAGTTTAAGTTGGACAAGCGACGCTTCGAGCTTCGAATATGTACTAAATACTTCAGAAGATACACCATCAGAAACACCAGAAACAGTTTCAGATAACACAATAGACTTTGAAGGGTTAGATGCATTTACTACCTACTATTTCCATGTAAGAAGCCTATGTGAGGAAACTTCAATTAGTGAATGGGTTACTTATGAATTTACCACAAGTATCTCAAATAATACTTGTGAAAACGCAATTACTATTACGGCTAGCAACTATCCAACTTGTGATGCACCGATAGCTGGTACTACAGAAGAATCTACACATACAGCAAATGCAAGCTGTGGAATTTATTATACCGATGTATGGTATTCTTTTACTCCAGAAACGGACGGTAATTATTATTTCTCAACGGATAACGCATCTACCGGTGTAGTTGTGTGGACTGGCGATTGTGAAAACCTTACTGAACTAGCAAGCAACTGTAGCAACATGATTTCTGCAACATTAACATCAGAAACTATGTACTACGTGAGTGTTCTAAGTTATGAAGGAAATCCTCAAAACTTTAATTTATGTGCAAGATTACTGCCAGATGCTCCGGCTAATGATAGCTGCGAAGATGCAGTAGTAGTAAACGATTTTCCATTCACAGAAACGATGGATGCATCCGGCGCTAGTAATAATGATGGATTTATAAATATATGTACCAGCAGTTATGGTGTTAATGATGGGGTTTGGTATACGTTTACACCGTATACTTCTGGAGAAGTTTCTATTAACATCACAAACGTAGATGCGTGGCAACCCGAAGTAGGAGTGTTTAGTGGGACTTGTGGCGAGTTTGTATGTGAAAACTTTTCTAGTACCTATTACGACGGAGAAGATATTTCTGTTAATGTCACTGTAACTGCCGGTACTCAATATTTTATAAATGTAGGGTACAACAGCGGTTACACCGATTATCTAGAAGGCAATTTCACCATTAGTATTGATAGTGAAGATGCGAGTTTAGCTTCGGAAAGTTTTAAAAACGAAACAAACTTTACCTACTATCCAAATCCGGTAAATCAACAATTACTTACTATAAACACCACCAAAACCATTCAGCAGATCAATGTTTACAATCTACTCGGTCAAAATGTATTAGCCGTTACACCAAATATGGCTAACTATACGTTGAACATGTCTGATTTAACAGCCGGAAGTTACCTGCTTCAGGTTACTGTTGATGGAACAACTGAAACCGTTAAAATTATAAAACAATAAGATTAACCTTCAGTTTAAAAAAATCCCATTTGTAGTTGATTGCAAATGGGATTTTTAATTTTTGATACTTTCTATTTTTTATTCTTCCGCTAGTACATCATTCCAGCCGCCACCTAAAGCACGATACAGCTGAATTACGGCTTGAAGTTCCTGCAATTTATCACTGATTGAATTTACTTGTGCAGACAACAAACTTTGTTTGGTAGTCAATACATCGGTATAATTGGTAGAAGAAGTATATTCTAGTAAACTCTCTGTAAAATCAACCGACTTTTCTAATGCGGTTAATTGTTTTTCTCTTGCCTCATGTTTCTGTACTGCTTTTTGATACATATACAAATTATTTGAAACCTCTTCTGCCGCCGTTAACCAAGCTGTTCGATAATTGTAAAAAGCATGTCGTTGTAACGATTCATTGGTTTTCAAACGGGCTTTGTTTTCTCCATTGGCAAAAATGGGTTGCGTTAATCCACCTACGATGGTATAAAAGATAGATTTATTGAAAAAGTCTTCTATCGTTAAAGACGATAATCCTCCATTTGCTGTAATGGTTAAACTTGGATAAAAATAAGCTTTTGCCATTTTTACATCTTCAAAAGCACTTCGGAAAGCGAATTCTGCTTCTTGAATATCCGGTCTATTTCTCAATAAATCAGACTGAAAACCAACCTTCAAATCGGTATAAGGAATTTGTTCTTCCAAGGTAGAACGCTCGATAGTTCCTGGTGATCTTCCTAACAAAATACTCAATGCGTTTTCTTGTTCACGAATGCTCAACTCAATATCCGGAATAGAGGCTTCAATCTCATATCTACTCGCTTCACTTTGTACCACAGCAGCACCATCTACCACAGCAGATTCTTTTAAAAGCTTCATGGTTTCCTGATCGTCCTTTCTGTTTGCGAGCGTCTCTTTATTGATTCTTAAATCTTCATCATATGCCAACAAAGTGTAGTATGACACTGCAATATCACTTATCAATTGCGTTTTTACTGCTCTTGCAGCGGCCTCGGTTTCTAAAAAAGCAGCCAATGCAGACCGTTTGCTACTACGCAATTTCCCCCAAACATCAATTTCCCAGCTACTTGCCAATTGGGCTTTAAAGGTTTTTGTTTTTAGGTTTACGTTAGCACCTCCAAAATTTAAAGCGGCTTGTGATGTTCTGGTAAACGTAACCGATGGTTCTGCACTCAAACTTGGCAATAAAGACAATCTTGCTTGTTGTAAAGTAGCTTCGGCTTGATTGATGTTTTCTACGGCTACTTTCAAATCTAAATTATGCGCTAAACCTTCTTCTATTAATTGCTGAAGAATGGTATCGGAAATCATTTCCTTCCAAGGAATATCTGCCAACGTGGTAGAATCTGTTACCAAAGTATCTCGGTATTGTGTACCCACTTCTGCATCGGGTGTTTCATATTTTTTTGTAATTCCGCACGAATGCAATAAAAGCATACATCCTATTACGGCAAGACTATAGCTGATTCTTATTTTTTTCATTCTGAATTTCTTTTCGTTATGCTTCATCACCCCAATCATCATTACGTTCGCCAACAATTTTCTCATGCAAACTCTGGAAAATAACATACAATACCGGGATAACTACAATTCCGATTACAGTACCTATCAGCATTCCGCCAATAGCTCCCGTACCAATAGAATTATTTCCCTGAGCTCCTGCTCCACTTGCAATCATTAATGGAAATAATCCAAAAATAAAAGCGAACGACGTCATTAGAATAGGTCTGAAACGTGCTACAGCGCCGTCCAAAGCAGATTGAACAATCGTTTCTCCATGTCGCCTTCTTTGTAATGCAAATTCCACAATCAGAATGGCATTTTTGGCTAACAATCCAATCAGCATGATCAAGGTAATTTGAATGTAAATGTTGTTGCTAATTCCAAAGAGATTTGCAAAAAGTAATACGCCGGCTAAACCAATAGGTAACGAAAGCAGTACTGCAAAAGGAAGAATGTAACTTTCGTACTGACCACTTAATAAGAAGTACACAAAAATAAGACACAACATAAAAATGATCACTGTTTGGCTACCTGCAGAAAGTTCTTCACGCGTCATTCCGGAAAATTCATAACCATACCCAGTAGGTAAAGTTTCTGAAGCTACTTCTTTAATAGCGTTAATAGCATCACCAGAAGAATAACCATCATTTGGCGCACCCGTGATACTCACCGAAGTAAACAGATTGAAACGATTAATGGTTTGTGGACCATAAACTTTTTTCAGCGTGATGAATTCACTTAGAGGAGCCATCACATCGTTATCATTTTTAATTTTGATGGCATTCAGACTTTGCTCATTAGCTCTAAACTTAGGTTCTGCCTGATAAATTACACGAAATTGCTTTCCGAACTTATTAAAGTTGGAAGCATATACGCCACCAAAATAACCTTGCATAGTTGTAAGAATATCTGAAACTCCAAAGCCTGCGCGCTTTGCTTTGGCTACGTCTACACTAATTTGGTATTGTGGAAAGGTAGGATCAAAATTTGTAGATGCATATTGAATTTCGGGACGCTCGGAAAGTTTAGCTAAAAACTCCTGACTCACTTCATACAACTGATTTACGGTTCCACCTTTTTGATCTTGTAACTGAAATGAAAATCCGTTACTAGTACCAAAACCACGAATGGTTGGTGGCGAAAAGAAAATCACTTTCGCATCTTTAATTCCGGCTGTTTTAGCAAATAATTTATTGATAATAGACGCTACATCTTGACCATCTCCTGTACGCTCATTCCAACTATTAAGCTCCATAATTAGCATTCCGTAGTTAGAACCGGTTCCGCTAATCATTCCACGACCAACTGATTTCATAACCGCTTTCACCTCGGGAATTTCCATAACAATTCCTTTGATTTCTTCCATCACCTCATCGGTTCTTTCCAAAGAAGATGCTGCCGGTAAACTTACATCACACATAATAGTTCCTTGATCTTCCTCGGGAACAAAAGCTGTTGGTGTTACGTTCATCAATACCACAAAACCAGCAATAAATCCAGCTAAAATCAGCATAGCTAATCCTTTACGTTTGATAAAGAAATAAACTCCTTTTTGATACTTATATGTGGTTTTGTTAAACGCTACGTTGAAGCCGGTGTAGAATCGCTGTACAAAGTTCTTTTTCGCGTGTTCGCCGTGTGGTTTTAACAATAACGCACACAAAGCCGGGCTCAATGTTAACGCATTAATGGCAGAAAGTACAATAGCAACGGCTAGCGTTAATCCAAACTGTTGATAAAAAACTCCCGAAGATCCACTAATAAAACTCACCGGAATAAACACAGCTGCCATCACCAATGTAATGGAAATAATAGCGCCAGAAATTTCATCCATCGCATCTAAACTCGCTTTCCTAGCGGAAGTATAGCCATCGTCTAATTTAGCGTGAATTGCTTCCACCACCACAATGGCATCATCTACTACAATACCAATGGCCAATACCAATGCAAAAAGCGTGAGTAAGTTAATAGTAAATCCAAATACGTTCAAAAAGAAAAATGTACCTACAATAGCCACAGGAACGGAAACTGCCGGAACCAACGTTGAACGCCAATCTTGTAGAAAAATGAAAACTACAATGAATACCAAAATAAAGGCTTCTACTAAGGTATGAATTACTTTATCTATGGAAGCTTCCAGAAAATCATTGGCATTAGACATTTCAACATACGTCATTCCTTTTGGGAAATTCTGGGCTAGTTCTTCCAGCACTTTTGTAGAGTTCTCTACAACTTCTTGCGCATTTGAACCTGCTGTTTGGGCAATGGCAATACCCATACCTGGATATCCATTCAGCGAGGTAATTGTATTATAGGTTTGAGCTCCTAATTCTACACGAGCAACATCTTTTACACGTAGAATATGTCCGTCTTCGGTGGTTCTAATAATAATGTTTTCAAACTCGGAAACATCTTTTAATTTTCCGGTATATTTTAATGTATACTGATAGGATTGATTTCCTTGTAAACCCAATTGCCCAGGAGCTGCTTCAAAGTTTTGATCGTCTATCGCATCGGCAATATCACTTGGAATTAAACCATAATTTGCCATGGCATCGGCTTTTAACCAAAGTCGCATACTGTAATCTTTGGTACCAAAAGCACTTGCGTCTCCAACTCCATTCACCCTTTTGATTACCGGAATTAAATTGATGTTGGCATAATTCTGAACAAATTTCGCATCATGATCTGGATTGGTACTATACAAACCGATAATCAATACATTACTACTTTGTTTTTTTTCAGTAGTTACTCCGGCTTGCGTAACCTCTTGTGGCAACAAGCTAGAAGCTCTAGAAACTCTATTCTGAACGTTTACTGCGGCAATATCAGGATCTGTTCCTAATTCAAAATACACAGTGATACTTGCCGAACCGTCATTGGTTGCAGTAGAAGTCATGTACGTCATGCCCTCTACTCCATTAATTTCTTCTTCTAGCGGAATTAATACACTATTCAAAACTGCTTCTGCATTGGCTCCTTGATATGAAGCTGAAACCGAAACTGTTGGCGGTGCAATATCTGGATATTGTGACATTGGCAGTGTTAGCATTCCTATAATTCCCAAGATCAAAATGATCACAGAAATTACGGACGACAACACTGGTCTTTTTATAAATTTCTTAAACATAATAGGCTAGTTTTCTGTAGTGATTTCAGAACTGTTTGAAACTTCTTGAAGAGCTTTAACTTCGGAAGCTTTTACCATTTCTGCTTTAACTTCTTTTCCGTCTGACAAAGAATTGATTCCTTCTACAATTACCTTATCACCTTTCTTAAGTCCATCTGTCACCACATAGGCTTTTCCGTTTGGTGTGGCGGTTACGGTAATTTTTACAGCTTTCGCTTTGGAATTTTCATCCACTACATAGACATAGACATTTCCTTGAATCTCGTACGTTGCTGCTTGCGGAATTAGAAAGATATTTTTCATGGTATTTGGAATGCGTACAGTAGCGCTGTTTCCCGTACGCAACATTCCGTAAGGATTATCAAAAATGGCTCGCACATTGAAAGAACCCGTTTCTTCATCCACTTGACCGCTTATGGTTTGTACTTTTCCAGTTTCATCAAACGTAGATCCGTCTGAAAGTAAAAGTTGTACTTCTGGAAGACTTTTGATTTTATCGGTTGTATAGGTTCCTTTGGTATTTCTGAAGAAATTCAGCAATGTCTTTTCATTAATAGAAAAGTAGGCGTAAATACTATCAATATTAGAAACTTTGGTCAGTGGATCGGTTGTAGAACTACTCACCAAACTTCCTAATTTATAAGGAAGCGTACCAATGACACCAGAAACTGGTGAAGTTACACGTGTATAATTGTTATTAATTTTGGCGTTTACCAAATCAGCTTCGGCTTGTTCTAATGCTGCTTCGGCAGATTTTAAGGTATTCTCAGCAGAGGTTAATTCAAACTTGCTAATGATTTCTCTTGCTACCAAAGGTTTTGCTTTTTCTACATCGACTTTGGCCGTGCTCACAGCTGCTTTGTTGCTTTCTATAGCCGCTTGTGCATTTCTTACATCTTGTTCATACGTTGGTGCGTCTAAAATAAAAAGTAACTCACCTTTGGTCACATATTCACCTTCATCTACAAGTACTTTTTCGATAAAGCCTTCGATCTTGGGTCTAATTTCTATATTTTCAACACCTTCTAAAGTTGCCGGAAAATCTGAATATAATAAAACACTATCCGGTGACATGGATATGGTTTTATAGGAAGTTACTGTGGCGGTTTGATTGTTTTTTTCGGTACTCGAATTACAACCTACCAATCCTAAAAGTAGTGCAAAAGCCGCACTAAAATTTTTAATTCTCATCATGGAAATATCTGCTAATTAATAGATGCTATAAATGAATATGATCTGGTTATTGGTGAACTATTGATTCTATAAGAATCAAAGTTAGTTTGGAGAATTCCCATGAAGAAATGAACTATATAAACAACCGTATTATACCCCTGAAAAGTAGTATTCTATCGAGGATAAAACGTTCATAAAAAGAAATTACTTAGAAATGAAGAACATTATTCTATTTAAACAATCGCAACATTGTTGCGTTTAAGTTTAATTGATTACATTTGAATCTACAAATTGATATGATATGAAAACAGTAGATTACGAAGTGATTATTATAGGAGGAAGTTATGCAGGACTCTCGTCAGCTATGGCTTTAGGAAGATCTTTACGAAAAACCTTGATTATAGATAGCGGTAAACCATGCAATGAACAGACACCACATTCTCATAACTTTGTTACGCACGACGGCAAAAAGCCATCGGAAATTGCGCAACAAGCAAAAGAACAAGTTTTACAATACTCTTCAGTAACTTTCACGAAAGCAAAGGCAATGTCTGGAACCAAAATGGAAGATTATTTCATAATTAACACAGACACCAATGAAACTTTTAGTGCTAAAAAACTCATCTTTGCAACGGGTATTAAAGATATAATGCCAGAGATTACAGGATTTTCCGAGTGCTGGGGAATTTCAGTAATTCATTGTCCGTATTGCCATGGATATGAATACAAAAAACAGCCAACCGGATTGTTTGCCAGTGGCGATAAAGCTATGCACATGGCAGGTTTGATACGAAATCTTACAGATAAGCTTACAATCTTTGCTTCAGAAAATAGTTTTACAGAAGAACAACTCCAAAAACTTGCTAAAAACGAAATCGAAGTTAAACATAGCGCTTTAAAAGAAATTGTTCATACAGATGGTTATCTACATCAGATTATCCTTGAAAATGGTGAATCTATAGCTTTAAATGCATTGTATGCTCCAAGACCTTTTACACAACATTGCAGTATTCCTGAAAAACTTGGATGTAAGCTCAACGAGCAAGGATATTTGGAAACAGATGCTACGATGAAAACTGTGATTCCCGGAGTGTACGCATGCGGAGATAATGTTTTTCCAATGCGATCCGTAGCGAGTGCCATTGCACAAGGAAACTTAGCCGGAGCCATGGTTAACATGGAATTGGTTCAGGAAAGTTTTTAAGCAATAACGCCTTGGTCAATTAACTTTTTCCGCTTTACAATTCTTAAGAATGAAAATAAAATGTTCAACACCATCAGAATTCAGTTCTAAAGTCCCTGTTACAGATACTATTGCATCTGTTTTAAAACTTGGTGTTTGATTAAATTGGAGTTCTACGGTAGTTTCCGGACCTCCAACGCCACAGAAAAAACAAGCAGACATGGGAGTTTTTGAAAGTATATACACGTTCTCCTCCGGAAAAATATTCAAAAAATGACCTTCTACAGTGATTGTTTTACCCGCTAGCTTTTTTACAGATTCTTTAAAGTGTGGTTTTAAAAAATAATCTCCATACGATTGAAAATATTCTTCAGTAAAAGTGACCTTAGACAGATCTGTCCAGGTCACTTTTTGTTGTGCATAACTAGATGCAAAACCACAAACTAAGAAATATATGATGAAAATAATCTTACAATGCTTCATGACTTATGATTTTAGAAATATTCATTCGAATTAATGGAATCAATGCTACAATGACAGCAGCCAAAAACATGACTAGAAAAAGGAATAGCGTGATGCTAAATTGTTGATACGGAATTGAGCTAGAAATACCTTCCACATAGTTTTCATTAAGTACTATTTCGATATATTTTATGCCTAGTTGTGAAAATCCGGACCCTATCAGCATGGAAAAAAATAAAACCAAACTTCCTTCTAAAAAAATCATTCGAAGCAATTGAAAAGTACTCGCGCCGTAGGTTCGCAATAAAGCTAATTCAAAGGATTTTTCCTTTACCATTTTATAGAGATTTACAAAAAATGTAAGGCAGGAAATTGCCAGTAAAATATAAGCTATCCAAGTAATAGTCTGAACTCCTATACCTGTATAACTTTTCAATTTTTCAAGTTCAACCTTTGGAAGTGCGGCTTGCAAATTGGTATTACTATTGATGTTTCTAGGCATACGTAACAGCGCCATAGGGCTCTTAAATTTCACTAATAAAGACGTAATTTCTTTTGCTTCATCTTCCTCATGATGATGTGCTGCTTTATGTTCTTTATGGTGATGTACTGCCTCTTCATGATTTTCCTCCTCTTCCTGATGATGATGGTGTATATCCCAAATGCTCTCTAGTGGTGTTACCATTAATTTGTCTAATACCGTATGTGTTTCAGATAAAATACCCACAACCTTCATTAATTGTTCGTGTTGATGACCTCCTTCTGATGCCAATCCATGAGAACTCTTAAACGTATCTCCTACTTTTAGTTGTGAATTTTTAGCTACACTTGATCCCAAAACCACTTCAAAAGGATGCTCCATCATTCTTCCTTTTTTAAATGTGGCATTGTAAATATCAAAAAAATGAGCGTTGCTACCTACAATTCGATATCCACGATAATTATCTCCGTACGAAATAGGCACCGCAGACGCTACCATAGGATTTTGAGCTATTTGATCTGCTTCTTTTAATGGAATATTTCCGGTAGGATTATCAATATGTAAAACAGAAGCCATTACCAATTGCAATGGACTTCCCTTTGCTCCAACTACCATATCTATTCCATTTAAACTGCCTTCAAATTGATTTTTGAAAGACCAATCCAATTCCTGAACCGCAAGCAATAATCCAATGCTCACACTCAATACCAAAACCGTTAAACATGCTTCTACTGGTTTATACAATGTATTGCGAAAACTCAGTTTGGTAAGATTCATCATAGCTTCAATACATTTGAAAAATAAGGCATAATACGATGATCGTGAGTTATTACAATAAGATTAGATTGTTTTTCTTCCGCTTGCTTTAGTAATAACTCCATCACCATTTTACAGTTTTCATCATCAAGACTAGAAGTGGGTTCGTCTGCCAAAATTAACTTTGGATGATGAACCAATGCCATAGCAATTCCCAAGCGCTGTAATTGTCCTAAACTTAAGCTATGTGGCTTTTGATGCTGAACATGGGTAAGTTGAAGCGTTTGTAACAACGCAGTTATTTGTTTTTCTGGAGCCATGGGATTGGCCAACCGCAACCTTAATTGTAAATTTTCTAAAACTGTCAATGTTTTTAAAGCATGATTTCTTTGAAAAACAAAACCTATTTTATCACCTCTAAATCTATCTAAATCTTTTTGTGATAATTTTTCCAAATTAGTAGTTCCTACTTTTATAGAACCACTTTTAGGAGAAAGCAATCCGGCAAGGAGATGCAGAAAGGTTGTTTTTCCTATACCGGATTGCCCAATAATTAACAGGTGTTCACTAGAACTAAGGGAAATATTAGGAAATGTAAACACTGGTGCTTTCTTTGAATATTGAAAGGTAAGTGCTTGCGTTTGTATCATTGGTGTAGCTAAATTTAACGTTCAATTAGTTATAAACCGGGATGGGCCATTGATCTAAAACTTCTAATTGGTTATGCTGAAATTCTTTAATTTCAAGGTCTGTGAGTAAACAATCTTTCAATTGTGCTATCATTTTTTCTTTATTCAAATGTTGACCAATAAAAACTAATTCGTTTTTACGATCTCCAAAAACAGCATCCCAATCTGCTTCTATCTGCTTTTGATTTTGAAGAAAAACTGCATAATTTATACGACTATCAAAAGGCATAGATGCCCACCAAACTCCCGCAGTATCTGCTTTACAGGATCCACCTGCAGAACTCCAAAGTAAAGCCTGATCTTTTCTGGATGCCAACCAAAAGAGTCCTTTACTACGTATTACGTTACGAGGAAATTCTTGATTAATGAAATTCATAAAACGCTCTGGATGAAAAGGTCTCTTATCATAAAAAACAAAAGAACTTATACCATATTCTTCTGTTTCTGGGGTATGTTCTCCTTCCAATTCCTTGATCCATCCGGCTGAATTTTGTGCTTTTTCAAAATCAAATAATCCGGTATTTACAATGCGGTTAAATGGCACTACAGAATTCTTAGCAGGAATAATTTCTGCTTCAGGATTTAATGATTGTAAAATAGCATACAATTCTTTTAACTGATCTTCAGATACCAGATCTACTTTATTTAAAATAATTACATTGGCAAATTCAACCTGATCTGTAAGTAGGTTTACAATAGTTCTGTCATCATTGGGTATATCAGTTAAATCACGGGTTGCCAAATAATCTGAACTGGAAAAATCCTTAAGAAAATTAAAGGCGTCTACAACGGTTACCATGGTATCTATGTAACTAAATTTACTAAGATCAATACTGCCATCTTCACTTTCAAAAGTAAAAGTTTGAGCCACTGGCACAGGTTCACTAATCCCAGTACTCTCTATCAACAAATAATCAAATCTATCTTGTAGTGCTAATTTTTCAACCTCTATCATAAGATCTTCACGAAGTGTGCAACATATACAACCATTACTCATTTCTACCAATTTCTCTTCGGTTCTTGAAAGGGTTTGCTCATTTTCTACCAGCTGTGCATCAATATTTACTTCGCTCATATCATTCACAATAACAGCCACCTTCAACCCTTGTTTGTTATGAAGTATATGATTTAATAAAGTTGTTTTTCCAGCTCCTAAGAAACCACTTAAAACGGTTACGGGAAGTTTATTCATTTGCTTATATTCTTTATTATTTTAATAAAAGGTTATTCTCTTGTTTTAAAAATCTTTTTACCTTTACTGCAACACTGTTGCAAATGTAAAATAATTCAATAAACGCAACAGTATTGCATTTATAAAAATATGTTAAAATGAGAAACACGATAGCAAAAACTGAAATTCAAAAGCTACTAAATCACTCAGATGTAGCGCTGTCTCCTTCTGAAATAGAAACTCAACTTCATGGACTATGCAATAGAGTAACTGTTTATAGAGTTTTAGAAAGACTTGAAAAAGAAGGATTTGTTCACAAATTCACCAATGTAGATGGAGTTTTAAAATATGCCGTTTGTCAAGATTGTGATACAAATCATATACACCACCACAACCATGCGCACTTTAATTGCACAAAATGTGGTGATGTTACTTGTTTAGAAACTGTAGAACCCAAGTTTGAGGTTCCAGTGAATTATGAAGTTGCGGAGATCAATTTTACACTTTCTGGAATTTGCCCAAAATGTGCAAAATAATGTTACTTGGAAATTGCTCTGCGTTCCATAGCAGAAGCATCTTCGGCAATACCGTATTTCCAATAAGAAAAGGCATACCAATCTTTTCGTTCTAGTTTAGGGTTTGAACGCAATGATTCCTGAATTTCTTTAATGGTGTGGTATTCTGCAGCTGCGTAGACAAATTTGCTTTCCATATCTGGAATTTCTTCAGTTTGAAAAGCCTCTAAAAGCGGAGCTGTTTCACCAGGGTTCGAATTGAAAATCCACTTAATTTCAACCCCAGCAGGTTTTTGAAGTAGAATTACATCTTCTGAACTATGAACCTCCAATAAAACTTTTCCTTTTGTTGTTGCCGGTAAGTTTTCTAAAATGGTGGAAATAACAGGTAACGCTGTATGATCGCCTATTAATAAATACCAATCTGCTGGTTGTACAATAGGTTTTCTTTTTGCTTTCATAAGCACACCCAATTCGTCTCCTTTTTCTGCATGAATTGCCCAGGAAGAAGCCGGCCCTGTTTCGCCGTGCATCACAAAATCAATAGCCATTTCGTTCTTGTTTACATCCAAATAACGCATGGTATACGTTCGGATATAGAAATCAGAAGCTCCTTTTGGCGGACCATCAGGAAGTTGAATTTTTTGTAATTTATCTTTGGGAATAACTATTTTATTATTGTCTCCTACATTGGCTGCTTCATAAATAGAAAGATCTTCGCCTTCCAAAATTACACGTATGTAATGCGGAGTGAGATATATTTTTTCTTTCACTGTAAGTACAGCTTTCATCATTTGTGGCTTTTCCATTTTCGTTATTTTTTGAATTACAAATTTCCAAAGTTTGTTTGCCTAATTTTGGTATATTCACACATTAAATTGGTAATTTTACATTCGTAATTATTTATAATTTGGAATTTTCATCATCACTTCAACAGCCTGTAGCTGCGTTAGAATTAAATTTAGATTCTACATCTGTAAAAAGCATCAAACGAGATTTTTATGAATTGCTTGTATGTTTAGAAGGAAATGGAATTTTGATAAAAAATGATGAAGAGCTTTCCTTTGCTGCTTCTGATTCTTTTTTCATTAACAAAGGTGATTCCGTTGAGTTAAAAACTTTCAACAATGCTACATTTATGTGTTGCCGATTTTCTGAAGACACCAAATTTATATTGAAAGATCTGGTTTCAAAATCCAAAGGAAAAGCAGTGGCTCCTATTAGAGCAAAATCAGTATTAAATCCTAAAATTTCATGTTCTGAAAAAGATGTAAAATTGCTGATGCAATTGCACAAAACATTACTGGTATTACAATCAGATTTCTTTCTTAATGCCAACTTAATGTACTATCAATTGCTCTGCTTTTTAACTATTATGGAACGTAATATTCCATTACAACCGGGACAACCAACCAAGGGAATTCCAGAATTAAGTATTCAACCCATCATCAAACATATTCATAAAAATCTACGAACACCCGAGTTACTTTCCTTATCATATATTGCAAAAACCTTCAATTTGAGTACCAATAGTTTGGGGATATTTTTCAAGAAGGAAATGAATATTTCTGTCAAACAATACATTTTGCAAAGTAGAATGGCGGCTATTTCAAAAAGAATTGAACAAAAAAAACAGTCTTTCTCTGAAATAGCATTTGAATTTGGTTTTACCGATGAAAGTCATTTTTATAAAAGTTTCAAAAAACATTTTGGTGTTTCTCCTTCCAATTTTAAGAAGAACTTAATGTAATCAAAACCTATTGCAGCTATAAGATTATGTATTTTTACAATTACTAATTTAGTCAATGAAATTAAGTAATATACCTGCGCTTAGAGCTTTTAGAAGTACCAATTATACGCTTTACTTTAGTGGTCGTGCTTTTTCACAATTTGGAACAGCCATGCAAAGAACCGCAGTGGTTTGGGTAGTTTATGCAATTACAAATTCAGAATTTTACTTGGGGCTTACCATCTTTGCAGAACAATTTCCTTCTTTTGTATTTTCTGTTCTTGGCGGAGTTTATGCAGATAGATATAACAAATATACCATAGTAAAGATCACTCAGATACTGGGAACCTTACAAGCAGGTTTGTTGGCTTTGTACATCTTTTGGGGTTATGAGGCCGTTTGGGTAATTTTGATTTTGAGTGCTCTTTTAGGAATTATCAATGCTTTTGATGTACCGGCTCGTCAAGCTTTGATACATGATATTGTGGAAGATGCTTCAGATTTGCAAAGTGCTATTTCCCTCAACTCAGCAATGGCCAATACCGCGAAATTATTGGGACCAGTTCTTTCAGGATTGTTAATTCATTGGACCAATGCAGCCATCTGTTTTTTTATAAATTCACTGAGCTTTGGAGCGGTTTATATTTCGGTTTTACTGATGAAAGTACCAGAATGGCAACCTCCTCAAATAAAGAGAAAAGCCATTGAAGAGCTGAAAGATGGAATTTCATATCTGAAAAAATCTCCCAAAATATTGTTGGTAATTTTAACGGTGGCATCCATGGGATTATGTTTATTACCCTACATTTCTTTGATACCTGTTTTTGCAAAAGAAGTCTTTAAAGGAAATGCCGCAACCTATGGGTATATTTCTGGTTTTATAGGTTTTGGAGCCGTAAGCGGTACAATGCTTTTAGCTTCACTAGACAAAAAAACATCGTTACGAAAATTTCTATTAATCAGTAGTTTTATACTTGCCGTAAGTTTGGTTTTCTTTTCACAAATTACCTCCTTCTATATTGCTATGCTTTTTGCCATATTTTTAGGTTTGGGGCAAGTTGCGCAATTCGCTGTTTCTATGCTCATAATCCAAACGGAAACGGCTTCTGAAATGCGTGGTAGAGTCATCAGTATTTTATTGATGGCGTTTTATGGAATGGGACCTATTGGAAGTTTATTAGTAGGAAGTATTTCTGAATACATTGGTGCTCCAAACATGCTATTCATTATGGGAATCATTGGTATTGGTTTAACTTTTCTGTTCTATTATTTATTGAAAAAAAGAAAAGATATATAAAGTCATTTCTCTATGATTTTCTCACAAAGAAATGACTTTATAAAATGTTATGATTCATTGCTATTTTCATGATACAATGCCAATAATCTTTTCGCTACCGTAATGGCAGGCGATTTTTCATTTATCACCAATTCTTTCATTGGTTCCATTGCTTTTTTCACTTCAGGATGATTGTAAAAATCGGTTTCTAAATGATATTTGATGGTTTCCTGCATCCAATCTAAATTCTGTTGCTTTCGGTTTCCTTCAAAAAATCCATTTTGTTTCATGGCTGTTTCAAAATCAGCAATCATTTTCCAGATAGCTTCTACCCCATCATTTTGAATTGCTGAACATGTAGACACTTTTGGAACCCACCCATTTGGGTTTGGTGGAAACATGTGTAATGCATTTTGATATTGGCGTTTTGCTAATTGTCCTTTTTGTAAGTTATCGCCATCAACTTTGTTTATGGCAATCGCATCAGCCATCTCCATAATTCCCCGTTTGATTCCTTGCAATTCGTCACCGGCATTGGACAACATGAGTAGTAAAAAGAAGTCTACCAACCCTTTTACCGAGGTTTCACTTTGGCCTACACCCACGGTTTCTATCAAAATAACATCAAAACCTGCGGCTTCGCACAATAAAATGGTTTCTCTGGTTTTGGAATGAATTCCTCCCAAAGTGGTGCCGCTGGCAGATGGCCTAACGTATGCATTGGGGTCATTGGACAATTCTTCCATTCTGGTTTTGTCTCCTAAAATACTTCCTTTGGAACGTTGACTAGATGGATCTATGGTAAGCACAGCCAACTTTTTTCCTTTACTGGTAAGATACTTTCCAAAAGATTCTATAAACGTGCTTTTCCCAACTCCAGGAACTCCGGTAATACCAATGCGTAAAGAGTTTCCTGTATGTGGTATAATATTGTTAATCACTTCTTCGGCTAAGTTATTATCACTAGCTAACTTACTCTCTACCAAAGTAATCGCTTGACTTAGAATAACTCTATCTTTCTTTAAAATTCCTGTTGTGTAGGCCTCTGCTGTGAGTCTTCGACTCTTGAACTTAACTTTCATAAGAATAAAATTCTGAAATAAAACATGATATAAAGCAGGCGCTATTAAATAAATTCACCCCAACTTTGAGTAGTTATTTAAAGAAATAAGAATTTCACAACGTTCTCTAAATCTTCCGAAACTTAGTAATAAATTTTCTAATAATCGAATTATGGATTTAAATTATATTGAACACATTGGTATTGCAGTAGAAAATCTTGAAGCAGCTACTGCCTATTACGAAAACGTTCTAGGACTAAAATGCTACTCTGTAGAAGAGGTAACCGATCAAAAAGTTAAAACAGCATTTTTTAAAATTGGTCAAACCAAAATAGAACTACTGGAAAGTACCGCTCCTGATGGACCTATAGGCAAGTTCATTGAGAAAAAAGGAGAAGGTATTCATCACATTGCCTTTGCAGTAAACAATCTTGAAAAACAATTGGAAGATGCTGCAACCAAAGATGTAAGACTCATCGATAAAACTCCCAGAAAAGGAGCGGAAGGTTTACACATCGCGTTTCTTCACCCAAAATCTACGCACGGTGTCCTAACCGAATTGTGTGAAAACAAAGAAGCATAAACTAAAAGAAAACTAACATAACATTTTTAAAATCACCCCATACTATGTCTATAACTAGTATTAAAATTAAAGAACTTGTTGACAAACGGGAAGAAGCAAGATTAGGTGGTGGACAAAACAGAATTGATGCCCAGCACAACAAAGGCAAACTAACGGCTCGCGAGCGTATCGAAGTTTTATTAGATGAAGATAGCTTTGAAGAGTACGATATGTTTGTAACCCACAGATCGCACTCCTTTGGTCTTGAAAACGAAAAATACTACTCCGATGGTGTTGTAACCGGTCGAGGAACTATCGACGGACGTATTGTTTTTGTGTTTAGTCAAGATTTTACGGTTTTCGGTGGATCACTTTCGGAAACGTTTGCGAACAAGGTTTGCAAGATCTTAGACCAGGCCATGAAAATTGGGGCACCTGTAATTGGACTCAACGATTCTGGTGGTGCACGTATTCAGGAAGGTGTTCGATCACTTGCTGGTTATGCCGAAATTTTTCAACGTAACATTATGGCATCGGGCGTTATCCCACAAATTTCAGCCATTTTTGGTCCTTGTGCCGGTGGTGCGGTGTATTCTCCTGCCCTAACCGACTTTATTATGATGACCGAAGCAACATCGTACATGTTTGTTACGGGGCCTAAAGTAGTAAAATCAGTAACTGGTGAAGTGATTTCTACCGATGATTTGGGGGGTGCCAATGTACACGCTACCAAATCGGGTGTTTCTCATTTCTTAACAGGAAGCGAAGAAGAAGGTTTACTCCTTATTCGTAAACTAATGAGTTATTTGCCACAAAACAATTTAGAAGATCCTCCGGTTATTGATTGCTCAGATCCTATTGATCGTTTAGAAAATGTGCTCAATGAAATTATTCCTGAGAATGCCAATAAACCCTACGACATCAAAGATGTCATCTCTGCAACCACCGATTATGGTGAATTTTTAGAAGTTCAAGCCAATTATGCTAAAAACATTGTAGTAGGTTTTGCTCGATACAACGGTAGACCTGTTGGTATTGTAGCCAATCAACCTAAATTTTTAGCGGGTGTGTTAGACATCAACGCTTCTAGAAAAGCAGCAAGATTTGTACGTTTCTGTGATGCTTTCAACATTCCATTAGTAACCTTGGTAGATGTACCTGGATTTTTACCGGGAAGTTCTCAAGAATACGGCGGAATTATTATTCACGGAGCCAAACTATTATATGCTTATGGCGAAGCAACAGTGCCAAAAGTTACCATCACACTTCGTAAATCGTACGGTGGTGCACACGATGTAATGAGCTGTAAACAATTACGAGGCGATTTAAATTACGCTTGGCCAACAGCCGAAATTGCAGTAATGGGTGCCAAAGGCGCTATTGAAGTGTTAGAAGGAAAAACACTAAGATCTATTCCAGATGCAGAAGAAAGAGCTGAGTTTATTGAGAAAAAAGAAAATGAATACTCTCAAAAATTCGCTACGCCTTACTTAGCTGCTAAATACGGATTTATTGATGATATCATAGAGCCTAGAAATACGCGCTTTAGAATTATTAGAGCTTTAGAATCTCTGGCTACCAAGAAAGAGGTAAACCCTCCTAAGAAACACGATAATCTACCACTTTAAAATTTAATCATTATGCTATTCTTAAATGCAAATTTAGAAGAAGGGTTCGTGATTTTACTGGTAGGTATGCTCATTGTTTTTATGGCGTTAGTTTTACTGTTCTGTTTTTTCACACTACTACCGAAAGTTTTGAATCTATTTGTGAAAAAGCCAAAACCAGCTCCGAAACCAACTACGTCCGAAACATCAACCAAAAGTTATGTTTCGGGAGAGCAAATGGCAGCCGTTTCTGCTGCAGTGTATCTTTTTCTTGAAGAAGCACACGATCAGGAAAACGCTATTGTAACTATCAATTCCGTAGCAAAAAACTATTCACCTTGGAGCAGTAAAATCTATGTGACCCATCAATTTAACAATCGATAAAATGAAAAAATATAAATTAAATATCAACGGGAATACATACAACGTTCATATCAAAGAAGCAGAAAGCAACCTGATAAAAATGGAGGTGAACGGTACTGCTTATGAAGTGGAAATGGAACAAGAACTGCGCACCACCAAAACACCTAGATTGGTACGTGCAGAACCTAAACAAACAACCAATGTTGGTGCTTTAAAAACAGATAAATCTGTGAAAAAGATCATTGCACCACTACCGGGAACCGTTCTTAAAATGTGTGTAAATGTTGGTGATACCATAAAAACAGGAGACGACCTGATTATACTGGAAGCCATGAAAATGGAAAATACCATTCAAGCAGAAAGCTCTGGTGTGGTAAAATCCATTTTAGTACAAAATGGTAGCAGTGTGCTACAAGGAGATGTCTTACTGGAAATCGGCTAGCGAAAAGAACCTAGTTTCATTAGAAGTCGAACAAAAAATATAGTATCATGAGTAATACAAAAAAAAGAACATACAATAAACTGGTGCTTGCCATGCTTGCCTTTTTTATCACAGGGTTTGCACTAGCGCAGTTTGTTGGTACAGGAAGTTCAGAAATAAGCACAGACAGTTCTTTATTCCAAAGAGCTATTGACGGTATTGGAGTATTTCTGAGCTATACCGGTTTTGCGAACGTAACACCGGCACACTTGATCATGATTGTGGTAGGATTGTTTTTTATATTCCTAGCCGTTAATTATGATTACGAACCCTTACTGCTCATTCCTATCGGAACAGGGATTCTCATTGGGAATATTCCGTTTGTAGCAGGCAACCAAATTGGAATTTACGAAACCGGATCGGTATTAAACTATCTGTATTTCGGAGTGTTGAAGGGAGTCTACCCTCCCATCATCTTTCTGGGTATCGGAGCCATGACCGACTTCTCTTCGCTGCTTTCCAATCCTAAACTGATGTTGTTAGGAGCTGCCGCGCAAATTGGTGTGTTCCTTACCTTTTTTGGTGCCATCTATCTTGGTTTCTCTTTGCAAGAAGCCGGAGCCATTGGTATCATTGGTGGTGCAGATGGCCCAACGGCTATCTTCCTTTCTTCAAAACTTGCTAACGGTTTAAATGGATCTCAAAACCTCATCGGCCCTATTGCCATTGCGGCTTATAGTTATATGGCATTGGTTCCGGTAATTCAACCTCCCATTATGCGATTGTTGACCACCAAAAAGGAAAGAGTCATCAAAATGAAACCACCAAGAGCGGTTTCCAAAAGAGAAAAACTAATTTTCCCTATCGCAGGTTTGTTGCTTACCACCTTTATTTCGCCTTCTGCCCTTCCACTATTAGGAATGCTTTTCTTCGGAAATATTTTGAAAGAATCCGGACATACAGAGCGTTTGGCAGAAACTGCAAGAACCAAATTGATAGACATCATCACTATTCTATTAGGAGTTACCGTAGGTGCTTCTACACAAGCCGATGTTTTCTTAACCTTTGATTCTATGAAAATCTTCGGATTAGGAGCTATCTCTTTTGTGATTGCTACTATGGGCGGATTGTTGTTTGCCAAATTCATGAACCTTTTCTTAAAAGGAGACAACAAAATCAATCCTTTAATTGGTGCAGCCGGAGTTTCAGCAGTACCAGACAGTGCGCGTGTTGTGCATATAGAAGGATTGAAATATGATAAAACCAATTACTTGCTCATGCATGCCATGGCACCCAACGTAGCCGGAGTAATAGGAAGTGCAGTTGCAGCAGGTATCTTATTAAGCTTTTTAGGATAAAAAATGAACTATTATGAGAAATTATGTAACACCCCAGGAAGCCGTTAAATTAATAAAATCTGGCGACCGTATTCTAGTACAAGCTGCTGCAGCCACACCCCAAACGCTTTTAAAAGCAATGGTTGGCAGAGCTTCGGAATTAAGAGATGTAGAAATTGTGCATTTGCACACAGAAGGTTATATAGACTATACCCTACCCGAATATGCAGACAGCTTTAAAACGAGTTGTTTCTTTATGGGAGCCAACATTCGTAAAGCTGTGCAACAAGGATATGCGCAGTACAATCCGGTATTTTTAAGTGATATTCCACATTTATTCAGAAGTGGTATCATGCCTATTGATGTTGCGTTTGTCAACGTTTCACCTCCAGACAAACACGGTTATTGCTCGTTAGGTGTTTCGGTAGATATTATGATTGGCGGACTTGAATCTGCGAAAACAGTGATTGCACAAATCAACCCAAATGTTCCCAGAACCATGGGAGACGGTATTATTCACATCGATCGTTTTGATGCTTGTGTGGAAGTAGACGATCCTTTACACGAATTGATTCCGGGAGCTCCTTCAGAAGAAGAACAGCTAATTGGTACACACGTAGCTAATATGATTGAAGATGGTTCTACCCTGCAAATGGGTATCGGCGGTATTCCAAACGCAGTGCTTTCTTGCTTAACCAACCACAAAGACCTTGGAATTCATACCGAAATGTTTTCCGAAGGTATTCTTCCTTTAATTGAAAAAGGTGTGGTTAATGGTTCTAAAAAGGCTGTTTTACCAAACAAAATTGTTTCTGGTTTTGCTATGGGATCTCGCAAATTATATGACTTTATGGATGACAATCCAGAAGTGTGGATGATGGACATTGCTTTTGTAAACGACACTGCAGTGATTCGCCAAAATCCAAAAGCCATCGCCATCAATTCCGCAATAGAAATAGATATTACCGGACAAATTTGTGCCGATAGTATTGGTACACGCTTATACTCTGGTGTGGGCGGACAAATGGACTTTATGCGTGGAGCGGCTTTGTCTCCAGGCGGAAAAGCCATTTGCGCAGTGCCTTCTACCACTCAAAAAGGCGTTTCTAAAATTGTTCCGGTGCTTAAAACCGGTGCCGGAGTAGTAACTACCAGAGCACACGTTCAATATGTGGTAACCGAATTCGGAGTAGCAGAATTAAAAGGTAAAAACTTAGCACAACGTGCCAAAGCTTTGATAGATGTAGCGCATCCTAACTCAAGAGAATCTTTAGACAGAGCTGCTTTTGAACGCTTTGGAAACAGTTTCGTTTCATTTAACAATTCAGCAGTAAACGTGTAAACGCACTGCTTTTCAATATAATTAATTCATATCCATCATGGAAAAGGAACTTAATTTACAACAAACCTTCTCCCCTCTTTCTAAGGAAGAATGGAAACAAAAAGTCATTGAAGACCTCAAAGGTGCTGATTTTGACCGAAAATTGGTTTGGAAAACCTACGAAGGTATTCCGGTACAACCATTTTACACACAAGAAGATACTGAAGGCAAAGCTTTGCCCTCCGATAAACTGAATCTACCTGAAAGCACTACTCGTACTTGGGTAAATTATTTAGAAATTACAGTAGAAGATGCTTCGGAAGCGAATCGTTTAGCTGTTAAAATGTTAGATTTTGATACGAGCGGAATTCTATTCTATTTGAAAAATCCGGAAAGTACAAACCTCAACACGTTGTTACAAAACTTACCATTGGCTAGTTTGCAAGTATCGTTTAAAACCGCTACTCCTAATGCTGATGTATTACAACAATATGTTGCCTATTGTCAAAAAAACGGCGTGGCGCTTGATGATATTAAAGGGTTTTACCAGGCTGATGTGTTAGAAAACTATGCATTGACCGGAGCTATTCCAGATTTCACTCCCTATGCTGACGTTATTAAAGTAACACAAACGCTTCCTAACTTTTTTGGTATCACCTTACCATCACATGCATTTGCAGACAGCGGTGCTAACAATGTGCAGGAAGTTGCTTTCTTAGCCAATAAACTAGTTGATTATCTAACGGAATTGACAGCGCTTACGGAGTTTGATGCGAAAACATTATTAAATGAAGTACTTTTCAATACCGCTATTGGTGGCGATTATTTCTTTGAAATAAGCAAACTAAGAGCCTTACGATTGGTATACCAAACGGTTGCACAAACTTACGGACTAACAGAAGCAAAAGCAACCATCTTAGCTTCCAGCGGTTTGTGGACCAAATCATTGTTCGATCCAAATGTAAACTTATTGCGCAACACTACAGAAGCGATGGCTGCGTTGTTGGGCGGTTGTGACGCCTTGTTGATTCAACCGCACAACAGCAGCTTTGAAAAACCATCGGACTTTAGTCATCGTATTGCGTTGAATTTATCGAACCTACTTAAAGGAGAATCACATTTTGATAAAGTGATCGATCCGGCTGCGGGTTCGTATTACATCGAAAACTTAACGGAAGACATTGCCCAAAAAGCATGGGAGTTATTTCAGCAAGTAGAAAACAAAGGTGGTTTTGCAGCTGCTTTTGAAGCAGGATTCATTACAGAAAGCATTCAAGCTACGGCATCTCAAAAGTTAAAAGACATTTCAGCTCGTAAAAAAGTATTTGTGGGTACCAATAAATATCCGAATGCTACTGAAAACATTAGTGTAACCGAAATTGAACATCTGAACAACGATGCAACAGTTTTGAGTCCGCAAAGAGCTACACAGGCTTTTGATGCTTTACGTTTACGAACCTTACAACATCAAACCGCTACCGGTTACATTCCTAAAGTGTACATGGCTTGTTTTGGTAATTTAGCCATGCGTAAAGCACGAGCCACATTTGCAGCCGAATTCTTTGGCGTTGCAGGTTTCCAAATGCTTGGTGAGTTTACTGCTCCAGACCTTCAACAACTTGCCAGCAACGCTGCTAAAAGTGAAGCAGACATCGTAGTGATGTGTGCAGCCGATCCTGATTATGAAACCGACGCGGCTACTTTTGCGGCCGCTTTCAAAGCCAAAGCACCCAACAAACAATTGGTATTGGCAGGCTATCCTGCGGCTATTGTAGACGAATTAACAACTGTTGGAGTAGATTCTTTTATTCACATCAAAGTAAACGCTATTGATGCGTTGACAGAATATCAGAATCTGCTTTTTGAAACTTCTAAAACTTTGTAAGATGAAAAGACCAGATTTCACCAACATACAAATGCCAGCTACTGCCCATACGAAAAAGGCAGCAAAAGGCGACATTCCCTGGCAAACTGCTGAACATATCCCTGTAAAAGAAGCGTTTGACAGAGCCGATATTAAAAATGCACAACATTTAGGTTACGGAGCAGGATTACCACCTTTTTTACGGGGGCCTTACTCCACCATGTACGCCAATCGTCCTTGGACTATTCGCCAATATGCAGGGTTTTCTACTGCCGAAGAATCCAATGCGTTTTATAAAAGAAACTTAGCAGCCGGACAAAAAGGATTGTCGGTTGCGTTTGACCTTCCTACCCACCGTGGATACGATTCTGACCACCCACGTGTAGAGGGAGACGTAGGAAAAGCAGGGGTTGCCATTGATTCTATTCTAGACATGAAAGTCTTGTTCGATGATATTCCGTTAGATAAAATGTCGGTTTCCATGACTATGAATGGTGCCGTAATTCCAGTCATGGCGTTCTATATTTTAGCTGCGGAAGAACAAGGAGTTGCTATGGATCAGTTGAGCGGAACCATTCAAAATGATATTCTAAAAGAGTTCATGGTGCGTAATACTTACATTTATCCACCCAAACCTTCCATGAAGATCATTGGAGATATTTTCAAGTTCACCAGTCAAAACATGCCTCGTTTCAATTCTATATCCATCTCTGGTTATCACATGCAAGAAGCCGGAGCTACCGCTGACATTGAATTAGCTTATACCCTAGCGGATGGTTTAGAATACCTGAGAACAGGAACAGAAGCCGGATTAACCATAGACCAGTTTGCGCCTCGTTTATCGTTCTTCTGGGCTGTGGGAATGAATCACTTTATGGAAATTGCAAAAATGCGAGCCGCTCGTGTATTGTGGGCGCGTATTGTAAAACAATTCAATCCTAAAAACCCTAAATCCATGGCGCTACGTACCCACTCACAAACCAGTGGTTACAGTTTAAGCGAAGCCGATCCGTATAACAATGTGGGTAGAACTTGTATAGAAGCCATGGCTGCAGCTTGCGGGCACACCCAAAGTTTGCACACCAACGCGCTAGACGAAGCCATTGCCTTGCCAACCGATTTCTCGGCGCGTATTGCTCGTAATACGCAGTTGTATATTCAAGATGAAACCAACATGACCAAAGTGGTAGACCCTTGGGCTGGTAGTTACTATGTAGAATATTTAACGCAGGAATTGATTGATAAAGCCTGGAAGCATATTCAAGAAATTGAAGCGCTTGGCGGAATGGCAAAAGCGATTGAAACCGGATTGCCTAAGATGCGAATTGAAGAAGCTTCGGCCAGAAAACAAGCACGTATCGACTCTGGAAAAGATGTTTTGGTAGGCGTAAATAAATACAAAGTAGACGAAGAATCTCAAATTGAAGTATTAGAGGTAGATAACACTGCCGTACGTGATAGTCAGATTGCGCGTTTACAGAAACTACGTGCCGAACGCAATACCGAAGCGGTTGAGAAAGCATTGGAAGCACTCTCTGAATGTGCACGCACAGGAGAAGGCAACTTGTTAGAATTAGCCATCAATGCCGCTCGCGAACGTGCTAGTTTAGGAGAAATCTCTGATGCTATGGAGAAACATTTTGGTAGACACAAAGCCATTGTAAAAACTATTTCGGGAGTGTATTCTCAAGAAACTGGTGATGACGATGAGTTTTTAAAAGTTCGTCAATTGACTGACATCTTTTCTGAAGAAGTAGGGCGTCAACCACGTGTGATGATTGCTAAAATGGGACAAGATGGGCACGACCGTGGTGCGAAAGTGATTGCTTCTTCTTTTGCCGATATGGGATTTGATGTAGATATGGGGCCACTTTTCCAAACTCCGGAAGAAGTTGCCAGACAAGCAGCTGAAAATGATGTGGACTTTGTTGGTGCATCATCTTTAGCAGGCGGACACAAAACACTCATTCCGAAACTAGTAGAAGAATTGAAAAAACTAGGAAGGGAAGACATCTTAGTTTTTGCAGGTGGCGTTATTCCACGACAAGATTACCAATACCTGTATGACAGAGGTATCTTTGAAGTATTTGGTCCGGGATCTGTGATTCCAAAATGTGCTCAGATTATGATGAAAAAATTAATGGTTACCGAAGAAGAAAAGTAATCATAAGTCCTTAAAAAATGAGTCTTTCAACTTTCAACCCCTTGTGGCGATGCTGCGAGGGGTTACTTTTTAGTGTGCTTCCTATGTTCAGAATTCGTGATGTAAAAGATTAAAGTTGGTGAATTTATCAAACTTATTCAGCCATACGCATCATCTCTTGAATATTTTTAAATTGATTTCGCTTCAACACATGAAATTTTCTTTTTTCTTGCCAGTTTTCATAACTATCAATACCTGTACTACCCAATGATACAATGGTATAGAAAACAGCATAAACAAAAGCCATGATATTCTTGTAAATGGTAAAACCAAGTGGCAACTTATTTCCGTAATCATCTACAACCATAAGCCCTAAAAGTGCTTTCCCAGGAGATGTTTTTAGTATGGATTCTACACATCCAACAAATACAATAGTGCCAAAAAATAAAATACTGAAAAGTAAAAAAACATCATCGCTGTTTAGGAGGTTCATGGTATGTAGGCCGAACATTAACAGTGTAATGATTCCCATGTCTATCAATTTGGCAAAAACTCTTTTGTAAAGTACCGATACATTTACATCAAGCGGTACTTGAAAGGGACGTTCTTCTGTCAAATGTCTTTCTCCTTCAAGATGCTTTCTTCTGGTTACTTGTTGAATTGTATATAATTCTGAAATTCTCTCCATTACTGCTTAATTGTTTTTTAAGATCTAAAATGTACTAGTTACCACAGCCAATGAATGCGATGCCCCAAACTAATAACCAGAGCCGAAGCGCATAAACCATACACCACCATAAGTATAAAATATTTGTTTTTGCCATAAAGTGCTGTTATAGCAAACAAGATAACAAAAAGTGTGGGTAAATATGTTAATGGCGAAGCACCAACAAAATCTATCCACCAATAATTAAATACATTGTAACACTCATCATTGGGTATTAATAATAAAAACCCTGTGAGTAATAATATAAAAATACCGCTCTCTTTCTTTTTGGTTATATATACGATCGCAGCCAAAACAGGTACGATAAGCAAACCTTGTCTAATGATGGTACTAATCCAATAAGGTGATCTAAAAATAGTACCCCAATAACACACAAAACTGGTACAAACTACTGAAATGGGGATTGAAAGCCAAATCATTAATAGTTGCCAAGACCATTCAACAGGTGTAATCTGATTACCCTTTTTCCAAACACTTTTTAAACAAAAAATTGACAAGAAAGTAGTTACTAACGCTCCTAAAATAAAAAGTACAATGAACACCTTCGGAAAATGAAAATGAGGCCGAATTTCCTGATATTTATAAATATCATAAAGAGCTTTAAACCAAAGTATATTTGCTATACCAAAAGCAATACTAAGTAAAACTCGATTCGTGTATTGTAGTTTACTGCTCATAGCCAATACTTAATTTCTAACAAATAGCCACTTAATAGGTTTGTACAGCCCAATACCTACATACCCCAGAATTCCCGGTTTTTTTCGTTCAGTAAAATAAATAGTAATCGATGAAAATTCTTCAAAATGATCTATACGATTGATGTTTCCTTTAAGCAATTCTATGGTTTCATTCAAGCGTTCTAGTTCCTTTTCTATAAGTACCATTTCAGAAACATTCGTTGCTTTGTCCAAAAGTTGCAAATAGCGCTCTCTAGACTTTTCAGCATTTTCCAAACGAATTTTATAATCAAAATATGAAGTAGTCACATCATTTCCTGACACATTCTTACTTTTAAGTTTCCCCAAAGATTCAATAGCCGTTAGTGCGGCGTCTAATTCTTCACTCTTTACATGAATTACCATTTGGTTGCTACTTGATTTTTGTACGTACCCTTTGTAGGTTTTAGCGATTGCTTTAATTGCCGATTGGGTACTATCTGGTATTTCTACAGCTAGAGAAATATAGGCGGAATACAAGATTTTGCGCTCCATCTCCTGCGAAGTATCATCTAATCCGTAATTTATTGTACTTCGAGATCCGGTTTCACTATATGCTGATTGCTGAGTAGCCGTACAACTTACCAAAGCCATAAAACATAAAGCTAGTATTCCTATCTGTTTTTTCATAAAATAGTCTTTTGGGAAAGATACCACTTTATGTCATAAAAACACAGACCTATTTTCTATTAATAAAAAAGAACATTTATGTTACCTTAAAATCTTTTCCATTTTTCGGCCTTTGGCTAATTCATCTACCAACTTATCTAAATAACGGGTTTGTTGCGTGAGCGGTGTGGTAATATCTTCGATTCTATACCCGCAGATAACACCTTTGATCAAATGTGCATTTGGGTTGAGCGTTGCTTTTGCAAAAAACGTTTCAAAAGTAACTTTGGTGTCAATCAATTCTTGTATCATCGCGTCATCAAAACCTGTTAACCAAGTAATCACCTGGTGCAGTTCTTCTTTGGTACGGCCCTTTTTTTCTACTTTGTTTACGTAGTGTGGATATACCGATGCAAAAGTTATCTTGGCTATTTTGGCATCATGTTCTGGTGTGGTAATACTCATAACATATTCTCTTTAAATCGAAACCAAAATAGTAAATTTTAAAGAAAGGCAAGAACCTTTTTACTCAATAATCGAGATGAAATATTCGTAGAACTATCTTATTTTTTAAATGAATGGTCCTATCTAAATACTTTATAATGCTATTCCAAAAACTAGTATTTATTGAACACAATAGTAGTTTCAGTAGTTCCATTACTACAGAAAATAAACAATTGTTCCCCATCAATTACAAAATGTGTCGCATAAGTCAGTTCATGAAAAAGCGTAGTCCATTCGGGTTCAGCGGCGTAGGTAGACACCAAGTTGGTAAACGTAATGTTGTTATGATCTGTGATGGTGTAAGTACCATTGTACATATTAGAAACAGCAATTCCTTGAATACCTCCAGATGCATTGGTGGCTGGTTCTGAAAAACTAGCAGTAATTTCACCATCATTCACTGTAGGCCATGTAGGTTGTTGTTCTTTTGTGATCTGCATATCATCTTGCATATAATAACTTACCTTCCAATCACCTGCCAACTGCTCATCATAATATAGAGGATCATTGTGATTACCGCAGGCCATTGTAATTAGTACCAATGCTACTAATAAGCTTACCATTTTAATTGTAGTTTTCATCTGCTTTTTCTATTTGTTTTAAAAAAGATACTCAAACTAGCAATAGGTTGCGTGCCTGTATGTTATAAAATAGTTAAGTAGCTATTATAACACCTCTTTCCACCTACCGGATTCTGCAAATTCCTTGATAATGGCATTCCGCTTTTGCAATAATTGTGTCATGTACTTTTCTAAGAAAAGTTTGTCCGCTAACCTACCCAAAAAACCTAGAGGAGATTGGTATTCAAACCGATCGATCATCAATGTGTCATCGTCTTGAATTTCAAAAAAATGTCCATGTATAAAATACGAGAAAATACCTTTTTCTTGTTGATCTTCAAAAAATTGAGGTTTTTCCATGGCTGTAATCTTTGACGTTAACGTTTGGTATACGCCTAAATGTTTAGCCTTCCAGGTCACTGATTCATGCAACTCAATCAGTCCTGTAATTTTTCCGGCAATAGCCTCTTCATGAGTATGTTGCGTAGAAATTTTATGTAAATCGATACTCCTTGACAGGTCAAAAACAATAGCTCTGTTTGCTTTGATATAGGTTTGCAGTTCTATTACAGGCATAAAATCTAAAAGTTTTGATGGTTTTGGGAAGATACCATTTTTAACTTGCTATAAAAATACTGCTGAATTAAAATAAATATTCTACTCCTATTTACAGGCCAAACGGTGTGAGCCGCTTTTGATAGGTTTTTTTTCAAAAGGAATCACAGCGTAGTACTTGTAGAAGGTTGCTTAGAAAGAGGATAAAAACAAATGAATAAGTCAGTTATAGGGTTACAAAACTCCTAAAAAATCTTTTTGATCTTGCGTCATATTCCATGCTTCTTGCAAGTCTAAGTTCAACAACAATACCTTTACTTTTAAAGTATCGGAATGATGCAAACTGTTGAACCAATTAAAAGACACTTCACTTTGTTCACTCAAAAACTTAGCCCAATTGATCACTACATACAGCGTGGTTCCATCCTCCATAAAAGTACGCTGGTCCAATATATGAACATCTTTTAAGAAGTCTTCTAAAGTTTGGGTAGGGTCTGTTTTCATGTGGGCTACCTTGGCAAGTTTTTTTATAGTAGCACCACAACTTACCCCTTTGTTCCTGTTTTTAATCAATTCCCCTTGAGCATTGAAAAAATAAGCTTCTGGTACGGCAAGTTTACCAACTTTACTAAAGGCAACAAAATTTTCAAATCCTTTTAACGTGGCAAGTTCTCCTTCAAAAAAGCTGACTTGTTGAGCTTCCAAATAAGTTTCTATACTAGCATGGTTTTCTAGCATGAAAGTAACTTCTACATCCTGTTGGGCCATCGAAAGTTGCATGAAGAATAGTAATCCTAGAAAGCATTTTAGCAATTGTTTGTTCATAGCCAATGGTATTAGGTATCGATTATTAAAGATACTTTTTTCATATAAAACATACCCCAAATTTGTTGCCTATTTATAACTGATTGCCTTGCTATAGGTATGCATTATTCCAATTCTTTAGTCAGTGCTATTTGAAATTTTGTCATATCGTAGGCCGATTTCCAACCTCTTAAATCCATAGAGGTTTCATTACTTTCAAATAGTTTATCAAGGTGTTTTACTTGCATTTCTATACCTTCTGAATCATCTCTAAAAATTTCATATTTCAAAAGCAGTAATCTCGCATAAATTTCATCTGCAACGCTTACTCCTTCTTCTTCCAAAACATTGGTTATTTGTGGTTCTATTTGAGCATCATTATCTGCAAGCTCATCAAACAAATATGCATTTGCTAAATCTAACGGAGTCATTGAAGTATAATCATTTTCGGTAGACATATCTTTTCGGTACGTCATTTTACTACCATTTAAAAAATACCAACGTGTGTAGGAGTTATTTTCAAATTTTATTTCTTTCTCAAATTTCTTTTTCTCTGTAGTCCAATTGGTAAAAGCGATCAATAACTCTTTACCATCTTTCTGTAACAGTACAAAACGTATGATATATTTTTGCTTACCAGGTTTTTTTATTTCTATATCCAATTTGTTATCAGGAGAAACATACGTTTTAATGGCCTTTATAACAGCGGAAACATCTTCAACCGTAGCTTCGAGATACAAATTTTCACGTATGAAAAGATCTAGATATAAATAGTGCGTTAAATAAAAATCATTCATTTTTAAATAATTAGCTTCCTGTAAGCCCTCTGTTTTTATCGCTATATTATCAGATTGAGCATTACCTGTTTGAATACTACTTATTAAAACGAATAGTATGATGATTGCCTTTTTCATTGATATGTATTTTAAAATTATTTTTATTAAATCATTAAACTAATTTACTCCCGATACCGAACGAACCACAATACTATCTGAAACAGTTGTATGTATTTGAGAACGCTTGTATGATTTCTGGTTCTGTACATCAATAAGTTCATCTGGTCTTATCAAATACTTAAATTCCTTGCTTTTTTCGTTCAAAAAATAAGCTACTGAACCATCGGGAGCTATTCTTTGAATACACTTCACCTTTAGCGTGTCTTGATGTGGTTCAAAAACTCCTAGAACTTCAGCATTTTGATATCGATCCTTTTTAAAACTTTTTAAAGAAAATATTTCATTCTTAAAACTAATGTACTCTTTCATTTCCTTACCGCTATACGCATAAACAAGTGTATTCCAGTCTGGATATTTTTTTCCTGATGATACTTGTACAACATCCACCACTTCTGTTGTCTTTTTAGATACTTTCAACAGTGCACTATCACCAACAGCCAGCGTTTTATTAGGACTTTTAAAAACATAAGTACCTATATAACTACTATCTCGCAACGTAAACAGAACTTTTATTTCCTGATCATGTACAAAACCAAACCTTACCAGAGCAGATGGTTTCAATGCTACCTGAACTATTTTGCCAGTCACCAATTCCGTTGGGTCATTGAAAAATACTGGCAATTTTACCCCACTCCAATGCAATGTAAAAACTGTGAAAATGGAAATAGCCAGCACTATCATCAAATACTTTATGGTTTTGCTATTCTTCATAAAATAGTGAATTTACGTTCCTTCGTTAATTCTAAATCCTAATTATTACAAGCATTTATCACTATTGAAAATGTTCATCATTCAAATACCGCTACAGCTCTTACGGGTGATCCTGTACCTCCTCTTATTTTTAAAGGTAGTCCAATAAATCTAAAACGTCCTTTACCAATTAACAAATGAAGATTGATTAAGTTTTCATAATGGGTAAAATTCATTTCACCACAAATATGATGCACTTGTTTGTTAGATATTCCCGGCACTCCCGGTGACATGGTTTCTACGCCAAATGCCGAAATGCCTTTTTCTCCAAGCCATTGTGCAGCAGCAATGGTTAATCCGGGACCATTCCCCCAGTGTTCACTGGCAAAATGCTTTCTGTAATGATCTGTATAAAACAATACGGTATCGCCCCTTTTTATAGTGTGTGCTGCTGCTTCACAAGCTGCTATTATCTCATGAGTGTCTATAAGTTCTTTGAGTCCTTTATGTGAAAAATCTAAACAAATACCTTCTGTATAAAACATAGACAACGGCATGGTATCTATAGATTTTCCTTTATGCTGAATAGCCATATGATTTATAGCATCTACATGGGTTCCTGTATGCTCGCCAAGTTCCAACTTATGAACAGCGGGAGTTTTTACTGTAGGATTTTCAATGCCGCTCCACTCTTCGTGAGAATTGTGAATACTCATTTTTACTTGTGGAAGATCTTTATAAACAGGCATCCCCTCATAAATTTCCTGACTCAAATCTATAATTTCCATTACTTCGTTTTAAAAATGGTTTCAAACGCATGATACACTGCCATATGCAAAGCATCGCCATGAGTTTTATCTTCTAAAAATTCATAATATACCTGCGTATTTGGAGACCGATGTTTTTGCAAAAGCGTATAGAGTTCCTTGGCTGTACGTTCCATCACTTCACCTTCTTTTCCTCCAGCAATGTATATTGATGTTACGTTTTCAGATATCTTGGGTGTGCTATCTAAAAGTTTTTCATCATCCCACCATAAACTGGGACTCACAATAATGTAATGATCAAAAAGAATGGGCTTTTCAAACAAAATTTCCGTAGCTAACAGTCCGCCTAAAGATTGTCCTATCAAAGTCTTGGTGTCAGTAGCTCTATAGGTAGCGTTTATAAAAGGTTGAACTTCATTTTCCAAAAACTCGATAAAGTTTTCAGAACCTCCTGAGGTTGGAAATTCTTCCTGATCTAAGCTATTATTGGACGGATAAGTAAAATCTCGTTTCCTGTCTACATTCGCTATGCCCACTACAATAGATTCCGGTAGCATGTTTATCCATGAAAAAGAACCAAACTGCACAAGGCCCGAAATATGTATAAAATCTTCGTCTTTACCACCGTCTAACAGGTAAATAACAGGATACTTTTGAATACTGTCCGTCGTATAACTTTGCGGAAGGTAAATGTTCAACGTTCTAGTTTCGTTTAATACCGTTGATGCAATAGAAACTGATTTCCCTATTGTAAAATCATGTTCCTGAACCTTTTCAGGTAATGCTTGACCCAAAGAAAGCTGAACTATACAGCACAATAATATACTCAGCAATTGATGTTTCATCACTTTTGAATTTAACGATGGTTATGAATATGTGCTAGCAAGATACAACTTTTATACACCAAACTATCTTCTAATAAAAATTAATTCTCCGATGGAGCTTCTCTCTCCAACAGGCTCTTTTTATAGGCTTGTACATCCCAAGTTATATTAAACATAGCAACATACGCTTCTATAGTTCCTAGCCCCATAGCCGATCGTCTTTCATTCACATGATCTGGATCTATCATGGGATACACATAGTTAATACCTGTTATAGGATTTGTTTTTAGCTGACTCCCATAAATTTGTTTCTCGCCATTAGCTAAGGCAACCCTATCTTCTAACAAGGCTAAATTGGATGCTATGGCATTTCCCTTAGCTACAGCATCTCGCATCATTGGCAAATACTTTTCCTGTGTTTCATGATCGGAATGTTGAATCACTAAAAATAATGTCATATTACCATCTAGGCCAATAACATCCGGCCCCAACCAACCTCGCTCATCTAATATTTTTGTTACTTTTTTCAGATTCAAAGCGTCTTGCTCCTCTAACTTATTGACAAGTGCTTTTGATTCATCAGAATCCCAGCCATATTTTTCTATAATGACATCCAATTCCTCCCGGTACTTTTGATCGTCATTGGAAATAGTAGCCAGCATAGCCATCAAAGGCTTGTCATACAAAGCCTCTTTCCTTTTCTTAGTTATTTTAATAAGTTCACCAAGCTTGTTCCAACGTTCATCCTGATGGAGTATTTCTAAATCTGCATTGGTCATAATATCTTCAGGATGTTCAAAATAAGGATCTTTTACAATTTTGAATAATTGTTGAAAAGCAGTATCCGGGTTTTGGGCCAATGCATTGGAACACGCCGCAACATAGTAGTATAGTATGTTAATTTTATCTCCAGATATCAAAAAAGCTTTTTCAAATTTTTCGGCAGATGTTACATAGTCTTTACTATTATAAAACTGCATGGCTTCTTCAATCAATTTATTACTTGTTTGCTTTTCTTGTCCAAAAGCAATTGTAAGCCCAAAACATATCAAAAGCGTCAGTAATCTTAGGTGTTTTTTCATGGCGTATGGTATACTCGCTATTAATAATTGTTTAAATAAAACGTCTGCATCATAGAATAGCTAAGATACTATTTTATACGTTTTTTCTTCTGTCAATTGAAAAAGCTACTAGAAAATTATTAAGAAAAACGCTATACAAACCAAACTATCTTCTAATAAAAATTACTTCGTTTTGAAATTTTCAGTTCTACTTAAGACTAGCACTAAGAAAAAAGCAGCAATGAGAAACCCTGTTAAAGATGCGTAGAAGCGCCAACTTTCAGGACCACTTTGCATTCCTTTTCCAAAAAATACCGATGCTGTAAATACATTGAACACAACAAGCGGAATTATAACTGGTAATTTCTTTCTCATTTTATAAATAATTGATGGTGATTATAAGTTACATCTTTTCTAACCATCAAATAAATTACAGTGATGGAAGTAAACAACAAACCTACATATCCATAACCAATAAGGGAAGTTTCTGCATCGTTTTCGCCAACTAAAAATGGAAACATTAACAAAGAAAACATTCCAAGAACGCCAAATACTGCAATAGTTAAAGATTTTACAGCAAGATATTTTTTTTTCATGATATTGATATTTAATTATTCAAGGCTATCTACTGACAAAGTACGCATAAATACTTTTTATTTACAGCAATATACAACTTTTACACTCCAAGCCCTCCACCAATAAAAATAAATATCTACCATCACTAGTGTTCTAAATCTACTCAACAAACAAGTACTTAAATCATCAATCCTCTCTATACTACTAATTCCCATAAAAATTTTATTTTTATGGGTAAATGTAATACCTTCACAATTCGATTTATATCATAAACAACATGACCAACAGAAACCTACTCACCTTAGTCCTTAGAATAAGCGGTATCTTTTTATTTACAAAAGTATTTGATCATATCGGAGCAAATTTCTTAATGGTTTATAGTGGTGCTATGCCTATCCCATATGTGCAATAGCAAAATGATTTGGTAACGTATATACTCTAAAAGATCTAATGTTCTACGAACCGATTTCATATAGAATTACAACTCTTTAATCTTATAAAGATATAACTTTCAAATACCAAACTCTTTATTTATAAAAACAAAACCACCTTTATTCCAAAGTATACAACGTGCGTACTACATTCAAATCTAATTGTGGGCATACTTCATAAAAATATTGTAATTGCCATTGCTGAGTTTTTACAGCCTGCTTATTCACTGCTGTATCCCAAGCGGGATATACTCTAAAGCCCCTTTTACCAGGTTTCATTGCTGATGTAATATAACCTTGTGCTATCAATACGGATTTTGGAAACACAAATTGCCCTAAACGATCGCCCAATCTTGTATTCACCACCAAAAAATCAAAAAATTCATCATTTGAATACGGAGTTGTGGCACCTTGTTCATTTCGTTTCCAAAAAGTCACAAATTGACCTAGTTTAGTAGGAGTTATTTTAGCACTTCTCGAATGTATTTTCAAACCATTTAATACAAATTCACAAGCCTCATATTCAGTTCCTTCTTTTAGAGGACGCATGCTTGTTATTTTTAAAGATAGTTTGGTATAAATCTGTGTATCCACTGCTAGAAGATTTGTATGTAATACTTCAGATGCCGACATATAAATTGCATTTTGGTTAGCTTTTCAAAATTACAAACCTTGGCTAAACCAACCATCTTCTTTATTCTTTTTTAAACTAAACCACTCTGGACTCAAAGTCCAGAGGTTTGATAACACGAGGGACTAAAAGTCCCTCATTTCTATTCTAATATAAAATTAGAATTATCTGAAGAATCTTTACGGTGATGCTCTAGGTACTCATTTACCATTTCGTCTGTTACATTTCCTGTACTCCACACTCCATAACCTACTGCCCAAAAATGTTTTCCCCAGTAAGTATGACCCAGTGAACTAAACTCTTGTTGAAGTTTCCTTGATGTTCTTCCCTTCATTTGTTTCACTATTGAGCTTATACTATATTTAGGAGCATATTCTATATGCATGTGCACATGGTCTTGACTTACAACTCCTTTTAAGATTTCAATCCCCTCTGCATCACATATTTGTATCAGTAGTTCGCGA
>NZ_FPBK01000018.1 GCF_900116665.1 Pustulibacterium marinum | reverse complement strand
TAAGGTAGATTGCATACGCGTTACGCACCCGTGCGCCGGTCTCAAAATAGCAAGCTATTTCTACCCCTCGACTTGCATGTGTTAGGCCTGCCGCTAGCGTTCATCCTGAGCCAGGATCAAACTCTTCATCGTTAAATCTTAAATAATTTTTAACTATATGAAGCGCATAAACTCTTTATACTCAAAATGGATTTGCTTAAATCTTTGATTTTAAATCTCTTTAAAATCGTGCTGTTAACAATATTTTCAATGAACTTGATTTCTTTATCTTTACCTTCTCTCCGAAAGCGGATGCAAATATAAGAAGTTTATTTTATAAACTCCAAAACTTTTTTGAAGTTTTTTTTTGGTTTTTTTTCAACCCTAAAATGAATTAAAAAAATCACAAACCCTTATCTCACCTGTATTTTAAAGAACTCGCCTTGTTTCTTAAAGCGGGTGCAAAAGTAGATGTTATTTCTAAACTAACAAACTTTTTTAAAGTTTTTTTTAGTTTCTTTTTTCAAGACCTAAACCCTAAAAAAACCACAACACCAACTCTTCAATGAACACCACTTTTCTTCCAAAGCGGGTGCAAATATAAAACCTTTTTAAACCTAATTACAAACATTGAAATGAATTTTTTGGAAATATTTTTCAGGAAAAACCTGAGCATCTCAAATCCAACAAATTATCAAATCAAAAAAGGACAATAAATTTAAACTTTTTAAATTAAATGGACAATTAAAAGATCATTTTCTCCATTTTTCTATAAGATCCGCATAGCTTAAATTAAAGGCTGGCTCTTGTTTTTCGAGAGTTTTTGCGGCAAATGCTCTTTGAAGAATGTCTTCTATTATAAAATCATTCTCATTTTTAAATGGCTCATACTCCTCTTTTAGGGAAAGATCGAACATACTTGCCGTAGTGTTATACCAAAAAGCCTTCCAACCACTTCTATATTCTTTGATTAGATCAAAAGCTGTTTCCCCAGTTTGTCTATGAATCAGTTTTATTAAAATTTGACCTTCTGTTCGGGTCATTTTCTTTAACTCTTCCGTAAACTCGTCTTCTATATATTCCTGCATACGCTTTATATATCGCTTCTTCACTCTTTTCTTTGAAATGGTATCTAAAATTTTATTCATAGTCAACAACCTTTCAGAAGCCAGTTTAGCATATGGGTATACTTTATGTACTTTCCTCCTTAATATATAATAATCGACCTTCTTTGCATACGACTTAAACTTCAATTTATCAAAAATGATTACTTCATCTAAGGCGAACGTTGGACCATAATCATTATCTACATCTGGTGAGTCTACTATTTGTGTTGAATCAATTACCTCTTCCCCTTCTTCCTGAGCAAAGATGATTAAAGATGACAGCATACATATATATATAATGAGTTTTTGCATTTCTAATAATCTATTTATAAATCCTAAAATTGTAGTCAAAAACGATACCGAAAGTACTAAAACATTCAGTATCTTCGCTTGTACTGCAAAAATCAGTCATAGAAATACTAATTTAAAACAGAATTGATGGCAAAAAAAAGCATCCTTACAAAAAAATCATTGGATTTTTTAGAACGTTATTTGAACAACGCTTCTCCGACAGGATATGAATGGGAAGGACAAAAATTATGGATGGAGTATTTAAAACCGTATGTGGATACATTTATTACCGATACTTATGGAACTGCAGTAGGAGTAATTAATCCAGACGCTCCTTATAAAGTGGTTATCGAAGGGCATTCTGACGAAATTTCATGGTACGTAAACTATATTACTGACAACGGATTATTATATGTAATTAGAAATGGTGGTAGCGACCATCAAATAGCACCTTCAAAATGGGTAGACATCCACACCAAAAATGGAATTGTAAAAGGTGTTTTTGGTTGGCCAGCAATTCATACCAGAAAAAATGGAAAAGAAGATACTCCTAAACTAGATAACATCTTTATTGATATAGGAGCAAAAAATAAAGAGGAAGTAGAAGAAATGGGCGTGCATGTAGGTTGTGTGATTACTTACCCAGATACTTTCCAAATTTTAAATAAAGATAAATTTGTTTGTAGAGCTATAGACAACAGAGCTGGAGGCTTTATGATTGCTGAAGTAGCAAGATTATTAAAAGAAAATAAAAAAGAATTACCATTTGGACTCTACATTACCAATTCTGTTCAAGAAGAAATTGGTTTACGCGGTGCTGAAATGATTACTCAAACTATCAAACCAAATGTTGCCATAGTAACCGATGTTTGTCATGACACCACAACTCCAATGATTAACAAAATTACTGAAGGCTTAACAGAAATGGGAAAAGGTCCAGTAATTTCCTATGCTCCTGCAGTTCAAAATAAATTAAGAGAACGTATTATTGAAACAGCTGAATCAAATAAAATTCCGTTTCAAAGAATGGCCGCTTCTCGTTTTACAGGTACAGACACAGATGCTTTTGCATACAGTAATGGCGGCGTTGCTTCTGCATTGATTTCGCTCCCATTAAGATACATGCATACAACTGTGGAAATGGTTCATAAAGATGATGTAGAAAATGTTATCAAATTAATTTATGAAACACTTCTAACTATTAAAGAAGGAGAAACTTTTAGTTATTTTGACTAACATATCATAATGGAAGAATTTGTAGACATATTAGATGTGCATGGAAATTATACCGGTAAAACCTGTAGCAAAGCACATGCGCATCTAAATGGCTACTTCCACCCTACTGCCCATATATGGTTTTATACTAAAAATGGAGAAATTCTAATTCAGAAAAGAGCTTACAACAAAGATACATTTCCTGGACTTTGGGATATTTCTGTTGCAGGACATATTTCTGCTGGCGAATCCTTGGAAACTGGAGCTCTCAGAGAAATTCAAGAAGAAATAGGATTACATATACATAAAGAAGAATTGCGCAAAATAGGTGTTTTTAAAAAAGAGCATCAATTTTCTGAAAAATTCATAGACGCTGAATTCAATCATATTTATATCGCCGAACTGAAAGTTTCATTTGAAAGCCTTTCGCGCCAAATTGAAGAGGTTGAAGCTCTTAAGTTATTTCCTATTAAGGAATTTGAAACTATTATCAATTCTAATGATTATCAAGAATTCGTTCCTCACCCAAAAACCTATTATCTGCACGTAATAAATCATTTGAAAGAGGCTATAAATAGTTAAAATTTCATTATTTTAGAAAGCTTCAATAAGTTGAGCTTTATGAAAAATACTATTGCAGATCGCGTATACGACTTTCTAAAAAAATATCCTCCCTTTGATATTATAAATAAGGAAGATCTTGTTTCCATAGCCGAAAATGTAATCATTGTCTATCTGGAAAAAGGAAAAGTTCTTTTTAAAAACGATGACACCAAGCATGATCATTTTTATTTGGTGAAAGAAGGTGGCGTGGTTTTAAAAAAAAATGAACTAGCCGATGCCGAAATTATAGATATTTGTGATGAAGGTGATGTTTTTGGTCTTCGTCCTTTGATTACCAATGACAGCTATATGATGACTGCCATTGCCGAAGAAGAAGCGTTGGTCTATGGAATTCCAATTGATGTTTTTAAACCTATAATAGAAAAAGAACACAACGTTGGGCTATACCTAATAGAAAGTTTTACTTCTAAAACAAAAAATCCGTTTTCTAAAAAATTTGCGCAAGATTTCTATCAAGATTCACCAGCCAATTTGAAATCGGAAGATTTAGAAGAACTTCAAACCATTAAATATTCTAAAGATCCTATTTGTATATCCATGGACGATTTGGCAATTAAAGCTGCCAATAGAATGACAGATTATAAGGTAAGCAGTTTGATAGTGGTTGATGAAAATAAACTTCCTATAGGAATGGTTACTGATAAAGATTTTAGGAAAAAGGTAGTAACGGGTCTTTACAGTTCCAAAGTTCCTGTAAAGGAAATCATGAATTTTCCGGTAAACACCTATAAAAAGAATCTAACCGTTACCGAAGCCCAATTGGCATTAGTCCAAAATCAAAGCGGACATCTTGTAATTACTGAAGATGGAACAGACCAAACCAAAGCCATTGGTATTTTAACGAATCATGATATTGTAGTTTCTCAAGGTAATAGTGCTTCCGGATTAATGAAGGCAATTAGAAGAGCAAAACAACCCAAAGAACTCAGAAAAATTCGCCAACAGATTGCTCAATTATTAAAAGGATACTTTTTCCAGAGTATTCCGTTGCATATTATTACCCAAATTATTCACGAACTTACAGAAGCCATTAACATCCGTGCCATAGAAATTGCCCTTCAGAAAATGCCACAACGTCCGCCAGTTAAGTTTGCTTGGCTCAGCCTTGGAAGTCACGGTAGAAAAGAGCAACTTCTGGTTACAGATCAGGACAACGCCTTGGTTTTTGAAGATGTTCCAGAGGAAAAATATGAAAGTGTGAAAAAATATTTTACAATACTTTCAAATCGAGTGAATACAATTCTTAATAAAGTTGGATACGAATTTTGTCCGGCAGACATGATGGCTAGAAATCCTAAATGGTGTCAAAGTTTAACCGAATGGAAAACGCAATTTAGTCATTGGATTCACAACGTAGAAACTGAAGATATTTTGTACAGTTCCATATTTTTTGATTTTAATAGGACTTATGGCGATAAAGAATTGGTTCAAGAACTAGCCCACAGCATTTTTTCTGCTACCGATTACAACCCAATGTTTTTCACGTTAATGAGCAGAAGTGCTTTACAAAACCCTTCACCTTTAGGTTTTTTCAAGCAATTTTTAGTAGAACAGGACGGAGAGCATAAAGATCTATTTGACATCAAAGCGCGCGCATTAATGCCACTGACGGATATGGCAAGAATTTTAATTCTTTCTCACAAAGTAAAATCAATAAACAACACTGCAGAACGCTATGAAAAACTGGCAGAACTAGAACCTAATAACAAAGATTTTTATTTAGCCTGTTCGTACGCTGCCAAATCTTTGATTAAATTTAGAACAAAACATGGATTAATTCATCATGATAGTGGACGCTACATAAAGCTCAACGAACTTACCAAAGAAGAAAAAATGAAACTCAAACGCTGTTTCAAAACCATTAGCGAATTACAAGAAATTATCAAATTACGCTTCAAAGTCACTCAATTATTATAATGTTTAATTGGTTTCAAAAAAAGAAAATTGAATATCCGCAGTTTTGGATAGATTATAAATCACATTTTCAGGAAGAAGATCTTAAAATTCCTTTGAAAGATGTCACTTTTGTTGTACTAGATACCGAAACAACAGGATTTAGTTATGAAGATGATAGAATGTTATGTATTGGTGCAATTAAAGCCAAAGAAAATATTATAGATCTTAAATCATCCTTTGAAATCTACATAAAACAAGAAGCTTTTAATCCAGAAAGTGTGGAAATTCATGGTCTTATGAAAAATCATAATTACGAAACAGTTTCCGAAATTGACGCCCTAAAAATGTTTTTAGCCTATGTGGAAAATGCCATTATTGTAGCACATCACACAAATTTTGATATCACAATGATCAATAAAGCGTTGGAGCGAAATGGTTTACCACTTTTATTAAATAGAACACTAGACACCGCTTATCTTTTCAAGAAAACCAAAGCCATAAACACACTTTTGAAAAATGACAGAGGCTATTCTTTAGATGAAGTCTGCAAAGAATTAAATATACCTATAAAAGATAGACATACAGCTGCCGGAGATGCCATGCTAACGGCTCAGGCATTTTTAAAAACACTGGCACGATTAAACTTCAAACAAAATTCTACTCTAAAATCACTATTAAGAAAGTAATCTATACAATTTCCGCATTATTTTTTTTTGTAATTCAAAAATGATTGGACATAATAATTAACTTTATAGCAATAAACCATTGATTATTATGAGTATTAATTACAAAACCACCGTAAATGGTGAGTTCGAATTTTCTTTATCTACAAAAGATATTGAAGAAATAGATACAATTTCTAAACAGAATGAAAGTATTCATTTGCTTTACAACCATACTTCCTATCAGATTAAAATTACCGAAAAAGATTTCTTTAAAAAATCATACAACGTTAGCGTAAACGGAAATATGTATTCAGTTCATATTGAAGATGACTTAGATCAACTCATCCAAGAGCTAGGTTTTGATCTTGGTTTAGCACAACACGTGAATGATATTAAAGCTCCAATGCCCGGACTTATTTTAGATGTTCACGTAAAACCTGGTGATGAAGTTTCAGAAAATGATCCATTACTTATTCTGGAAGCCATGAAAATGGAAAATGTAATCACTTCACCAAGAGCAGGAATTATAAAAAGTGTAGCCATTACAACAGGTAATGCTGTTGATAAAAATACACTATTAATTGAATTTGAATCATAAGCTATGAAAAAAATATTAGTTGCCAATCGCGGCGAAATTGCCTTACGAGTAATGCAAACTGCAAAAAAAATGGGCATCAAGACCGTTGCCATTTTTTCGGAAGCAGATAGAAATGCTCCACATGTATCGTATGCAGATGAAGCTGTATGTATTGGTCCGCCACCATCCAATCAATCCTATTTGTTAGCTGATAAAATTATTGAGATCGCAAAACAATTAAATGTAGATGGTATACATCCTGGTTATGGTTTTTTGAGTGAAAATGCTTCATTCTCCAAAAAAGTAACTGAAAATGGAATTACATTCATAGGTCCAAAACCACATGCCATTGAAGTAATGGGGAGTAAACTTGCCGCTAAAGAAACTGTAAAAGCCTATGATATTCCTATGGTTCCAGGAATAGAAGAAGCCATTACCGATGTCACGAAGGCAAAAGAAATAGCTAATGAAATTGGCTATCCTATTCTTATCAAAGCTTCTGCCGGTGGTGGAGGAAAAGGGATGCGAGTTGTTAATAATGCGGAAGATTTACCATCACAGATGGAACGAGCCATTAGTGAAGCTACTTCTGCATTTGGTGATGGATCTGTTTTTATAGAAAAATATGTTAGTTCTCCAAGGCATATAGAAATTCAAGTAATGGCGGACACTCATGGAAATATTGTTCACTTGTTTGAGAGAGAATGTAGTGTTCAACGACGTCACCAAAAAGTGGTTGAAGAAGCTCCATCATCTGTTTTAACTCCAGAACTACGAGAAAAAATGGGTAATGCCGCAGTTCGGGTTGCTAGATCCTGTGACTATGTAGGCGCAGGAACAGTAGAGTTTTTACTAGATGATCAACATAACTTTTACTTTTTAGAGATGAATACACGTCTACAAGTGGAACATCCTGTAACTGAATTAATCACCGGTTTAGACTTGGTAGAATTACAAATAAGAGTTGCCCGTGGGGAAATGCTGCCTGTAAAACAAGAAGATTTAGCCATCAACGGTCATGCACTGGAATTAAGAGTATATGCCGAAGATCCGTTAAATGATTTTTTACCAAGTGTTGGAAATCTAGAGGAATATCAAGTTCCAACTGGTGTAGGCGTTAGAGTTGATAACGGTTTTGAACAAGGTATGGATGTTCCTATTTATTATGATCCTATGCTTTCCAAATTAATTGCTTACGGAAAAACAAGAGAAGAAGCTAGCGGAATTATGCTAAAAGCAATTGAAGATTATAAAATTGCTGGAGTAGAAACAACGCTTCCGTTTGGGAAATTCGTTTTCGAACATGAAGCATTCAGATCTGGAAATTTTGATACTCACTTTGTGAAAAAATATTATCAACCAGAAAACTTGAAAGAAGAAACTGCTAAAGAAGCTAAAATTGCAGCATATATAGCGTTAAAGCAATATTTAAAAGATCAAAAAATACTCCGTTTACCAAACTAAAAACATCATGAAAGAAAAAATAGATATTCTTAACGATAAAAAACAACAAGCACTTCTTGGTGGTGGTGAAGCTAGAATTCAAAAACAGCATGAGAAGAAAAAATTAACGGCAAGAGAAAGGATTCAGTATTTCTTAGATGAAGGTTCGTTTGAAGAAATTGGTATGCTTGTAACACACAGAACTACCGATTTTGGTATGGAAAAAGAACAATACTATGGAGATGGTGTTATTACAGGATACGGAACCGTAAACGGACGACCTCTCTATATTTTTGCTCAAGATTTCACTGTTTTTGGAGGAGCCTTATCCGAAACGCATGCTGAAAAAATTTGTAAAGTGATGGATCTTGCCGTTAAAGCAGGAACTCCAATGATTGGTTTGAACGATTCCGGTGGAGCAAGAATACAGGAAGGTGTAAAATCTTTAGGAGGTTATGCCGATATTTTTTATCGCAATGTTCAATCTTCTGGAGTCATTCCACAAATTTCAGCAATTATGGGACCTTGTGCCGGTGGTGCTGTTTACTCTCCTGCCATGACAGATTTCACCATGATGGTAAAAGATACTAGTTACATGTTTGTTACCGGACCAAACGTGGTCAAAACTGTTACCAACGAGAATGTAACTTCTGAAGAATTGGGTGGAGCTAGTGCACACGCTACCAAATCAGGTGTAGCGCATATAACCTCCGATAATGATGTAGCTTGTTTAGAAGATTTAAAACAATTACTCAGCTATCTTCCGCAAAATAACAAAGAAAAAGCTCCAAAAATACCATATGAATTATCAGATGAAACCAGAGAAGAACTAAAGGAAATTATACCCGATAACGCAAACAAACCATATGACATGCACAGCGTTATCAAAGGAATAATTGACTCGGATTCCTTCTTTGAAATTCATAAGGACCATGCAGAAAATATTATTGTAGGTTTTGCAAGATTGGGAGGAAGAAGTATTGGTATTATTGCCAATCAGCCTATGTTTTTAGCAGGTGTACTTGATGTTAATAGTTCCAAAAAAGCAGCAAGATTCACTAGATTTTGTGACGCCTTTAATATTCCGCTATTAGTACTAGTTGATGTTCCTGGTTTTCTACCTGGAACAGATCAAGAGTGGAACGGAATTATTGTACACGGAGCCAAACTTCTGTACGCTTTAAGTGAAGCAACCGTTCCTAGAATTACCGTAATTACTAGAAAAGCGTATGGCGGAGCCTATGATGTAATGAATTCTAAACACATTGGCGCAGATTTTAACTTTGCATGGCCGAGCGCAGAAATTGCCGTGATGGGAGCCAAAGGTGCCAGTGAAATTATTTTTAGAAAAGAAATTAAAAATGCCGATGATCAGGCTGCTAAGCTAGCTGAAAAAGAAGCGGAATATGCTGAAAAATTTGCTACTCCATACAGAGCCGCACAAAGAGGTTTTATTGATGAAATCATTCTTCCAGAGAATACTAGAAGAAAACTTTTGAGAGCTTTTAGTATTTTAGAACATAAAGAAGTGGTAAAACCAGATAGAAAACACGGTAACATTCCATTATAAGACAAAAAAAATCTCCTCAAAATTAGGAGATTTTTTTATTTAGTTCTTTCAATTTTAATTCTTCTTCTTAAAAAAAGAAAAAGCAATAACATCACTGCAACTGCAATATATAAATCTTTCCACAATGCCTTTAAATAAAATGGCAACTGAAATGTATAGGTTTTAAGTTCTGAATCTTCATTAAAAGCAGCATCTACAGTGAACTTGTTCTTACTAAGTACTTTCACCTCAGAATTGAATGGTGTTTTGTAAATGATACTTTCTATTCTTGACTTAGAATGCGTATTTCCTTTTTCTAGTTCATAAGTAAAGCTACCTAAGTGCTCTACAAGAAAGAGAAAAATCAATCCTAATAAAAAAGACAACAATAAAATCAAGAGTATTTTCTTCATAACAGTAATGTATAAAATAGTAAAAGGCTTCAAATATATTGAAACCTTTTACATCGCGCTAAAGTATTACTTAAAAACAAAGTAATAAAACCTCTATATCAAAAAAGAATAATTGTCTGTTATAAGTATGCAACCAATGATTTCAGATTTTTGTAAAAATCTGAAATCAAAAGAAACATTATGCTTGCGATAAAAATATGTGTTTTCGAAAAAAAGTGAGTGTAAAAAAACTACCACTCTTAAGAAGAAAAATCAATGAATTTGGGGAAAACATGATTATAAATTATTTGGGTTAATTACTGTATCAAATATAAGTGTTAAAATCTTACAAATAATAAAAACGTATAAAAATATCGACCAACAACATATTTAACCGATAAACTATTTATTGAAAATAACTTCTAATATTTCTATTTACCGGAATCATATTTATTGGTGATTCTACTTCTGGCCAAGTACCATCGGCATTTGCACATTGGTCGTAATCTGTAACCACCGTACAACTAGCACAGGTTCCAAAAGTTACAGTACTATCCATATCACTAACAGTGCCAAAGCAACCTGCTTGTGTTGAAGACCCGTTATTATTTAAAAAGTTTAAGTTTCCTTTTAAAACAGCCGGCCCATTAGAGGTTCCATACATTACAAACTGCCCATAATTAGTAGAAGTTGAATGGGTTGGCTGATTACTAGAACCCGGACCATATAATTTTACATCATATACAGCACTACTAGTAAACTCAACATACCCCTCGTTATAGAAGATTCCTCCACTACCCATGGTAATACCTTGTAAAGACATGGTACTATAATTTTCTATACTTCCGGTAGATGCAAAAGCCACAGAACTTTGCACTACCGTCATATCACCTGTATTAATAATAGTACCCTGCAAGTTAGCCCAGTTTTGACTCATATGTAGTGTTCCACAATTAGAGAAAAAACTCCCCACAGTATCATCATAATTAGCATGCGTACTCATATCTCCTTCATTCTTCATATGCAAGGTAGGGTCTGTAGAATACAAACCATTACAGCTAAATGTCCCGTAATTCTCAAACTTGTTAGGCCCATTAGAACCATAGGTCATATTGGAAGTCATCACTAACTCACCATCTCCATAATTATACAACTCTAATTTTGTACTCTGGCTATTCATTTCACCACTAATGGTTAATTTCCCTGTATTATTAACAATATTAGTACCACTATTGGATCCAATATTAAAGTTACCTCCAATGCTTAATTCACCAGAATTGGTTAAATTTAACAAACAACCACCAACAGATAAATCACTATAATATAAGGTTATGCTTCCTTCATTAACAATATTGGCAATATCAGTATCACTCAATAAAAACTGTTTACAAGCAATTGTTCCTCCTGATGAAACATTAATATCTAATGTATCCCCATTAAAATCAAAATCTTGCCATTGAGAGTTATTCGTTCCTGTAAACACTCCTCCATTAAAAATATTTAATGTAGGACTAAAAGGAATTGCATTAGGAGCATATAACTTACCCGAAACATTAAAAGTAACTGCATTGGAAGATTGATTACCCGTTGAAGCCCAACCATTACCACAAGCCAAAACAGCACCTGAAGGAATACAAATAGTCACATTATTTCCGAATGTAACAGTGTAATTAAAAGTAACGGTACCGCTTATGCAATACGTTTTATTAGGTAAAAAAGTGTAATAATCGGCATTATTAGCAGAAGTTAATGTAATATCCGCTCCTGTACAATCGGTACATTGTGCCTGCCCTACCCAAACGGTAAATATCACTAATAATAAGCTTAAAATCTTTTTCATAAACTAAATACTATTTTAAGCTAAAACTACTTAACTACCAATACAACATTGATGTACGACCATTCCGAAGCGCTACCAACTACAGTATACGTTAATTGACCTGTACTTGTTATAGATAACGAATCCGGATCAATAACTTCAGAATCAATAGCAGTCACATAATATTCTAAGTCGCTTGCTTCGAAGTACGGAATACTTCCACTTGCACCACTACTTGCGGCAATTGGTGTGTTAAATTGTGATTTATATGCCGAATATAAATCTACGGTTTTAACCCCGTTTGAAGAAACATCTAAATTAATACTAGGCATGTAAAAGAATCTCGTTGCAGCTTCTGTTTTTAAGCACATCCAATCTGGAGCAGCAGCAGTACCCACATTTTGACTTAAACAGTGATAATCGGTATTAAAAATCAATAATCCCGGTGCAGGATTAGCAATAGCATCTCTTTGAGTGGAAGTCATTCTAGGAATTAATAATCCAGCTTCTGTACTTTGAATATCCAATGCGGATGAAGAATTTGGGTTGGTTGTTCCAATACCCACTTGGGCTGTCATAACATTGCAGCATGCAATGAAAATAATAAGTAGAATAAATTTTTTCATGATGTAGGGAAATTTTTTCGATTGTAAATATACCCTACTACAATAGACTACAATAACATTGGAGAATTAAATCGTTTAAGCGAGGATAAAATCCGACAAAGTACTATTAACGGTTCTTTTATAAAATGTGAAATTTAGATTTATATACTCATCATTATTCTGAATATTTATTAGATAACTCAGTCTATTTGCAGAAGTCTTTACTTTATTGTAACATTACGGTTTGATTATTAAAACAACCTTAACAACCAATGGAAAGCCAAGAAATAAAACCACAAAACCCTGAAGAAGAACCGATTATTACTAATAAAAAATTAAGTATTGAGGCTTCTTTAATTCCTATCATTGCTTTGGTTGGTATGTTGGCTTTTAATGTTTTAGGCGTTTTTGGTGATGATGCTTTAAGTGGATCTAACCAGTTTATATTATTGCTTGGAGCGGCAGTTGCTGCTATAGTTGGGTTCGCAAACAACGTTTCGTACGATGCCATGATGGAAGAGGTTGCCCAAAATTTCAAATCTACTGCTAGTGCTATTCTCATCTTACTTTTTGTAGGTGCCCTATCAGGAACTTGGCTCATTAGTGGTATTATACCTTCTATGATCTATTATGGTTTAGATATTTTGAACCCTACCATATTTTTACCTGCTTCTGTAGTTATTTGTGCCATCATTTCTGTTGCTACAGGAAGTAGTTGGACCACTTCTGCAACAGTAGGTATTGCACTTGTCGGAATTGGAAATGCTTTAGGTATTTCACCAGGGATGACTGCCGGTGCTGTTATTTCTGGAGCCTATTTTGGTGATAAATTATCTCCTCTAAGCGATACTACCAATTTGGCTCCTGCCATGGCCGGTACCGACTTGTTTACGCATATTAGATATATGCTAATCACTACAGTACCTAGTTTAGTAATTACATTAATACTATTTATTATTATAGGGCTTACGCTAGATACTTCTGGAACACCGGATGTACATGAGATTAAAGATGCAATTAGCCATTCTTTTAATACCTCGCCATGGTTATTTTTAGTTCCTGCTATTGTCATTTTTATGATTGTTAGAAAAACACAACCACTTATAGCTTTATTAATAGGTACACTTTTAGGTGGCATTTTTGCCTTAATTTTTCAGCCAGATATTGTTGCGCAAGTAGCTGGAGTTGAAGCATTAGATTTTAAGAATGCATATAAAGGCATCATAAATGCGATTACTGTAGATGTTGCAATTGAAACTGAAAACACAAAACTTAATGATCTTTTTTCTTCTGGTGGAATGAACGGAATGCTGGGAACCATTTGGTTGATTCTTTGTGCTATGACCTTTGGTGGAATTATGGAAGCGATTGGCGCATTGTCTAGAATTACCGAAGCCTTACTAAAGCTCTTCAACTCTGTTTTCGGATTATTTGCCAGTACTGTTGCCAGTTGTTTGGCATTGAATGTAACCGCATCAGACCAGTATTTAGCAATTGTTGTACCCGGTAAAATGTTTGCAAAAGCCTATAAAGATAAAGGTCTCGCTCCTGAAAACTTGAGTAGAACATTAGAAGATGCTGGAACAGTAACCTCAGTTTTAGTTCCATGGAATACTTGCGGAGCTTATCAATCTAAGGTATTATTAGGGCAAGCCGGTTTAACCAGTTATATTCCCTATGCTTTCTTCAATATCTTAAGTCCGTTTATGACATTACTATTTGCTGCTTTGTCAATCAAGATTAAAATGATTAAAGATAAAGAGTAAACTCCATTCATTTTAAGAATATAACAAATACTAGCATTATATTTTACGAATTACCTGAATATTTAGCTTAAATATTTATTCGATTGTCGGTGTTTATAACTTCATAAGAAATAGTAATTATAATCTATTCTTACACTAGCAGTAATGCCTACTTTTGCAGTGTACTTAATTAATTATATAAAAAGAAACTTATGACACTAGTAGGTAAAAATTTCCCAAATTTATCAGTAGACGCTATGAACGAAATGGGCGATACTTTTAAATTAAATGTTTTAGAAGAAGCTAAAAAAAACAATAAAAAAGTTCTATTATTCTGGTATCCAAAAGATTTCACTTTTGTTTGTCCTACTGAGTTACATGCTTTCCAAGAAGCCCTTCCTGAGTTCGAAAAAAGAAACACTATTGTAATTGGTGCTTCTTGTGATACTCCAGAAGTTCACTTTGCATGGTTAAACACTTCTAAAGATAACGGTGGAATCGAAGGTGTTACTTATCCAATTTTAGCGGATAGCAACAGAAACTTAGCAAATACTTTGGGTATTTTAGATATTCAAAAAGAAACTTTCAACGAAGAAACTAACACGTACATTGTAGAAGGTGACAACGTTACTTACCGCGCTACTTACTTAATTGATGAAGAAGGTAAAGTATTTCACGAAGGTGTGAATGATATGCCACTTGGTAGAAACGTAAAAGAATTTATGAGAATGATTGATGCTTATGCTCACGTTCAAACTCATGGAGAAGTTTGTCCAGCTAACTGGGAAGAAGGTAAAGAGGCTATGAAAGCAGATAGAGACGGTGTTGCTTCTTACCTAAGCGCAAACTAAGAAAGTTTAATACAAAAAATAAAACGTTATGATTCAAGAATTAAGTCAAGATAACTTATCAGACATTGTAGCGGAAAATGATACAGTAATTGTACAATATTCTGCAACATGGTGTGGTAACTGCCGTATAATGAAACCAAAGTTCAAAAAATTGTCGAACGACGTTGAAGCAACTTTTGTTATCGCAGATGCTGAAAAGTTTCCAGAATCTAGAAAATTGGCTACCGTAGATAATTTACCAACTTTTGCTACTTTTAAAGGAGGAAAATTTGTGAACCAAGTTCAGACAAACAAGTTTGAAAACTTAAAAGAATTAGTAGATGAAGTTACCAGTAATTAAACATTTAACTCAGTTCATTGAAGAGAACGACGAAGATTATATCAACGAAACGCTTGAAGTTTTAGAAGCGCTTTGTGAAGTGTCCTCTCTTAAAGATGAAGAATTAGATGTCATCGGAGAGTTAATTTCTAACATGTACGGTGCATTAGAAGTTGACAAAATGATCAAAAATGATAAAATGTCACAAAAAGAAGCTCTTAACACTTTCATGAAACGTGTTTTAGGTTCTATCGACAAATAAAATAACCATCATTCATTTGATATTATCAAAGTCCTCTGTTTTCAGAGGACTTTTTTTATGGTTTATTTAAACTTAGTTTATGATTAAAATTTTACATTTGAAAAAACTAATAAACAATTATGGCTACAATTACATTTAAAGGAAGCGACGTAAACACAAAAGGAAGTTTACCTACTGTTGGTGAAAAAGCACCAGAATTTACATTAACTTCTACAGACTTAAGCTCAAAAACTTTAGCTGATTTTGCTGGAAGCAAATTAGTCCTTAATATTTTTCCAAGTGTAGACACAGGAGTTTGCGCAGCATCTGTAAGAAAATTTAATGAAGAAGCTTCTACATTAGAAAACACCAAAGTATTATGTATTTCTAAAGATCTTCCATTTGCTTTCAATCGTTTTTGTGGCGCGGAAGGTTTAGAAGACGTAATCTCATTATCAGATTTCAAAGGAGGTTTCAGTGCTTATGAAACAGAATTCACAGATGGTCCATTAGCTGGTTTATTATCTCGTGCTGTTGTAGTTCTTGATGAAGAAGGAAAAGTTCTTTACACAGAGCAAGTAGCGGAAACTACAGAAGAGCCAAATTACGAAGAAGCTATTGCTGCTTTAAAATAATTTGCTTCATGATCGATTTTATTACTAAAAGAATTAAAAGCGTAAAATATGCCTTCAAAGGCGCGTACCTTTTAGTAACCACAGAAGCAAGTGTAAAAGTTCAGGCATTTATTGCCATTGTTATGACCATTGCAGGTTTTGCTTTTGATATTTCCAGAATAGAATGGATTATTCAAATATTCACCATTGCATTGATCATGAGTATTGAAGGTCTCAATACTGCAGTAGAGAAAATTGCCGACTTTATACATCCAGAGCATCATCAAAAAATCGGTTTTATAAAAGATATTGCAGCAGGCGCCGTATTCATTACGGCAATTGCTGCTATCATCATCGGATGCTTCATTTATCTTCCAAAATTTTTCTAGCAGATAAACGTTAGTTTATTTGTATTTTTGCTCTCTTATTAAACCCCGAAAATATCTAATGGCTAAAACAAAAAGTAAAAAAACAACCACTACATCTAAATTCAAAATACCGGCTTTAGCCCTTAGCAGACCCTATAAAATCATTGTAGGAAGTTTGTTAATGCTATTTAGTGTTGCGTTGTTTATTTCTTTTATCTCCTATTTTTTCACTTGGAAACAAGATCAAAGCGAAATAGAACAGTTTGCCAATAGAGCTGCTCAAACTCAAAATTTATTGAAAAAATTTGGAGCTTCGGTAAGTGATTTTTTTATTTATGACGGCTTTGGTATCGCGGCTTTTATTTTTGCTTATTTATTCTTTGTCACTGGTTTAGCACTGTTTTTCAATTCTAATAAAAAAGCAATCGGAAGTAAATGGCTTTGGGGAGTTCTTTCCGCCACATGGTTAGCCATTCTATTCGGATTTTTTATTGAAAAAGCACCTCTTTTAGGTGGAACTATTGGTTTTGAAATGAATAGCTTTCTACAAGATTATGTTGGTAAAATCGGAGTTATTCTCATACTAGTTTTTGGTTTGATTTTTTATTTAACCATTAAAGTTAGACTCACTCCAGAACAGTTTGTAGATTTTTATATCAAAAAACGTGATGCTTACAAAGAAGCCGCAGCTTTAAAGAAACAATCTGCTGATGAATCACTTGAAAATGATCAAGATGATTTGCAATCAAATGACGAAACAACTGTTGCAACTTCCAATTTGGAAGAAATTCATACGGAATCAGAAGAAGAACCCACATTTAAGAAATCTTCTTTTGAAATGGCAATAGAAAATTCTACTCCTACCATAAAAAATCATTCTACAATCTCAAAAGATGATGATGTTGCTATTGAAAACTCTTTTGAAGTAAAAGTTGCCGAAGAGGAAGCATCAACCGAAACTTCAGCCATAGAATTGGATAAAGGAAGTAACCTACCTCCTACTCCTCCAAAAGAAGAGAAAGAAGATACAGATCTTGAAATGGAGGTTGAAACTACTGAGGAAGAAGAAGTAACTGATAATCTTGCTGATAAAATAGTAAAAGACTTTGGTGAATTTGACCCAACTTTAGATTTAAGTAATTACAAGTTTCCTATTTTAGAGCTTCTTGCCGAACATGGAAAAGGAAGTAGTATTACTATAAATCAAGAAGAGTTAGAAGAAAACAAAAATACCATTGTAAATACCCTTAAGAATTATAAGATTGAAATAGCACAGATAAAAGCTACTATTGGTCCAACGGTTACTTTGTATGAGATTGTACCGGAAGCTGGTATCAGAATTTCAAAAATTAAAAATTTGGAGGACGATATCGCGCTTTCACTTGCTGCATTGGGTATTCGTATTATTGCGCCAATTCCAGGAAAAGGAACTATTGGTATTGAAGTTCCTAACAAAAATCCATCAATGGTTTCCATGCGCTCGGTAATAGCTGCTCAGCGTTTTCAAACTGCTGAAATGGAATTGCCTATTGCTTTTGGTAAAAACATTAGCAACGAGACTTTTGTAGTGGACCTTGCAAAAATGCCTCACTTATTGATGGCCGGTGCAACTGGTCAAGGTAAATCTGTTGGTTTAAATGCTATTCTTACGTCTTTACTTTACAAAAAACATCCTGCGGAAGTTAAGTTTGTTTTAGTAGATCCTAAAAAAGTAGAACTTACGCTTTTCAATAAAATAGAACGTCATTTCTTGGCAAAATTACCAGATTCTGAAGAAGCTATTATTACAGATAACACTAAGGTAATCAATACACTAAATTCGCTTTGTATAGAAATGGATAACCGTTATGAGTTATTGAAAAATGCAATGGTTCGTAATATCAAAGAATATAACGCCAAGTTTAAGTCACGCAAACTAAACCCGAATGACGGACACAAGTTTTTACCTTACATTGTTTTAGTTGTTGATGAGTTCGCAGATTTAATTATGACTGCAGGTAAAGAAGTAGAAACTCCTATCGCGCGTTTGGCTCAGTTAGCCCGTGCAATTGGTATTCACTTAATTATTGCAACGCAAAGACCTTCGGTTAACGTAATTACCGGTATTATCAAAGCCAACTTCCCTGCCAGAGTGGCATTTCGAGTGACTTCAAAAATTGACTCCAGAACCATTTTAGATTCACCAGGTGCAGATCAATTAATTGGTAAAGGAGATATGCTTTATACCCAAGGAAATGCATTAACGCGTTTACAATGTGCTTTTGTAGATACTCCAGAAGTAGAAAAAATCACCGAATTTATTGGTTCACAACGTGCTTATCCAGAAGCGCATTTACTACCAGAATATGTTGGTGAAGATGAGGGTTCATCTCCATTGGACGTGGACATTGCAGATCGTGATAAATTGTTTAAGGATGCAGCGGAAGTCATCGTTACTGCACAACAGGGTTCGGCATCATTATTGCAAAGAAAGTTGAAACTTGGATATAACCGTGCCGGTCGATTGATAGATCAATTAGAAGCTGCCGGAATTGTTGGCCCTTTTGAAGGAAGCAAAGCCCGACAAGTTTTGGTACCAGATTTACTTGCATTAGAGCAGTTACTAGAAAATGAAAAAAATAATTAAAACAAAAAATATGAAGAAGATTGCATTAGCAATAGTGTTAATATGTATAGGAATGGGAGTTGCGAATGCTCAAAGTTCTCAAAAAGCAAAATCACTTTTAGACGAAGTTTACAACAAGGTAAAAAGTTATAATAATATCTATATTGACTTCAAATATGAATTAGATAACAAGGCAGAAGGTATACATCAAGAAACCAAAGGAAATGTTACTTTGGATGGTGACAAGTACGTTTTCAATTACCTTGGAGCTACAAAAATCTTTGATGGTAGTAAAATTTATACCATTATTCCAGATAACGAAGAAGTAACTATTGAAAGCAAAAATGCAGAAGATGAAGGTACAATTACACCTTCAAAAATGCTTACGTTTTACAAAGACGGTTACAATTATGCATGGAAAGAATCCAAAACAATCAAAGGAAGATCTATTCAATTGATTGAACTCACTCCTATTTCCTCTTCCGCAGAAGTGAAAAGTCTTTTATTGGGTATTGATACACAAACAAAACATATTTATAATCTAGTTGAAAATGGAGCCAATGGAACTTCTACAACTATTACAGTGATGAATATGAAAACAAATCAAACACTACCAAAAGGAACATTTGCTTTTGATAGAGATAAATATCAAAAACAAGGATACTACATTATAGACTAAAAAAGTTTATTAGCCGCACCAATTTTTGGGTATGAAAATTTTAGACAAATATATTTTAAAGAAGTTTTTACAGAACTTCTTTGGCGCATATATCATTTTAACCATCATCTTTATTTTTCAGTTTATCTGGATGTTTATTGATGATCTTGCCGGAAAAGGACTTGATCTGGGAATTATTTTAAAATTTCTTATTTACAATATTCCTGGACTTACACCTTTAGTTTTACCACTTACGGTATTGCTGGCTTCTATTTTAACCTTTGGTACATTTGCTGAAAACTATGAATTTGCGGCTATGAAATCTACAGGGTTCTCATTAATTAGAGCAATGAGACCTCTCATATTTTTCATGATCATTCTTAGCATTGTTACTTTTTTTATAAATAACAATCTAATTCCGGCTGCCGAACTTACTACTTTCAATCTTCGAAATAATATTAAGAAAGCTAAACCAGCGTTAGCCATTACAGAAGGTGCGTTTAATGACTTGGATATGTACAACATGAAAGTCGATGATAAATATGGCGAAAATGATCGATTTCTAAAAAATGTTGTAATTCATAAAAATTCCAAAGACAATAAGAATTATACAGTTATCAAGGCCAAAGATGGTGAACTGCTTAGTAGTGAAGAATCAAATATTTTGCAACTTATTTTAAAGGATGGATACTATTACGAGGATATTAAAAGTAACAATCCTAAAAAACGTGAAAATTATCCTTTTGCAAAAGCATACTTTGATACCTACACCATAAATGTTGACGTTTCCGGCTTTAATAATGAAGATTTAGATGAAGTAAAGATTGATAATACTTTTAAAATGATGAATGTTACAGAACTTCATCAAGCTGTAGATTCTATTGAAGATGGTTATAAAAACAACATGAATCAATTTGGTGAAAATCTTTTGAAAAGGTCGGGTTTTCAAGATATCAATACTAATATCATCAATAAAATTGATACTACTAAAGTTCAAGATTTTAGTAAAATAAATAGCTTAATTGCACTTGTAGATCCTGTTAAAAGAAAACAAGTTATTGATATAGCTTTGAACAGTACTTCGAACAAAATCAACACTTTAAACGGAAAAAAAGGAGATTATGCAATCCGAAAAAAAATGTTGAACAAACATATTATTACCTTTAATAATAAGTTTTCCCTTTCCGTAGCTTGTATGGTATTGTTCTTTGTTGGTGCGCCCTTAGGAGCTATAATTAGAAAAGGTGGTTTAGGTTTGCCTATCATCATTTCAATGATCATATTCTTGGCCTATCACTTTTTGGGAATGTTTACCGATAATTTTTCAGAAGATGGCTCTATTAGTCCGGCACTTGCTAGTTGGATTCCTACTTTGGTTATGCTCCCCATAGGAATTTATTTTACGGATAGAGCTTCCAAAGACCGTCCTATTGCAGATTGGTACAAGTACTACTCACCTTTCACAAGACTTTTTAAGAAAATCTTTAAAGCTTTGAACTCATTATAATACCTTTGTATTATGAAAACACTAGATAAACAAATACAATTGAACACCATTGAAGAAGCTATAGCAGACATCAGAAATGGTAAAATGGTGATTGTTGTAGATGATGAAGATCGTGAAAATGAAGGAGATTTTTTAGCTGCGGCTGAAACCATCACTCCCGAAATGATAAATTTTATGGCTACGCATGGACGTGGTCTTATTTGTGCTCCTTTAACCGAAAGCAGGTGTAAAGAACTTGGCTTGCATTCTATGGTAGTAAATAATACAGATCATATGGAAACTGCTTTTACAGTTTCTGTTGATTTAAGAGGTTATGGTGTTACCACAGGTATTTCAGCTGGAGATCGAGCAAAAACGGTCCAAGCACTTATAAATCCCGCTATAAAACCACATGAACTAGCAAGACCTGGACATATTTTTCCTTTAATTGCAAAAGAGGGCGGCGTTTTAAGAAGAACAGGACATACAGAAGCCGCTATTGATTTGGCTAGATTAGCTGGTTTTCAACCTGCCGGAGTAATTTGTGAAATCATGAACGAAAATGGTTCCATGGCTCGTTTACCTGAATTAGCAACCGTAGCAGAAAAATTTGATATTAAACTTATTTCTATTGAAGACTTGGTTGCTTACAGAATGCAACACGATAGTTTAATTGAAAAGAAAGAAGATTTCGATATTCAAACCAGATTTGGAGCGTTTAGATTAAGAGCTTATCAGCAAACTACCAACAATCAAATTCACATAGCGCTTACCAAAGGTAGTTGGAGCAACGGAGATGAAATTCTAACAAGAATTAATTCTACCATGGTGAACAATGATCTCTTAGGGACACTTACCAATAATGCCGATAAAAAATTAGACAATATGTTCAACGTTATAAATAAGGAAGGACGTGGTGCTATAATTTTTATCAATCAAAACAATCAAAGCAAAAGCATGTTAAGTCGTCTTTCAGAATTGAAAAAGCTACAAGCGGAGGGTGAAATGAAAGCACCTAAAGTTATGATGGACGATAAAGACTTTGGAATAGGAGCGCAAATTTTACACGATTTAGATATTTCAAAAATTAAATTAATATCTAATAGTCAACCAAAAGAACGTGTAGGTATTTCCGGTTACGGGCTGGACATTGTAGATTATCAAGCATACTAAATCATAGATTCGAAAAGAATAAAAAAGCTTACCAAATGGTAAGCTTTTTTGTTATAATTCTATTACGGTATCTTCAACATTTCTTCGCACCTTTTTAAAACCGGCAAACATATCATCAACCGCTCTGTAGCCTATTGGCATAATTAAAACTGACTTCAATTTTTTGTTTGATAACTGAAGTAATTCATCAAACTTTTGAGCATCAAATCCTTCCATTGGGCACGCGTCTATTCCTTCTACAGCACAAACCGTTAGTAAATTTCCCATGGCTAAGTATGCCTGTTTTGTAGACCATTGATGTATTTCTTCTATTGTTTTCTTACCAAAATCATTCACTAAAAAATCCTTATACGGATTTAATATTTCATCTGGAGTATCTCTAATACTTTTGACAAGTTTGAAATAATCATGAATAAATTCTGAAGTCACTTCCTCTAAAATTGCAAAAACCAGTACATGAGAAGCATCTCCCACTTGCTGTTGGTTAAATGCATTTTCCTGAAGTTTTGCTTTCAATTTTTCATCTTTTACAACAATCATGGTAACCGGTTGTAAACCGTATGAAGTTGCCGTTAAATTGAAGGCGTGTTTTAAAATCTCTATCTTGTCTTGAGGAATTTCTGTTCCTTTATCAAATTTTTTGGTAGCATAACGCCACTGCAGTTTCTCTATAATATTCATCTTCAACTTTTCTTTGGGCTTCAAAAGCATTACAAAATTACAACTCTTTTCAGGAATTATAAATTTCCGTGGATTTCCGGTATTCAGACGGACGTTTATCCATAATCTTAGTGAATGTATTACTAAACGTTGGAACGCTGTTATACCCCACCAAACCGGCAATTTCTGCAATGGTATAATTGGTTTCCAGAAGGTATTCCAACGATTTAAAAATCCTCAGCAACGTATAATATCTAATAAAAGACATTGAAACATCCTTCTTGAACAAACGATATAACGATTTCTCAGACATGTTAAATTTTGCCGCCAATCTTGTAATCTGCTGTTCTTCTTCAAGATGTTTGACCATATAATTGATGACACGCACCAAACGTTCCTCTGTTGCTTGCGGCAAGTTTAATAACAATGGCTGTGACGTGGTGGATTCTACCAAAACTTTTAATGCGTTTACTACCGCATATTTTTTGAATTCTTTTTTAAGAATATTGCCTTTCCAATTCTTTGTGTACATCAATAATTCTAAGAGAAGATTGTTTGTAGGATAAATTCCTTCTTTATAAAAAAAAGTTCCATCGGTATTTTTAAGAGGAAAATATAAATTACGCATGACCACTTTTGGCGAACTAGGATAAATAGCATGCTTAGTATTTGGTGGAATATACATAAAATGTCTTGCGGGCAAATAATGAGTAGCACTCGGCGTATGTACAAACACAACTCCGCCTTCGGTATACAAAAATTGTCCTTTTTGATGACTATGCCACTCTATAAATTGTTCTCCCATGAGATCATGATAACAATAGAAACTTTGTGGAATATGATCAACATCGGTAAGATAGTATTTTGAACTCATTACTTCATATTTTCAATAAACACCTAAATATGAACTAAATTAATACTTTAATGTCTTTTTTTAATAAAAAGACGATTATATACTTTGGTAACTTGCTATATCAAATTATGAAGTAAAAAATAGATCCAAGATATTTTTAATGATTTGATCAAAATAATTCCCAATTAACGCTAAAACCAAAAATATGAAAGACCAAAAACGAATACGTTATAGTAAGTATATAGATAAAATTACAACCGCGGAAATGGCCGCTACATTCATTCAACCTAAAGATGTTCTGGGTGTTAGTGGTTTTACCAAAGCTGGAGATAGTAAAACAGTTTTGCCTTGCGTTGCACAAAGAGGTTATAAAGAAAATCTGCAATTAACTGTGATAAGCGGAGCTTCGTTGGGTTACGATACTGATGCCGATTTAGCGAAAAGTGGAGCATTGTTAAAACGTTTACCTTTTCAGGCAGATCCTACATTACGAAAAAGTATAGATACGCATCAACTATTTTATGTAGATCAACATTTGGGACAAACTGCTGAAATACTTCAAAATTTACAAACGAAAATTGATGTAGCAATTATTGAGGCAGTAGCAATCACCAAAGAAGGCTATATTGTTCCAACCACTTCGGTAGGAAACTCAGCCACATTTACAGAAATGGCCGAAAAAATAATCATAGAAATCAATACTAGTTTCCCGGAAAATTTAGAAGGAATTCATGATATCAAACTTCAAAAACCACAACCCAATAGAGAAATCATTCCTATTACTCAGTCTTCAGATAGAATTGGTACGCCTTATATCAAAATAGATCCACATAAAGTAGCAGCCATCGTTTTTACAAAAGTTCCGGATGCTCCTGCACGCATTGCATCGCCAGATGCCAACACACAAGCTATAGCTAAGCATATTTTAAACTTTCTAGAAAATGAAGTAGCACTGGGTAGGCTCACTCCTTCTCTATTACCACTTCAAGCAGGAATTGGAAAAACAGCCAACGCCATTCTTTCTGGCTTTGTACATAGTAATTTTGAAAACCTCACCATGTATTCGGAAGTTTTGCAGGATAGTACATTTGAATTATTTGACGCTGGAAAATTGAAATTTGCCTCCGCCTCTTCCATTACGGTTTCCGAAGAATGTTTTGAAAAAGTTTTTACCAATTTTGAGAAATATAAAGATAAATTGGTACTAAGACCACAAAACATAAGTAATTCACCAGAGGTTATTAGAAGACTTGGGATCATTGGAATCAATACCGCTATTGAATTTGATATCTATGGAAATGTAAATTCCACTCATATTACCGGAACCAAAATGATGAATGGAATTGGGGGTTCGGGTGATTTTGCACGAAATGGCTATTTAAGTGTTTTTGTATGCCCGTCCATCTCAAAGAATGATACAATTTCACATATTGTTCCCATGGTTTCCCATACAGATCATACAGAACACGACGTGGACGTTTTGGTAACTGAGCAGGGTTTGGCCGATTTAAGAGGTTTGGCTCCTAGAGAACGTGCCAAATTGATTATAGAGAACTGCGCTCACCCTATTTATAAATCAGAATTAAAAACATATTTTGAAAGAGCCTCAAAATTTGGAGGTCAAACTCCACATCTTTTAGAAGAAGCCTTGAGCTGGCATCAGCGATTAAAATTACATGGAACCATGAAAAAAGTAAAGCAACAGGTAGCATCTCATTAAAAATATTAAAAAAAATAAATTGTAAATATTTTGTTATCAAATGATTACAAATTACTTCAAAAAAAATCTATTATTTTCTTTAAAAAAGTGTTTCAGGAACAAAAAATGTTTCTATATTTGCAACCGCAAAGGAGAAATGGCAGAGTGGTCGAATGCGGCAGTCTTGAAAACTGTTGAGGGTCACACCTCCGGGGGTTCGAATCCCTCTTTCTCCGCAGAGTGAGACTCACCTTATTTAAAAACCCAGTAAAACACTTGATTTTACTGGGTTTTTTAGTTTCTATCATTTTATTTAATATCAAATAAAACCAAATTATCACAACTAAAAAGGGACTGATTCGATAACTGTCGAATTTACAACCTACTGCCTCCCATACACTCCAAAACATGAAAAACTGTAGACTACCCTCTTTCTTCTGAATTCAAAATCATTCTCTTTTTAAAAATACTAGAATATAATTACCTTTGGAGCCAAATGAAGTATTGGATTCTCTACATAGCTATAATTACATTATTTGCTGCTACCGTTCCGTGTTGTAGCCTTGCAGACCTTTGTAGTGAAAATATTTCTCAAAGAGACCATACAAATCAAGATGATCATAATACGTGTAGTAACTGTTCTCCTTTTTTTGCCTGTGGTAGCTGTTCGGGCTGTGTACTGCCATCCGAGACCATTAAAAATGAAATTACTGTAACGCTTCCAGTTGAAAGAAAGAAAATTACACATTTCAAAACCATTACTCCCTTTCGTATTTTAAAGTGTATGTGGAAACCTCCACGCCATAATTCTATCCATACATAGGTTAACCACACATTTTTTATTCACTTTAAAATCAACTCATATGAAATTATTTTATGGGCTACTCTTGCTATGCTTTTATAGTCAAGTATCCCTTGCTCAACATAGTTTTCAGGTAATTGTAAAAGATCAAAATACTCAAGCCCCATTGATAGGGGTTTCGGTCCTAATTCCTGAATTACAACTAGGAGGCGCTACCAATTACAATGGTAAAGCAAGCATTACCAATATTCCGGAAGGAACCTATACACTAAAAATTCAATATCTTGGATATCAAACGCAAAGCTTTCGACAAGTGATTCCTACTGTTCAAACTACTCCTTTAACCATTTATCTAAAAGAAAATGAAGAAAAAATGGAAGAAGTTATTGTAACCTCTACCAGAAGTAGCCGAACTATTGAAGACATTCCTACCCGGGTTGAAGTGATTGCGGGAGAAGAACTGGCCGAAAAAGGAAATATGAAACCCGGCAATATTCGCATGCTTTTAAATGAAAGTACCGGAATTCAAACGCAGCAAACTTCGGCCACCAGTTTCAATTCGGGTATTCGTATTCAAGGACTCGATGGAAAATACACCCAATTGTTAAGAGACGGATTGCCTTTGTATTCGGGCTATTCCGGCGGATTAAGTTTAATGCAAATTGCCCCGCTAGATCTAAAACAGGTAGAAGTAATCAAAGGAGCTTCTTCTACTTTATACGGTGGCGGCGCCATTGCCGGTTTGGTAAACCTGATTAGTAAAACACCCGAGGGAAAACGCAGTCTGGATTTTATGGCTAACGGAACCTCTGCGTTAGGATTAGACTTAAGCGGATTTTACAGTGAAAAATTCGGAACCATTGGTACCACCGTTTTTGCATCGTACAACAAAGGTACAGCCTATGATCCGGCGGATATTAACCTAACCGCTATTCCTGAATTTGACCGATTTACCCTAAACCCGAAATTTTTTGTGTATCTCAATGATTTAGAAATGAATGTAGGATTCAACTATGTTACCGAAGATCGTTTGGGCGGAAATATGGCTTATATTGAAGGCGATGCCAACAGCGGTTATTTTGAAAACAATACTACCGACCGACTTTCTACGCAATTGAATGCTGCCTACACGCTTTCAGAACAAAGCAGTTTGCAACTAAAAAACAGCATTAGCTTTTTTGACAGAACGATTACCATTCCTGACTATGCCTTTTCCGGAAATCAGGTTTCTTCGTTTTCAGAAATCAATTACCACCGAAAAACAGAAAGTACCGATTGGATTTTTGGTTTAAATTTATGGACAGAAGATTTTACACATGAACCTTTTCAGAATGAAGAAAATCTCAGTTTTCAAAATACAACGGTAGGTGCTTTTGCTCAAAACACCTGGAATATGGCTGAAAAATGGACCTTAGAAACCGGACTTAGGACCGATTATCAATCGGATTACGGATGGTTTGTGCTTCCTAAATTTTCCCTTTTGTACGAACCTACAGAATTATTAACGCTAAGAACCGGCGGAGGTTTGGGTTACAAAACGCCTAGTATTTTTACAGAAGACAGCGAACGTTTACAATTTCAGCATATACAACCCATCGCTATCAATGATACCAAAGCCGAAGAATCTTTAGGTGCTAATATGGACATCAATTACAAATGGCCATTAAAAAGTACACTCGGAGTCACCACCAACCTTATGTTATTTTACACGCGTATTGATGATCCGTTAATGCTTACACCTGCCAACAACAATACCTACGAATTTACGCAACCCAACGGCTATTTGCATACTCAGGGAATTGAGGCTAATATGAAATTGAAATACCAAAACTGGAAACTATTTGTGGGCTATACCTATGCCGATGTAGATCAGCATTACAACAATACCAGAACACCTTATACATTGGTTTCTAAACACCGTCTCAACAATGTTTTGATGTATGAAAAGCACGAAAACTTTTGGATTGGTTTAGAAGGCTATTATTACAGTCCGCAAAAATTAAGTGATGGTGCTACCGGAAAAAGTTATTGGATTGTAGGTATTATGACTGAAAAACAATTTGGCGATCATTTCTCTATTTTTCTAAATTTTGAAAACTTCACAGATACACGTCAAACCCGTTTTGATACCATTTACACAGGTTCTATAGATAATCCGCAATTTAGAGACATCTACGCTCCGGTTGATGGTTTTGTAATCAATGGAGGATTTAAAATAAAACTATAAAGTAAAAGTCGGACTGTAAAATACGGTCTGACTTTTATCACTATTCTATCACTTTTTATCAACTCAATGAATTTATCCGAGTAAAACCTAAATAAGTTCAAATAGAAATTGATTCTTGTTTAGAATTTAATGCTTTAGTTTAATAAGCAAGCTATTTATCTAGTGTCTTAGCTATACATTTTCAACTTCAAAATCACTTGATTATTCTCTAGTTTTTCTCTTTAGTTTGCAATAGTTGTAATTCTTGATTTTAGTTATTTTTGACTTACAATAATCGGTATGAAAAACATGTTCCTCTAAGAATTTGATAGATTTTTCAATCTTTGACAACACCGGCTTTTTTGTTCTCAATTCAAGTTCTCTCCATACATTTTCATCACAATTTGTAAATTCAGTTGTCCCTACATGATAGGTATCAGCATCGGCTATTATTTTCTGTAATAACGTTTTGGGTACAGCTCCTGGCTTGGTTACCATAATACACTCTTCTATTGCCTTTATGGTTACCTGTGCTATCTCTTTGTTTTCAAAGTAAGATTTCATAATTGCTACACTTTTTTCTTCGTGTAAAGTGGTTTCTCCAAACAAATGTCCACAATCATGAAACCAGGCAGCGGTACTCACTATAAACTGATCTTGCTGATCCAAACCATAAAACATAGCCATTTCTTGCACCCTTTTTACAACTTGTTGGGTATGCTTAAGATTATGATAAACCAATTCAGTATACGCTTTGGTAGTATAAAGTTGCTCAACGTATGTTTTAATAGCTTGTAATTCTCTCATAACTAAAACATTAAAAATACAGACACTTCAATACTTAAAGTGCCTGTATGATAATCACACGATTTAGTTTTTTTCAAAAGTTAAATAATCTGAAGGCTCATCATCTTCTATATCACCTACTTCAATGGTAGTATCTGTAATACTTAAAATATCCCAATCGTCATTAAGATCTCTAAAGCTTACCGGAGAAGAAAAATATATGTTTAAATCTATATTGGTATCTGGTGGTGTATCATAGTCGTCATCGGCGACTACAGACCACGAACCTTCGTAGACTTGATTATTTCCATCAACTGCTACCATATTTCCTTCATTAAAAGTAAAATTATAGCCTTCAAAATTGATGGTTTTGTTGACTCCGTCTTCTTCAAAATTGGTTATTCTCCAAGTACCAGACATCAAAGCTGTTGAAGCAGGCGTGGTATCTATATCTAATGGAGTATCATCATCATCATTTTCACAGGAAGTAGTAATTAATACACTTGTTGCTAGCATAGAAATGGTTAAAATTTTTCGAATCATAATTTTTTTAATTAGTTAAACAATTTTTACTGCAAAGCATATGGCCTATTTGTGTTAGCTTATCTTTGCTTCTATTATAACAACCTTTCACTTTTGGTTTACCCTACCGTTTTTTTATTTTTTTTTGAGTAGGGTTTTTCAAAGTTTGAAGGTTGTATGTATATAAGATTGCATGTATGTCTAAAAAAAATATGTATCAAACCTGTAATGAACATCATTTTTCGTTCATCTTTAAAACATATGAAAAAAGCCTTCGGAATTTTCTTTACTACAAATTTGGTGATGAAGATCAAGCATTTGATACAGCTCAAGAAGCTTTTATAACACTATGGAAACATTGCAGTGATGTACCTTGGGAAAAAGCAAAAGGATATTTATTCACTGTTGCTTACAAAAAAGCATTAAAAGTAGTTGCCCATAAAAAGGTAGTGCTTCAATATGCTGAAAAAGTTGAACCTAATCTATCTACCAATGAAAGTCCAGAGTTTTTGATAGAAGAAGCACAATTTAAACAAAAATTACTCAACGCTATTGATGCCTTAAAACCTCATCAAAAAGAGGCGTTTTTAATGCATCGCATAGATAAAATAAAATATAGAGAAATAGCAGAAGCCTTAGATATAAGTGTTAAAGCTGTAGAAAAAAGAATACACCAAGCCATGCTAAACTTAAAAAAGCATATTGAACATCTCCATTAAACAGTATACTATGAAAGATGAAAATTATTTAGCAAAACTGTTAACAGATGAATTAACAGCTACTGAAAAAAATAAGATCCCACCTGAAGATCTACAGATTTTTGAGGCAATAAAAAAACATTCGGCCGAATTGGAGACTCCCTTAAACAAGGATGTTTCAAAAATGCTGGCTACCGTATTGCATTCGCCGAAAAAGAAAAAGAGATATCGTATGAGCATATTTCAATATGCATCTATAGCAGCTGCTGTTCTCATTTGTATTTCGTTAGGAATTTTTCTAAACAATCCTAAAACCACCTATTATGCTCAAAGAGGAACAGCTAAAAAAGTTGCATTGCCAGATGGCTCCGAGGTTCAACTCAATGCAGATTCACAAATTAGCTATAACACCAAAAATTGGAGCAAAGAACGCACCATTCAATTGGAAGGCGAAGCCTATTTTAAAGTAAAAAAAGGAAGCTCATTTCGTGTGGAAACCCAAAAGGGTACAGTAACTGTTTTAGGTACGCAATTCAATGTTAAAGATAGAGCTACATCACTTCTGGTAACCTGCTATGAAGGACGTGTACAAGTTTCCAATAACAATACATCTGTTATTTTAACACCAGGAAATTCCATTACTCTAACGAAAAACGAATGGATTGAAAACAAAACCTTCGTAAACCAACCAGAATGGACGCAACAACAAATTCGTTTTGAAAAAACACAGTTGCATGAAGTAATTGCAGAATTAGAACGAAAATATAACATTACCATACAAACAAATGGTTCTGTAAATAATAGTAAATACTATACAGGAACTATCCCTGCTAATGATTTAACTATTGCATTGTCCGTTATAGAACAGTCGTTTAAGGTTAGGTTTGAACAACAGAACCAAAATAGCTATACATTAAAAGAACACTAAATTGTCTCCAAAAATATTTCGCTTTTTGATCCTACATTTGTTTAGTTTTATTTCCTGGTCACAATCAGGAAACAACACTATTTCTTTAGCAGATGCACTTCATAGTATAGAGGCTAAAACTGCTATAAAATTCAACTATATTGAACAGGAAATTCAGCATATCACTCTTTCTTATATTCCCAATGGAGCTATTACACATATTATTGATGATTTAGAAAAACAAACTCAGTTGGTCTTTACAAAAGTGAGCGATCATTACTATGTAATTCAAACAAAAAAAGAGATAGTGAATGCTTCTTGTTTCCTTGTTTTAGATAGCTTACACAAACAGCCCTTAGCAAATGTGCAGATCTATTTTAAAGAGAGTCTTTCCACTATATTCACAGATCAAACAGGTAGGTTTTGCATACCAAATATGACCAAAGATGAGCTTGTTTTGTCATTATTAGGCTATCAAGATCTTACTCTTTCTGTACAAACACTACTTAAAAAACCAGCTACCGAAATTCTAATGCAACCAAAACTCTTAGAGCTTGAAGAAGTGGAAGTGGTACAACTGTTAACGCGGGGTATTCAACAACAACGCAATGGGAGCTATAAAGTGCATTCCAAAAATACAGGATTACTTCCAGGATTAACAGAACCCGATGTATTGCAAACCTTACAGCAATTGCCTGGAGCTATCAGTTTAGACGAAACCATCTCCAACATTAGTTTACGTGGCGGAACCAACGACCAAAATCTTATTTTATGGAATGGAATTCGCATGTATCAATCTGGTCATTTTTTTGGACTCATTTCAGCTTTTAATCCAAATTTATCTCAATCCATTACCGTCTTTAAAAATGCTACTCCGGCACAATACGGGCAATCAGTTAGCGGCACAGTTTTGATTGACACTCATTTAGAAAATAACCTAGCTAATGAAAACTCCATTGGAGTTAATTTGTTAAATGTAGACTTTAATACTTCTTTCAATACCTCTAAAAATACTATTTGGCAATTTAGTGGTAGAAGATCTACTACAAACTTCTATCAATCACCTACCTACAAAAGTTATTTGAAAAGAATTTTTCAGAACACTACGATTACCAACTTATTTCTGGATGAAACAGTAGCTTATCAAAGTACAGAAGATTTTTATTTTTATGATCTCACTGCACAAGTACATCAAAAAATTGGCAACACTTCATCTTTACAAATTAACAGTATTTTCATAGGAAATGATCTTGATGTAAATCAAACAATTACTGAAAACACTACACAAACTACAGAAAACAGCACGCTGAAACAGCATACACTTGCTGCCAATATGACTTTTTCAAAGCAATGGAATACAAAACTTGCCACCTCATTAACCGGGCATTTCAATACCTATCAAATTCAATCACACAATTTATTTATAGAAAATGTGCGTGAGTTAGCACAAGAAAGTACTGTTGAAGACAAAGGTTTTATTTTACAAAACACCTACAAACAAAATAGCAACGTCACGTACACCGTTGGTTATGAACTCTCTGATATTACTATGAATAACTTGAATAAAGACAACACCATGGTATTGAATAATGAGCGCCAAAACCTTACTACACATTCACTTTTCTCCCAAGCTACCGCCCAATTACAAAAACTCTACTTTACAGCAGGATTACGCCAAAGCTATTACAGCTCGTTAAAGCGCTATTATCTAGAGCCCAGATTCTTAGTTCGATACACTCCAAATACAAATATTTCTGTAGCATTACAAGGAGAAATGAAGAGTCAAGCCACTCACCAAGTCACACAACAAGAGGAAGATTTTTTGGGATTGGAAAAAAAACGATGGACATTGGCAAATGAAACCGATTTACCTGTTAGTTATAGCCATCAAATATCTACGAGTATACGTTTTACAAATAACCATTGGCTTCTTACAGCAGAACCATTCTTTAAAAATGTACAACACATTAACAGCAAAGCACAAGGCTTTAACAATCAATATGAGTTTGAAAATGCTTTGGGTATGTACACTGTCTATGGCATAGAATTTTTGGCTCAAAAACAGTGGAATACCATAACAGCTTGGATAAATTACCAATACAATCATAATAAGTATTCCTTTAAAGACTTACACCATACTTCATTTACGAGCAATCAAGAGGTGCCACATGCACTACGAAGTGGTTTTATTTATGATGACAAACAATGGCAATTTGGTATTGGAGCTACCTATACTTCGGGCAGGTACTATACGCAGCCTGCCTCTAGAGTACCTGTTTACGATGCAAATCAAAACTTAGTAATTTCCTATGAAAATGTAAATACAAGTCAATTGAATAACTACCTACAGTTCAACTCTTCTGCTAGTTTCACTCATTCCTTATCAAAACGATTAACCATAAAACTTGGAGTTTCTTGTCTAAATCTATTTAACTCCTCAGAAACGATTCATAAAAATTACCGTATCAATTCTCAAAACTCTACTATCCAAGAAATTAATGTTAGCGCATTAGAACGTACGTTCAATGGGTTTATTAGACTCTATTTTTAATTTTTCAAGCGTCCTTTTATAGTAGCGACAAATACTAAAACTTCACCTGTGCCTAAATTCGCATCAAACTTCCTTTTTGAGGATTTTTTGATTTAAATTTTCTAAGGCTAGTACTTAAAAACATTTAAATTTTGCATTTACCTATAGTTATGGTTATCTTCCATAAAAAATTATATTCCCTATGACCAAACACTATTATGCAGATATCTTGGCACGTACCTCTGAAGTTGCCAAAATGGGGAGTTGGGAAGTGGATTTGCAAGAAGAAACTATTTACTGGAGTGAAATAACAAAAATGATCCATGGGGTTCCTCTAGAGTTCGAATGCGATTTTGAACAGGCTATTGGATTTTATAAAGATGCTGATTCCTATAATACTATTACAACTGCATTTCAGAACGCCGTAGAAAAGCATAAAGAATATGACGTAAAAGTATTGATAACTACTTTACAAGGCCAAGAAAAATGGGTTAGAGCTATAGGAATTCCAGTTGTAGAAAATGGGATATGTATACGCGTTTACGGACTTTTTCAAGACATTGATTTAGAAACCAGAGAACATCAGAAATATGTTGAGGAACTTTCAAAATTTCAGGAAATTTTCAAAAACAGTTTTGTTGGATTGGCATTGGTAAATATAAAAGGAGAGTTTACCGAAGTGAACGACAATTTTTGTCAAATGTTAGGATATTCTAAACCTGAATTTCTCCAACGAAGTTTTAAGGATATTACGCACCCCGAAGATCAACCACAGGCATTACTTCATTTTAAAGAACTAAAAGAAGGCGCAGACCATATTTCAACTGAAAAAAGATATGTTACCAGAAATAATGCTACTATTTGGGCACAAATATTTGTTTCTCCGGTAAAAGATGAAAAAGGAAATACTTTACATTATATAGCCCAAGTAATTAATATAGACCAACGTAAAAAAGCTGAAATAAAATCTAAGGAATTACAAAGCGTTACAGAAGAACAAAATAAACGATTATTGAATTTTGCCCACATAGTTTCCCATAATTTAAGATCCCATTCTGGTAATATAAACATGCTTTTAGACATCGTTTATAATAGTATTCCTGATTTTGCTACCAATGAAGCAGGTAAACATCTAGTAACTGCAGCAGAAAACCTTACCGAAACTATTCATCACCTAAACGAAGTTGTAGCTGTACAGGCACAATCACACAATCTTAAGAGATTAAATTTAGTAAATTACGTAGGAAATACTCTAAAAGTTTTGGCCGGTGAAATTATAGATAGTAAGTGTGTTATTTTCAATAATGTTGATGAAAATATATTTATCAACTTTGTTCCGGCTTATCTGGAAAGTATTTTGCTAAATATTCTGAGTAATGCAATTAAGTACAAAGCTCCCAATAGAATACCGGAAATTCATATAACTACTAGTGATACGCAAGAGTATATTTCTATTGCCATAGCAGATAATGGTCGCGGTATTGATTTAAATAGATATGGGCAAAAATTATTTGGCATGTACAAAACCTTTCATGAACATAAAGAAGCTCGTGGTATAGGATTGTTCATTACTAAAAATCAAATGGAATCTCTTCAAGGAAAAATTGAAGTAGCTAGTATTGTAGATAAAGGAAGTACTTTTACACTGAGTTTCAAAAAGAGTAGTTAGTAAACATTTAGAGTACTTTAACATTCATTTGGCATAAATGCTTTAATTTAGTTGTTTATACGTGTGAATGGAAAGCTCTTTTTACATAACTCTATTTTTTCTCCTTGCAGTATGTACCTATGTGCTACCTTATGGATTCAATAAAAGAAGACTCACTAAATTAGCCTCATTAGAAGCCGATAAAACGTATTATACCATTTTTAAACAGAATTATTCGTATCAAGTTACAGTTGAGATTTCTATTGATGATTACCAAATGTTTAAAAAGTACATTACTCCCTATAAGCCTATCATGTATGAAGGAAACCAATGCTTTATGGGTGATTCAAACATAAACATTCATTTTCCTGAACAATCTGTATCTATTTCAGGAAAATTCAATTCTATACAATGTGGCAAGGCAGATATTTCTAAAACTACTGTCTCTATTGAAAAAGCTATTATTCTGAAAACTTTTAAAAGCAATATACCAAATATAATAGCTTTGGAAATAGCCCTATCTATTTAAAGGATTCTATTCTATACTATTAAACTTTTGTAAGTAGCCTGTTATAGAACTTATAAACTGCTTTTTTCCTTCATGAAACGAAATTGGTTTCTCTAATAAGCATAAATCATTTGTTTCCTGCTTACGCACATATTTTTTACCTGTCATCATCAATATAGGCATGGGTTTGTTCTCAAAATAGTCTTTTACATTATCTACAAACTCCCATCCATCCATTATAGGCATATTTACGTCTACCAAGATTAGTGTAGGAGATAAAGAAGGAGATGTCAATTGAAGGTGATTCATAAGGTGCATAGCTTCTTTTCCATTTGAAAACGTAAAACATTGGTCTACAATACCAGCCTCTTTCAATAATGTCTTCAAACTGAAAAGAAATGGAGCATCATCATCTATGATAAAGAAAGTTGTTAAGGTTGTTAATTTCATTTTTAAATACTTTAAAGGTCTTTAAAAAAACTTTTTACTGAATCTTTGAATTGTGTTGCTGTTACTTGTGGATACGATTTTGCCCTTCTAATGTCCTCTGGACTTGCAGAATTTGTTAAAACATAAAGTGACGATGTTTCCCAACAAGAGTTGGTGCGCGTAGCTTCTAAAAAACTCCAACCATCATAAATAGGAAGATGTAGATCTAAAAAAATCATATTTGGAAGTTTATATTCTGTTTTATTACATAATTCCAATGCTCCTAAAGCCTCTGGTACACTTTTAAAATGCTTAAAACAAACTTGTGGAAACTGCTCTGCATATTTTCCTACTACAAATCCAAATAGCTCTGAATCATCTACCAGCCAAATTAATTTCTCCATATGTCATCATCTTTTTAAAATATAATTGGACAGTGGTTCCCTTTCCAAGTGTACTAGATAATTGTACTTTTCCCTGTAAAGCTTCCATTTGATGCTTTACTAAAAACAACCCTACTCCACGATTAGAATTGCCTACCGCAAAGGTTTTATACAAACCAAAAATTTGATCATGGTATCTATCCAAATCAATACCAATACCGTTATCTGAAATTTTTATAATATCATATTGCTCATTGGATTCGTGTTTAAAATCTAATATTAAATCAACATCTTTTTTCTTGAATTTTACTGAATTCTCTATAATTTGGTTAAGAATACAGTACAACAGCTTTGGTGAATGCACTATACCTAATGTTTGGGGTATTGAATTTTGAATAATCACTTTTGATGCTATTGAACTTTTAAAAATATGTTTCTGTAAAGAAGCTTCTATGGTATTATAAATCATCAATTTTGATAAATCATATGATTGATTTGTGTGCAACGTAATAATTTCATTCAAATCAGATATAGTTTGTTGCAAACCTTCTACAGAGTTATCTAAATAGTTTAAATATTCTTCTGTCAACTCCTGGTTCTTCATTTTTAAGAGCTGTGTTAACATTGCCAAATTTGATGTATGAGAACGTATATTATGAGATACTATATAGGTAAACTCCATAAATCGTTTGTTCTGATTGGTCACTATTTCTAAAAGAGAAGCCAATTTCCCTTTTGATTGATATAATTGAAATAAATTACTTGCTTGAATTACAAAATGTAACGGAGATCCTGAGGTATTTTTTGTAATACTAATCATCAAAAAGATAGGTATTCTGTGACCTTTCCTATTTACATACATTTTCTCTCCAGAATACTTATGGATTTTCCCCGTTAAAAATTTCACCAAAATATGCTCCATTTCCTCAAAATCTTCGGGAGGAACAAAATCTATCAAGGATTTTTCAAGCAACTCTTCTTTTTCATACCCCAACATTTTACATAAATACGGATTGGCCTCTATAAACCTACCATTTAAATTTACCATTCCTATGCCCGAAATAGCATGTTCAAAACTATCTATAAGCACTTCTTTAGATCCAATATCTCTTGAAACACCTGTAGAAGATCCTACATCCATAAACAATAAACCAACTGTTTCTTTGGCCTCTAAACTATGGGTAAGAGTCCCAATAACCCTCAACCATTTTTGTTCTCCCCGAAAAGTTACAAGCAGTAAAGTAATATCAAATTTCTGCTCCCCTTTTTTCAAAGAATCAAGGGCAATTCGTATTGCTTGTCGTGATTTCTGGTGTAAATACAACTTGCGTAACTTCATAAAAGTGAACGCTGCATCTGCATTCGTAAGGTCATGTAACTTACATGCAACTGTATCTAAATGAAAAAAATTTGTAGCATAGTCGTAGTATCCTCGGCCTACGCCTGCGTGTTTCAAAGTTTCTAATCCAATAACATCTAACTCTTTTTTTGACGCTTCTAAATCTTTCGTACGAAAAGTATCCTCCACTCTACTAGTTTGCATAATTGGCCTGATTTTTTACCCAATTTACATTTAACAGAACCCTGAAATGATAAAAACTCTATAAAAGTTTATTTTCAATAGTTAATTCGCAAAAAAATATCGACCAATGGTATTCTCACATATTGGGTGCAAGTTCAGACATCATCTGCTGTAAAGTGGCTATAGTCATCGGTTTGATGAGATAATTTGAAACCTGACTATAAGACTTAGCTCTTTGAATATCCACAGGGTTTATAGATGAACTTATTACGTAAATAGTAAGGCTCTTTTCTGTTGGTACTTTAATTATATGATCTAAAAATTCCCAACCATCCATAATTGGCATATTTATATCCAGTAAAATTACATCTGGCATAACAGATTTAGATTCTATAAGATTCACCAACGCTTTCAAAGCCTCTTCTCCATTTTGATACACTAAAAAGTTTTTACAAAAATTGGCCAGTTCCATAAGTGTCTTAGTCCCGTACACAAAAATTGGATCATCATCAATTATACAGGCTAAATCTATAGGTTTTATCATAATAATAAAAATTGTTGTTTATCTTAAAAAATATCCATAATCTTCATCTACAAAATTACTCTTATAGAGTGTATTTAATACCTAAGAAATTCCTTCGAGTAACTTTGTTTAGCATTGCTTCATACAGGCAAAATAAATCTTTTTTGAGAGAATATTACGCCACTAAGTCTTCCAAATACCTAAAACTATCGATTAAATACATTTAAATATCGTTCAATAACAAACTACACCAATAGATCTAGTTAAAAATTTAATACATGAATTATTTCAAAACTCTATCATTTCTAATATAAAATCATTACTTTTAGAATACAATAACAAAATCATTCCCTCTCCCTAGTTTATTAATTAGATTTCTATCTAAATAGATTTTAATGAATCATATTTAGATATCGCTATATCATTGTTTAAAACAGTTTCATTTTTAAAACAGTTTTAGCTATGATAAAAATTACCCAAAATCTTTTAATTACCTTATTCCTTGTTTTGATGAGCGTAAACGCTCACTGCCAAATTACAGAACAAATTACCCAAACCGGATCTGGTTCTTTTACCATCCCATGTGGTACCACTACTATAACCGTAGAATTATGGGGTGCCGGTGGTGCTGGAGGAGGATGTTTGAACAATGGTAATGGAGGTGGTTCTGGAGGCGGTTCTGGAGCGTATGCTTCTAAAACTTTTAGTGGTCTTTCCGGTGGAGAAATTATTTACTATACTGTGGGTTCTGGTGGCACTGCAGTCCTAGGAAACAACGGAAATAGTGGACAAAGTAGTACATTAACTTTTCAAAGTACTACCATTACCGCAGGTGGTGGTGGTGGTGGCGTTCGTCAATCTGGAGCTGCCGGAATTGGTGGTACAGCTAGCGGTGGTGATACAAATACTAATGGTAACCAAGGAAATGTTGGTGGTTCTAGCGCTGGAGGTAGTGGAGCTAGTGCACCAAATGGTGGTTTTGGCGGTAACGGAGTTAGTAATGGAAATGGAGCAAATGGCGCTGCACCAGGTGGCGGCGGCGGTGGTGGTGAATCCTGGAATACTACAGATGCTGCGGGAGGAAACGGAGGAAATGGACGTATAGAAATAACTTATGGCTATTGCCAAACAGATGTTACCACTGATTATGTGGTACCCATAACTTCTGTAAATTTTCAAAATATATCAAACAATGTTGTAGGCACATCAGAACAAGAATCCTTTTGTCAAACAGCAAATGTTCAAACAGGAAATTCCTATTCTCTTACCGTTCAGGCTCAAACAGCAGGTGCTTATACCTTTTATATATCTGCATATTTTGATTGGGATCAAAATGGTGTTTTTGGAAATAATAGTAACGAAATATATACAATTGGAACCATCTATAACTCTAATGGTAATGATGGTATTAACGCTACTAGTTCTATAACAATCCCAGAAAACATACCTGTTGGAACTTCAAAAATGCGTATTATTTCTGCTTTCAATGGTTACACTTCTACACCGTGTAGCGTAAATTATGGCCAAGCAGAAGATTACATAATTTCGGTAAGTTCCGGCCCTTGTACTACGCCCACGGCAGCACCTAGCAATTTGGTGTTAACTAATAATGATACTACTATTGAAGGAAACTTTTCTCCCGCCAATCCTTCGGCAGACAATTACTTAGTATTTTATAGCACCTCTAGCACACCTCCAGAGCCAAGTAACGGAGCTACCTATACGGTTGGTTCTACTTATGGAGATTATATTGTAGCTTCAAACAGCAGCAGTACTTCGTTCACTTTAAATGATATTGCTGTAGGTACCCAATACCACTTCTTTGTTTACGCAAACAATAGTTATTGTTCAGGGGGTCCTTTATATTTTACAGAAACATATGAATATGCATCTTACGAAATTCCAATTACCTATTGCGATGCCTTGACTACAAGTGATCCAAGTACTCGTTACATTCATCAGGTTGATTTTATTGGAACACTTAATGATGTTTCAAACTCATCTACATTTACAAATGGATTGGAAGATTATCAAAGTTTAACTAATAAAAGTATTCAGGCTCAAGGTGAAGGAATCAATTTATACACAGAAGCAAATTCTCGTGGTAGATGGAAAGCTTGGGTAGATTGGAACAAAGATGGAGACTTTGATGACACTGATGAAACTGTATACGACCCTGGGCCATATGCTGGTTTAGGAATTACCTTTGGCTTTGTAATACCAGAAAACATTGCACCTGGAAATTATACCATTAGAATAAGAGTTTATAATAGCTTTACAACCATCAACGGATCATCTGTAGAGAACTTTGGAATCGATTTTAATTATTGTGAAACCTTTGATTCTTACCAAATGTATGATCAAGGTGCTAACCGTACTTATATAGAATATGGGGAAGCAGAAGATTATCAATTTACTGTAATACCTAGCTGTAGTGCTAATATTACAGCTACTACATCTGGTGAAACTTGCGGCTCGGGTACCGTAGACTTGCAAGTAACAGGAAGTGAAGGCGTTACTTCATACCTATGGTACGACGCACAAACCGGAGGTAATTTACTAGCTACCACCACTGATGGATTATGGACTACTCCTTCCCTTAGTAGCACTACCTCGTATTATGTAACGGCGAGCAATGGTAGCTGTGAATCCTATGAGAGAACGAGAATTGTAGCTTATGTAAGGCCAATACCTACATTAAATTTTACGCCCGAAAATCCTGTGGTATGTGGTGAAGAGGCTGTTGTTTCTCTAGCTGCCGGTGGGGATACAGAACAAGTGTATTTGATTAATGAAACTTTTGAAACAGGAGATCTGGGCGTTTTTAGCAGTATTAATAACGATGCAAATGATAGTAGTTATGATGTAAATACTCAGTGGATGAATTATACCAGTACTATTGTTCCGGATGGATTGGTTTGGTTTCCGGCAGTTTCATCGGGGTTTGGCCATGACAAGTTTGTAATGGCTACATCAGATATTAGTAATAGTCCGGCTCCCAATAATATCAATACTATGCTAACCTTAACAAATCCTGTTAATACTACAGATTTTTTAAACCTTACCCTAGAATTAGAACTCTACTACTCTAGGTATTTACCTAATGATGCCATTTACCCAGATTATCCTGAAAATATATCCATTGAAACTTCAACAGATAATGGAGCTAGCTGGACTCCCTTAACTACATACACTGCCGATGTTGGTATTGGTACAAGATTTACTGATGTTAGCATAGATTTGTCAGCTTTTGTTAATTACAGTTCATTTCAAATTAGATTTAATCACTATTCATATTCAGGAGAAGGATGGCTTCCAGACGGAGTTGCTGTAGATGATATAAAACTCTATGGTGATAAACCTCTAACTACTGCATTTGAGTGGGATAGTGATAGCCCCGTAAATGCATTTGAAGACGAAGCGTGTACCATTCCGTATGTAGAAGGTTCAGAGATTGCTACGGTCTATGTAAAACCAACGTTAACACAGCTAGAAACCGGTTCTTACACCTTTACGGCAAGTGCTGTGCTTTCTAATGGCTGTTATGCAAGTACCGATGTTACTGTAACAAACACCTCAAAAGTATGGCAAGGTATTTCAGACGATTGGACAGATCCAAATAACTGGCTACCTGTTGGTGTTCCTACGGACGAAAATTGCGTAATTGTAAAAGATATATTCAACGCATATCTTCCAGAAAATGTAGATGGAGATGCAAAAACATTTAGAGTTAAAGATGGTGGTGAATTTACCATTAAAAAGAATGCTTCATTAACCGTACAGGAATGGGTAGAAATTGAAGATGGCGGATATTTTCACATAGAAGATGACGGTAGTTTAGTTCAAATAGAAGATATTGCCAACATAGGTAGTTTGAGTGCAGCACGTGAAACTCAAATCAGTTTATATGACTATGTATATTGGTCATCACCTGTATCCAATTTTAGTCTACCCCAAGTATCTCCTTCTTCTCCTAGCTGGGCTTTTTATGAATGGTTGCCCACAGTGAATAATCAATTTGGAAATTGGTCTTTTACAAATGAAAACATGCAAGCTGGTAAAGGATATATTGTGAGAGCTCCTGAGAGTTACCCTTTAAGTACGGATCAAATTTATACAGCACAGTTTGAAGGAACTCCAAATAATGGAACCATTACCAGAACGGTAGAACGAGGGAATTATACTGGTGAAAATTACACAAATAGCAATGGAATTACAGTAACAAATTTAGATGATAATTATAACTTATTGGGAAATCCATATCCATCTGCTTTAGATGCTGTTGCCTTTTTGGAAGCCAACACAAACTTAGAAGGTAATGTACATATTTGGACACACGGAAACGATCCAAACCCAGTAACAAGTGATCCTTTTTATGATAATTTCACCTACAATTATACGCCTGGTGATTATATAATTTACAACGCTACCGGAGCATCAACGGGAGCAGGTTCTTTTGATGGTTACATAGGTTCAGGTCAAGGATTTTTTGTAGCTATGACGGATGGTGCTGCCACTACAGAAAATGTAACCTTTACAAATACCATGCGAAGCAAAGACTTTAATAATGGTCAATTTTATAGAGTAGCACAAACTGATGATAATAATGATTTTCCCGTAAATGAAGAAGGTCGCCTATGGTTGGACTTAATTGATCCTCAAAACCAAACAAGCCGTATGCTCCTTGGATATTTAAATGGTGCCACCAATGGTGAAGATCGTTTATACGATGCCAGAGTGCGAGCTAATAGTAATCAAAAAATATACTCTATACTCAATGAAAATCAAATGCTTATTCAAGGAAGATCGCTACCATTTTCTATGGAAGACACTGTTCCGTTAGGGATCAAAGTTGCTACACCTGGTATTTACACCATAGCCATTGCACAACATACCGGTTTCTTCCAAAACAACGAGAGCCTAACTGTATTTTTAAAAGATTATGACATGAATACCATTCATGATCTAAACAGTAATCCATATGTATTTACTACATCCGTTTCAGGACTACTTGAGAACAGATTTGAAATTGTCTATCAAAATGATAACAGTCTAGATAATCCTAGTCATGAGAAACACGCTTTTGATGTACAAATTACATCGAGAGATGACCATCACATCTTTGTTAAAAGTAATTATAAAAATATCTCTACAATTAAAATCTATGATATTCTAGGTAAAAAAATTCTAGAAACTACAGCTATTCACAAAGATCAATTTTTAATAAATATGAAGAAGAAAAATAGTGTACTATTGATAGAAATTTCAGGAGAAAATGGAGAGAAAGTTGTTAAGAAATTAATTCACTAGTCGAAAAAATAATTACATCTGTTATGCTATAACAAAGTACATACAAACTGATATAAAAAACCTCCAATCAAATACCCAAACAGGATTGGAGGTTTATATGAATGTGTAAATTTCCCCTTAAAAACACATCCATTCTTATTTTTAACTAAAATCAGACATTATAATCTTGATTCAAATTTATGAATCATCGCATCTATCAATTATAAAATTCGATTGATTGCAAACCACATTCGATTAAATACCAAAATGTTACGTTAAAAACATCCTCTAATTCCTGATGAATTCATAAAACATCATTTTCCCAAAAATTGTATAGAAAAATCAAAGAAAACACCAAAATCCTAAGGTAAAACTCCTTCTAAGTTTACAGCACAGTTTCTTTGGTTTCGTATTCTTTAAACAGCAAATCTTTGATAATTTTTACTTCGCTCTGCAATATTGTATTTTTTCGCATTCCAAAATACAATGGACTTTCTATAGGCGTATATCCATCCCAAATTTTGTGGATTGTATTAGTATCCAATGCTTCTCCACAAATAAAATCGGGCAACACGGCTAATCCTTCGCCCATTGCTAAACATCTCATAATAGAAAACTTATTTGGCACAATGTAGTTCGGCAGAAAATCTGGTAATTCCTTAAAATTTTGTTCCCAAAATAATTTTAACAATCGAAGATCGGAAGCCGTATTATACCAAAGTTGAGACTTTAACCATGTTTTTAGCTCTGTCTTGTTCTGTTTATTTAATTGATGGAACTCATCTAGGTTTACTTTCGCTCCGCCAACCAACACCAATTTTTCCATAGTGAACAATTCAAAATCTAATTGTTTATTGCTACTTCTTTTGCTAGTTAATACCAGATCTATAGTTCCCTTCTCTAGGGCTGCCGTTAGTTTTTCATTAGAATCAAACTGCATAATTAAATTGAAGGGCAGCTGTGGTAAATGCTTTTCTAGTGCTTGCTGAAAAGTTTCCACACACATTCCTACATTTAACGTTGCTCTTTGTGCTCCTGCTTTCTTTTTAAAACGAATTTCTATTTCTTCTAAACCTTTTAAAGAACTGTTGATTTGTTGATATAGAAGTATGCCACGTTCTGTTGGAATCATTTTACGAGAAGTACGCTCAAATAATGGAAATCCCGTATATGCTTCTAAAGCATTTAAATGTAAGCCTACTCCAGGTTGTGACACGTATAGCATTTTAGCTGCACCACTCATTGTACCCGTTTCATATATTGCCTTAAAAGTTCTAAACCATTCTAAATTTGCTTGCATCATCTATAACTTAAATTATACTTAGCGCAAATTTAGATTATTTTTATTAGACATATACTCATTGTAATTTTGATTTCAATTATTAATACTTAGTTATGAAAAAATCAATAGCATTTATTTTTACTATTCTCACAGGAGTAGTACAGACTCAATTGGCTAGTGCACAAAATTCTTCTTCAAAAAAGGTTTTATTCGTTGTTTCCAGCCATTCACAGAAGGGAAATACAGGAGAAACTACAGGATATTACTTATCAGAAGTCAGTCATACCTGGGATGTATTAACAAAAGCTGGTTATGAAATAGACTTTGTAAGTCCACAAGGTGGCGAACCACCAGTAGACGGTTTTGACCTTGAAGACCCGATCAATAAAAAGTTTTGGGAAAACAAAAAGTATCATCAAAAAATATCTAACAGCTTAAAACCTTCGGAAGTAACACCAAGTAATTATGCTGCTATATTTTATGCTGGCGGACATGGTACTATGTGGGATTTTGCAGATAACAAAAAACTAGCAAAAATTGCTGCCTCTATTTATGAAGCAAACGGTGTGGTTGCCGCAGTTTGTCATGGCCCATCTGGTTTAATCAACATTAAATTGACTGACAATACCTATCTTATTGATGGAAAAAAGATTAGTGGTTTTACTAATGAAGAGGAAGAAGCCGTTGGGTTAACAGATGTTGTTCCCTACAGTCTAGAAAACAAGCTTATTCAACGTGGCGCCAAATTTGAAAAATCAAAACCATGGGAAGTACAAGTAAGTGTAGACCAACGCCTAATTACAGGACAAAACCCACAATCTGCGCATGCTGTAGGTGAGGCTATTGTAAACGTGCTTGATAAACAATAATCCTTTTTAATTTAAATTTTCATGAAAAAAATATTTGTAATTAACGGTGGAAAAAAATTCGCCCATAGTGGAGGCGCATTTAACAAAATGCTTCTTGAATTGGATAAAAATTATTTTACAGAAGCCAATGGCTTTGAATTAAAATATACCGACATCAATGAAACCTACAATCTTACCACAGAAATAGAAAAGTTTGTATGGGCAGATGTAGTTATCTATCATTTTCCGGCATGGTGGATGGGTATGCCCTACGCCTTAAAAGAATATATAGACCGTGTGTTTACCGCAGGCCATAGAAAAGGAATGTATTATAGCGATGGTAGAAAGGCTGAAAACCCAAGTATTAACTACGGAAAAGGTGGTCTTCTAAAAGCAAAATATATGGTTACTACAACTTGGAATGCGCCCGAAACTGCTTTTACCTTACCTAATGAATTCTTTCAACAAAAAAGTGTAGACGAAGGTATTTTATTCGGGTTTCATAGAATGAATGAATTTATTGGCTTATCTTCCTTACCAAGTATTCATTTTCATGATGTAGAAAAGAATAATGGTGAAGCTCAAATTGCATTGCATCAAGAAAACTATATGAAACATTTACATCAACATTTTCCAACTTTTATAATACATGAATAGTATGAGAATAGTGTATGCAAGTCTCTTAGGTTTGGTGCTATTATTTAATAGTTGCCATGAAAACACAAAAGGAAACAGCACAAAACAAAGTAAAACCGATCAAAAAAAACCTGTTAAAGTGGCTACATTCAAAGGCCAGCAAGTAACCGGAGTTTCGGTAAGTTCTGAAGGAAAAGTTTTTGCTAATTTTCCTAGATGGCGAACAGGTGTTGCAAATGCTGTTGTTGTGTTAGATTCGCTGGGAAATCCTACTCCTTACCCTAGCAAACAATGGAATACTTGGGAAGTTGGTCAACCTATTACCGATAGTGTTTTTGTGGGAATTCAATCTGTAGTGGCTCACCATAATAAACTGTATGTTTTAGATACCAGAAATGCGTTGTGGAAAGGAGTCATGGATGCGCCTAGAATTTTTGTCTTCAATCTTACTTCCAATACACTTGAAGATATGTATACATTGTCAGCAGATAGTTATAAGCAAAATTCCTATATCAATGATTTAAGAATTGATCCTTCCGATCAATATATTTACATGACCGACTCTAATGAAAGTGCTTTGGTAGTTTATAACATTAAAGAACGCTCTTCAAAACGTGTACTAGATAACCATTTCTCTACACAAGCTACGTTAAAAGAATTAGATTTTAATGGCACCAAATGGGGAAATCCGGTTCATTCTGATGGTATTGCCCTAAACACCAAAAACAACAGATTGTATTACCATAGCCTTACCGGATACGATTTATATTCGGTAAGTACATCCCTTTTACAATCCGGAACGGAAGAAGCCATTGCAAACGATGTAAGAAAAGAAGCTGTTACCGGTGCTCCGGACGGAATGATTTTTGACGCGCATCAAAATTTATACTTAGCCAATTTAGAAAAAGGGAGTATTGATATTTTGAAACCAAATGATGCTATTGCTACGTTTTATACAGGGAACGAAGTACGCTGGGCAGACACATTTAGTATTTACAATGATGATTTATATTATACCAATTCAAGAATAAACGAAGTTCAAGGAGCTATTAACAATATGGAGTTCAGTATTTACAAGATTCCTTTACCGTAAATATGTGAATCATAAAACAAAAAATACCTTTGTAAAATTATAAAGGTATTTTTTGTTTCTACATCTCGAATTCTTAAGAGACTTTTTGCACAGCCTTCACCAAACCATTCAACCATTCTTGATGCGCATTTATCATTGGATTTGGGATAGCTATAGCCAACTCTTGTGCCGGAATTCCACATTGAGTTTCTTGGGTTAAAATACGTAGGCGATTTTCTGAAAGCTCTTCCAATATCCAGGCATGATGCACATCTAAACGTTCCTGCTCATCTCCTTCTACCCATCCATGCCAAGCTAATCTAGCTGCTTTACCTTTTTTAAAAGGCTTGAACTCTACTACTCTACTCTCAACTACAAAACCAAAGGTTGTAAATTTAAACCGTGACCCTAAATTAAGCAAAGGACCACTTTCATCATAAAATTCTATATTCTTTGCATTACTGTAGTACGTTGGCCATTTTCTGGTATCTGTAAGGTATTCCCAGGTTTTAGCTAAAGATATATTTGCTACTATTACTTCATTAGAACAAAAGTTATCTGTTGTTCCTGGTAAGTACCCATTTGGCCATTCTATTGCTGCTTGCATATGTTATATTTTATACTATAATTATTATAGTTGCAAAATTAATTTGAGTTCTTTTTATTTGCAATAACTATACAAAACGATAGTACTATGAAACCAGAAGAATGTAAAGAAGAAACTGTTATGTTTAAGGGGATTTCATTTCCATGTACCGTTAGCCTTGCTATGAGTTTAATAGGAGGTAAATGGAAAGCGGTTATTTTATATCATCTTATGAATGGGTCTAAAAGATATCACGAATTACGTACTGAAATGCCTACCGTTACAGAAATGACACTTAGCATACAATTAAAACAGCTTGCAGAAGATGGTTTGATAAAAAGAAAAGTGAATGGATCTAAACCACCTTTAAAAGTAACCTATTCATTAACTGCATTAGGAAAAACAGTTATCCCTGTTTTAAATAATTTGACGGATTGGGGTAACTATTTGGCAAGAATATCTCCCTCACCTAAATAGATTTGATTCTTAAAAAACTTTCATTGTTCAGTTATCTATGAAATAGTTTACGAGAGAAGAACAAATATGCCGTGTCAAAATAATTATTCAATACCTATATTTTCTGAATCCTTTAATTAATCCATGCCATACCATCAGGTCTGGCTCCTACAGAAAATCTTCCTACCTCTTTCATCTCATCTAAATCTACTACCGCAATATAACCATCTATAGGACATGAGATAAAAACACGATTCAAAATCGTATCCATAAGCATTTCTCCTCCTTGAGCCATTTTAAATGTTGCTACTTTTTTACGGGTGGCAACTTCATACTTTACTACTTCACCGGTAGCTACACTAACTATTACAGCAAATGTATTATCTGGTGTAAATTGCAACCTATGCGCTCCTTTGATTCCAGTTTCTAATTGAATTTTTTCCTCAGGATTCTTTAGATTAATTATGGTTAACAAACCTGTAGGCGTCACAGCCCACAATTCTTCTTCATTATTTGTAACATCAAATCCTTCTACGCCTATTCCAGCATCTATAAGCTTCTGTTCCCAATCCCAATGAGATTTTGCATTTGGAGGTAATTTACCAGTGGGCGGTACAGTAGGTTCCAATAAAGTATGTTTAAATATACTTATGGTTCCAGATTGAACATTAGTTGTATAAAAAGATTGTTGATCTGGCGATACATGAATCATGTGTGTTACATCTTGCCCAGTACCCATTGTCCAGTCGAATGTTTTAGATTTTATATTGTAGCAAACTACAGTTTTAGAACCTTGTGCTGTAAACCATAAATTATCGCCTATTAATTGTAATCCGTGTGGGCCTAAAAATGGTGATGTATCAATATTTTCTAATGCTTGATGCTGTTCTAAATCTATAACATTTATTTCATGTAAATCACTGTTTCCTGGATTGGAAATGTACGCAGTCTTGCCATCATCAGTCACCACCACTTCATGCGTATTAGGTCCTGCAGGTATGCTAACCAAGGTTTCAAAAGTTGTGGCATTAACAATTGATAAAGTATGCTCTGCTTTAGAAACTGCTACCAAATACCGATTAGATTCTTGAGCTACAACAACACAACTAGTACAAAATATACACAATATCAGCACCATATTCCTTATATTTTTCATACTAACTCTAATTTAATATTGAAATTAACATACGCCCTTCAAACAGAAAATTGGAAGTAAAACTTGATTGCGATAACATATACTTTACGTAATCTTGACAAGCTGCTTTATCTGCATTATCTGCAATCACTACGGCCTTTTCACTTAATTTTGGCGACAATCTTTTGAAAATGGGTAAGTACAAATCTTTAGCCCCATCTAAAAACAATAAATCAATACCTGCTGTTACACTCAGTAACGTTCCTAAAGCATTTCCTTCTAAAATTGTGGTATATGCATCCAATCCTGCGCTATATAGATTGGCTTTCGCCTGAATTACTTTATGAGGCTCAAATTCTGAACTAATCACAGCACCTCCATTATCTTTTGCGGCTGCAGCTAGATAGATTGTAGAAATACCAAATGAACAGCCAAATTCTACAATATGCTTTGCATTTATTTCTTTAGCCACCGCATTTAAATATGCTCCCTCTTCCTTGGTGACAGACATATACGCGGTTTTCTTAGATTGCTCCATTCCTGTCTGCTTTTCCAATAATTTTCTATTCTGAAAATCTTCAATAGATTTTCTATGTAAGTCCTGCAATAAGTGGCTGACTTTAGCCGAATGTAAAGTATCCATGGTTAATTTAGTTTATAAAATTAAGGATGTATCCAGCTTTATTTTCCAAGCACTTCCTTTAAAAAATCATCTTTGTACGATCTTCCAATCGGAATTTTAATATCATCCTGTAACACCACTACATTGGTGGCTATTTTTTGCACCTTTGCCAAATTGATGATATACGATTTGTGCATTCTGTAAAAACCATTTGGCGTTAACGTATCTGCCCAATACCGCAACGAATCATAGGTTAAATGTTTCTTTTGCTTACTCACGTACACCTCTGTAAAATCTGCATCTGATTTGATATAGATGATTTCATTCAATGGCACTCGAATGTGTTCATAGCCTGTTTTAATGTAAATTTCTTCTTTTACTGCTTCAGGAGCAGTCAGTATTTCTGTAGGCTTTTCGGTTTGTTTAGTAGGTACTTTTTTAACGGCTTTTACAAAGCGTTCAAACGAAAAAGGTTTTAATAAATAATCTATCACGCTGTATTCGTAACTTTCCAAAGCATACTCGGGAAAAGCTGTAGTTAAAATTACGTTGGGTTGGCGTTGTAACGTTTTTAGAAAATTGAGTCCGGATAGTTTTGGCAAGTGAATATCTAAAAAAATTAAATCCACTGAATTTGATTCTAAAAAGTGCATGGCCGTTAAGGCATCTGAAAAAGTACCTAACAAGGTAAGCGCACCAAAATCAGTAATGTATTTTTGCAGCAATCGTTGTGCTGGCGGTTGATCTTCAATAATAATACACTTCATCTACTTAAGATTTTAAACGCATTTTTAAGGTTACGGTATACACTTCTTCTTGAGGTTCTATCACTAATTGATAGTCATCTTCATATAAAAAATCCAAACGTTTGCGCACGTTTTGCAACCCAATTCCTTTGCTTAAATTATCATTATTACTCTGTAAACCAAAGCTATTTTTACACTGAAAGAACAATTCATCTTTCTTTACATGTAAGGAGATATGAACAAAAATGTTGCTAGACTGGCTTGCTGTACTATGTTTAAAAGCATTTTCTATAAATACATTGAGAATCAATGGAGCTATTTTGTATGTACTCACTACTTCCGGAACATCGAGTATCACTTCTCCTCTATTTTCAATCTGAAGTTCGTTCAGTTTTGTGAAATTTTGAACGTGTTCAATTTCCTTTTCTAACGGAACAAAATCTTCTTTACAATCGTACAACATATAGCGCAAAACCGAAGCTAGTTCTAAAATAATAGATGGCGTTTTCTTTGAATTTTCTATAGCGTACGAGTAGAGATTATTCAAATTATTAAATAAAAAATGCGGATTGATCTGTGTTTTTAAAAACTGCAACTCGCTCTCTTTTACCAAGGTTCTAAGTTTATTTAATTCTTGCTGTTTTTTCACAGAATCCCAGGCGAATTTAAACCCTACCAACAGCATCATTACCGGTAATACATCTATAAAAGTGTACACCACATTTCCAATTATTCTACCACGGGTATCAGGAAAAAAAATAGGTTCTAAAACGCCTTCTTCCATCAACATCAACCAAAAAACCACCCCTAAAACACTTAAAGCAAATAGCTTATACTTTTCATGATAGAAAAATTTAGGTAACAAAACATAACTAATAAACATTGCTGCACTTGCGTAATTAAGGTAATAAAAGGGAGTCCATAGTGCTATAGTACACTTTGGCACCTCTATAGCATACGAAAGAAATAAAATCAGGTTTAAGATTACCTGAAAAATAATTTCCTTTTTATGACTCAAATTTTGTTCGCTCTGCATATTCATACTCCAAAAATAAGATATATCGTAAGAAAAAATCAATCAACTATTTCAACAACCAAATTATACCATTAAACAACCATTTGTAGCCTGTGTTACGTTTCCGGTGCTCATTGTGCCGTTCAAAGAAAAAGTTACCTACTATACTATGGTTACTTCATATTTGTATTGAAAAATTAAAACACCCAATTGAAGAATGAAACTGAATAGTATTCTTATATGCTTATTCCTGACTTTAGGATTACAGGCTCAACAAATTAAAGTGGTTGGAACTGTAAAAGAAGCTGGTAGTCAACAACCTGTACCTTATGCTGCTGTGGCTCTAAAAAGTAGCAGCGACCAAACGGTACTTACCGGTGCTACCACAGATGATAACGGCCATTTTGAACTGATGAGTCCGTCTTCTGAAATTCTTGTTGAAATTACGTTTATGGGTTTCAAAACCAAAACCATCAAAAATATTTCTGTTAAAAACAACAACATTGATCTGGGAATAATTCTTTTAGAAGAAGATGCGCAACAACTAGACGAAGTAGTTGTAGAAGGCGAAGTTTCTCAGACGGTTTTTAAACTAGACAAACGCGTATTTAATATTGGTAAAGATTTAAGCAATACCGGGGTTGGTGCTTTAGATGTATTGAGTAATGTACCTTCTGTAAACGTAAGTATTGAAGGAACCATTAGTTTAAGAGGAAGCAGTGGCGTAGAGATTTTAATCAACGGAAAACCATCGGTTTTAGCAAGTGAAGAAGGAAATGCGTTGGGAACTATTACTTCGGATATGATTGAAAGCATTGAAGTGATTACCAATCCGTCTGCCAAATACAATGCAGAAGGTACGTCGGGAATTATCAATATCATTCTGAAAAAAGATGATCGACAAGGCACCAATGGTTCAGTTACTCTAAATACAGGTATCCCAAACAATCATAGTTTAGGATTAAGCATTAATCGCCGTAGTGAAAAGTTTAATTTGTTTAGTCAATTAGGCGTTGGCCGAAGAACACGCCCAAGAGAAACCGAAATGGAAAGTGTAGATACCAGTTCAAATTCGGTAGTAACCAGCAAAGGAGATGGCGATAAAAATGAAACGTTTGTCAATTTTACCTTAGGAACAGATTATATCATCAACGATAACAACATGATCACACTTTCTGGTAATTATGCCTTTGAAAAAGAGGATGAAAACTATAGCACCCTATTTAATACGTACGAAAATGACGAACTCACCAGCACGTACGACCGTAGAGAAAATGTAACTGCCGATAATCCTAAATATCAGTTTGAATTTAATTACAACAAAGATTTTGACCGTGACGAAGACCAAAAACTAATTTTTAGTGCGTTGGGTAATTTCTTCGGAAAAGATCAATCTTCGCAATTTGATAATTTGTACTCTTTTGGAACTATTGAAGATACCCAGCAACAAACAACTACCGATTTTAAAGAATCTGAATATACCTTCAAACTTGACTATACACACCCTATCAATGACATTCACTCCATAGAAACCGGAGCGCAATACATTTTGGATGATGTATCCAACGATTATGCCATTAGTAATTTAGAAAATGGTGAATTTGTTATTGATGAAGATTTATCCAATGTTTTCAACTTTACCCAAAACGTTCTAGCTTTTTACGGAACCTATGCATACGAGAAAGAAAAATGGGGTGTAAAACTTGGAGCACGTATTGAAAATACCCACGTTAATACGTTATTAGAAAACACCAACGAAGAAAATACAAAAGACTATACCAACCTATTCCCAAGTGCACATACATCGTATAAATTTTCAGATAATGTCTCTTTACAAGCCGGATATTCTAAACGTATTTACAGACCACGTTTGTGGGATTTAAATCCGTTTTTAAACATTCAAAATCAATATAGTTTACGTAGCGGTAACCCAAATTTAAATCCAGAATACACCGACTCTTACGAAATTACCAATATTTACAAAATTGGTAAATTATCACTAAACATTGGTGCTTATTTTAGACATACCGATGATGTCATTGAACGCATTGTAACCTACGAAGGAAACGTGAGTACATCTATGCCTGCAAACATAGGGACCAATGATGCTTTTGGAGCTGAATTGAACGCCAAATATGTACCTACCAAGTGGTTGACCTTATCATTAGACGGAAATTACAATTCTTACAGTAGAAAAGGAACTTATAACACTCAAGTTTTTGATTTTGATGCAGATCAATATACCACCAAATTGCAAACCAAGCTTAAACTTCCTGCAGATGTTGATTTAGAATTTTCTGGAAATTACAATTCATCTTACGAAACCATTCAAGGAGAACAATCAGGCACTTGGTTTATGGATGCCGGTCTACGTAAAAAAATATTCAAAGGAAAAGCTATTGCAAACTTAAGTGTGCGCGATGTATTTGCCAGTAGAATTCAAGAAACCTACACCTACCAAACCGATTTTTACCAAAGAAACTGGAGCAAAAGAGGTCGATTTGTAACTTTCGGAATCAGTTTTGGTTTTGGAAAAGGAGAAGCTATGGAATTTAGCAGTGGAAAAAGACATTAATTTAAATCCGAAAAAAGCATTACAAACAACACAACACTAATTGGTGTTGCATTTCCCCTTCATTTTTCAAGTACAGCCATTTAAAAGATGGCTGTACTTTTTTTGTTTAGGTAGTTGCTAATTCAAAAATTCGAGCATAATTGCCTCCTATTATTTTAAGAATTTCATCATGATGAAAACCTTTCGCCAACATGGATGTTACCAAACTTTCTAGTAAACCATTTTCCATGCCTTTAAAGCAACTATTGGTTGCATTTCCAAAACGGTGCTCTCCTTTTGTTGGGTTTATCATTTTTGTATCTGTTCCAATAGCTACATGATCTACTCCCATAACATCAACCAAAGCTGCGATGTTTACAGCCATATCGTCTGTATTGTTGGCTAAGTGAGTCCAAACGCCAACTACCCCATCTGCTTCTGCTACTCGTTTGGCTTGTTCTTTACTTATCAAACGTGGCATCATCATGTTGGCCATACGCTCATCGGTTCCTAATTGTGTATTCAATCCCGTATGAGAAATGAGTACCGGCGTATCTAAAAGTTCAATTGCTTGGTTAACAGCAGCATCGCTACAATGCGCTAAATCTACCACCATGCCTAAAGCACTTGCTTTTTTAATCACTTGTTTACCTAAATCGGTGAGCCCCCCAAATTGAGGTTCGTTGGTGTAAATATCTCCCAATGGAAAAGCCGATTGTGCATCGTGCAATAATCCAAAATGACGTAAACCTCGCTCGTAGGCAACCTCCAAACGGTCTACATCATCTTCTATAAAAAGTCCGCCTTCCACGGCTTGAATTACGATAGGTTGTTGCTGTTTTTTAGCTTTCTTCCAATCTTTAAACGTTAAGGCTCGTTTCATAGCATTGGCTTCCAACAACGCATCCATTTCGTTCATAGCTGTAGTAAAACGTTCAAAAGCTTCTCCTTTATACGCTAATTTTGGTCGGTCTACGCAAAACGTCATTCCGATAGCAGATAAACCAGCAGTTTTCATTTGCATAGGTAATGCATTCTTTTCATTGGAAAAATTTGCGGTATCAAAGGGCACATCTACATGATTGTGCATATCTATACTTATAGCCTCTGCTAGGATTTTTACCACTGCATCTTGCCATGCTTCCTCCATACTCCACCCAATGGTTGGTAGCATAGCAGCTCCAATGGTTCCTAATCCTAGAGAGGTCATAAAGTTTCTTCTATTCCAGGTCTCTTTCATTTTTAAAAATGGATGTATTTATAAATTTTCTATGAAATTTTCACCTATAGTTACATAATCTTGATTACCAAGTTTCGTTGCTTTTTCAATCAACAATTTGGCTGTAGCTTTGGCTTTTTTAGTCTCCCCTAGTTTTTCGTAGATCTGTGCTTGTAACCAAAACATGTGTAACATATTGGCATGTTTTTCATCTGCAGTTGCTTTTTCTATCCAAGTCTTTGCTTGGTTTAAATCTCTATCGGTATCAAAATAATATTGAGCAGCTGCATAATATGGCTTGCTATCTTGCTGGAAAATCGCATCTATTTGTTTTGTAATTTTTGAATCGATATCTGTTGAGATAGGAACACTCACCAAACTATGATCCCAACGTAATTGTAGCTCACAACTGTTTAAAGTAAACTTAGCAAAATCAATACTAAAGGTTTCCTCTTGCACCTGTAGTTTGGTAACCGGAATAGTAACACTAGCTATATCGTGTTCTTTTTGATACTTGCTAGGTAAGTTTACATTAAGATCCGATGTTAAAATTACAGTCCATTCGTTCTCATTTGGGATACTTAATAATCCGTACGTTCCTTTGGTTACTTTGGTTGTTCCAAACGTTACTGCATCTGTAAACGTAATGGTGGTCGCTCCATTGGCTCCTGTTCTCCACAATTTTCCGTAAGGAACAAAATCTGTTCCTATGGTTCTTCCTTTTAATCCCGGTCTACTGTAAGCAACTTCTATACTACCAATGGCAAATTCTTGAGTGAGGTGCTGGGTTGGTGATGGTTTTGGAATTTCTAGTTGTTGTGCTTGCAATGCAGTTACACTCATAACTGCGACAGCGATGGAAGTAATTACCCTATTTTTCATGTTGATTCTATATTTTAATACCCCAAGTTGCTTATTAATTTTACAGATTGGTTGCTAAATTCTTTGAACAACCGAACGCTTCTTGTAAACAACAACAGCAACCTACACGTTGCAGGTTGCTGTCTTATCAAAATATGCTCATAAATAATTGTTATTGATGCTGTTGAAACAGCCAATCTCTCGCAGGGGTAAGCATATAAGCATAATCAAAAGAATACATATGCTCTGCTCCACCACGGCTTTCGCTGCTTGGAGGAACCGTTCCTTTTGTAAACTGAACCATATGTATGTTTGCATCACTTTGTAGTGCTTCGGTAATGGCAGTATTTTTATCTTGTTCTGAAGCTTTTGCCGAAAACTTAGACGTAGTATAAGGTACTTTTACCGCTGTAAGCATTTCTTTTACTTCCTGCATACCACCTGAAGCTTTTTCATCTCCTTCGGAAGTGATATAGAAAAAATTTTCTTTTGCCAAAGGTTGCAGTACATTAATATCCCATTGACTCCCCACAAATAACTCTGCAGCAAACAAATCTGGATATTTGGATGTAAGATAAAATGAAATCATACCTCCCATAGATTGTCCTGTAGTATATATTCTGGTGGTATCTACATTATAAAAATAGATTACATCTTCTAGTAGATGCAAAACAGTAGCTACTTCGTTACTTGTTTCAAAATCATCATTTACTGCGGCTTCGGGTCCTTTGAAACTTGGTACTAAAACAAAACTTGGGTGTTTAGCCTGTTCTTCCGCTGTTGCCCAAATTATACCTCCATATCCTTGCATCAAAGGCGCTTTAACACCTTTACCTACCGTACTGGCATCTGCCATAAAAAGTACTAGTGGATATACTTTGGTATCGTCATAATCTTTCGGGATATAAAGATTATATTCCATAGTAACGCCGGTTTCCTTATCTTCAAAACTAAAGGTTTTGAACGTTGGAGCTACTTTTTTTCGCATCGCTAGCAAATTAGTGTCATACGATTTATCTACGCCTCCATACGAAGAATCCCAAGTGTTGGTAGTTTCCTCTGTGTTTGCTTTTTCTACCGCTTCAATCTCTTGTTTTTTATCAGTAGTACATGATACCAAAATGCTGATTAAAAGCATCAAAATCATTTTAGATCTAACCATAATTTTCTTTTTATTACGATGTTAAGTTGAAATTCAGCATGGAAAATTCTTTTTCTTTGAACAACTTAATACGTACTCCTTAATGCATTATAAAACGTACATAACGCAGATATCCTGTTCCTTCATGAGAGCCATTGAGATTCTCGGTGGTTAACGGAATACGAAGTTCGTTTTCATAATATTTATTGTGCTCTACAGCGCTTTCTACTTGAATACTATAACCTTTATCTACATAGGTTTGCGCTATTTTAAAGGCTATAACACTTCGATCTCCCGGTGTAATGGTAGCACCACTGATGGCATCTACATCGCTGTCTTTGCCAATACTGGTATACCAATTTACTAAACTATCATACCAGCGTTCTTCATCTCCAATAACATACAAGGTTTTTTGATAATTTCCTGCTTCATCTACCAATGAAATGGCTATATAAGCGCCCTCGCCAGCATATTTTTTGGTTTGAACCAAACATTTTACGGTTAATTCCTTTTCTTGAAATGGCTCGCTTGTAAAACTTAAACAAACCAAACTAACGAAAATACTTATTGCTATATTCAATTTCATACCCTGGTTGTTTTATGGTTTTAAGAAATCTAGATTCACATGCTTCTTTTTCAAGGTTTCATTTTCTTTTGCCAAATCGTAAGCTGTTTCTCCAAAATCCGTTTGTTGCGTAACATCTGCTCCTTTATCAACAAAATAGTGTAGTACTGCAACATCATCTGTGTTCAATGCCGCAATGTGTAGTGCTGTAGCTCCTTCGTTATCTTTTTGATTTATTGGAATTTTATAGGCTGCTAGATGCTTTAAAAGTTCCAAGTTATTTTTAGTAGCAGCCAAGTGATAAGCAGTTTCTCCATTGCCTTGAACTTTTGTAAAATCTACACCAGCCTTTTGTAATAAATCCATTTTAGCATAGAAATTTGCACGCTCTTTTTCAATAATTGTTCCTCTAAAACCTCTACCTCCTTTTCTCTCCACAGGAAAAGATGCTAATAACGTATACACTAAAGTATTCCCTCTTGCATCTGTTACCTTTGCCTTGGCTCCGTTTTCTAAGAGCAATGCAACAGTTTCTGCCGTTCCGCTTGCTACAGCGTTCATAAGAATAGTTTCACCTTTAGCATTTGAAATATTGATGTTTTTCTTCTGAAAGCTCGACCACATGGCTTGCACTACATCAAAGTTTTTACCTCCGGCTGCTATGAAAAATGGTGAAGTTCCTGAAAGGTCTTGCTTATTTACATCTACTCCTTTTCCTATGAAATAATTGACAACCTCTTGTTGATCTCTTTTTTTAGCAATGTAGTGCAACGCATTTTTCCCTTCTTTATCAGTAGCTTTTGCATTCAACTTTAAATTTTCAACCAAGTACTGAAAGATTTCTAAGGTATTTGCACTACGGTATGTACCTTGGGCTGCAATGAGTAATGCATCATCCGAAGGTTTTACGCCCAATTGTATTAATTTTTCAAACTGTTTGATGTCTCCCACTTTAGCAGCATGGTCAAAAGCTGTATGTCCATATTTATCTACACTATTCCAAGACAAACCTTTAGCTACCAAATACGAAGTTATTGTTAAATCTTTATCATAAGGTATTGCAATCAATAGGATATTGGCATCATCTTTAGCGGGGTATTTGCGCTTTAAATCGATACCATGTTTGATAAATACATCAATCATTTCCGGCGTTAAATGCCCTTGAAATCCAGCAAAAGTAAACGCAGTGTGTCCGTTACCATCTAAGAAATACATATCAGAACCTTTGTTTAATAAGGCATCTACGGCTGCTACTTGACCTGCATTGGCCGCTAAGTGCAAATAAATTCTACCCTCCACAATCAGTTTTTTAACATCTACGCCGGGCTGCGATAATAAATAGGTTAAAACCTCTGGTGCTGCTTCGTTTCGGATTGCATAGACAATAGGATCTTGCATACTTACCGTTTTAGAAAAATCAAATCCCTTGTTTACTTCGGCTTTTACGCTCGCTAAAGAAGGTTGACTTTTCCAAAAATCTTGCTCTATTAATTTACTTTGTGCGTGTAAAGTAGAGAGTGCCAAAAACAGCACTCCTACTCCAAGATTTATTAATTTTTTCATTTTGATTTACTTAATTACTCTGCCGGCGTATAGCTTAGTACTCCAATAGCTGTTACATCATCTGCTTGAACTTCGATACCTTGTGTTGCAATTCCTGTAGCGGGATCTATCTCATAAATATGCGGATAAGCTCCAGAAATTGTCACAGGTATATACATCATACCATCATACCCGTAAGGATCTCCTACAGAAACAATAGCATCTTTAGCTGGCATAGCACCATTTACCCAAGTAAATGTTTTTTCTTCCATTTTAACAATACCATACTGAGTTGCTGCTGCGGAACTACCAGAAGGTTCTAAATCATTGTAAAATTCTAACAAGAAATAATCATCTGTTATATGCCATACCTGACGGAATTTGTACCCATCACTTAAAGATTGAATATCAAAATAGTAATCATCATCAAAGTCTGTAGCTCCGTCATTTATACGTAAGGCTCCTGCATTTTTGGTGGTATTAGAATCATAAGATCCCGAAAATACATATACATTATTATCATCGTCTTTAGAAATCATAGAATAGTAGCGAGATCGGTATCTACCTGAAGCATAACTAATTCTATCATCTTTGTATATACGTTGTAATTCTAAGTTTTCATTAAACGCTCCTACCCAAACACTGTCTGGAGAACTCACCACAGTAGAAGCATCACCAGCTTCATCATATTGCACTTCACTCATGACCAAGCCCGATAAGAACTCTCCGTTTCCTAAATCTACAATTCCAGAAAAGTTAGCTTGTTGACCATTACCTGCCATATCCAACGTATTGATAGATTTTTCACTTACGGTTAATGAATTATCTTCATTGAAGTGAATAAAATTAAATACAGTAGCATCTGAACGTTCATGACCTTCATCATCTAGTAACGGATTTCCACTTTCGTCTACAGGTGTTTGTCCGCTGGCACTGGTTAACGCATAATCACCAAAGAAGCCATAATTTGAAAAACGAGTAGTTAATTGAAACCCTTGCGAGCTTCCAAAAACATTTAATTCACCCGTTTCATCCAAATCATAGGCAACACCAGTTCCTGGATCTCCTTGATTGTAAATCAATCCTAAAGCCACTGAAGGATCATCGTTAAACAACCATGTTTGAATGCTGCTTTCCATCTCTGTACCGTTTCCTACTACAGACGTTGAACCTTCGGAAACTCCATCAGTTAATAGCGCATACTGACTTTCACCCGCCGCTGCAGAAATAAAAAATCTATCTGTTGCTGCAGTAGTTCCTCCACCGCTCTCACCGCCTGTGTCGGTATCATCATCACTACAAGATGCTAGTAATGCTATACACACTAAAGGTGTAACAATACTTTGTAGTCTTATTAGTTGAAATACATTCTTTTTTTTCATCTCTTCTAAAATTTTTGAGTTAGTAATGTGTTAATTCGTTTTTATAAAATAGTATCTGAGTTTTATAGCAAAACTTCTTCCCGGTTTCTGTAAACTATAATTATCATACAAGAGTTCGTTGGTAAAATTTTGAGTTTCAAGACTTATGTTGTACATCCCATTTTTTAAAGAAAGGGTTGCACTAAAATCATGTGAAAGTTGGGTAGGAATGGTAATCTTTGAGTTAGACGACCCGTAACTTTCCCAATACCTGAAGAATTCATGAGTGTAATTTAAGTTATATTGAAATTGAAGTCTATTCTTCTTATTATGAAAAACATTGAGTAATTGATACGACACTTGTCCATTTCCGAACAAATACGGAACGTTGGGCATTCTGTCTTCATAATTTAAGGCAATGGTATTATTGGTGGTATATTTTTCTCGATTGGTAACACTTTGGTAGGTTGCATTTCCTCCTATTACCAAACGTTTATTAAATACGTACTGTAACTCGGCATCAAACCCTATGGTTTTTACTTTTCCATGGTTGGTATAGTAAGCTCCTCCATAACGTTCTTCTATAACTCTCCTTATATAATCTTGTGTGTTTCTATAGATAAAACCAGTGGTAATAAAAAAGTCGTGCTTTTTAGCAAAAGTGCGCTGATATGTTATGTTGGCATTGATGTTATTGCTGTGTTCTGCCTTTAAAGATGCGTCACCAGCTTCTATCAATTCATCACCAAATAATTCGTTTTGAGAAGGCAATCTATATGTTTTCTCATAAGATCCTTTTAACTGTAAATCTTTTGCTAGTAAATAACTCGCTGTAGCTCCATAACCTTCTACATTGTAATTGGTACTATACAGCTCGTAAGATGCATGGTTAGGATCATCATTTCCATTTACGTTTACAGGGCCTGTAACATCTACATAGTAATATTTTCCAAAAGCAGAAACATTCCAAATATCGTTAGGTCTATAGTTGTAAGCCGCTCCTAAAACATTCTTTATACTTATTTTATCTAAAGAAGCAGATGATGACGTATTATCTAAAACTTCGGTAGCATTATCACTATTTCTAACAAACTTGCTCCAGGTGTTATTAAGTGAAAAATGATGCTTCTTTGAAGGATTATACACTGCATTGAAACGTGCTGTACTACTCGTATTATTAAACTCTGACAAGGTATAAGCGGCTTCTCCTGATGATGATTTAGTTTTATAATCTCCTGCCCAATTGTACTGTCTTGCCAGCGTGTCTAAACTATTGTTCTTTACGCTACTATAATTTGCATTAGCTGTTATATCTAAATGCTTAATGAATACATTTTTCTTACGGTATTGCATGGTAGCCATACGTGTTTTGGCATTGCGCTCTACACCACCAAAAGCTATTTTCATCAATGCTGAATTTTGCACTTGATTATCTTCATTCCCCAAGGTTCCACCAATTAAAAATAAATCTGCCCATGATTTGTTTACAAACCCAACTTTCGCTATTACCGTTTCGTTATGGTAACGGTCATGAAAGCGCTTGAACCATTGTGGTTCATCACTATAAACTCCGGTATCTAAATTGAGTAAATATGTTTTTACCTTATAATTATTATCGGAATAATTCTGAAAAGCATTCAAACGAAATGTAAAACCAGATTTACCGGTATAATTTACGTTCACATTAGATTTATGTGTATTGAATGATCCATAAGAATAGGATGCATCTACGTTAGTTTGCGGTTTGTTATTGGTTACAATATTTATAGCTCCACCCAATGCATCTGCTCCTAATTCAATAGGAACTACTCCTTTATAAATTTCGATACGCTCTGCAAGGTTTACCGGAATGTTATTAATTTGAAAAGCCGAACCAAATCCCTGCATAGGCATACCATCCATAAAAATTTTCACATGCCTACCACTAAAACCATTCAAAGAAATAGAAGCGTTAGAGCCTACGCCACCTGTTCTTCTAATTTTAACCCCGGAAGCGGTTTCTAGCACATCTGCTAAATCTGCAGTAGTATTGGCCATTTGTTGTGCATCTATAGCCACCACGTTATAGGCAGATTCCTTTACATTTTGAAGTAAGGATTTAGCGGACACTTCCACTTCATCTAAAGAAGTACTTTTATCTAATACCAAATTGAAACTTATACTCGGTGTCTGTGCAGATACCTCAATTTCTATAACTTGCTTGGTAAACCCTACAAAAGAACATGATAGGGAATGTTTACCTTCTTTAAGGTATAACTTAAAGCTACCTTTACTATCGGTTACTGCATAAATAGGACTATTTTCTATAAAAACAGTTGCCCCTTCTAATGGTTTTCTTAAATGATCTAAAACAATTCCTTGAACCAATTGCTTTTTGTGATGCTGTTGTTGAGCCATTCCAATCTGTTGTACACAGCATGTAAACAGTAGTACACAGATGATATAGAGGTGTTGAATTCGCACTTATTTTTATTTAAATTAATTCTAAATTATCTTTGTACAAAGATGAACACCCTTATTTTCTTAGTCATAGCTGAAAAGGAAAATAAAATAACACTATCAGAAATATGTTGTTACAATCGTACTACCCAGAAATAGATACTGTATATTATAAAATAAATCTAGAAGGTTTACAAAGCAATACCAGCTTACCCTTTCATGTAGGTTTTAAACACTTAGAGAATCATATAGAAGGTCGTGTATTTGCTCATCAAAATTTTTGTATAGTTCACAGCAAACGAAATTTTAAGCAACAACTTTTAGAACAAGTTTCTATAAAAGGAGCACATATAAAAATAGCATACCTTAAAAGAGGAAACATACAAATTACCAGAATCAATCAAGATCAAAACAACATTTCACACGGAAAGGTTCACATTGGTTTTGGTAATATAGTAGAGAATGCAGTTCATATTCCTTCAGGATATTCTGAATCTATTTTACTATTTATACCATTAGATTTTTTTAATAGTACTCTAAAAAAGGCTTCATGGTACTTTGAAAATGACATCTACAATCACATTTATCATCATCAAAAAGAAGATCCGGAAATTGGAACATTTGCTGCCGATGTAGCTTTGCATAAGTTGTTTGAAGAAATGATTCACCTACATGAACAACGTGCTTTAAAAGCTCAGTTTATGGAACTAAAACTTCAAGAATTATTATTGTACCTTCATGAACATCCTCACATAACTACAGACCGTGAGGCACAAATTCATCCACTTATCAAAGAAAAGCTTGTACAGGCAAAAACGTATATAGATAAGTATTATATGAAAACTCCAACACTGAAATTTCTTGCCAGGCATATTTTATTGAATGAAATGCAACTGAAAACAGAATTTAAAAATCTATACGGATATACAGTACGTTCTTACATCATTCAATTAAAAATGGAAAAATCGTTGGAACTATTAAAAACATACCCAGTGAATGAAGTAAGTACTCGCTTAGGCTATAGAAGTACCTCGCATTTTATTTCAACATTCAAAAAATACTACGGAACTACTCCCGCTGCTGCAAAGTTATAGTTCTAGACTAAGGGGAGTTGGTATTTTTAAGCAATGGTTTGCCAACTAGAATACAAGTTTTTTATACTTAAAAATAAATAACAACTCACTACTATCATCAATAAAAAAATCAGTTTGGCTAGCATTATTCAACATCTAGTTAGTATTGATGTTTCTCTATATATTCATTTAATTTCAAACATTATCTCCATTGAACAGTGAAGTATTCATGAGATTTGGTAAAATGATCTGGTACAGAATGAATAATACTATCGCGCAGTTCTTTCAAGAGTACTTCTTTGGTGAAACTCCCATGAACTACCATTCCTATTTGTCTGGCAGGTTGGGGATCCTTAAAGGGACGAACCCATTTCTGATCTTGAATATCAATTGCCAATTCAGGAATTAATGTAAATCCTTTATGATTTTGAATCATACGTTTAAGCGTCTCTATAGATCCTGTTTTAAATTGGATAGGTTGGGTAGTCTCTTGGGCATTTGTTTGACAAACATTTAGTATTTGATCTCTAAAACAATGCCCTTGCTGTAAAAGCCATAAATCTTCTTTTGGAAGTTCTGCCGCGTCTATAGCTTGCTTTTTTAATAACTTATGACCTTCGGCTGCAAAAACCCAAAATGGCTCTTGAAATAATTTTATTTCTCGCAATTGCGGAATGTGTGTAGGCGTTACTAAAAGTCCAATATCTAGCTGTCCCACTCGTAACTGTTCTAAGATTACATCGCTTTGTAATTCTAAAATTTCAAGAGATACTTTGGGAAGTTTCTCTTGAAACACCTTTAAAAACAACGGCAAAATATAAGGCGCCAACGTGGGTATAATTCCTATTTTAAAATTCCCTTCAACAGATTGCCTATCTTGATTCACCATTTCTTTCAGGCCTTCCACTTCTCTTAGTATTTGTCTTGCCCTTACAATAAATCGAGCTCCTTGTGGCGTTGGTTCAAGTGGTTTTACACTCCGGTCAAAAAGTGTTAAATGTACCTCTTCTTCTAACTTCTTTACTTGGAGCGTTAATGTAGGTTGTGCTACAAAACAACTTTCCGCTGCTTTTACAAAATGTCTATGCGTATCCAAGGCTACTACATATTGCAATTGTTGTAAAGTCATACCTATATTTATTTTTTAAATATACATTACAAATATATCAATTTGATAAATAAATGTATAATGAAGAGCTTTGCATCAGAAAATTATTCAGATATCAAAAGAAAAACTTATGAAAACATTTTTATCATTATTTATTGGTCTTGTAGTAACGTTAAGTAGTTTTGGTCAACAAACTATTTTTGATGCTGCTCAAAGTGGAGATATTGCTGCCCTGAAATCCATAATTACTAAAGATGCTTTAGCTATTAATAAGCAAAATAATGAAGGATACACGCCTTTAATGTTAGCCGTTAATAATGGGGATCTCAATACTATAAACTACCTTTTAAAAAACGGAGCTAATGTAAATGCTCAAGATCACTCCGGTAATACTGCATTGATGAGTGCTGCTTATAAAAACCACACCACTATTGCAAAACAACTATTAGCTTATGATGCTTCTGTTGTTGTAATGAATTTTGATCAAGCTACAGCACTAACGTTAGCTACTCAGTATGAAAATTATAAAATTGCAGCTTTACTTTTAGCACATGGTGCTAATGTTCATACCAAAGATTCTAACGGAAAATCAGCGCTAGATTATGCCAAATCTCAACAAAATAAAGATTTCATAGAATTAGTAACTAATCAAGGAAATAAAACCAACAAAGTGGAGACAAAACGAGTTGGGTCTTATATGAGTAATTCTATTAAAACACTGGAATTACATAAAAACAAGCCTACACAAATAGCCGGATGCTATATGCAGTAGAATTATATTCCAAAATCAATTTTTAATCACCCCAAGGAGTCCTGTGAAATCAATATTTCACGGGATTCTTTTTGTTGAATTCCTTTAAAACTATTCAATATACATCTGGAACTTCGGAAAAAAATAAGACCGCTTATAAGCGGTCTTATTACCATCCAACATTATTTGACTAAAACTCTATGCTTGTTTTAATCTATAATACTATTTCAGAATAATAAAATCTGATCTTCTGTTTTTAGCGTGATCTTCTTTGCTACACTTGTTTTTACAGTCTACAAGCGGATTGCTTTCTCCAAATCCTTCGCTACTTAATCTTTCTTTAGCGATGCCTTTAGAGATCAAGTATTGTACGGTTGATCTTGCACGTTTGTCGGATAATTCTAGGTTGTATTTTTCACTTCCGCGAATATCAGTATGTGTTTCTACTTTTACTTCCATCTGTGGGTATTTGTTCATAATACCTACCAGTTTGTCTAGCTCAAATGCTGCTTGTTGCGT
>NZ_FPBK01000015.1 GCF_900116665.1 Pustulibacterium marinum | reverse complement strand
CGGGCAGTGATACTTTTAATTGTTCTGGCAATCTTTGTTGGACTGTAGGTTGGAACACTCTGTAACAGAAAATGAACGTGATTCTTGTCTGAACCTATTTCCAAAAAGTGAATTTCATATCTATCCTCAATTTCGATACAAGTTCTTTTTAATATTCGATCAACTTTTGGACTCAATACCAATCGACGATACTTCGTTGAACATACCAAATGGTATAATAACAAAGACACATTATGACTTTTATGAAAATGTCTACTTGAGCTCACGCTCAAAGATTACTATTTTTTTCACGCGAGGCAAGCCTCGGGGTATTTACCCGCCTAGAATAAAAAAAGAAGCCAAATGGCTTCTTTTTTATTTTACGCTTGATTAGCTTTCTTAGCTTCTCGCTTTTCTTTAATTAGCTCTATGATAGAACCACCTAACCAATAAGGTACTACAAAGGTTAACAAAAAGATCATTAACCAGAATCCTATAGTTGCGATTCCCATAACAGCTAAAAAGCCTAAGTACTGATCAAATTCAAACATAATTTCCGGAATTTTGAATTCAGACACAAATATAAGTTTATTTATGGATTCTTAAAATCTTTAAGAAAAGAATTTCTTTCTAACTTATTTACTGACTTTTATCAATCTAAATAGTAAGTTATTGCTTAAATTTGTTAGCGTTATTAAAAACTAATTACAATACTATTCTTATGGAATTTAGAATTGAAAAAGATACCATGGGCGAAGTAAAAGTACCTGCAGACAAGCTGTGGGGTGCCCAAACAGAACGCTCTAGAAATAATTTTAAGATTGGTCCGGCTGCATCTATGCCAGTAGAAATCATTGAAGGATTTGCTTATCTTAAAAAAGCCGCAGCTTACACAAACTGTGAAGCGGGAGTTCTATCTGTAGAAAAAAGAGATTTAATTGCTAAAGTTTGTGATGAAATTTTAGAAGGTAAACACAGTGATCAATTTCCTTTGGTAATTTGGCAAACAGGTTCTGGTACGCAATCAAACATGAATGTGAATGAAGTAATTGCAAACAGAGCTCATCAACTAGCAGGAAAAGTAATTGGTGAAGGTGAAAAAACATTGGCACCAAATGATGATGTAAACAAATCACAATCATCAAATGATACCTTTCCTACCGGAATGCATATTGCTGCATATAAAGTAATCATAGAAACTACCATTCCTGGAGTTGAACAATTACGTAACACCCTTCAAAAAAAATCAGAAGAGTTTAAAGATGTAGTTAAAATTGGTAGAACTCACTTGATGGATGCTACTCCTTTAACTCTAGGACAAGAGTTCTCTGGTTACGTTTCACAATTAGACCACGGAATCAAAGCATTGAAAAACACATTAGATCATCTTGCTGAACTTGCTTTAGGTGGAACTGCTGTTGGTACCGGTATCAATACTCCAAAAGGATATGCAAAGCGTGTTGCTGAATATATTGCTAGTTTTACAGAACTTCCTTTTGTTTCTGCCAAAAACAAATTTGAAGCACTCGCTGCACATGATGCCTTGGTTGAAACACATGGAGCTCTAAAGCAATTAGCGGTTTCTTTAAATAAAATAGCTAACGACATTCGTATGATGGCTTCTGGTCCTCGTAGTGGAATTGGCGAAATCATTATTCCAGCAAACGAACCAGGAAGTTCTATTATGCCAGGAAAAGTGAACCCTACTCAATGTGAAGCTATGACTATGGTTTGTGCACAAGTTATGGGTAACGATGTAGCCGTAACTGTTGGAGGAACTCAAGGACATTATGAATTGAACGTTTTCAAACCTGTAATGGCTGCAAATGTGCTACAATCTGCTAGATTAATTGGTGATGCTTGTGCTAGTTTTGAAGAGCATTGTGCTGTAGGTATTGAACCAAACCATACTAGAATTAAAGAATTAGTAAGCAATAGTTTGATGTTGGTTACTGCCTTAAATACTAAAATTGGTTATTACAAAGCTGCTGAAATTGCAAACACCGCACACAAAAACGGAACAACTTTAAAAGAAGAGGCTGTAAACCTTGGTTATGTAACTCCAGAAGAGTTTGACGAGTGGGTAAAACCAGAAGATATGGTTGGTTCTTTAAAATAAGAATCATTCAATTTTGATATTGAAAATCCGAAGATTTATAAAGTCTTCGGATTTTTTTTATCCCAATAAATCTGTTTAGAAAATATAAATTATTTTAGCATTTGAAATTTTAAAACTCATAATTTGAAAAATCAACTACCTAACCTTCTAATATTTATCTTTTTCTCCTATTTTTTTTCTATTTATACAAGCTATGCTCAAGATGGACTATACCCGTACCAAGTTGACATGAGCATGTCTGCAAAATATTTGGGTCCAAATGCGTTGCCAGTCCCTAAAATAAAAGATGGGTTATTACCCAAATATACCTATGTAAAACTTGGTGGTGAATATCAAGAAAGCGTTGGTGATATTACCCGAAACCTATATACAGAATCCTACATTAGACTTTTTAGCAATAGAGTTGGATTGAATATTCAGCTAGTTCCTTATGAATATTTTAGTACTGACTCTATCACAAGAGCGGAAAGAAAAGTAGTAGTTCATGATCCATCGGGATCTGCTATTGGCGATGTGTATATTGGTACGTATATTCAATTATTAAGAGATCATTGGTGGCTGCCTGATTTAGTTTTAACAATCAACCTAAAAACGGCATCAGGTTCAAAGTTGAAAATGGCAAGATACACCGATGCTCCTGGGTATTTCTTCGATGTTTCTGCCGGAAAAACTTTTGAAATAGAAAATAGTTTTATAAAATCGTTCAGACCTTACGGAATGCTAGGTTTTTATGCATACCAAACTTACGAAACCACGTTTAAACAAAACGATTCCTTCCTTTACGGAATTGGATTTCATACTACCTTCTCAAAATTTGATATCAATAATGCATACGGAGGTTACAACGGATATATTGGTAATGGAGATCAACCAAAAGTTTACCGATTCATAGCAAGTACAACTTTTGAAAACAGATTAAATTTTGAGTTCAGATTTCAAAAAGGTTTTAAAGATTTTGAATATGATACCTTTAGAATTTGTGCTAAATACCGATTATAACGCAACAGCAAGTTCTAGCTTTCCTTCAAGAATTTTAGCTTCTACTTTTGTCAAATAATCACAGTATTCACCATCAATTTGAAAAGGAATTTTTTTCTCGGTTGTTATCACAGCTGATTTTACCGGAAATATTTCAACAAAATCTTCTGAGAGTTCATCTGCATTGTTAAGTGCTTTGATGATTTCCACCAAATCTATTTTTTTAAAAAGTAACACTTCAAAAATACCATCATCAATTTCTCCATCTGGATTCACCACTGCTCCGGTTCCAAATTTCTTGCTATTGGCCAAAGCAAGCATAATTCCTTCTTTAGTAAATTCTTCAGTATCAGTTTTTATATGAAAAGTATAAGGTGCATCATTTTTAAAGATAGTACTTACGCTATTTACCGCATAGCCGAGCTTACCACGAAGGGAACTGTTCTCGTATTCACGAATTAATTCTGCATTCAATCCAAAATCGCTGATATGCAATCCTAGTTGATCATTGATTAAAATAGTATCCACTTTTCTGGTTTTTCCATACAAGGCTATCGGAATAAATTCTTCCTCCTTTTCGGGCAAATTTAAATCTTTAGCCAAACCATTTGCAGAACCTGCTGGTAATATTCCAATAGAACATTCGGTTTCTTCTAAAGCCTCCGCCACTAATTTTACGGTTCCATCTCCTCCCGCAACCACTACTCTATCGAAATTTACTTGCTCCAATTCCTTCTTAATAGCCTGTAAATCATCTTCTCCCGTGGTTTTATAAATCGTTAGATCATCACCATCTTTAACATAAGATTTAACTTCTTTCAGAAGAGCATCCTTATCTTTATCTCCACTAATCGGATTTACCACCAATAAAAACTTCATAACCTTTTATTTATTAACTCTTTAAAATTAAAGAATTGATCAGTTTGTAAACGTTAGATTTTCCTTAATTAAATATGAAGCTCGACTTAAAAATTTACCGTAGTTATGCCAATGAACGAAAAATTGTAGTATGTGGTCATGTTTTCAGAAGGCGTGCTCAAGATACTTTCAACCTGAATCAAAAATGGTATAGGCATGCCAAAACTGTACTAAAAATGTTCAGAATTCAAACCGTAAAAAATGCAAAAGTCATCTTTCAATTTAATGACCTAACGGTGAAAACTTCTACTTTAAACGATGGTTATTTTCTTATGACTATTCCTTACGAAAAGTCAATTGACAGTGGTTGGCATACGTTTTCTATTACTGCTGAATCTAATAATGAAAGTGTACAAAAGGAAGGCGAATTTGTAAAACCTTTTCCTGGGGAATATGGCGTAATTAGCGATATTGATGATACTTTTCTCATTTCGCACTCTGGTAATGTATTCAAAAAATTATACGTGATGCTTACAAAGAATATTGAAAAACGGCATGTTTTTGATGGTGTAGTGGAGCATTATAGATTACTAAACAGATTGGGCAGAAAAGATAACGATACCAACAATGCTTTTTTTTATGTAAGCAGTAGTGAATGGAATTTATATGATTTTATTGTTCAATTTACTGAATTACATAAGTTTCCAAAAGCTGTTTTACAATTGAAACAAATAAAAAATGGCGTTTCGGATTTTCTTTTGACTGGCGGTGGAAGTCATGATCATAAATACCATAAAATAAATCATTTAGTCGAATTTTATCCTGAATTACGCTTCGTTTTACTTGGAGATGACTCTCAAAAAGATGCTTTTATTTATAGAGATTTGAGCAAAATTTTCCCAAATAATATTAGTACAGTTTATTTACGTCAAACAGGAAAGCATCAAAATAAAGAGGTTTTGAAGGCATTACAAGAAATTGAAAAACTTGGCGTTAGAGTCTGTTATTTTAAAAATAGCGAAGAAGCTATAAACCATACAAAAGAACATTTAGGCTAGTTAAAATGGAGAGTTGACTTAACAGAAAAGCTTGTTTACTCATTGCTATTTTCCTACAGGCATATATCAATTTACATTTAGTTGAATTTAAAAATCAAGCTAAATGAAAATTTTACTTATCAACCTACTCTCAATATGCTTCGGATTTGCAAATCCACCAGAAAAGGAAGTTACTTCTGAAATTGTAAAATCGACCGTTTATTTAACCGGAGCTCAAATAGAACGCAACAGTATAATATCTCTGAATGAAGAAACCACAACACTAACATTTACAAATCTCTCTCCTTTTGTTGATGAAAACTCCATTCAAATTGCAGGATTGCAATCTGCTTCGATTACCTCGGTAAAATATGGACATTCATTTCTATTTTCTAAGAAGGATAATGAAAAAATCAGCACTATAAAAAGAAATATTGAAGATCAAAAAAGAGCTATTGCGGTATTAGAAAGTTTATTAAACGGGTTGAATGAAGAAGAAACTTTACTGACTTCAAACCGAAAACTACAAGCTTCAGATGCAAATGTTTCTTTGGAAAAATTACAACAATTTGCCACGTATTATAGAAAGCGAATCGCTGAAATTCACACCGCTTCTTAAGATTATATCCATGAAAAAGATAGTATCATAACTGTAATGAATAGCCATGCTGAAGAGCTCAATATTTTGTCTTCCAAAAACAAGGAAGAAAAAGGAGTCATTACCCTTACTTTGAGTTCCGACAGATATCAAAAACTAACTTTAAAGCTTATTTATAATGTAGCCAATGCGGGTTGGTTTCCGGTTTATGATCTCAAAACAAATGCTACCGAGGAAAATTTAGATATCTATTTCAAAGCGCATGTGTATCAAGATACCGGAGAAGATTGGAATCATGTGAAAGTGGTTCTTTCAACTGCCGATCCGAACATGAATACACAAATGCCAACGATAAAACCACATTATTTAAATTTCACAAATCCGTATCAATACAAAAAAGAAAAAGTAGTGAGCAATTCTGCTAGAAAATTTAATCCTTTTGTTAAGAAAGTTGTTGGAGTGGTAAGAGATGAAAATGGTGAACCACTTCCTGGAGTTAATGTGATTATCAAAGGCACATCAACTGGAACACAGACAGATTTTGACGGAAAATATGCCATAGATGTTACCCAAGGTGAAACACTAGAATTTTCATTCCTTGGCTTTGAAAGTGTGGAAACACCTATTTATGCCTCTATGATCAATGCTAATTTGCAAATGAGTGCTGAACAACTGGATGAAGTTGTAGTTTCAGGTTATGGAGTTTCAAGAGCTATAAGTGGTAGAATTCCAGGCGTTCAAATACGAGGAGCTGCAAGTAACTATGACAAACCGTCTCTACTTTATATTTTAGATGGAGTTCCTGTTGATGAAGCTACCATACAATCACTTTCTGAAAAGGAAATAGCGAATATCACAACTTTAAATGATAACGAAGCTACCGGACTTTACGGAAGCAGAGCTGCAGCTGGAGTCATAGTGTAGTAACAACAAAAGAAGTAATTGAAAATCAAAACATCACATCTACAGAATACACTATTAAAAAACCGCAAAACATTCCATCACTTATGGAAGTTTCCGTTATTGAAATTGATAAAATGTCGGTACAGCCAACCTATGAATATGTTGCTGCGCCGGTACTTAACGAAAATGTATTTCTAACAGCTTCTATCAAAAACTGGCAAGAGCTGAACTTATTACCGGCTGAGAGCAATATTTACTTTTCAGGAGTATTTGTTGGCAAATCATATATCAATCCCTATCAAACCGAAGATGAAATGGTGATTTCCTTAGGAGTTGCTCCATCAATTTCTGTAAAACGTGAATTGGATTCAAATTTGAAATCGAAAAACTTTATTGGTAATAACAGAGTTGTTGAAACTGGTTATATTTTAAAAGTGAGCAACAATTCTAATAAAACCATTAATTTAAAATTGTTAGACCGAATTCCGGTTTCTCAAAACAAAGAAATCAAAGTAGACGAAGTGCAACAAGATGCCACAACGTATGACGAGAAAAAGGGAATCTTAACTTGGAATTTGAATCTACAACCGAACGAAAACACTGAAAAACATTTATCGTACGAAATCAAATTTCCGAAAGGCAAACGAATCAACTTATAAAAACAAAACCGCCCTCACAGGCGGTTTTTACTATTTTAAATTGTTCAGAATAAAGTCTATTTTATCGTTTGCATTGTCATTACTTGCATACGCTATGTTATGATGAATAGGTTTGATTGCCAAGCCTAAGTCTTCCATTTTCTGAATGGTTTTCTTGTATTTCAGCGTTACTTTTCCGGTAAGTAAATCATCCAAACTATTCCCGTCTTTGTGATGATTATAGATTTTTTTCAGTCCTGTTAAGTACAAATAATCTTTGGTAAATCCGCCACCACGATGTACTCGCATTGCTGTGGTAAACGCATCGTCCCTATTCAATTTATAATCAGAGTGCAATTGCATAAACGTTTCGGTAAAGCTACATCCTCGGCGCAAACTGTCTACAGCAATTACTCGGTATGCCAATGTTTTCAAGCGTTTCAAGGTTAACGCTCCCGACATGTATTCGCTAAAAACCGCCAAACCTTCTTGAGTTTCTACGTTTTTAGGAAATCCGTTTGAAAATATTTTTAAGGGTTGAGATGCCGCATTGAACGAAGTTAATAAGTGCACTCCAATTTCGTGATGCGCTAAAATTTTCAATTGATTGGCGCTAAACTTTCCGTTTTTCTTCAGTAATAATTCCTTGGTGGAATTTTTCACCATAGCATCGGAAGCTAAGCGTGTTGACTGCGTAATCTTATAATTAAACTGATAATTTTTAGAAAACTCCGCAAAATATTCAGCTGCTTGATCCGCAGTGAATTTTTTCACTGAACCTTCGTCTAGAACATCTTTAAAATGTAAAATGAATTGCGCATTTTGAACATCTCTATCAGTTGGTGTTCCAAAAGTTTTCAGACTATTGTAATAAAACTTGTCCCCTTTTCCAATTGAATCGATGCACTGCACCATGGCAGAATAGTGATATAAAATATCTTCAAAAAGGGTATGAATTTCTTCATGCTGAATTTCTTCTAACCGTAAAGAAAACAATTTACGCTGCGTTTCAAAAGCATTGAATTTTAAACGTGTATAGGTAAACTGAGGCTCTACCGTAAATTTAGAACCAAAGAACTTTTTCTTCTCTTGCTCTATGTTATTTGGATTTAAATAAGCTAAAAGTTCTATATTTTTTAGCAAACGATCTAGCTGAGCATCTATCTTATAGATGTGTGCATATTCAGCCGGAACTTGAGGTTTCATTTCTATAAATTGGATTTATTTTTTGTAATTATCATTCCACTCTTTGGGTTTGGGGTCGTGTAGTTTATCAACCGATTTTGCCACAATCATAGAAACTGCCGCGTCTCCGGTAACGTTTACCGTGGTTCTGCACATATCTAAAGGTCTATCAATTGCAAAAATCAATGCCAAACCAGCTTCTGGAATTCCAGCTTGTCCTAAAACAATGACCAACATCACCATTCCTGCTCCCGGAACCGCTGCGGAACCAATAGAAGCTAACGTAGCGGTTGCTATGATCCCTAGTTGTGCTCCCAAACTTAAATCCATTCCGAAAGCTTGCGCAATAAAAACTGCTGCTACAGCTTGGTACAAACTGGTTCCGTCCATATTAATTGTCGCTCCAATGGGCATTACAAAACTAGTAACATCTTCGTCTACACCTAAATGTTCTTCAGCTCTTTCCATGGTTACAGGAAGCGTTGCGGCACTGGAACTGGTTGAAAACGCCAATAATTGAGCGGGCGAAATTCCGTTAAAAAAGAATCCTGGAGTTTTTCCTGTAAATGACCACACCAGAACTGCATAAATAATAATCATAAAGGCCAAGCCTAAAATAACACAAAACGCATATTTACCCAAGGCTATAAACAAAGAAGCACTTGGTGCTTCGGCAACTAAGGCTGCCAGCAAGGCAAAAACACCATAAGGCGCTGCCAACATAATAATATCAATAAGTTTGAGAATCACTTCATTAAAACCATCAAAAAAGGCTTTGACGGGTTTGGCCTGTTCTTCAGGAATTAAAATCAATCCAATTCCGAAGAAAATAGCAAAGAAAATTACTTGCAACATATTTCCGTTGTCGGTCGCCGCTTTAAAAATATTGCTTGGGACCAAATCTTCCAAAGCTTGTAAAGGTCCGGTTTCTTTTTGTTTGGCAGCATCTGCTATTTTAGAATCAGCGTCGCCTTTATAATTCTCCAACAATTCTTGACGCGTTTCTTGAGAAATGGCCTTTCCGGGTTTGAAAACATTCACCACTGCCAAACCAATCAACACCGCAATTACTGTGGTAATAATGTAGGTTCCAATGGTTCTCCCTCCCATTTTTGAGAGTTTAGATATATCTTTTAAGTCTGAAACTCCTTTAATTAACGAAGCTAATATTAATGGAACTGCAATTAGTTTTAAGGAGTTGATGAAAATGTTTCCGAAAGGTTTGATCCAATCTTGTAGAAATTCGGGTCCCCATTCAAATTGTATCATTCCCAAAGCGAACAATACTCCCAATGCCATTCCTATTATTATTTGCCAGTGTAAAGCGAGTTTCTTCATAAACGTTAAGTGTTGGTTAGGTTGAAAATTTTATTGGTATTGTTTATTGATCAAAAAATAATCGGCTACTACCATAGCGGCCATGGCTTCTACAATAGGCACGGCTCTTGGCACAACACAAGGATCATGACGACCTTTTCCTTGCATTTCTACTAAGTTGCCATCTTTATCTATAGTTTCTTGATTTTGCATAATAGTCGCTACAGGTTTGAAAGCTACTTTGAAGTAAATATCCATTCCGTTGCTAATACCACCTTGAATTCCGCCAGAAAAATTCGTTTTGGTTGTTTTATCTTGGTTGAACAAATCGTTGTGTTCAGAACCTTTCATTTTAGCGCCTTCAAAACCACTTCCGTATTCAAAACCTTTTACGGCATTGATAGAAAGCATGGCTTTTCCTAATTCGGCATGTAATTTATCAAAAGCCGGTTCTCCCAAACCAACAGGCACATTTTTAATCACACACGTCACTACGCCACCAATAGTGTCGCCTTCTTTACGAATTTGCTTGATACGTTCTTCCATTTTTGCTGCAGTTTCAGCATCTGGACAACGCACAATATTTTTTTCGGTTTCTGAAAAATCGATTTCATGTAATGGTTTTTCCAACGAAATTTCGCCCACAGCAGAAACAAATGCATGAAACTTAATCTCTGGTAACATTTGCTTAGCAATAGCGCCCGCTACTACTCTACTCGCTGTTTCACGCGCAGAACTACGTCCGCCTCCACGATAATCTCTAAAACCGTATTTTTGATCGTATACATAATCGGCATGACTAGGACGATACGAATCTTTGATATGTGAATAGTCTTTTGACTTTTGGTTGGTGTTTTCTATCACAAAACCAATAGGCGTTCCGGTAGTTTTACCTTCAAAAATTCCAGAAAAGAAACGAACTTCATCAGGTTCCTTTCGTTGTGTTACAATTGCAGATTGCCCCGGTTTTCTTCTATTTAACTCATTCTGAATTGCTTCCAAATCCAATTCAACTCCCGGTAAACACCCGTCTATTACTCCACCGACACCTGCGCCGTGCGATTCTCCAAAAGTGGAAAGCTTAAAAAGATTTCCAAAAGAATTTCCTGCCATATCTTTCAAAAAATTGTAGTGGTCACGAAAATAAACAATCCGCCTTTGTTTGCCTAATCTTTTGAGGCAAAATGAATTTCAGAAGTTAAGAATACATGCCTTTCTTCACTTTAACTTAACAAAAGTCTAATCTACAATTAATTGGCGCTTAATATTTAGGTTAAAATAAACAAGGTTATTTGTTTAAAACAAAAAGTCTTGAGAAAACGAAAAATAGACATAGCTGTTATCTCTGATGTTCACTTAGGAACTTTCGGTTGTCAGGCTAACGAATTGTTATCTTATTTAAACAGTATTGCTCCTAAAAAGTTAATCTTAAACGGAGATATTATTGATATTTGGCAATTTAGAAAAAGATATTTTCCGAAAGCACATTTACAGGTGATTAAAAAGATCATTGATTTATCTACCAAAGGAACCGAAGTAATTTACATTACCGGAAACCATGATGAAATGCTACGCAAATTTTCGGATGTTGAAATGGGAAATATTTCTATTGTGAACAAGGTTGTTTTAGAACTTGATGGAAAAAAGGCATGGATTTTTCATGGAGACGTTTTTGATGCATCGATTCAACATACCAAATGGATTGCTAAATTAGGTGGTTGGGGATACGATATGTTGATTCTTTTAAATCAAGGAATTAATTACTGTTTGGTTGGTATGGGAAGAGAAAAATATTCCTTATCTAAAAAAATAAAAAACAGCGTTAAAAAAGCCGTGAAGTATGTGGGTGATTTTGAAAAAGTAGCCTCGGATTTAGCCATTGAAAACGGCTATAAATATGTGATTTGCGGTCACATTCATCAACCACAATTGGTGAGAAAAGTTAATAAAAACGGAACTTGCTTGTATTTAAATTCAGGCGATTGGATAGAAAACTTAACCGCTTTGGAATACAGTAATAAAAAATGGAAATTATACCATTATGCCGAAGATAAATTGAGTCCGTTTTACTCTGATGATGAGTTAAAAGACATGAATTACAAAGACTTATTAGCCGCTATTACCATTACCGGAAAAAGAACATTATAAAATTTCTACCAATCTCTCTAGAAAGGAAGTGACTGTTATACGTTTACGTTAACATCACTTCTTTTTTACAACAAAGCTTCTTTAAAAATAGAAATCGGATGTTGAGCAGTTCTACCTGTTCCATCAAAAATTTGATGACGGCAGCTAGTACCGTTGGCTGCTATAACTACATCTCTATGCGACTTTTCAATTGCCGGAAATAATTTGAGATTACCTATTTGCATGCTTACCTCGTAATGTTCCTTTTCATAGCCAAAAGATCCTGCCATTCCACAGCAACCTGTATTCATGATAGAAACTTTGTAATTTGGAATCACATTGAGCATATCAAACGTTACTTTTTGATTGGAAAGTGCTTTTTGATAGCAATGTGAATGAATCTTTACCCGCTTTCTTTCATTGGTAAACATATCGGCCTTTATAGCCCCGTTTGCAATTTCCTTTGCCAAAAATTCTTCAATCAAGAAACTGTTTCCAGCAAGTGTTTTTGCTTCATCTTGATATTCAACTAAACGGGGATATTCGTCTCTAAATGATAAAATTGCAGAAGGCTCAATGCCCAGTAAAGGAATTTTTGGAGTTACCTTGTTCTTTAAATTTCTAATATTTGTTTTCGCTATTTCTTTGGCCTCTTCTAAAAATCCTTTTGAGATGAAAGTTCTTCCACTTTCGCCAAAATATAGCTCCACGCAAAAGCCTAATTTATAGAGAACTTCCAAAGAATCTCTGGCAATTAAAGCATCATTAAAATTAGAAAATTCATCAATAAAAAGAATTACCTTATTGTAACAAACAGACTGTTGCATAAACTGTTCATTGAATTTTTCTAAGTCAAACGAACACACAGGAGGTAACGATCTTTGAGACGCAATTCCTAACGGTTTTTTGATGATAGAAGACAAAAGATTGCTTTTGAAAACTGTATTACTGATGCCTGGAAATCTCGAAGCCATTTTGTTTAAATGACCACTTTTAGCAAATATTTTATCTCTAAAACTATGCGGATGAACTTTGTGATATTGATATAAAAATTCTGATTTCAAAAGTGATGCATCTACGCTACTTGGACATTCAGATCCGCATGCTTTGCAACTCAAACAAAGATCAAACACCTCTTTCAATTCTGGTTGATCAAATTTGTTTTCTTTTTCGGAAGTATTCAGAAATTCTCTTAAGGCATTGGCTCTTGCTCTAGTGGTATCTTTTTCATTTTTTGTAGCTTGAAAACTAGGACACATCGCTCCATCAAATTGATGTGATTTTCTACAATCTCCACTACCATTACATTTTTCAGCAGCACGAATAATTCCTAAAGAATCTGAAAAATCTAAAGCTGTCTTAATTTTTTCTGTAGGCTTATTTACTGTATTCCGAAGATACATATCCATGGGAGCCGCATCAATTATTTTTCCGGGATTGAAAATGTTTTCTGGATCAAATAATTGTTTTATTCCTTTGAGTAAATGGTAGTTTTTCTCACCAATCATCAATTCTATAAATTCCGCTCGTACTCTTCCATCACCATGCTCACCACTCATAGAACCTTGGTATTTTTTAACCAATTTTGCTACATCAGTTGTGATTTGTCTGAAAAGTGCAACGTCCTTGGCTTTTTTCAAATTTAGAATAGGTCGCAAATGTAATTCTCCGGCTCCTGCGTGTGCATAATAAACAGCCTGTTGATGATGATCGTCCATCAATTGCGTAAACTCTTCTATATAGTTTGATAAATCTTCAAGTGCCACGGCGGTATCTTCAATACAAGCCACTGCTTTTCTATCTCCAACCAGATTACCCAAAAGTCCTAAACCAGCTTTTCTTAACTCTAATGCATTGTTGATCTTTTCTCCTAGTAACAAAGGATAAGCATACGCTTTGGTTTCTGATGTTATGGTTTGAATTAAAGATTCGCATTGATTTTCTAAATCAGATTCACTATCCGAAGACAATTCCAACATCAAAATAGCTTGAGGATCTCCTTCTACAAATTCTCTATTTTTGGCTTGTTGCTTATTATTTTTAGTACAGTCTAAAATCACCTTGTCCATCATTTCACATGTATATAAATGATGATTCATTACCGGTGCCACTGCTTTGCAACAATCCTCAACACTTATAAAATGTGCGGCAATCATCACTTTATGGCGTGGTGGTAATTTGTCTAATTGCAAAGTTATACTTGTTGTAAAAGCCAATGTTCCTTCACTCCCTGCCAAAAGTTTACACAGGTTAAACTTACCTCCTTCCTTCTGAAAAGGAATTGTGTCTAAAAGCATATCTACAGCATAGCCTGTATTTCTTCTATGTATACTTGATTTTGGAAATTCGGTTTTAATTTCGTTTTGAACTTCCGGAGCAGATAATTTCTCTACGATATTTTTATAGATTTTTCCTTCAAGCGTTGGTAAACTCATTTTATGAAGTAATTCTCCTTTGGTAAGTGGTTTAATTGTAATCAAACTACCGTCACTTAAAAGAACATCCATTTCCAAGACTTTGTCACGAGTGACGCCATATCGAATAGAAGTGGTTCCGCTGGAATTATTACCTACCATTCCCCCTATGGTACATCTATTGGAAGTTGAAGTATTCGGCGCAAAAAACAGCCCATAGGATTTTAAAATACTATTTAATTCATCCCTTACAATGCCCGGTTCTAGTGTAACTGTTCTGTTTTTTTCATCAATATGAAGAATTTTGGTAAAGTACTTTGACATATCTACAACAATCCCTTTACCCACACATTGCCCTGCCAAAGATGTTCCTGCCGCACGTGGAATTAAGCCTATTTTTTCATTGTTAGCGTAAGCGATTAACTCCTTCAAATCCTCAATATTCTTTGGAAAAGCGACTCCTTCTGGCAATTCTTTATAAACCGAAGCATCTGTAGCATAAATAGTCCTACTAAGTAAATCACTATTGTACAGTTGATTACTTATATTTTCAGGATTTTTTGATTTTTTCTTAGGAATCATTTAACAGGGGGTTTATGAGCATCAATTTAGTTTTGTCTCAAACAATAAAAAATAAAATTATGAAAAAAATCTTTTTACTAACCTTAATTGCTCTAGGATCTTTCGCAACAATGAATGCACAGGAAATTTCCAAGAATGCCTTGGGTTTAAGATTGGGAGATAATGATGGTTTTGGTGGAGAAATATCTTATCAAAGAGGCTTAGGCGATAATAATCGTTTAGAACTTGATCTTGGATGGAGAAACAGCAATCATATAGACGCCATTAAATTGGCTGCTTTGTACCAATGGGTATGGAATATAGATGGCGGATTTAACTGGTATGTTGGTGCTGGTGGTGGATTAGGATCTTGGTCACGTGATAATGATTATTATGATGATAATGATTACGATGATAGTGCCGCATTTGCATTTGTAGCCGGAGATATAGGTATAGAATACAATTTTGATATTCCTCTTATCTTGTCCTTAGATTTTAGACCAGAATTATACTTCAACTCAGATGATTGGAGAGATAATAATTTAGGTCCAGATTTAGCCCTAGGTATTAGATATCAATTCTAATATCGATTGAAATATATTTGTTAAAAGCCTCTTAATTTAAGAGGCTTTTTTTATTTTGGATCTTTTAAAACATACATTTGTCCAGCTAAAAACTTTTATAATGAAAAAAATATTTTTGTCGTTTTTAACCGTAGGAACACTATTAGTTTCTTGTGATAATACAAAATCGAATGAATACCAGATTGCTGGTGACGCTCCTGGATTAAAAGATGGGGCTAAACTTGTGCTTAGCGAACAAGATAGCTTAGGACGTCCTAAAAGTATAGATACCGCAGTTGTTAAAGATGGTAAATTTAAATTTACTGGAACATCTAATGAAACAAAGCTCGGCTTTTTATCTCTTTTAAATAATAGAAGAGGTTCAGCTCCAATTATTTTAGAAGGAGGTGATATTACAGTAGAGTTTAATAAAGACACTATTATTAAATCAGTTATAAAAGGGACACCTAATAACGACGATTTTGCTAAAGTACTTAACAAAATGAGTGCCGTAAGTGATTCAATCAATGGCATGAAAGATGAAATGCGTGAGCTTTCTCAAAATAAAAATTTTGATGGGATAAAAGTTCTTCAAGAAAAAAGACAAGCTTATCAAGAAGAGCTTTCTAATTATGAAATTAATTTTTCAAAAGAGAATCCAGATTCATACGTAAGTATTTTACTTCTTGAGAAAAATTTAATGATGCAAAAAGACGAGTTTGACAAACTTGCTAGCATTTTTGATAATTTGAATAACGATCTCAAGAATTCTGAGAAAGGTAAAAAACTAGAAGAACAAATCAATAGTATTAGAAAAACAAAGATTGGAGCTGTAGCACCAGACTTTTCTGCCAAAACTTTAGAAGGAGAAAATCTTTCCTTAAATGCAGCAAAAGGAAAAGTTACTCTTATTGATTTTTGGGCTTCTTGGTGCGTTCCTTGTCGAAAAGAAAATCCTAATGTTTTAAAAATTTATAATGCATACCACAAAGATGGTTTAAATATTTTAGGAGTTTCGGTTGATAAAGCCGAAGATAAATGGAAAGAAGCAGTTGCTGCAGATCATATAAATTGGCAACATGTAATTTCGCAAGATGCTGCAAGAACGTATAACATTACACAAATTCCAACAACGTTCCTTTTGAACGAAAAAGGAGAAATTGTGAAGAAGAACCTACGCGGAGCTGAATTAGAAGCTGCTATTGCAGAAGCTTTAGGTGTTGCAAACAAGAATGTAGTCACCGAAGAAGCTGGAAAAATGCCTATTCCGAATAGCTAATTAGATCTTACAATAACTATTTATAAGATGCCTTTCGAAAGAAGGGCATTTTTTATAATATTCATTCACAACCACTTGTAAAATATTTAAAAAAACTTTTAAAAAAAAGCTTGCAGAGCCCAAAAACAGTGCTATATTTGCATCCGCTTTACAGAAGCAACGTTCTTAAAACAATGGGGAGATACTCAAGCGGCCAACGAGGGCAGACTGTAAATCTGCTGGTTTTACCTTCGCAGGTTCGAATCCTGCTCTCCCCACAACATTAGATTTTTTTTGCGGGAGTAGCTCAGTTGGTAGAGCGTCAGCCTTCCAAGCTGAATGTCGCGAGTTCGAACCTCGTCTCCCGCTCTATAAATAAAAAAGCCTTAGTTATCACTAAGGCTTTTTTATTTTATAAAGGTTTTAAAATTTAAACCTGTGCTACCAATATTTGAGCAGTATGATCTTTGGTTTTTACTTTTTCTATTACACGTACTACCACACCTTCTTCGTCTATTAAAAACGTCATACGGTGAATACCGTCGTATTCTTTACCCATGAATTTCTTCGGTCCCCAAACACCAAAGGCATTGATCACATTTTTATCTTCATCTGCCAATAACGGAAATGGAAATTCATTCTTAGCCTTAAAATTTGCTTGACGCTTTACAGAATCTGCACTTACACCTAACAATAAATACCCTTCGGCTTTTAGTTCTTCATAATGATCTCTCAAGTTACATGCTTCTGCTGTACATCCAGGAGTACTGGCTTTTGGATAGAAAAATACAATCACCTTATTCCCTTTAAAATCGTTCCAATCTATTGTATTTCCACTATCATCAATTGCGGTAAAATGAGGTACTTTATCTCCTACTTGTAATGTTTTCATGATTTCTTTTTTCTTTAAATGTATGTATAATTTAGTATAATAAGTAATTCAGAATTCATATTTACAAAAACTTTAATAGAATTATTAACAACTCTGTATTCCTATTAAAAAACCAATATAAACGCTATTATTTATAAGCAATTTATTTGGATAAAAATACAGGTGGCAGTACTTTCGCTGCCATGAATACAGGAATTGACGCCATTAGTTTCGATATACCGAAAATTCAATTGCCAATCAAGGATTTGGCCGTGGCAAGAAACATAGAACCCGTTAAATTAGAAAAAGGATTAGGATTATTGAATATGGCTATGCCAGATGTACACCAAGATGTGATTACGTTTGCGGCTAACGCTATTACCAAATTGGTTCAACAAGAAAACCTAAAACCCACTGATATTAGCCGAATTTATGTAGGTACCGAAAGTGGCTTGGATGCTTCAAAACCAATTGCTTCATATTTATTAGCGATTTTAGAAACACTTTTTGGTGAAGATACACTTACGCATTGTGATGCAGTTGATTTTACTTTTGCTTGTATTGGAGCCGTAGACGCCATGCAAAACTGTATGGATTTTGTACGTTTAAATCCTGATAAAAAAGCAATTGTAGTAAGTACCGATATTGCAAAATACGATTTAAATTCCACAGGAGAATATACGCAAGGCGCAGGTGCTGTAGCCATGTTGATAACTGCAAATCCTAGAATAATAGCTTTTAAACCAGAAGTTGCTACAAGTGCCAAAGGCGTTTTCGATTTCTTTAAACCACACAGAATTGTAAGCAAAAAAGCCTTAGGAATTACCGATAATGCTGCTTGGCAAGGAGTGTTAGAATCAGAGGTTGAAATCTTTAAAGAGCAACCTGTTTTTGACGGTCAGTACTCAAACGACTGTTATGTGGAACGCACTGTGGAAGCATACGAACGTTATAAAGCACTTACTAAAACCGAAGGAACGCTTTACCAAAACTGGAAAGCCATCATCATGCACCTTCCCTACTCGTTTCAAGCGCGTAGAATGTTTCCACAGATTTTTGTTTCGGATAATGCTGAATTGAATGCAGAGATCAATCCGGAAATGGAAGATTATGGAGTGAAATTGAAAGCTTTTAGTAAGTCTGATGCATACAAAACCTTTGTAGCTGAAAAATTTGCTCCTGCTGAAAGAGCTTCTTCACTAATCGGGAATATGTATACAGGCTCTATCTTTATGGGATTCTTGTCTACCTTATGTGATTTTGCTGAAAAAGGCATCGATGCCAGTAACGAAACTTTTGGTTTCTTGGCTTATGGTAGTGGCGCAAAATCTAAAGTTTTTGAAGGGGTAATTCAACCAGAATGGAAAGAAGCCATCAAAGATGTAAATCTTTTTGAAACCTTAGCCGAAACTAAAGCTATTGATATTGATACTTACCATCAATTACACAAAAAAGAAGTAAAAGAAAGTATTGTAACGCCTGCAAACGAGTGGATTTTATCGGGTATTGAATCGGAAGAAATCAACAGATTAGGAGCTCGTTACTATTCATTTGTAAAATAATAAGATATGACCAAAGCAGAAAAAGTAACTTTTGTAATGGAGACGCTGGATGAAATTTATCCAAAGATTCCGATTCCGTTAGATCATAAAGATCCGTATACTTTGTTGATAGCGGTGTTACTTTCTGCGCAATGTACCGATGTTCGTGTGAATCAAATTACGCCTTTGTTGTTTGAAAGAGCCGATAATCCGTACGCGATGGTTCGTTTAACTCGTGAAGAAATTCAGGATATTATTCGTCCATGCGGATTGTCTCCTATGAAATCAAAAGGAATTTACGAACTCTCGCACATTCTTATTGAAAAATACAACGGGGAAGTTCCAGCTGATTTTGAAGCCTTGGAATCCTTACCTGCTGTTGGGCACAAAACTGCGAGTGTAGTAATGAGTCAGGCTTTTGACATACCTGCATTTCCTGTAGACACACACATTCACCGACTCATGTATCGATGGGGATTTTCTAACGGGACAACGGTGCAACAAACCGAAAAAGATGCCAAAAGACTCTTTCCTAAAGACAAATGGAACAACCTGCATTTACAGATTATTTGGTACGGGAGAGAATATTCGCCAGCCAGAGGTTGGAAACTGGAAAACGATATCATTACCAAAACTATTGGTAGAAAAACCGTTTTAAAAGAATATCTAAAAAAGAAGAAATAAATTATTTCTAAGAACAATTTATATACTCTTGAAAAATTAAAAAGCTCCTAAATAGAAGGAGCTTTTTAATTTAAAATATTTTCAAACTGAATATTTTTATGAGTTACAATACGTAACGCTTTAGAATAATTCAATAAAAATGAAATAGTTTCCTTTTTTGGCGAAACACATTTTACATCTTCATTCTTTTTGGAGTAAATTTTTGCCATATTATTATTTTATAAGGGTTTTCAATAATAACGTAGCAAATTATCCTATATTGTATCAATTCACTAAAATCATATTATTTTTTTCAATCACTTTTCTCAAGTTGATCAATGCATAACGCATTCTACCCAATGCAGTATTGATACTAACATCAGTAGCGTCTGCTATTTCCTTGAAACTCATATCTCTATAAATTCTCATGTACAATACTTCACGTTGATCATCTGGTAATTCTTCCATCAATCTACGTACATCAAAATCCACTTGATCCTTAATAATTTGATTTTCCGCATTCAAAGAGCCGTCTGCAATCACAGAAAAAATATTAAAATCGTCATTACCTTCAAACTTAGGCATTCGTTTGTTCTTTCTGAAATAATCAATTACCAAGTTATGTGCAATACGCATTACCCAAGGTAAAAATTTACCTTCTTCATTATACTTACCTTTTTTCAAGGTATTGATCACTTTAATAAAAGTATCCTGAAAAATATCATCAGCTACTTCTTTATCATAGACCTTTGAAAAAATAAAACTATAAATACGTTGATTGTGTCTCTCTATCAATATTTCTAAAGCACCTTCATTCCCTTTAATGTACTTTGATACCAATTCTGAATCTTGCAGTAGTTTTCCCATACCAATTACTTTTAGTCGTTTAAACACAGGAATAATAGGGGTATTCCGTGTAGTGTTGTTTAACTTAGTTTTTAAAAGTAATTTTATTGTATAGGCGAATGAGTTTTTTGCTTGAATTGTTCCAAATATAACTGATTCTGAATTGAAAATGCAAAAAAAATCTTAAACTTTAACATTTCTTCTACAATAATCAAATTTCCTCGACAGCGTTATGATTTGTATCTTTGCAACTTGTTTATTTTGCTATGAAAGACATATCACAACTCAATACAAAAGAAAATATTTTAATCCTTGGAGCCAAGCTACACAATCTTAAAGATATATCAGTAGCTATTCCCAGAAATAAACTTGTAGTTATCACTGGTTTGTCGGGTTCCGGAAAATCTAGTTTAGCTTTTGATACATTATACGCAGAGGGGCAACGCCGTTATGTAGAAAGTTTATCTTCCTATGCTAGACAGTTTTTGGGCCGACTTGACAAGCCAAAAGTGGACGCTATTAAAGGAATTGCACCAGCAATTGCTATAGAGCAAAAAGTAAATTCTACAAACCCTAGGTCTACTGTTGGAACCACCACAGAGATTTATGACTATCTAAAGTTACTCTATGCTAGAATTGGAAAAACCTTCTCTCCTATTTCGGGAAAAGAAGTTAGAAAACATACGGTTACAGATGTAGTAAATTTCACTTCCAATTTTGAAGAACGAACCAAATTATTGCTTTTAGCTCCGGTTTCCATTCCAGAAAAAAGAACTCCATATGAAACGGTAAAGGTTTTAGAACAGCAAGGGTTTGCCAGAATTAAAACCAAAGATGGTGTTTTACGAATAGATGAATTAAACAATAGTTTCAATGATGATTTTGAGCTTGTAGTAGACCGTATCATTGTTAAGAATGATGAAGATTTTATAAATCGATTGGCCGATGCAGTAGACACTGCTTTCTTTGAGGGCAAAGGAACCTGTTTTATTGAAGAATTGTCTAATGGAAATCAGACTAAATTCAGTAATAAGTTTGAATTAGATGGTATTTCATTTCTAGAGCCAAACTTACATTTGTTCAGTTTTAATAATCCTTACGGAGCATGCCCAAAATGTGAAGGTTACGGTGATGTAATTGGGATAGATGAAGACTTGGTAATTCCTAACACAGGACTTTCTGTTTACGAAAGTGCCGTTTTTCCTTGGAGAGGTGAAAAACTTAGCTGGTACAAAGATCAATTGGTTAACAATGCATACCGTTTTGATTTTCCTATTCATAAACCATGGTTTGAACTTACAGAAGCTCAAAAGCAATTAGTTTGGGATGGAAATCAGTATTTTACCGGTTTACATGACTTCTTCACAGAATTAGAAGAGAAAAGTTATAAAATTCAGAATAGAGTAATGCTTTCTCGCTATCGTGGAAAAACTAAATGTCCTACGTGTAAAGGAAAAAGATTACGACCAGAAGCAAACTTTGTAACCATTGGTGGCAAAACGATTACTGATCTGGTAGAAATGCCACTAGAAAAACTAGCAGATTTCTTTAAAGAATTAACGCTTTCAGAATTTGATATGAAAGTTGCTACAAGACTTTTAAAGGAAATCAATAGCAGGTTAGAGTTTCTATCAAACGTAGGATTACAATACCTTACGCTCAACAGAAAATCAAATACATTATCTGGTGGTGAAAGTCAGCGAATTAACCTAGCCACCTCTCTAGGAAGTAGTTTAGTTGGTTCCATGTACATTTTAGATGAACCAAGTATTGGTCTACATCCAAAGGACACCGAAAAATTAATTGGTGTTTTAAAATCATTACGCGATTTAGGAAATACAGTAATTGTAGTAGAACATGATGAAGATATTATGAAAGCTGCAGATGCTATTATTGATATTGGTCCAGAAGCAGGTACTTATGGTGGTGAAGTAGTAAGTTCAGGTACCTATACTGAACTTTTAACTGCAGATACACTTACAGGAAAATACCTAAGTGGACGCATGAATATAAAAGTCCCTACTGTTAGAAGATCTTACAAGCAATATATTGATGTTATTGGTGCGCGAGAAAATAACCTAAAAAATATTGATGTCACTTTTCCATTAAATACACTTACGGTAGTCACTGGTGTTTCTGGAAGTGGTAAAAGTACTTTGGTAAAGAAAATTTTGTACCCTGCTATGATGAAAGAAACCGACGCTTATGGAGAAAAAGCAGGTCAATTCACAAAGTTAGAAGGGAAATACAGTAATGTAAAAACGGTAGAGTTTGTTGATCAAAACCCTATAGGGCGTTCGTCACGTTCAAACCCGGTTACCTACATTAAAGCGTATGATGATATTCGAGATTTATTCTCTAAACAGAAAGTGGCAAAATTAAGAGGTTTTCAACCAAAACACTTTTCTTTTAATGTTGATGGCGGTAGATGTGAAACTTGTAAAGGAGAAGGTACCGTTACCATTGAAATGCAGTTTATGGCCGACGTACATTTGGAATGTGAAACCTGTCATGGTAAACGCTTTAAAAAAGAAATTTTAGAAGTAAAATATGAAGATCAGAATATTGATGATATTCTTAACATGACGATTGACAATGCTATAGATTTCTTTAAAAAACACAACCAAACAAAAATTGTTAACAAGATACAACCGCTTCAAGACGTTGGTTTAGGCTACGTAAGTTTAGGACAATCATCCTCTACTCTTTCTGGTGGTGAAGCACAGAGAATTAAACTAGCATCCTTTCTTATTAAAGGTAATACCAAAGAAAAAGCGCTATTTATTTTTGATGAGCCAACAACAGGTTTGCATTTTCATGATATCCAGAAATTATTAAAATCTTTCGATGCGTTGATCGAAAAAGGTCACTCTATAATTGTGGTTGAACACAACATCGATCTGATAAAATGCGCAGACCATATTATAGACTTGGGAATAGATGGTGGTGAAAAAGGAGGAAATCTCATAGCTAGCGGAACTCCAGAAGAAATTCTAAAAGTAAAAGAAAGTTACACCGCTGAATTTTTAAAGGATAAACTTTAACATAATATTACATGTAACTAACTAATGAAATTAAAGTTTGGCATATGATTTGAAATATACTAGGCGTAACAAATTAATTTACATAGTGTGCAAGTTTTAGAAATTGTTACGACAAAATAGATAAAGATTTCATAGTTAGATTTTTTTGGTTGGTTAGTTAGTCAGAAAGCCTTGTTAAGTTGTAAGATACTTGCGAGGCTTTCTTTTTTCCTTGTATTTGCTGGAGGTTTCAAGGCATTTTATTTTTTGGCACGGTGGTTGTTTACTATAAGATATCAATTCAAACGGTAAGCTTACGTTTCTAAAATTTTTGAGTTATGAAAAAATTAGTCACAATGATCACAGTTGCATTTTTATCTGCTTTTGCAGTAAATGCGAACACCACAGAAATCGAAAATGTAGAAGACATAAATAGAAGATACGGATATGGAGATAACTTTATTTTTCAAGAAAATGGAATTACATTTTCAGTATACCCTAACGGAGAATTTGATTTTTATATAAATAATAGTGTAAACGTAAATGCCAACGTGAATGTAGGCAATATGAATATTACATTTAATCAGGGATATGATTATAACCCTTACGTACAGTATGACGATTACGGAGCTATCATACAAATTGAAAACATTCCTATCTATTATGATTATTACGGAAGAGTAACTTCAATTGGTTCCGTTGATATTTTATACAATTCAGGAAGATTGGTAAGAATTGGAGGATTACACATCTATTACAATGCAGGTGTATATAGCCACTATTCAGGTTATATTAATGTATACAACAGAACCTATGTGTATCAGCCTTATTACAGATGTTTTATGAGACCTACTTATAATATTGTGTATACAACTCCTTATAGAAGATACTATACACCTACGCGTTACACCTATTATGGACCTTATTACAGAAACAGTAGAAAGGCAACGGTAGCAATTGGTAGAACATATAGAGCAACCGAAAACTCTAGAGGTAGACGTTTGTATGCAAATGCAAATAACCGTAGAGAAACTGCTACTACTACAAGAAACAATTCCTCTAGAAATATTACTAGAACTACAACTCCAAACAGAAGTAGTAGTACTACCATAAATAGAGATAGAAATAACCAAAATACTAGAAATACAGGAACTAGTGTTACAAGAGGTGGAAATTCAAGCTCAATAAACGGAACCCGCAGTACAAGGTCAGTTACAAGATCTATTACACCAAGAAGTACTTCTAATTCTAATTCAGTAAGAAGTACTACTAGAAAACAAGTGAGTACGCCTGCCACTAGAAATACTACCAGAACAATAACAAAGAGAACAACTCCAAAAATCAGTAATCGTTCTACTACTAGAACTACGAGAAGTACTACTTCTAACAATGCAAGAAAAGCTTCAACTACTAGAAAAACAGTTTCTACTAGAAGTAGTAATGCAGGAAGAGGTAGATAGATTAAAAATTGCTTATACTATACATTTTATAAAGCCGAATGCATTTGAAATGCATTCGGCTTTTTAAACTCATAAAAGAAAATTCCACTAATGTCTTTCATCTAGTAAGGAACTATATTCTTAAAAAACTGACTATTGTAAAAGTCTACATACCAGTATAAGGGTATTTAGTAAAACAAAAGGCTCCCAAATTGGGAGCCTTTCTGCTTAATAAAAAATTCACCCCTGATTTTCTATTAAGCCCTTAAAAAATGAACGTTGAAAATTATGATCTTTTCTTAGTCGTTAAAATGGAAACTGTTTGGCCCCACTCCTGTTGTAATTGTGTTCAATAATTGTCCATCTAAAGAATATTCATACGCAGTACTGTTTGAAGAAAAGTCTCCACCATCTGCTATATAAATAGTATTATCTTCAACTGCAAAACCATACATAACTCCCCAAGCTGAATCAGATTCATAACTAAAAATTGGCTCTGTTGGCACTTCTGTAGCGTTTAAAGGCATGCTGTAAACAGCATTAGACACTGTAAAATATACTACATCATCTTCGATCTCTAAATTAGAAGCTTCTCCGATTGCTGCAGGGAAATCTGTTTGAGCTACTACTTGATTTGCAGCTAAGTCTATAGTGAACAATGCTGCATTGGTATAATTATAGGTAAGCACATATAAATACCCATCTTCTTCCTCAAAAGAATTTGGTGTGTTTCCAGTACCTAAATCTATAGAAGTTAAACCATTTGTAGACGGATCTAAGATAGTTACAGCATTACCTGATCCATAATATCCATTTGCTATATACACCAAACCATCTTCAGACATAATCTTTTCTGCGTTATTATTAACATCTAAAGTTGTAGTAGTATAATCATTTAAATTAATGATAGTGACAAAATCATCTTCACCAACACTGTAATCATTATAATTGGTAACATAGGCATAATCACCTACTACAGTTCCATAACGTGGAGAAGCAAAATCTGTATCTACTGTTGTAATGTACTCCATTGTATATCTATCAAATACCAAAACCAGGTTTCCACTTCCTGAAATTACAAATGCTCTGCTATCATCAAAAAACATATCTTGTAAATAGGTTCCTGTTGTTGTTACGTCAAAGTCTGTATTAACAGTCCCAATTGGGTCGGCGGTTACAACTCCATCATCTCCTACAAAAGTTGCGATTGATGCTCCAAGTCCACCATTTTCATTTAAAATAAAGTAACCGTCTGCATATTCTCCAGTAGGTTCTACAATTACATCATCATCATCGTTATCATCACAAGATGTAAACATACAAGCTGTAGCTAATAAAGCTAAACAAGATTTAAAAAAATACTTCATAGTTAAAATTTAAGTTTCATATAAATTGCGTAGTTGATACCCGGCATAAATCTATTTCGAACGCTTTGATAATTTACATTCCAAAGATTATTTATTTCCGTTCCTATTTGGTAACCCTTTTGACGTCCAAAATGGTAACTAAGTCCGGTGTTACTTATACCGTAAGCATCTAAACTGTAAAGAGGATTGTTATCTGAGTCCGTATAAACATTCCCTACAAACATATATTGGTAGTATGCTTGCAACCTTTTATACTTATATTGTAACATTCCTGTTGCTTTATGATTGGGCACATAAATAAGTTCTTTTTCACTATCTAAATCTTTAGCTTTGGTATAAGTGTAAGTACCGTTGATAGTCATCGTATGTTTTCCAAATTTCTTTTGATATTTCAATTTTGACTCAATGCCATAGGTAGCTACGTGTTGGGTATTTACAGGTTTCCAAACAGAACCTTGCGGTACCCAGCGAATCATATCTGTAATATCATTATAATATCCTGTAATAGAAAGATCAACTTTATTAAGTTTGAAATGATTTCCAAACTCTAATTGATAAGAAGTTTCCGGGTTTAAATCTGGGTTTCCACTCCCAGCCCAAAACAAATCGTTGTAGGTAGGTATTCTAAAATTCTTAGAACCATTCAATGTGATTTCATAGTCATTTAGCAATTTGTATTTAGCTCCTAGACTAAATAAAAACGGACTTTCATAATTTTGTGTGAATTCTTTTCTAGATGTAACTTCGTATAGAAATTTATTGGACAATATATGTTTCCACATCACATTAAATGCAGTAATAGTACGTTTATTTTGAGCTATACTACTTCCTTCTCCATTAGTATGATTTATGTCTGAAACAAAATTCAATAGTATTCCATCGGATATATGGTATGCTAAATCATATTTACCAATCACAGAGTTTGCTTTCCCTTCAGTATAAGAATCATTATAAATATTTGCATAGTATTTATAATGTTCAGTAGTATAGGCTACTTTTAATTTGGAAATGAATTTACCATAGAAACCATCCCATTCTAGCATGTTTCTGGTGTTAAAATCCGAATAAGAAGTTCGCGTCTCAGTAGGTACTATTAACGAAAAATTTCGGTCTCCATCATAGATATAAGTAAAGAACTTTACTAAATTGTTTTCATTCAATTTATATCCCACATTTGCTGACACAGACTGATTATAAAACTGTCCGTTACTATTGTTCCTATCTTTACCTACATACTCATAATTATTATCTGAGTTCACTCTGCTCAATGCAATATTCAAACTCAATTTTTCTGAGCTGTATGAACTTTTATAACTTCCATCTATCGTATTAAAACTACCATATTTTACAAAGGCAGTATTTTTAAATCCTTCACTAAATTTTATATAATCATTTAAGTGAATAGAGCCACCAATAGCACCACTCCCAAACAGCACACTTCCTCCTCCACTGCGCACTTCTACCGCATCAAAATTTCTTATATTAATGGTATTAAAATCCGTTTGCCCATTGAATTGAGAATTGATGTTGATTCCGTTCCAAAGAACAGCAGTCTGTTGTGCCGTAGTTCCTCTAAAAGATGGAGAAGAAACCATTCCTAGCCCATTTTGCTTAAAATAGATAAATGAGTTGAAGTTTAATAAAGATGTAAGCGAAGCTTGATTTTTGATACTGATACTATCAGACAGTTCTATAGTTTGTTGCGTATCGGAAAACCGTTTTAATTGTGTGTCCGAAACTTCTACTTCAGCCAAAGGAATAGTATCCTGTGCTTGTAATTTACAAGCTAAGCACGAAATAAAACTAATGAAAAGATAAAATTGCTTCATAAACCTATAACCTTTATCCCGAAGGCTAATTACTATTTTCAGAATGCGGGCAGGTCTCCTGGCTTGCGTATGTTTGTTACCTTCCCGGAAAAACTCCAGTGGCAAAGTAGTTACAAACACCGTTTCAATCAATAAAACGTCGCTTACAGTTGCGGGAACAGCTTCGGTATTACACCGAATTCCCTTTTAATCTGTGAACCTGAATTGTGGTTTCTTCAGAACCCGAATTCTCGGCAAAGGTACACAATATATCTGTATTGTGTACCTATGAACACTTACTATTTAGTGCGCTTCTTTATCAGTAATTTTCATGATTAAGAAAATAAAAAAAAGCAGTATAATATAAAATAGCACGGTTACCATAATGTATTTTTCGTCGCTTAGCATAACCATTAAATTTTATTTAAAAGTAAACGAAAACGTTATAGTTAAAAATGACATTTGTTAGTTTTTGTTTTTTTTACCTTTACTGCATGAAAAAAAATCAATTCCTTTTTTTGGTGGTCATCGCACTTTTTATTAGCAGTTGTAACACCACACCGAAAGCTACTGAAACAGTAACCCAGCCCGATACTTCACTTTCATATGCGAAAGGTTTTCACATTGAAAAAAAAGAGAATATCACTTTAATTACTGTTACCAGTCCATGGCCAGAGGCACAACAACCGTATGTATATGCTTTAGTTCCAAAAGGTAGTAACATTCAAAAAGATACCTATAATGCGGTTATAGAAGTTCCTGTAACTACTACTATGGCTACTTCTACTACCCACATTCCTGCTTTGGAAGCACTGAACGCTACCGAAACACTTGTTGCTTTTCCTGATACTCAGTATATTTCTTCGGAACGCACTAGACAACGCATTGAATCTGGAAAGATTACAGATGTTGGGATGAATGAAAACATTAATACTGAATTACTTTTAGACATTGCTCCAGAGGTTATTTTCGGATTTAGTATCAATGGTCAGAACAAAGCATATCAAACTCTCGAAAGATCTGGAATACCTGTGGTTTATAATGGTGATTGGACAGAACAAACACCCTTAGGGAAGGCAGAATGGATCAAATTTTTTGCTCCATTTTTTGGAAAAGAAAAAGAAGCTGATAGTATTTTTAAAACCATAGAGAAAAGCTACAACTCAGCCAAAGATTTAGCTACCCAAACTGCAGAGCAACCTACTGTTTTGAGTGGTGCAATGTTTAAAGATGTTTGGTATTTACCAGGCGGACAAAGTTGGATGGCACAATTTATTACCGATGCTAATGGTGCTTATCTTTGGGCGACTAATGAAGATACCGGAAGTTTAGCACTTAGTTTTGAAAACGTATACGACAAAGCGCAGCAAGCCGATATTTGGTTGGGACCTGGACAATTTACTTCGTACGAGCAAATGAGTAGCACGAACAGTGCTTATACTGATTTTGAAGCCTATCAAAAACACAAAGTCTACACTTACAGCAATACCAAAGGTAGCACAGGCGGTTTGTTATATTATGAATTAGCTCCTAACCGTCCGGATATCGTTTTAAAAGATATTATTCATATTTTGCACCCTGAAATAACACCAGAATATGAACCTTTCTTTTTTAAACCATTAGAATAACCATTGCATCCAAAAACATCATACAAAATCATCTTCATTTTACTAGTTACGGGACTCATGGCTGCTTTGTTAGTTAATATTAGTCTTGGCTCTGTAAAGATTCCGTTGAGTGATATAGGTCATATTCTCTTAGGACAAGATGCTTCCAAAAAAACGTGGGAACATATTATTATTCATTATCGTTTACCCAAAGCCATCACGGCTATTTTGGTTGGCTTTGGTTTGTCTATTTCAGGACTACTAATGCAAACACTTTTTAGAAATCCACTAGCCGGACCTTTTGTACTTGGTATTAGTTCTGGAGCTAGTTTAGGAGTAGCACTTTTAGTGATGGGCAGTTCTTTGATTGGTTTTTCTTTTTTAAATGCTACGGTTTCTTTGGCTATTGCAGCTAGTTTAGGGAGTTTTCTTGTTTTAGTTGCTATTTTAATAGCAGCCAGAAACATTAGAGATACCATGGCTATTTTGATCATAGGATTGATGTTTGGCAGTATCACCGCTGCGGTAGTGAACATTCTATCCTTTTTTGCAAGTATGGAGAAACTTCAGCAATATGTCTTTTGGAGTTTAGGAAGTCTTGGCGATCTTAGCTGGACACAAGTTAGTCTTTTTGCTTTGATCATTTTGATGGGGCTGTTAATGGCTGTATTTTGTATCAAAGGTCTTAATGCTTTGCTATTGGGTGAGCAATACGCTAAAAGTATGGGAGTTGCTATCAAAAATATTCGACTGTTAGTGATGCTTGCAACTAGTTTATTAGCTGGTAGCATTACTGCTTTTGCCGGGCCTATTGCCTTCATTGGATTGGCCGTTCCGCATATTACCCGGCTCATTTTTAAATCGGCAGATCATCGCATACTTATTCCTGCTACAGCATTGGTGGGAGCTATTATTGTATTGTGTTGTGATAGCATTGCGCAATTGCCGGGTAGTGAACTTACTTTACCTATCAACGCCATCACTTCTATTGTAGGGGCTCCCGTTGTTATTTGGCTATTAATGCGTAAACGTAAAATTGTTTTGTAATGGAGGCGAATGAAATCACCATGAAAGCTACCAATCTTTCCATTGGTTACCTGCATAAAAAGGAAAAGACTACGCTTGCGAAAAACATCAATTTTCAACTGGCAAAAGGAAATCTCATAGCCTTAGTAGGACCTAATGGGATTGGAAAATCTACCTTATTGAAAACCATTTGTGGCACGCTTAAACCCCTACAAGGAACCATCAATATTCAGCAAAAATCTATTCATACCTACGATGCTACAGCGCTTTCTAAAGTATTGAGCATTGTTTTTACCGAGAGTATTCCGCCCAGTAACCTTACCGTTGCAGAGATTATTGCTTTAGGAAGACAACCTTATACCAATTGGATAGGAACACTTAGCACTGCGGACAAAGCAAAAGTAAAAGAAGTATTGCAATTACTCCGACTAGAGTCTTTAGCAACACGAAAATGTACTGAACTAAGTGATGGTCAATTACAGAAAGTGCTGTTAGGAAGAGCTTTAGCACAAGATACTGACATAATTGTGCTAGACGAGCCTACCACCCATCTAGACGTTTACCACAAAGCCTATATTATGAAATTGCTTAAAGAAGTAGCTCATACGACTCAAAAAACTATTTTGTTCTCTACACACGAGGTTACATTGGCTATTCAACTATGTGATCAAATGATGGTGCTCACAGCAGATGATTTTGTGATAGATCAACCTTGTAACTTGATCACGGAGGGTAGTTTTGCAAAACTATTCCCTGAAGACCTCATCGTTTTTGATGCTGCTACAGGTAGTTTTAAAGTCAATACTTAACGGTAATCTGCGGCTGTAAACTCATAATACAACAAGTCTTCCGGATCATTTGGGATACGAACAATCTTCTGAAATGTTAATCCTAATCGTTCTATGAGTTTTTGGGAGCTCTTGTTTTCTCTTGTCGTTATTGCACAGATAGCTCGTTGATGAAAGGTTTCAAAAGCAGCTTTTTTTACGGCATTAGCCGCCTCATACGCATAGCCTTTTCCTTCATACTCCGGTAGAAATGCAAATCCTATATCGCGAATCTCCAAACCTTCGCGCTCATATAAGCCACAACTGCCTATTTTGGTTCCATCTTCTTTAAGACTTACCGTGAAGTTTGAAAACCCTAATTTCTCTAGTTGTGGAAGCATTCTGTTTCTTACATATGCTGCTGCATCGTCTAAGGTACGTACATTTCTGTCTGCAATAAACTGAATATATTTAGGCGTGTTTAACAACGTAAGCATAAATGCTGCATCGTCTAGAGAAGAAGGCGTTAACAACAATCTTTCAGTTTCTAAAGAAATATAGGTCTGGCTCATACGCTAAAGATACATTTTTTCACTAAAAAGAAAAGCAACCTATATAGGTTGCTTTTTCATATCTTTTCGTAATCGGTTGATTACTTAATGTATTCTATTTTTTGTTCTTCTTCGATGTTTTTGCTATCAAAGAAACCTTGATCTGCCATCCACTTATCACTGTACACTTTACTCATGTAACGAGAACCATGATCTGGAAAAATAGCTACTACTACACTATTTTCATCAAACTCTCCTTCTTCTGCTAATTGTTTAATAGCTTGGAAAGCAGCTCCTGAAGTATATCCTACAAAAAGTCCTTCTGTTTTCGAAATTTCTCTTGCAGTATGTGCACTTTCTTCATCAGTAACTTTGATAAATTTATCTATTACATCAAAATCAGTTGCTGTAGGAATTAAGTTTTTACCTAAACCTTCAATACGGTATGGGTAAATTTCGCCTCTGTCAAACTCGCGTGTTTCGTGGTACTTTTTCAATACAGAACCATACGCATCTACTCCAATCACTTTTACATCTTTGTTTTGCTCTTTCAAATATTTAGCAGTACCAGAGATAGTTCCTCCTGTTCCACTACAAGCAATTAAGTGCGTGATTTGCCCTTTAGTTTGATTCCAAATCTCAGGACCTGTAGATTGGTAATGTGCATCTAAGTTCAAATCATTAAAATATTGATTGATGTACACAGAACCTTTCAATTCTTCATGCATTCTTTTCGCTACCTGGTAGTACGATCTTGGATCGTCTGCGCTTACGTTTGCAGGACAAACATATACTTTAGCGCCCATAGCTCTTAGCATGTCTATTTTATCAGGAGAAGATTTAGAGCTTACTGCTAAAATACAGTCGTACCCTTTAATGATACTTACCATGGCTACACTAAAACCTGTGTTTCCTGAAGTAGTTTCTATAATAGTATCTCCCGGTTTAAGAATTCCTTTTCTTTCAGCATCTTCAATAATATGAAGTGCTATTCTGTCTTTTGAAGAGTGCCCCGGATTAAAAGCCTCAACCTTAGCATAGAAGTTACCTGGAATTTCTGAAGCGAGTTTGCTAAGTTTGATTAAAGGAGTGTTTCCTACCAGCTCTAATACGTTGTTATAAGCATCTATCTTATGTTCCATATTGTATTTGTTAGGGATGTTGTTTTAAATTTTCATCATTTTTTAAAACCACACAACAGGCAAATGTAATTAATATTTTTTAAATTATTCTGATATTCCTTCCAAATCTAATAAGAAGGCATATTCTTCGGCTACTTCTTTGAGTGCTTCAAAACGTCCGGAAGCCCCGCCATGACCGACTTCCATGTTAGTTCTTAACAACAAAATATGGTCGTCTGTTTTTAACTCTCTTAACTTAGCAACCCACTTAGCCGGTTCCCAGTATTGCACCTGTGAATCATGATACCCAGTAGTCACTAATAAATTAGGATAGGCTTTTGCCTCTACATTATCATACGGAGAATACGATTTGATGTAGTGATAATATTCCTCATCTTTTGGATTTCCCCATTCGTCAAATTCTCCGGTAGTTAATGGAATCGATTCATCCAACATAGTTGAAACTACATCTACAAACGGCACGGCTGCGATAACTCCATTGAACAAATCGGGAGCCATATTGATCACTGCTCCTACCAACAATCCACCGGCTGAACCTCCCATGGCGTACATATGTGCTGGAGACGAATAGTGTTGTTCGGCTAAATATTTTCCGCAGTCTATAAAGTCGGTAAACGTATTTTTCTTGGTTAACAATTTTCCGTTTTCGTACCATTGACGTCCTAAGTATTCTCCTCCTCTAATGTGTGCAATGGCGTAGATAAATCCACGGTCTAACAAGCTCAAACGCACGGTAGAAAAATAAGGGTCAATCGTAGAACCATACGAACCATATCCGTATAGTAGTAACGGTGTGCTACCATCTTTTTTGATTCCCTTTTTGTAGACTAACGAAATAGGGATTTGCGTACCATCTTCGGCTGTAGCCCATACTCTTTCCGAAGCATAATTTTCTTTATCAAACTTCCCTCCTAGTACTTCCTGTTCTTTTTTAACCGTCTTTTCTTTGGTCACCATATCAAAGTCGATTACCGAACTTGGAGTGGTCAATGAGTTGTAGGCATAGCGTAATGTTTGCGTATCAAACTCAATATTGGTGGTCGTATATGCGGTATACGTTTCGTTATCAAACGGTAAATAATACGCTGCAGTTTCATCCCAACGTTGAATGTGAATACGGTTCAAGCCATTGGTGCGCTCGCTTACCACAAGAAAGTCTTTGAAAATATCAATATCTTCCAACATGGTATCTTCGCGATGCGGAATTACCTCTACCCAGTTATCCTTTTCGGTAGCGGTATCCGGAGTTTTCATCAGTTTGAAGTTGGTTGCGCCATCTGCATTGGTCACTACATAGAAGGTATCATCATAGTGCGAAATGCTATATTCCATACCTCGGGTTCTCGGTTGGAAAATCTTAAACTCGCCATCTGGATTATTCGCGTCTAAAATTTGATATTCTGAAGTCATGGTACTTGTAGAACCAATCACTAAAAACTTCTTCGATTTGGTCTTGTACACAAAAGCGTAATAAGTTTCATCAGTCTCTTCAAAAATCAATTCCGCCTTTGTTGGGTCTTCCCCTAATTTGTATTTAAAGATCTGATTAGAGCGTAAAGTTTGTGCGTCTTTACGAGTAAAGAATAAGGTTTTATTATCATTGGCCCAAGTGCTTCCACCTGTGGTATTTTCAATCTTATATGGCAATACTTCGCCTGTTTCTAAATTCTTAATTTGAATAGTATAAATACGTCTACTCACCGTATCAATTCCAAACGCTGCATATTTGTTATCCGGACTGATATTGATACCACTCAAACGGAAATACGCATGCCCTTCGGCCATTTCGTTACAATCAAACAAAATTTCTTCTTCAGCATCCATGCTTTCCTTTCTACGGGTGTAAATAGGATAATCTTTGCCTTCCTCGTATTTGGTCACATACCAATAGCCGTTGAACTTATAAGGAACCGATTCGTCTGCTTCTTTGATACGCCCTTTCATTTCCTCGAACAAGTCTTTCTGAAAATCCTTGGTATGCGCAGTAATGCTATCTGTATAATCATTTTCAGCATTCAGATAATCTAACACATCTTGTGTTTGTGCATCGGGTGTTTCAGCTGCTTTTTGCTCGTCTGAAAGACGCATCCAGAAATAATTATCTATACGTTGATCGTTGTGAATTTCTAAAGTTTCAGGAATCTTTTTTGCTACAGGAGCTTGTATATCCTTCATAGGTGTTGTAGAATTTTTTGTTGTACACGAAGCCGCAAATGTAAGGCTTAGGACGGATAAAATGATTCCTTTTTGCATAGAATTAGGTTTAGTAGTCTTCTAAAATACAAAAAAACATATGAACATTGGCGAATTTATTTACATAACACCATTCCTATTATGCACTGTGATTTTTACATTCCCAACAGTTATTAATTCTCTGCTTCGTCTTCATGCTGATTGGGATTCTTTCCGAAGGTTTGTTCTTTCACTTCTTGATACTCTCTTTAGCTTTATTTGGCTACCAAAACAATTTGTAATGCTCCCACCACTTGCTATCATTGGGCTTAGCTACTTTTGGCCATGGCGTCCCATGTATTGCGGTTCGGTAGCGGATGGGTTGCCCATTATTTAAAACACGGGACATATACGGGAGATACACGGGGTATCTACGGGACATCTCAAGTAGAAAAGTTAAAAATTAAAGACTATGCGTGACCTAAAACCACACCTGGAAAGTTTGAATTCAAGGTAAGAAAAAAATGAGTGTGGACAACCTTAACTGTATAAAGAAATATACATATTTTCATTACTTTTAATGCATGAACGTGATCAAACAATCAATCTCAGTAATTCAATACATAGCTATTGACAAATACTTCAATCACCTAACAAATAGTGTAGATAAGGTTGTGAACCGTTTGACTGACTATTTTACTCGATAATATAGGTATGTATCGCTTCTCCATATTAAATTATCTAATTATTTGTTTGGTATTAATCAGCTGTTCTACAAATTCTTCTTGTAATCATTACAATACTACTTATGCTACTACAACACTAAATCTCAAAACCAAAACACTTCTGGATATATATCTTAATGAGCATAACGAACTTCTACAGCAAAAAGAAGCTATAGAAATTGCGGTTCATCATTACAATATGGATCATTACGTGCTTCTTCTTGACCATTCTCCACTTGAACAAATAGGCTACCATCCAAATGCCAACAAACATTGGAAAGTAACATATTTCCATAGTTTCAAGGTCTATATAAATGATTCTTTACAAACCATAAGCACTGCACAAAAAGACAGCGTAACAATCTGCTATCAAAAACATAGAGACAGTATCCTTCCTTATGGAGAATTTTATCCGTGGGAGCTTCATTTTAGAAACAAAGATTTAGATACCATTCGTTTTATTGAAGACCATACTGTTCAAAAAGTAAGAACTCTATTTCTAAAGCATCCTTCAAAATAAAAATGGCTGCGGTGAATTTCATATCAATTTCTAATTGTATAATGGAACGTGCGCTTCTTTCTTTAAAAAATAGGATTCTTTGATCTTCTTGGGAAATGTAATGCCGTTACCGCCTTGTAATTGAAAGTCCACAAAAACCTCTTCATCGCCATGAATCTTCTTCCCAAATTTAACGGTGTAATCATAGGTAATCCGATATTCTTTTAAAACCTCGTCTACCAACTGTTTCTTTCTTTTGTTAATCTTCATACGGGTTCTGTGGCCATTGTACACCGCAAATGCCATACCTAAAGGAATGGCGCCAATTACCATCACAGAAATAGGTCCTGTTGAGATAATGGCATGATCCCATAAATAGACCATCATATATACTCCACCAAGAATTATCGCTAAACCTACGGCTACAAAGATGAAAAAATAGGTATACGCATAGGGCGCAAAGTTTGATTCTTTGGTATACTGAACATTTACTTCCTTTAATTTATTCTGAAATTTATCTTGCAAAACAATTTTAGGACAGTTGCCTGTAAAAGTAGGTAATGCATCGGTGACTCCGCATCGTGAGCCTTTGTGGAAATCCATTTTTTGAAGTTCGCAAAGTTCACAGAATTTCGTTCGGTTCATGGCTGTTTTGTAGGTTAGTTTAAAAAACTGAAAGTACTGTTTTTTATACTCAATTGAAAAAAAATAACCTTATAAAATTTGCCGAATCCTTATTTTCCTATTTATGCTTCAATACAAAACAACTTTTCAATTTAGGTCAAACCATCTACCATTTGTGTCAAAATTAACTCGTATAAAATTTTTCTAACGTTTACCACTATTAAATTCGTAAGAAATCTATTATTTTTATCCTATAAATCAATCATCCAAACGTTATATATCATCATGAAAAAAATTCTACCCCTATTCCTTTTTGGCTTTCTTTGCCAAGGCTACGCACAATTCAGCGCACCTGTAACTGTTGAAGAAGATAGTCACTTAGTTACCCACATTAAACCAGCAGATCTCAACAATGATTCCTTTATGGATCTTTTGGTAGTAAAGAAAATAAGTAGTGATGTTATCACCTATTACCTTAATGATGGCGAAGGGAATTTTGGCCCTGAAACCTCTTTAGATGCAGGTTTTACCATTTATACACAAATAGCCGTAGGAGATTTTAACAACGATGGCTGGGAAGATGTAGTGTCTATAGGCGATGCTAATAACGAACTAAAAATATTCATCAATAACAATCTTAGTTTTACCGAAACCGTCTTGGATACCTGGTTCTTTTTTGATAGTGATATTACTACGGCAGATATAGATAATGATAATGACCTAGATATTATTGCTGTGGCAGGAGATACTATCAAAGTACTTTACAATGATGGCAATGCTAATTTTACTATGGAAGCAATTTCACATCCAATGATAGAAGATTTTATAGAAGTAACCACTACCGATATTGATGCTGATGGTTACCTGGATATTATAACCGGCGGAAGCAACACTTCTGTCTACAAAAATAATGAAGGCACCATTACTTACAACCCTACCCTTTCTAACAGCAGTATCAACCAGTCCGATTCTTTTTTGATTCGTGGCGCCGATGTTGATGGCGATGGTGATACCGATCTTATTATTGCAGATCATATCAACGATGGTGTAAAATGGTATGCCAATGATGGCAACAATAACTTTACTACTTCTCAAATTGTTAGTGATAGTGGTGTTCAAATCTACAATGGAGAAATTGCAGATTTTAACAATGATGGCGCTATAGACATCATCATTTCTGAAGAATTTGATGTGGTTTTGTTTACAAACGACGGCGATGGTAATTTTACAACCACCACTGTACAAGATACCGAAGATCTTATTTCGGAAGTAACTACAGCAGATCTTAATAATGACACGTTACCAGATATTATTTGGTCTTACGATCTCTCGTATCAACTGAACAATACTGTGTTGGCCTTGGATTCTTTTGCAGAAAGCACTTCCATTCAACTATATCCAAACCCTTCTAACGGGCATTTTTTTGTCAAATCTCCCACTCCGGCAACGATACAGGTGTACAACCTGCAAGGACAATTTGTTTATAAGGATATCAGGATTCCAGAAGGCATTCAACCTTTTGATCTACCATTGGCACCACAAACTTATATAGTGCAGATCACTACTGCTACCACCACTAAGACTTTTAAAGTGCTGATTGAATAGCAAGCTTAACCCATACTTTTATAAAAAACACCTCACTACTCCTGAAATCTAACAAAAATCATTGACTCGTTTTCTGGAAAAGGGATAACTCTTTGTGGCCAAAGAAATTGACGCTACTGTTTACAACTCGGTTTATAACTCCATCCCTATTAGAAACGCCCCGGCTTTTTTAGTTTGTATCTTTAAGCTGTAGTAAGGTTTTAACAGCTCTTTTCGGGGGTGTTAAATGAAAAGGGAATTGGGTGTAACTCCCAAACTGTTCCCGCAGCTGTAAGCTATCACAAAGCTTGGCCTCTACTGTTGTCACTATCCTTTTAATAAGGGTGGGAAGACGCCAAAGCTTATGCAAGTCAGAAGACCTGCCTTATTACAGTAGCAATTCATGTTTCGGGATAATGCATGGCTTGCGGTCAATAAGGTTTCAAAAAGCAAAAGTAGCGTTATGCCAATGCGGTATGCACATATAGATGTTGTTCATCAAGAAGTTCCGGGCGAAATCAGTCTGTGTTTCAGTATTACGGGCTGTCCGTTACGCTGTATGGGCTGCCATTCGCCACATACCTGGAAAGCAGGATCCGGAAAACTATTAACTGCGCCCCACTATCAAAAACTTTTACAACAATACCAGGGTTTTGCCAGTTGTATACTCTTTATGGGAGGCGAATGGCACCCCGAAACGCTTATCAATTATTTAAAAGAAGCACGCCAACTAGGCTATGCTACCTGTTTATATACCGGAGAAAACTCCGTAGCCCCAATGATATTACAACAACTTACCTACGTAAAGCTTGGTCCATGGATACCAAACCTGGGCGGACTTAACAATACCAAAACCAATCAACAATTTATTGAAGTTTCCACAGGAAAAAAGTTAAATCATTTATTCATTGCTCATGATAAGATTAAGCACCGAACAAGTCAATAAAAAGATTGCGTTTATTGAACAGTATTTACAAGCCAACAACGCTGCCGATGGCTCTAGCGTAGACGCCAACGCCAATGTTACCTCGAAGAACATTGCCACGATGGAGGCCGAGTTGAACAAAGACATTAACATACAAGTAAACCGACAATTGGTACACAACAAAATTGCCGAATTGTTTGGCAGTGAACTGGCTCAGGAATACTTGCGACAAATAGAAAACCACGAAATCTACATACATGACGAAACCTCTTTAAAACCCTACTGCGTTTCTATTAGCATGTATCCGTTTTTGTTAGACGGACTCACCAAAATTGGAGGCGAAAGCAAAGCACCGCAACATTTGGAAAGCTTTTGCGGAGAGTTTGTCAATTTGGTGTTTGCTGTAAGCTCACAATTTGCCGGAGCCTTAGCAACGGTTGAGTTTTTATTATATTTTGACTTTTTTGCCCGAAAAGACTATGGTGATGCCTACTTAACCACCAATACTACCACCATAGCAAACCATTTGCAACACGTAGTGTATGCCATTAACCAACCAGCAGCGGCCCGTGGCTACCAATCGGTTTTTTGGAACATCTCTATTTATGATAGTTTCTATTTTGAAAGCATGTTTCAAGATTTTGTGTTCCCGAACGGAACCCGACCTAACTGGGAAAGTCTGGCTGCTTTGCAACGCTTCTTTATGGAGTGGTTCAATGCCGAACGAAACAAAGCACTCCTCACCTTTCCGGTAGTCACAGCGGCCATGCTGATTAAAGAGGGACAACCTGCCGACACCCATTTTGCGCAGTTTTGTGCCAAAGAACTTAGCGAAGGTAATTCGTTCTTCATTTATCAATCAGAAAGTGCCGATAGTTTGGCGTCTTGCTGTAGATTGCGTAATGAAATTGCCGACAACACCTTTAGTTATTCCTTAGGAGCTGGTGGCGTGGCTACAGGTTCTATCAACGTGATTACCATGAATGTAAACCGAATGCTACAACAAGGAAAAGACTTGGGCGTAGAGGTTAAAAAGATTCATAAATACCAAGTAGCGTATAGAAAACTAATAGAATCTTACAAAAATGCTGGAATGCTCCCTGTCTACGATGCCGGATTTATTCATTTAGACAAACAGTTTCTAACCATTGGTGTTAACGGAATGGTAGAAGCTGCCGAAAGCCTAGGCATTGCCGCTACTAATAATCCGGATTATAAAGATTTTGTGCGCCATCAGTTACAGAAAATCTACAACGCCAATAAAGAAGCCAAAGCTACTTATGGATATTTATTCAATACTGAATTTGTTCCGGCGGAAAACCTAGGCGTTAAAAATGCCCGTTGGGATAAAGAAGACGGTTACCAAGTGCAACGAGACTGTTACAATTCGTACTTCTATCCAGTAGAAAATGAAGAACTAAACATCCTCGACAAAATGTTTTTGCACGGCAAAGACATGATTGCCTATTTAGATGGCGGATCGGCCTTGCATTTAAACCTCGAAGCCTACCCCAATGCCCACGGATTTTTAAAACTCATCACCGCTGCTGCCAAAGCCGGATGCAACTATTTTTGTTTCAACGTAAAAATCACCATTTGCAACACCTGTGGCACCATAGACAAACGTACCTTGCACCGCTGCCCTAGTTGCGAATCTAAAGACATAGACCATGCTACTCGCATTATTGGCTACCTAAAAAGAGTCTCTAGCTTTAGCAGTCACAGGCAACAAGAACATGCCCTAAGACATTACCACGTGGAGTGAGTAATTTGTTTTTAAAGCGGCGCTATACCTACTTTGTAGCGCTGCTTTCTCTTTTTATAAAAATAAAGCTTTTCTTTTCAAGAACATCCACCAACTAGTACCACGCTTATAGGAAACCAACCCTACAACATCTAACAATAGTCCCCAGCATAGGTAGCAGCCATTCATAAGAAACAACAAGAACTTCAAAAAACAGCAGCCATCCAATAGCTGTTATGTGCTTGCAAAAAATACGCATCAAAAATGCTTGGCTAGCGTTTTTTGTTATGTAACGTTTTATTTACACTAGGTTTTTTACAGGCTTTCGGGCATTCCTTTAGCAATAAAATACCTTTTTAACAATTTGATTCACATAACACTACCACTTTATACAGCAAATTTTTGGCTATAACAAATAGTTAACTTCAAACTAAAGGGATCTTTTTATATTTTTGCGCCCGCAAAACTTTAAACAATATAACGTTTTCTAAAACGTTCACTATTCACAAAACCAATCCAACAACTCATATAACCATTTAAAAAGTTTAAATTATTTTAATGACAACAGTAATTCCCCCTGCTACCGCTTATCAACAAATTACCTGGGCAGCCTTGCAGGAACAATTAGAAACGGCGATTGCCTTAGCACCTAAAGAACGCGTGCTACAACCTTATTTTGCCAAATACCCTGCCGTAAACATGGTTTTGGAACATCCTTCATCAGGATATTTTGGATTGGAAAATGATGCTATTGACCTTACCGACATAGAAGCTACTTATACACAACCTTCACAAAAGAAAAGAATTTGTTTTGATCATTTTGATGGAATAGAAATTCCGTACGTCAACAATTTTTTTCACCGTGTAATCAGTTTTGATCCGGATTTATCATATCCTAATTCATTATCGGTTTATTTAAACGAGCTACACCGCGTACTAAGACCATTAGGCCAGGTATCGCTTTGGTTACCATTACCGTCTGATACCGACGTTACGCAAGCCATTGCCATTGCAGAAAGTTCGTTGTATGACACTATCAACATTGAAAAATTGTGTGTAATAACCCCTAACGAAGTACACGAACATAGCGTATTGATAGAACTACGCAAACCAGCCAAAAAAGCGGCTGCTCATCAAGGACCTAGCGTTATGATCATGTCTAAAAGAATATCGTAATCCTAACAAGGATACCCTATACCAACCCCTCATGTAAGTAATATATGAGGGGTTTTTGTTAGTAGCTATGTCTACAGATGGTTCCACTAAAAGCCACACGAGCTACCCTAGCCCTACCCTTAGCACCCTACGTATTTTTTTACTTTTTTTTAAATGCCATGTAAATCGTATAAAAAAAAGTTATATATTGAGAAAATAATACATTAACTGTCAAACACTTACTGACAGGTTAACATTACGAACCTTACATAGCCCACTCCCCAACGCTATGCAGATGGATGCAAAAACGATTGTATAGCAGCATCCACTTTGTATTTTCATCACAATTTCTTCACGGGGAAATTGGTCTATATATATAAGAATACTACGTAGTAACAACACACTGCTAGCATAGGTAGTAGTACAGTAAAAAAGAAGTGCTTTAGGCTTAAAAGTGATTGCTGTAGCCAAAAAAGTGATTGCTGTAGCCGAAAAAGTGATCGCTTTAGTCAAAAAAGTGATTGCTGTAGCCAAAAAAGTGATCGCTTTAGTCAAAAAAGTGATCGCTTTAGCCGAAAAAGTGATCGCTTTAGCCAAAAAAGTGATCGCTTTAGCCAAAAAAGTGATCGCTTTAGCCAAAAAAGTGATCGCTTATAACAGACAATTATAAGCTAAAAGCACTACTGCTGATTCTATATGTACTAGCCTATGTGTAGCAAACGCATGGACCTCTCAACCAAAACCATTTGGCTTGGGCTAAGCTGTATTTGCCTGTTGGCAACTACACTATACTCTTTATCAAAACAACATATAATATCAATTTTACAACTTAAAAATGATGAAAAACTATAAAGTATTAATAAGTTATTTTTATTTAAAAGATGCCGAAGTAAGTCCGTTTGCGAATCATATTCTTAGCAACCTTACCGGTAATACCAATTTTACTTTGGCGGAAGGTATGCTTACAAATTTAGCTACGGCCGATGCCACCTATTTAGATTTGTACAATACACTAAGTCCTAATGGTACGCGCACCAATACTACTGCTAAAAACAATGCCCGTGCTGAAGTTTTAGACCTTTTGCGCCAACTAGCCAGTATGGTAAATCTGCAAGCTTATGGCGATAAAGACAAACTACAAAGCAGCGGGTTTCCGTTAGCCAAGACTCCCGAACCTAGCAAGCCATTAAACGCCCCGGAATTTGTATCGGTGCAAGTGGGCAAAGCCAAAGGCAGCATTTTAGTGCAGGTAACTAATTTAAAACAAGCCGACTTTTATGTGTTTGCCTATACCGATGATTCTACGATTACCGATCCGGCTAAGATGCAACAAGTCTCTAGCAAGCAAACCAGTGTAGAAATCACCGGACTCACCAGTGGGGTTACCTATTATGTTTCGGCAGCCTACCGCAACGCGAGTGATAAAGTATACTATGCACCCATTACCAGCATAGTAGCGCCTTAATCCCTACCCAACCCAACCGCTGTATGCCTTGTGTATGCAGCGGTTTTTTATTGGTACGTTTTAGGGTAAAAATTGTATAATTATATATAGGATTTAACTCACTCACCTCACCTCAATAGACTACGTTGTAAAATAAGTTTTTACGTATAATAATATTAAAGAAACGTTAATTTAACACATTTATACTTACATTTGTAAAACTTATTATTAACTAATAAATAAAACAATAAAAAAACTTAAATTTATTTTTATTTTACTCCTATTACAATTAGGTTTAATAATATCTTGTAATCAAGATGATATCTATGAAGATACAACCACTTACACATCACAATATAATAGTGAGTTTGCTCGAGGGACAAGTGGGGATGGCAAATTTACTGTGCTAGGTAATAAAAAAGAAATACCTTGTTCTACTGAAAATATGTCTAATGCTTATAAAAACCTTTTAAAAAACCCTACTGCTATAAAACACCCAAATGGATATTACAATATAAATAGAACACATTTATATGTAAAATTTCAACCTCAAGATAGTATTCAATATAATAAAATCATTAATGATACTATATTAGCCGTATCTGATGAACCTTTTGAATATGAAGTAATAAGTGAAGGTTCTGTTTATTTAGATCCTAGAACTATTGATAGTACATTTACAGCTTACTATTCTGTTGTACCTATAAATTATACAATACCTACAAATGTTCCATATACAATAATTGATAATCTCCATTTTACTAAGGAAGATGAAATTAGAGATTCACCATCTACTACAGAAGAACAAATTCTTGATTTTTATGAAGATCTTAATACAGAAGCATTAAAAATATCTGATAATCTAGAAGAAGATGAAAAATTTGAACATACATATTTTTTAAATGATCCTAGTGAAAAATTAACATATGATGATTTAAAAAGATTAGGATTAAAAGTTAAAGATGTACAAATAAACTATGAACTAGAACCAAATGAGCTAGATAATATACAAGAATCTAGACTATTTGGAAGAAGAAGAAAATGGAATCCTTGTGGTAGAATTACAGTTAGAGAAGATGTTCTAAACCAAAACATAGGTGTAGCAGGAGCAAGAGTTAAAGTACGTAAATGGGGTTGGTTGGTGATACGTAAAGCATACACCAATAATAATGGAGATTTTCAAACATCAAGCACAAGAACAAAAAGAGTGAAATACGCTGTTTACTTTAGAAATTCAGATAAACGTTTTAAAGTGAAAGCAGGTACAATATTTTGGGATGCAAGACATAGAGGTCATCGTAAGTATAAAAGAAAATGTTGGTATCAGGATTTTAATAATACAGGGGTTAGAAGTCATTTTTATGCATTAGTTCATAATGCAGCATATGATTATTATTCTAGAGCAGTCAATACATTTGGGTTAAAAAAACCAAATCAAAGTTGGTTACGAATAAGTGCTAAATTCAATAATACAATAGGGCAATCCAATCATTTAGATATAAACCCTAATGGACAAATACCATTTATTCCTCTTTTATCATTTTATTCAGAAATACGAGTTGGAAGAAAAAGTCAAGGCACATATGCTGGTAGTGATAGAATATATGGAACTGTAGTTCATGAAATGACACATGCTAGTCATTATAGACTAGATCGAAATTTCTTTGCTAATTGGCCATCATGTGAACGAATAGGACCTATGGCAGAAAGCTGGGCAGAAGGCGCAGAAACTATTTTAACAAATGACAGATACAATCAACTTTCTAATAATTATGTTTCTACTCAAGCTCAAAATAACGCTAATTTATTCAATGCTGGGTTAACAAACCATAATGACCGTTTACAAACTCTAACTATTGCTGATATTGACGAGTATACTCCAATTGTAGTAGATTTAATAGATAACCTTAACCAAAATACACCAGGATTTTGGAGTGGAGTACAACCTATTGATAATGTTTCTGGTTATACTCTATCTCAAATTCAATCAGCACTCAATATCTCAAGAGGTATTGACGGATGGAAAAAACGTATAATGAATATTAATGGAAATGATGATGCTGCCATAAATGAATTATTTAACCAATACATGTATAACATATGCGATTAAAAAGTATACTACCAATCTTTTATTTACTTCTTTTAGGAGTACTTTCTTCTTGTTCTCAAAAAGGTAAATATGAATATTATAGATTATTTATTAAAAATAATAGTTCCGAAGTTTTAGAAGTTATTACCTATGAAAATAGTACAGATATAAATACTACTTCTTTACAAGCCGGAGAAAAAGGTCAGGAATGTTTATATGAAGATATTGGTTTTGCTGGTTATGGTATATGCGGTATAGATTCTATACAATTTGTATTTCCTAATGGAAAAGGATACATCACTAGCATTGGCGGAGATGAATCCTTAGGTTTTGGAAATGAAAATTGGCCCTGGACTACTTCAGAAAAATTCATCAATACAGAAGGGCATACCTATGAATTTACCATTACACAAGAAGATTATGAAAATGCACATGAGTTACCATAATGTATTTTTAATCAAGAATCCATTTACAAAACTTCTACACATTCTTTTATCTAGCCTAGCGTTAGTAAGTGTTAGTTATGAAATAGTATTCCTAAAAAATGCTGTGAAAAGATAGCAAATACTTCATAACCGTAGAAATATAAGTAATAACAAACCATAAAAAACCCCTTTACTAGTTATAGCAAAGGGGTTTTGTGTATAGTAGGTTACTCGTTTTTGAGTCCTTGTTCTAATACTTTTTTAATGCCTTCCAGATTATCGGTAAAAGCCATCATTTGGGTAAGTACTTGTGCCATTTCGTTTTGGTTTCCAAAGCCTTTGAGCTTGTTGTTTTTCTGAAACGTTACTTTAATACTGTCCCAACGGTCTTGCTCGGTGGTATTGAGCTCACCTATGAGTTCTTTGTACTTTAACAGGTTGGCTTCGGCAGCCGAGGTTAAGGTTTGCGACTCACTCTCGTAATGCGATAGCAACAGGCGCTGCAATTCGGCCTCATTCATAATAGGTACTACCTTGCTTACCAGTTTGTTCATATCTCTATACGAGCCTTGCAGTTTAAACGAAGGTTCGGTACGGTATTCGTCTTCCATCGCAGCCGATTTTATATAGGTTTCGTTCACCTTTAACACCGTATTGCGTATGGTAACCACCTTTTCTATCACCGCTACGTACTCTTCTATCTCTTGCGTGGTGTGGTTGCCCTCTAGTTGCACCTCCAGATTTTTGTTTTCTACCTTATCTAGCAATTTGTACACATCGTCAAAATACTTACTGCTCAATTGCTGCAACACCGGGTTCGATGTCAACGCATTCTCTATCAAACTAAGTTTAAACAAATGTGCGGTATCGCCAATAATGTCACCCAGATTGTAAATATCGGCACGGTTGGCCAACATATCGGGTATACGGAACTTTTCACCGCTTTCGGTATACGGGTTTCCGGCCATAATTACACAAAACTTCTTCCCACGCAGGTCGTAGGTTTTGGGTTTCTCTTTGTACACCCCTTCTATACGACGGGTACCATCGGAAAGCGAAATAAACTTCTGTAAAAACTCCGGATTGCAATGCTGAATATCATCTAAATACAGCATTACATTGTTGCCCATCTCTAAAGCAAGGTTGAGTTTCTTTAACTCTTCGCGTGCCGCAGAATTAGTAGCCGATGCCGGGTCTACCGAGGTTACTTCATGACCAATAGCGGGTCCGTTAATCTTCATAAACACCAAGCCCAAACGGTTGGCCATGTATTCCATCAAGGTTGTTTTTCCGTATCCGGGTGGCGACAGTAATAAGAGCATTCCCATACGGTCGGTACGTTTGTTATCGCCCACCGTACCCAATTGTTTGGCCAAATTATCGCCAAACAACGGCAAGTATACCTGGTCTATGAGCTTGTTACGCACAAAAGACGTCAATACTCTAGGTTTTAACTCTTGTAATTTCAGTTCGGCTTTCAAAGTTTCGGTGACTTCGTGTTTTGCCTTTTTAAATTCCTGAAATGCCGGCACTGTTTCGGCCACATACGTAGCCAACAAACGCGTGAACGCATGGTAATTGAACGCATACACACCATCGTTAATGCTGGCATGGTCTCCCTTCAGTCCTTCTATCACCGTAGTGGCTGGCGCATAGGTGTTTTTCTGTACCGCTTTGGTATCAAACAACAAAGTACACACCACCTCATCAGCATACGCCACATCATATTCATTTTGATGCGATTTGATGAAGGAAGTTACCCATTGGCGCACCAAACGTACCTGCGCTTCAAAGTTGCTGAGCTTCTCATAACTGTTTCTAAACTGAAGGTCGGCCTGTTTGCTTTGTAAAGCTTTTAGAAAATCTTCTTTTAGCTTCAAAGCATCGCCACTGACCATAAACGTAGCATCAGTTTTGAGTTCGTCAAACAAATACGTAGCCACCTCAGCGCTGAGTTCTTCAGCAAACAAACCAGATTCCACCGAAAAATCAGCTATATAATCTGTAAGCTCTAACAATAAGAACTCATACTCTCTAGACTCCGGAAAAATGCTGAGTACAGCGCCCGAAGCTTTGAGTAATTCGTCATAATTCTGTTGTACTTCGGTATCTAAACTATGCCAAAAGAATTGTGCAGCGGCTCTCACCTGCGGATCAAAGCTTAACAAGCCCAATTTGGCATGCTTTTTCACCAAGGTTTCCAAAATAGCGGCTGCATCAACATCGTGCACGCCTTTGATATACCCTTCGGAATAATTACTGCTGCTCTCTTCCTGCACTATCTTTAACAATTCTTCGGAAGTAGCGTTTTCCAAGACTTCGGAAGGAATGCTGGTAAACAATTTATACGCCAAATAGGCACTACGATACACGGCATTGTTCTCCGAAATATATTCCTGTTCCCATAACTGGCGGGAATTCAACAAGGTTTTGTCGGTTACCGTTTCGTAAAAGTCGGTTCCGGTTAAATGGTACTGCAAACTATTATTTTTGTACACAATGGTAAGGTCTAACACCTGCTTGTTAACCCCAAACTTATGTTTCCCAAACTTGATCACCTTATCACCGTCTTCGTACAACTCAAGTTTGTCTTTTAACTTGCGTAAGGCATCCTCGCGGGCCACTTTTAGCTTGGTTTCTATTTCTTCGGCCCTTCCGGTATCGTCTAATTCTTTTAACTGCTGCACAATATCGCGCAACTTGTTCACCATTAAATCCGAAGCAAAATACCCATTGATCTCGGTGTTGCTGCCCAAGCTTTGCGCTCGTTTGTCAACTCCTTTTAAAATACGATCGGCGGCATTCTCCAGCGCTAAACTCTTTTTGTTACGCTTTTCTGCAATGGCGGTTTTTCTGCCTTCAAAGGCATTGTACACCTCTTCGCGCTTTTCAATGATCTGTGCAATGAATTCTTCGTAATCGGCAAACTTCCCTTCCAGCTCTTCTAACTGAATGGTGATCTTCGTTTGAAATTCATCACACTTCTCCACCGTATCAGCAATATCTAAGTAATTGATGATACTTTGATCGGCCAGTTTTAACTGTGCTACAAAATCGGCTTTGGCTTCTTTGCTACCCAGTGACTTGCGTTTGTTTTTAATGCCCGCCTTTAACTGATTTAAAGTGGCGAAAATCAACGAAATATTGTCAATAATCTTGGTAGAGTGCGAAGTATCTTCAATAGAAAGATTGGAAACAATATCGATTAACATCTCCAGATCGTTCGCAATCTGATTTACCTCTTCTTCCAGCTTTTTAGCATCGATTACTTTGTGAATTTCGGCTAAGTGCTGCTCTTTTTCGGCTACTCTTTCATGATATGGAGCCAAAGCTTTGTCGTCTAGCAAAAACTGCACACAACGCTCTGATATTTTTTGGGTATGTGCGGCGATTTCTTCCTCTATCCCTTTGATAAATTGCGTATCTACATACCTGATCTCGTACAAACCAATGGCTTCGCCACGCAATGTTCGCAATTGGTTGAGCAACAACACAAAATCGTCAATCGATTTAAAGGAAGTGCTTTTCACCTTGCCAAAAACAGCATCGGCTTTGCCTTGTAATACTTCGGTTTCTTTTCCGGCAGTCTTCTTTAATTGTACCACTTTGGCAAACTCATCAATAGCGGCATTCGCAGCTTTGTTGATCTCTGCTAAGGGCAGTTTTAATTGCTGGGTTTCTTCCTCCGTTAACCAATAATAGGCATCTAAAATGTCTTTGGAAAGCTTGGCAATGTCTGCATACAATCCGCTATAGGAATCTTCTTTGCTTAACAAGTTGATCAACTCCTGAGACTCGGCCATAGCACGCACAATATCCTTATTCCCTATCTTGTACAACAAGGTATCTTGATGCTGAGACGGCATAATATCTCCTTTTAAGAAAGGTGTTTGCCAAATCTGCATCATGTGGTGTTTGGTTTGCTCTTCTTCCTGTTTAAAGTAGCACAATTCACCATTCCCATGAATGGTAAAACCATTACAAATGATAGGTGTTTGCACGGTTTGCTCAATAACGTTGTATTGCATGAGGACATAAGTGCCCAAAGCAGCTCCGTAGAACACAAACAGGTAATCTTCCCCATTTGGCGAAGCAATGCGTTTTAAAAACTTCAGGTTATCGGTATCGCTATCAAAAACCTGATACTCTCCGGTTTGTAAATAATAGCCATTCGGGAAAATAATCCCCTGTTCGTCCGGTAATAAGATGGCGGCTTCCTTGATGCTCTCAATCTTTTGCACCTCTTTGATCTTGTGATTGTAGACAAAATAGCGGGGTGCCTCCTGAAAGGGTTTGATCTCTAATGCAATCAAGTTACCCAAGTCTGCATAACGGAATTGTCCGTCATCCAGGGTTTGATCTACCATTTCAACAGGTTCGGAATAAATCCCTTGTCCGTCGTTGGTATTGTCTTCCACCTTAATGGTAAGATCGCCACCAATGGTTTCTACAAAAACCTTATCTAAAATGGAAACATGGGCATGTTCGCCGTAACGCTGATTATCGCGGCCTGCTTCCAACCATTTAAATTCGTGCTGCGCAGGATATTTTACCTCATGGTCGCTTCGGTTGTCAATGTAGTGCAATTGCCCATCTTTGATCAACCATTTAAACGCTTTGATATCGGTTACACTATCGCTTAATTGAAACACCATATAGAGGTAATTCCCAATAACAGAGAACTTAGCAAATATGGTATTGCGATAGTATTTATAAAGATTCGTAAAATCGGTGATAAAGGTTTCGTCTTGTAACAACGATAAATCCACCGTTTTAAATTGCTGCTCCTGGTACTGATAAATACTGAACACATCGGACAGTGTAATCTCTGTTCGCAGTCCGAAATGCACATTATAGCCAAAAATGCAATAGGATTCTATGGTAACAATGTCGCGGGTAATACAATTGTTTTCTGTACTGACGCGATTGTTGGCCAACAGTTTGGTTTCTAACGAACCAAATACCTTTTTACGATCTTCATTTAACCGTTGTAAGCGTTGCTGAAGATCCTGCTTTTGCTTTTGCAAACGGCCCTGAATAATCTCATAGGTTCCGCCTTCGAGCACTTGCGCATCAGGTTGTTTTTTATCTTCTTCTTGCATACGTAAATTCATAACGGTAAACGGAAACTTTCGATTTTAAAAGTTTCCTGTTAGTATTCACATTCAAAATATAGCATGCTACTCCCAACCCGGAGGCCAGGCGTAACATGCAACAGGATTCCCCAACCCTTATTTTAAATGTTCTCTTTTGATACTTCCAACAGTTTTATCGGACAATCCTAAGCCTTGTGCCAGGTTTAACAAATTGTTGAACATGGTGTGTTCTTTGTCACTGTTAGATTTCTTTTTAAGATCCATCAACAAATTAGCGATGGTAAAGTTCTTTAGGTCTTCTGAAGAGATGCCATACTTAGCAGAAAACTCTTTTACTTTTTCAAGTAAGTTTCCCTGAATGTCATCGCTGCCTAAGATAGAATCTTTTACTTGCTGAATGTTTTCACTGTTCTGTACCAATCTGTCGATTCCTTTACCTCTGGTAATTTGTCCAACAATTTGATCGAAGAACATGGTTTCTCCACCCACAATATCAATTTTCGAGTTTTTCAAGGCATCGCTCAATACCAAGGCTTGTGCGTCTGCAATCTCTTTTTGAATATTAATGTTTGCCAAGTCTACCTGTAATTCTTTATCTAAACGTAGTTTGAACTCTTCATGTTCTTTACCAACACCGTCTAGTTTCTTCATGGCAGCCGCTTTTTCTTCAATTCCGGCAGCATCGGCCAAGGCTTTGTCTTTGATAACTTCGGCTTGTGCTTTTCCTTCTTTCAATTCGGCTTGTGCTTTTGCTTCGATTCCTGCAGCTTCGGCTTTTGCTTTCTTCTCAATGATCGATGCATCTACAATTCCCTGACGTTCGCTAGCATCTGCTTTTGCATGCATTACCTGCGCTTCAGACATACCAATAATGGCTTCTTCTTTCGCTTTGGCTTCTGCCAATGTTTTGCGTGCTTCGGCTTCTTTTTCGCTGGCTTCTTTGCGCGCCATTGCTTCGATATTGATTTCTTCGGCACGTTGTTTTGCTGCTTCTTTCTTCGCTTCAGCTTCTTTGATAGTTTTGATCAATTCTTCCTGCGCTTTCGCTTCGGCATTGGTAATCTTCACTTTCTTCTCACGATCAGCAGTTTTGAAAGCTTCAATATCTTTCATGCTTTCTTGCTCTTCTACCACGCCTTTTTCTAACATCACGCGGTCTCTGATCACATCTTGAATGTTCTTCTTCTCTACCTCTACTACTTTCTCTTTTTCTATCTGAGCCAGTGTTACCACGCGTTCTCTTTCGGTAGCTTCTAACATTCTGTCTTTTTCTACACGCTCGTTTTCAATAGCATTGGTACGCTCTTTATTTTTAGCAGCTACAATGATTTGACGTTGCATGTTTTCTTCGGCTACTTTTACTTTTTCTTCCGTAGCAATTCTTGCAGATTCTGATTTTAAACGCTCTTCTTCGGCTACTTTCAAGGTTTCTGCTTCTTCACGAGCCTTGATGTTGGCAATCTCACGTTTTTGTTGCTCTTCTTTTTCAGCCAATTGTTTGTCTAACGCCAGAATCGCTTCGCGTGCTTCGACATCTTGCTTGCGAATGGTTTTCTCTTCATCACGTTTGATTAAGTTGGCTTTTACATTTTGATTTGCCGTAAGCTCCGTGATCTTTTTAATACCTTCTGCATCTAAAATGTTATCAGCTTTTAAGTGCGAAATAGGCGTTTGCTCTAAAAAGTCAATAGCACAATCTTCTAAGGTATATCCGTTTAAATCGGTACCGATGATGTCTACAATCTCATCACGGAATTCACGACGTGCTTCGTACAATTCAATAAAATCGAACTTTTTCCCTACGGTTTTCAAGGCCTCTGAGAATTTTGCTTCAAACAAATCTTCCAAAGTTTCTATACGAGAAGCTCTCGCAACCCCAATGGTTTGCGCTACTTTCTTTATAAAATTAACATCGTTGTTGACACGAACGAAAAATGCTACTTTGATATCTGCACGCATGTTGTCTTTACAGATTAAGCCTTCGTGCGATAAACGTTCAATTTGAATTTTCTTTACTGAAATATCCATTACTTCCACTCTGTGGAAAACCGGCACCACGTACAAACCTTTGTCGGTTGCTACTTTGGTTCCTCCAAATCCGGTACGTACCAAGGCTTGTCCCTGATGTACCTTTTTGTAAAACATTGCGATAATGGCAAAATATACCACTATCAAAAACAGAACAAGCCCTACACCCATTCCGATAATTGATAAAATTTCTCCCATTGGTTATTAAAGTTATTTAGTTGTTATACGCCTGAACAAGAAAAGAGTTCTTGTCTGCAGACTGGTTGATGATTAATATTTTTTGTTGGTATTTCAAGGGTGATCCGTCTAACGACTTTACATAAATGTTATACGAATCTCCGTTGATTGTGACTTCGGCATTTCCCATGCGTTCACCTTCTATACTAGACAACATGATTCCGGTTCTGCCCAAATATTCCACAGCCTTGTCGCCGTCTTTATTTAGATTCTTGAAGAATCCTTTAAAAGGAGTTGTAAATATTTTGGTAACAAACAATGCTGGAATCATGGCTCCAAGCATCACTACAAAGCCAAAGGCATTTTCATAGCTACCCGTTAATTTGGTAATGAGTACTGTTGCAAACCACCAGATAAAAATCCAGGCGGTAAAGGTGAACATAAATGGTAGCCCTACAAAGTTGAAATAGATGAGCACAATTTGCCACCACTTTAGCGGTTGTCTTCTGTTGCCTATTACTTGCTCTTTGTCTACCTCTGCGTTTGAGATATCCTGAAAATCCATATTTCCACCTTCTATGCCCGCATCTGCATCTACGTCTACATCCAAATCTATATCGATGTCTACATCGTAGTCAAAGTCAATGCCGCTGACCATGGTTAAAATCCAATAGACGATCAGCAAAAGCATTAGAATGGTAAGGGTTATATTTACCTCTGAAAATATAATATGACCTATGTTGCTCAAGGTTACTCCTGTTTATTAAGTCCTAATTGTTGTTTTAATTTTGCTAAATCGTCTGTAGCTTTTGCTTCGGTAGTATCTACGGCTGCATTTAATTCGTCATCTACAGATTTAGAAGTATTTGCAATATCTCCGTAAGCTTCTGCCAACGCTTCTTCCTGGGCTACTTTCTCTTTCATACGTTCTAACATAGAAACGGTACTACTGCTATCAATCTCTGCCATTTGCTTGTTCAGGTTTTTGGTAGCATTGGATACTTTTACTCTTGCTTTTAGCGTACGCAATTCGTTTTCCCAATTGCTGATACTTGCTTTTATATTCTGAATGTTTTTCTCCAGTTGTGCAATGGAATCATCAAATTTACTAGCTTCTAATTTTGCACGCTCAGCTTGTTGATCTGACTCTTGTTTTTTGATCAATGCCTGTTGTGCTAATCTATCTGCTTCTGCAGTTTCCATATCTCCTTTTTCAGCCTTTTTCAAAATTAAAATCGCTTTACTTTGATAATCAGCTGCTTTATCTTGATACTCTTCCTGTTCATTTTTTGAACGAATAGACATGGCTTTTACTTGTGCCAAAGCCTCCAAGCTTTTTTCAAGATCTTGTTTCATATCGCGGATTCCCTGTTCAGTCATTTTGATAGGGTCTTCCATTTTATCTATAGCAGAATTTGCTTCTGCTTCTCCAATTTTAAATAGTCTTTTAAATAGGTTCATAATCGATGGCTTTAATATTTTGAGAATTCAATAATCTTATCTGAGTATTCACTCATTAATAAACTTAATGAGTTTAGCGAACCCTTGAGTTCGTTGAGGTCTAAATTTTCAATTTGTAATGTATCTCTGAAAATAACGCGTTTACCACTTTCATCTAAACAAAACGCTCCATGAATAATATCACGATTCTTCTGTAACAGGTTTCTGAACACCTTTTCGTTTTGACTGTTGATGTTGAAAATAAACTGCTCCATAATTAATATAGGAGCTGCTACACCAATAATCAGGTTTTTGATTCCAAAGGCTTCTTTTTGTACTACCAGCACTTCTTCTTCGCGGCTTTCGTAAGTTATAGTAAAGTTGAGTTCTAATACATAGTTTTTAGTGATTTGAAAATGATCTTTCATTCGTTACTAAATTTTAAGTTGGTTTTATAAAATGCCCCAAAGCACACAGCAGCATTTTAGTATGCAAATAATTTTGGCATAAGTTATTAAAAATACTGTAATCATAACGGTTGGTTTAAAAAATAATTCTACTTCTTTTGCTAATCATTTTAGAAATATTTCTACAAACATTCTCTAAGTTGATCTGATTAGCAATTTATTTGTATATTAGCTAATATTTTTAGATAAATATACAATATATTTTTATAATTGCAAATAAAATTAGCTAAATATGTCTTTTTTTGGTAAAAATATTAGGAAGATTAGAAATGTAAAGAACATGAGTCAGCAAGCTTTTGCCGATGTTTTTGATCTAAAACGTGGTACACTAGGTGCTTATGAAGAAGGACGAAGTGAACCAAAAATAGATACCTTACTAAAAATAGCTAATTATTTTAGCATCACTGTAGACGATTTACTAACCAAAGAACTTACGGTAAATAAATTACTAAAGTTTCAAGGAGATTTATCTTTAAATGTAGAAGAAAAACTAAAGGAGAAATTCAAATCGATACCTTGTATTACGGAAAGAAATGAGGCTGACTTTCTGAATAACTTTGAAAATCCTGAGTTTATGGAAACACTTCCTTGTCTCCAACTTCCTTTACATACTCAAAAAGAATTTCTAGGTTATACAGTTCAAAATCTTGAAATGACCGACCATGATCATGGTCTTTTTCCTAAAGATGTGGTCATTGGAGAATTGATTCCAAAAGATGTTTTTAAAAAGATTCCTAATGGAAGTATTGTAGTTGTGATTGCAAATCAAAAAGTAATTTTAAGACGATTCTATCTTACTGATAAAAAGGTAATTCTTAGAGCGGATCATAAAAGTATTGAAGATATAACGCTGAGTTTGAAAGATATTCAAATGCTATGGAAAATACGGTATTGTTTTTATCACAGAATTCCAGAGATTAAAACGAATAGCGGAGCTGAGGATATTAAAGAAAAACTTAGTTTCTTAGAGCAGGAATTCTTAAAGTTAAAGGATAAACTATAAAGAAGTTAACAGCCAGTTTTTTTCTATTAGATCCGAAGGCATTCTTGCAGGATCAGAAAATAACGATTCTAAACCAGCCATAATATCTTGCATGGTAACTTGGTTTTCAGCAATTCTATCTAGTATTTCATCGGTTTCTCCATTCCCTCCAATTACCAAAAGCATTTGGGTATTTTCTGGAGCCAGTGTCTTGCACAATTCTTTAAAAATAACCAACAAAGCTCTAGAAATAGGGGAAAATTCAATATATAGATTAGAAAATCTTTCCAGACAACAAATATGAATCACATGTTCATAAATATCTACAAAAAAACTACCGCCTTCACCTGTAATATATGTACAATTCTCTGAACTTTCCTCTACATTTTCAAATGACCATTCACCATGAAAACCCTCCGAATAGTTTCCCAACTTTTCTAAGCTTTCATACTCAAGCATACAATCAAAATATACAGCTCTTAACATGCTATTCAGTTCTTCAATAGTGTATGTTTTTTCTTTAGGTATAAAGCAATCTATGACTGTCCCCATTCGTTACTATTTTATATTATTTATTCAGGGGGAAACTGCATTAACATATAGAAGGAAAATTCTTTATTAAATTAGATATTTTTTTTGAATCAATTAAAAATTTAACATGTTTAAATTCATTCTAAATAAAACCAAGTACAATTGAAGGTTTCCCAATCAAATTTCCGTACCTTTATATTTCTATGAAAAAAAGGTATACATATCTCTTTTTTGCTCTTGCAATACTTGCAACTATTACTGCATGCAATCAACCAAAACCTACCATTTCAGCTTCCGAAAATGATATTTTTAATAAATCAACCAACGATACCGTTACCATAGAGAATGACTCACTAGAATATGAAATTATTATTATAGACCCTGGTTACAACAGTTGGTTACAGGGAATTGCCAGACCAAGAGGCTATTATTCTCAGACTTTTTTAGAAAACCGAAATATCTTTTATGTAAATGAGTGGAATCGTAGAGCTTCACAACCCATGCAATACAACCCAAATTTGTACGAAATGCAAATTAATTACCAAAACAATATTGATTATGGATACGAAGTAAACTATCAACTTTACAACTATTTTATTTACTTTCAACGCAAATACGCACAACGTTTGGGACCATTTGTTCCACGCATATAATTTATGAAAAAGCTAAAACAACGCTGGAACGTTACTTCCAATTTTCAATTAACTCTCATTTTTATTGTTTTTGCCATCACCGGATCCACTTCGGCCTATATCATACGTCCTATTTTACATGCTCTGGGATTTTCTAAAACATTTTTTGGAGATATCTGGTACGCAAAAGTGCTATACATCATAGTTGAAATAATTGCTATTTTGCCCATCTATTTTCCATTACTTCTTTTGGTGGGAACTGTTTTTGGACAATTTAAATTCTTCTGGAATTTTGAAAAAAAGACATTTAGCAGATTTATTAAAAAAAAGAAATAAATACATTTTACTTTTTTTTAACACACAAAGCATTTAGTATTATCTAAGTTTGCAGCTTGATGAAACAAGTATACAAACATAGAATCGCTATTTTCTTTTTAATCGCTTTTGTATCGGTTAAAATGTCAAATCTGCATGCTATAAGCCATATTATTGATGGAGACAAGCATAAGGTAGAACATTGCGATGTTTGTAAATTTGTACTTTCTCAAGATGCACTGCCTTTGATTTCTTCAGATGTTATTGTTTTCAATCCGCTACCGGAAATGCACTACAATAAACAAACAGAAATTACCGCGTTAGAAATTCAGTACAGCAAACTCTCTGCTATTACGCTGTACAACAAACCTCCTCCATTTTTAAGTTAATTGATTTCAACAAACAAAAGCATACGCTTTTTATCATTTAACTTATTATATTTTTTATGAAACAATTATTTGTTGTCATTCTATTTTTGACAACTTCTTTGATTGCTTCAGCACAGGAGTGTAACCAAACCCTTTCAGGGACTATTACAGATTTTCATGATGGCTCTCCCCTTTTTGGAGCATTAATTCAAGTAATAGGCACAGATACTGAAGTAACAAGCGACTTTGATGGTAATTACATTATACCACAACTTTGTAACGGAACTGTTGAGTTACAAATTTCGCATCCGGAATGTGAGAGCACTATTGTAACTTTTAATATAGATGGTGATACGAAACAAAACATAAAGCTTGAACACCACTTAGAAGAAATTGGTGAAGTAACCGTTTCTGGTGTTAAATTAAATCCGGCATCAGTTTCTTCAAACACCAAAGAACTGAACGAAGATGCTATTCAAGCTTACAGCAGCAGTAATTTGGGAACGGCCCTTACAAGCGTAAGTGGCGTATCTTCCCTAAGCACCGGGAGTTCTATTGTAAAACCGGTAATCCATGGTATGCATAGTAGCCGGGTTTTAGTAATTAACAATGGCGTACGCTTACAAGACCAAGAATGGGGTGTAGAACATGCTCCAAATTTGGACATTAATTCAGCTTCGCATATTACCGTTGTAAAAGGTGCTTCAGCTTTAAAATATGGTGGTGACGCCATTGGAGGTGTAATCATAGTTGATGGTTCACAACCTATAAAATCTGATTCACTTTATGGAAAAACAACGCTTACAGGAGTTAGTAACGGCCAAGGAGGAAGTTTAACGTCTTCTTTGACCAAGTCTTTCCAAAATGGTTGGTACGTAAAAGGACAGGGAACCTACAAGAAATTTGGAGATTATGAAGCTCCAGATTATATCTTATCCAACACAGGTTCTACAGAAAAGGACTTTTCACTAGGATTGGGAGTTCGAAAATTTGATTACGGATTCAATCTTTACTACAGTTTGTATGATACGCAAATAGGTATTCTACGAGCATCTCATATTGGAAGTATCGGAGATTTAGTAGACGCTTTGGAAAGTAATGAGCCCACGATTATCAATGATTTTACGTATGATTTAATACATCCATACCAAGATGTACAACATCATTTGGTGAAAGCTGATTTTTACAAGCGCTTTTCAGAATTAGGAAAATTATCGGTTCAGTATGATTTTCAAAACAATCAAAGAAAAGAATACGATATCCGAAGAGGTGATGACCGTGACACGCCTTCTATGGACATGGTACTGAATACCCATACGGTAAATACAGACTTTCAACTAGATGCAATTCAGAAGTTGAAAATGAATTTTGGACTTTCAGGCGGGTATCAAAAGAACACTCCTAATCCAGATACCGGCGTAAGACGACTTATACCAGATTATGAACAAATAAACGCTGCAGCTTATTTTACAGCCGAACATCAATTAACAGATAATACCATTATAGATGCAGGTATTCGTTATGATTTTAATCATATTGATGCTCAAAAATATTATAGAAAATCAAGATGGACAGAACGTGGTTACGACGAAGATTTTGAAGATATTATCATTGGAGATTATGACACGCAATGGTTAACCAATCCTATTTTTGATTACCACAATTTTTCAGCTACAGCAGGTATCAAATCTGTTCACAACAATTACATTTTCACAGCCAATGCAAGTATGGCGAGCAGAGCGCCCAATGCTGCAGAATTGTTTAGTGATGGTCTTCACCATTCCGCTGCGACCATAGAACTAGGAGATCTTAGATTACAACAAGAGATCTCTAAAAAAATTAGCTTAGGAGTTGAAAAACAATACGGTGATTTCAATTTTAATATCAATCCGTATATCAATTTTATCAAGGATTTTATTGTTTTACAACCTACTGGAATTGAGCAAACCACACGAGGAGCTTTTCCTGTTTGGGAATATAGCCAGGCAGATGCATTTTTTACCGGTGTAGATGCTGATGCATCTTATAACATTACAGATAGATGGAAACTTAATTCTTCATTTGCATACGTGTATGCTCAAAATTCAGAAGAAAAAACTCCAATTATAGATATACCTGCTGCCAATTGGACCAATGAAATAAAATTCAACATTCCAAAATGGCATCAGTTACAACTTGGGCTCAAAGCTCAAACAGTGTTTACCCAAACTCGTTATCCAAATAACGATTTTGAAGCTACTTATACGTCATCAGAGGGAACAGTGACCAGAACAGTAGCTTTAAGTAAACCTCCAAAGGGATATGGATTATTACATTTTAATTCTCAGATTACACTAAATACATTTAAAAGAAACGATTTAAACATAGGTTTTTACGTAGATAACATCTTAGACACTAGTTACCGTAACTATTTAAATAGACAACGCTACTATGCAGATGACCTAGGTAGAAACTTTAGATTACAACTTACATTAAATTATTAAATATGAAAAAATTACAATTATTAAGCGCAATATTTATTTCAAGTATCACATTATTCAGTTGTTCTGATGACGATGATACTCCTGTAGTTATTAACGAAGAAGAAGTAATTACAACCATGAATGTTACTTTAACCAGTGGTTCACAAACCATCACATTACAATCTCAAGATTTAGATGGAGACGGACCAGATGATCCTGTAATTACTGTTGATGGAAATTTTGCAGCCAATGCAACTTACAACGGAACCATTCAGTTATTAAACGAAACTGAAGATCCAGCGGAAGATGTAACCGAAGAAGTAGAAGAAGAAAACTTAGACCACCAATTCTTTTACATTGCAACGGGTGAAGCTATTGCTAGTACTACTTATGACGATATAGAAGATGAAGGAAATCCAGTTGGAGTTCATTTTATACTAACTACTGGTGAAGCAGGCGATGCTACTTTACAGATAGTTTTAAAGCATGAACCTGAAAAGGATGCTGAAGGAGTAAGTGATGGTGACATGACCAACGCTGGTGGTGAAACCGATTTTGATGCTACCTTCCCTATTACTGTAGAATAATCATTTTATTGTTCCCTCAATAATCTATATTCCCTCAAATAAAAAGCGCAGTCATTTTGGTGACTGCGCTTTTATTGTTTATTTATAATTTTTAATTATCTGTTAGAACGAATTCTAATAGGAATTAATCTTCCTTCATCCTTGTCTTCAGATTTTATTACATATGTATAAATCCACATAATGGTAAAAGTTGGGATAATATCTGAAAAAGGTAATATCTCTTCAATCATTGCTATTTTCGCTGCAATTCTACCTTCTTTTCCTTTATACATTTTTGACATGATCCATCCAGAAATTGGAGCCCATACTAAATCTGATAATTCACCCAATACCGGAACCGTAAAAGAGGCCATACCTATTAAATCTAACAGAATCCCGGCAATCAAAAATCTTTTCTTGTTCTTCTTCATTCTTGCTATCAAACTTTTTGGTTCTTACTAATAGTCGCTAAAAACTTCTTAAAATTACAATAAACAACTCAAAAACAATACCAATTATTGTGCTTTCTTTAGTTGCGCCGCATAATATTTCTCCAATTTGGCAATTTTAGGATCTATGATGATTTGGCAATAGGGTTGCGAGCTATTTAAATTGTAATAGTTTTGATGATAATCCTCTGCTTCATAAAATGGCATGGCAGGTGAAATTTTAGTTACAATGGATTTTGAAAAAATATTCTCCTCTGTTAACCATTGAATAAAAGATTCTGCAATATTTTTTTGATTTTCATCTGTATAAAATATTTCAGATCTATATTGTGTTCCTACATCATTTCCTTGTCTGTTTAGCGTTGTAGGATCATGCGTTGCAAAGAATATTTCCAAAAGCTTTTCATAGGTAACTTTACTCTCGTCAAACTCTATTTGAATAGCTTCTGCATGGCTGGTTAATCCCATTGCCACTTCTCTATAACATGGATTTTTAATTTTTCCTCCTGTGTATCCACTAATTACTTTTTGAACTCCTTCTATTTTCAGAAAAACTGCTTCCGTACACCAAAAACATCCGCCTGCGAAAATCGCTTTTTGCATTGTAAAATAAGTTTAAGCTTAAATGTATTTGTTTCTTTTCAAAACTCCATATTTTTAACGCAACATTTGTACTTCCAAGAAAGTTATTTACTTTGTTAGAAGCTTTGTACTTTTGTACATCAGATTTCAATAGTTTATGATTACAGTAAAAAATATACATAAAACATACGGCCAACTAGAAGTTTTAAAAGGTGTTGACCTTCATATAGAAAAAGGTGAAGTGGTTGCCATCGTTGGAGCTAGTGGCGCTGGAAAAACCACACTGCTACAAATTTTAGGAACTTTGGAAGAACCGGATCGCTCTAATCATAGCGAATTAATCATCAACGATACTTCGGTTTTTAATTTGAAAAGCAATGCGCTTTCAAAATTCAGAAATGAACATGTTGGTTTTATTTTTCAATTTCATCAGTTATTACCAGAATTTACTGCCTTAGAGAATATTTGCATTCCTGCTTTCATAAAAAAAACGCCAAAAGCTACAGCAGAAAAGCGCGCCTTAGAACTTTTATCTTTTCTAGGTTTAGAAGAACGTGCGCACCATAAACCTTCTGAATTATCGGGAGGTGAACAGCAGCGTGTAGCAGTTGCCAGAGCTTTGATCAACAACCCTGCAGTAATTTTCGCAGACGAACCTAGTGGAAATTTAGATTCTGAATCGGCAGAAAATTTGCACCAGTTGTTTTTTAAACTTAGAGATGAATTTGGACAAACTTTTGTAATTGTAACACACAACAGAGAACTCGCCGATATGGCCGACAGAAAACTTACCATGGTAGATGGTACCATTGTTAATCGTGAAGTATTGCATTCTTAATGTTGAAAACTGAAAAATTACCACGACATATTTTAAAGGAATTTTTGGATGAAAAGGTTGAAAAATACCAACATCCAGATTTTATTAGTTCAGATCCTATTCAAGTTCCACATAAATTTTCTCAAAAAGAAGATATAGAAATTGCAGGTTTTTTAGCTGCTACTATTGCTTGGGGAAATAGAAAAAGTATTATCAACAATGCCAATAGACTTATGGATATTATGGGAAATAGTCCGTATGATTTTGTGATGGAATACTCTCAAAATGATGCCTATAGATTTGATGGCTTTGTACACAGAACTTTTAATGCCACCGATGCTTCTTTTTTTGTGGAAAGTCTTCAAAATATTTACACTCAACATGGTGGATTAGAAAATGTTTTCGCGAAGCATGGTGAAGAAAGTTCTTTACAGAAATCTATTTCAGAATTTAAAAAGATCTTTTTTTCTATTGATCATCCTACAAGAACAATGAAACACATTTCAGATCCCGAAAAAAATTCTGCTGCAAAACGCATCAATATGTTTTTAAGATGGATGGTGCGCGATGGTAGCAAAGGTGTAGATTTTGGAATCTGGAATAAAATCAATCCTTCACAACTTTCATGTCCATTAGATGTTCATTCCGGTAATGTGGCTCGTAAACTTGGGCTATTAACCCGAAAACAAAACGATGCCAAAGCGCTACAGGAATTAGACAATGCTTTACGTGCATTGGACCAAGACGACCCTGTTAAATATGATTTTGCTTTATTTGGTTTGGGTGTGTTCGAAAAATTCAGCAATTAGCGTTTAATTGTAAGCGCAAAACTTTAAACAGCTCTTTTTCTTTAACAAAAAATTAATATTTTTGTTAAGATGATTTTTGTTCGTAATTAAGCATGAAGCCCGCAGTTAAAATTTTAGAAAACTTACGTCTTAAAGATGTAAAGCGCTTACAGATCTTAGACACGCTTCCTGAAAAGGACCTAGATGATATTACCAAACTAGCGTCACAAATTTGCGGTACTCCAGTTTCTTTGATTTCTATAATTGATAAAGACAGGCAATGGTTTAAGTCTAAATTTGGTGTAGATTTTAGTGAAACTTCCAGAGATCTTGCATACTGTAATCACGCTATTAAAAATCCTGCAGAAATCTTAGAAGTTGAGAATGCTTTAGAAGACGATCGTTTCAAAGATAATCCTTTGGCGCATGGAAAAAATCCTGTGATCGCTTACACGGGTATTCCATTGGTAAGTGACCGTGGTTACGCTATTGGAACATTATGTACTATAGATCATAAGCCGAAAAAACTAAGCAAAGAACAAAAGGAAAGTTTACGAATTCTTGCTACTCAGGTAGTACGTCTTTTTGAGCTTCGGAAAGCCAATATCGACTTGAACAATGCTTCAAGAGAAGCTAAAAAAAGATATGATGAATTAGAACTATTTGCCGGTGTGGTTTCCCATGACATGAAATCACCATTGGCTAATATTGTTCTCACCATAGATACTCTCAAAAAGAAAATGGAACTTTCCAATATTCAAGATGGAAGTATTGACACCTATTTTAGTTACTTGAAAAATAGTGCACAATCCATGAGCGCTTATATTGAAGGAATGCTTCAATATTATAAAAGTGATCATTCTTCTCATGATGAAGTAAAGAAAATTAAACTTCGCTCCTATTTGAAAAAAATAATAGGTATGCTAGACGTTGATAATTCATACGAAATAAAATTGCCTCCAAAAGGTACTGTTGTTCATTTGAACAAAACTGCTCTTGGACAAATTTTACTAAATATCATTGCGAATAGTATTAAGTATTGTGACAAGAATACCCCGATTGTAAAAATAGATTATCTAGAAAAAGTAGAGTCCTATGTTTTTGTGATTTCAGATAATGGAATAGGTATTAAACCTGAAAACCAAAACAAGATTTTTGAACTCTTTAATAACCTAGATTCCTTGGATAGATTTGGGCAAAAAGGAACCGGAATTGGGCTAGCAACAGTGAAAAAAATTGTTGATGGGCTAGATGGCACCATCTCAGTTTCTTCAGAAGTTGGTGTTGGAACTACCTTTACAGTTTCATTACCAAAACCTTATGAAATGATTGTTGTGCAATAAAAATCTTTAAAGCGTAAACTCCTTCTTTTTTAAAATTGTTCTTATCTTTGGTGGAATCTAAACTAAAGGAATGCAATTTAAAAATCCGGAACTTCTTTGGGCGCTTTTTTTACTTGTTATTCCTATTATTATTCACCTTTTTCAGCTTCGGAAGTTTGAAAAAGTTCTCTTTACAAATGTTGCCTTTCTAAAAAATATTCAGTTACAAACCAGAAAAAGTGCTACGCTCAAAAAATGGTTAACGCTTATTACACGCTTACTTTTACTGGCATCATTAATTATAGCATTTGCTCAACCCTATTTTCCTTCAAAGACGAGTTTGTTTACTGAAAAAGAAACCGTGATTTATGTGGATAATTCCTTTAGCATGCAAGCAAAGGGAAGTAAAGGTCCTTTATTGCAAAGAGCCATTCAAGATCTCATTGGTAATATTGATGATGACACAAATTTCACTCTTTTTACGAATGACAACAGCTTTGTAAACACCACACTCTCTCCTATTCAAAATGAATTATTAACTACTCATTATAGTAATAATCAACTAAGTTATAACGAAGCATATCTGAAAGGAACTTCCTATTTCTCCAATAAAGCTTCTACAGCAAAAGAATTCATCTATATTTCTGATTTTCAACAAAAAAAAGAAGATTTTGACATCAATTTGCAACCAAATGTAAACACTCATTTTTTACAAGTTTCTCCAGAAAATACTCAAAATATAAGTATAGATTCTGTGTATATTTCCAATACAGAAACCAATACACTTGAACTTACTGTATTGCTTTCGGCTGAACATAAAATTGAAAATACTACTGTTTCTTTGTTCAACGATGAAGATTTAATTTCCAAAACCGGAACTACGATAGATGAAAACTTAAAAGGAGAAGCTCTCTTCTCTATTCCGAAAAACTCAAGCTTTGATGGCCGTATTTCAATTGTTGATGAAGGTTTAAAATATGACAATTCGTTATACTTCAGTATTCAAAAGCCTGAAAAAATTAAAGTATTTACCATTTCTAATGCAAACGATTCCTATTTAGAGAAGTTATTCAACGACGAAGCTTTTTCATACACTTCTCAAGATATTGCTGCTTTAGATTACACTATAATTACCCAACAAAATCTTATTATATTAAATCAACTGGAGGATATTAGTTCCGGACTTATTAATGCTTTGAAATCCTTTGGTGCAAATGGAGGAAAAGTGGTGATTATTCCTTCTATAAACAGCAATACACAAAGCTTTAACCAATTGCTCGGGAATTCTGGCATCGCCTTCGACTATAAATCATCAACCGAAAAAAATATTACTGAAATAAATTTTTCACATCCTTTATTTGAAAATGTTTTTGATAAATCTGTGACCAATTTTCAGTATCCAAAAGTGACATCTTACTATAAATTAACTTTCAACAACAATGCATTGTTGCTTGATAATGGAAGTCCATTTTTAGCTACAAGTAAACAGTTTTACGTTTTTGCCGCTCCACTTGATGCAGAAAACTCTAACTTTAAGAATTCTCCTTTAATTGTTCCAACATTCTATAATATGGGCGTGCAAAGTCTACAACTCCCGACGTTGTACTACACGATTGGAAAAGAAAATAAAATGGACATACGAACTCAAATTTCTGGAGATGCCGTTCTAGAAATTGAAGGAAATGAATCTAAATTTATTCCTATGCAGGCTTCTTTTCCAAACAAAGTGAGTATTACTACCAAAGAGCTTCCTGCAACCGACGGAAACTATACAATTCAATATCAAGAAAATACCATAAATACCATCAGTTATAATTACAATAGAGAAGAAAGTAATCTTACGTATTATCAATTATCTAGTTATGATCTTCCTGTAAATACTGATCTTGAAACCATATTTGATACCTTAAAAACCCAAAGCGAAGACAGCGAGCTTTGGAAATGGTTTGTTATTTTTGCGCTGTTATTTTTATGTGTAGAAATGTTTATTTTAAAATTTCTGAAATGAAAACCCTAATCAAGTCAGCCACCATTATTGATGCTAGCAGTGAATATCACTTGCAAACAAAAGATATTCTTATAGAAAACGGAACTATCATTCAAATAGACGATGTTATCAACGAATCCGTTTCAAATGAAATAAATTTACCCAATTTACACGTGTCACAAGGCTGGTTTGATAGCAGTGTAAGCTTTGGAGAACCAGGTTATGAGGAACGAGAAACTTTGGAAAACGGACTCCTTACAGCGGCAAAAAGTGGTTTTACATCTATAGCCGTAAATTCGAATACAAAACCAGTAAGTGATAGCAAATCTGCTATTTCCTTCTTGTCTTCAAAAGCTATAGGAAATGCCGTAAACCTTTTCCCTATTGGTGCCATGACTATGAAAAGTGAAAGTGTAGATCTTGCTGAAATGTACGATATGCACACAGGTGGAGCCATTGCTTTTGGTGATTATAAAGTACCTGTTAGCAATCCAAATCTTTTAAAAATTGCATTGCTTTATGCTCAAAATTTCGGCGGACTCATTCAGTCTTTTCCACATGAAAAGAAAATTGCCGGGAAAGGTGTTGTTCATGAAGAAGCTAACGCAACTAGATTAGGTTTAAAAGGAATTCCTGCGCTGGCTGAGTCGCTTCAAGTGGCAAGAGATCTTTTCATTTTGGAATATACAGGTGGAAAACTGCACATTCCAACCATTTCTACGGAAGCGTCAGTAAAAGCTATCAAGGAAGCAAAGGCAAAAGGTTTAGATGTAACGTGTAGCGTAGCTATTCATAATTTGTTTTTCACAGACGCCGTCTTGGATAATTTCAATAGTAATTTTAAAGTATTACCTCCATTACGTACCGAAAATGAAGTGACCATTTTAAGAGAAGCTGTTTTAGATGGCACTATTGATTTTGTGACTTCTGATCATATGCCAATTGATATTGAAAATAAGAAATTGGAATTTGATTTAGCGGAATACGGAACACTTGGTTTAGAAACTGCTTTTGGAGCATTAAACAAGCTTTTTGGAGCTGAGAAGGCTGTAACTCTTTTAATCAACTCCAAAGAAAGGTTTGGAATTCCATCGAATACTATTCAAGTTGGCAGCAAAGCTGAACTTTCACTTTTTAATCCGGGAGAATCTTTTGTATTTACATCAAAACATATTTATTCTTCAACAAAAAACAGTGCTTTTATTGGAAGCAAATTACAAGGAAAAGCCTACGGAATTTATAACAACAACCAACTAGTTACGTTTTAAGAAATGGAAAACGAAAAAACACTGGGAATCGTAGCCTATTGTACATTTGTAGGTACTATTTTGGCTTATTACTTCAATAAGGACAAAATGCAAAGTGAATATGTGAATTTTCATGTACGTCAAATGCTAGGGCTCATCATTATGCAGATTTCTTCAAATGTAATTGATACATATTTTAACAATTATGTTAGTCTTGGTTTATTGATTTTAACATCAGTTTGCTGGGTAATTTGCCTAATAGGAGCTATTCAATATAAAAAACAAGTTTTACCGTTTTTAGGAAGTTATTTTCAAAAATGGTTTTACACAATTGGCAACTAAATTATGGCTAACTTATCGCTACAACATATTACAAGACCCGCTAAAGAAAACACGGCTGAGACTCCTGTTCTATTCATGTTTCATGGATACGGAAGTAATGAGGAAGATCTCTTCTCTTTTGCACAAGAACTTTCTGAGGATATCTATATCATATCGGTTCAAGCACCTTACCAATTACCGCCATATGGTTATGCTTGGTACGCTATAGAATTTGATGCTAACGGAGCAAAATGGAGCGATGACGAACAAGCTAGAAACTCTCGTGATTTGATGGCTAACTTCATCACCGAGGCTTGCGATGCATATAGTTTAAATGCTGAAAACGTTACTTTACTTGGATTTAGTCAAGGAACCATTTTGAGTTATGCCGTGGCACTCTCCTACCCTGAAAAAGTAAAAAATGTAATTGCTCTAAGTGGGTATATCAACAAAGAAATATTGGTGAGTGATTACGCTTCCAAAAACCATAAAGATTTGAATTTCTATGTTTCTCACGGAACGCAAGATCAAGTTTTACCTATTGAATGGGCTAGAAATGCAAAGGAAACATTAGACGAGCTTCAAATACCGTATGTTTTTGAAGAATATCCTGTTGGGCACGGCGTTGCTCCTCAGAACTTCTTTTCTTTCAAAAATTGGTTAGAAAAATTAGTATAAAACAAAACATCCTGATGAAATCATCAGGATGTTTTGTTTTATATAAACGCGGTTTTTATTCTGCTACTTCTTCGTTATTAGATAAAACTGAAATCAAAATCCCAGCTCCTAGCGAAACTCCAATAACTGCTAAAGATATCCATTCATGCAAATGAATTTCAAACCCAGATAAAATAAGTTTCACTCCAACAAAAGTTAAAATCACAACTAAACTGTAATTCAGCTTTTCAAACTTGTTAAGCATATTTGCAAGGAAGAAGTACATAGATCTCAATCCTAAAATTGCCATAATATTGGAACTAAAAACTAAAAAAGAATCTCTTGTAATTCCTAAAATAGCAGGAATACTATCCAACGCAAAAAGAACATCTGTAAACTCAATAATGATCAATGCTACAAATAATGGCGTTGCATATTTCTTATGATCTATTTTTTTAAAGAAATGTTCTCCATCCATTTCATGAGCTATTGGAAACACTTTTCCTATCATTCGGTACATGAATGAGGTTTTAGGATCATAATTTTCATCCTCTTTTGAAAACAACATTTTCGCCGCTGTAAAGATCAAAAATCCACCAAAAATATAGGTTACCCATTCAAATTTGTTCATCAAAGCAACTCCAAAGAAAATCATACTAGCACGAAAAACCACAGCGCCAATAATTCCCCAAAATAATACACGGTGCTGGTATTTTTGCGGAATTTTAAAGGATGAAAATATCACTGCAATGACAAATATATTATCAACACTTAATGACAATTCGATGAGATAACCAGTAATGTATTTTAAAGCTGCGTCAAACGGCTTCAAACTTTCTACATTATCTACCAATTCATATTGATAGAAAAAGTAAATAGCAACCGAAAATAAAGTGGCCACACTCACCCAAACAATTGTCCAGGTTGCTGCTTCTTTATTGGTAATCACATGTGCATTTTTATTAAACACACCTAAATCAAGCGCTAGACAAATAACTACAAGCGCTATGAAAATAATCCAAACCATAAATTATCTGTTCTGTGGATACATTACATGCGCTATGGTATTAAATTCAACGCTGTAATCATCATTTATAAAATACTCAATCACCAACTGTCCCCAATTTTTACCATCGCTAAAGTCACATAAAACCCAACGATGATTTACAACACGTATTTTATTAATGCGCATAGTTCCATCAATACCAACATAAGGAATAAGAGGGTTTCCTTCTTTGGTATTGGTAGCAATTAATTTATCTGAAACATATTTTTGGATGTTATCAATGTCGTAATCATAAAAATACTCAAGCGCCTGCGTGTCATTCTCAATAGAAAAATATTCATAATCTGATAGCTCTATCAACATATGCTTTAAAGAATCTTTCAACTTAGTATTCTCCTTTGCAAGATTATCTATGCGTCTACCAGTATCTTCGTATGCTTTTTTTGCGTTTACATATTGAAAAATGAGTGCTAAAATGGCAAACACAAACAAATACATAAAAATTTGCTTCTTCATGTTTTAATTAAAATTTGATAAGGGTTTATATTGAAATTTTGAGGTTATCGTATGCTAAAAATACATTTTCTGGCAACTGCTTTTCTACTTCCTCATGAAAACCAAGTAAGTGACTTATGTGAGTGAAATATGCCTTTTCGGGCTTCACTTTTGCTACAAAATCAAGCGCCTCTTCTAAATTGAAATGGGAATGATGGGGTTCTATGCGAAGTGCATTTACTACCAAAACTTTTAATCCGGTTAATTTTTGCATTTCTTCTTCCGGCACCGTTTTTACATCTGTTAAATAGGCAAAATCAAAAAAACGATATCCAAAAACTTGCAATCTGTTGTGCCATACATTTATGGGAGTCACAGTAGTATTAGCCAATCTAAAAGGTTTGTTTTCCACCGTTTGAGTTTTTACAGCTGGCGCACCAGGATATCTATTCTCAGTTGCAAAAATATATTCAAAACGTTGCTTTAATTGATCAAGAACGCGGTCATGAGCATAAATAGGTATGTCTCCTTGACGGAAGAAAAATGGGCGAATGTCATCTAATCCCGCAGTGTGATCGGCATGTTCATGCGTAAACAATATACCATCAATTTTTTGAACATTATTAGCTAGCATTTGCGCTCTAAAATCAGGTCCACAATCTATTACATACGTATAATTATCCCATTCTATAAGAACAGAAACACGTAAACGTTTGTCTTTGGAATCGTTACTTAAACATACGGGGTGATCACTTCCTATGATAGGTATTCCCTGTGAAGTTCCTGTGCCCAGAAAAGTAATTTGCATTTAGCTATTTTTCTTCAAATTTATGAGTTTTTTGGCGAAATCCACGTTAATCTTTTTAACTTTGTGAAAACCACAACAGACTAAAATGGCTATTATTTTAAAAGGAGATAAAGAGATTGCAAATGTTCCCTCTATAAAAGCTAAGTCATTACGCATAAATCTTAACGAAGAGATATACGGAACCTTCGCTGAAATTGGAGCCGGCCAAGAAACGGTTCGTAACTTTTTTAGAGCAGGAGGGGCTTCCGGTACTATTGCCAAGGCAATGAGTGCTTACGATAAAGATTTTAGTGATGCTATTTATGGGCGTGAAGATGACGGACGTTACGTAACAGAACCTCGATTGAAAAAAATGCTTACCCATGAGATGAACCTAATGGAAGAGCGTTTAAGACATAAGTATCCAGATCGTATGTTCTTTTCATACGCCAATACGGTTACTACCATTGATTTTGCCAAAAAATACAAAGGTCATGGTTGGGTTGGAGTTCGTTTTCAAGTAGATCCTGATGAAGACTATAATGAGATTATTCTTCATATTCGTTTTCATCAAACTGAAGCAAGATTGCAACAAGAAACCTTAGGTACACTAGGTGTAAATTTGATCTACGGTGCCTTTTACAAACACAATAAGCCTAAGAAACTTTTAAAATATTTATATGATCATCTTGATAAAGATATCGTAGAAATAGATACTATAAATTTTTCCGGTCCTCGGTTTGCTAATGTTGATAACCGTTTGATGAGTTTACAACTCGTTAAAAACGGAATGACCGAAGCTGTAATGTTTGATCCTTCAGGAAACAACGTATTACCGGCAGCCATTTTATACAAGAAAAATGTATTGGCTTTACGTGGAAGCTTTCGTCCTGTAACTAAGGTGAACATGAGTATGTATCAAAAATCATATGAAATGTTCTTGAAAGAGAATAAAGTGAACAAAGAAAAAACTGAAGTTATTTTTGAAATCACTTTATCTAATTTAAAATCACAAGGAGAAATTGACGAAGAAGATTTCCTAGACAGAGCAGAACTACTTTGTTCATTGGGACAAACGGTGATGATCTCCAATTTTAAAGAATATTACCGAGTAGTAGAATATTTCTCTAACTATACCAAAAACCGAATGGGACTTGCCATGGGAGTTAACAATTTGGTAGAAATTTTTGACGAGAATTATTACAGACATTTAAGTGGTGGTATTTTGGAAGCGTTTGGTAAACTATTCTACAGAGACTTGCGCGTATATCTTCACCCAATGAAAGACCAAGACACTGGACAAATTATTGATAGCGATAACCTACGTGTACATCCTAGAATGAAAGAATTATACAAGTTCTTCAAGTTCAATGGAAAAGTGGTAGACATCAAACAATATGATCCAGAAAGTTTAGAAATTTTCTCTAGAGATGTTCTTAAGAAAATTGAAGCTGGTGAAGATGGATGGCAAGAAATGTTACCAGAAGGTATTGCAGATCTTATTGAAGAAAAATGCTTATTCGGTTGTGCCGTAAAACAAGGAAAAGAAGAAGCAAAACAAACAATAACTTCAAAAGAACCAGAACAAGCACAAAAATAATTCTGAAGAAAATAATAAATATAAAAAAAGAGCTACCATATATGTTAGTAGCTCTTTTTTATTTCTTTAAAGGGTAAATTATATTTTACCTGTTTTAATCATATAAAACAATATTAAAATAGGAATGGCTAGTAAAATTACCATTCTCAATTCTGTAAAAAATAGGTTAGGTTCAAATGCTAAAGTAAGTACATAACCACCTATAGCACCACCAAAGTGCGTGGTATGGCCTACATTATCGTGCCTTGCCTTCATACCATAAATAGTGTACAATAAATATCCGATTCCAAAAATATAACCCGGAATATCTATAGGTATAAAGAAAAACCTTAGATTCATTTCAGGATATAATAGAATAGCAGAATACAAAATACCCATAACTGCTCCACTAGCGCCTACCGCACTATAGTGATATTCATCTTTATGAAAATACAATGCCAATAAACTACCGCTGACAAGAGAAACCAGATAAATCACTATAAATAATCCTGAACCAAAATTATTCACGACTACATCTCCAAAGAAATATAATGTGATCATATTAAAAATAAGGTGACCAGGATCTACATGTAAAAACCCGGAAGTAAACATTCGGTCTTTCTCCCCTCTTTGAATAGCACCAATTTGAAATTTATAACGTTCAAAAAATGAATAATTATTAAATCCTTGAAAAGAAATTAAAGCATTCGCAACAATAATTACAATTACTACTAAACTGATATCCATAAAAAAATTATAAGTTTTAAGAGAATAAATATAGCTATATTTGCACAAAACGAAACTCTATTAATGCAACTAATTGTATACCTATTACTATATCCACTACTTTGGTTTGTATCTATACTTCCGTTCTCGTTTCTATACGTAATGTCTGATGTGGCATGTTTTATCGTATACAAAGTATTGGGATACAGAGTTTCTGTTGTTCGTAAAAATCTTCGATTAGCTTTTCCAGATAAAGGTGATGATGAACTTAAATTAATTGAAAAGAAGTTTTACCATCATTTTTGTGATACGTTCTTAGAAATGATTAAATCCATGACCATTTCCGAAAAAGCTTTGAAAAAACGTTTTGTATACACAAATCTTGATGTTTTAAAGAAATTCGAAAATAATAACCAAAGTATCATGCTAGTCCTTGGTCATTATGGTAATTGGGAATGGGTAATGTCTTTAGGCGATTTTATCAAGCATGAAGGGCATGCGGTATACACTCCATTAGCCAATAAATATATAGATCGATTGATTAGAAAGGTACGTTTACGTCATAATTCTTATTTGATATCCAGACACCATACCGTACGTACCATGCTAAAGCATAGAACTGAAAAGCGTTTGGTTATTTATGGTCTTATAAGCGATCAATCTCCTCAAGTACAACACGCCCATTACTGGACTCAATTTTTAGGTATTAACGTGCCTGTTTATGCCGGAGCCGAAATTATGTCTAAAAAATTCGATGCACCGGTGGTATTTTTAAATGTTGAAAAACAAAAACGAGGATATTATAAAGCTTCCTTTGAAGTGATTACGGATGATCCTAAATCGATACCAAATTATCAAATTACAGATACCTTTAACAGACTTCTGGAACAACAAATTCGTAAAGCACCTGCCTATTATCTTTGGACCCACAATAGATTTAAGCACAAAGATAAAATGCCTGTAAAGAAACAAACGGTTACTTCGGAAGCTGTTTAATTCTGCATTGCTATTACTTTAAGGTAAACCACGTATTTACTTCACTAGCTATATCTTGCTGAAATGATTTATGTATAAACTCATTTTTAGTTTTGTCATAATCATAGTCGTTAGCCCATTCTTTATGGTGAGCCGCTAAAGATTTTACACTTTCACAAATGTACTTGATCTCTTCACAAGACAACGTTGGGTGAATAGACAAACGAATCCATCCTGGTTTTCTAAGTAGTTCCCCTAGTGATATTTCCTGCGTTAATTGGTTGGAAGTTTCTCTGTCTACATGCAACAAATAATGCCCGTACGTACCCGCACAGCTACAACCACCACGGGTTTGAATTCCAAATTTATCATTCAACAACTTCACTCCTAGATTGTAATGAAGATCATCTATGTAAAATGATAACACACCCAATCTATTTTCATGTTGTGGCGCCAAGAGATTTAAATTAGGAATCTCATTGAACTCACTAAAAAGCTGACTTAAGATCTCATGCTCTCTATCCCAAATGTTTTGAACTCCCATTTCTTCTTTTAGCTGTATGGCCAAAGCAGTTCTAATGGTTTGTAAAAAACCGGGAGTACCACCATCTTCACGATCTTCAATATTATCTATGTATTTGTGTTCTCCCCAGGGATTTGTCCAACTCACGGTACCACCTCCAGGACAATCTGGAATCATGTTTTTGTAAAGTTTTTTATTAAAAACCAAAACACCCGAAGTTCCGGGACCTCCCAAGAACTTATGAGGAGAAAAGAATACTGCGTCTAAATATGCTTCTTCATCTTCTGGATGCATATTGATCTCTACATACGGTGCAGAACACGCAAAATCTACAAAACAAACACCTCCATTTTGGTGCATTACTTTGGCTACTTCGTGGTATGGCGTGGCTAATCCTGTTACGTTACTACACGCAGTAATAGAAGCTATTTTGATGGTATGTGCTTCATATTTAGCCACTACTTCCTTAAAACTTTGCATGCAGAATAAACCATCTTCACCAGGAGGAATTACCTCTACAATGGCGATTGTTTCTAACCAAGATGTTTGGTTGGAATGATGCTCCATATGTGAAATAAAAACAACCGGTTTCATTTCCTCAGGCACGTTGGTAAACTTCTTCAAATTCTCTGGGACCTTTAATCCCAAAATACGTTGAAACTTATTTACAACACCTGTCATTCCATTACCATCTAGTATCAATACATCATTCTCATTGCTGTTCACATGTTTTTTGATCATGCGTTTTGCTTTGTGATACGCCATGGTCATAGCCGTACCAGAATGTGTAGTTTCGGTATGTGTATTGGCTACAAAAGGCCCAAACACTTCTTGCATTTTCTTTTCAATAGGACCATAAAGTCGGCCACTCGCCGTCCAGTCTGCATATACAATCTTTTGAGTTCCATAGGGCGATTCAAAAGATTGATCAATACCAATAATCTGTTCTCTAAAGGGTTGAAAATACTTTTCTAAAGTGGTTCTTGGTTCTTTGGTTGCCAGCATTGCATCTACTTTTGTGCAAAAATAATTAAATCCGAAGGAAATCAATATGCTTCCACCAAATACTTCTCTAAAGTATTCTTAACAGCCAACAATCGATTGAAGAAAATTCATTACATTTAAGAAGAAATATCTAAAAAATAACATATTATGGCTACAGTAAACATCTATCTTACATTTAACGGAAACTGCGAAGAAGCCTTTCTTTTCTACCAATCAGTCTTTGATAAAGCGTTCACTTATATTGGTAGGTTTAAAGATATGCCACAAAATGATGAATGCGAAGTGAACCCTGAAGATGCCGATAAAATTATGCATGTGTGTTTGCCTATTAGTACCGAAACCATGTTGATGGGGAGCGATACCAATGAATTTAGCGGAGCGGTAACAGCAGGGACCAACTTTGCGGTGTCTATCAATACCGATTCAAAGGAAGAAGCCGAAACGCTTTTTGAAAAGCTATCGGTAGGTGGTAAAGTAACTATGGGATTACAAAAAACCTTTTGGGGCGCTTGGTTTGGACAGTTTACAGATAAATTTGGTATCCAATGGATGGTAAACTTTGACGAAGAACCTTCTTAGCGTTAGCCTTCTACAATACATATAAAAAAGCTCATCAAATGATTATCCAGTAATTGTTTGATGAACTTTTCTATTTAATAGAAATTAAAGCTCATATCCTTGATACTAAAGCCTAACCGAATGTACGAAAGTTCACGGTTGTAGTTGATCAAATCTTGACCGTATCCCTGAAAGAATTGCAAGTACACATACTCGTTCCCTTTTTTAGACAATCTATAATTTACACCCAATTGCAAGCTACCTCGCAAGCCCACCATTCCTTTTCTGGCTTCCGCTTCAAAAATCCAGCGGTCTTCTTTCGTCTTGTAGCTCATATCTACTTGACCGTACCCCACATAATCTGTAATATCTCTGTTATCCTCCATGGATCCTAGTGGTAACCATACTTTGAAGGTATAGAGAAAATGTTCATTAACGGGCATAAAGTACGATAATGAAAAACGATTCCAACTGCGTGAAATATCTCCACCTTCTCCATTGGATTCATGTTCAAATTGAAACCAAAAAGCACCTTCCAAACGGTCGTTCTTATCAAAGATCACCTTTCCAATTCCTATACTGGGGTTGTAGTTTAAGGCTCTAAACGGAAACGATTCCGTATACACTTCCCAAAATGCCTTTTGTCTATACGCCAAAAACAAATAGGTATCCCAAGGTAACGGATGATCTATTAAACGTTCTTTGAAACCAATTTCAAAACGGGCATCGCTTTTAGCATCCGAAGCACTTTGGTTTAGCTGTTTACCTGCTACAAAATAGTTATCACCATAAATGGTAAACCTTGGCGCTTCTTCAATGTATTGCTTGTAATTTTCTCTGGTAATTTTACTGAACTGTTGCCCCATCACCCATTGACCCATCAATAGGCATAGCAATAAACTGTATGGTAGTATTTTTTTCATTGGCAAGCAATCACCAACCTATGCATTTGTACATAAAGTTGGTGAGTTATTCTTATTACGTTAAATTCCTGCAATAGCACTGATCTCTGTAATAAAACGATCTGCTAAAGCATCGGCAGCTTCCTGAGAAGTAGCTTCTGTATAAATTCGGATAATAGGTTCTGTATTCGATTTACGCAAATGCACCCAATTCTCCGGAAAATCAATCTTTACTCCATCAATGGTGGTGATGTTTTCCGAAGCATATTGCTGTGTCATTTCTTTCAAAATGGCATCTACATCAATTTGTGGTGTTAAGGCGATCTTCTTCTTACTCATAAAATACGCAGGATAGGTTTTGCGCAGTTCGCTCACCGTCATTTTTTGTTCTGCTAAATGCGATAAAAATAAAGCGATCCCTACCAATGCATCACGACCGTAATGCAGTTCAGGATAAATGATTCCTCCATTCCCTTCACCGCCAATCACGGCCTTGTTCTCTTTCATCAACGACACTACGTTCACTTCTCCTACAGCACTGGCTTCGTAACTTCCGCCATGTTTCTCTGTTACATCGCGCAACGCTCTTGACGAAGACATGTTAGATACTGTATTTCCCGGTGTTTTGCTCAACACGTAATCTGCCACAGCTACCAGGGTGTATTCTTCTCCAAACATTTCACCATCTTCTGCCATAAAAGCCAATCTATCTACATCGGGGTCTACTACAATCCCCATATCTGCATTGGTTTCTAGTACCTTGTTCGCAATGTCTGTTAAATGCTCCTTCAATGGTTCCGGATTGTGAGGAAATTCACCTGTAGGATCACAATACATCTTGATGCACTCTACCCCTAGCCTGTCTAACAACATAGGAATGGCAATACCTCCCGTAGAATTCACAGCATCTAAGGCTACTACAAACTTAGCTTTCTTAATAGCCTCTTCATTCACTAATGGCAACTTTAAAATCTCATCAATATGAATATCAAAATAAGCATCGTTTGCTGTAACAGTTCCTAAACTATCTACAGCCGCAAAATCAAAAGACGCCTCCTCAGCGATCTTCAAAATAGCCTCACCATCCGCTGCGCTTAAAAATTCACCTTTATGATTTAAGAGTTTCAGCGCATTCCATTGCTTTGGGTTATGGCTTGCCGTTAAAATGATTCCTCCTTCAGCATTTTCCAAGGGCACTGCTACTTCTACCGTAGGCGTTGTGGAAAGGTCTAGTGCTACCACATCTATCCCCAAACCAAGTAACGTATTGGTTACCAATCCCTGAATCATTTCGCCTGAAATACGTGCATCTCTTCCCATCACTACTTTTAATGAAGGGCGATGTGCGTATGCTTGTTTTAACCAAGTACCATAGGCAGCAGCAAACTTTACTGCATCTACCGGAGTAAGGTTGTCTCCTACATTTCCTCCAATAGTACCACGAATACCTGATATTGATTTAATTAATGTCATTATATGTTTGTTGTTTATGTAACAAATATATCAAATACCGAAAGATTTTGTACTTTAGAATCATGAATTACTTAGCCCATATCTATTTATCCGGTGCGGATGAACTACTTACCATAGGAAATTTTATTGCAGACGGTATTAAAGGCAAACAGTACCAAACCTACCCTCCGGATATTCAAAAAGGAATTCTACTCCACAGGGCTATAGACACTTATACCGATGCGCACCCCATTGTACGCCAAAGTACCAAGAAGCTCCATGCCGTACACGGGCATTATAGCGGGGTGATTGTAGACATGCTTTATGATCATTTTTTGGCTAAGCACTGGGAACAGTTCCACCCTACTCCACTGGATGTTTATGCAGCTGATTTCTATAAAAGCTTACAGGAACACGAAGCGCTTTTACCTCCGCGAATTTTACGACTGATGCCACCTATGCTGCAATACAATTGGTTGGTCATGTATGCTAGTATTGAAGGGATAGATACCATTTTGAAACAAATGCATCACAAAACCAAGTTTAGAGGCGCACTGGACATTGCCGGTGACAGTTTGCTAGCCCATTACGATGCTTTTGAAACGGAGTTCTTTGCTTTTTTCACTGAGCTACAGGCGTTTGTTGCTGATATGTTGTAGGGTGTATGTTTCGTTATTCGTTGGAAGTTATCAGTTTTAAGTCTTATATGTTTATAGATAGTCTGCAAACTGTTACTGCTTACTGAATACTTATAAATTATCCGTTATTCCGTGCCACGACATGGAATCTTTTTGCTCTCTCGGTGGCTGAGTGCTTTGTGGAATGCAATGGAGCAAAGTGTACCGAAGCCTTTTTATTATTTTGAATGTTTCTTCTAGTAGTTTAGAGTGTTAGTATATTAGATTTTTAGATTTGTTAGTGAGATCCTGAAACAAGTTCAGGATGACGGTGTATTCAAAAATGGAAACTTAGGCATTATGCGATTGTCATTCCGTGCTGTGACACGGAATCTTTTTGCTCTCCCGGTGGCTGAGTACTTTGTGGCATGCAATGGAGCAAAGTGTACCGAAGCCTTTTTATTATTTTGAATGCTGAATTATACATGTTGAATGTTTCTTCTAGTAGTTTAGAGTGTTAGTATATTAGGTTTTTAGTTTTGTTGGTGAGATACTGCCTACTGCAACTGCTTACTGAACACTTTTAAAATATCCGTCATCTGTGCTGTGATACGGAATCTGTCAGCTATCAGCTAAAGGCTGACTGCTAATGACTGAAAGCTGTTTACTTTTCCGGTGGCTGAGTGCTTTGTGGAATGCAATGGAGCAAAGTGTACCGAAGCCTTTTTATTATTTTGAATGTTTCTTCTAGTAGTTTAGAGTGTTAGTATATTAGATTTTTAGATTTGTTAGTGAGATCCTGAAACAAGTTCAGGATGACGGTGTATTCAAAAATGGAAACTTAGGCATTATGCGATTGTCATTCCGTGCTGTGACACGGAATCTTTTTGCTCTCTCGGTGGCTGAGTGCTTTGTGGAATGCAATGGAGCAAAGTGTACCGAAGCCTTTTATTATTTTAAATGCTTCTTCTAGTAGTTTAGACTGTTAGTATATTAGGTTTTTAGATTTGTTGGTGAGATCCTGAAACAAGTTCAGGATGACGGTATATTCAAAAATTGAAACTTAGGCATTATGCGATTGTCATTCTGTGCTGTGATACGGAATCTATCAACTATCAGCTAAAGGCTGACTGCTAATGGCTGAAAGCTGTTTACTTTTCCGGTGGCTGAGTGCTTTGCGGAATGCAATAGAGCAAAGTGTACTGAAGCCTTTTTATTATTTTGAATGTTTCTTCTAGTAGTTTAGAGTGTTAGTATATTAGATTTTTAGTTTTGTTGGTGAGATACTGCCCCTTATATATATTCAATTTCATGGGGTATTGAAATCAAGATTAAAGTGTAGCATGATGATGTATCCAATATTTTTTATTACTTTTAGGTACGGCTTTGATAAACCTTTTATTTACTGTTATTTCCAAAGTCCCTTGAAAACAGACGTCCGTTTTATAAAAAACGGACGTCTGTTTTTGTAGAAACGCACGTGCGTTTTGTTCAAAACACCCGTGTGTTTCTTTTCAATCAAACGGTTGAAAACATCCAATGAACCGTTTGTTTTCATTCAATCTTCCTTATGAACAATTAGAACATACCTAGTGGATACACCAGTGTACATGTTCTTAATCATGATTTTGTTGCTCATTGAGGATACTTAACTACAAAATACTTATAGGAGATACTTTGAGGTGTAACTCAAAGGAAATGTTCAATATACAGTTTGTATATACCTAAAAAGTAAGTGGTAAGAGTAGCTCAAAAGAAAAAGCACGGAGTGGTACAAGGTATACAGAAGGTTGGTACAAGGTTGGTAACAGGATGAGCAGTGGGAGCATAGTGTTTGCTTACAGAACGCTTACAGGATGGTAACAGAACGGTAACAGAACGGTAACAGAACGTGACTAAAGTGTCCGATTTGTTTGGGTTACTATGCAGTATATCAACGTTTTAACTAAAACGAAGTGTCCGCAACTGTAATGCACGTGTCCGATATGTTTTTGTAGGTTGTTTATTTTCAAGGTTTTACGGAGTTTAGCCTTGATCCATTTGATGGATAATTCATTTAAAAACCAGTGTATTATGGTAGGGAATACATATCAGTTACTTGTAGCAATTGTTGGAAATAGCATTACAAATTTGTGCAATTTTGTGCATATCTGTGGGAATCTGCACCCATGTGTGGGGTATGATACCATTTTATTACCGTTCATACGTACTGATACTCAAATGTACCCAACGTGACCAATTGTTACATTTTCGTAAAACACCCCGGTGTGTTTGTTGCAGTGTTGTTGCAGTAAACGGTGAGTTTCCTTTACGAAAACGCCATTTTACCAAGGAAGACTGGAACAAAACTGGGAGCAAACCCCTTGGGAAATGAGCGTACGGCTATCAAACTATCTTCAATTGCTGCATTTTTTATATCTTAGTTCCTGTATTGGTTTTTATTGTATTAGCAACAAAGAAGCCTCGCTCTAAGAGCGATGTACTTGCTTCCATAAGCACCTAGCATGTGTGCTGCCTATCGGTAACCAACCCGACATACAGAGGGATATTCCTTTGGACCTTAGCTAAGAGATGAAACCAACCCCATGCTTTTTATACAAAACTCCTCTTTTTGGAGGTGTATGTCTATGGTCTTTAGATGGCTGTTTGTAAGATTTTTTTGAAATAAAAATTTAAAATTGCGTAAAAAGTTATATCTTGTTCATGATATAAACGAGTTGTGTGCAATTAGACGCAACTTTATTCAGAAAAGAGTATCTATCTAAAAAACTGAATTATGAAAAAGGAATTTACAATCAAACTACTACTAACTTTAATCATTTCCATTTTATTTGCAAATTTCAACTTTGCACAAGATACAAAAAAGGGATTTGATTTCACTTTTAAGAGTGGACTTATGTTAGCAAATCAATACGGAAAGGATGCAGAGTCGGAAACTTTTTTAAATGGAGATTCACCTGAAAATTTTTATGCAAACAATCCAGCAAGTAAGAAACTAAAAAGCGGAGTTAGCATAGGTGGTTTGATAGAATTTAGATTCAATAAAAGACTTTCTTTAGGATTGGGAGCAAATTATATCCAAAAAGGTTCAAAAATAAATGCAACAAATCATTGGAATAGTGAAACTCAAGAATATGAAAACGTTGATGGAACAATCAAATGGATTCAAAATTACTGGACAATTGATTTGCCTTTAAAAATCTATTTTCCCATAAAACAAAACGAAATACACATACTTGGTGGACTTACCTTTGGACATTTAATTAACTCAAAGGAAAAAGGAGATATTAAAATTTCGGAAAACAAATATGACTATACAAATGACAGAGGTGCAAATAAGAACGAGCAAGGATTTTTGGTCGGTATAGGATATAATTACCTTCTTCCAAACAAAAAAAATCATTTAATTCTTGAATTTATATGGAATAGAAGTTTTGGAAAGTCATATGGAGGTGATTTAATACCGAATCCTCAAAAATATTATAATCAAACATTTAATTTGAGTTTTGGTTACAAATTTGATTTTAATAATAAAAAATAACTGCACACAACAAAGATCTGAGTTAAAAAACAAGACTATTTAGGATAATTTAGAGATATAATTTTCATCATAAGGTCTTGCTGATTTAGCTATTGCAAAAG
>NZ_FPBK01000014.1 GCF_900116665.1 Pustulibacterium marinum | reverse complement strand
TTATGTAAATAACCAAAGATTTAAGGTGGTTATAGCAATGGGGCTCACCTCTTACCATTCCGAACAGAGTAGTTAAGCCCATTAGCGCAGATGGTACTGCCATCCGGTGGGAGAGTATGTCGCCGCCTTTTTTTAAAGCTCCTCATTCTATTTTTAGATTGAGGAGTTTTTTTTGTTTAGATACTTTATGAAGAAGCGTATAAAGATTTTTTCTTGGGTATTCTTAAACGTATATGAGATTTATAGAGGTTTTGAATGATGGTTATATTGAATTTGAACCTGCTACATTTGTTTAGACAGTGAGTTAAGATATTCGCATTAATTTATATCTTAGAAATTATGAAAGAAAGAAGACACTTTACTCGGGAGTTTAAAATTAATACGGTAGAGCTTAGCTATACACGTGATAACATCAAAGAGCTTGCACATGAGTTAAATGTGCGACCAGAGCTGATTTATCGTTGGCGTAGTGAGTTTACATCGCTTCAAGAACATAGTTTTCCTGGTAATGGTAAAGCTAAAATGACTGAAGAAGAAAGTGAACTAGCTCGTTTAAAAAAAGAACTTTCAGAGGTTAAAATGGAGTGCGATATTTTAAAAAAGGCGGTAGGCATCTTTTCCAAGAGCGATGGAAAAAATTTCAATTTATAAAGGCTCATAGCAGCAGTTTTCCCATTGAGAAGATGTGTAAAGTATTAAAAGTAAGTAGAATCGGGTATTATGCTTGGCTTAAAATAACTCCTTCTAAACGTAGCCTTGAAAACGATATGCTGATAGATAAAATACGTAAGATCTATCGTTTGCATAAAGGAATCTATGGTAGTCCTCGTATTACAAAAGAATTGCTTGCAAACCAAATTAGTATATCTAGGCCACGTGTAGCTCGTTTAATGCGCAAAGCTGGTCTTAAAAGCATTGTACAAAGAAAATTTGTAACTACTACCAATTCTAAGCATCATCATCCGGTAGCTGAAAATGTATTAAATAGAGATTTCCGAGCAGATAAAAAAGCACAAAAATGGGTGTTGGATATAACGTATATAAGAACTCGTCAAGGTTGGCTTTATTTAACGATTATCATGGATCTGGCAGATAGAAAAGTAATAGGATGGGCAACCAGTAAAACTATGGAAACTAAAAATACCATTGTCAGTGCATGGAAAATGGCCATAGCTAATAGACCTATCCATCAAGAATTAATTTTTCATTCAGATCAAGGTATTCAATATGCTTCTAACGAGTTTAGAAGTATTTTATCAGCAACAGGAAAAGTAACGCAAAGCATGAGTAGAAGAGGAAACTGTTGGGATAATGCCGTAGCAGAAAGCTTCTTCAAATCTTTAAAAACAGAATGGGTATATCATTACAAATACCAAACTAGAGATCAAGCCAGGCTATCGTTATTTGAATATATAGAAACGTATTATAACACCAGAAGAAGACATTCTAAATTAGGATACCTTACTCCTTTGGAATTTGAAATAAAATTAGACAACAATAATAGAATAGCGGCATGACTTAAGTAATTGTCTACTTTTTTGTTGCAAGTCCAATTATCTTCTAATATAGTTTTGTCTTTGGTCGCGTTTTTGATATTCTTTAGATAATCTATTAATCTATTTTAAATTAAATATGCTCCTTACTAATATATTTTCACGTACCAATCAAAATTTATACTATATCTAGAGTGAACGTTTTGGTTTTCGCGATATCTATATGTTTTATGATTTTTTTTAATTTAAACAACGAAGAGAGAAATAAGTTAGTTTTTTTATTGATAAATATAAAACGTTTTCGTTGATATATCTTTATTTTATATTTGCATATTTTTGCTTAATCATAATTTAACGTGGTAAAAATTTAATTTTTATATTGATTTTGTACGTATAAAGCTAATTTACTATATTTATGCAAAATTATTATATATGAAAATTGATGCTTGCCCAAATTGTGGTTCCAATCAGTACGTTAAAGCAGGAATCGTAAATGATCGTCAAAGATATAAATGTAAAAAATGTAATTATTATTTCACGGTAAATAAGTTAGGCAAACAAATAGATGATTACTATGTAAACAAAGCATTACAGTTATATTTAGAGGGTTTAACCTATAGGGAAATAGAACGTATTCTAGGTATTTCACATGTAACAATTATGAACTGGGTTAAAAAGTACAATATCAAAAGACCATATAATTCTGAATACCATCCTACATATAAGATTATCAATGGGTCTGAATTGTCAAACTATTTTAAAAATCCTGCAGTTTTGAAAGGTGCTGGGGTTATTATCACTGAGCTGGGTGATAAGTTTATGTTAATAAAATGGGAGCGTTTTAAGGATTAAATATATATAGTAAGCATTTATATATATAATTTTTTAATAAATCCTCAATTTATGTGAAGTTCGTACTGCACACAAAATCAGTTTAAAGTAGTACGATAAAATCTTTACACTATGAGGAAGCATCTTTTCTTATGGTTAGGAGTCTTTATGTATTCATCAGGACTTTTAGCTCAAGCCTCTCCTTATTACAAGGGAGGTTTAAAAGTAGATTTTGATGAAGATGGGAAAAAATATCTTCGAATTATTTCATGGGCTCAGTTTCACGCTGTCTATTCTGACGCAGAAGCTGCAAGCAACCCAAGTTTTAAAGTTAGACGAGCGAGGGTTCTTATGTTTTCACAAATCAATGAAAAATTCTTGATATTATCTCATTTTGGTCTCAATAGTTTATCTAGCACTACGATGAGTCCAACAGGAAAGGAAGAGGGATCTCAGCTTTTTTTTCATGATGTTTGGGCACAATACAAAATTTTACCAGATCACGTTATTGGTGGTGGTTTACACTACTTTAATGGTATATCAAGATTAAATAATCAAAGTACGCTAAATATGCTTACTCTTGATAACAATCGTCAATCTTGGTCTACATTGGGATTAGCAGATCAATTTGCGAGGCATGTAGGTGTATTTGCGAAAGGAAAATTCGGTAAATTACAATATCGCATAGCTATAAACGATGCTATTGTTAATAGTCTTGATACACGAGATGCTATGAACGGTGAGGCTGTATATGCAGGAACTCGTTTATTAGGTAGTAAGGAGGCTGGTAAAGTCTACGCAGGGTATATGGATTTTCATTTTCTTGATCAGGAGTCTAACTTTTTACCATTTAAGGTTGGAAGTTATCTAGGAGGTAAAAAAGTCTTCAATGTAGGAGCTGGTTTTTTTCTACATCCCCAAGGAGCTGCAATTTTGGATGGGGCAGAAATAAAAGGAGAAGATGTTAAAATATTAGCGGCTGATATTTTTTATGATACTCCGTTATCTGATAATGGAAGCGCTTTAACCGCTTATGGTGTTTTTCAATCAAACTTTTATGGAACCAATTATTTGTATAGCGCTTATGGTACTGGTAATATGATGTATGGTCATTTTGGGTATGTATTACCTGGAACTTTGGAAAAAATTAGATTTCAGCCTTATTTAGCTTATGCAGTAAATACTTATGACGCTGTAGATGATAATAGAACAGTATTTAGTTTGGGGACAAATACCTATTTGAGTGGAAACAATTCAAAACTTACTCTAGAATATCAACATCAAAAATTTGGTGATACAAAGCTTGGAACAGTAACACTTCAAGCAATGATTTATTTATAATTCTAACAATTTTCTAAAATGAAAAAAGACGAAAATGCAATAAAGTATTGGAAAGAGAATTTACGATATCTCGCAATACTGCTAGTGATTTGGTTTGTTGCCTCCTATGGCGCTGGAATACTCTTTAAGGATGAGTTAAATGAATTTACACTGGGTGGATTTAAATTAGGGTTTTGGTTTGCTCAACAAGGATCCATTTATGTGTTTGTAATCTTAATATTTGTTTATGTAAGACTCATGAACAAATTAGACGAAAAATACGGATATAACGAATAAGCAAAAGTAACTAACCTAAAAAAATGAAATTATGAGTGTACAATTATGGACTTGGATATTAGTAGGTGTAACTTTTGCACTGTATTTTGGAATCGCAATTTGGGCTAGAGCAGGTTCTACAAAAGACTTTTATGTAGCCGGGGGAGGAGTTTCTCCAATGGCAAACGGAATGGCAACAGCAGCAGATTGGATGAGTGCTGCATCTTTTATTTCAATGGCTGGTCTTATCTCATTTATGGGGTATGATGGTTCTGTTTACTTGATGGGTTGGACAGGTGGTTATGTTCTTTTGGCATTACTCTTAGCTCCATATCTTCGAAAGTTTGGAAAATTTACAGTTCCAGATTTTATAGGTGACCGATATTATTCTAATACGGCTCGTACCGTAGCGGTTATATGTGCCTTGTTGGTTTCGTTTACCTATGTAGCCGGGCAAATGCGTGGTGTTGGAATAGTTTTTTCACAATTTCTTCAGGTTGATATAAATCTTGGAGTTATCATAGGTATGGCCGTTGTGTTGGTCTTCGCTTTTCTGGGAGGTATGAAGGGAATTACATATACGCAAGTGGCGCAGTATTGTGTTTTGATGTTTGCATTTTTAGTTCCAGCTATATTTATTTCATTACAAATGACTGGAAACCCAATTCCTCAATTGGGAATGGGAGCTAAAGTTCAAGATGGGACATATTTACTAGAAAAATTAGATAATCTGCATACAGAACTTGGTTTTAAAGAATATACCAATGGTTCTAAATCAACTTGGGATGTCTTTGCCATAACATTGGCTTTAATGACAGGTACTGCTGGTTTACCACACGTAATTGTAAGGTTTTTTACGGTTCCAAAAGTAAAAGATGCCCGTAAGTCTGCTGGATTAGCATTATTGTTTATAGCATTTTTATACACTACAGCCCCAGCAGTTTCAGTATTTGCCAGAACTAATTTAATTGAAACGGTTAGAGATAAAGAATACACCGAAATGCCTGCTTGGTTCAAAAATTGGGAAAATACAGGATTAATTGCATGGACAGATAAAAACGAAGATGGAAAAATTCAATATGTAGCAGGAAATGCCTTGGATGGAAAAAAACCTGTTTTTGAAGAGACTAGAGGGAAATATGGGGAAAGAGTTTTAGCCAATCCTAGTGCTGAAGTAAATGAATTATATGTAGATAGAGATATCATGGTGCTTGCCAACCCAGAAATAGCAAAATTACCTAACTGGGTTATCGGGCTTGTAGCAGCAGGAGGATTGGCAGCGGCATTATCAACCGCAGCAGGTTTACTTTTAGTTATTTCTACATCGATTTCGCATGATTTGATTAAGAAACAAATTAAGCCAGATATTTCTGAAAAAGGTGAATTATTAGCTGCTCGTGCAGCAATTTTTGTAGCGATTGTAATTGCTGGGTACTTTGGAGTAAATCCTCCAGGATTTGTTGCTGCCGTCGTCGCCTTGGCCTTTGGTTTGGGAGCTGCTTCATTCTTCCCGGCAATTGTACTTGGGGTATTTGATAAAAGAATGAATAAAGAAGGAGCCATTGCAGGAATGATGGTGGGTATAGGTCTTATGTTATTTTACATGATTACATACAAAACTGGTTTGGTTGGATTAATGGATCCAAGACCATCAAGTGAATGGTGGTTTGGAACTTCTCCGGAAGGTTTTGGTACAGTGGCCATGATTGCCAATGTGGTGGTAGCACTTGTTATTTCTAGAGTGACAAAACCAACTCCAGCAGAAGTTCAAGATATCGTTGAAAATATTAGAATACCAAGTGGGGCAGGTGAAGCTCAGGCTCACTAATTGGTTTTATATATGTTGGGTTAAAACAGTGTTAGTCTTCTAACACTGTTTTTTTTATATTTAGCTCATGAAAAAAAGACACGAACAGAAATTGGTGGTACTATCTTTGGCACTAGCATTATTGCTAAATATGCCATTGATTTTAATTTTTAATGAAGACGGAGTAATTTTCGGTTTTCCTACGCTTTATTTTATCATTTTTTCTGTTTGGTTATTTTCCATAATCATTTCTTTCATCATTATTAAAAGGCATTATGAGTAATTATATTTTAATATGTATTATCATTTGCTATTTGGTAATGCTCTTTTTAATAGCGTTTTGGGCCGAAAAAAATGCAACTAGCAAATGGGTAAACAATCCTGTTGTGTACACGTTGTCACTTGGTGTGTTTTGTTCAGCATGGACGTATTATGGAAGTATTGGAGTTGCCGCAGATGAAGGTGCATCTTTCTTATCAACTTATTTAGGACCTGTAATTGCAGCTCCGCTATGGATTGTGGTTCTTCGGAAGATTATGCGTATTTCAAAACACCAAAAAATATCTTCTATTGCAGATTTTATGGCACTGAGGTACGGGAACAATCGTTTCATAGGAGCCTTGGTAACCATTACATGCCTTATCGCAATCGTACCTTATATTTCACTTCAGTTGAAGGCGGTTTCAGAAACATTCGAGATTTTGTCATTGGGCGCCGTTCCGCAGAAAACTAGTTTTCAATGGATAACGTTTTACGTGGCTGTTTTACTTGCAATTTTTGCTGCTTTTTTTGGAACACAAACTACAGATACTACAGATAAACACATTGGTATTGTTGCAACGGTAGCTTTTGAATCTATTCTAAAACTAGTTTTTTTCTTAGTAGTTGGTGTGTATGTTACTTATTTTCTGTTTGATGGAACTTCCGATATTTACAATCAATTTTCTAAAGTAGGCAACATAGAGAAACTCTCAACTTTTCCAGATATTTATGGAGGTTTCAATTGGTTTTATATGATTGTTATTTCGTTTGTAGCGGTGTTTTTATTACCAAGACAGTTTCAAATGATGGTTGTTGAAAATGATAGAGAACGCTATTTGAAATATGCTATATGGATGTTTCCATTATATTTATTATTGTTCAATATTTTTGTGATTTTCATTGCCTGGGGTGGCAATTTGTCTTTTGAAGATTTTGTGAATCCTGAATATTACACATTACTTCTTCCTATTAAGAATGGCAATAAAGTGCTTTCTTTGTTAGTTTTTTTGGGCGGATTCTCAGCAGTTATTTCTATGGTAGTTGTGGCTACTTTAGCGTTGGCAACTATGTTGAGTAATAATATCATTATACCTTACGGATATTTAGATTATTTCAGAGAAAGAGGAACCGAAAAAAATAACAAACTCATTAAAAACATTCGTAGGTTTTCTATTTTCATGTTGATTATGGGAGCCTACGTTTTCTATATCAATTTCTCGAGGGAACTTTCATTATTCTCAATAGGGTATATTTCTTTTGTACTGATTGCACAACTTGCTCCATCATTTTTTATAGGGTTGTATTGGAATCGTGGAGCGGCAAGAGGAGCTATAGCAGGAATTATTGTAGGAGTTTTTATTACATGTTACTCTTTGGTACTTCCGTTTACATTAGAAGCCATTTTGCACAATAGTAATTTTACAGATTTTGGTCCATTCGGAATAAAATTATTAAAACCTCATGAGCTTTTTGGTCTCGATTTTCTAAACCCTATTTCTCATGCATTCTTTTGGAGTATGTTTTTCAATTTGATCACCTATTTGTCCATGTCTTTAATAGGGAAAGGAAATTACAGGGAGCGAAATTATGCTGAAATGTTTGTACGAAGCCAAAATTATGGTCATTTGCAAGAAGGCGCTTACGTTTGGCGTGGTGTAGCTTATATTTCGGATATTAAGAAAATTCTAGAAAGATTTTTAGGAAACAGAAAAACAGAAGAAGTTTTAGATAGTTTCTTTGTGAAGTACAACATACCAAAAGACGCGGTAATGGCCGATGCCAAACTGATTAATTTTTCTGAAAGATTGCTTACCGGTAGTTTGGGGAGTGCTTCTGCTAAAATTTTGATTAGTAGTGTAGTAAAGGAAGAACCAGTGAGTCTTCCGGAAGTACTTCAAATTCTGGAAGAAAGTAAAGAAACTATTTCTAGAAATAAATTTCTTCGGGAAAAATCAGATCAATTAACAAAACTTACAGCAGAATTGAAATCTGCCAATGAAGAATTGATATTTCAGGATAAACAAAAAGATGAATTTTTAGATACCGTGGCACACGAACTCAAAACTCCTATCACAGCTATAAAAGCTTCGGCAGAAATAGTGCTGGACGATGAGGAAATGCCAGATGCTATAAGAGCCCAATTTTTAAATAATATCGTTGAAGATTCTGAACGCTTATCAAGATTAATTCATAATATTCTGGATATAGAAAAACTAGCATCTGGAAGAGAAAAAGTAGAAAAAGCAGATACAGATATAGCACACGTTATTGATGAAGCAGTCCATTTAGTAATGGGAGAGGTTTTACTAAAGAAAATTACTATTAATAATAGAGTTGATTCTCAGGTTATTAGTGTAGATGAAGACAGAATTGTACAAGTTTTTACCAATTTATTGTCAAATGCTATTAAATTTGTAGAAGAATCAACGGGAAAAATCGATATCTTTTCAGAGCATACATCAGAACATTTGATCATTTGCGTTATAGATAATGGAAAAGGTATTCCTGACGAAGATTTTAATTATATATTTGATAAGTTTTATCAATCAAAGCATCAAAATACTAAGAAACCACAGGGGAGTGGTTTTGGATTAGCTATTTGTAAGCACATTGTGGAAAGCCACGGCGGAACTATAAAAGCTATTAAACCTATAGAAAAAGGTGCTAAATTTGTAGTTAAACTACCAAAATGAAAAAGATTTTAATAGTAGACGACGAGCCAAATATTGTAATGTCTTTGGAATATACACTAAAAAAGAATAAATTTGAGGTGTACATTGCTAGAGATGGTGGTGAAGCTTTGGAGCTATTAAAAACCAAAACTCCCGATCTTGTGTTGTTAGATATAATGATGCCACAGGTTGACGGTTATGAAACTTTAAAGCGAATACGTTTGGAAGAAAAATTGAATAATACAAAAGTTGTTTTTCTTTCAGCAAAAAATAAAGCATCAGACATAGAAAAAGGTTTGGCATTAGGTGCAGCCAAGTATATAACAAAGCCTTTTTCAATAAAGAAAATAGTTTCTGATATTAACGAACTGCTCGATTAAATTGGTTTTGTGTGCAAACTAAACCATTGTTTAATTTAAGTTAGTTTTATAATGAAAATCAGACTTAATGCATTAGCTTCAGACATTATTATTAGTGTCTATGTAGCTGTTACGCTTTTGTTACGTGTTAACTACGAAACACAAATTACAGTAGATCCTTTAACTTCTATTCTTATAGGTTTGTCGTTTATGATAATACTTTGGGTTTTTATTAAACTGAAAGTATTAAACCCTAATTGGTTTGGTTTATTTAAATATAAACAATCTTCATCTTAAATATTTAAGGTTGAATTAATGAATCTGTAAGCAAGCTCTTAAAAACATTAAAAAACGAAAACGTATGAGTAATTATCACATTAAGCATTTAGAAGAATATTTTCAAGTCTATAGAAAATCAGTACGTAATCCTGAAAATTTTTGGGAGGAAGTGGCTGAAGAGCATTTTCTTTGGCGCAAACGTTGGGATAACGTTTTAAGTTGGGATTTTAAAAAACCTGAAGTTAAATGGTTTGAAGGCGCCGAACTAAATATTACTGAAAATTGTATAGATCGCCATTTAAGAACTCGCGGAGATAAAACAGCTATTTTGTTTGAGCCCAACAATCCCGATGAACCTGCTCAACATATTTCGTATCAGCAGTTGTATGAGCGTGTCAATCAAATGGCAAATGTGCTCAAGTCACAAGGAATAGAAAAAGGAGATCGTGTATGTATTTACCTGCCTATGATTCCTGAGCTTGCCATTGCATTATTAGCCTGTGCACGTATTGGTGCTATACATTCTGTAGTTTTTGCAGGTTTTTCAAGTAAAGCTTTAGCCACCAGAATTAACGATGCTTCTTGTAAAATGCTGATTACTTCCGATGGTTCCTATAGAGGTTCTAAAACTTTAGACCTAAAAGCCATTGTAGACGGAGCTTTAGAATCTTGTGAATCTATAGAAACAGTATTGGTGGCTGAAAGAACAAAGAACAAGATCCATATGAAAGAAGGAAGAGATCTTTGGTTACAGCCTTTGTTAGACGATGCTGAAGTAAAATGTTCTGCTGAACCTATGAAAGCAGAAGATCCACTCTTCATTTTATATACTTCCGGATCTACGGGAAGACCAAAAGGAATGGTGCACACCACAGCAGGTTATATGGTGTACACAGCATATACCTTCAAAAATATTTTTCAATACCGTGAAACAGATGTGTATTGGTGTACAGCAGATATTGGTTGGATTACAGGACACAGCTACATTGTCTACGGTCCGTTAGCAAACGGAGCTACTACCGTAATGTTTGAAGGTGTACCAAGTTATCCTGATTTTAGTAGATTCTGGGAAATTGTAGAAAAACATCAAATTACCCATTTATATACGGCGCCAACGGCCATTCGTGCATTGGCTAAGGAGAATATCGAATATGTAGAACGTCATGATTTGTCTTCTTTGAAAGTGTTAGGTTCTGTAGGAGAGCCAATTAATGAGGAAGCTTGGCACTGGTACAACGATAATATTGGTAAAAAACAGAGTCCAATTGTAGATACTTGGTGGCAAACAGAAACCGGTGGAATTATGATTTCACCTATTCCGTTTGTAACCCCTACAAAACCAACGTATGCAACGCTTCCATTTATAGGAATTCAGCCTGCTTTGATGGATGAAGAAGGAAAAGAGATCAAAGGAAATCAGGTAGATGGTCGTTTGTGTATCAAATTCCCTTGGCCTTCTATGGCAAGAACCATTTGGGGCGATCATGACAGGTATCGCGATACCTATTTTTCAGCCTATGAAAACAAGTATTTTACAGGTGATGGCGCTATGCGAGATGAAGTTGGTTATTACCGAATCACTGGTAGAGTGGATGATGTAATTATTGTTTCCGGACATAATTTAGGAACTGCACCTATAGAAGATGCTATCAACGAACATCCAGCAGTAGCAGAATCTGCCATTGTAGGTTTCCCACATGATGTAAAAGGAAATGCGTTGTACGGTTATGTAATGTTGAAAGAATTTGGTGAAACGCGTAATCAAGATAACTTACGCAAAGAGATCAATCAGCAGATTACTGATAAGGTTGGACCAATAGCCAAATTAGATAAAATTCAGTTTGTGAATGGTTTGCCGAAAACCAGATCTGGAAAAATTATGCGTAGAATTTTAAGAAAAATAGCAAGTAAAGATACAAGCAACTTAGGTGATACAAGTACGTTGTTGAATCCTGAGGTTGTGCAAGAAATTATGGATAATGCTCTATAATGTGATGTTAGGTTTTTAGTTAGTTAGTAAAAGCGCTCCTCAATGGGAGCGCTTTTCATATTATAAAATATCTTTTATGTTTTCCGGTGGACGGCCCACAACAGCTTTATTGCCATTAATGACGATAGGTCGTTCAATTAACTTTGGATTTTCAACCATAATGGTTACCAATTCATCATCAGTAAATTCTTTGCCTTTAAAGTTCTCTTTCCAAATGGCTTCTTTGGTTCTGATCAACTCCATTGGCTGCATTCCTAGCTTTTTCAGAATACCTTTCAATTCATTTTCTGTAGGAACATCGTTCAGATATTTTACAATTTCAAAATCTTGTCCCGAAGCCTCTACAAGTTGTAATCCTTCTCTAGATTTTCCACAGCGTGGGTTGTGATATATGGTTATCATAGGCTATTAATTGTCTTCTTCTTTTTGTCCCATCATCATCAAGAATCCTTTTAAAAATTCATCAATGTTTCCGTTCATAACGCCGTCTACATCGGTAGACTCTATGCTGGTTCGTACATCTTTTACCAATTTGTAAGGATGCATTACATAGTTACGAATTTGCGATCCCCATTCAATTTTCATTTTCCCGGCTTCAATATCTGCACGGGCTTCCATACGTTTTTTCAATTCGATCTCGTACAACTGCGAACGTAGCATTTGCATAGCTCTGTCACGGTTATCGTGCTGAGAACGTGTTTCGGAACATGAAATCTGAATACCTGTTGGTTTGTGCACCAACTGTACTTTAGTTTCTACCTTATTTACATTTTGTCCTCCCGCACCGCTAGAACGTGCCGTGGTAATTTCAATATCTGCTGGATTGATATCAATTTCAATGGTATCATCTACCAACGGATATACGTACACCGAAGAGAACGATGTATGGCGTTTTCCGTTACTGTCAAAAGGCGAAATACGCACCAAACGGTGAACACCGTTTTCTCCTTTTAAATATCCAAAGGCAAAATCACCTTCAATTTCCAAGGTTACGGTTTTAATTCCGGCTACATCACCTTCTTGATGGTTCAGCTCTTTAACTTTAAATCCGTTTTTTTCGCACCACATTAAATACATACGCATTAACATGGATGACCAATCACAACTTTCGGTACCGCCGGCACCTGCTGTAATTTGTAACACGGCACTCATTTCGTCACCTTCTTCTGAAAGCATGTTACGGAACTCAATATCTTCAATATGTGTTACAGTTTGCTGGTATTGAGTTTCCACATCTTCGGCATCGGCTTCCCCTTCTTTATAAAATTCATAGAAAACTTCGAGCTCGCCAATCATGGTTTTGGCTTTTTCATAGTCTTCTACCCATTTCTTTTTACCGCGAAGCACTTTCATAATCGCTTCGGCTTCTTTGGGTTTGTCCCAAAAATCGGGTGCAAATGTCTTTTCTTCTTCGTTCTGAATTTCGATTAGTTTGGCATCAATGTCAAAGATACCTCCTTAACGCACCAAGGCGCTCCACTAAGTCTTTCACTTGTTCAGTTGTGACCATAAATTTGTATTTAATTTAGCCAAAGGTAATGCAAAAATTGTGGTTTTTGTAGCTAGGACTTTTGATAGTATTGTTACAATTATAACTTTTTATGAGGAGAGTGTATAAATATCTGTTTGAATATGCTATTATTGTTATGTAAGTGTTTGATTTATAGAGCGAATGTAAATAGTTTTAGAAACATTTTTTAGCATTTGAATGTTTTTTAAATTTGCCGCTTAATTTTTCAATCCAACACAACACATGAAAATTAACTTAATTAGCGATACTGTCACCAAACCAACTTCTGGTATGTTCGATGCGATGATGAAGGCAGAGGTAGGCGATGATATGTATAGAGAAGACCCAACAACCATTGCGCTAGAAGAGAAAATAGCCGATATGTTTGGGATGGAAGCTGCTATGTTTTTTCCTAGTGGAACCATGGCCAACCAAACAGCTATTAAACTACATACCAATCCGGGCGATCAGTTGATCTGTGATAAAGACGGACATATCTTTCATTACGAAAGCGGTGGAGTAAGTTTTAACAGCGGTGTATCGTGTCGTATGGTGGATGGAAACCGCGGTGTTATCTCTGCTGAACAAGTAGAGGAGGTGATTAACGATCCTAATTCATTTCACAGTCCGTATACTTCATTGGTATCTTTAGAAAATACTTCGAACAAAGGGGGCGGAACTTGCTATGATTTTGAAGAGATCTTAAAGATTAAAGCAGTTTGCGATCGTCATAACTTAAAACTTCACTTAGACGGAGCTCGTTTATGGAATGCTATGGTGGCTAAGAACGAAACTCCTCAACAATACGGAGAAGTATTCGATAGTATTTCGGTATGTTTGAGTAAAGGATTGGGTTGTCCGGTAGGTTCTGTTTTAATGGGAACCAAGGAGTTTATCAACAGAGCTTTCCGCGTTCGTAAATTATTGGGTGGAGCTATGCGCCAGATTGGGTATGTAACTGCAGCGGGAATTTATGCGTTAGACAACCATATAGAGCGTTTAGCAGACGATCACCAGAGAGCACAAGAGATTTCAACCTTGTTGCAGTCGTTCCCTTATGTAAAGTCGGTAACTCCGGTAGAGACAAACATTGTGATTTTTGAATTAGATAAACAAGTGATTTCTCATTTAGATTATATTGAGCTATTACAAGAAAAAGGTATTTCCATTAGTACTATGGGACCTAAATTGCGTATTGTTACCCATTTAGATTATACTGCTAAGATGCATCAGTATTTCTTAGAAACGGTAAAGAATCTTGATATTTCGGTATCGGTTTAGTTTTCAGAACTAGATAAATATAGTTAAAAGCCTGAGTGTCTGCTCAGGCTTTTCTATGCATCAATGCCGGCAATGGGAATATATTTCCTTATCGCTTCAATACCGTTTTGCATTCCAGCTTCCGAACTGTAAAAAAGACTATCGGCTAGTATTTTTCTTTTGTTGTCTTTAATTATGAAATGAAACTTTCCGTTTCCTAGCGTTTTTCTTTCAATGTTCGATTTTAAAAGCACTTGCTGTCTACAATCATCAATAGCTTTTTCGGCTTCTGCCTTCGAATCAAAAGCAATACTTTTTAATAGCAGTGAACCACCATTTTTAGAATTCAATAAAAAGTGAAAACACTCTTTTTCTTTATCAAAAACAATTTTAAACATAGGGAACAGACTTTTCCTAAAGTTAAAAAATCATTTTTGGAAAACACATTTATTCAGTCGATATTCGTTGTTTGATTTGAATTTTACAACTCATAGTACACATGAATATACCTCATAAATCATTGGATGACTTTTATAAAGAAGCGGAAGTCTTTACGGGAAAACCACTAAGTGAATTGTTACCACCGGGAATACACAAAGAAGTTGGGCATTTCAATGTATTTGATATAGCCAACACCATAAGAGAGGTGAAGCAAAAAAATACCATGCCCTATAATAGGCGTGCGTATTACAAAATATCTTTAATCAGGGGAAAAAACAGAGCTGAGTATGCCGATAAAGTAATTCAGGTTCAGAGTAATGCGCTACTATTTGCTACACCAAAAGTTCCGTATCATTGGATTCCCGAAGCAGAGGAACAAGCCGGATTGTTTTGTGTATTTACAGATGCTTTTATGGTAAAGAATAAAAGCGGTGTGGTATTAGATGAATTGCCTATTTTCAAATCGGGAGCGTATCCTGTTTTTGAAATTACAGATGATCAGGCAGATGAATTGGAGCAGGTATTACGCAAAATGGAGCGTGAAATAGCTTCTGATTATGAGTTTAAATACGATCTGATTCGCAATTATGTTTTAGAGTTAATTCATTACGGGCAAAAGCTCCAACCTGCAACTAGCGTAGAAGCGCATTCAAGTGCTGCATCCCGAATAACCTCTTTATTTATCGAACTTTTAGAAAGACAATTTCCTATAGAAACTCCGGGGCAACGATTGGTGTTACGCTCTGCCAAAGAGTATGCTTCTCGCTTATCTGTTCATGTGAATCATTTGAATAAAGTATTGAAAGATTCCACCGGAAATACAACAACAGAACTCATAAGCAAACGAATCTTGCGGGAAGCAAAAATACTACTGAAACAAACAGATTGGTCGGTTTCTGAAATAGCTTTCAGTTTAGGGTTTGAAGAAGTAGCCCATTTTTCTAACTTTTTCAAAAAGCAAACACAAATAGCTCCAAATACCTTTAGATAATGGCAATTGTTTGTTTTTTGCAAATCTTGCTTTGAACTGTACAACTAGAATGCTTCAGTTTCTCCAGATCTTTGTACTATCAAAATTAATCATAAAGTAAGATATGAATTCAAGAAACAAAATTGCAGTAGTTACCGGCGGTAGTCGTGGTTTAGGAAAAGATATGGTACTCAATCTAGCTGAAAACGGCCTAGATGTTATTTTTACCTATCACAGCAATGAAACCATGGCAAATGAAGTGGTAGATCAAATTAAGAAAAAAGGGCAAAAAGCCATCGCATATCAATTAGACACTTCTGATATTTCTCAGTTTGATAGTTTTATCACCAAGGTTACATCACATTTAAAAGAAGCAACAGGAAGTCCTAATTTTGACTTTTTAGTTAATAATGCAGGAACAGCCTTGTATGCTATGGTAGCTACAACTACAGAAGAGCAAATGGATGCTGCGTATAACATTCATTACAAAGGAGTATTTTTCTTAACTCAAAAGGCATTACCTTATTTAAATGAAGGCGGTGGAATTGTAAATATTTCATCAGGATTGGCACGTTTTTCATTTCCTGGATCTTCTGTGTATGGAAGTTTAAAAGCAGCTATTGATAGTTTATCTCGTTACATGGCGAAAGAATTGGGCGCGAAAGGTATTCGTGTAAATTCAGTAGCTCCCGGAGCCATAGCAACCGATTTTGGAGGTGGAAGTAATAGAGAAGCCGATAAACAACAGATTATTGCCGGTGCCACCGCATTGGGTAGAGTAGGAGAACCCGATGATATTGGAGGCGTGGTTGCATTTTTATGTAGTGATAAAGCAAAATGGGTTAATGGACAACGTATTGAAGTTTCCGGCGGAATGATGTTGTAATTGTTCATAACAGAAAAATAATAAAGCATCCTTTTCAAAATAAGGATGCTTTATTATTTGCTGAAATAGCAATGAGTATGTCTTATGACTATTTACTGCAATTCTGCAATCAAACTATTGATTTGGGTAATATTGATTGGTTTTACCAAATATCCTTTTACATCTGAAAGGGTTTTGGCTCGTTCTATATCTTCATCATTATTGGATGAAGAAACTATGTAGATAACCAAGTTTAGGCTATGACTTTTATTTATGGGTAATGTTTCTTCTAAAAATTGCCAGCCGTCCATTACGGGCATGTTTAAGTCTAAAAGAATAACTTTTGGCAACTGTTCTTTATCTTCTATATAGGTTTTAATGTAGTCGAAAGCTTCTTGTCCGTTTTCAAAAAGGAGCACTTCTACATCTTTAGAGTCACTGTGTTCAATAGCAATTTTGGTAAGTTTCCTAAAGACAATGTTATCATCTACGATTGCTATTTTCATCTTTTTCATGTGTATCATCTTTTTTATTTTTAAATATCAGGGTAAATTCTGTACCCACATCTAGCGTACTTTTAGCCGTAATAGTTCCATCCATTTTTTGAATATGCATTTTGGTAAAGTATAAACCAAAACCACTGCTAGGAACGTTGGTCTTATGAAACCGCTTGTTGGGTTTAAAAAGTTGGTCACCATGTTTTTCCATGTCTATCCCAATTCCATTATCCCTATAGATGATCACATAATCTTTGTTGTCAAAGTAGGCATCTATAAATATAGATAATGGTCTTTTCTTATCATTGTATTTGTATGAATTACTGATTAGATTGTATAAAATACTATCTATATAAACCTTAGGGAATAAGGTGTCTTTTCGAATATTAATGGTAGTTGTAGCATTAATTTGTTTCGAGAAATCTTTGAGTAGCCCCAATTGTTCTTCTATACTTTCCTTTACAGATACATAGATGAAATTGCCTTTTTCACCTTTTCTAATAGCCTGGAGAAATTTATTAATAGAATCAATATTCTTACTCAAGTTCTTGATATTGGTTGTGATCATTTGATCTATTTCCTCTGGCGGAACTGTATCTTTAAATTCTTCTTTTTCTCTAAAGTCTATCAGATTGTTCAGGGCAATGATGGGTTCTTTCAAATTATGAGATGATATAGAAGCAAAGTCTTCTAAATACCTGTTCTTTTCTTTTAGTTTCTCATTTTTATATTGCACCTGTTTTTGTGTTACCAAGATAATTTTAAACAGCTTTACAAACTTTTTCGTAAAGATAGCAGCGCTCACCAAAGTAACTACGTTGAGTATAAATAAGATGATAAAGATGCCAAATTTACTCCCAATTAAATTTACATGAATAAGAAGTGTAACAATGATAATTACCGCAATGGGAATACCAAAGAAAACAGGAAAATACTTGAAGGGATTTAGATTGTATTTGTCATCGTTATACTGAAATACTTCTTTTATATTCTTACGAAATATTCGTTGTAGCGAAGACAATGAGTTGATGTAAAAAAGAATGGCAGTATTCCAACTCAATGATTTAAAGCCAGGTATACTCCCTAAAAAAGTAGGGTTCAACACAAAATAATAAATGGTAAAAGTAGTAATCACATAGACAAGACTGTTGAGAATCATAGAAAATGTGGTATTATTATGAACCCCTTGCACGTACATCTCTAAAAAAGTAACAAGAAAGAGAAAAATGGTTATAGGAGAACTAGGACGAAATAGGCCAATGATACAAATACTGCATAGTTGCAGCAGTTGAATGGCAATACCTCCTAAAAATATTGGATACAAGAAACGCCTTTTTGTAAAAAAATGACAAAGCCCCACTAGCAGAAAGCTCACGGCAGTGATGACCTTCATGGTAGCTTTCTCATTTAGATGATATTGAAAGTTAACGGTACCAACATTGCCTGTTATCCATGCGGCAATATTTACCAATGCAATTAGCACAATTACGCTGGCTGCTAACTTTTGTAAAAAGAAAAAAGAAAGCTTTAAGTTTAAAGATTTTATAAATACCATTCCCCCTTTGATATTTGAATTACTTTGAAAATACTAAAAAAAATATAAATCAAAACTATAGTATACTAAAATACGCTAATTTTCGTATGAATTTTACTAAAACATATAATCGGTATTAAAAATCGTTTAACGGTTAATTTATCATTATATGATTACAATTTATAATAAAAAAGCACCCATTAGGGTGCTTTTTTACAAAATTCTTATAATTCTTCTATAATTACGAGAACATACCATCCATACCAGGAATGTTTGGCATGCCTTCTTTGGCTACAGCTGCCAATTCGGCTTCGTTAATGCTTGTGGCTTTTTCAATAGCCTTGTTAAGTGTTAACACTAAATAGTCTTCTAACTGTTCTTTGTCTTCCAATAGACTATCGTCTATTGCAATGGATTTTATTTTTCTGTTGGCCGAAAGTGTTACTTTCAACAACCCGTCTGCAGATTGCTCGTCTACAAATACGGTATCTAATCTTTTCTTCGTGTCTTCTACTTTTTGTTGGGTTTCTTTTAGTTTACCCATCATGCCCATAAGGTCTCCAAACATAGTCTTCTATTTTTTAGTTTGTGCGAAAATATAAAAACTTCCTATAATCCTTTGATATAATTTCCGTAGAGATCATTGAATTGATACCCTTCGGTAAAGCGGTGTTTGCTCAGTTTGTTAAACGCAACCAATCCCCACAATACAAATTCCATCATGAAATAGAAATCTTCCTTAGGTAATTCTGTCTGATGTTTACTCACTAGTTGCTCCAATGGCGTTACCTTCATCAGCATTTCTTTGTATTCGGTATCGCTCATATCGTCTGCTAATTCAAAATCGCTTTGCTCAAAGAACCAAGCTACAATATCATCATAAGGCGAATGTTCGTTTTGGCGTTCCAGCTTTTCTATCTTAGGAAAATAATCCGGGAATAACGTTTTAATAGCTGCTTCCAATAACTGAATGGCTACTTCACCCGCACCTTCTTGTTCACCTTCATATACCAATTCCACTTTTCCTGTAATGGCCGGAATTACGCCCATAAAGTCTGATAAACGCACTACGGTTTGTTCTTCGCCATTTTGCAATGCACGACGTTCGGCAGCACTTAATAAATTCTCATAAGCCGTAATGCTCATACGTGCACTCACACCACTTTTGGCATCAATGTATTCGCTGTCACGCGCTTCAAAACCTATTTGTTCCAAGATATCCTTCGCCAATTCTGGTACATAAATATCTTCTTTCTGACGACCATCTAAACCAACTTCCTGGGCGGTAATGGTTTTGGCAATGCTGATGTTTTTTGGGTAATGCGTTAATATTTGCGAACCAATACGGTCTTTTAACGGAGTAACGATACTACCACGGTTGGTATAATCTTCCGGATTAGCGGTAAATACAAACTGAAGATCTAATGCCAAACGCAGCTTGAACCCACGAATTTGTATATCACCTTCCTGAAGAATATTGAATAAGGCTACCTGAATACGCGCTTGTAGATCGGGTAACTCATTGATCACAAAGATACAGCGGTTAGCTCTTGGAATCATTCCGTAGTGAATCACTCTATCATCTGCATAACTTAGTTTTAAGTTGGCAGCTTTTATAGGGTCTACATCTCCAATTAAATCAGCTACAGTAACATCCGGTGTGGCTAGTTTTTCATAAAAACGATCACTTCTATGCAACCATGAGATAGGCGTATCGTCTCCTTTTTCTTTAATTAACTCTATCGCAAAGCGAGAAAGCGGATTAAAAGGATCATCATGAATTTCAGATCCTGTAATGTACGGAATGTATTCATCTAACAACTTCGTCATGCTTCTGGCCAAACGCGTTTTAGCTTGTCCGCGTAACCCTAAAAGGTTGATGTTGTGTTTAGAAAGAATAGCGCGTTCTAGCTCTGGAATCACGGAGTTTTCATAACCGTGAATGCCTTCGAACACTTGCGTACCTTCCTTGATGTTTTGGATGAGGTTGCTTCGCAATTCTTCTTTAATGGATTTTGTTGTGTAGTTTGCCTTTTTAAGATCGGATATGGTTTTGATGTTTTCAATTTGCATAGTGTACTATCTAATTCTTTTTTTTCTGTTCTTTTCGTAATCTTCAAATATCATTTCTCCCAATCCGCTTAAGCCTGTATAAAAGGCTTTCCCTTGATTGGCTTGCGTAAACTCACGTATAAACTGCATAAGGTAGGGGTCTTGCGCAATCATAAAGGTGGTAATGGGAATATGGAGTTTGCGTGCTTGTCTTGCCTTTGTGTAGCATTGCCCCACAATGTAGGGATCTAGTCCCATAGAGTTTTTGTAATACTCCCCATTGCGTTCGCGGATGCAACTCGGTTTTCCGTCGGTAATCATAAAGATCTGTTTGTTGCTATTTCGCTTTCTACGGAGGATGTCCATCGCCAAATTGAGTCCGGCAACGGTATTGGTGTGGTACGGACCTACCTGCAAATAGGGCAATTCTTTGATAGATACCGGCCAGGCATCGTTTCCGAAGACAATAATATCTAGGGTGTCTTTTGGGTAGCGCGTAGTAATCAGTTCTGCTAAAGCCATGGCTACTTTCTTTGCCGGGGTAATGCGATCTTCGCCATAGAGAATCATCGAATGGCTTAAATCAATCATTAATACTGTGCTCATTTGGGCTTTGAACTGGGTTTCTTCCACGACCAGGTCTGACTCATCCAAATGAAAGTCGCCCATCCCATGGTTAATTTGGGCATTGCGTAGGCTTTCGGTCATTGAAATACGTTCGGGAGCATCGCCGTATTGGTAGTTTCTAAATTCGCCTACTTGTTCGTCACCGCTTCCGTTTCGGGTAGTGCGGTGGTTTCCTTTGTTCCCTTTTTTTAGCTTTCCGAAGATCTGATCCAAAGCACGTTTTCTAATGGCCTGTTCGGTTTTTGCGGTAATGGAAATACCACTGCCATCGCCGTTGGGTTCTGCCTCTTCGCGGATGTAGCCTTTTTTCTTTAAGTCTTCTATAAAATCGTCTAAGGTATATTCCGGAGTGGTTAATTGGTATTCTTCATCGAGTGATTTTAGCCAGTCGATAGCCTCGTCAAAATCGCCCGAGGTATGGGTGATCAACTCCTTGAAAATCTCCAGCAGTTTATCAAACACCGATTGTTCGGGGGCTTCATATTGCTTAAAAACAAATCCCTTTCGAAGGTTTTTATCATTTTTGCTCATACCCCTAAAAGTATCAAAATTATCAGGAATAGGGGAAGGGCTAAAGGGTTAAAGTTTTGTTAGAGGTTGGTAGGAGTGTTCAGTAGCGGTGTTCAGTATTATATTGATTTTTTTTGAAGTGAGATGTGAGTAGTGTTTGGTATTGTTTGAGGTTTGGGTGTAAACGCCAGGTTATACCCTAACGGGTATGTTCATTTCTTTTGCTTGTCCAAAAGAAACGAACCAAAGAAAACGACACCCTTTTTAAGGAATTTTTTGCTGCTTGTTACCACAGCACCAAAAACCATCCGGTATCCTTGCGCCTGCTGACCTCTTCGCTAAAACAGTTCACTGAACTGTTTCTTTACGCTTGATCCTGCGTCGTTCAACCGCTCCTGAATCTCGGAGCTTTGCTCGGATATATTCTGTAAAAAGGGGGGGAACTTCACTCAGATGTATTTTGTATCATAATTGATACATAAATTATTATCAGCTCTCTCGGTGGCTGAGTGGTTTGTGGAATGTAATGGAGCAAAGTGTATCGAAGCCGATTTTACTATTTTGAATGTTAAATTATAAATGCTGAATTTTATTTTTAATCCTAAGTCTTAAGTCGTGTAGTCCTATATCTTTATAGATGGTCTGTCAACTGCTACTGCCAACTGACCACTTTTAAAACTTTCGTTATTTCGTACGCTGAAACGGAATCTTTTTGTTGCTAGCTAATGGCTATCAGCTCTCTCGGTGGCTGAGTGGTTTGTGGAATGTAATGGAGCAAAGTGTACCGAAGCCGCGGCACTTCGGTACTATTTTCAACCCTTTACTTCGTAGTATTGAAAATCACTCAGTGACCTGCTCAGGAGTCTATACATAACCGTCATTCCATGCTCCGACACGGAATCTTTTTGTTGTTAGCTAATGGCTATCTGCTCTCTCGGTGGCTGAGTGGTTTGTGGAATGCAATGGAGCAAAGTGTACCGAAGCCGATTTTACTATTTTGAATGTTAAATTATAAATGCTGAATTTTATTTTTAATCCTAAGTCTTACGTCGTGTAGTCTTATGTATTTATAGCTATTCTGCCAACTGATACTGCTTAATGAACACTTTTAAAATATCCATCATTCCATGCTCGAATAGGAAATCTATTTAATTTGTGGTGAGATCCTGAAACAAGTTCAGGATGACGTGGGAGAAAGTTATGAGCGAGACGGTTGCTTTTGGGGGGCGTGATTTAGCTTATAGCTGTTAGCTGATGGCTTTTAGCTCTTTTGTGTTGAGATCCTGAAACAAGTTCAGGATGACGTAGGAGAAAGTTATGAGCGAGACGGTTGCTTTTGGGGGGCGTGATTTAACTTATAGCTGTTAGCTGATGGCTTTTAGCTCTTTTGTGGTGAGATCCTGAAACAAGTTCAGGATGACGGTATTTTCATTGAATAACGTTGTATTCAATATTTTTTTATTACTTTTAAACAAGGTTTTGAAAAACCTTTAATTATTGGTATTTCTAAAACTACTTGAAAACAGACGTCCGTTTTACTAAAAACGGACGTCTGTTTTTAGTAAAACGGACGTGCGTTTTTTCAAAAACACACGTGTGTTTCTTTTCAGTCAAACGGTTGAAAACATCCAATGAACCGTTTGTTTGCATTCAATCATACGTATAATTTACTGCGGTTTTCCTAGTGATACAAAAGAAGTGTTGGGTAGCATTCACTTTAATTTCTTGTACCGTAGTTTTTTCAGCATGCTTTGCAAGGCTTTTGCAGGTTTAAAAATAATCTTCTGTTGTTTGAATTTGGTAGGGTTTACTTCCGTAGCTGTAGGCATTCCCTCTGAAGTGAGGCTTACTCTAAAACTACCAATACGCCCCAGTTTAACGCTTCGGCCTGCTTGTAACTCTTCCATTAAATTATCTTCCAAAGCTACCAATACAGCATAACAGTCACTTCGGGTAAGAGAGCACTGATGCGAGATGGCATTGGCCAGGGTGTCTAAGTTTGTTTCTCCTTGTAGTACAGCAGTAGCGTAGTATTTTGCAGGTGCCTCTCGGTCTTGTGGATTGGGACGGGGATGCACCCTATAGTGAACAGCCATATCTTTTTACGTGTAAGATAGGGATTCTTCTTGATAGTTGATACGGAATCTTAAGATAGCTATTAAACAAACACTTTTGAGAGGTTAGGTATTCTTGTTTGTAATGACGAAAATTCCAAAAATGCCCGACGGCTATGAGGCTTCGGAAGCCCAAAAGGCCCAGAAATTGCGCTTTAAGCAAGCGACTTATTACGCTAAAAGTGTGATACAGAACGAGGAAATTAAGGCGGCGTATACTGCCAAAGCCAAAAAAGGAGCGTCGGCCTACAATGTAGCCATGAAAGACTTTATGACTCCGCCTGAATTTTACGGTGTACAGCTAGACCAGTACACGGGTGCTATTGGAGATGTTTTGATCTTTGAGTTTCAAGACATTTTGGAACTTACGTATGTAAAGGTATTTATTTACGATGCCGAAGGGGTATTGCTGGAAGAAGGCGAAGCGGTACAAAACGCGATTTTTAAACTGAACTGGCAGTACACCACTACGGTAGCCAACAGTACCTTAGTATTTTAGATTGTTAGTACGTTAGATTATTAGTATGTTAGATTATTAGTATGTTAGATTATTAGTATGTTAGATGGTTAGTGAATGTCACACTGAGCGCAGTCGCCTGCCCACTGTTATTGAATACTTTTAGAAGCTTATAGCTGTCAGCTAATAGCTATTAGCTTTTTTTTGTGGATTATGGGAAACCGTAACGGAGTTTGGAAGGGGTGTTGTAATTTAGGCGTATTGTTTTTACCCTTCATCTATGCTATGACTATATACAATCAGTTTTGTGTAAAAAAGTTGTATATTGGGTGGGCTATAAATATATAGTATACATAAACATCAACCCCATCTTATCAGAAAACTTATATGGATATGGTGTTTATTTATTAGCATAAAACGAGTTGTTGTTAATAAATGAGAAAGAATAAATACATAGAGACCCAGAATGTTTTTCTTGATGCTTCAATATTTGAGGAACAAAACTTTATGAATAGTACAAAGATACATAGCTTGTTTTTCTATGCTCAGACTGGAGCTATTCAAATCCATTCAACAACGATTTCTAAAAAAGAACTATATAACAGAATAGAAAAGAGGATTACTGAAAGTAAATCGGAGTTCAAAAAACTGACAAAAACATTTAATCATAAAAATGCACGGATTGCCAAAAATATTGGTTTTTATAAGTCTGTTTCAATTCCAGAAATAAATGTGAAAAATCATACCGCCGAACTGATTAAAAAAATGGATGACTATTTCAAAAGGAGCAATGTTAATACTATTCGGACTTCAAATATTCCAATCACCGAGATAGTCGATAATTATTACAATAAAAAACCACCTTTTCATAATTCGGGGAAACAAAATGAATTTATTGACGCGATAATTCTAAAATCACTTGAATTATGGTGTGATAAAAATGATAGTAAAATGTATGTATTGAGCAAAGATAATGATTGGCTTGGTTATAAAAGTAACAATTTATTGATTAGTGGCGATTTATCAGTATTACTCGAAAATATTTCTAAATATTACAATACTAGATATAAATTAAATAAAATTACATCGACAAAAAAAATAATTGCGCAACACAAGGAAGATTTAGAACTAGTAAGTATTGACTTGATTAATGAGAACGTATTATTAACGTCTGAAAGTATTGATATTTCTAATTATGAGATTATTACAAATAAGTTAGATTCATATAGGATAATATCCTTTAGACCAGACAGAACTGAGGTTGAATGTATTTTCAAATGTAGTCTTAGATTTTTTGTTTTTGACGATAATGATTTTACCGAAAAACCACCGAGACGACACACCTTTGATATTAATGTTCCCATTTATGTAGAAATATCTAAAACAGGAAAATTAGATATAAAATGGTTGGTGGAGAATTCAAATTATCGATATGAAGAATAAAGAACTAGCAATAAATACAAATAATGAGGACGAAATGGTAAATTTAAACTTTAAAACTAACTAGTGTTAATATTTATTCTATAAAATTTGAAACATGAAAACCTACATATTAGATCTTATTCCAAAAATACGGAAGTATAGTCAACAATTAGATGATACTGCAATTTTGACGGGCAAACATTGGGTTTTATTAGGAGAAGATGGAAATAAAACTGTTTATATATTTAGAAAAATCAATAATCAATTACTTATTTCTAAAAATGGGCTAATTGAAAAAGCCAATTGGGAACATATAGGAAATGGAAGTATCGTTGTTGATGTAGAGGGAAAGAGCTATTTATTTAAACATGGTTTTATAGATGATACAGTTCTTGCCTTAAAATTGGATGGAACAAAAGAATATGTACTTTTCATAGATGAGAAAGTGTATGAAAAGTTTTTAAATTCTTTAGAAACAGTCTTAACATTTCTAGAAAATAACTACTTAAATAAATTTGAGGATGAGTCTTTAAAAATAAGAATTAGTAATAAAGAAAAAAAGTATCCTTCTATAACAACTAATAGTAAAATCACGAATACGGAAAAGAAAATTAAACCTGGATGTTCTAATGACAATGACCTAAAATTTACATTTAAAAGTTCTTATCCAGAATCGGAATTTAAGATTTATAAACAAAAAGGTAAATGGGGTTATATTGATAAAGAAAAAAATGTTGTGATTGATTTCATTTTCGAAGATGCTTTTCCTTTTTCAGAAGGTCTTGCAGTAGTAGTAATGAATCAGAAAAAGGGATTTATTGATAGAAATGGCAACGTAATTATTGATTATCAATTTGATTCGGCAACGTACTTCAAAAACGGAATAGCTGATGTGGTGGTTAATAAAGATAAGTTTCAAATTGATAAACTAGGCAATAAAACAAAAGTTACCAATAAATAATATAATAAATAGCAGTTTGATTGTTTAATCTGATATAATTAATCAATTGGAGGTAAGTTATAATCCGAAAGTTAACGCTTAAAATCTGCTACTTTTAACAAACAAGACCGTTATTTATAAGATAAATAAAATGATTGAAAATCAAATTTGGAATTGCTGGATTGGAAAAAATTATTCTTTACAGGAAAATAAAATTTTACTTATAGGTGAAAGTCATTATGCGCAAAATGAAGACGGAAGCCCAAATGAAGAATATTATAATGATTTTATTAAAAATCCAAATATTACAATTGAAATTATTGAACAACTTATAGATGGGAATACTTGGAAAATATTTGATAATACTTATAGATTGTTATTAGGTAGTACTAATGTAGTTAAATCTGAATTTTGGTCGAAAGTATCATTTTTTAATCTTATTCAGAGACCTATGAAAAGTAGTTCAGAAAGGCCATCTAAAAAGGACTTCAAAAAATATATTGAATTGAGTCTGAACATTATCAATAATATGAAAGATAAACCTAATTATATTATTTATTTGGGTAATTCAGGAAGATATTATTTTGAAAACAGTGTAAAAAATAATGATGCTTTTAAAATTAAGAAAAGATATTGCCTAAAAATTGGAAAATATTATGGAGTGAAATACATAATGGATTCACAGAATGAAATGAGTATTTTTTTTATTAAGCATCCAAGTCAGTATTTCAGTTGGAAAAAATGGAGAGATTTTATTTTTGAAAACAACTTGGATTTAAAGACATATATTGAAAAAAACTTTTGCTAACAAAGTCTTATGTTATAAAACATCTGTTAATACAACTAGCTGTTTTGTTGTTGCTGGTATTTGGTGGGGGAAGATGGATAGTATATTAGATAGTTAGTATTTTAGAAGCGGTGGGAAGATACAAGTTAGACCTAGGATTTAAGACTTAGGACTTAGGATCAAAAAACATTCAACATTTATAATTCAGCATTCAAAATAGTAAAAACGGCTTCGGTACACTTTGTTCCATTGCATTCCGCAAAGCACTCAGCCACCGAGAGAGCGGACAGCTTTTAGCCAATAGCAGACAGCCTTTAGCAAATAGTAAAGAGATTCCGTGTCGGTCAAGTAGTAACGGTGGTAGAGTTTTGTGATATCAATAAGCTTCACTCAGATGTTTTTGTTTTTATGGATTGGGGGAGAGGAGCATAAAAGTTGTATATTGTGGGTATAAATTTGCTGTAAGTAATTAAAAAACATGTTTGATCTAATCTTAAAAGTTCAGAAACTACCATTAAAAATAATGGGGCTGGGCATTCGTAGAAAAGTGTTTCATATTCAAGAAAGTGATGCGTTTGTAACTATAGTGAATTCGTCACGCAACACCTTCTTTTATTTGTTCTTTTTTGGCTTGTTATCTGTTTTTGTTTTTTCGGGCTTTTTGATGCTATACCAAGGAATAAACATGACCACCGGGTTGTTAGTAGTAGGGTTTGTAATTCACCCAATATTTGGTATTATTGGAATTAGAAAATTTCTATGGCTGCTAAGAGGTAAAGAAATACTGAGAATTAAAAATGAAAAACTAACCATAGAAAAGACGGGTACTTTTTGGACAAAAACAAAAGAATATCAGCTTAAGTACATTAAAAATGTGAGAACTTAATACGAGACAAAACTTTTTTTAAGTCAACCCGAAGGGTTTGCTGAGAACTATTTGGCTATTAAAGAATTGCAAAGAATCTTTTTGTCTTTTACCATAGGAGAAGTTGAATTTGACTATAGAGGAGATGTGATTCGGTTATTTAGTGACCTTACTGATGACGAAAGGGAACTGGTGGAAGCGAAGATACAAAGTTATGTGCAACATGGGGAGAAGGTGTAGTAAATAGCTGTAGAAGATGAATTATAGAAGTCGGGGTTTAGCAGAAAGCTTTTATAAACTTCATCTTGAACTTGTTTCAAGAGCTAGCAGAATAGATTTGAATAGGGGATTGTAGGTGAAAAGATTTCGTGTCGGGGCTATTTATTTTTATGAGTTGAGGGTTTGGTTGTAAAATTGTATCTTGAAAAATCTATAGGAACGACTAAAAACCATGAGAAACTATTTAGCAAGCTTTGGGTTGTTGACTGCTGAAGAACTGGATGTACTAGAAACAAAAGTAGTGTATCGGAAACTTCAAAAAGGCGATTTCTTTATTCAAAGCGGGCAAACTAGTAGAGAAGTGGGGTTTGTAGTTTCGGGTGTGTTGCGGTCTTATTACTATTCGTCTGCCGAAGAAGAAGTAACCTATTGTTTTACGTTTTCCAATTCGTTTGTGAGTGCCTATTCTTCATTTTTATCGCAACAACCAACAGTAGAAACCATTCAGGCATTAACCGATGTAACGTTACTTTGTATTTCTAAATCGGATATGTTAGCCTTAGAAGCCATGAGCACCAATTGGCTAAGATTATTTAAACTGATTGCCGAACAGGAATACATCAAACTAGAAAAGCGTATTTTTTTGTTACAGAAAGAAACTGCCGAAAAGCGCTATTTAGATCTGTTGGCGCATCAACCGGAATACTTGCAAATGATTCCGTTGAATTATCTGGCTTCGTATTTGGGCATTACCCAACGGCATTTGAGTAGAATTCGAAAACAGCTTTCGAAATAGACAAATGTCCTACCAAAAGTGTGGTTGAGTGCTGTTCTTTGTAAAAAAGATTGCAGTACTATGAAAAACATATTGATTATCAACGGGCACCCCGATAAAGAGAGTTTTAACCATGCGCTGGCAGCAGCTTACCGACAAGGTGCTGAAAAAACCAACGTTACGGTTACTCAAATTAATATCGCGGAATTAAGATTCAATCCCAACTTAGCTTTTGGATACCGAAAGCGCACACCTTTAGAACCCGATTTGTTAGCCGCTATAGACAAGTTACAACAGGCAGACCATGTGGTGTGGGTATTCCCTATGTGGTGGTTTGGTTATCCTGCGCTGATGAAAGGATTTATAGACCGAACTTTTCTTCCCGGAATTACCTACCAACCCATAGCGGGCAAACCCTTGCCCAAAAAGTTATTGAAAGGTACCTCGGCACGTTTGATTATTACCTCAGATACACCGAAGTGGTATCACTTTCTGATCATGAAACGTCCGGCCATTCATCAATTTAAAAAAGGAACCTTGCAGTTTTGTGGTATCCATCCGGTGAAGGTAACCTATATTGCTACCATTAAAAACTCTAGTGCAGCTTTTAGAGAAAAGTGGTTGCACAAAGTAGCTTTGCTAGGCGAACGTTTGAAATAGCGTTGAGGTAGCTAAGGGAGATGTTGTAGTTTAAAAAACTTATATTTGGAATAGCAACTACTAAAACAAAAGAGCATTGACAGCAAAAGAAATAGCCACTATAGCAGAAGAACTTGACTGTGGCATGGTTTGTTTTTACCACAGAGCAACAGGCACTATTGAAAGTTACCCAGACCCTAATGACATATATTTTGATCCGGAACCTTGGCAAGACATTATAGATACCATTGAAGCTCGTGAAGATGAATATGATAAGTTTGAAAAAATGAATAGCTCCGAAGCTTTTCGGGTAATGGAAGGTTTTGCAGCATCTTTAACCGATGCAGCTTTTCAAGAAAGTTTAGAAGAAGTGCTTGCCAACAGAAAACCATTTCAGCATTTTAAGGCATTGGTAGATGCTTCAGCCTATAGACAAAATTGGTTTGATTACAAACAAAATGCATACATAGCCTATGTAAAAGACCAATTGTAAGGGGACATGAAAGTTATAACCAATACTTCTGCATTAAATCGTTATCTTTAACAGCAAATACGATGTATATGTCTGGTAAATTGGGGTTTTTAGCAATGGTGAGTTTTTTTCTAGTTAACAGTGTTTGGGCACAAGCTACATCGTCAATGGACGAGCCAACCATACCTAATGCAGCCTATGCTGTAATGAAATATGATTCAATATTACAGACGGAATTGCTTACGTACCAATACAAGGAATGGGACTTTGATGGAGATTATATCAACGATGAATTGATTTTTATTGGCAACGGAGGGGCTCATACGTACTTCTATCCGATGCTGAGGTTGAGTACTCAAAAAGATTCCATTGCATTTACGTCGTTTTTGTTAGACATGCCATACCCTGTCACAGCAGAAGAACGCGTACCTTCTTCGCAGGTAGCCATCATTACTCATCCAACAACAAACCAAAAGTCATTGTATTTACATATAGATTCACAATGGGGAAGCATCCCCAAAATACTAAAAGCGCAAGGAGTGGCTATCTATCAATCACTCATAAGTTGTGAAAAGGGAGCTGTAGTTGTAAAAGATGCTGAATTGTAACTACTACAGGTATGGTCTTTGATTTTCCTCTGTAAAAAATAACATGCACCTAAGTTTTGATCTCGACAGTACGTTGATTCCGAATGGAAATGAATTTAATAGGAAGTTTATTGGTTGTTTTCAAATATAGATAGCTAGTTATAAAAGCATATTTTTAAAAAAGAAAATATCCTTTTGAAGCAACAAATTCCCTAGCTTTGACTCCGGAAAAAAAAGGGAACTTTCCCTGTAAACAACAAGCAAATGTACACAGTAGAAACCTATACCATAGCAGATTGGGAAGAGCCGGAAAACGGTTTGCTCATTTCTGAAAATGAAGAATGGATTTTAGTAAAACACATTCCAGTGGACTTTGTAGTAGACGGATATCGTTTGTACAAAAAGGAATTTATAGAAGACCGTGAACAATCGGAAGAAACCGATAGAATAGCCAAGGTATTAACTTTAAAAGGCATTGAAGCAACGGCTCCGGATGGTTTTGAGTTTGCAGATACCTTGGGATTATTACGATGGTCGCAACAACAATTTGGATACTTCGAATTTCAGGATGAAGACGATACTGAGCTGTTTTATGGTAAAATTAAAATGGCAGTCAATGATCGATTAGAAATCGATATGATTCTATCAGACGGTTCTTTAGATACCGATAACGGGTATGAATTTGTATTGAGCGAGATACGCTTGATCAGCTTTCAAACCGATTATTTTATCTCCATGGGATTGTTGCACAACGACTGGTTGGCGGAGTAGTGAAAAATCATCTCCTTACAGCAGTCCATAAATTGCAATTCCATACACTAGAAACCTAACGAAACGTAGCAATCCAAAAGCTAGGTAACTTCTAAACGGAAATTTAATAATACCCGCGGCAACACTGGAAACGGCAAAAGGAAGTGGTAAAGTAGCACCTACAATGATTAAGAGTCCGCCCCATTTACGCATGTTCTTAATATGTTTAGACATGCTTCCTTCCAAATAATTAAATACTCTAGGGATGTTGGCAATGCTGCGTCCTTCAAAATAGGAAACAATACCGCCCAAGTAAGAAAGTATGGCTATCAAAGCTAAATACAAACTTGGGTGTGCTGTTTTGCCAGACCATGCTATAAATATTTCCGGAGGAATAAGTCCTAATATAGATTCTGAAACAAAAAAGATACTCAACACACCTAAAGGAGGAAAATGTTCCGTAGCATATTCCAATGCATCATTGATGTCAATGACAAAAAAATGAATCCCTACAATGATGCCTACAAAAAGGACAATAGGTAGAATAGCTTTGTACATACTTTTACCAACAAACGAATAAAAGCCTGTGTATGAGTAATATTGGTGTAAAAGTCGCCAACGACTTTTTTTAGCGGAGTTTTTTCTTGTTTTCATGGGTATATTTCAATGCCAAAAATAAGGGCTATATAAAATGACCGCAATTTTAAAATGGTAATAAAACGTTAATGTTTGATGTAGCAGAAGACATCTTTGTTGGCAGTATAAATTTAGTTATTCATGCGATGAATACTTTTCTCTTAACGTGTAAAAGTTTATTTTTTACATACTTTTGCTTTCTTCTTTTAATAACCATTAATTTTGTTACTATTCAATTTATGAATACCAACGTACGCAATACCTTGATTGTCATAGGTATCCCCACTTTATATGCACTAGCTTTACGAGTTTTATTTGGAATAGACAGCTGGAATGCTCTTTTTTCAGTAATGTCTGTTACGTTTTTATTTTTGTTACCCACTATTGTTGGTGCCTTGACGGTATATTTATCGAGTGTAGAAAAAGCAAAAAGCATGAAGTATCGTATCTTCATGCCGTGGATACCACTTTTCTTGTTTTTGGCCATTACATTAGTAATAGGTATTGAAGGTTGGGCCTGTTGGTTAATGATTCTTCCTGTTTTTCTATTAACAGCATCGCTGGGCGGTTTGTTAGGCGGCTACTTAAAAACACGTAAACAAAACCATCGTTTAAATTTTTCCCTTCTTGTGTTGTTACCGTTCTTAATAGGTCCGTTAGAAAGTGCTATAGATACCATTCCGGGTACCTATAAAGCTTATACGTCTATTGATATTGATGCTCCGGCGGAAAAGATTTGGAGTTTGGTTACGCGAGTACAAGAGATTCCAGCATCTCAAGACAAAGGCTATTTAACTCGTATGTTAGGATTTCCAAGACCTATAAAAGCTGAACTTAATTTTGAAGGAGTAGGAGGCTACAGAGAAGCTATTTTTACCAAAGGATTGGTATTTCATGAAACCGTTACAGAGTATATACCACAGCAAAAAATGGTTTTTACAATCAAAGCGTATCCTCATGAGATTCCATCTACCACATTAGACGAACATGTGGTTATAGGCGGCGATTATTTTGATGTTTTAAACGGAACCTATGAATTGGAAGCTTTGCCAAACGGTAAGCAACGTTTGCACTTGTATAGTCATTTCAAAATGAACACAACCTTCAATTTCTATGCAGGTTGGTGGGGAAAATGGATTATGAAAGATATTCAAAATAACATACTACAAATAGAAAAGAAAAGGGCAGAAGCGATGTGATTTACGAGCATATTATTTTGTTTTTTAGAAAAGAGTAGGAAAATTGGTACGATAGTTGAGTGTGTAAAAAAGTTTTCAGCAAATGGGTATTTCGATATTGAGGAATGCCCTATGTAGTGAGTACAATGTACTTACTACTTAAGAAAGGAATCAATGATAGTGTGCGCTGAAATTCATTTTTTTTTGACATCATTTTAATTATTATATAAAACTCAAACATTATGAAAAAGTACTACTTGATTCTGATTCTTTCTTTCATTACTTATTTTAATTACGCACAAGACGCCAGTGTGGAATCATCCACTTTTGGTATACAAACCGGTTTGTTGGGTGTTTGGGCGCATAATGAATTTAAATTGACCAATACACTAGCGTTACGTTCCGAAGTAGGATTTGATAGCGCTATTTGGGGAGGACATTTCTACGACGGCGTAGGTTTTGTGATGGCGCCGGTACTAACTTTAGAACCTAGATGGTATTACAACATTAAAAAACGCTTTGCAAAATCTAAAACCATCGACGGAAATAGTGCCAACTTTTTAAGTATTAAAACAAGCTACCATCCAGATTGGTTTGTAATTTCTAATGAAGACAATGTATCTGTAGAAAGTGATTTATCGGTAATCCCTACTTGGGGTATTAGAAGAGGTATTGGTCGTCATTTTACCTACGAAACCGGTATTGGTGTAGGATATCAATATGTATTTGAACAACCGTCACAATTCAAATCTGCAGAAAGTAATGTGATCTTCAATATACATGTACGTATCGGGTATCGTTTCTAATAGCAAATTTTGATAAGTTGTTTCGGGAATGCATATCTTTAGCTACAAACTATCGATGCTACAGAAAATCTTTGTATCCTCTATTGTTTTCAGGTGGTAAGTTTTGTATTTTTCGGTACAAATCAATACATATGGCAAAAAGAGGACCTATGCCTTCATTTGCGACAATAGATGATTATATTGCGCAATACCCAAAGGAAATTCAAGACAAACTGCAAGAGTTGCGAGCTATTATCAAAGAAGCTGCCCCAGATGCAGAAGAAATGATCAACTATAAAGTACCCTCGTTTACTTTAGTTCCCAACGGGAAAAGAGATCAACAGATCATGATGGCAGCGTATGCAAAGTTTATTGGGTTTTATCCTTTTCCTACTACCATGGAAGCCTTTTCAGATGATTTGAAAGCCTATAAACAAGGGAAAGGTTCAGTTCAATTTCCATATGACAAACCTTTTCCCAAAGCTTTGATTCAACAAATGGTTCGCTTTAGAAAAAAAGAATTGTCAAAATAGCTACATCCTTTACGAGAAGACAAACTATGAATACACCCTATAAAACTTATATGAACTGGAGTAGCGGTAAAGATGCTTCTATGGCGTTGCATGCCTTAATGCAAAACCAACATTATACGGTAGACCGTCTGCTTACTAGTATCAACAGTCATCATAACCGAGTATCTATGCACGGCCTGCGAAGAACTTTGTTAATGGCCCAAGCCAACGCCATTGGGTTGCCGTTACAAACCATAGAACTCCCCGAAAGTCCGGATATGGAAACCTATAATGCAGCCATGCAACAAACGGTTTCTGAATTGACAAATCAAGGTTATACGCATTGTGGTTTTGGAGATATTTTTCTGGAAGACTTAAAAGACTACCGCGTAGCACAACTGAAACCTTACGGTATTGAATGTCAGTTTCCGTTATGGAAAAAGGATACCAAAGCATTAATACAAGACTTTATAGTAGCAGGATTCAAAGCCATTGTAGTATGTATCAATGCCAATGTGTTAGACGCTTCGTTCGTAGGCCGCACCATTGATGCAGACTTTGTAAATGATTTACCGGAAGGAGTAGACCCTTGTGGAGAAAATGGCGAGTTTCATACCTTTTGTTATGACGGGCCTGTCTTTCAACATCCTGTAGCGTTTACTATTGGAGAAAAAGTCTATAGAACATACGACAATCCACAACCAGAAGAAGAAGGACCTGAGAAATATGGTTTTTGGTTTTGTGATTTGATTCCTGATGAGGTGCGGGTATAGTTTTAAGTTGAAAGTGGTTTGATTAATGAGAGTGATTTTAATAATACTGATTTTAAATGTGTTTCCAACATATTTAAGAGCACAAACATATCCATATAACAGTGCTGAAGATTCTATAAAGCTAGGAAACCAGCTATGATTGAGAATCAGAAACTTTGAAGAAGGCTGAAAGAAGAAAATATAGCGAACAACGAGTCATTGCATCTGAGAGAGTACTTGACATCACTAAAAAAGGGTTTTGGAAATTTATCAGTATTTAAATAGAAAAATGATGTTTTAAGAAGCGTTTTTCGAAGCTTTTAGCATATCATAAGCTTGTTTCTCCAAAACTATTTAATTTTCTGTAGCTTTATAGAAGTTTGATTTAGAACATGAAATCCAACATTGCTATGAAAAAAATGATATGCTTGCTGGTGATAATCTTTACCTTTTCTTGTAAAGAAAATACCAAGCCAACTACCAAAACAGTTTCTGAAACCACAACTACAACTAAAGTGGCCATTTCAACTAGGCAAATAACCGGGAATTGGAGTGTTCAAGAACATATAAAAGAGGGAACTTCCAGTATTTGTAATGATTGTCCAACACTTTCTTTCAATGAGCCATTATCGGCTACGCTTACATTTTCCGATGGAGAAAATGAGTTTTACACCTGGCAATTTTCAGATGAAGTACTTTCCATCACTTTTTTAGGAAATGAATATAGCGAACATTACATTCCTAGTGGAGACTATAGCATAAGTATCAAAAGTGCCAATGCCTTTACAACCCTACGTTTAACATCCTCAGATGATGAATTTGTACTTCGGAAATAACTCTTTACCGATATTGAAAATATATATTCCATAAAAATCGGTTACATTAGCTACCGAAAAAAAAATAGCCACTATGTTATTGTCACACCACAGTTCTTTCCGTAAGTATATTCTATTTGGAGTAGCAACCGTAGGGTGGATCTTCAACGCGTGTAAAGAGGAGCAAAAAGAACCAGCGGTAAAAGTGGTTACTACAGAAGCTAATTCAGAAACCAGTTGTAGCGCTGGAATTCCAGATCGTTTTTCAACCATTTCTACAGAAAATTTGAAACAACAAAAAATTGCAAAAGCGGATACTGTTGGCATGGTGAAAATAAAAGAAGGAACTTTTTTAATGGGGGCGCCGGATGGTCGTGGTCGTCCAAATGAATATCCGCAGCATACAGTCCAATTGGATGCTTTTTATATAGATAAAACAGAAGTGACGAATGCACAATTTGAAGCATTTGTGAAAGCTACGGGCTATGTAACTACAGCAGAACGTGATGTGGATTGGGAAGAATTAAAAAAGCAATTACCGGAAGGAACCCCTAAACCGGCTGATAGCGTTTTAAAAGCATCTTCTCTCGTGTTTACGCCCACAAAAGAAGCCGTTTCTTTAAATAATCCGGGAGTTTGGTGGCGCTGGAAACGAAAAGCAGATTGGAGACATCCTCAAGGGCCGAAGAGTAGCATTGAAGGAAAAGAAAATTTTCCGGTGGTTCATGTTTCTTGGGAAGATGCCAATGCATATGCATCTTGGGCAGGGAAACGATTGCCTACAGAAGCAGAATGGGAATATGCAGCCCGTGGTGGTTTACAAAACAAACCCTATCCGTGGGGAGCAGAAGAACCTTACCAAGGAAAAGCGAAGGCCAATACTTGGGAAGGAAATTTTCCGTATCAAAATACCGCTCAGGATGGTTACACACGTTTAGCGCCTGTTAGCACATTTGCACCAAACAATTATGGATTGTTTGACATGGCCGGAAACGTTTGGGAATGGTGTAGTGATAATTACCAAAATGATTATTACAGTCAGTTTAAAGATGAGGTGAGCGATAATCCCAAAGGTCCTTCCAAAGGATATGATGCGCGTCAACCAAAATTGTCTATGAAAGTAGTACGTGGTGGTTCTTTTTTGTGTAACGAAACCTATTGTTCCGGTTACAGAGCTTCTGCGAGAATGATGTCTTCACCAGATACAGGGTTGGAACATACCGGTTTTCGTTGTGTGGTTTCTGTTTCTTCGTTAGAATAGCACTACTCTAAATATTTTGCAACATTGCTTTATTCTTGTCGTCCTTTAAAGTAAGTATCATAGTACAGTTGGTTTTACTTTTTCAGATGTATGGGACATTCGTTTTTCAATAAAAAAACTACTTCAGAGATTACATTTCAGATCCTTGTTTTTATTGGAGTTATGACGCTCATCAATTTATATGCTTTCAAAGAGAATCAGCAGAAAACTTATGTAGCCGTAACGGTGATAGAAGCTTCCCAGGAAAGTTGCCTTACCGAGTTAAAAGAGACATTGCAACAAGAAATATCACAATCTAAATGGGCTAATTATTTGCAGTTGGCAATAGAAGATAACGTATTGTATTTGATGCCCAAACAAGCGGAAACTGCAGCATTTTCAACGAATACCTATCAATTTTTGATGCCCTATATTCAACAAGATACTTGTAATACTTATACCGTGTTTGTGTACGATAAACAATAAAGTAAACGGTATTCTCAGGACAGAACAGGATAGCGTTTTTTATGAAAACCGTAATTTTATAGTTCATTAAAAAATTGGTATGAAAACTATTTTAACCTTTGTTTGTATTCTTTGTAGCCTTGTTATAAATGCACAAGATATTTTCCCAGATGGAACACCTATTTCTAACTGGTTCAAGGATTACAAAGTTGTGGAACTCGAAGATCTTGGTAAAAAATATGTCATTACAGATCATGAAGTTGTAAACGACAGTACGTTGTTGCAAACCGAAAAAATACAAGCTGTAATAGATAAGGCTGCAGCAAATGGTGGAGGAGTTATAATTATTCCCAAAGGAACTTTTTTAAGTGGAGCTATTTTTTTTAAGCCCAAAACACATCTTTATTTAGAGGAAGGAGCTGTGTTAAAAGGGAGTGACGACATTAGCAACTTTCCAGTAATGATGACACGAATAGAAGGAGAAAGCGTAAAATATTTTCCTGCATTGGTCAATGCAGACCATGTAGACGGGTTTACACTCACAGGTAAAGGTCTCTTAAATGGAAATGGCTTACGATATTGGAAAGCTTTTTGGTTACGTCGTGAGTTCAATCCAAAATGTACAAATAAAGATGAAATGCGTCCACGCTTGCTCTATGTGTCTAATTCTGATAATGTTCAAATAGCTAATGTTTCCTTTAAAGATTCTCCGTTCTGGACTACGCATTATTATAAATGTAACAACTTGAAATTATTAAATCTACACATAACATCACCCAGAGAGCCAGTAAAATCACCAAGTACAGATGCAGTAGATTTAGATGTATGTAGTAACGTGTTAATTAAAAACTGTTACATGTCCGTAAACGATGATGCTGTAGCTTTAAAAGGAGGGAAAGGACCTTTTGCAGATAAGAACGAAGAGAATGGAGAGAACCGAAATATTTTGATAGAAGACAATACTTACGGATTTTGCCATAGTGCGTTAACTTGTGGTAGTGAATCTATTCATAATTATAACGTACTATTTAGAAGAAGTACCGTTTCAGAAGCTTCGAGATTGTTAAATCTGAAAATGCGACCAGATACACCGCAGCATTATGAATATATAACGCTACAAGATATAAAAGGAGACGTAGCAAAAATTATGGAGATAAAACCATGGACACAATTTTTTAACCTCAAAGGAGAGAAGGATATAAAAAAATCCGTTGCAAATAACATCACCTTTGAAAATGTAGAGATTGATTGTAAAATGGATTTTAATATTAAAAAGTCAGATCAATATCAATTAAAGGATTTTTCATTTATACATGTAAAAATTACTGCGGATGAAAGTCATGTGGAAGATTTGAAGAACATACAGCATGTATCAAAAAAAGATTTTGTGCTCAATTAATCATAGTTTTAATTTGTTTTGTGTAGAGCCTGGCCATGTGGTCAGGCTTTTTTATTACCTAAAAATATCGCTGTTTAGTACTATCATGTTCTTTAAAAAGCATTTCAGGTCATGGATAAACTGTATATACATATGGAAAATATGAGCATAACCTTATCCTATATAAAAAATAGTAGTTGAACTGTTAAGTGTTTATTTATAGGTTTTTGTATCTATTCTTATGATGTTTTTGGAATAGGAGTGAAGCATCAGTACATATATTTGAATGATTTATCCATGAGTATAGGCTATATCTGTAACTACTTTTAGCTTCAGATAATCAAGGACAAAACAAGTAAGTATTTAAAAACATAAGAAGATGGAAAAACTAAAATTTGTACTACTAGTTTGCATACTAGCTGTTACAGGCAGTGTTTGGTCACAGACAACTGTTAATGGGGTTGTTGCCGACGGTGGCGGAATTCCGATTCCTGGCGCAAACGTTGTAATAAAAGGATCAACTTCTGGTACTGCAACAGATTTTGATGGAAAGTTTACCATTACAGCTTCAAAAGGAGATGTATTGGTATTTTCTTTTATTGGATTTCAGTCAAAGGAAATCACTTTTGAGAATCAAACTACGTTGAACGTAACACTGCAAGAAAATAGTGCACAGTTAGACGAAGTAGTGGTTATTGGATATGGTACTGTAAAGAGAAAGGACGTTACCGGATCTGTAGCTACTGTTGATTCTAAGAAAATTGAACAAGCTAATAAAGTAGATGCAGTTTCCGCTTTGCAAGGTCAAGCTCCCGGTGTTGTGATTCAAAGAACAGATAACAAACCCGGTTCGGGAGGGTTTAACATTCGTATTCGTGGAGCCAGTACCATTAATACCAATGAAACAGCGTCCAATGGAGGTTTTAATCCGGGACAAAATCCATTGTTTATCGTAGACGGAATTTTTGTAGATGATATTTCGTTTTTAAATCCGGCCGATATTAGTCGAATGGATATCTTAAAAGATGCTTCCGCTACTGCAGTGTATGGTTCTAGAGGTAGTAACGGGGTAGTGCTTATTGAAACGAAAAGTGGTAGAAATGGAAAAATGCGTGTAGATTATAGCAATTACTTCGGGTTTAAAGAAGCTTATCATTTACCATCTATTCAAGACGGTCCAGGGTATGTGGAATACCTTAAAGATGTAGTAGTAGGAAATGAGTTTGCTGCCGGTAACTTAGATTATACCAGAGATGATGTGGTGTTATCAGATTATTTAGATGCTGAAGAATTACAAAATGTAGCGGACGGAGTTAATACAGATTGGGTAGGTCTTTTATTGAAAAAAGGATTCCAAACCAACCATACCTTAAACTTAAGCGGTGGTTCAGAAAAAACAACCTATGCTGCAGGTTTAGGATATACACGTGATGTAGGAAACATGGAGGGAGAAGATTTTAGTAGATACAACATTCGTGCAAGTGTAAACAGTGATCTGGCGGAATGGGTGAATTTCAGTTTAAGTAATTACTTGACCTATGCCGTTCAAAATACAGGAAGTTGGGAAGCGTTTCGTAGTGCATATCGTCTAAAACCTATTGGTAGGGCTTATAATGAAGATGGAACATTAAAGTTTTTTCCAACAGCAAAGGAAACTCAAGTTACCAATCCGCTTTTTGAAGCAGATAATGTGACCAGAGAAACAAGATATTTACAGTACATAGGTGATATTGCTTTAAAATTAACGCCTATAAAAAATGTAACTTTTACTACTAAATTTTCGCCAAATATCAAGTTTGGACGATACGGGGAATATAGAGGTTTGTATTCAAAAAGTGTAGTGGCAGATCCTGCGAACAGAAGAGCACAAGTAGAAAACACCAATTACTTCTCTTATGCATGGGATAACATTATTAATTACAATTTTGAAAAAGGAGTTCACACAGTAGATTTTACTGGAGTATTTTCTAGATATTTAGAACGCTCAGAAGGATATTATACACAGGTAAGAAACTTCACTACCGATGAATTTTCTTTCTACAACCTTGGAGCTGGTACAGATATTAGAGATGTGTCTAGTGATTTTTCAAAATTAACTTTAGAATCTTATACAGGTAGAATTAACTACGGCTTGTTAGATAAGTATTTAATTACTCTTACCGGTCGTTATGATGGTGCTTCTATCTTGGCAGATGGTAATAAATGGGCATTCTTCCCATCCGCAGCATTCGCTTGGAAAATTATGGAAGAAGATTTCATGAAATCTCAAAAAGTACTTACCAATGCAAAACTAAGACTTAGTTACGGTCAAACCGGTAATAACGGTCAAGGTGGAGGTTTAGCTCCTCTTGGATCTCAATCGCTATTAGGTAGTAGCGCAACAACGCTTGGAGATCAGTCGTACTCTACGTTGTATGTAACTGCATTGGCTAACAAGAATTTGAAATGGGAACGAACCAGTGAAATCAATATAGGTATTGATTTTGGATTTTTAAACAACCGAATTAATGGTTCTATTGATGTTTATAACCGAAAAAACACCGATATCATTTTCAACACGGGGCTGTCTACCGTAACAGGTTTTAGCGGAGTATATGAAAACATTGGAGAATCTACGAACAGAGGTATTGAAATAGGATTAAACACAATCAACATTGACAAAGGAGATTTTACATGGTCTACCAATATCAATTTTGCATCTAACAGAAACCGTCTTGAAAAACTATATGGAGGTGTAGATGAAATTATCTTCAATGTACAAGGAACAAATCTTATTCAACGTGTAGGAGAACCGGTTGGTGCTATTTATGATTATGAATACATAGGAACTTGGCAAATAGATGAAGCAGCAGAAGCAGCTCAGTACGGACAAACCCCAGGACAGGTAAAAGTAAGAGACGTGAATAATGATGGTCAAATTACTGCCGATGCTGATAGAAAAGTTATTGGTCAGGTTACGCCAAAATGGACAGGTGGTATTACCAATAATTTTAAATATAAGAATCTTGATTTTTCATTCTTCCTAAACGTTAGTCAGGGTAACAAAATCTTAAGTAATTTCCATAACAATTTCTCATTTCCATGGGATGGAGACCCAACAAGATTATTCAATGCTTATGATGTAGATTACTGGACACCAACCAACCCAACAAATGATTGGTACCAGCCTGGTAACGGAGGTATTTATCAAAATGCGGTAAAATACAAGGATATCTCTTTTGTAAAAGTAGGCTATATGACTCTTGGTTATACCTTCGCCGACAACGTTTTAGAAAAACTAAAAATGAGTAGTTTACGAGTGTATTCTACCGTTCAAAATCCTTTCACATTTACCAAATATGATGGTTGGGATCCTGAGAATGCCGGAAGAAATGCCTGGGGAGCAGCATTTATGTCGCGCACCTATATGTTAGGTCTAAACGTAAGTTTTTAATCAACAAAAAATCGAATCAAAATGAAATCATTAAAATATAGAATAATTGCCTCGGTATTTGCATGTTCCGTAGCTATGGTAGGCTGTGAAGATTACTTGGAAGAAGAGAATAACTCCTATTTAAGCTTAGAGAATATAGATGCTGATATGTTTGATCAATTGGTAGCGTATACCTATGAAATTTCTAGGGAAACAACTACCTATTATACACCAAATGTATATTATACTCTGGAGGATCTGGGGACCGATATTGTTACAAGAGGAGGAGCCATTACCGGTACCGATGAACTCAATGATTATGTGAATTTAACCTCTTTAAATAGCAGTATTGGATACTACTGGACCAATCAATATAAAATTATTGCTGCTGCCAATGTAGTGATAGATAACTCAGAAGGTATTGCCGATCTTTCAGCAGATGATTTAGCCGTTGGTCTTGGCGAGGTGAAGTTCTTTAGAGCTATGGCTTATTTTAAATTGGCTGAAAATTATGGCGGAGTTCCTTTAGTATTAAATCAAATTACAGTTGCTGAAAGAGATTTTACCAGAGCTTCAGAAGAAGCTGTTTATGATCAAATATTAATGGATCTAGAAGATGCTTTGGCTGGCGTACCGGAAGAACCCGATACATTTGGTAGAGTTTCCAAAGACGCAGTGAGACATTTTATATCTAAAGTGCTCTTAACAAGAGGGTATAAGTCGTACGGTTCAGATGCTGATTTTTCACAAGCAGCTACGTTAGCCGAAACCGTAATAGCCAATCACCCGTTAGAAGATAGCTTTTCAGAATTAGTATCTATAGACAATCAACGAAACGATGAGGTAATTTTCTCTTATTTATTCGGAAGCAATTCAGTTTCCAGAGGTTGGGGAAATTCAAGACATATGATGTACAAGTTTAGATTTTTTGATTACCCTGGTTTAACAAGAACCGTAAAAGGCTTAGGGCCAATGCCTACACCATTTTACTATAGCCTTTTTGAAGAAGAAGATGAAAGAGCAGAAGCTACATTTACGAGAGTAATAGATGCAACAGAGGAATATACAGCAACCGTAAATGGTTCATCTGTAACCGTTTCAGCTGGTGATACAGCTATCTATTTTCCTAAAACTGCTTGGACACAAGCAGAAATAGATGCAGTACCTTATGCTGTGATTAATCCGGGAACCTATTTTCAAAACGATGGTGTAACTACAGTACATTATCCTATGTTTCAAAAATTTGATGACCCTGCGGCTCCTTTTGCACAGCCAGATGTTTCCGTTCAAGGAGAAAGAGATATGGTACTCATGCGTGGTGGAGAAGCCTATTTATTTGCTGCAGAAGCCTATTTGCAATTAGGAAATACAGCAGAAGCTGCAACCTTATTAACTACATTACGTGCTAGAGCAGGTATTACAGAAGAGGTAACTGCCACTGAAGTAGATATCGATTTTATTTTGGATGAAAGAGCTCGCGAATTAGCTGGAGAAGCAAACCGATGGATGGATCTTAAAAGAACAGGTAGACTTATAGATCGTGTTTTGGAGAACAATCCGCATGCGGCGCTGAACAATGCTTTACAAGAAAAGCATTTGTTGCGCCCTATTCCACAGACAGAAATAGACAACTCTGGTGGAAGTATAGAACAAAACCCTGGATATTAAAGCAAGATTATTTTTTGTTTGAAGTATATAGTTGGATAATAAAGGGCGGACAGGTGAAAGAATTTTGGCCGCTCTTTTTTTAGTAGAATAATAATGAGTATCAAAAAAATTGCGGGGAATGATTGTACAAACATGCATTAGACAGTATTCAAAACGGGTTACTTTTTTAGTCTGTATTGCTATTTTTATAAGTGCTTGTAAGCAGACTAAGCAAGAACAGAAAACAAATAAAGATATTTCAAAAAGTTCATCATCATTTACAGAAAAAGTATACCCTTTACTAGATACCAAAAACTCCAGATGGTTTTACTTTTCTTCGGCCAGCAGACCTTTCGGAATGGTGAATTTAAGCCCAGATACACGTATCGAAGGAGCTTGGGGAAGTGGTTATCGTTTTGAATCGGATACAGTGAAAGGTTTTAGTCATATCCATGCATGGCAGTTATCAGGAGTTTCGGTAATGCCTGTTGTGATGAAGGAAACTGATGAGCAACACATTTTTCAAGACTTTTATTCAAAATTTAACCACCAGAATGAAGAAATTACTCCGGGATATCATCATTTGAAGTTAGAAAGATATCAGATTGATGTAGCGCTCACTTCATCAACGCGGGTAGGTTTTCATAAGTATACTTTTCCGAAAGAGAAAGAAAAAGGAATTTTATTCAATTTGAATACCATTTTGGGACCGTGTACTAATGCTGAAGGTTTTTTGAAAAAAGTAAATGATTCAACTTTAGAAGGATCTTTAATAGCACAACCAACGTATAGAAGACCAAAAGCTACAAAAATCTTTTTCTATGTTTCTTTAAATTCTGAAATAGAATCTATTCAGAAAGATGAGGTTACAGGTAATTATTTGGTGAAGTTAGACAATCAGTTGAACGAGGTGAAGATGAAGCTTGCAATTTCATATACATCCAATGAAAATGCTAAGGAAAATCTTGTCAATGAAATACCGGAATGGAATTTTAATGAAATCGTCAATGCTTCCAAAAAAGAATGGAATAGTGAATTGAGTAAAATTGAAATTACAGGAGGAACGGATCAAACCCAGAGAAGATTTTATACAGATCTGTGGCATGCTTTACAAGGAAGAAGAATTATCAGCGATGTAAATGGAGCATATCCAGATTATACCGGAACTTCATTTAGAATAGGGCAATTGCCATTGGACAAGGAAGGAAAACCAATGTTTAATCATTACAATTCAGATTCTTTTTGGGGAGCACAATGGACTATAAATACCCTATGGGGTTTAGTTTATCCAGAGAGAATGAAGGAGTTTTCACTTTCACTCATGCAGTATTACAAAGATGGCGGTTTAATACCCCGTGGACCTTCTGGAGGAAATTATACCTATGTGATGACGGGTGCATCTTCCACACCATTTATGGTGAGTGCCATTCAAAAAGGAATTGTAAAGGAGAATTTAGACAGTATTTATCTGGCTTTGAAAAAAAATCATATGCCGGGTGGAATCATGGAACGTGCCGGGTATGAACACAATACGCAAAAGGGTGGAGGTTTTTCATACTATATGAAAAATGGTTATGTACCATATCCGTTGCCCGATGGTGAATTTGGCGGGCATCAGGATGGTGTAAGTTTAACGCTGGAATATGCTTATCAAGATTGGACATTGGCACAATTGGCTGATAAAATGGGGTATAAAGAGGATGCAACCTATTTCTTGAAACGTGCTCAAAATTACAAGAACGTATTTGATAGTGCTATCGGATGGATGCATCCTAAAGATGTTTCCGGTAATTGGTCAGTGAAGTATGATCCGTATACATATCAAAATGGATTTATAGAAGCCAATGGCGCGCAAGCAACGTGGTTTGTTCCTCAAGATATTTTAGGATTGGCCAATCAAATGGGCGGAGCTGAAAAAGCAATAGAGAAATTACAGGAACAATTTAAAACAGCGGCTAAGCTTGGTTTTACTTCGGGTGATTCGCATGCAGCAGAATTACATCCTGAGTATAGTAGAATTCCTATCAATTACGGAAATCAACCTTCTATTCAAACGGCTCTTATATTTGAAAAGTTAGGTCGCCCAGATCTTACGCAATATTGGTCACGAGAAGTTGTAAATACGGTTTTTTCTGGTTTAAATGAAAATACAGGCTATAACGGAGACGAAGATCAAGGACTCATGGGAAGTTTAGCTGTATTGATGAAAATAGGTTTGTTTCAAATGAATGGAGGAACAGAAGCTGACCCTGAATATCAAATTGGAAGTCCCATTTTTGATAAAATAACCATCCATTTAAATCCTGATTTTTATGAAGGAGAAACTTTTGTGATCACCACAAAGAACAATTCGGACGAAAATAGGTATCTTAAAAAGATTTTATGGAATGATAAAGAGTTGCATAAAACTAGTTTGAAGCATTCCTCTATAACCAGCGGTGGAATTTTGGAATTGGAAATGAGTAATCAATAATTAAAGCAATTCAGAAATGAAAAAATTATTATTCCTTTTAATGTTCTCTATAGGTACAAGTATGGCCCAACCCTTAGATTTAAATATTATAAGCGAGGGAGCCAAGCCAGATGGAATAACTAAGAATACAGAAATAATTCAAAATGCCATTGACCATATTCATCAAGCAGGAGGTGGAACTCTTTTTTTTCCGAAAGGAAAGTATGTAACCGGGACAATTCAGTTAAAAAGTAATGTACAGCTATATTTTGATAAAGATTCAGAGCTTTTAGGAAGTACCGATCCAAGAGATTATAAAGTTTTAGATGTCAAAAATATACCTCTGGCTTCAAAAAAAGACGATAATTCACAATTAGCTCTACTTCTAGCGTACAAAGCATCAAATGTCAAAATATATGGCAAAGGAAGTATCAATGGGCAAGGTTTAGATTTAGCATTGGCAATTGATAGTTTACACCATGCCGGGATTAGGGTAGATTCTGCATATAATTATAGAAGAAAGAGGCCTAGCGAATTGGCGCGGCCTAAGTTATTCAGGTTTTCTGAATGTAAAAATGTAGAAATTTCAGCGTTACAATTGGGGGAAGCAGCTTGCTGGGGATTATCATTTGAATTGTGTGAAAATTTAACACTAGCAAACCTTACAATTACCAATAGATCTTATTGGAATAACGATGGTATTGATATTACAGATTGCGATAAAGTAAGCATTACAGGATGTGATATTAATTCTGCAGATGATGGTATTTGTTTAAAATCGTATTTTTCTGATTACTGCAATAATGATATTTTCATATCCGATTGCACCATAAGGTCTAGTGCTAGCGCTATTAAATTTGGAAGCGCTTCATATGGAGGTTTCAAAAATATAGTGATCCAGAATATTAAGGTATATGATACTTTTAGATCTGCTATAGCTATTGAATCTGTTGATGGAGCCGTTATAGAAAATGTGCAAGTCAATAATTTAACAGCTAAAAACACCGGGAATGCTATTTTTATTCGGTTAGGACATAGAGATGGTGAAAAGCCCGGTAGTATACAAAATATCAACATCAAAAATCTAAAGGTAGAAGTACCTTTTGGTAGACCAGATCTTGATTATAAATTACGAGGACCAGAAGTAAATTACTTTCACAATCCTTTTCCAGCTATTATTACCGGCATTCCAAATCATTACATAGAAGAAGTTTCTCTTGAAAATGTTGAAATTCAATACCCTGGAAAAGCTTTTAAAGGTATGGCATACGTTCCTTTAAGTGGATTAGACAGAGTACCAGAAGAAGTAAAAGGATATCCAGAGTTTACTATGTTTGGAGAATTACCAGCTTGGGCATTTTATGTAAGACATGTAAAGGGATTGATTATCAAAAATCTGAAGTTAACATTGAAAGATGAAGATTACAGACCTGCTTTTGTATTTGATGATGCCTATAAAATAGAATTGAATAATATAGAAATTCCGAAGAAAAACAAGAAGCAAATAATCCTCAACAATTCAAAATACTTCTCAATGGATAAATCCCTTGAAATGATTTCTAAAAATCAGTAATATAGCCTTATGAAATTTAATCTTATTGTATTCATTTTATTGCTACCAACTGCACTTTTCTCACAATCTAACGAGTGGGAAGATCCACAGGTAAACCAAATTAATAGATTACCGGCTAGAGCCACTTTTTACAGTTATGAAAACAGTGATTTGGCTTTAAACGATAACAGAACAGCATCAGAAAATTTCAAACTTTTAAATGGTAATTGGAAGTTTTTTTGGACTCCAACACCTGAAGACGAAATTAAACAGTTTGAAAAAGCAAATTTCAACGATGCAGATTGGGATGAAATAGAAGTTCCTGCCAATTGGGAAATGCGTGGATATGGTACGCCAATTTATACCAACAATACGTATCCGTTTTACAGCAATCCGCCATTTATCAACCATTCCGATAATCCTTTGGGATATTATCGCAGAGATTTTGACATAGATCCATCCTGGAAAAATAAAGATGTGATACTGCATTTCGGTGGTGTTTCTTCGGCTTTTTATGTGTGGATTAATGGCAAATTTGTAGGGTATAGTGAAGATACAAGACTTCCATCTGAGTTTGATATAACTCCTTTTTTAACGGATGGAAAAAATACTATAGCGGTAAAAGTGTATCGCTGGTGCGATGGTAGCTATTTAGAAGATCAAGACACATGGCGATTAAGTGGAATTGAGCGTGAAGTTTTTTTACAAGCAGTTCCGAAAGTTAGAATTGCCGATTTGCATTTGAGAACCAAGTTAGATGCCAATTATGAAAATGCAACGCTACAGGTGCGCCCAAAATTCACGGTGAATATTGAGGATAAGTTTGTAGAAAAGGTGGGACATTTTAGTACAACTCCTTTACAAACAACCGTAGATGATTGGACGTTAACTACCGAATTGGTAGATGCTGAAGGTCATTTTATTACGCAGCCAAAAACCATAACACTGGCAAAAGTTTTAGGAGAACGTTCGCCATCGCGCGATAAAGTATATTTCGGGTTGATAGAAGTTGCTGTTGATCATCCAAAACTATGGTCTGCAGACGAACCTAATTTGTACACAGCGTTGTTTACACTGAAAGATGATAAAGGGAATATAATAGAATATACCAGTCAAAAAGTAGGATTTAGAAGTATAGAAATTGATGCTAAAGGTCGATTTTTAGTAAATGGAAATCCGGTAAAACTTATTGGAGTGAACAGGCATGATCATAATATGAACAACGGAAAAGTAGTTTCCAGAGCAGATATGGAAAAGGATGTAGAGTTGATAAAACAATTCAATTTCAATGCTGTGAGAACTTCACACTATCCAAATGATCCATATTTTTACGAATTGTGTGATGCTTACGGATTGTATGTAATCGATGAAGCAAATATTGAAGCACACGGACTACCTGGTAAACTATCACAAAATCCTGATTGGGCAACGGCTTTTTTAGAAAGAGGAATCCGTATGGTAGAGCGCGATAAAAATCATCCAAGTGTGGTAATTTGGTCTTTAGGAAACGAATCTGGAATGGGACCCAACCACGCAGCAATGTCTGGTTGGATCAAAGAATTAGACCCAACAAGATATATTCATTATGAAAGTGCTCAGGGTGTTGCAACCGATCCTACGTATAAAAGAGATTATTGGCCATCGGACAAAGGAAATCCAACCGATCCATATTGGGTAGATATGTTGAGTAGAATGTATCCGCAGCCGCAAGAATTGGAAGATCTGATCAATGATACTTCCTTTGATAAAAGACCAGTATTGATGTGTGAATATGCGCACGCCATGGGAAATTCCTTAGGAAATTATAAAACATACTGGGATGTGATTCATAAATATGATCGTGCGATGGGTGGGTTTATTTGGGATTTTATAGATCAAGGATTGGTCAATACTACCAAAGAAGGAGTTGAGTACATTGCTTATGGTGGTGATTTTGGTGATGTGCCAAATGATGGTAGTTTTTGTTTAAACGGAATTGTGGCAGCAGACAGAACTCCAAAACCGGAGATCTACGAAGCTAAAAAAGTAAATCAACCGGTAAAAATCATTGCAGAAGATGTATTTAATGGTCAGTTCAAAATAGAAAACAGACACCATGCTGCTAATTTGAACCAATACGACATTTCTTGGGAAATCACTGAAAATGGTAAAACCATTCAATCAGGAAGCTCATTAAGTTTAGAGGTTGCGCCTTATGAAAAGCAACAATTCAATCTTCCGTTTAAAAAGATAACTACCAAAGCAAATGCTATTTATTTTGTAAACATTTATGGGAAATTAAAATCGGCTACTGCTTGGGCGCCAAAAGGATTTACTGTTTTTGAAGAGCAATTTTCGTTACCTTTAACCACGCCAACATCAACAGTTGTCACTGCAAGAGAATCTCTAACTGTTCAAAGTAACGAATCAGAGATCAGTTTAAAGAATAAGAAAGTTACGCTTCGTATTGATAAAAAATCAGGATATATCACAGAGTATACTGTAGACGGAATGCCGCTTATGCAAACTCCATTAGCATTAAATTTCTGGAGAGCAACTACCGAGAATGACCGTGCATACCGAAAGTCAATGCAAAAAACAGAAGAACAACAATGGATGCATGCCGGAAAGGATTTTCAACCATCATCTTTTGAAGTGATTGATGATGATCCTACCAAAATCAACATTTTGGTAAAAGGAACTATTGCAACGCCAAAAACGACTGTAGAAATAAGCTATATTATTTTAGGAAATGGGTTTGTAAAAGTGACGCCTAAATTAGCTATTGATGCTGCAGCACCAGATGTTCCCAAAATAGGAATGCAATTTGGCATTGCGAATCAATTTTCAAATGTGTCATATTTAGGAAAAGGTCCACAGGCCAATTATCAAGATAGAGAAAGTGGTGCTTTTGTTGGTTTGTTTCAGGGAGATGCAAATCAGATGAATTATGAATATGTGGTTCCACAAGAATTCGGAAACCATATGCAAACCTATTGGTTTTCTGTATTGAATGCGAAGCAAAAAGGAATTTTTATCAAAGGCGAAACACCTTTAAATTTTAGTGTTGTTCCTTATACGTTAGAAAATTTGGAAGCTGCGTTACATACTTATGAAGTAAAGAAAACGAATCAATTTACCGTAAATATAGATTTACAGCAAATGGGAATTGGTGGCGATAACACCTGGTCTTTTAAAGCAGAACCACATGAAGAGTTTAAGCTACAGCCTGCAACGTATGAATATTCATTTTATATGATTCCGGCACCACAGAAAAAACAACCGAACCTAATGAATCTTCATTTCTAAAAAGGAATCGATATGCAAAAAAGAGGAAGTTTTAAAATTCTATTTCGAACTTTTATTTTAGTGGGATTGTTTTCACAAATAGCCTGTGAAATAGCTCCAGAAAAAGAGGTTGTAACAACACCTGAAAGAGAATTGATAGCACGTGTAATTCCTGAACATGCTGATCAGTTTATCGTAGAAATAGATTCCTCTTTTGCTGAAAAAGATTGGTTTGAGGTAAGTTCAGTCAACGATAAAATCCTTTTAAAAGGGAACAATGGTATTGCAATTGGCTCAGCTTTGTATTATTATTTGAAAGCTTATGCAAAATGTCAAATCACCTGGAATGGTACTAATTTGAACCTTTCGGAAACATTACCAAAAGTTCCTCAAAAAGTACATAAAACAACGCCTTACGATTATCGTTATTACTTTAATTATTGCACGTTCAATTATACCATGAGTTGGTGGGATTGGGAACGTTGGGAAAAGGAAATAGATTGGATGGCGCTTCACGGAATTTCAATGCCGCTGGCCATTACTGGAGAAGCATATGTTTGGGACGAAGTTTACAAATCTTACGGTTTTACAGATGAAGATTTAACCGATTTTTACAGTGGACCTGCTTATTTTTCTTGGTTTTGGATGGGAAATTTAGACGGTTGGGGCGGTCCATTACCAAAACATTGGATGGATAGCCACCGCGATCTGCAACAAAAAATAGTGAAGCGAGAACGAGAATTAGGAATGAAACCTGTTTTGCCTGCTTTTACAGGTCATGTACCGGCATCTTTTAAAAAGTTTTTTCCAGAGGCCTCTTTAAAAAAGACCAATTGGGGTAATGATTTTGAAGACACATATATTTTAGACGCGAATGATCCTTTGTTTGAAGAAATAGGTAGGAAATTTTTAGAAACACAAGAACGTATTTACGGAACCGATCATCTATATTCTGCCGATACTTTTAATGAAAATACACCTCCTTCTAACAATCCTGAGTATTTAGCAAACTTGAGCGAAAAAGTATATCAAGGTATGCAGTTGGCCGATGAAGATGCTGTTTGGGTAATGCAAGGTTGGTTGTTTTACAGTCATCGAGATTTTTGGCAAGCGCCACAGATCGAAGCTTTGCTAAAACCGATTCCTAACGATGGTATGATTATTTTAGATTTGGCTGCAGAAATTGAACCTGTTTGGAAACGTACTGAAGCATTTTATGGCAAACAGTGGATTTGGAATATGCTGCATAGTTTTGGTGGTAATATAAGTATGTTCGGTAGAATAGAAACGGTTGCTACAGCACCGGCTGAAGCATTGCAAGATCCTAATTCCGGAAACATGAAAGGGATAGGTCTTACTATGGAGTCCATAGAGCAAAATCCTGTTTTGTATGAATTAATGACGGATAATGTTTGGAGAGATCAACCGATTGATTTAAATAATTGGTTGGCTACTTATACAGAGCAGCGTTACGGTGTAAAGGATGAAAATCTGTTAAAAGCGTGGGATATTTTGGTGCAAACGGCTTACAATGGAAAAGTAATAAGAGATGGAGCAGAATCTATCATTGTGGCAAGACCTACTTTTGAAGGCTATCGCCGTTGGGCCAGAACAAAACTTAATTATGCTCCGGAAGACTTGTTGCCGGCATGGGATTTATTTGTAGCTTCAATTCCAAAGACAAAAGAATCGGATGGTTTTGAATATGAATTGGTAGATCTTACAAGGCAATTTCTGGCAAATTATGCCTTACCATTACAGCAAAAAATAACGACTGCTTATCAGGCAAAAGATCAGCAGAATTTTAAAAAGTACAGTCAAGAGTTTTTAACATTGATAGACGATATGGATAAACTCTTAGCTACTCGAAAAGATTTTCTTTTAGGCCCTTGGGTTAACGATGCCAGATCATGGGGAATTACTTCGGAAGAAAAGGCTTTATACGAAATGAATGCCAAGGATTTAATCACTTTATGGGGCGCTTCTAACAATCGTTTGCATGAATATAGTAACCGGCAGTGGAGTGGATTGTTAGCGGATTTTTACAAGCCTCGCTGGGAACAATTTTTTGCAGAAGTAGAAAAAGATTGGCAACATTTTGATCAGGCTGCATTCGATGAAAAGATCAAAAAATGGGAATGGCAATGGGTAAATCAACGTAAAGATTATCCGTTAGAAAAATCGGGAGATGCAGCAGCGGTGGTTAAACAACTTTATGAGAAATACAGAAGACAAATGTTGTCTGTAATTAAAGAAATGAAGCCCATAGATTATAATTACTAAAAGATGGAATCATTGCAACCAACCAATCATAAAAAACGATTTTTAGCTTTAGATGTTTTTCGAGGTGCCACTATTTGCATGATGATTCTTGTAAATACACCGGGAACAGGGGCCGATATGTATCCTTTTTTGGTACATGCAGATTGGTCAGGATTTACATTGGCCGATCTGGTTTTTCCTTCGTTTCTTTTCGCTATGGGAAATGCAATGAGCTTTTCATTGAACAAAAGTTCAGTTTCAAATAAAGAGTATTTTGCTAAAGTTTTAAAGCGTAGTAGCATCATTTTTTTACTAGGTTTTCTCATGTATTGGTTTCCTTTTTTCCATAAAGTAAATGGAGAATGGGCATTATATCCGTTTGAAGAAACTCGCGTTATGGGCGTTTTGCAGCGTATTGCCATTTGCTATTTTTTTGTGGCATTACTCATACGTTTTCTAAAAAACAAGCACTTAATTATACTAAGCATAGCAGTACTTTTTGTGTATTGGTTAGTGCTTTTGTTTTTTGCAGGAACAGCCGATTTTATGGATATGGCTACCAATGCCGCCACACAATTTGATAAATGGATCATTGGCGATAACCATATGTATAAGAGAGACGCTCTTATTTTTGATCCAGAAGGTTTGTTGAGCACGTTACCATCTTTGGTAAATGTAATCATTGGTTACCTTGTTGGTGTTTTTGTGCAACAAAAAGGAAGCAGTTATGAGGGAATTGCCAAACTTTTTTTACTAGGCTTTTTACTAATTATTGCAGCATTAGCGTGGGATTTGTTTTTTCCGATCAATAAAAAGCTTTGGACCAGTTCTTTTGTGTTGTATACCTGTGGCATAGATAGCGTTTTAATGGCTATGTTACTCTATTTTATCGAAATAAAAAAACAGCAAAAAGGCGTGTATTTCTTTCAGGTCTTTGGCAAAAATCCATTATTCATCTATTTGTTTTCCGAACTTTTCTATGTGATATTAAGGCGCATTTCTGTAGGTGATAAAGATGCTTTTGAGTTTTTTAGCGAAGCAATAATTCAGCAGATTTTTCCAGGAAGTTTCGGAGCTTTTCTTGTAGCGGTACTGTTCATGCTACTGTGCTGGAGCATCGGTTGGATATTAGATAAAAGAAAAATATACATAAAAATTTAAGTAATGATCTTTTCAAATCAAAGCGTACATAAATTTCAAAATAGTTTTAAAAAAGTTCAATTGCTAGTTTTCCTTTTAATGACCGTTTGGATGTCTGCACAAGAAAACTTTAGTATCGTGAGTTCTTCAACTTCCACGACGATTGTGATAGATAAAAAGGAACCGAAGGTAGTACAAATAGCGGCCGAATTGCTTCAGAAAGATATTTTGTCAATCACCGATCAAAAAATAAATATTCAAAATACGGTATCAAATCAGTGCATTTTGGCCGGAACTATAGGAAAGAGTAAGTTGATCAATGAGCTTATTCAACAGCAAAAAATACAAGTTCAGGATGTTCAAAATAAATGGGAAACCTACAAAATTCTTATGGTTCATCAACCTTTTAAAAATGTGGAAAAGGCATTGGTAATTGTGGGTTCTGATAGAAGAGGAACTGCTTATGGGATTTTAGAAATTTCACGAATGTTAGGAGTATCTCCGTGGGAATGGTGGGCAGATGTACAACCAGAGAAAAATGAGGAAATCAGTATTTCCATAACTCCAAAAACTTATGGCGAACCTTCGGTAAAGTACAGAGGTGTTTTTTTGAATGATGAAGATTGGGGATTACAGCGTTGGGCAGCTTTAAACTTTGAACAAGAATTGGGCGATATTGGCCCTAAAACCTATGCCAAGGCTTTTGAATTATTGTTGCGTTTAAGAGCCAATACCATTTGGCCAGCCATGCATTCCTGTACAGGTGCTTTTTATTCGTATCCTGAAAACAAAAAAGTAGCGGATGATTATGCGATTGTGATAGGAACTTCGCACGCAGAGCCAATGCTTTCTAACATCAATAAAGAATGGAATCATAAAACAATGGGAGCATATAGATATGATACCAATGCCGAAACCATTAAAAACTTTTTTGATAAGCGAGCAAAAGAAACAAAAAATTACGAAGGTATGTATACCTTGGCAATGCGCGGAGAACATGATTCTCCCATGATCGTTGAGACAGATGATACCAAAGCACAAGTAACATTGTTAGAAAAAGTAATAGAAGACCAGCGTGCAATTTTAGATAAATATCACAATGCTAAAGTCCCAAAACCGCAAATTTTTGTGCCTTATAAAGAGGTGTTGCATTATTATCAAAATGGATTAAAAGTTCCGGAAGATGTAACCTTGGTTTGGACCGATGATAATTATGGTTACATCAGACAGTTGAGCAATCCGGAAGAACAGCAAAGAAGTGGAGGAGCCGGGGTTTATTATCATACCTCGTATTGGGGACGTCCGCACGATTATTTATGGTTGAACAGTACCAATCCTGTTTTGTTATGGGAAGAAATGTCAAAAGCTTATGAGTTTAATGCTCGGAATTTATGGATTTTGAATGTGGGCGATATCAAACCACATGAATATAATATGGACTTGTTTTTAGACATGGCCTGGAATATGGATTCTTTTCAGAAAAGTAATGCTGTTCAGTCGCATAGAATAGCATGGCTTACTCAAAAGTTTGGTAAAGAAAACAGCCAACAGCTAAATGCCTTGTTTAGAAAAAACGATTCTCTGTCGTTTACAAGAAGACCAGAATTCATGGCTTGGAGTAGTGTAGAGCCAGTAACCAAAGCTAATGAAACTGCTTTGACACAAATTCATTATGGAGATGAAGTAGGGCAACGTGTATCTGCTTACAAGGAAATTTCAGAAAATATAGAACAACTTTCACAGCAAATTCCCGATGCTCAAAAAGCAGCATTTTTTCAATTGGTTTATTATCCGTTAATGAGTACTGCCAACATGAATTTTAAATGGTTATATGCTTATAAAAACCAATTTGTAGCAAAACAAAATCGTACAAGTGCTAGGTATTTTGCCGAGCAGTCGGCCTTAGCTTATGAAGCAATTCAAAATGATACTAAATTTTTTAATGATAGTATAAGCAATGGTAAATGGAAATATATTATGAACGATGCTCCGCGAAATTTACCGGTTTTTCAAAAACCTGTTACAGCAAGTGTTGATGAGGTTGAGGAAACAAGTTTTGGCTTAGCTTTGGAAGGTCATGAAATGGAATGGAATACAGCAATTATTAATTCTTTTGCCCAAACATTACCGGTGTTCAATGCATATACCAAAAGTACTTATTATATAGATGTATTTTTAAAAGGGAGCAATCGTTTGGAGTGGAAATCTAGTGTTAAAAATGACTGGATTCAACTTTCAAAATCAGATGGTTTTTTAGATAAAAACCATCCGGAAGAACGTATTTGGGTTACCATAGATTGGAGCAAAGTACCAAAGGCAAAACCTTTAAAAGAAGCTCCGTTGGGACACGATTATCAATTAATTCCACCAAGTTATAAAATTAATTCAGCAATAGAAATCAGTTCAAACCATCAAACAAAAACTGTGGGAGTTTCCGTTTACAATCCTCAGTTTTCTGAACTGGATGATTTTCATGGTTTTGTAGAGGATAAAGGTTTTGTGGTCATCAATGCGGCACATTTTTCTGATCTTACAAAAGGAAAAGCAGCTAATTTTGAAGTTTTAGACGGAATTGGTTACGCAGGAAAAACCATAGTAGCCTTGCCAAGAACAGCAGCTTCTATAACTAAGATCAGTAAAATGAAGGATGAAAGTGCGGCACTTCATTATGATTTCTACACGTTTAATAAAGGAGAAGCTAGTATTTACTTGAGAACGTTGCCAACGCATGCCTTTTTTGAAGGATCCGGAGTTCGTTTTGCAGTCGCGGTAGATGATGCCTCACCTGTGATTGTTGATTTTAAAACGGAAGGAAGAAGTGAAACTTGGAAAGCAAACGTGTTGAAAAATTCGGCCATTCAATCTTTTAAAACCACTATCGAAAAACCAGGAAAACACAGGCTTACCATTTATATGGTAGATCCTGGTGTCATGCTCGATCAAATTTTAATAGATCTTGGAGGTAAGAAATCTAGTTATAATTTTCCGAAAGAAACACGTAAATAACCTTCTTTTCAATAGTTTTTAAAAGGTTTTCTAGCAGAAACATAAAAACTTTCTATATTAGTGAATCTTTAATAAAAGGTAAATTTTTTGAGAAATTACTATTTACTTGTTGCTTTACTGCTTAGTTGTTACTTCTCGGCAATTTCACAGGAGTTAAAATTTGAACATTATGATGATACCGACGGGTTGAGTCATAATTCTGTACGTCATATTGTGCAAGACGATCGTGGGTTTTTGTGGCTAGGTACTTTCGGTGGTTTGAATAGATTCGATGGATATCAGTTCAAATCTTATCTCAGCGCAGCTATAAACAATGGCGCCATGTTTAATGATGATATTACTGCTTTGGAATTTCATGAACCAACGCACCATCTTTGGATAGGTACAAGGCGCGGTTTAACGTTGTATAACACAGAAACACATATTTTTAAAACTTTTCTCCCCGGCGATTCTGCCAACAGTTTACCCGATGAAGAAATAAGATCAGTCCATGTAGATAAATTTGAACAAGTTTGGGTAGGTACCAAAACCAAAGGTTTATACGTGCTCAATGTAGAAAATGAAACGTTTACCAAAGTGCTTATTCCTAATTTTGAATACATCAAAGTGATTTATGAAGATTCGATTGGCACTATTTGGATAGGAAGTTTTGGAGAAGCTGCTATCGCTAAAATTCAATTAGATGCTCAAGGAAACATCAGCAAATTAAATACCTACGAATTACATGTGAGTAATTCAGATGTCAAAAATCCTTATCTCAATTTTATTTATGAAGATGCTAAGTCATCTATTTTTGCAGGAACTCGCGAGGGACTTTTTAAACTAAATATCTCAAAAGATGGTTTTGAAGAAATAGCGCTTAAGGATGAAACAGTGAAAGAAAGCTTGGGGCCACATTTCAATGCTGTCACTAAAGCTCCCGATGGAAAATATTGGGTTGGAACTTTAGGAGGCTTATTGGTTTGCGATAGTTTAGAAGGTATTGCAACCGGTAATTTTGATTGGCATTATGCTATGCTTTCAGACAATTCTTCTTTGATAGACAATTTGATCTATTCGTTGTATTTTGATAAATCTGGTGTGCTTTGGATTGGTACTGAAGATGGTTTGGATAAATACGATCCTTTTGAAAATCAATTCAATTTAAACAAAGATATTTCTAAATACATTGCAGATAAAGCTCCAAAAATTAGAGGTTTTGCCAAAACACTTCGCAATGAAATTATTGTAGCCACTTGGCATAACGGACTTTTTATTACAAAAAATAAACACATTGTTCCGCTCAAAAAAGGAATTCCAAAAATAGCAAGTATCTATTCTCAAGATGGAAAAACATTCTATTCAGGTTCTTGGAACGGAGATATTTTAGTATACGATTATTTGCTGAATAGCTATAAGGTTGTAGCTGGTGGTTTTGAAAACGTGCCTATCACAGATTTTGAATTGTTTGGAGATACTTTATTGGTAAGTTCTTTTGGTAAAGGAGCTAAATTTTTCAATACGAATACTATGAAGGTTTTTGAGAGTTCAACTGATTTGTTACCTAATTACGACATTAATAAAATGAAACGTATTGGAAACGAAATTTGGTTTGCAACAGAAACCGGAGCTGTTAAATATCATCTTTCTACAGGTGAGATAAAAAAATACACATCGGAAGCTCACGGAACTATTGGATTACCACATGAAAACGTTAGCGACATCTTGATAGATCATAAGAACAATGTTTGGGCTGCAACCAGAAATGGAATTGCTAAATACGATGCAATAAAAGATAATTTTATGACTGTTGAAGTTCCCAATGGTTTACAAGGGAAATGGGTGATCGATATGGTTTTAGACGGAAATCATAACATATGGTTCAATATGAACAACAACACCATTGCAAGTTATGATACCGAAATGAATACAGCCAAAATTTATCATGTACTTAGTGGAAATAGGCTCGATGTTTTTAGTTCAAGCGGTTTTTTAAATTTCAACGATTCTTTGATTTATGTAGGAGCAAAGGAAGGAGTTATCTCTTTTTCTCCACACCTAATTAAGGAGAATGAAATAAGTCCAAAACCTATCATTACAGAATTTAAAGTTCAAAACAAAGAAGTACTTCCAAACGATACTATCAATGACCAGGTTATCTTTGAGCGAGGCATCAATTATCATAGAAAAGCACTACTAGATTATTCAAACCGGAATTTTTCAATTCAATTTTCAACTCCGTCTTATACAAATCCTTCTTTGAATAAGTTCAAATATAAATTGGAAGGCTTTGATGAAGATTGGATAGAAACCTCAAGCGATTCTAGAACAGTTCAGTATACAAATTTGTTTGCCGGAGAGTATACCTTCAAGTTACAATCTGCTAATAGTGATGGTAACTGGAGCGAAGAAGCGGCTTATGCGATTACCGTATTACCTACTTTTTGGAATTCTTTTCAGGGAATAGTACTCATAATTTTTACGATAGTTTTAATGTTTTATTTGCTAAGAAAGCAATTGAAATTCAGAATAAAACTAAAGCAAGAGTTATTAACAGAAAAGGTAAAAAGAGAACGAGATGAAAAACTGAATAATGAAAAATTACGATTTTTCACAAACATATCTCATGAACTAAGAACTCCATTGACACTTATTCTTGGACCAACCAAACAGCTTCTTGAGCAAGAAAAAGAAAATACATACACACGTTCAAGAATAGATCTTATCTATCAAAATGCGAACAGATTACTGCGTTTGGTGAATCAAATTTTAGATTTTAGAAGAGCAGAGACAGGAGAATTAAAACTCAAAGTAAGCCAAAATGATATTTTAATTAGTACCAAAAATATATTCAGCTCTTTTATAGAATTAGCGGATAGTAAAAATATCACCTTCAATTTGCACGTTGATGAAACCTCTCTTGAATGTTGGATAGACAAGGATAAGTACAACAAAATTTTATTTAATCTACTTTCCAATGCCATGAAGTTTACCAATGCCTATGGTACGGTAGATTTGTTCATAGGATTTCAGGGAGAAGAAAAAAATAACCTGGTCATTGAGGTGAGCGATGACGGTATAGGAATACCGTTGGAAAGTCAAGAGAAAATATTTTCTAGATTTTATCAAGCAAATAATAGTAAAGAAAGTACCACAGGTACAGGTATAGGATTGTCCTTCGTAAAAGCTTTGGTTACCTTGCATAAAGGCGAAATCAAAGTAGAGAGTGAACCCAATGTGGGCAGTACTTTTACAGTACTTTTACCTGTTTTTAAAGAGGCTTTTGATCCTGAAGAAATATTCACATTTGTAGAAGAAAAAGAACCCACAGAAACGTTAATTTCCGTCAGTCAGATAGAAGCATCTCTTCAAGGAAATGCTCCTAAAAAAGCAAAAACAAATACCGATGTAAAACAAACAATTCTTATTGTAGATGACAATTCTGAACTTAGAAAATATGTAGTAGAATATCTATCAGATTTTTACAAGGTTTTTGAGGCTGAAAATGGTGAAGAGGCACTTACTATTTGTAAAAAGGAAAAACCGGTTTTATGTGTAGCAGACGTGATGATGCCCGTAATGGACGGATTTCAGTTTGTAGAAGTATTGAAAAATGACGATAATCTAAGTCATATTGCCGTTATATTATTGACAGCATTAGCCGAAAATGAAAACCGAATGAAAGGATATCAAATAGGCGTAGATGGTTATTTGGTGAAACCATTTGATCCTGCATTACTCAAGACAAGGATTGATAACATTATAAAAATTCATGCAGATTTAAAACAGAAGTTTTCTGGAGATGAGGAAAGCGACGCATTGACGCTAGCACATTCTCCCCTGGATGTAGACCTGATAAGTAAAGTAAAAGAATTTATAGAAGTGCACATAGCAGATCCAAATTTAACCTCCAATATTTTAAGTGACGAATTGGGTATGAGTTCATCCAAACTATATCGAAAAATAACGCAACTAACGGATATGTCCCCAAATGAATTTATTCGAACCATTCGATTGAAAAAATCAGCACAGTTACTAAAAACTAAGAAATACAATGTGAGTGAAGTTGCTGATCAAGTAGGGTTCAATGATCCGCTGTATTTTAGTAGATGCTTTAAAAAACAGTTTGGTAAATCGCCAAGTAGTTTGCTCAAATAAAAATGTATAAAAGGCGATGAGTCTATGTTTTTGAATTATTTATACATACACAATTGACCGATTGCTCTTAATTTTAATCAAAAAAATCAACTAAAAATAAATTTCATGTATTTAAAAAAAATTACAGTTTATTTGATGATAAGCATAGTTTCATTTTCTTTTTTTCAGTGTAAAGATCATAAAGAGGTAACTATCAAAAGTCCAATAATTGAAGGAGATTTTGCTGATCCTTCCATAGTGAAATATGAAGGCAAATTTTATGTCTATGCCACTATGGATCCTTGGGGAGGAGAAGAATTGGCCGTTTTTGAATCTTCAGATTTATTAAACTGGGAACAAAAACACCTAAACTGGCCTACAAAAACTATTTGTTCAAGTCCAACTTCAAATGATAGTCGCGTTTGGGCTCCTTCTGTAATTCAGGCTGAAAATGGTAATTTTTATATGTATGTTTCAGTGGGTAGTGAAGTTTGGGTAGGTATAAGCGAGCATCCCTTGGGACCTTGGAAAAATGCAAAAACAGATGGAACACCGTTTATTAAAGGCAATATGTTTCCGGAATATCATATGATAGATGCAGAAGTTTTTATAGATGATGACCACACGGCTTACCTGTATTGGGGTTCTGGATTACAATGGGTAAACGGACATTGTTTTGTGGTTAAATTGAATGATGATATGATCAGTTTTGATGAAAAAACGATTAAAGATATTACACCTCCAAATTATTTTGAAGCACCTTTTATGATAAAAAATAAAGATACCTATTATTTGATGTATTCTGATGGAAAATGCACCAATAGTACCTATAAGGTAAGATATGCTACAGGAAAAACGCCTTATGGTCCTTGGTCGGAAGGAGAAAATAGCCCAATCTTAACAACTTCAAAGGATAGTATCACTTTGGGACCTGGTCATCACGCCGTTTTCCAACAAGGTGGACAAGACTATATTTTATACCATAGAATTACAAATAATGATGCTGAATTATACAGAGAATTAGCTATCGATAGTTTAAATTTTTCTGATAATGGTTTTTTAAAGAAGGTGGTTCCTTCCAGTACAACCGTAACATTGCAATAGTAAAGGATTCGCATTTGGGAAACATTCTGGCTATCTTTGATTTTTTTAAAGAAAAATCAAGTCTACATGCGCATTCAAAACGCTTACCAAAACAATCTCAAAAATGTATCGTTAACCTTACCTAAAAACCAATTAATTGTGGTAACAGGACTCTCCGGTTCGGGGAAATCTTCTCTTGCCATGGGAGTTATTGGTAACGAAGGCTATCGGTATTTTTTAGAGAGTTTACCGGCGTACAATCAGCAGAATGCAACCGCAATTCCAACGGCTTTGGTAGATGATATTACCGAATTACCTCCGGTGATTAAAGTAGAACAGTCCAAACGTTTTCAGTCTATCAATGCTACATTTGGTACGTTATCGGAGTTGACGCCTATTTTCCGAATTCTGTTTGCGCGTTATGCTGCGGAAGAAAGCATGAGCAAATCACTGTTTTCTTTCAATCATCCGAAAGGAGCTTGCGAAACCTGTCGTGGAATTGGTGAGGCCGAGTATATTGATATTGAAAAATTGGTTGGGGATGCAAATAAGACCTTGCGTGAAGGAGCTATTGTTACCACTTTGCCGAATGGTTATATTGTGTATTCTCAGGTAACGGTAGAGGAATTGAACAAAGTTTGTGTGGCGCACGGATTCAATGTAGATATTCCGTGGAAAGAACTGTCCAAAGAACAGCAGAATGTAATTTGGAACGGAAGCGATCGCATACAAGTATACTACGGAAAACACAGTTTAGAGTCGCGTTTACGTTGGGAAGGTTTCAAAGCAAAACCGCGCGAAATAGGCTATTACAAAGGAATTTTGCCTATTATGAGCGATATTCTTCGCTTAGACAGAAATCCGAGTATTTTGCGTTTTACCAGCGCCAAAACCTGTCCTAGTTGTCACGGCGCACGTATCAAGGCAGCTCATTTAAAGTATCGCTGGAAGGGATTGAATTTTCAGGAATGGATGGAATTGCCTTTAAACGAATTGTATGAAAAATTACAATCGCAAACCTACGAAGCAGGCGAGCAGGTGTTGGTAAACAAGCTTTGTACGCAATTGCAAGATTTGATTCGCTTGGGCATGGATCATTACCGATTGAGTACGCCGAGTACGGAAATTTCAAGCGGTGACGGCCAGCGTATCAAACTCATCAAACAGGTGAATAGCAGTTTGCAGGGGATTTTATACGTTTTTGACGAACCTTCCATTGGTTTGTCGCCGGCCTATCAGCAGCATTTGTATCATATTTTAAGACGATTGATCAGTCGTGGAAATACCGTTTTAGTGGTGGAACATGATCTGAATTTAATCAAAAAAGCAGATTGGATTGTTGAATTAGGACCCAAAGCAGGTGTTGAAGGTGGAGAGATCATTTTCAACGGAAAACGAACAGATTTTCTTCAGGCGAAAGGTATTGAAAGTCCCACTTTAGAGGCCTTACATGCTCCCGAAACTAAAATCAATCTTAAGAGAAAAGAGATTTCAGAAATCAAATTTCAACCACTCGAAAAGCAGTTAGCGGTGGTAAGTAGAAAAACTGCCACCGTCTTAACTTCAATTCAAAAATATAGTGAAGCCAAAGGCTTGCAATTACTCACGGTAACCGATCAACCGATTGGAAAAACACCCCGAAGCAATCCTGCAACCTATACCGGAATTGCAGATAAAATCAGAGATTTATTAGAAAAAACTGATGAAGCCAAAGCTTTGGAATTGAAGAAAAACGCTTTTTCGTTCAATAACAAAGCGGGGCGTTGTCCGCGTTGCGAAGGTGCGGGCGTTATTACACTTTCCATGAGCGTGATGGGAACCATTAATCAGACTTGTCCCGAATGTAATGGCAAGCGTTTTAAACCGGAAGTTTTGCAGGTTCATTGGAATAACAAGAACATTTCAGATATCTATAACCTGAGTATTAATGAAGCTTCTGAGTTCTTTCAAGCTGAAAAGAAATTAGCAGAAGTTTTAGCCTTGTTACAGCGTTTGGGCGTTGGTTATTTAAGGTTGGGACAACATTCCAATACCTTAAGCGGAGGCGAAGCACAACGAATTAAACTGACAAAGCATTTCGCAAAACCAACGAAGCAAACCATTCTTTTGTTAGAAGAACCAAGCATTGGATTGCATCAACAAAATGTAATACAATTGGTAAACGCTTTACAGCAATTAAAAATAGCCACGTCGGGAATTGTATGTTTTGAAAATCATGCTTTGTTTCAAGCAAATTGTGATGTGTTAGTAGATAATTCCGAAGCCATAAATACTGAAAACGAATCGGTTCCTGAGTCAGTTTTAACTGATGAGATTCAAATTAAAGGAGCACGAACACATGCGTTGAAAGATTTGAATATCAGCTTTCCAAAGCAACAATTATCGGTAGTAACGGGAATTTCAGGATCCGGAAAATCTTCATTGGTTATTGATACGCTACATGGGTACGGTTTGCAGGAAATGAGTAAACAATTTTCCAGCTATCAGCAAAACAGAGTAGGTGTTGATTATCAGTTTGAAGTTGATCATATTTCAGGATTAACGCCTAGCATTTGCATCACGCGGAAAGATCATCAATTTTCGCAGCGTTCTGATGTGGCCAAACAAACCGATATTGATAAAAGTTTGCGTTTTGCTTTTTCACGAAAAGCGCAGTTTGAAGGCAAAGAATGGTCGGCTAGTCATTTTTCAAACGCACATGAATTGGGTAAATGTGGTGTTTGTGATGGGATTGGAGAAGCATTGCTTCCGGATGTTTCTAAAATCATTTTAGATCCAAATCTGAGCATTTCAGACGGACTTTTAGAACATAACAAAGCTTTGTATTATTACGGTCAGGCTGGCGGACAATATATGGCCATAGTCAGTGAAATTGGTAAGAAATACGGATTTACGTTGCAGACGCCTTTTAAAGAGTTTACGAAGGAGCAAAAGGATGTTTTATTTCACGGAATACCGGAAAAAAGCTGGGAAGCAACCTGGGCATTCAAAACCAAATCTAGAGAAGGAACGCAGCAGGTAAACATGGTTTGGAAAGGTTTGTTTACGTATTTAATGGATGAATATTTCATGATACGCAAAAACAAACACAAAGATCATATGCTTGCTTTGTTGAGTCCGGAAACCTGTTCTCATTGCCAGGGAAGTGGTTTGCAACCCGAACGACTAAGCGTCACTTTAGATGGCTTGTCGATGCATGATGTAAAAGCAAAAAGTTTGGGGGATTTTGAACATTGGTTGCTCAATTCAGAGCCGAAAGAAACTATAGATGCGGAACTGATTTCAAAACTGAATGAACATTTAAAAGCGACTTTACAACGCTCCAAACAATTGCATATTCATCATTTGCATTTGAATCGAAAATCGAGCACGTTAAGTGGTGGAGAGCAGCAACGGGTGTCGCTCATCAAACAATTAAACAGTCCGTTACAAGGCGTTACTTATTTGTTAGATGAACCTTCGGCTGGATTGTCGCAAAACAACATTGCCGATGTAATAGCCTTGCTAAAAGCCTTGGTTGCCAAGGGAAATACAGTGATTGTGATAGAACATCATAAGGATATTATGTTGGCAGCAGACCATTTGGTGCAGATTGGACCAAAAGCAGGAAGTTTAGGAGGGGAAGTAATCTTTGAAGGAAAACCAGAAACGTATTTAAATTCCGAAGCATGTCATCCATTTGTAAAAACAGCATCTAAAAATATCGAATTTCAACAAGGAAAAGATGTAATTCATATTGAAGGAATTTCGAAACATAGCTTGCAAAAAGAGCAACTTGATATTGCAGTAGGAGGAATTACTGCAATCACCGGAAAATCGGGAATAGGAAAAACCACGCTGGTGAAAGAGGTGTTGATGCCGAGTTTAGAACAGCAACAACCGATAAATTGTAGTAGTATTGATTTTCCGGAGCAATATGAAGGCGTGAATTATTTTGAACCGAAACAATTACGAGCGTACAACAGTACTTTACTGGTTGATTATCTATATATTTTGAATGTGATCACCAAAGTGTTTGCCAAGGAAACCGGAGGTAAGGCCAAAGATTTCTCCTATAAAACCAAGGCAAGTCAGTGCCCTAATTGTCAGGGAACCGGAATAGTTTCTACCAGTTTAGATGTTGCTGCAAAACACATTGAAACCTGTGATGTTTGTAATGGAAAGCGTTACCGAGATGAGATATTGTCAAAAACCATTTATGATAATAACATTGCGGATATTTTAGCGATGAATGTTTCAGAATTACAGGAATGGTTAGGTAATTTTTCAGGTACAGCAAAAGCCGTTCAGCAATTAGAAAATCTTATGAAGATTGGCTTATCTCACTTGCGAATAGATCAAAATGTAAAATCGCTTTCTTCCGGAGAAAAACAACGATTACTGCTAAACAATTGGTTGCAGGCAAAAACTAAAAATCAGCTGTTAATTTTAGATGAACCTAGTATCGGTTTGCATTATGCCGATATTGATTTATTGTTTGAAGTCTTGCAGCAATTAAGCGTATACAATGACCTTCTAGTGATCGATCACAATCCTTATCTGTTGGCTAAAATAGGAGTAGGAATAGAGCTGAAATAAAAGTGATAGTTGCACTTTTAAGGAAGCATAATTTGTGTGTAAAGAACATTTGTTTGAATGTTCATCACGTGATCTCAGTGAAGCGTGTTTTAAGTTATTTATAATTTTTAGTGTCAAAAATTATAAATAACTTATTTTAATACTTTTAAAATGATAAAATTTTATATTTTAGCATCGAGAGACAAAACCAACTAAGTTCTTCTACATCCCAATTTCATTACTAAAGTTATAATTCATGGAAAAACAAACATAGTTGTACTGTTGATTTATAACGATTACCGAAAACGTTGTAGGATGTGTTGAGTTTTGTTGTCATTAAAATCAAATACAGCAGTTATGCCCAGATATCATTCACTTGGGAAGATTCCCAAAAAGAGACATACCATATTTAAAAAGCCGAATGGCGATTTTTATTACGAAGAACTGTTTGGTACCATAGGTTTTGACGGAATGTCAACATTATTATACCATACCAACAGACCTACGCAGGTTAAAGAAGTCGTAAAATCTTATTCCGTAGCACCAAAGGTTGCTATTGAAAAGAATATGAAATCCATTTCCTTAAAAGGATTTGAGATTCCACCAACAGATGATTTTCTAGAAAGTAGAAAGACCGTTTTGTTTAATTCCGGTTGTCATATTGTTTTGGCGAGTCCTCGAAAATCGTTAGCGGAATATTTCTATAAGAATACAGATTCTGATGAAGTTATTTTTGTGCATGAAGGTACAGGGAAACTAAGAACGCAATTAGGAAACATAGATTTTGAATATGGTGATTACTTAGTAATTCCACGCGGAATGATTTATCAAATTACTTTTGATACACCAGATAACCGATTGTTTATTGTAGAATCTAAAAGTCCGGTCTATACTCCCAAACGTTACCGAAACTGGTTTGGGCAGCATCAAGAGCATTCACCTTTCTGCGAGCGCGATATGCATCCACCTTCAGAATTAGAAACTTTTGATGAAAAAGGAGATTTTCTAATGAAAGTTAAAAAGCAAGATATGATACACGAATATATCTATGCGTGTCATCCTTTTAGTGTAGTAGGTTGGGATGGATACAATTTCCCGTATAAATTCTCTATTCATGATTTTGAACCCATTACTGGGAGATTACACATGCCACCGCCAATTCACCAAACTTTTGAAACCAAAGACTTTGTCATCTGCTCGTTTGTACCCCGTATGTACGATTATCATCCGGAATCGGTACCGGCGCCATACAATCATAGTAATATAGACTCTGATGAAGTTTTGTATTACGTAGACGGAGATTTTATGAGTAGAAAAAATGTTAGTAGAGGACAAATAACCTTGCATCCGGCTGGGATTCCACATGGACCACATCCAGGGACAATGGAAAAAAGTATTGGTAAAAAGGAAACCAAAGAACTAGCCGTCATGGTAGACACTTTCGCGCCATTAATGGTGACCGAAGAAGCCATCGCCATCCAATATGGCGATTATTACCAATCTTGGTTAGACGCATAAGAACACATTTGTAGAATAGCTAAAATCAACATAATGAGCGAAATAAAAAACGTAGAATACGGATTAGAAAAAATATTTGAAGGAGCGCAAGACTTTTTACCGCTGCTAGGAACAGACTATATAGAGTTTTATGTGGGCAACGCCAAGCAATCTGCACACTACTATAAAACTGCATTTGGTTTTCAATCGTTTGCTTATAAAGGTTTGGAAACGGGCAGCAAAGAAGAAACTTCCTATGTCTTAAAACAAGATAAAATACGCATTGTATTAACTACACCATTGAACTCCAATTCACCAATTAATCAGCATCTGTTAAAACATGGAGACGGCGTTAAAGTGGTTGCCTTATGGGTAGAAGATGCTACCAAATCTTGGGAAGAAACTACCAAACGTGGTGCCAAATCGTTTATGAAACCCACTGTTGAAAAGGATGAAATGGGCGAAGTAATTCGTTCAGGAATACATACGTACGGAGATGTTGTTCATGTATTTGTGGAACGTAAAAATTATAACGGCCTTTTTCTGCCAGGCTTCGAGAAATGGGAATCTGATTACAACCCAAGTCCGGTTGGTTTTAAGTTTGTAGACCACATGGTGGGGAATGTTGGTTGGGGAGAAATGAACCAATGGGTGAAGTGGTATGAAGACGTGATGGGTTTTGTAAACTTTCTATCGTTTGATGACAAACAAATTCACACCGAATATTCAGCCTTAATGAGCAAGGTGATGAGCAACGGTAACGGACGTATTAAATTCCCGATCAATGAACCTGCGGAGGGTAACAAACGTTCTCAGATTGAAGAATATTTAGATTTTTATGAAGGTCCGGGTGTGCAACACATCGCGGTAGCCACTGATGATATTATTCATACGGTAAAAGAATTGAGAGCTAGGGGTGTGGAGTTTCTTTCGGCACCGCCACAAGCGTATTATGAGGACATTCCAAATCGTTTAGGAGCGCATATGTCTATCATGAAAGAAAATATAAGTGATTTACAGGATTTAGCCATTTTGGTAGATGCCGATGAAGAAGGCTATTTATTGCAAATATTTACCAAACCGGTGGTAGACAGACCTACCTTATTTTTTGAAATCATACAACGTATGGGCGCCAAAGGATTCGGAGCTGGTAATTTTAAAGCATTATTTGAATCCATTGAAAGAGAACAAGAACGCCGAGGGACTTTATAAAATAGTGTAACACACTTTTTAAACACACAAACAATGAACAAAATGAAATCTTGGGTAGATATTCCCGCAGATTCTGATTTTACGATATACAACATTCCGTTTGGAATATTTAAAACAGCAGACAAGCAACCAAGAATGGGCACCGCCATTGGCGATTATATGATCGACTTAGCGTATTTGGCCTCTAAAGGTTATTTTGAAATGGTGTCGGGGAGAAGCATCCTCATCTTTGAGAATCGTTATTTGAATGATTTTATAGACTTAGGAAAAGAGGTTACCACAAAGTTTAGAGAACGAATCATTGAATTGTTAAGCGAAGAAAATGATGAACTGCAAAACAATGCTGAAGACAGAGAAAATGCTTTTCTACCTAGAGAAGAGGTGACCATGCTAATGCCGCTAGATGTTAGAAATTATACCGATTTCTATTCATCTATAGAACATGCTACCAATGTGGGTACGATGTTTCGCGATCCTGATAATGCCTTATTGCCTAACTGGAAACATCTACCGGTGGGCTATCATGGGCGTGCTTCTTCTATTGTAGTTTCGGGTACGCCTGTACGTAGACCGAAAGGTCAAACCTTACCTGCGGGTGAAACACAACCTGTTTTTGGTCCTACCAGATTACTGGATTTTGAATTAGAAATGGCTTTTGTTACCTGTGGCGGAAATACATTAGGGGAATCTATTTCGGTAGAAAATGCGGAAGACCACATTTTTGGTATGCTCTTGTTTAACGATTGGTCTGCCAGAGATATTCAGAAATGGGAATATGTTCCGTTAGGGCCATTTTTAGCGAAGAACTTTGCCTCATCCATTTCGCCCTGGATAGTTACCATGGAAGCCTTAGAGCCTTTCCGTACAGAAGGACCTGAACAAGATCCTGAGGTATTACCATACCTGGCGTTTAGTGGAGCCAAGAATTTTGATATTGACTTGAGTGTTTCCATCCAAATTCCATCCGGAGAAGAAAAAACAGTGTGTAATTCCAACTTTAAATATATGTATTGGAATATGAGTCAGCAATTGGCACATCATACGGTTAACGGCTGTAATATCGTTACCGGAGATTTGTACGGTTCGGGTACCATTAGTGGCCCAACTCCTGATTCTTATGGTTCTATGTTAGAAATAAGCTGGAAAGGTACCAAGCCGGTTGCCATGCCCGATGGTAGCCAACGTAAGTTTATAGAAGATGGCGATACCGTAATTATGAAAGGTAGCGCTGTTAAAGAGCATATTCGAGTTGGTTTTGGAGAGGTGAGTACGCTTATTTTACCAGCCAATTAAACAACATTAAAACAGAAGCGTGTGATAAGTATAAATCCCAAAGATATTAGTCCGTTAGAAATGCAATATTACTTGCAAAATGCTGTGGCGCCAAGGCCCATAGCATTGGCAAGTACTATAAATGCTAAGGGCGAAGTAAATTTAAGTCCGTTTAGTTTTTTCAATTGCTTTAGCAGCAATCCGCCTATTTTGGTGTTTTCACCGGCGCGTAGAGTTCGAGATAATACCACCAAACATACGTTGGAAAATGTAAAGGAAGTGAAAGAGGTTGTGATTAATACGGTAGACTTTTCAATGGCGGAACAGATGTCTTTATCTAGTACTGAATATGATGCTGGCGTGAATGAGTTTCTGAAATCCGGATTTACTCCCGGAAAATCTCAAGTCATTCAACCACCGTATGTACAGGAATCACCTGTGGCTTTTGAATGTAAAGTGAATGACATCATTGCTTTAGGAGATAGTAATGGTGCTGGAAACCTGATTATTGCTGAAGTGGTGTACATTCATGTAAACGAAAAAGTGATTTCAGAAGGAACTAAAATCAACCTAGAGAAATTAGACTTGATTGCCCGAATGGGTGGAAGTTGGTATTGTAGAACCACTCAGAATGTTCGTTTTGAAATTCCAAAGCCCTTAACCACTAAGGGAATTGGTGTAGATAGTATACCTGAACACATTCGATTTAGCAAGATACTTTCGGGTAACGATTTGGGTAGATTGGGGAATGTAGAGCATTTACCCGATATGGAGGAAGTACAAGCATTTTCAAACGAAACAAATATCCGTAGCATTCTAACTACCTATGCTAACAACAAAGAGCAGCGACACGAAGCACTTCAGCATTTGGCTAAAACCTATTTAAGCGAAATGAAACTGAAAGAAGCCTGGATGACGCTGTTACAAGACTAAGCACTTACGAACATGGAACATACAGAGACCACAGGCTTTGAAAGCAATGAGTTTATAGATAGGTTACCAAAACACCTAAAACAGTTTATAAAACCTCAAAACTATGAGGACTATACGCCCATAAATCAGGCGGTTTGGAGGTATGTGATGCGTAAGAATGCCGATTACCTTTCGAAAGTAGCGCATGAGTCCTATATGGAAGGTTTAGAAAAGACAGGGGTGGAAATAGATAAAATTCCTAACCTGTATGGTATGAACCGTATTTTAAAGGAAATAGGTTGGGCTGCTGTGGCGGTAGATGGTTTTATACCGCCCAATGCGTTTATGGAGTTTCAGGCCTATAAAGTATTGGTGATTGCTTCGGATATTCGGCAGTTAGAGCATATAGAATATACACCGTCACCGGATATTATCCATGAGTCGGCTGGTCATGCACCTATTATTGCGAACCCTGATTATGCCGAGTATTTAAGACGTTTAGGTGCAGTGGGAGCAAAAGCTATCCTATCTAAATACGACATGGATTTGTATGAAGCAGTGCGGAAACTCTCTATTTTAAAAGAAGCGGAAGGCATTAGTGAAGCTCAGATTGAAGAAGCCGAGCAGGAGGTAGCCAAACTGCAAGAAATGGAAGTGCAGCTCTCTGAAATGGCTGAAATTAGAAATTTACAGTGGTGGACGGTAGAGTATGGTCTAGTAGGAAGTATGGAAGATCCCAAAATTTACGGTGCCGGACTCTTATCATCCATAGGCGAGAGCAAGTGGTGTATGAGTGAGGAAGTTAAAAAGATACCGTATTCTTTGGATGCTGCCAAACAGAAATTTAATATTACCAAACCACAACCCCAGTTATACGTAACACCGGATTTTGCTCATTTGATGGAAGTTTTAGAAGAATTTTCGAATACGTTGAGTGTTCGGAAAGGAGGGAGCTCCGGTATTCAAAAGTTGGTAGACTCCCGTATGGTGGGCACCATAGAATTAAGTAGCGGACTACAAGTTTCGGGTAATTTTGCTAAGGTGATCACCGATGCTAATGGAGAGGTGATTTTTTACAAAACCGATGGTGCAACTTGTTTGGCTACTAGAGACAAAGAACTGATAGGTCATGGTATTAAGGCCCATGCCGATGGTTTTAGCTCGCCTTTGGGAAAACTTCGTAACACAACGATACTGTTAGAAGATCTAAATCCAACAGATTTTAAAAAGCATTTTTTAAGTACGAATAATCACGTCGTATTTGAGTTTGAAAGTGGCATCCAAGTTTCTGGAACTTATGTAACCGATATTCGGAATATCTACGGAAAACTCATAGTGATTCAGTTAAAGGATTGTACCGTTACGTATGGCGAACAACTATTATTTATGCCGGAATATGGTGTGTTTGACATGGCTGTGGGTAATCAAATCACTTCGGCCTATGCAGGTGCCGCCGATTGTACCTCTTTTCCAAATGTATATGGTCCATCTCAAACGCTGACTATTAAGCCGGAAAAAACCGAAAGTTCTAAACAATTAGAAAAGCTATATGGTAGGGTAAGGGAGTTAAGAAATACGCATGACATTAATGAAGCGGAATTAGTCCGTATTTTTGAAACCCTGCAAACCAATTACAGCAATGAATGGTTGTTGTGTTTAGAAATTTATGAACTAGCCACCGATGAAGCGCTTTTAGAAAAAGTGTATACTCATTTACAAATCCTTAAAAAGAAATCAACCAAGATAGCGCTGTTAATTCATGAAGGCTTAGCATTGTTACCCGATAAGAATTTGTGGAATCATTTGAGTTAGGTTAACTACTAGTTAGTATTTGATGATACGAAGGTTTTTAGAAGTTAGCGCATTGGTTGCGGTGCGGTTGCGGAAGTATTGCCCATTAGTCAAAACACGAGACATCTACGCGAGATACACGGGGTATCTACGGGACATCTCTTTTGATTATTGATCTGTTTTTAGAAGTGTAGTTGAGTCCAAAACAGTGTTTTTCTAAGATAGGAAAAAGTAGCAGTTTTGTGAGTTTTGAGGCCTAAAAATGTTGTGTATTTAAATAGTATTATATTTAATTGACAAATGGAAGAACCTGAAAGAATTATTTTCCTAATTAAATTTGGTAAAAAAAGATATCTAGAATCTTTATTGAACAAGGGTGAATTATATTTTCAATCAATAAAAGCATTTAATCAAATAGAAAAATCCAACAAAGAGCAGGGAGATGAAAATGAAGGAGCTATATTTATTGAAAATTTCAAGAATATTAAGCTAACCTTGAATCATCCAAAGCATGGAGAATTTAAATTTAAAAGTGTACCTGATGCATTAACCAAGTTAACTCAATTTAATCATAACTATTTAACATGTAGTTTTTATGCTATTACAGATAAAGATTTTGAAAATTCTAATATTTTTGAAGTGGATGAAAAAATGTCAAGTTTTGGAGGTTATGGTTTAATAATTTCTAATCCTAAATTTTTTGTTGAAAGTGTAATTAATTATGCAGAAAAGGAAAATCTTAGTTTGCAAGCTAATAAAGTGACTTATCTAGATTTAGATAAAGAAGGACGTATTGAACTAAATCCATTTATAAAGAAAAAAGATCACAGTTATCAAAAGGAATATAGGATGGTAATAAAAAATTCTCTACAAGATTCAAAAATTTTATATTCTGATAAATTAGGTGATTTTGGTAAAATAATACCCATTCCCAAGGATAAAAAATTACCATTCAAAATTGAGCAATAAAATAATTGATTTTTTTTGATATAAAATGTTTGAATAGTCCAAGCTAGGTGCTACATAAAACTTCTCTCCTCGGATTTTTGGTAATCTAAATAATGGTAAGCAATTTAAATAGAATACTGTCTCTTTATCAAAAACTATTTTGGCAACTAAATTGTTACCTTAAAAAACAAAACCCTGTAAATTAAATATTTACAGGCTTTTTTGTGGAGTCGGAGACAACGACCAAAATTTCATTTTCCTAGTGTTTATAAGGGTTCAGAAAGGACGTTAGTTGAGGGGGTATCCATATAGGTATCACTTTAACATTTAGAACATAATTTTAACATAATTAAGCAATAATCTACCTGATTTAAAAATAGAATTAACGGAACCGACAGACGAAAATCACGAAAAACTTTTAGTAAACTTTCAAGCCGACATAGCATTTAGTAGAGATAAAATTAAAAATGCAAATATTGACTCCCATAAACTTTATTCTGAACCAATTTGTTTGGTTGTCTCTAAAAACCATAGGTTAAAAAAAAAGATTTGACTGGATTAGAAGACGAAAAGTTTATTATTTCTGGTTTACACCAAACCACTTTTTTTGCTTCGTTATTAAGGTCGTGGTTTTCAAACAATGAAATTGAACCCAAAGCCATTATTGAATCGGATTTTGGAGCAATGATAGTAAACCTCGTATCTAAAGGACTTGGAATCTCAATTTTACCGTTGTCATTCAAATCGGCAAAAGTCGAAAATGTTGTGTTTATAGAATTAGAGTAAAAAATAGATTTATACATAAACTGGCGAAAAAAGGAATTGAACAACACGATTAAAAAAGTGATTGAACTTGCAAAAAATGTGGAAAACAAAAACAGATGCTAAGATCCTATATAAAATCGTTATACCACATTGTAATGAAAAAACGCTATATGATGAAATGATATAGAAAATTTAAATTTTATAGGTAAAATTCAATTCTAATATTACTCGGATCGTTGAGCCAGATTTTTTCCTTTTTACTTGAATCATCGATATGGATTCCACTATTTTTTATTTCTTTTTCTTTTAAGACTTTTTCTATTTCCTTTAATTCTGACAGATTTTTAAGTCCGAATGCTACATGATCAAGACCAATAGCCGAAGGGGCAAATTCAGAATTCGATTTTTTTCCTTTGCTACAAAAATTAACATCGCTTGCCCGACATGATACATTGCTGTACTTGAATTGGTATAAAGCGCTTGACCAAATATTTTTGTGTAAAATTTTTCTGTTTCGGTTACATCCAAAATCGTAAAAACAATGTGGTGGATGGTCATATTTACTTGAATAGCTTCAGGTATCATTTTATGAATTTTATGAATTAAACTGGGCAAGGAGCATCATTATATATGATTATTGCACAGTAGCTAGTAAGTCATGAGGATAACCTAATGAAACCTTGCTTAAATTATCTAAACTCGTAATTTGTTCGTGAGTTAATTGAAGGGCTGTTGCCTGTAAAGAATCTTCAAAATGAGAAAGTTTACGAGCACCTATTAAAGGAAATACGTTTTTTGATAATACCCAAGCAAATGCAACTTGTCCAGCAGTAGCATTTATTTCTTTTGCTATTACAACCAGTTCATCAATGATTTTTTTTGTTCTGTGGTCTTCTGTATATTCAGAATCACTTCCTAGATTTAAACGGCCGGACGCTCCATTTCTGTATTTTCCAGTTAATTGACCACCCGCTAATGGTGAATAGATCATTGTTCCTAAACCAAATTCATCTGCCATAGGAAGAAACTCTCGGTCTACCGTTCGCTGCAACAAATTGTACTCTATTTGTAAAGCGGTTAATTTTGTCCGGCTTGCAATGGATGCAACCTTCCAAGCAGGAAAATTAGTTAAACCGGTATATAGAACTTTCCCTTCTTTAACCAAATCTTCTAACCCCCTTATAATTTCTTCCATAGGAGTTACACCATCATCAAAGTGAGGCATATAAATGTCAATATAATCGGTTTTTAATCGCTTCAAACTTGCTTCCACAGCCTGTTTCATCGATTTACGATGATTTCCATAATTGCTTTTGGCGGGATTAATTTGACTACTTTTTGTATATTTTGTACAGATAATAAAATTATTTCGTTGGTTTTTCAAAAAGTTTCCAACTATTTCTTCTGCTTCACCAAATTGATACAAATCAGATATATCAATAAAATTTCCTCCTGCATCTGTATAAGCAGAAAGTATTTTTTTAGATTCTTGTGGTGTAGCACCATAGCCTTTTCTAGTTCCAAAGTTCGCAGCTCCTAAAATTACTTCACTTGCATATAAGCCTGTATTAGAACCAAATAATTTATATTTCATATCGATTATTTTATGTATCCAAAATTACGTTCCTTAAACAGCAGAGTCAAGTACGGATAAATTTGTCCGTATTATAATTGCTATATTTGAATGTTAATTGATTTGGTATGTACGAAAGGAAAACCCCTGTAAACATAGATTGTGGACTGCATTTATTTATGGAAGTAATGAATGGTAAATGGAAGATCAATTTAGTTTGGTGTATCTATAATGAAATAAAAAGACCAAGTGATTTACAAAGAAAAATACCAAATGCTACTAGGCGTGTATTAGAGGGACAATTAAAACAATTAGTAAATCACGGCATTCTTTCAAAAAAAACGTATGATGTAAAACCTCCTAAAGTTGAATATAGTTTAACTGAGTTGGGAGAATCATTAATTCCAATTATTAAGTCTACAGCAAAATGGGGAGAAGATAATAGAGAAGAATTGGAAAAATTAATAGTGAAATAAGAAACTTACAAACCGTAAAACAACAATTGATGCTTTGTGTACTGCGAACAAACGCTAGAACAAGGGGCAATAATTTTGGCCACCTTAGTTTTTAACCAATCCGTAACTGATTGTTGTATGAAAACAGTATAAGGAACTAAACAGTAATGGTAACAAATTTCTATAAGAGTCGTCTAGTTTGAAAAAAGTATATGCGAACCATATTTTTATTCATTTTATCGATCAATTGTCTGTTTTCATTCTCTCAAAATAAAACATTAGGATCTTCTCAAAGCGATACTTTAGTTATCATTCAGAAAAATATAAACAAGGGTTTTTATCATGACTATATTTTGTTTATTCCAAAAGATACACCACGGAATGAAAAAACATATCTGTTGGTAGAGCCAAACAATACTGGGAGACCTACAGATAGTATAGAAGTTCACAAGCAATATGCTATTGATTTAGCATCGGTAAGTTCTGTTGGTAACAATATTTCTACAATGCTAAAAATCCCCTTACTTGTACCGATATTTCCTAGGCCGGCTCAACAAGAATTAATGTATACACACGCTTTAGACAGAGATGTAATATTAGAACAATCACCTGAATTAAAAAGGCTAGACTTGCAATTGCTTGCTATGATTAGTGATGCTAAAATGGTCTTAAAGAAAATGAACATTCAAGTTAATTCAAAAGTGTTTATGAATGGTTTTTCTGCATCAGCAACGTTTACAAACCGTTTTTCTTTTATTCATCCCCATGTTATTAAAGCATTAGCCATTGGTGGATTTAATGGAGAACTGATGTTGCCTCAACATAAAATTAATGGTACAAAATTAAATTATCCTCTTGGGCTAAATGACTTCTCAGATTTATTTGGAAAAAGGTTTGATATTGATTCGTATAAACAAATTCCTCAATTTATTTATATGGGAAAATTAGATGAAAATGATGCCGTCCAATTTGACGATGCTTATGGTGAAAATGAACGCCAAATAATTAATAATCATATAGGGGAAAAAGTACAAGAAAGATATGTAATATGTCAAAAGCTATATCAGGAAAAACATATTTTTCCACTTTTTAAAACGTATGAAAATGTTGGTCACTGGACAACCTCAGATGTAAATTTTGAGGTCATAAAATTCTTTTTCAACCAAATGAAATAAAGATATAGCTTAAGTTGGTAGGGGTTATGCAACTTCCGAATAGCGGGGATACATCATATATAATTTAATCAGATGTTTTATCTGGAATAGATTTTTGTAAGAAACATACAGATCAGTCTTTTACAGTGGAATTATTCAAATGGTTTTTAAGTACAATAGGACTATTCTCTAGTTTAAATTTCTAAATTCCTGTGGAGTAATTCCAATCTTTTGTTTGAATAATCTTGTAAAATGTTGCTGGTATTTAAAACCTAGTTCATCAGCTATTTGGTTGATAGATTTTCCAGGAATGAACAATTTTTCTTTAGCTTGATCTATTAATTTAGTTTGTATGTAATCTAAGGCCGTACTACCAGTCTCCTTTTTAATGAGATCACCGAAGTAATTTGGCGATAAATGAAGCTGCTCAGCACAATAAGTCACAGTAGGTAACCCCAAAGTTTGAGCTTTTCCTGAGCCAAAATAACGCTGCAATAATTCTTCAAATCTCACTAGAATATCTATATTTACATGGTTTCTTGTAATAAACTGCCTGTCGTAAAATCGTTTACAATAGTTTAGCAACAGCTCGATATTAGATACGATAAGTGGCTTACTGTGTTTGTCGATGTTCAAATCGATTTCATGTTCTATTTTGTCAAGACAGTCATTAATGGTAGCCCTTTCTTTCTTGGAAAGGTGTAATGCTTCATGTACAGCGTAGGAAAAGAAATTATAGTCCTTTATAACACTTCCCAACTGAGTTCTTAAAATTAAGTCAGGATGAAAGACTAAAGCTCTTCCGGAAGGTTTGATGATTTTTCCGCTGCTATCAATTCCATAAACCTGCCCCGGCGAAATAAATACCAAGGTTCCGTCTTCATAATCATAAGGCTGACAGCCATATCTGATATCTCCACATTTTACATTTTTAAGAAAAATACAGTATAAGCCCATATGTCTGCGAAACTGTATATAGGTTGGTATTTCATCAAAATTTATCACACTTACCAAAGGGTGTTTCGTATCAATGCCCATTGCCTCATTGTACTTTTTTACCGTATCAATTTTTATAATTGTTCCCATAGTTCAACCACTTTAAACAAAGTTATCAATCATTTTATTAGCAATGTATAGTTTATTACAAAAACAGTAAAACTGGTAAATATATCTGTATTCTATATAAATAAATAATGGAATCTATTCGGAAATTTGTTTTTAAAAGTTTTGAAAATGAAAATTATCAAACATGATAATACAGAGAAGATTAAAACTTATGCTTATCGCTATCACAAGAAATTTTTGATAACTATAGTTTAAAAATAATAATTGAAGCAAAATAAAATTGATGTACATGAAAATTAAAATCACAACAATTCTACTGCTGTTTTTCTTCACAATAAACATTGAAAACATGAACGCACAAACAAACGAAAAAGCTGTTTTTACAGCCTTAAATGAACACCAGCAGCATATGGCGGCTATCGCAGCTTTAACAGCTACGGGAAATACTGCCTTATTAAAGACAAAACTTAATGACGGTCTGGATGCAGGTCTTACTATAAACGAAATCAAGGAAGCTTTAACACAATTGTATGCGTATTGCGGTTTTCCACGTAGTTTAAATGCTCTAGGTGTTTTCAAATCTGTGGTGGAGGAACGTTCAGCAAGAGGAATAAAGGATAAGGAAGGCAAAGCCATCATTGTTGAAAATAAAACGAAGGACAAATACGAGCAGGGTAGAAAAACGCTTGAAGAATTGACTGGAAGGCGGCAGGAAAAACCTGCTCCTGGATTTGGTGAATTCACGCCACGAATCGATAATTTCCTTAAAGAACATCTTTTTGCAGATGTATTTAACAGTGATGTATTGAGCCATCGCCAAAGGGAGTTTGTGACCATTTCAGCACTTGCGTCTATGTCAGGTGTAGTACCACAACTTAAAGCACATATCGCAATGGGGAAAAATACTGGTATAACCGATGCCCAGCTAAACGAGCTTACCATGATCATCGACGAATTTGTAAGCCGTGAACAGGGGAATATTTTAAGGAAAGCTATTGGAGTTGATGAATTACCAATAACCAGCCCAGAAATGATGGTACGCATTTCTGAGATTGAAATCGTTCCTGAGTTTTTAGAACAATACAAAGCTATTTTAAAAGAGGAAGCAGCTGCTTCGGTTCATATAGAACCAGGTGTTGTGGGGATTTTTCCTATGTTCCAGAAAGAAACCCCTAACCAGGTAAGGATCGTAGAAATTTATGCAGACAAAAATGCGTACCAGTCACATCTGCAAACACCACATTTCAAAAATTATAAAGAGACAACGCTAGAAATGGTGAAATCGTTGAAACTCGTGGATATGGATGTTTTGGATACGCAAACCATGCTTGCGATTTTCAGTAAACTGGGCAATACCCAAACGGTAAACGGAAATAGGATTCCCTATATAAGTGAATTTCCTACAGGTGTTGAAAATACGGGGTATGCACAGTACTTTAAAGGAAAATCGTACATATCTCGTCTCACTTCAAACCAAGAATTAAACGTACCCATCTCCAATATCACCTTTGAACCTGGCTGTTACAACAATTGGCACAGTCACACGGGCGGACAAGTCCTTGTTGGTGTTGGCGGTATAGGTATCTATCAGGAAAGAGGAAAAAAAGCAAGACTGATCATACCGGGTGATGTAATTGAAATAGCCCCTAATGTAGAGCACTGGCATGGAGCCACCGCTAACAGTTGGTTCTCCCATCTCTCCATTATAGGTAATCCACAAACGAATGAAAACAACTGGTTAGAGCCTGTGAGTGAAGCAGATTATAAACTGGCTAACCAAAATTAAGCAATATGGAGCAGTCAAAAGATATTTTTGAAAGGTTGAAAAATGGAGAAGCCATTATACTGGGAGATCCGCAGGTCTATCAAATGCGGGAAGGTTCGTATGCAGCAAAAGAGATTTTGATAAAAATGAACGCCACTGCAAATGCATCAGAAACAAGGCAGATTTAATAAATAAAAAAAGGATTTAAGTATTAAGTGAATTTCTGTATTCCTTTGGAGAAATACCAACGTTCTTCTTAAACATTCTGGTAAAATGTTGGGGGTACTCAAAGCCTATTTCTTGGGCAATTTGGCTAATGGATTTCTCAATATTGAACATTTTTTCTTTCGCAATTTCAATTAATTTGTGTTGAATATGATCCAAGGCTGAAATCCCAGTTTCTTTTTTTATAAGGTCTCCAAAATAATTGGGCGATAAATGCAATTCATCAGCAAAGTAAGCAACTGTTGGGACTCCTATATTTTGAGGTTTATCCGATTTTAAATAATCTTTTAGTAAACTTTCAAATTGTTCTAATATCCCTTTGTTTACTTGTTTACGTGTAATGAATTGGCGGTCGTAGAAACGTGTTGTATAATTTAAAAATAGTTTAAGGTAGTCAACTATAAAAGTTTTGCTTAGACGATCCTTTGTTTTATGTTCCAACTCTGTTTCAATTTTACCAAAAATGTCCAAAATGATGTCTCGTTCTTTTTCTGATAAATGTAAGGCTTCATGAAATGAATAAGAAAAAAAAGAATAATCATCAATAACTTTTCCAAGTTCTGTACCTCTAATAAAATCAGAGTGAAAAATGAGAGCTTTACCTTTAGACTCGGTATCTTCTCTATGATTCTCTACTTCAAAAATTTGACCAGGAGCAATAAAAATTAAACTTTCTTCATCATAATCATACTGTTGTTTTCCGTATTTAATATCTCCACAAACCGATTGTTTAAACAAAATTGCATAAACTCCAAAGTTATATTTTCCAACTTCCGGCTTTTTAAGTCTTTCGTAATCTAAAATACTAATTAAGTTGTGTTCGGTTTTAGTTCCTCTTATTTCATTGTATTTCGCAACACTGTCAATAGTAACAATCCTGTCCATGCTTCACTATTTGGTATACAAATTTAGAAATAAATAGTTCAAAAGTAAAAATGGTATGGAGTTGAGTTAAATGGGTAATATTCTTCATGGTCAGAGGGGATACATTTGTCCTATAAAATGATTAACACAGAATTTTTAAGACATGAAAACGATAATATTAAATAACGGAGTTGAAATGCCAATTTTAGGATTTGGTGTTTACCAAGTAACTCCAGAAGAAACTGAACAAGTAGTTTCAAATGCACTTGAAGTAGGATACCGCTCTTTAGATACTGCTCAAGCATATTATAACGAAGAAGGTGTAGGGAAAGCCATTACTAAAAGTGGCATTTCCAGAAAAGACATTTTTTTAACTACTAAAGTATGGGTGTCTAATGCTGGTTATGAAAAAGCAAAAGCTTCCATTGATGAATCTTTAAAAAAATTACAAACCAGTTATATCGATTTGTTGTTAATACATCAACCATTTGGTGACTATTATGGTACTTATAGAGCCATGGAGGATGCATACAAAGAAGGTAAAGTAAGAGCAATTGGAGTTAGTAATTTCTATCCAGACCGCTACATCGATTTGGTTGAACATAACAATATTGTTCCTGCCATTAATCAATTGGAGACTAACATTTTTAATGGTCAAATTGAAAGTGAAAAAATAATGCAAGAGTACGGCACACAATTAGAATCATGGGCACCATTTGCTGAAGGGAAAAATAATTTTTTCAATAATGAAATTTTAACTGCAATTGGTGAAAAGTATCACAAATCTGTAGCACAGGTAACATTGCGCTATTTCATTCAACGTCAAGTAGTACTGATTCCTAAAACTGTAAACAAGGAACGAATGATTGAAAATTTATCAGTATTTGATTTTGAACTATCCAATGAAGATATGAAGCAAATTGCTGCATTGAATAAAGAAGAAACGGCTTTTTTCTCGCATAGAGATCCAGAGTTGGTAAAGTTCATTTTAAACTACGATAAAAACAATCGTTCATAAAATTAACCTTAAAACAATGAAACGATTTGAACATAAAACAGCCCTTATTACTGGAGCAGGAACTGGTATAGGGAGAGCAATTGCTAAACGCTTAGCTGAAGAAGGTGCTGTGGTGGTTATTATTGGCCGTACCGAAAGCACTTTAAAAGAATCAGCAAGTCAAAACAGAAAAATATCTTACATGGTTGTCGATTTAGAAAACACGAATGATATAGCGCGTTTGATAACTTCTTTACCTCAACTGGATATTTTGGTAAACAATGCGGGTGTTGCACCAGTAACCCCATTCACTGAAATCGACATGAACGAGTACGATAGTGTATTTGGTATCAATGTACGTAGCTTATTTGATTTAACAAAACAAGCATTACCAATGCTTAAAGAAACGAAAGGAAGTGTAATTAATATATCAACATCTATCGTATCAAAGCCATTAGCTAATATGTCCACCTATGCAGGAAGTAAAGCAGCAGTAAATATGCTGACAAAGGTGTGGGCCAAAGAATTGGCTAAGGATGGTATTCGAGTAAACTCCGTTGGTGTTGGACCAATTGAAACACCTATTTATGAGAAAACAGCTTTATCTGAAGAGAAATCCCAAAAGCACAAAGATAACGTAATGGCCATGGTTCCTTTGGGGCGTTTTGGTAAACCGGAAGAAGTAGCATCGGTGGTAGCCTTTCTTGCATCTGATGAAGCAAGTTTTGTAACAGGTTCAGATTATGGTGTTGATGGCGGTGCTGGAGCGTAGAAAGTTTAAATAGGATCAATAACGAATAAATTTAGAAAAAATGAAAATAGGAATTTTTGGAACCGGAATGGTTGGAAGAACACTGGCAGAAAGACTCATTTCCGATGGGCATGAAATTATGATTGGTACAAGAAATGTAGAGAATACACTGGCTAATACCAAACCTGATGTAATAGGGACACCTCCTTATAAAGAATGGCAGGTGAATAATAAAACGGTTGAATTAGGTACATTTTCTGAAGCTGCAAAATTTGGAGAGGTAGTTTTTATTTCAACGTTTGGTGATGTAGCTATCAATGCTATTGATCTGGCAGGAAAAGAGAATTTAGATGGTAAAGTTGTTATTGATACTACCAACCCTCTTGACCTTTCTAATGGCATTCCTCCAAGTTTTGGTGGAGCTATAGGAAACTCACTAGGAGAGCAAATCCAAAACCGCTTACCCAATGCTAAAGTAGTTAAGGCGTTTAACACATTGAGTATGCACATAGTGGTGAACCCTCAAAGAGAGGAAGGTTATCCCGTATTAATGGTAGCAGGAAATGATAATGAGGCTAAAGCTAAAGTAACAGAAATTGCAAAAGGCTGGGGTTGGAAAGATATCATGGATCTTGGAGTCATCGGGGAAGCCTTTTATATGGAATCATTTGCTTTGATGTGGATACGTTATGCTTTTCACAATAATAGTTGGTCGCACGCTTTTTCTTTTTTAAGAAAATAATGGCCTAGTTGATGAGGGATTTTTCTTTACAATTCCGAATTAAGATCATGGAGTTAATAAATTTAAAATCATAATAAATTGAAAACAGCATTAATTACCGGTGTGAGTACCAAAATAGGTTTGGGGTATGAAATCGCTAAGCAGTTAGGACAAGAAGGATTTCACGTAATCATTGCCGCAAGAAAATTTGAACAAGCTGATTCCATTGCAGCCGAATTGAATACACAAGGTATAAAGGCTTCAGCCGTATGCATTGATCTTTTAGATAGGGCAAGTATTACTGAAGCCGTAAAGAAAGTGAAAAGAGATCATCAAACATTGGATGTCCTTATCAATAATGCGGCACTAATGTTAGATGGTTCTGCAACAGCCTTTGAAAAAAACTTAGACGAATTTAATATAGAATTTGAAACGAATGTAACGGGTACATGGGCTGTTACTCAATATTTTTATCCTTTAATAGTAGCTAGTGGTCATGGTAGAATCGTAAATGTTTCTAGTGGAGCAGGTTCTTACGGAGATCTAGATTTCGGAATAATCAATTTTCCTGGACCAGCATTGAACATGATGGGAGATTATCCTTTGACTCCATATGCGATAACGAAATTGGCTCTTAACGGTCTTACAGTTAAGATGAGTAAAGACTTTAGAAGGGATAATGTACTGGTGAATGCAATCTGTCCAGGTTTTACAGCCACACGTCCCGGTTTGGCAGCATATGGAGCTCGGCCAGTAAGCGAAAGCGCCAAGGGAATAGTATGGGCAGCTACCTTAGCTGATAATGGACCAACTGGGCAATTTTTTAGAGATGGAAAGCCTTTACCTTGGTAAACAACCAAAAGTATAGAAAAATAAAAAACAGGTTTTAATTCAGAAAATTAGTTTGAACAATTAAATAAAAAGTAAAATGAAAAAAGTAGCAATAGTATATTATTCAGGTACTGGTCACACTGAAAAATTAGCAGAAGCAATTGAGAAAGGTGCCAATTCAGTTGAAGGTGTAGAAGCCAACTTAATAGCAATAAATCCATCTGATATAATTAATGGTAGTTATAAAAATCAACACGTTATAGACCAATTAGATGAGAGTGATGCTATCATATTTGGTTCTCCTACTTATATGGGTGGTGTTTCTGCTCAGTTTAAAGCTTTAGCTGATGCAACATCTTATAGTTGGATTAATCAAAAATGGAAAAACAAACTTGCTGCGGGTTTTACAGTATCAGGTGCTAAAAGTGGTGATAAGTTGCATACACTTCAGTATTTTAATTTGTTTGCAATGCAACACGGTATGATTTGGGTAAGTTTAGGAGAATTACCTGGTCAATCTAATGGGATTAACAATTTAGGAAGTTGGATTGGTGTAATGGCGGTTGCTCAAAACGAAGATCCTTCAATAACTCCAAGCATTGAAGATAAAAATACAGCAGAAATTCTTGGTCATAGAGTTGCAACACTTGCTTTGGCTTATCAATTATAATTTAAATAAAACGATGAAAAATGTTATTGTTGATATAGTAGCACATGCTACTCAAATTCCAAATTTTGAAGAATTATTACCTCTTGAAAATCAAGTAGTATCTAATTGGAAAAAGGAGGGGCTTTTAGAACAACTATATCTGAAACATGATACAACAGGTGTATTTCTTGTTTTTTCAGATTTAAAACAAAGCAAAGTGGAAGAATTAATAAAAACCTTGCCTTTGTATCAGTTTTTTGAAAAAATTGAAATCAACACTGTAGAAAAACAATTTTAATACAGTAGTATTATGAAATATTTAGTGACTGCAGCAAGTGGCAAGTTAGGAACATTCGTCATTGATTACTTGCTCAAAAAAACAAATGCAGAAAATATAATAGCGATGATTCGCGACCCTAAAAAGGCAGCGAATCTGGAACAAAAAGGAATTGAAGTAAGGATTGCCGATTATACCCATGAAAAGGCTATGGAGGCAGCTTTTCAAGGAGTTGATAAAGTATTGTTTATCTCATCCAATGCAAATCCAAATACCCTTTCAGATCCTACGTTTTCAAGAATAGATCAACATAGGGCTGTGATAAATTCGCTTAAAAATGCAAACGTAAAATTTGTAGCTTATACAAGTTTGGTAAATGCTAAAGCATCTAAAACGTTTTTAGCAGAAGACCATAGAAATACCGAGAAGTTACTTGAGGAGTCAGGTCTAAACTATACGGTTCTTCGCAATAATTGGTATTTAGAAAACGAACTATCACTTCTAGTTAACGCATCAAAAGGAAACCTTTTTGCTTATTCCTCAGAAGAAGGCAAAGTTGGTTGGGCTTTAGAAAGAGAATATGCAGAAGCTGCTGCCAACGTCCTTTTTATAGAGAATCCTCAACTCATATATGAATTAGGAGGAACGTCCTCAACGTATGCAGAGTTAGCAAAAGCATTAAAGAAAGCGACTAATACAGATTTTGACGTAAAAAAAATAAGTCAAGTTGAATACAAAAATCTTTTGAAGGAAGCAGGGTTGGCAGAAAATATAGCGGAAGCATTGGCTTCTTTCCAAAATGACATACAAAATGGTGTATTAGACCTTCCATCAAATGATTTAGAAATTTTATTGGAGAGAAAACCCTCATCATTATTTGAGGGGCTAAAAGAATTAATTCAGTAATTAAATGAAAATTTAGAATGAAAAAGATAAATTTTATTACGGGTGCTTCACGCTGTTTAGTAAAAATTTAGACAGAAGTTATTCCCGTAAATTTTATAATCTCTCTTTTGAATACCATCCGCCCAAATATTTGGTGGAAAAAGTCAAGACATGAAAATTTGTTTGATAAATTCTTAATAAGTGTATTACTAAACTAAAAGGCAATAAGTTTCATGTTTGGGAACTTGTTGTCCTTTAATTTAAATTTCTATATTCTAATGGAGTTTTACCTGTTTTTTGTTTAAATAATTTAGAGAAATGAGAAGGACTTTTAAATCCCAAGTCATATGCTATTTCTCCTAAAGTTCTAGTCGGATCAGAAATTTTATTTTTGGCTAAATTAATTATTTTGTTTTGTATATATTCATGTGGCGTTTTACCGGTTTCTTTTTTTACCAAATCACCAAAATAATTTGGCGATAGATATAATTCAGATGCGCAATAGGAAACAGTGGGAAGTCCTAATTCTTGGGGTTTATTTGTTTGAAAATAAGTTCTAATGAGTTCTTCAAATCGTTCAAGTATGCCATAATTCATTTTCTCTCTGGTTATGAACTGTCGGTCATAAAATCGGATGCAGTAACTCAATAAAAGTTCGATGGCAGAGATGATTACTCGCTTGCTATGCTGATCAATGGGTCTTTCAATTTCTGATTTTATCCTTGCAAAACAATCCAGAATATTTGCCTGCTCAGTTTCAGACATATACAGTGCTTCTTTCATTGCATAATTGAAAAATGTGTACTCGTGAAAGTTTTTGAGCAGTGATGTTCTATGCAGAAAATCAGGATGGAAGGCCAATGCATAACCCTTTGGTTGATGTAATTCTTCCGTTTCTTCTAATCGAATGACCTGTCCGGGTGAAAAAAACAACAAGGCACCTTCATTATAATCATACGAACTGCGGCCATATTCTATTTCGCCACAATATTTGTCTTTAAAAACAATGATGTATAAACCCACATTCAATTGGGTGTAGCTATTCAGCGGTCCTTTTGATAAATCAACAATACTTACCAAAGGATTTACAGTCGTTTGTCCTCCATACTTATTGTAACTATCTACTGTATTAAAATTCACTGTATTCTTCATTGCAATTCTATTTTTCTAAAGCAAATTTATCCAAATTATAATAATGTAAAACAGAAGGTTATCCATTTCTGTAAAATGTAACAGCATCTCTGTAATTGATATAAGTAGCTCTGTATGAAAGCGGATAATTTTGTAGTAACAAAAATAAAGATGATCAAAGATGGAATTATTATTTAAAAATAAGGTGGCACTGGTCACCGGTGCAGCTTCAGGATTAGGTTTGGAAACAGCCAGACAATTTGCTGAATCAGGCGCGTCAGTAGTGTTGGCTGATTTCAATCAACAGGCATTAGATGAAGCCGTTAAATTACTTTTAGATAAAGGATATGATGTGATAGGTATTAAATGCGATGTAAGCAGTGAAGCTGAAGTAAAAAATATGGTGGAACAAGTGATTCAAAAATTTGGAAAGCTAGATATAGCTTATAACAATGCAGGTATGCACGTTGCCGTAGCTGAAACAGCTGATGCTTTGTCCGAAGACTTCGATAGAGCCATTGCCGTGAACCTAAAAGGCATATGGCTTTGCATGAAATATGAATTACAGCAAATGCGCGAGCAAGGTTCAGGATCTATTGTGAATTGTTCCTCTCAAAGCGGTATTGTAGGCACTGCCAATTTAGGTGCATATACGGCTGCCAAACATGGCGTTGTGGGACTGACTAAAGCAACGGCATTAGAATATGCTCCAAAAGGGATTCGTGTGAACTGTATTTGTCCAGGAACTACTGATACACCAATGGTCGCCTACGCCATTGCTGATCATCCTGAGCACATGGATGCCATCATTAGTAGTATTCCAAAAGGTAGAATGGGAAAATCTGAAGAGTTAGCGTCTACGGTGCTTTGGTTATCGAGTGATGCCGCTGGTTTCATGATTGGGCAAGCTGTGGTTCCGGATGGAGGGTATACTATTAAATAATTAAAAAAATATCGTTATGTCAAAAAGAAGAGATTTTATTAAAAAAGCTAGCCTAGCCTCCGGTGCTTTGGCTGTATCAAGCATGACTTCTGCAAATTCAGTGTTCCATCATGATACAAATCAAAATTTCAATAACTCACCAGCAAAAAGCCCTTCAATTACGCTAAATAATGGTGTTGAAATGCCGGTTTTAGGTGTTGGATCTTTTGCTTTACCTACCATTCAAGCGGCTGAAAACATTGCTTTCGCTTTACAAAATGGGTATCGTTTGGTGGATACTGCAACCAATTACGGAAATGAAAAAGAGGTAGGAGAAGGAATCAAAAGAAGTGGTATTAATCGTTCCGAGCTATTTATTACTACCAAATTATGGATAGAAGATTACGGTTATGATAACGCTATCGAAGCTTTTGAGAATAGCCTTAACCTTTTAGGGTTGGATTATTTGGATTTGTATATTTTACACTGGCCGGTTCCTACGGATTTTGATAAAACAGTACAAGCTTACAAAGCATTAGAAAAATTATATGCCGATAAAAAAATCCGTGCTATTGGAGTAAGTAATTTTACTCCGGAGCATCTAGAAAACCTCATGTCTCAAACCTCGATTGTACCTGCTGTTAATCAGGTTGAGTTACATCCCTATCTTATCCAAAAGGAATTGAGAGACTTCCATAAAAAACATGGTATAGTTACAGAATCTTGGGGTCCTATTGGAGGTGAGTTAGCCAATAGTGCTAGTAACCCAACAACTCCGATAAGACTTTTACAGGATTATACCATTGTTAAGCTAGCTGAAAAGTATAAAAAAGTAACAGCACAGATTGTTCTTCGCTGGCATATCCAAAAAGGATTAATAGCCATTCCTAAGTCGCAGCATTACGAACGTTTGTTGTACAATATCAACATCTTTGATTTTGAGCTAAGCGCTGAAGACATGAGCGCAATAGACAACTTAAATAAAAACTTACATGGTGGCCCATTACCTAATCTTTTCGATGTACCCGCTTTTAAAAAAATTATTGCAGGAAGGAAAAACAAAATACAAGGATAAAAAATAGAAAATCATGGAATATATAAAATTAAATAACGGTGTAACAATGCCGATGTTGGGCTTTGGTGTTTACCAGATGAATGACTTGGCTGAATGTGAAAAAAGTGTAACAGATGCTATACAAGCTGGTTACCGTCTAATTGATACTGCTTCAAAATATGGAAATGAAGAAGCTGTTGGAAAAGGGATTAAAAATAGTGGAGTGGCTCGTGAAGAACTGTTTATAACCACGAAGCTTTGGCTACAGGATGCCGGATATGAACATACCAAAAAGGCATTTGAACTTTCGCTTAAAAATTTAGGATTGGATTATTTAGACCTCTACCTAATTCACCAACCTTTTAATGATGTGTATGGTTCTTGGCGAGCTATGGAAGCGTTGTACAAAGAAGGTAAAATACGTGCCATTGGCGTAAGTAATTTTCGCCCTGATAGGTTAATGGATTTTATACTATACAATGAAATTAAACCTGCCGTTAATCAAATTGAAACACATCCTTTCAATCAGCAGATAGAGAACAATCAATTTCTAACAGACAATGACATACTGCACCAATCTTGGTCTCCATTTGGTCAAGGTAAACTAAATGTTTTTGAAAATGAATTGCTTAACAATATTGCTAAAAAACATAACAAATCAGTAGCACAGGTGGTATTACGCTGGATGATTCAAAGAGGCATTGTGGTTATCCCTAAATCAGTTCACTTAAAACGTATCAAAGAAAACATCAATGTCTTTGATTTCAAATTAGATGACACGGATATGAAAGACATCAAATCTATCGACACAGGAAAAAGTACATTTAAAAACCATACAGACCCAGAAGTGGTAAAATGGTTTAGTGAATTATAAAAATAGAATTATGCAGTATAGAAAATTGAGAGATGTTAAGGTAAGCGCAGTGGGTTACGGCTGCATGGGGTTGAGCCATGCTTATGGTCCGCTTCCGGAAGCAAATGATAGTTTAGCGTTAATTCGTTATGCATTCGATCAGGGATGTAATTTTTTTGATACCGCAGAAGGCTACGGTAATGGTCACAATGAAATGTTGCTTGGTAAGGCTGTAAAAGATATCCGCAAGGATGTCGTAATTGCTACCAAGCTGTATATTCAAAAGGACGAAACGCTTATTTCAAGAGAAGCGCTATTGCAACAGGCAGCAGAAACACTTCAAATTAAAAAACGCTTGACGATGCATATTGCGAGACATAGCTTTGGAAATTTATCAGGCGATAAAATTCCAATTCAAATGTTGCAAAAATTGTACAGACATTCTTCTATTTTAACTACCATTGGCTACCAAGCACATTTCATGCAACAAGAGGCTGACGATGCATTGGATAGTGTAGTTAATTTTTAGGTTTCGTTTTTTTAATATTTTAGTTCTATGTTTTTAAAGAGTATAAAGACAACGATAGTCTGAACCAAAAATACATTGAAGAGTACAAAGAAAAAGTAAAAACAAATTCTTTAGTAGAATACTGGAAATTGTCTCTAGAAGAGTTATAAAGACGTTACCAAGAATACTTGAAAAGTCAAATAATGGTCTTATCCGCCATTTGTTTTTTTGGGCACGTATGCATTGCGTGTCCCTTTTTTGTATGTAAAGCTACAATAACGCATATCAAAACAAATCGTTCTTAAACAAGAATATGAGAGATGATTTTAAATTGAAATTTTGTATAGATTCATTAATGAGAACTACATCCTATATTAAACACTCCCTTTCATATCTTAAGAAAGGGAGTGTTTATCACTTGTTATTTTTATTGGTCTCAGAACAGGGATATTAAAACCCTGCAATTTTATTGCAGCACTTTAGTAGTGCGATAAAATTTTGTAGATTAGTTTATGACGAGCTATAATCGAAAGGGTGCACATACCACCAGCCGTCTTAGTTGCCACATAGTTTGGTCTACCAAGTATAGATATAAAGTTTTAAAAGGAGATATTCAATCACGATGTCGCGAACTACTGATACAAATATGTGATGCAGAGGGGATTGAGATCTTAAAAGGAGTTGTAAGTCAAGACCATGTGCACATGCATATAGAATATGCTCCTAAATATAGTATAAGCTCAATAGTGAAACAA
>NZ_FPBK01000017.1 GCF_900116665.1 Pustulibacterium marinum | reverse complement strand
ACTCATTTACCATTTCGTCTGTTACATTTCCTGTACTCCACACTCCATAACCTACTGCCCAAAAATGTTTTCCCCAGTAAGTATGACCCAGTGAACTAAACTCTTGTTGAAGTTTCCTTGATGTTCTTCCCTTCATTTGTTTCACTATTGAGCTTATACTATATTTAGGAGCATATTCTATATGCATGTGCACATGGTCTTGACTTACAACTCCTTTTAAGATCTCAATCCCCTCTGCATCACATATTTGTATCAGTAGTTCGCGACATCGTGATTGAATATCTCCTTTTAAAACTTTATATCTATACTTGGTAGACCAAACTATGTGGCAACTAAGACGGCTGGTGGTATGTGCACCCTTTCGATTATAGCTCGTCATAAACTAATCTACAAAATTTTATCGCACTACTAAAGTGCTGCAATAAAATTGCAGGGTTTTAATATCCCTGTTCTGAGACCAATAATATAAAAAAAGGGATTTGAAAACTATCAAATCCCTTTTTTATTATCTCAAACTCTTTATTATCTAAATACTCCTCTCGGAAAAACTACCACACTCTCAAAACCATTTTTACCAACTGCAACTACTCCAAAATAGTAATTATCAATTACAATTCCTTCCAACGTAAATTCATTTACATCACCGACAAATCTTGAGTATTGCCATTGAGGCGCTGTAGTATCTCTCCAATAAATCTTATAGCCTACAATATTTTCGTCTTCCGATTTTTTCCATCTTAATTTCACAGCCGGAGCTACTGCTCCACCTATTTCTACATCTTCCGGAGCTTTTGGTGCCCAAGCCAATGAAGCCAAATTAATGGCATTTACCGCTGTTAATTTCTTGGTATAAGCAAAATTTACACCTTCTACTACATCGCCGTATTTAATCCCGTTTTCAGTTCGAATATCTTGATGTTGACGATTGTAATTTTCATGCGCTTCCATAATTCTAACACCTGCAAAACCAAGATCGTTAAACGGTTTATGATGGCCGCCTCTACCAAATCTATCTAATCGGTAAATCATCATTGGGTTCATTTCCGGCATATATGTTTTCACGGTTTTATGGATATATCGAGCCAATTGACGTGAGATACCGTCTACTTCGCCTCCGTAATATCTACGCATTTTTCGTTGTTCTTCGGTTTCGGTTACTGGAGTTGGCTCTGAAAAAATTCTAAAACTTCTATTGTCAATTATTCCATCTACTCCTTCAATATTGCCAATCATATCGTCATTAAAAATTCCAATAATCTCCCAGTCATTTTCTTTCGCATAAGCAGCCAAACCACTACCACCAAACAAACCTTGCTCTTCGCCAGATAAGCCAACGTATACAATGCTACTCTCAAATTTATATTTTGAGAGTACTCTTGCAGCTTCCATAGTTCCTGCCATTCCTGAAGCATTATCATTAGCTCCAGGAGCATCCGTCGTAAAATCCATAGCATCACTGGCTCTAGAATCTATATCGCCACTCATGATAATGTATCGGTTAGGGTACTTTGTTCCTTTTTGAATAGCAACAACATTTACCACCCAAGCAGGTTTAGGAACTCTAGCGCCATCTTCTTTGGTAACATAATCTTTCTGATAAAAAACATCTAAACAATCTTCGCAAGATTCACTTATACTATCAAATTGAGATTTAATCCATCTACGTGCAGCTCCAATTCCACGTGTTTGAGAAACGGTATCACTAAACGTATTTCGAGTACCGAAACCGGCAAGTTTTTTTATATCATGCTCAATTCTATCAGCAGAAATATGGTCTATAATATCATAAATACGTTGATCTGTTTGTTGGGCTATTCCTTTTGAAATAAAAATTCCAAATATGAATAATACCGCAAATGTTTTTAACTTCATAAGATTGGGGTTTAGGGTTTCTCTATCGCTCGCTTTCCAAACTTCTCGGCAATCACTGCTATAATTATAATTTGAGAAATATGGTATAACATGATAGGCAAGATAAACAAACTTCCGTTAGGAGAATTTCCAAACATCACTTTTGCCATAACAGAACCATGCACCATCGATTTTTTAGATCCACAAAACAAGGCAGTAATTCTATCTTCAATAGGAAATTTAAACACTTTTTTACTAATAATGTTCATCAAAAACATCATCAAGAAAAACAAGAGTAACACACACACATACACCAAAGCAAATTGTGTCCAATGCATTCCTTCAAATAAATGAATGATAAATGAATGACTAAAAGCTGCATAAACAATTAGCACAATAATAGACTTATCAAAATTACTTATCCATTTTTTATGCCTTTTAGCAATATGTCCAATTTTTTTGTTCAAAACCAAACCAAGCGTAATTGGTAGGATAATTTGAATTATTAACTTTAAAAATACTTCTGTAAAACTAATTCCCTGCACTTGTTCTACCACCATTCCCAACCACAATGGAGTAATCACTACTCCGATTAAACCAGAAATACTTGCGTTAAAAATAGCCGCCGGTACATTTCCTTTTGCCAAAGAAACCATCACAACCGAAGAAGAAACCGAAGATGGCAACGTTGCTAAAAAGAATAAACCTACCCATAACAATTCGCCTACACCGCTTACTAAAATGGGTTTAGCCAATAAAATAACTAGCGGAAATAACAAAAATGTACTGCATTGAATAAGTGTATGCAATTTGTAATTTGACAATCCGGATCGAACCTGAGCAAAGGATAAATTCAATCCGTAAAAGAAAAAAATCAATCCAATCCCAACATCCGTTACCGTATGAATATGAAGTAATTCAGCTCCCGAAGGAACTATATATGCCACTATAATAGCAGCCATTAAAGCCAATACAAAGCTATTTATCTTTATTTTTTTTAATTGCATGTGCGAACGCTTTATCAAATTTATTAACGACTGTAAAAGTACAGTTAATATTAACAAATAGACATTAGAAACAACTTAAAACCTCGTTAGAAATCGGTATCTTTGTTACACTACGGCACAACCGTTTTAGGATTAAAAAATCGCATACACACATGAATTTAAGTAAATACATAGACCACACTTTACTCAAAGCTGTGGCAACTCCTCAAGACATCGCTCAACTTTGTGACGAAGCAATAAAATATCAATTTGCATCCGTTTGCGTAAACAGCTGTTATGTAACGGAAGCTTTTCAGCATGTAAAAAATTCAGACGTAAAAGTTTGTAGCGTTATTGGTTTTCCTTTAGGTGCTATGAGTACGGAAGCTAAAGTTTTTGAAGCCCAACAAGCCGTGAAAGATGGTGCTACAGAAATTGATATGGTGATCAATGTAGGAAAGCTAAAAGCAAAAGATTTTGAATACATAGCAACTGAAATTGCAGCAATTAAAAAAGCGGTTGGCGATTTGGTTTTGAAAGTTATTATAGAAACCTGTTATCTAACAGATGAAGAAAAAACAATTGCTTCCGAACTCTCTGTAAAAGCAAAAGCAGATTTTGTAAAAACCTCTACCGGTTTTGGTACTGGTGGCGCTACATTAGAAGATATTGCTATTATGAAAGCTGCCGTAAACAGAAATGCAAAGCTAAAAGCTAGTGGAGGAATCAGAGATTTTGAAACTGCAAAAGCTTATGTAGAAGCTGGTGCTGATAGATTAGGAACGTCAAACGGAATTGCTATTATCGAAGGGAAAACCGGAGAAGGATATTAAAAAGAAGAAATTATGAGTGTACATATAGAAGCCAAAGTTGGCGAAATTGCAGAAACTGTTCTTTTACCCGGCGATCCACTACGAGCTAAATGGATTGCTGAAAACTTTTTAGAAGATGTAAAACAGTACAACAACATACGCGGAATGCTAGGTTTTACCGGAACATATAAAGGTAAAAAAGTATCGGTACAAGGAAGCGGAATGGGAATGCCATCCATTGGAATTTACGCACACGAACTGATTAATATTTACGGCGTCAAAAAACTAATTCGAGTAGGTAGTGCTGGCTCTTATCAACCCGAAGTAAAGCTTAGAGATATTGTACTAGCTATGTCTGCTTCAACCAACAGTAACATAAACAATGCTACATTTCAAGGAGAAACATTTGCGCCAACCGCTAGTTTTGAGTTGCTCACCAAAGCGCATCAATATGCTGTTGAAAATAATATTGAAGTAAAAGCCGGAAACATTTTAAGTAGTGATGTTTTTTATCAAGAAAATCCAACTTATTACAAAAAATGGGCAGATTACGGTGTGTTGTGCGTAGAGATGGAAGCGGCTGCTTTATACTCTCTTGCTGCTAAATTTGGTGTAGATGCTTTGGCTATTTTAACCATTTCGGATAGTTTGGTAACGCGCGAAGCAACCTCTGCTAGAGACAGAGAAAGCTCTTTTAATGAAATGATAGAAATTGCGCTTTCGTTAGCTTAAATATTTCATAATAAATCAATTTAACAGAACAACAACTTTTTTTGGCAAAACACCTAGTTCTATAATGCTGAAAAATTATTGTATTTTTGCAAGCCTATGCAAAATAAAGTCAACATAAAAAATAAAAGAGCTCGTTTTGAATACGAGCTTCTAGATAAATATACTGCCGGTATTGTTTTAACGGGTACCGAAATTAAATCGATTCGTTTAAGCAAAGCTTCCATTGCCGAAAGTTTTTGTGAATTCAATGAGCGTGGTGAATTGTTTGTTGTAAATATGACTATTGAAGAATATGCTTTTGGTACACACTATAATCACAAACCAAAAACAGAACGTAAACTGTTGTTACAAAAACAAGAACTTCGAAAGCTCAATAAAGAAATTAAAAACAAAGGTTTAACCATTGTTCCGTTGCGTGTTTTTGTAAATGATAGAGGTTTGGCTAAAATGGAAATAGCATTGGCAAAAGGTAAAAAATTGTTTGATAAACGCGAAACCATTAAAGACAGAGATAACAAGCGAAATCTTGACAGAATCAAAAAAGCATTCAATTAAAAATAGAAAAGGCTACCAAATGGTAGCCTTTTCATTGTCTACAAATCTTAAAAGACTAATACTTTTAAGAACCCTTATAAATGTGAAAGATTACTAGTGTAGTAATTGAAGAGAGGAATTAGCAATCTTTCTACAGCTCCAAAATTAAGACTTGATACAATTCAATTTATACGTAGAAATACGTGTTTTTTAATTATTTCATATAAAAATTACCTTTATTTGAGTCTTATCCTTTAATTTTATAATTGAAAAATTGATAGAAAAAGTTATTAGTCCTTATGAAGCAGGAAAACTCACGTCTGTTTTTATTTTTTTTACTTGTAGTTGCAGTCACTCTTTTCACCTTTCTTGATTCTTGGGGATTCACCGAAACCAGTGAAGCTCGCTATGCGGAAATCAGCAAAGAAATGGTGGAAACCGGAGATTATTTGAATCCGCAACTTCTGGGAATTTATCATTATCACAAACCTCCTGTAGCTTACTATTTAACCGCTATCGGTTATAAAATATTTGGCTTTAATGAATTTGGAGCTCGTTTTTTCTTGCAGCTATTTCTACTTTTTCAACTGATTCTAGTTTATAAAATTGTTGAATATCTTTATAACGATAAAAAACTCGCTTTACTTTCCGCGGCTTGCTATTTCACCATGCCTATTTTGGTTATGGCTAATAGAAACCTTACAACCGATATTTTCCTTACTACCTTTATTCTTGCGGCTATAAATCATTGGCTGCTATATATTACAAGAAGATCAGGAACCTGGAATCTCTATGTATATTACTTAATGATGGGGATTGCGTTTGAAACCAAAGGTCCTGTTGTATTTATATTCCTATGGAGTTTTACCATCATTTACAGAATCATTCACAAAGAAAAATTCAAACTTACCATTCATCAAGTGCTAGGATTTCTATTGTTTTTAATGGTTGGTTCAGCCTGGTATGTTCTGGTAATTTTAGAAAAACCAGAATTGCTAGATTATTTTCTGTTTAAACAAACCGTAAACAGAATTGCCAATAAATCTTTTCACAGAGATCAACCCTTTTGGTTTTATATTCCTATTCTTATCGGGGTATTGTTTCCTTATGTCATTGCCATTTTTCCGAAAATTAAAAATGTATTTCAAAAATCAAAGTCAGACAAACTGCTTATTTATAATATCATTTTTATAGTTCTTCTATTTTCAATTTTTAAAACAAAACGAATTTTTTACGTTCTACCGTCCGTCTGGATGATTGCTATTCTCGTAGTAAGATGTCTCAAAATAAGTTCACCAAAAATCATTAAAAGTATTCGTATTTCTTATATCGTTTTAACAACCTTGTATGTGATTGGTTGTTTGATTTTATTTTTTATAAATATTGAAAACATTACCATCTCTGTAATGCAATTAACTTTAGTTTTAATTCTATTCGGAATTTTTATTGCATTATATCAGAAGTATTTTCGGAAACAGAATTATCCTTCTGTGATAGCTATGGGATGTCTATTTTTTGGAATTTTGATTATTAGCGGGAGTCTTTTTATGAAAAACAATAGAGATTTGATCAACTCTTTCAAACCTATTGTTACTTTTATCAATAACGAAAGTGATGCTCCAAACAAAAAGGTTTTTGCATTTGATTATTTAATCTCTTCCGTTCCTTTTTACACTGATTCTGAATTTTATACAGTGAATTACTTACACGATACAACAGTTAGAGAAGTACAGTTTCAAGACGATGAACAGTACAAAGAATACCTGCTCAATGTCTATTTGAAGTCTGAAGCAACTCGTTTTGAAGAATTGCTAAACTCTGGAAAAAACTATGTATTGGTAAAGAAAAAATTTGGTGTATACAAACCCTTCCAATTTATTGAAGAAAAGCTACCCAACAAAAAAGATTTCGGAAAATGGATTTTATACTACAACTAGTTTTTGTCTTCTAGCATCGGTACAAAACGAAATTCGCCAAACGTAGTTTTTTCAAATTCCTTTTCTCCTGTTCTTACCAACAACGTCATTATCTGCGGATCTGATCCTACTGGAATTACCAACCTACCTCCTATTTTAAGTTGCGCCATTAAAGGTTTTGGGATAAAAGGTGCCCCAGCCGTAACAATAATACTATCAAACGGAGCCTCTTCTGGCAATCCTTTATAACCATCACCAAAAATCATTTGCTTAGGACGAATTCCTAATTTTGGTAAAAACCGACTGGTTTTTTTAAAAAGTTCCAACTGTCTTTCAATAGAATACACACGTGCTTTCAATTTTACCAACATGGCACATTGGTAGCCACTTCCAGTTCCTATTTCAAGAATTTTATCACCTGGTTTTACTTGTAACAATTGTGACTGAAATGCCACGGTAAAAGGTTGCGAAATGGTTTGTCCGGCACCAATAGGGAACGCCTTGTCTTGGTACGCGTGATCTTCAAAACTACTATCCATAAACAAGTGTCTGGGAATATTGCGCACGGCTTCTAAAACAGCCGCATCTGTAATTCCTTTGCGCTGCAGTACATTAGCCAGCTGGTTACGCATTCCTTTGTGTTTATGAGTATCGTTTAGCATTTCTATTGGGATCGTGGTTGTTTTGCAAAAATAGTCAAATCAAGGCTTTTTTAAAACGCTAAATCACTCTTAAAAGTGCAAAAAACAGCTGCTGATATTGTAAAGTTTTCATGGTCAAACGCTTTAGAAAGTTTATTTTTGTGAAAAACATTTATTATGCTAAAAGCCGGAGTACTTGGTGCAGGACACCTTGGAAAAATTCATTTACGCCTCTTACAACAATCAGAAAAATATGAACTCGTAGGATTTTACGATCCTGATAAAGAAAATGCTCAAAAAGTTGTTGCCGAATTTGGATACACCTATTTCGAAACTATTGAAGCATTAGTGGCTGCGGTAGATGTTGTTGACATTGTTACCCCAACACTTTCACATTACGATTGTGCTGTAAAAGCCATTATCAATAAGAAACATATTTTTATAGAAAAACCTATAGCCAATACGGTTGAAGAAGCTGAAGCTATTATCAAATTAGCCGACGAACACAGAGTTAAAGGCCAGGTTGGACATGTAGAACGTTTCAACCCTGCATTCACCGCTGTTAAAGACAATTTCAATAACCCAATGTTTATTGAAGCGCACCGTTTGGCAGAATTTAATCCGCGTGGTACCGATGTTCCTGTGGTGTTAGATTTAATGATTCACGATATTGATGCTATTTTAAGCGTGGTAAATTCAAAAGTAAAAAAAGTAAGTTCTAGCGGTGTTTCTGTAATTAGTCATTCTCCGGATATTGCTAATGCGCGTTTGGTTTTCGAAAACGGTTGTGTAGCTAATTTAACGGCCAGTAGAATTTCATTAAAAAACATGCGTAAATCTCGTTTCTTCCAACGCGACGCATACATTTCTGTAGACTTCTTGGAGAAAAAAGTTGAAGTTGTAAAAATGAAAGAAGCTCCTGAAACTCCAGGTGATTTTGATATGATTTTGCAAAATGCTGAAGGCGAACGAAAACAAATCTATTTTGAAAATCCGGAAATTCAGGCAAATAATGCTATTTTAGATGAGTTGGAAAGTTTTGCAGATGCCATTAACAACAACACCACTCCAATTGTAAGTTTACATCAGGGAACGGAAGCGTTGCGCGTTGCAAAACAGATCATCGAAGCGTTTAATCACAATTAAAAAAATCACATGAAAACAATAGCGGTTATTGGCGCAGGAACCATGGGTAACGGAATTGCACATGTTTTTGCGCAACATAATTTTACAGTTCACTTAATTGATATTTCGGAAACAGCGCTGGAAAAAGGTTTAGCTACCATTGCTAAAAATCTTGACAGAATGCTGGCGAAGGAAAAAATTACCGAAGCTGAAAAAGCAACTACTTTACAAAACATCACTACGTTTACCAGTATGGAAAACGGCGTAAAGAATGTAGATTTGGTTGTAGAAGCCGCTACTGAAAATGTAGATTTAAAACTAAAAATATTTACACAGCTAGATGAAATTTGCGATGCCAAAACCATTTTAGCTACTAATACTTCTTCCATTTCTATTACGCAGATTGCTGCAGCGACCAAAAGACCGGAACAGGTGATCGGAATGCATTTTATGAATCCGGTTCCGATGATGAAACTGGTTGAAATTATTCGCGGATACAACACTACGGATGAGATAACCCAAACCATCATGCAACTTTCGGAACAATTGCATAAAGTTCCGGTAGAAGTAAATGATTATCCAGGTTTTGTTGCCAACCGAATTTTAATGCCCATGATCAATGAAAGTATCGAAACATTGTACAACGGCGTTGCCGGAGTTTCGGAAATTGACACTGTAATGAAACTCGGAATGGCGCACCCAATGGGACCTTTGCAATTAGCAGATTTTATTGGACTAGACGTTTGTTTATCTATCTTAAACGTGATGTATGACGGATTCAAAAATCCGAAATATGCACCTTGTCCGTTGTTAGTAAACATGGTCATGGCCGGAAAATTAGGCGTAAAATCAGGAGAAGGGTTTTATGATTATTCCGAATCTAGAAAAGCAGAAAACGTAGCAAAACAATTTGCATAAAGTATAAAATGCCAAAAATAACTCCATTTAAAGCCGTTTTACCACACAAAGCTTTTGCTTCTTTGGTGGTTTCGCGTTCGTACGAAACCTACAAAAAGAAAGAGCTCAAAGCCAAGTTGGCTTACAATCCGTATTCATTTTTACATATTTTGAATCCGGGTTTTAAGTTTCAGCATGAGATTAGTGGTATGCAACGTTTTAACATGGTGAAAAATCGGTATTTGGAATTTCATGAGCGTGAAGTATATGAATATGATGATCAGGAAGCTTTCTATCTCTATCAAATAGAAACACATCATCATAAATATACTGGCATTATCGCTGCTGCGAGTGTTGAAGATTACAAAAACAATCGGATTAAAAAGCACGAAGATACCATTCAGCGTCGTGAAGAAATTTTCAAAGAATATTTGAAAGTCGTCGGATTTAATACCGAACCGGTACTCCTCACCTATCCAGATGATTCGAGTATCAATGAAATTACGGAAACTGTAACACAAACAGTTCCGGATTATCAATTTGCTACGGTGGAACAGCAAATGCATTCACTTTGGAAAATCAACAATCCTGAAAACATTGCTGTGATTTCTCAGCATTTTGAAGCTATGGAAGCCGTGTACATTGCAGACGGACATCACCGATCAGCTTCATCTATGTTGTTATCAGACGAAATGTTTCCACAAACAGGAAATGAAAAATATACACGATTTTTAAGTTTTTTAATTCCAGAATCTAACTTACACATTTCAGAATTCAATCGCTTAATCAAAGGGTTGAACGGTTTATCAAAAGAAGAATTCTTATACAAACTTGACGAAGATTTCCGAATAGAAAACAGAGGATTGGGATTGTATCAACCTTCCAAGAAACATCATTTTAGCATGTATTTAGATGGCGAATTTTATTCGTTATACCTGAGAAAATCAAAATACAATTTCAACGATTCTTTGAGTGAATTGGACACACAATTGCTATACAAAACCATTTTAGAACCTATTTTGGGCATTCACGATTTACGCAACGATGATAGGATTGCGTATGTTTCGGGCAAAGAAAGCATCATCAGAATGAAGAAAAAAATAGACGATGGCGATTTTACAGTTGGTTTTGGTATGCTTCCAATTACAGTAGAAGAATTGAAAAAAATTGCAGACGAAGGCTTGCAAATGCCTCCAAAAAGCACCTATATTGAACCTAAATTACTAAGTGGACTCACCATTTACGAATTTTAACTATGATCAAAGAAAATTTACATAACATACAAACTTCATTACCTGAAAACGTAACGCTGGTAGCAGTTTCTAAAACCAAACCTGTTAGTGATTTACAAGAAGCTTACGATGCCGGACAGCGCATTTTTGGCGAAAATAAAATTCAGGAAATGACCGAAAAATGGGAACAACTTCCTAAAGATATCCAATGGCATATGATTGGGCATGTACAACGCAACAAAGTAAAGTACATGGCTCCATATGTAAGTTTGATTCATGGGGTTGACACCTTCAAACTACTGAAAGAAGTTGACAAACAAGCTGTAAAAAACGAGCGTATTATTGAATGTTTGTTACAAGTACACATTGCTGAAGAAGATACAAAATTTGGTTTTGATGCCGCTGAATTGCAAGAAACTATTGCTTTAGAGGACTTTTCGGCATTGAAAAACGTTAAAGTTGTTGGTTTGATGGGCATGGCTACTTTTACAGAAGACACTACTCAGGTAGCACGTGAATTTCAGTCGTTAAAATCATTATTTGACAGTCTTAAAACTGCTACCAGTGACAATTTAGAAATGAAAATCCTATCCATGGGAATGAGTGGTGATTATAAAATTGCCATAGAAAATGGAAGTACAATGGTAAGAATTGGCAGTAGTATTTTTGGAGCCAGAAATTATCAGTAACTTGTAAACTTTTAAACGACCCTATATTGTTATACGCAATTGTTGATATAGAAACTACCGGAGGTAAATTTAATGAAGAAGGAATTACCGAAATTGCCATTTATAAATTTGATGGGCATAAGGTAGTAGATCAATTCATTTCATTGGTAAATCCAGAAAAGGACATCCAGCCTTTTGTTGTGAAGCTTACTGGTATCAACAACAAAATGTTGCGTACAGCTCCTAAATTTTATGAAATAGCCAAGCGCGTTGTAGAAATTACAGAAGATTGTATCATTGTAGCGCACAACGCTAAGTTTGATTATAGAATTTTAAGAACAGAATTTAGACGTCTTGGTTTTGATTATTCCCGTCGCACTTTGTGTACTGTAGAACTTTCTAAGAAGTTGATTCCAGACAAACCTTCGTACAGTTTAGGAAAATTAGTTCGTTCTTTGGGAATTCCGGTTTCGGACAGACACCGAGCCAGTGGTGATGCACAGGCAACCGTGAAACTTTTCAAACTGTTGCTTTCTAAAGATTCTAAAAAAACCATTATCACCAGCACTATCAAAACCGATGTGCAACACAAAATGGCTCCTAAACTGCTAGATATTGTTGAGCAAATACCTTCTGTAACCGGTGTTTATTACATACATAAAGCAGACGGAGAAATTATTTATATTGGTAAAAGCAAGAATATAAAAAAACGTGTAAATCAGCATTTTACTAATAAAAACAAGAAAGCACTCATCATTCAAAAACAAGTTGCTGCAGTTACTTACGAAGATACCGGAAGTGAATTGATTGCACTTTTAAAAGAGAATGAAGAGATAAAAATAAACAAACCCACCCTTAACAGAAGTAGAAAACAAACCTTATTTAATTTAGGATTTTATCTTCAGGAATTACCAAACGGCTATCAAACTATTACCATAGAAAAAGTGAAGGAAGTATTTGATAGAGAACCTTTAATGACGTTCACTACCATTCACGAAGCCAAAAATGCCTTATACAAAATGGCAGAAGATTTTAAACTTTGCCATAAATTATTAGGTCTTTCAGAAGCAAAGAAAAACTGTTTCAATTACACCATTGGGCAATGTAATGGCGCTTGTGTAGAAAAAGAACCAGTAGCTACTTATAACGAACGTTTTCAAAAAGCCATTAAAACTTATACATATCCGTATGACAATATGGCTATAGTAGACAAAGGTCGAGAAGTAGATGAACGCAGCGTAATTTTGATCAAAGAAAACACCTTAAAAGGTTTCGGATTTTACAATCTAAATTATCAAGTAAATCATATTGAGGTACTTGAAGGCATTGTCACTCCCCTAGAAAACAACGGCAATGCACAACATATTATTCAATCTTATTTAAGAAAAAGAAAAGTTTCTAAAATTATTGAATTAAAAAACAACCAATAGATAAAATAAACATACACTTCTATGAAACAGCTAAGTTTTATACTTGCTGTTCTTATATCATCTATGGTATGGGGACAAGATTACGAATATGGAAAAGTAACTCGTGAACAACTTACTATGGAGTCTTACAGCGACGACCCCGAGGCAGAAGCGCTGGTTCTTTATGAAAGTGGAAAAGCTGAAATATTTGAAGACTACGAGGGCCTAAGACTCTATTTTACATTTAAAACACGAATTAAAATATTTGATAAAGAAGGATTTGATCATGCTACATTCGAAATACCTTTATACACGAACGATAGCAAAACAAAAACAGAGTCTTTAGAATTTGTTCGCGCAACATCTTATAATATGGATACGCCACCAACTGCTATTGGAGATGATGACGTACTGTACGAAAAATACAATAGTAACTACAGAATTGCTAAATTCACTATTCCTAAAACAAAAGAAGGAACTGTTTTTGACGTTGAATATCGCGTTAAAACTCCTTTTTATTTCTATAACTTTCATGATTGGAAATTTCAAAGTGATATTCCGAAACTTTATAGCCAATACATCACAAAAATTCCAGCAAATTATAAATATAATGCCAAGATCATTGGTGCTTTAGAATTTGATGAACATACCGGTGATATAGAAAGAAGATGTGTAGAAATGAACGGTGGCGCTGCAGACTGCGAGATCAATAAGTATGTCATGAAAAACATTCCGGCTTTTAAAACGGAAGATTACATGACTAGCAAAGACAATTTTATCTCACAACTAAAATATGAAATTAAAGAAACACAAAATTTTCATGGTGTAAAACAAAGCTATTCCAAATCTTGGAAAGACATAGACCACGAAATAAAAACCAGTTTTGACCTAGGTAAACAAGCGAGAAAAGAAAGAGCCTTCAGTAAACTAATTCCTGAACACCTTGCCAGCATGCCAAAAGGAATTGATAAAGCGAAAGCCATTTACTATCACCTACAAAAAGAAATGAATTGGAATGGTGAAAATCATATTTTAAGTGATGTCAATGTAAAAGAAGCTTTTGAAAATAAAAAAGGAAATATAGCTGAATTAAATCTCGTACTATTAAATATGCTCAAAGCATCCGATTTTGAGGCTTATATGGTATTAGCCAGAGAACGAGAAGATGGATTCCCTACGCTGCTTTACCCTGTATTGACCGACTTTAATTATTTGTTTATAAAACTTGTTGAAGATGGCAAAACTTACTATTTAGACATTTCAGATGATTACCTTCCTTTTGGGATGCTTCCACTTAAAGCTCTAAATAACTATGGCCGTGTAATTGATTTTGATAATGAAAGTTATTGGGATAACATCTACATGAATTCGCTCTCCATGCAAAACATTTTCATGCAATATCAAATTGATAGCGATGGATATATGACCGTGAAAAAAGCTGAGAAAAACACCGGATTTCTCGCGACAAGAAAACGAAAAGTAATTAATAAAATTAATCAAGATTCCTATCTCAAGCAATTAGAAGATGATCTAAGTGCTCATAATAATGCGGTAATTACCTCATACAAAAACAGTAATGCTAAAGATTCTGACAAACAACTGCAAGAGCTATTTGAAATAGAATACGAAGATCCGTTTCAAGAGCAGCAACTATTTTTCAATCCTTTAGCAGGAACTTTATTTTCTGATAATCCTTTCAAGCTGAAAGAAAGGAATTATCCCGTTGATTTTGGATATCCAAGAGCGTACATTTATAAAATTATTTTAAAACTTGACGATGCTTACCAAATTAAACACTTGCCAGAAAATGTTACCTATAATGTTGGTGAGGCTCTAAAATTAGATTTCAAAACCCAACAAAGTAATGGAATGGTAACCCTGGATATCGCATTCTATATTAAAAAAGCCGTTTTTACTCCCGAAGAATATCAAGACCTTAAAAAGATTTTTAGTGAAATTGTAGATATCACAAATAATGCTGATATTATCATCGAAAAATCAGAATAGAACATGAAAAAAAATTGGAAAGAGAAGCTTTACGAAGTTATTTACGAAGCAGATACTCCCGCCGGAAAATGGTTTGATATTGTCTTGCTCTTTCTAATTTTCATTAGCATTCTTGTTGTAATGCTAGAGTCTGTAAAGTCATTAGACGCACAATACCATACAGAACTGCTTACTTGCGAATGGATTATTACCATTCTTTTCTCTATTGAATATTTGCTTCGAATTATTTGTATCAAAAAACCATTCAAGTATATTTTCAGCTTTTATGGAATTATTGACTTTTTCTCCACCATCCCACTCTATTTGTCATTTTTCTTTGTGGGTTCGCACGTTTTGGTAGCGTTTAGAGCATTAAGATTGCTGCGTGTATTTAGAATTTTAAAGCTTGTTCGGTTTTTGGGCGAAGCTTCTCAGCTCAAAGAAGCATTAAAAGCAAGTCGGTTAAAAATTACGGTATTTATCTATACAGTCCTTATCCTTTCGGTTATCATGGGAACGCTTATGTACCTTATCGAAGGTGCCGAAAGCGGTTTTACAAGCATCCCAAGAAGTATTTATTGGACTATTGTTACCTTAACAACCGTAGGGTATGGTGATATTGCTCCGGCTACAAATTTAGGTCAGTTTATTGCTTCGTTGATTATGATTTTGGGTTACGGAATTATAGCCGTTCCAACTGGAATTGTCACGGTTGAATTTTCAAAACAGGCTCAAAAAATAAATACAAATACACAAGTTTGTAGCAATTGCCACACCAATGACCATAGAGATGAAGCAGAATTTTGTTATCATTGTGGCGAAAAATTATAAGGGCGTTTGTGTTGTATCCACAAAACACCAAGCTTTCGGCAGTCGCTTTTTGCCTTAGCGGCAAAAGAGCTCCAACAAATGCCTCAATCTTTAACGCAAAAACATGCAAGCTGAAGAAAAATATCTTATCTGTGTTGTTGGCCCCACCGCCATTGGAAAAACCGCTTTAGGCATTCAGCTGGCACAACATTTCAATACTGAAATCATTTCAGCCGATTCTAGGCAGTTTTTTAAAGAAATGGAAATTGGTACGGCAGTTCCTTCAAAAGAAGAATTAGCAGCAGCTAAACATCATTTTATTCAGCACATCAGCATTGAGCAAGAATACAGCGTGGGTGATTTTGAGCGAGAAGCTTTGACTAAACTACAAGAACTTTTTACTCATCACAACGTAGTAATTTGCGTAGGTGGAAGCGGTTTGTACGTAGATGCACTTACAAAAGGATTGGATTATTTCCCGGATGTTGATCCTAGTATTCGAGAAGATTTAAATACGAAAACTATTGAAGAACTTCAGGAACAGTTACAAACATTAGATCCTGAGTATTTTCAAAAAGTAGATACACAAAATCCGCATAGACTCATTAGAGCTCTAGAAATTTGCATTGGAACGGGCAAACCTTATTCTTCTTTCTTAAAAAATAAAGAAGTCAATAGAAACTTTACAACCATTTATATAGGTTTAGAAGCAGACAGGCCAATTGTCTATGACAGAATCAACCGAAGAGTAGACATCATGCTAGAAGCCGGATTACTTGACGAAGTGGAAGACTTAAAAGATAAACAACAACTCAATGCCTTACAAACGGTAGGTTATCGAGAATTTTTCAATTACTTCAAAGGAGAATTCACACTAGATTTTGCCACAGAAGAAGTAAAGAAAAATACGCGCAGATTTGCCAAAAGACAGTTCACTTGGTTTAGAAAAAATAAAGAAATTCTTTGGTTTGATTATCAAACTCCATTTAAGAAAATTATTCAGAAAATAGAAGAAATACTGTAACTTTACAGAAAACCATTTGTTATGAACTTCCTGAAAAGTGTATTCTTTTTAACTATAATTGCGTTATCTGTTTCTTGTGAAAATAAGGAGCAAAAAGAAACTGAATATCATCAACCAGATCTTACTTCTTTTTATACAAGTCAAAATATAGAATCCCTGAACAACAAAAGCTTCTATGTTCCTGTGTATTCAGAAATTTATAGCTCCACTGAAAAAATGAGCATTCAGCTTACAGTTACGTTAAGCATTCGTAACACAAGTATTTCTAAGAACTCTTTTGTGAAAAGTGTTGATTATTATAATTCTAAAGGAAAGAAAATACGGAACTATCTTTCTAAACCTATTGAATTAAAACCGTTACAAGCCATTGACTTTGTGGTTACAGAAGCGGATAAAACCGGTGGTACAGGCGCTAATTTTATAGTAAAAACAGCAGGAGAAAATTCACCACTTTTACAAGGAATAATGATTGGAACTTTAAACCAACAAGGAATTTCATATTTAACAGAGGCAAAAGAGATTGAAACTTATTAAAAATAGAAAAGGCATTATTTATGTAAATAATGCCTTTTCCGGATTTTTATGATTGGGTAGTATATCTTATTATGCTTCGTTCTTGATTACCAAACGGAATCCTTCACCGTGAATATTTAAGATTTCTACATCTTCGTCTTTTTTCAAATACTTTCTAAGCTTCGCTATATAAACATCCATACTACGAGATGTGAAATAGTTATCATCTCTCCAGATTTTTGTAAGTGCAAGCTCTCTAGGCATTAAATCGTTTTCATGTAATGCCAACAATCTAAGCAATTCGTTTTCTTTTGGAGATAGTTTTATTGGCTCTTCGTCTGCAAATGTTAAGAAACGTAATTTTGAATTTAAATGGAATTTACCAATTGTAAACTCAAATTGCTTACTATCTGCTATAGAATCAACAGATTTTCTACTTATGATACTTTGAATTTTTGCTAATAAAACTTCAGAATCAAAAGGTTTGTTCAAATAATCATCTGCACCTACTTTATAACCTTTTAATACATCTTCTTTCATGGTTTTTGCAGTTAAGAAGATAATTGGCACATTTTCATTCTTCTCTCTAATTTCCTTTGCCAAAGTAAACCCATCTTTGTAAGGCATCATTACATCAAGAATACAAAGATCATAGTTGTCTTTTCTAAACTTCTCAAAACCTTCCATTCCGTTCTTCGCCAATACAACATCAAAATCATTCATTGAAAGATAATCTTTCAATACAATTCCAAAATTTGGGTCGTCTTCTACTAATAAAATCTTTTTGTTAACTGTCTCCATAGTTTTTTTAAATTAAAGGTAACTTTATGTAAAAGGTACTTCCTTTGCCTTTTTCACTCGTTGCATAAACTTCACCTTGGTGATCTTCTACAATTTTTTTTACGTATGCTAATCCTAATCCGTGTCCTTTCACATTGTGAATATCTCCGGTATGTTCTCTATAAAATTTTTCAAATGCTCTTTTCAATACAGCCTTATTCATTCCCATTCCTTGATCTTCTATTTTGATCAATACACTATTTTTCACTACTTCGGTAGTTACTTCAATCTTCGGTGGACCTTCAGAATATTTTACAGCGTTATCCAATATATTTACCAAAACATTGGTAAAGTGAACGTCATTTGCCAAAACCTCTGTTCGCTCTGCATTGTAATGTTCATTAATATAACCGCCTCTATCTTCAACAATCAACAATACGTGGGTTATAGCATCTTCAATGAGCTCATGAATATCAAGTCTTTCTTTACTAATATTCAGCTGATTTTTTTCTAATCTCGATATTCTTAAAACATTTTCTACCTGAGCATGCATTCGCTTGTTTTCATCTCTAATCACTTGTAAATAATGATTCAGTTTTGCCTGATCATTCATTATTCTAGGTGATTTTACAGAATCTAATGCCAAATTTATGGTTGCAATTGGAGTTTTAAACTCATGCGTCATGTTATTGATAAAATCAGTTTTAATTTCTGATATCTGACGTTGACGCAACAATTGCATTAATGCACTGGAATATGCTACTATAATAATGAGTGTAAATGTTATGGATAACATTACCATGGTTAAAATAGATGAAAGAACATATTCTTTTTTATCAGGAAAGCTGATGAAAAGGTCGTATTCATTATTACCATCGTTATCTATAAATAACGGAGATGAATGTCTATTCTTGTTAGAAAAATTAAATCCTTCCGAACGTATTTTAGTAGCCAAACCATTACTATAAATACCATATTCGAAATCAAGATTCAACTGTCGGTTTTTTAATTCCTTTGATAACAATTCTTTTACCTCATCATTGGAAGTTCTTTCCGTAATAGGCAATTCTTTTGCAAAATCTTTAAAACTAGTTATAAAAGCAGCTTTATCAAGCTCACCTAATCTTCTCGTTTTAGAAATTGTTTCCGGTGGAACCGGCATTCCCGCATCTAGTCTTGATGATTCTTTGGTTTGTGTACTTTGGCTGTAGTATCGCTTAATCTGAATAGTATCTGTACTGTTTTCAAAGAGCGTAGTATTACCATAATCTTCTTCAATAATACTGTTTTCATACAAGTAAGATTGATTGGTTTCACTATTAACTCCCTGAATGTATAATCTACGAATTTCGGTTTTGGTAGGCTCAATACTGTCGATACCGATGTCTATCAATCTACGAATAAAATCTGAAGTTTCTCGTTGTTGAATTTCATCTGAAACAGCATTCAACGCCAAAGCCACATTCATGGAAAATTGTTCTTCTTTGTCATCCACAGATGTCTTGATCCAATATCCTTGAACGAAAATAATACCTATGAGCGACAAGCTCATCAGGATAACTAGCAAAACGAATAATTTCTTACTCATTGTGCCAAAAGTAATGACTTAATTTTAACATTTCGGGGCTTTTAACCTAACCTTAACAAAAATGTTAAAATATTAGATTTCAGTGGATTTCTTAAGGAGTATTTGATGAATTTCCCGAACGTTTATGCGGGTTTCTTCAAGATCAACGTTTTCTATAACGTAGTGAGATTTTTGAATCTTTTCGGTATCTGAAATTTGATTCTTCATTCTATTTCGTACGTCTTCTTCGCTGGTTTTGTCACGAGATAAAACACGATGTATTCTTACATCTTCTGGCGCAGTTACGGTAATTATTACATCACAAATTTCATCTCCACCACTTTCAAAAAGTATTGCCGCTTCTTCTATTACATATGGAAAATTCTGCTGCTCCGTCCATTTTAAAAAATGCTTTCGCACAGCAGGATGAATAATTTGATTTAGCTTATTCAATAGTGGTTTATCTTGAAAAACCTTTTCTGCAATAAACTTTCTATTAATTCTTCCGTCTTCAATAGCCGCATTACCTAAAAGCTCCATAATCTTACACTGAAGCTCTTTCGAAGAATTCATTAGATTCTTTGCTTCTACATCAGCTATAAATACTGGAACTCCCAAATCATGAAACATTTGAGCTACTGTGGATTTTCCACTTCCAATGCCACCAGTTAATCCAACAATCATTTTGTTTTAATTAAGACTTGAAAGTTATCGTCCTTTATATTTACAATTTGAATATTAGAAGGCTTTCTATTCAATTTTGTTTTCACATAAGTGGAAGTTGAATCTATTTCATCATAATCACAAATAAGATCAAAGTCATTTCTTGAAACCTTTTTTAAGTCAACGAAACTCCCTTTTATAAGAACAGGAACTTCCTTTGGAAAAGACTTAATAGTTACATTACTTGGTACATTTATAAAACGAACAGGTAAATCTATTTCATCTTCCGTAAACCGTTCTACTTTCCCTACAACCGTAACCTCCTTTGTTGAATAACTTAGTTTTTCATGTGCTGCTTCTTTCAAAGGTATATCATAGGTAAAACCATCTTCTATATCTTCTATACTCTTGTAAGCAGTAGTTATAATTTCCATAGTATCTACAATCTCTGCCGGGCCATACACTGTAACGTAAGGAGGCTCCGTAACCAAAGAATCGCTTAACATATATCCATTTTTAAAAATCAATTGAATATTGGTTTTTACAGGGACATCTTTACTTGTAAGAGTGTCTATGGTTAAAGCTATTTTTGATGGAGAAACGCTAATTATAGTAGCATCATCATCAAAAACTTCTTTGAGTAAATCATTTTTATATTTCTCTGATGATAAATTTACCGAGACTTCATTAATTCCTGCATCGGTAACATCGACCGTCATATCTCTTCCTATCAAATTGTATTTCAATAATTGAAATCCTTTGCCTCGAAGAGTTACGCTAACTTGATCTATAGAAACATCTGTGATAACACGTTCCTTATTTTTTTCAGCATAATTGAGTTTAACTTCATAGGTTGCTCTATATTCTTTAGATAGTTTTATGAGCAACCAAATCACAGAAGAAAACACAAAGAACATAAGAAAAGTTATGGTCCTCTTACTTCTTAAAAAGGTTAATATTGTTGTAGACTTCTTATCTTCCATTATTTGAAAAATACTTTAGGAAAAAGCTCTTCTGCTCTTTTATTATTCAAAGTTAATTTCAGCGTTGCTTTTAGAAACGCATATCCATATCCAAAAAATTGAATGGTAACAGCTACTAAAGATAAAAATGCAATACTAATATTTTTGTTCTTTGATAAACTTTCAACAAAAATTAACAAATAATATAAAATGAATCCATAAATAAAATAAGGGAAATTAACTACTGCCAGAAATAAACTAAATACAAACGAGACCAAAAAAACAGTTGGGAACCAATAGGTGATTTTCTTTGTTTTTGGATGCCAACTATTCAATATAGGACGCACCAATCCAAATTTATAAACTTGATGGTAAAAGCGCTCCCAGCTTATTCTTCTTTTATGAAAAACTGCGGCATTGGGTATAAAGGCTGTTTCAAAACCTGCATTCCAAATTCTTATCGTTAAATCTGGATCTTCTCCAGGATGTATTTTCCCAAAGCCTCCTGTAATTTCGAATACTTCTTTAGAAATTCCCATATTGAAACTTCGTGGTTGAAATTTATTTACAGCTTTCTTGCTTCCTCGAATTCCTCCCGTCGTGAAAAAGGAAGTCATGCTATAACTAATTGCCTTTTGCAAATTGGTAAATGAATCGTGAGCAGTATCCGCTCCTCCAAAACAAGGAACATAATTTTCTTTCAAGTAATTAGATACATTTTGAAGATAATCTGAAGGAATAATACAATCTGAATCTAGTATGATAAAATAATTCCCTTTGGCTTTTTTCATTCCAAAATTTCTGGAATCGCCAGGTCCTGTATTCGGTTTGAAATAATATGAGATATTTAAAAGCTCCTTATATTTAAGAACGACCTCTTTTGAAGTTCGTTGAGAACCGTCTTCTACAATCACAATTTCAAATGCCTTTTGAAAAGATTGCTGCGCCAAGCTAGATAATAACTCATCTGCTTCCTCCGGGCGATTATAGATTGGTACTACAATTGAAAAGTATAACTCCATAGGACAAATGTACGTATTCGTACCATAAAAAAAAGCCACCCAAATGGGTGGCTATAAAACTAAATGAATGTTTTTTCTATTTTTTAAGAATCTTAATTGTTTCTGTTGAACCTCCAATAGAAAGCGTAACAAAATAAGTTCCTTGTGTCAAAGCTGTCATATTTACTTGATATGATGTAGCATTTGGTTCTAAAGTTAAAACTTGCTGACCTACTAAATTGTAAACTACAACACTTTCAATATTTTCTTGTGCAGAAAGATTCAATACGTTATTGTTTACAGGATTAGGATAATATTTGAATCCTAATTGTTCAAAAGAAGCATTTCCAAGAGCTTGGTAAGTATCTACTTCAAAATTAGTTACATAAAAATTATAATCCTCATCATCATCTACAGTTCCTTCTGTAGCCCAATATGCAAACTTAACAGTTTCTCCTGCATATGTAGAAAGATCATATAATCTTTCTTCTCCTTCATTAGAAGGCGTATTATCTACATTGTAAGTTTCTAGACTTGTCCAAGTTATTCCTCCATCCGAAGAAATTAAAAATTGAACTTCATCATCTGATCCCATAGAAATGGCATCTGAACCAGAATAAGTGGTAACACCAACTTGGTAAGCAACACCATAATCTACATCAGTTGGGATCATAAATTCTGGAGTAACTAACCAATCACTATCTCCTGTATTCCAAAGATTTACTCTTGCAGCATCGATACCGCTATCAGAATCATTCAAATAATCATCGGAAAGCCAAGCTCCATTTTCACCATTTGGACCTTCTGTAATAGAACTATTGTTTCCTTCTGACCAACATGATCCAGGGAAGTCTGAAAAATCATTTGTATATGGTAAATCTAAAGCTGTACAAGGTGTTTCAAAATAAGCTAAAGTTGACCATTCGCTCACTTCATCATAACTACAATTAGAAGAGATGTACACTTCATACTCTGTAGTACTTGATAGATCTGATAAAGTGTATGGCATTGAAGTTACTGTAATACTAGTTCCTTCACCTAAGGTGAAACCAGCTTCTCCGTATTCAATTGTCCATTCAGTTGCATCTCCGTTTTCTTCCCAAGAGATATCTGCAGAACTAGCAGTTATGTTTGAAATAACTAACCCTGAAGGTGTAGGACAACTTGGAATTTCTTCAACAATAAAATCATCAAAATATATATAATACCCATCTAAACCATCGGCAGGTACGTGAATTGCAATGTAAACGTCTCCTGAGTAGTCATCTAAATAAATTGGATTTATCTCTGTTTGAGTTGTTGTAGATACCGTAGTCAATGGCTGTAAAACGGTAGTAAAATCTTCAGCATTTGTACCTGTAGTAGATAAAACTACTTCATAATCATTTGGTTCATATGAAGACCTTGCTCTAACATTAAACTTTAATCTTTCGTTTCCTGTTAGAGTGAATTGTGGTAATACTAAATAGTCATCGTTTTCTCCAGAATTGTAATCTGTGTACAAACCAACTGCTGTTGACTCCTCAACACCATATTCATCGTAAGTCTTGAAGTAATCCGCATCATCATTATTGTTAATGAAAGACCAACAACTAGGAAGCTCTGGCGTTACCGCTCCTTCGAAATCTTCTGTCCAAGGAAAAGAAGTAACTGCTAGACATGTAGTAGCAAACTCAAATGGACCTATCCAAGTACTCTCATCTCCGTCTCCACAAGAGGCTTGTACATAATATTCATAAACTGTGTTTGGAGTAAGACCTGTAAGGGTATATGGATTTTCTGTAACGGTAACTTCTGTTCCTGTTCCATTTTCAAAACCGGTTTCTCCATACTCAATATTCCAAGTGGAAGCATCTCCATTTTCTGTCCAAGATAAATCTGCCGTATAGTTGGTAATATTTGAAACTGCTAAATCTTGAGGCTCTAAACAACTTGGAATTTCTTCGATTATAAAATCATCAAAATAAATATAATATCCATCTAAACCATCTACTGGTACATGAATTGCAATGTATACGTCTCCTGAATAATCATCTAAGTAAATAGGATTTATTTGTGTTTGAGTTGTTGTGGATACCGTAGTCAATGGCTGTAAAACAGTGGTGAAATCTTCAGCATCTGTTCCTGTAGTAGATAAAACTACTTCATAATCATTCGGTTCATTTGAAGATCTTGCTCTAACATTGAACTTTAGTCTTTCGTTTCCTGTTAAGGTAATCTGCGGTAAGATTAAATAATCATCATTTGCACCATAATTAAAATCTGTATACAAACCAACTGATTGAGAATCATCTACACCATAACCACTATATGTTTCAAAGTAGTCTGAATCGTCATTATTATTTAAATATGTCCAACATACAGGTAATTCTGGCGTACTTGCGCTTTCAAAATCTTCTGTCCAAGGAAAAGAAGTTATAGCAACACAATCTGTACTAAATACCAAACTTTGTGAATAACTGCTTTGGGAGTCTCCACAGTCAGCCATAACATATACTTCATAGGTCGTACCCGCTTCTAAACCTTCTAGAGTAGCAGTAGTTTGATTGATATCAAATGTAGTGCCGGTACCTAGTTCAAAACCATATTCTCCATACTCAACTGTCCAATTCTCTGCAGTATTATTCTCTGTCCAAGAAATATCTGCATATGTAGTAGCTATATTAGAAGCCTCTAAATCAGTTGGAACTAAACAACTTTGAGTAATTCCTGTAAAAATAGCGTTTGCTATATAACTATAAGTAGAACTTGCCGTTGGAGGAGATATAGGATCTGGATTTGTAGAATCGCTACTATAAACAATTGATCTGTCATCATTTGTAGCACTAGATCCCCAATAATTTGTACAATCAAATCCATCTTGGTTTTCATCAACCGCAAGCAATAGATTTTCTTCATTATCATAACTAAAAGGAGTGTCAAATGTTATTGTCATCCAATTTCCAGCTTCTGGATAAGTTACTGTACCTGAATATACTTGTAAAAGGTTACCGATATCCTCCCAATCTGTATCATTAGTAAATTCAGTTTTAGAAGTGTGCCCCATGTAAATTGTCCAATCTGAACTCGCATCATTTACTGAAGCTAATTCATCTACATAAAAAGAGATCGCTGTGATTGTTCCAGAAGAGTTCAATTCTGATTGATAATAAATCTGTTGTGTATAGCTGTATCCATAACAACTTCGGATAGGTACAGTGGTAGCTGTTTCTTCATCAAATCCTACCTGCACTTGAGCATTTCCAATGAAAAAGCCAAACGCAAAGAATAAAAATGAAAATAAGGTAATTTTTTTCATACGCTATTAATTTGTTAAATTTTTGAAATTAAAGCGTAAAATTACTGGTTATATAACAAATCACATATTATAATCGACTTTTTAACATAAAAAAATAAAGCCTTTCTGTATGAAAGGCTTTACTAATTTATATTACTCTGACAATTAATCTTTTATAATTTTGAATATATTTTGAGACGAATTTGATATTACTTTTATAAAATACGTTCCTTGCTTTAAATTTGAAACATCTATTACATTTTCTTTTTGAAAAGTATTTGTTTCTAGAACTTTCTTTCCTAATAAATCAAAAAACTCAATTTTATTAACACCATGGAATGCCGAAATTGTTAATTTATCAGAAACTGGATTTGGATAAAAAGATATTTCGTTTTCAGCTTCAAAATTATCATTTGACAAACTTATATCTTCACTTGAAATAGCTAACGAAAAAGCTCCCTCACTTTCATCTTCTGCACCACTGTAGTATCCTATATTTAAGCAATAAACCGTATTGGATTCTACCTCAACTGTCATAGATTCATCTCCACCATAATAACCACTATCAGAACTTCCTTCACAAATAAAGTTTCCACAACTACCTGAATATAATGCAATTTTCGCATCCCAATCTACCACATCTGTTATACTTATGGTCACCGACCCACTATTCTCAGCAGTTTCAAACGTATACCAAACTCCATCATTCATACCATCACATTCTGGAATAAACCCGGTATTGTTGGTAGCTCCAGTTGCATCAATTGTTTCAGAAAATGGAAGCGTTCCAATAGCTATCGCATTAGAGCAATCGTCGTTTACGGGCGCTGTTACTGTAGTTGTAAAAGTAATAGGACCTGTCCAACCACTGTAATCATTCATAACATTAAATGTAGCACCAGAAGAAGAAGCTCCACAATCTGATCGTACATAAACATCATACGTAACACCAGCTGTTAAACCTTCAATTGTATAAGGATATAATGTTGTAATAGCGTCTGCTTCTCCAGTAGGTGTAAAACCTGTAACACCATATTCTATTTCCCAGGAAGTAGATGTTCCTACTTCTGTCCAAATAATATCTGCTGTGGTTTCGGTAATCGCAACAGCTTGAACATCTTGTGGTGCCAAACATGCTGGTAACTCTTTTAAACATATTTCAAATGCTCCATCATTGTAAGATTCTGTCCATATTTGCAATATGTAAGTTGATTCAGGATTCAATCCTGTTATCCAAGTTTCACCCGATTCTAATGTTGATTCGCAATAAACTTCATTACCGCCACAAGCATCGTATACTGCTATATCTAAACGAGACGGCAATCCTTCTAATACCTCAATAGAAAATCCTCCTATAGATCCTGTAGTAAATTCATAGAAAAGATCAGACTCATTAGAGTCATAACTCTCACAACTTCCAATAGCACCACTGTCAGTTGCATAGGTAGTATCAAAAGCAATTACATCACAATCACTATCATAGTTGGTGAGTGCAATACTCTCGGCCATATTACAAGTATCGTTCTCGGGATATGCTATAACACCCGCACAAATATCAAATGTTACATTCTGAATACTCGCATCTTGTGTATAAGCTTGAATTAAATAAACATTTCCTATGGTTAGGTTTTCTAAAACTGCTGTGTTTGATTGGCATAGAAAAGGATCGTCTAAACTACCGCAAGTACTACTTGTAACATCATAAATAGACATGGCTATTGTACTTGTAGAACCTTCAATATTTGTTATTGAAATAAGTATATTCTCATCAGTTGCTGTAAAAGTATACCATACATCATTATTCATGGTTCCATAACAAAATGAATCTGTAATTCCAGAATTTGTAGCTCCGGAAAGTGTTCCCGAAGTAAAACTAGAGCAAGATAAATCACTATTTACCGTAAGCGTAGTAGCTGCTGAACATTCATCATTTTCCGGTTGTGGATAGGTGGTAAAACTTTGCTCACTACACGTTGGTGATCCCACAATATTTTCCGGTTGAATAGTTACATAATATGTAGTATTAGCATTTAAACCTAATGAAGCTATATCATAAAATGTAGTATTCCCTACATTGGTTTCTTCTAAAATATCATCTTCACCCGATGCGGAACCAATAGTTAAATTATAAGAATTAGGATAATTACTTGCCGCAGACCATGAGAACACATCATTAACATCTACTTGAGTACTACTCAAAAGTGCATCACAATTTGGAGCTACGGTTGGAGTATACGTAACTTCAACATCCACTGAAAGCATCAAATACTGCGAACTCCCATTGGTATCGTTTGCTATAATTTGAACTTCGTTTACATTAGTCACATCAAGGCCATCAACATCATTATAACATACCGATGAAAGCTCGGTAACTCCATCTAGAACTACATCAAAATTGTAATAACTTCCACAGTATGTTTCTAAAGTTGCACTAAAATCTGATAACGTAAACGTTGGCGTTGAAGCAGGATCATAACAATCAATGGTTGAAAGATCAACGGTTAGTGTAACGTTTGATGTATCGTATCCACTTTGTGAAAATGTTTCCTCACAACTATTTTCCTGTGAAAATAAAGGGAATGACATCAATAAAAGAAAAGTGAATAAAGTAATTTTTTTCATTAAACTGTATTTATAATTGATTTTTGCAAAAATAATTAGTTTACGAAACCCTACGAACTATTCGTACATAATTTCTATATAAACTTCCAATAAAAAAAGCCTATACAAAATGTATAGGCTTTCTATAAATATCATTTGAAGTAGCTTATTCTCCGCTAAACTCTTCAATCACTTCTTGGCTTACTCCTGTATTTGAGAAACCTCCATCGTGAAATAAGTTTTGCATAGTTACCTTTTTGGTAAGGTCTGAAAACAAACTTACCGTATAGTCTGCACAATCTTGCGCTGTAGCATTTCCTAATGGAGACATTTTATCTGCATATGCAATAAATCCTCCGAAACCTTTTACTCCTTGACCAGCTGTTGTTGGTGTTGGTGATTGAGAAATGGTATTTACTCTTACTTTTTTCTCTTTTCCAAAGAAATAACCAAAACTACGTGCAATAGACTCCAAATATGCTTTGTTGTCTGCCATATCATTGTAATCTGGGAAAGTTCTTTGCGCAGCCATATAAGTTAAAGCTACAATACTACCCCACTCGCTCATAGCGTCTTGCTTATATAATGTTTGCATTACCTTGTGAAAAGATACTGCAGAAACATCCCAACCTTTTGATGTAAAGTCGTAATTCTGATCGGTATAATGACGTCCTTTTCTAACATTAACAGACATACCAATAGAATGTAAAACAAAGTCTATTTTACCTCCTAAAATTTCCATAGATTTTGCTACAAGATTTTCTAAATCTTCTAAATTGGTAGCATCTGCAGGAATAATTTCAGAACCAGTTTTATCTGCCAACTCTTTAATTTGTCCCATTCTCATTGCAATAGGAGCATTTGTTAATACAAAAGTACCACCTTCTGCGTGTACTCTTTCGGCAGTTTTCCATGCAATAGAATTCTCATCTAGCGCACCAAATATAATTCCTCTTTTTCCTTTTAATAAGTTATACATGTGTCAAAATTTAATCTAAAGTTGTAATATTAAGTTCAAAGATACTTTAATTTTTTAACTCAAAAGCTCTTTCGCATGCGATAATGCAGAAGAACTCACGTTTTCTCCTCCAAGCATTTGTGCAATTTCAGTAACACGCTCTTGCGGATTCAATTGTTTCAAGTTACTACTGGTACCTAGTAGTGTACTTTCTTTATAAACTTTTAAATGTTGATCTCCTTTGGCAGCAACCTGAGGTAAATGAGTAATACAAAAAACTTGCATGTATTTGCTCATGTCCTTCATAATATCTGCCATTTTTATAGCTATTTCTCCAGAAACTCCTGTATCAATTTCATCAAACATGATAGTTGGAAGTTTCATATAATTTGATAAAATAGATTTTATAGCTAGCATTATTCTTGACAATTCACCGCCGGAAGCTACTTTTTTCAAGAGCCCAAAATCGGTTCCTTTATTTGCTGAAAATTCAAAAGTAAGTACGTCTTTTCCGTTTGGTAAAAACTTATCTTCATGAGTTACGGATATCTGAAAACGTGCATTTGGCATTCCTAATTCAGAAATAATTTTCTCCAAATCTTTCTTCAAAGATGGAATTACTTTAGCACGTTGCTTATGAATTTGAGTTGCCAATTTATTAAGACCAACCGCTATTTTTTCAATAGCTTTTTGCTTTTCTAAAATAGCTTCATCTGCATTTTCTGTAATACTGACTTTTTCTTGTAATTTATGTTGAATCTCTAAAAGTTCAGCAATGCCAGAAACCATGTGCTTTTTCTCTAAAGCATAAATTTTTTGAAGTGTTTCTTGCAAACGATCTAATTCGGAAGGGTCTGTTTCCAATCCTTCTTCTAAGCCTAAAACTTCAGTATTAATATCATCAATTTCTATTAATACAGACTGAATACGCTCATGTAAACTTTGATAAGCGGCGCCATAACCTTGCATTTTAGCAAAGATATTCTTCAACTCGGTTACCGAAGTTTGAACCCCTACTTCATCAGTATTTATCAATTGCAAAGCATGTGATAGCTTTTCCTTGATTTCTTCTACATTTGATAATTGCTCATAAGAACTTTCTAAATCTTCCTTATCAAGCGTATCTAACTTTAAAGCTTCCAATTCCTTTACTAAAAAGGAATTGTATTCGTACTCTTTTGAAGCTTCTTCTTGATCCTTAAGAAGTTTATTCAGTGCTTTTTTTTCAGCAGTATAAGAAGATAATACCGTCTGATATTCCTTGATTAGCGAAAAATTGCCTGCAACTGCATCAATCACGTGATATTGAAACTCCTCTTCTGTAAGTTCTAGCGTTTGATGTTGCGAATGAATATCTATCAATCTTCCTCCCAACCTATTCAAAACATCTAGCGTTACAGGCGTGTCATTAATGAAAGCTCTTGACTTTCCACTAGGCAGAATTTCACGTCGAATAAAAGTTTGATCCTCATAATCTAAATCTTCTTCTTCAAAGAATTCTTTCAAATTATAAGCAGCAATACCAAACTCAGATTCTATAACACATTTCTCTTCTTTATTTTTTAACAAGGAAAGATCGGCTCGCTTACCTAAAACCAAAGATAAACCACCTAAAAGAATAGATTTACCGGCACCGGTTTCTCCTGTAATGATAGTATAACCATTTGAGAACCGAACCTTTAGTTCATCTATTAGTGCATAATTTTTTATAAAAAGTGAAGCTAACAAATACTAGAATTTTAAGCCTCAAATATAGAAGATATTTTAGAGAGTATAAAACCTCTAATATTCAATTTTTTTCCAAGAACTTGAATAGTTGGGAGCTATTTTATTAAGTGTGTCTACCAATTGAACAATACTTACTTGAGGACCGCCGGAATAAATATCTAAAATTTCATTTGCTTTGGCATCAAAAAACGACTGTAACAAATAGGAATTTGGTCTTCGAGCGTTCATACTTTTAAACAAACGTAAACTAGAAGCTATGGTTTTCTTTGCCGTTTCTGCATCGTCAGATAAATAGTCCATGGCTTTTCTGTGGTAATTGTACATAACAGTTCTATACTCTCTAAAAGTATTAGAAAGAAGATTATCCATTAGAACCCATCTTGTACGATCTCCATCATTTTGATTCCAGCCCGCATAATTACTACTTTGAGCAATACTTAAAACTTGTTTTGCTTTGTTATAATACGGTGTTCCACTTCTCATTTTAAAAGAATCTGCATCTACACCTAAAATGATATAAGCATAAAATGCAAGTACCGATGTAAGATTTGAATCAAACCTTGTCTCATTAAAATACATTGGTTGAAATTCTTGATAGGTAAATGAAAAATTTTGATCGTTGATATTTAGAACCGGAGATTCATAAGTGGAATTATAAATTGGACGTGAAGACTGAACTTGAATGGTGGCTCCAAAATTTTCACCTTCATAAGAATTCACAGTAATCAGCATATTACAAGCAATACGTTCTTCTTTTTTAAAGCTTTTATTGGTCCATTTTGTACTGTTCATAAAATCTGTTGCAGACTGCTGTAAAGTTTGGAAAATCTGTTGATTTGATTGTCCAATCTTTTGAGAGTTTACAGTAACTGTACATTTAAGCTCTTGCGCGTTGGCAAAAACAACCATCAAACAACACAAAAAGGTAATAACACTACGCATGTAATCTTGCTATAATTTCGTTTAAAATATCTACTGAAACCTCTTCTTTACTTTTTAAAGAAAAAGGAGTTACACTATTACTATCAATAAATGTAACCTTATTTGTGGAAGTTCCAAAACCTGCACCTTCATCATTTAAAGAATTTAATACAATGGCGTCTAAATTCTTTCTTTTCAACTTCCCTTTTGCATTTTCCAACTCATTTTCAGTTTCCAATGCAAAACCTACTAAAAATTGATGTTTCTTTTCAGCTCCCAAAGAGGCTAAAATATCTTTTGTAGGCTCCAATTCTATAGATAACGAGGATACTTTCTTTTTTATTTTTTGATCAGCTACATTTTTTGGCTTGTAATCTGCTACCGCGGCTGATAGAATAGCTATATCTACATTTTTAAAATACTCATGAACTTTCTTGTACATTTCTTCTGCAGAAGTTACACGAATCGTATGCACACCGTTCGGTGATTGTAAAAATGTAGGACCGGAAATTAGAATAACTTCTGCACCCAATTTGGATGCACTTGTTGCGATAGCATATCCCATTCTACCCGAAGAATGATTTCCTATAAAACGAACAGGATCTATTGCTTCATAAGTAGGTCCTGCAGTAATAAGCACTTTTTTGCCTTTTAAAGGTAATTTGGCCGCTATATCATTTTCAATAAACTCAACAATATTTTCTGGCTCGGCCATTCTACCTTCTCCTACTAATCCACTGGCCAATTCTCCCGATTCTGCCGGAATCATGATATTACCAAAAGCTACTAATTTTTTAAAATTCTCCTGTGTACTTGGATGTTTATACATATCCAAATCCATTGCCGGAGCAAAATAAACAGGACATTTTGCAGAACGATACACAGCCATTAAAAAGTTATCACTTTCGCCACTTACCATTTTGGCTAACGTATTGGCTGTTGCTGGAGCTATCACCATAATATCTGCCCACAAACCAACATCTACATGATTGGTCCATTCACCAGATGCTTCATCTTTGGTAAAGCTAGATAAAACCGGATTTTTAGAAAGTGTAGAAAGCACTAAGGGCGTCACAAATTCTTTGGCATTGTTTGTCATTACCACTTGAACTTGCGCGCCCGCTTTTATAAATTGTCTTACTAAAAAAGTAGTTTTATAAGCAGCAATACCACCGGTTACTCCCAAAAGTATTTTTTTACCGCTTAAAACAGTCATAACTACTGTCTATTAAATTTACTTCTCTGTATTTCTGTAATAAATTTTACCTTCTAACCACTCTTGAACTGCTAAAGCATGTGGCTTTGGTAACTTTTCGTAGAATTTAGAAACTTCGATCTGCTCTTTGTTTTCGAAAATTTCTTCTAAGCTATCATTATAAGTAGCAAACTCTTCTAATTTTTCAATTAACTCTTTTTTGATCTCAGAGTTAATTTGAATAGAACGCTTTGCAACTACTGCAATAGCTTCATAAATATTTTCTGTTTGTGCATCAAACTCATTCTTGTTATAAGTAATTGTTGATGCTGGAGCTTCCGTCTTTTTTAAATCAATCATGTTCTTCTACTAATAATTAAATATTTATGATCTTTTACTTAATTCTTCTGTTATGCTTTCCTGAATCTTCGTTGCTTCATCAGAAAAACTGGTATTTGGATAATATTTTATTAAATCGTCATAAGCCTCTTGAGCTTGTTCTAGACGATCTTTTATTAAATATTCAAAACTATTTACTGCAAGTTCGTAAGTAGCTTCAAGCTTAACGAACAACGCTTCTTCTTTCAACTCAGACCCTGGATAATCCACCAAAAAGTTTTCTATAGATTTTATCGAAGACTTGTATTTAAAAGTCTTTTTGTATTGTTTGGCTATTTCTAGATCTTTCTTTTCTAATTTCTGCGTTAGATCTTGGACCAGTTGGTTGGTTTCTTGTAAATATTCAGAATTTGGATATTTATTAATGTAATTCTGCAGTTTATTTAAGGCGTCATACGTTTCTGTTTGATCTAAAGAGAATTTTGGACTAGTTAAATAAGTTGCTTTAGCTGAAAGATACGCTGCTTCTTGTGCCTTTGAACTTTTAGGATAAGAATTTGCAAAACGCTCAAATTGATACGCCGCCAAGTAATAATCGTTTACTTGATAAGCAGCATCAGCGTACATATACATGACACGCTCACCTTGTGGTTTACCCACATATTTTGGCAATATTTGTTCAAACAAGCGGTTGGCTTTACTATACTTCCCTTCGTTATACAATTGCTCTGCCATTGTATACTTCACTCCTGTATCCTCGCTTTTTAAAGCTTTTTGATATTCACTACAAGACGTAAAGGCAATAGCTATAGCTATTAGATAAACAATTTTTCTCATACTTTTAAGCATTCTGCAAAATTAGTTATTTCTATGATTTTTCAAAAGATTTTTTAAAGGTGCTAAATGTAATTTTTAAAATATACTTTTAACAGCGTTTTTTTCGATTTTAACGAGAATTTGGGATTGTTGTATTGAACTTATCATGATCAAATATCATTTCGCCTTCATCATTGAACATAAATGCCTTTTCAAATTTTTGATCTACAAGCAATTCACTTAATAAATAGGAATGTACTTGATGAACTTCTTGGTTAAAAGCATCATCATAAAAAGATATCAAAATAACAATCTCTGCATGTAAACGCTTTAAATCTTCCAGTTCGTATTTTTTCAACGGACTATTTTCATCTATTACATGAACTATGGTCCATGTTGTTGGAAGATACGTTATGGTATCTCGCTCTAAACTAAGTTGATAAAAACTACTTCTATATTCTTGCTTTTCTTCTTCCGAAAGTAATAATGTTGCCGTAACCTTTGGCCGAATCATGATACTTTTTTGGGTATTCATAACTCTAAACATGATGGCATTTTGCTCTTGAAACTCACGTAAAACAATGGAATTGCTAAATTTAACGTTGGCTTTGGGTTTTGAAAACCTACCATAAAGTAGCCCCGTTACAAAGGAGAAACATAACAATCCTAACATGGCTTCAAACGAAGAAACCAAACCTGTTAAAACTCCGTTTGGAGAAATCCCTCCATAGCCCACTGTAGTAATTGTTTGTGCCGAAAAGAAAAAGGCATTGAAAAAATCATGCAGCAAATCACCAGTAGACGGTGTTAACTTTTCTATACCAATGATAAGATAAATACAAGCAAACAGGATGTTGATAACCGTGTAACACAGTACTACCAAACTAAAAAATTTCAGCCACGATATTCCTATTAAATAAGAATACGTGGCCGAAATTGTATTGCTTTTATTTATATGTTTTATATTAAATGTCCCGTCTTTGTTTACATAGCGTTGAATATTTTTTGTAGAAAAATTTCCAAAACCGGGATCATTAATTTTTTTGGGCATTACACAGATATTGCATTAAATCTTTCCATGTAAAGATATATTTTTTCTTGTAATTCTGGAGTAGCTTCTACAAGTGGTAATCTTACACCAAGATCACAAATACCTCTTGCTTTCAACAAAGCTTTGATTCCTACAGGATTTCCTTCTTCAAAAATATAATCTATACTTGGCATTATTTTATATTGTAATTCAAAAGCTTTTTGGGTTCTTCCTAAAAGCCCAAAACGAATCATTTCTGAAAATTCTTTTGGTAAGCCTTGACCAATAACAGAAATTACACCAGATCCGCCCGCCAAGGTCATTGGTAATGCAATCATATCATCTCCTGAAATTACATGAAAATCTGCCGGTTTGTTACGGATGATTCTCATAGCTTGCGTTAAATCTCCAGAAGCTTCTTTGATGGCTACAATGTTTTCAAAATCATGCGCCAAACGCAAAACTGTATTTGGTAACATGTTGGAACCTGTTCTTCCCGGTACGTTGTACAAAATAATTGGCAAAGGAGATACTTCTGCAATTGCTTTGAAATGCTGATAAATCCCTTCTTGACTAGGTTTATTATAATATGGAGAAACAGATAGTATTCCATCATAAATAGACAAATCTGTTTCTTGAATTTCATTAACAACTGCCATAGTATTGTTACCACCCAATCCTAAGATCATTGGCACTCTTCCATTATTGGCAGAAGCTATTGTAGTTTTCACTAGCTCCTTTTCTTGTTTAGTTAAGGTTACACTTTCTGCCGTTGTACCTAGTACTACAAGATACTCTACACCATTCTCTATTACAGAATTCACCAAGCGCTCTAAAGCAGCAACATCTACTGTGCTGTCCGTTCTAAACGGAGTTACCAGCGCTACACCTGTTCCTAAAAATTTCGTTTGCATAACTACTTTGTTATTACTTGAAGATACGTTTTTAATTCTTTCAAAAACACATCTGTCTTTTTCGGTTCACAATTAATTATTATATCGTTACACCTTTGATCTACTTCAGGAAAGCCAGCTTTCATCAAAGCATTGCTACTGCCAGACACTACTAAAAGTGGAAATTTGTCTTTCGAAAAATAATTTATCAATACATCAAACTCAGTATTTATAAACTCCTGAACATGGTCTGATTTTATTTTTCCAAAAGCATTTATATCCTTCTTGGAATAGGTCTTTATAGCATCTATTTCATTTGTAGATGGCTCTTTCGTGTAACCTAACCAACGTACTTCTGCTTTAGGCAATCCCAGAATTGAGACTGTATTTTTTAACGCTTCAATATTTTCTAGGCTTTCTAAATCTACCAAGCAACCAATACGCTGAATTTTGTTGTAACTAAATCTATTATTTGGTTGATTTAGTTTCTTATTTAAAATTTTATCAATGAACTTTTCGCGAAAAGAATCTAAAATCATTTACATTTACAATTGTATATTGCAAATCTAAGCATTATTTAAATTTAACTTTCTGATACAACTACTTTTTAACCTATGAAAATCAAACATTTTGTTATATTTATAACTTTAAGTTGTTTTTTTAGCTGTACAGAACAACCAAAAGGTCTTAAAACCATTAAAGGAAAACAAATAAACATTAATAATGAGGTTAGTATCTCTAAAGAGATTGACAGTTTTATTACTCCTTTTAAACTTCAGATAGCGGCAGATTCTGTTTTAAATGCTTCACTTAGTTATGCTCCAAAAGTAATTCTGAAAGAATCTGATAAAATGAACTCTCCATTGGGTAATTTACTAGCTGATATTATTTACGAACAATCTGATTCTGTTTTCTATTCCGAAACAGGAAAACATGTAGATTTTGCGTTGTTAAATTATGGTGGAATTAGAGCAAACATACCTATCGGAAATATTACAAAAAAGCTTGTTTACAAGATAATGCCATTTGAAAATAAGATCATAATAGCTGAATTACCTTCGGAAGCCATAACAGAGCTACTCGCCTATTTAATTGAAAAAAAACGAGGACATCCCGTTTCTAAACAAATTCAATTGATCTTAGACAAAAATCGAAAGCTGAAAAAATTTACCATTAACGGTCAAAAAACTTCACCAAACAAAACCTACTTTGTAGCCACCTACGACTTTCTCTATAATGGTGGTGATGCAATGAATTTCTTTAAAAAATCGGTAAACACGTATCAAACAAATTATCTAGCGAGAGATGCTATGACTGATTATTTCATGAAAAAGGACACTATTATATCTAACACCGATGATCGCTTTATTATAAAATAAAGGTATATGAAAAGGAGAACATTTATTCAAAAAGCTGCTGCAGGAACTGCTTTTTTAAGTTTAGGAACACCTACACTAACCTCATGTAGTAATACAAATAAAAAACACATTACTATATTACACACAAACGATACGCATAGTCATATTGATAGTTTTCCTATAGATCACCCAGATTACCCCAATCAGGGTGGAGCGGCAAGAAGAGCAACCATTATTGAGAATATTCGAAAGGAAAATCCAAATACATTGTTACTAGATGCTGGAGACATCTTTCAAGGAACTCCTTATTTTAACTATTACGGTGGTGAATTGGAGTTCAAAATTATGAGCATGCTTCGGTATGATGTAGCCACACTTGGAAATCATGATTTTGACAATGGAATTGATGGCTTGTTCAACCAATTACCAAATGCTAAATTTCATTTTGTGAATTCAAACTATGTGTTTACTAACACTAAATTAGATACACATATAAAGCCTTATAAAATATTTGTAAGAGACGGCATTACCATTGGTGTTTTTGGTCTTGGCGTAGAACTGGAAGGCCTTGTAAATAAAGACAACTACAAAGATATTCTTTATCTTGATCCTATTGAAATTGCAACCGATATGGCAAGAGAATTAAAAGAAGATCATGAATGTGATCTGGTCATATGCCTGTCGCATTTGGGGTATTATTTTGCTGATAAACCAGAGAAAGTGTGTGACCTTTCGTTAGCTCAAAATACTGAAAATATTGATTTAATTATTGGAGGACATACCCATACGTTTCTTGAAAAACCAATGATCCTCAAAAACAAAAACAATGAAGATGTATTGGTTAATCAGGTTGGTTGCTATGGCATTAATGTGGGAAGAATTGATTTCTATTTTGATGACACATCCATAGTACAAAAAGAAGGTAAATCCATAATCATTTAATCACTCAGTTGACTCAAGTAACTAATTTTCACTTCTATTTTCTCAATCCTTAAAATATAAATAGCTAAAAGTAAATGGAATGACGTAAATAAATTATTTAGCGCTATAGATTCTATCCAATCTACTTCAATTACAAAAGTACTATATGCATAAAGTACGGTAATAACAGCTATGATAAGGCTTGAAATCATTAAAATAAAATTTTCTTTGGTTTGTTTCACAACATAACTTTTGATTCCCAATACGATGAAAACTCCCATAAAAAAGTTGTACACTATAATGGCTTCTGATATTGGCATGTATTCACTAAACCAAAAGAAGAACCCAATGTAAATGAACATAAACGGAATAGCAACATAAAGAACGGCCTTCATTTTAAAATCCACCAAACCTTTCAATACTCTATAACTATAATAGAAAAGAGCTAAACCATACAAAAAGATACTTAGATCTTCATAGCCTATAAAAAATGTATTGATTACGTCTGCGCTAAAAAGAGTTATCAATACTATTACATAAAGCAGATTCACGAATTCCGTCTTAAAAATATAATAAAACGCTATAAATGGAATCGTTAAGACTTCCATAATTTTCATATAGTGTTCAAACGAAAAATAATCCAATATGGAATACGCCACCGTTTGTACAATAGCTAATACTAGAAATATGGGAGCAATTTTTGGTTTCACTCTAAATCATCTCTTTAAAATCATATTCCGAAATCACAGGAATGTTCAGCTTTTCTGCTTTTTCGCGCTTGCTTGGTCCCATGTTATCTCCGGCAATCACATAACTTGTTTTAGAAGAAATAGACGAAGCTACTTTTCCACCATTATCTTCAATCATTTTTTTCAATTCATTTCTGGAAACCGATTCAAAAACACCCGAAACCACAAATGATTTTCCAACCAAAGTATCCGATTGATTTTCCAATGCTGCTGCAGAAATAGCTAACTGAACTCCGTAAGATTTCAATCGACTAATCAATTCAATATTTACTTCGTTCGATAGAAAATCGACCACACTTTCGGCTATCTTCACTCCTATTTCATCCACAGCCACCAAGTCTTCCAAACTTGCTGCTTGAATAGCTTCAATATTTTTATAATGTTTGGCTAGTTTTTTTGCAACCGTTTCTCCAACGTATCTAATTCCTAATGCAAACAACACACGCTCAAACGGAATCTCTTTAGATTTCTCAACACCAGCGACCAAATTCTCAGCACTTTTTTGCGCCATTCGCTCTAACGGTACAATATCGGCAACTTTCAATTCATACAAGTCTGCATAATTATGAATCAAGCCTTCTTTGAAAAGCAATTCTACAGTTTCGCCTCCCAAACCTTCAATATCCATGGCTTTTCTAGAAATATAATGCTGAATACGCCCCGTAATTTGTGGCGGACAACCGGTATAATTTGGACAATAATGTTGTGCTTCACCTTCTTTTCGGATGAGCTCTGCACCGCATTCAGGACAATGTGTAATGTAGTTGGTAGGTTCTGAATCTAAACTTCGTTTGGCAAAATCTACCCCAACAATTTTCGGTATAATTTCTCCTCCTTTTTCCACAAACACTTCGTCGCCTTCACGAATATCTAGTTTCGCAATTTGATCTGCATTGTGTAACGAAGCTCTTTTCACCGTAGTTCCGGCCAACAAAACAGGCTCTAAATTAGCCACCGGAGTAATAGCTCCCGTACGCCCAACTTGATAGGTAATTTCGTTGAGTTTGGTTGCTACTTGCTCTGCTTTAAATTTATACGCCATGGCCCAACGCGGCGCTTTGGCGGTGTATCCTAACTCTTCCTGATGTTGCAATGAGTTTACTTTGATCACTACGCCGTCGGTTTCGTATGGTAAATCATGTCGGTGTACATCCCAGTAATTCACAAACTCCATCACTTCTGCTGTAGATTTGCATAATTTGGCTTCTTTGGGAACTTTAAATCCCCAACCTCTTGCTTTTTCTAAACCTTCGTATTGCGATTGAATGCCTAAATTTTCACCAACAATATAATACAATAAACAATCTAGCGGACGCTTGGAAACTTCCGAACTGTCTTGCAACTTCAAACTCCCACTGGCGGTATTTCTAGGATTCATGTACGGATCTTCCCCAGCTTCTAACCTAGCCTGATTCATTTGCGCAAAACCTTCGTGTGGCAAAATAATTTCACCACGAATGTCAAATTTCGGAGGAAAATCACCTTTCAACTTCAATGGAACCGAACGAATGGTTTTCACATTATTGGTTACATCATCTCCTTGAAATCCGTCTCCACGAGTGACCGCTTTTACCAAAACACCATTTTCATAGGTTATGCTGATAGAAGCGCCATCGTATTTCAATTCACAAGTAAACTCAACCGAAGCATCACCCACAATTTTTTGAATACGCTTTTCCCAATCTTCCAAGTCTTCTTTGGAATACGAATTATCTAACGAATACATTCTGTGCTCATGCACCACAGTTTCAAAATTCTTGGTGATCATTCCACCTACGCGAACCGAAGGCGAATTGGCATCGTACAACTCTGGATATTGCGCTTCCAGAGCCTGCAATTCTTTCAATTTCATATCAAATTCATAATCTGAAATTGAAGGATTATCTAAAACGTAGTATTGATAGTTATGATGGGTTAGCTCTTCTCTAAGCTGTGTGATTTGTTCTTTTGCTGACATGCTTACAATTTTATCGCTTTTAGCATTCTAAAATTACCTCTTAAATCTTTTCGGATTTCTACATTGTAAAATCCTTTACTTTCAACCATTTTCTGGGTCTCTTCTGCAAGATATTGATTGATTTCGAAATATAAAACTCCACCTTGAATCAACTTTTCACTTGCGAAATCTGCAATTCGAACGTAAAAAATCAACGGATCTTCATCGGTGACAAAAAGCGCTGTTTTGGGTTCATATTGCAACACATTATTGCGCATATCTCGTTTTTCGGTATTTCGAACATACGGTGGATTCGAAACCACCACATGCAAACTTTCGTTTTGAAAAAGTGCATTACTCTCTTCCACATTCAAAATATCTTGTTGCACAAAATTCACAGTAACTGAATTCAACTGTGCATTTTCATGAGCCACTTTTAAAGCGCCTTCTGATAAGTCAATGGCAGAAACTTCTGCTTTAGACAGCTTATTTGCTATGGAGATGGCTATACAACCACTTCCAGTTCCAATATCCAAAATACGTTGCGATTGGTTTTCTGAAGCTTTTACGTCTTGCACAATCCAATCTACCAATTCTTCGGTTTCTGGTCTTGGAATTAGCGTATCTTCATTCACTAAAAATTCCAATTCGTAAAATTCCGTTTTCCCTATAATATATTGAATGGGTCTTTCTACTTTCAATTCCTCCAAAGCTTGTTGCATCTTTGCTAAATCAGTCGCAGTTAATTCCAAATCTGGTCGCAAAGCCAATTGCAATCTATTAATTCCCAAAAAAGCTTCCGTCAACATAAAAAAGAAAGTATTCACTTCTCCTTTCTCATAAAGTGAAGACAAGGTTTCTTGAAATTGTTTATGGAATTCTTTTAATTTCATGATAGTTTTTTAAGCATCCAAACCGGACAAGACGTATGACCGGTGCAACCCATAGGCGCATCTAAATATTCAAATCCGGCTTTCTTATACAATTTCTGAGCAGCGTGCATAAAAGGCATCGTTTCAATATAGCAAAATTCAAAACCATAATCCTTTGCTTTTTGCAGACAGGTTTTCATCATTTCTAAACCAACTCCTTTTCCACGCGCTTTTGGAGAAAAATACATCTTTTGTAACTCGCAATATTCAGCAGCTTCATTTGCCAAGGGTCCTACTCCAGCTCCTCCCAACAATTCTCCATTTTCTTCCACCACAAAATAGCAAGCTCTATCTATTTCATAGGCTTCAAACATATGATTCAGTGCTTCGTCTTCATAAGCTGTACCGACTTTGGGAATTTCAAGCTCATCAAACACTGCTCTAATGAGTGCTGCAACGGCTTCATTATCTTTTGGTTGAATTTCTCGGATTTTCATGAGGGGGTTTCTCTTTAGAAAATGGTATTTTTGCGGTGTGAAGATACATGAAAAATACCTAAATCGCTGCATTGAACTAGCGAAAAACGGACTCGGAAACACGTACCCAAACCCAATGGTTGGTAGTGTTATTGTACATTCTGACAAAATTATAGGAGAAGGATGGCATCAACGTGCAGGCGAACCTCATGCCGAGGTAAATGCTGTCAATTCTGTAAAAAACAAAGAGCTACTTTCTGAAGCTACTATTTACGTAAGTTTAGAACCTTGCAGCCATTTTGGAAAAACGCCACCTTGTTCTGATTTGATCATTTCAAAAGGAATTAAAAATGTGGTGATTGGCATGGTAGATCCGTTTGAAGAAGTTGCCGGTCGTGGTATTAAAAAACTCATGGAAGCTGGCCATAATGTAACCATCGGAATTCTAGAAGATGAATGCCAAGAACTCAACAAACGTTTCATTACGTTTCACACCAAAAAAAGACCGTATATCTTCTTGAAATGGGCGCAATCTAAAGATGGATTTTTAGCTCCTAAAACCAAAGATGAACAAAAACCCGTTTGGATTACTAATGCATTTTCGAAACAATTGGTGCACAAATGGCGCAGCGAAGAACAAGCCATTTTAGTAGGAACTGAAACTGCGTTGGCCGATAATCCTTCGCTTACCACGAGAGAATGGAATGGGAAAAATCCGGTTCGGGTGGTTTTAGACAAAAACCTTCGCCTTCCGCAAGAATTGGCCATTTTTAATTCGGAAGCAAAAACTATTGTGATTACTGCTGAAACAAAAGAAAATTCAGAATCTATTCATTTTGAAAAAATAGATTTCTTAAAACCAATCGCTCAGCAAATTTGTGACGTACTTTACAGGCACAATTTACAAAGCTTGATTGTAGAAGGCGGACAACAAACGCTTCAAACTTTTATAGATGAAGACTTCTGGGATGAAGCTTTTGTTTTTGAAGGAAACCTAATTTTTGAAGATGGAACGAAAGCACCTTCTTTAAAAAATCAAGAAATTACAAGCGCAACAAGCATTGAAAAAGATCAACTAACAACATACAAACACGCATGATTCAAAACATTATTTTTGATTTTGGTGATGTGTTCATCAATTTAAATAAAACCGAAACTGTAGCAAGACTCTCCAAAAAATTCGGGGCATTTGAACTTTCGGAAGAAATGATTGCTAAAAACGACGCCTACGAAATGGGCTTGTTAACCACTGAAGAATTTGTAGCGTATTATCAAAGTATTTTTCCAACAGCAACAGAATCTGAATTGATTGATGCTTGGAATGCCATTATGCTAGATATTCCCGAACACCGTTTGGAATTTATTGAAGCCTTGGCTGCCGAAAAAAAATACAAACTGTTTTTATTAAGCAACACCAACGATTTACATATTGAATACACCATTAAAACTTTTGGTGAAGAAAAATGGAATCGATTCAAAGCTTGTTTTGATGTGTTTTATTTGTCGTACGAAATCAATTTTAGAAAACCGAATGCTGACATTTTTGAATTTGTATTGAATGAAAATAATTTGAATCCGGCAGAAACACTTTTCATAGATGATACGCTAGAACATATAGAAACAGCAAAATCATTGGGCATTCAGACTTGGAATTTAATTCCCGGTACAAATGACATCACTGAACTTTTTGATCAACCTTTCGACTTTAAAAAATAACATCCGATTTGCAAGAAGACGTATACAAAACGATCACCGAAGCCACAGAAGAAGTTTTATTTAAAGACAAAAACAGCAAATTTTTTGGCTATGCATTTCCGGTAAGTTCAGAAGACGAAATCAAAGAACTGCTGGAAGAAATTAAGAAAAAACACTACAATGCCCGCCATTGGTGTTATGCCTGGCAATTGGGTACAGAAAGTATTCAGTACCGCGCCAATGACGATGGCGAACCTAACAATTCTGCCGGAATGCCTATTTATGGGCAAATTCAATCTTTTGAAGTGACCAACCTTCTTATTATTGTAGTTCGGTATTTTGGTGGAGTTAAATTAGGAGTTCCCGGACTTATCAACGCCTACCGAACGGCAGCGCAAATGGCCATGGAAGTTGCCAACATAGAAGAACGCACCATCGATTTTCAATACAAAATTAGTTTTGAATACAAAGACATGAACAATGTGATGCGCGTGATCAAAGAAAAAAATCTCACAGTAATTTCTCAAACATTGGAAATGAGCTGCGAGATTTTAATAGCGGTTCGTAAAACAGAAGCCGAGGCTTGCGAACAAGCATTCGTACCATTTTACGAGGTTACATTAAAGCGAATTTTGTAATTTTTTCAGTATATATTCAGGACATTTAATAGGCTTTCGCGTATCTTTAGAAACAAACGCTAGAACTACATTTGCAGTAGCTAAAACCTCTCTTTTTTCATTGGTTATTTCATACTTAAAATCAATCTTCACTGTCGGTAATTTCTCTAACGAGGTTTCAATAAAAATAAGTTCATCATAATAGGCTGATTTCTTATAATTGATGGTCATTGTAATTACCGGTAACATAATTCCATTATCTTCCATATTTTTATAAGAAACACCTATACTTCTTAATAGCTCTGTACGTCCCATTTCTAGGAACTGCGCGTAGTTTCCGTGGTATACAACCCCCATCTGATCGGTTTCTGCATAACGAATTCTTGTTGAAATTTTATTAGAAATAATCATAAAATATTGATAATTATCATTGTTAACAAAGCGTTAATTTAAGGTTAGTTAGCCTTAGTCTTTTTTTTCAAAAATTCAACCCCCAATAGGTTTTTTTTTTCAATTTTTTGTTCACATATTTGTCCTACTTAAAGCTGAGGAATTTTTATTGTTCTTACCCACTGTTACAGAACAAATTATCGAAAAAATTAGAGAAAGAATGAACGAAACTGCTAAATCGGTCTGGGACAACTGTCTCAATTTTATAAAGGACAACATTCAACCACAAGCATATAAAACTTGGTTTGAACCTATACAAGCAGTTAAGTTAACAGACAATGCTTTAAGTATTCAAGTACCTAGTAAATTTTTCTATGAATGGTTAGAAGAACACTATGTGAAATTGTTAAAAGTTGCTTTAACAAAAGAACTTGGTGAAAACGCAAAGTTAGTGTACATAATTCGAATGGAAAACACTTATGGCAATAAACAACCGTTCACCGAAAAAATTCCTAGTACCAACAGACCTTCGATGCCTTCACAAGAACTAGATGTTCCTTTGAAAAATAAGAATCCGGAATTGAAAAATCCGTTTGTGATTCCTGGTATTCGTAATGTAAAAATTGAATCGCAATTAAATCCAAATTACAGCTTTGACAATTTCTTAGAAGGAGACTCTAACCGTTTGGCAAGATCTGCAGGATTAGCCGTTGCTAAAAAACCGGGAGGAACTTCTTTCAATCCATTGCTAGTTTTTGGTGGTGTTGGTTTGGGTAAAACACACTTAGCACATGCTATTGGTGTTGAAATTAAAGATAAATATCCTGAAAAAACCGTACTGTACATTTCTGCAGAGAAGTTTACACAACAATATATAGAATCGGTTAAGAAAAATACTAGAAACGACTTTATTCATTTCTATCAATTAATTGATGTATTGATTATTGACGACGTTCAGTTTTTCTCAGGAAAATCAGGGACACAAGATGTGTTCTTCCATATATTTAACCACTTGCACCAAAACGGTAAGCAAGTGATTTTAACATCGGACAAAGCTCCTGTTGACATGCAAGATATTGAGCAACGCTTGTTATCTCGTTTCAAATGGGGATTGTCTGCCGAATTGCAAAGTCCGGATTACGAAACTCGTATTTCTATCTTGAAAAACAAACTATACCGTGACGGTGTAGAAATGCCTGAAGAAATTATAGACTACGTTGCTAAAAATATCAAATCGAATGTACGTGAGTTAGAAGGCGCTGTAATTTCGTTAATTGCACAGTCTTCTTTCAACAAAAAAGAAGTAACATTAGATTTGGCACAACAGATTGTTGAAAAATTTGTAAAAAACACCAAGCGCGAAGTTTCTATCGATTACATTCAGAAAATCGTTTCAGATTACTTCCAAATGGATGTGGCTACTTTGCAATCTAAAACTAGAAAAAGACACATTGTACAGGCCAGACAATTGGCCATGTTTTTTGCTAAAAAATACACCAAAGCCTCATTAGCAAGTATTGGTTCTCAGATAGGAAAAAGAGACCACGCTACCGTATTGCACGCTTGCAAAACCGTAGATAATCTTGCCGAAACCGATAAACAATTCAAAAAGTATATTGAAGATATTTCAAAAAAACTTACACTGTAATGAAAACCAAAATTCTAATGGTATGTTTAGGAAACATCTGCCGGTCTCCTTTAGCAGAAGGTATTTTTAAACACCGTTTGGATCCAGAAAAATTTGAAATTGATTCCGCCGGAACCGGAAGTTGGCATGTAGGCGATTTACCCGATAGCAGATCTATTGCTATTGCCAATGAAAACGGAATTGACATTACCACACAACGTTGCCGTCAATTTAAACAATCAGACTTTCAAGAGTTTGATTTTATTTTTGTGATGGATAGAAGTAATTACAACAACGTCATAGAACTCGCTAATTCACAAGAAGAAGAACAAAAAGTTGACTTTTTATTGAACTTAACACAACCCGGACAAAATTTAGCAGTGCCCGATCCTTATTACGGAGGCGATCAAGGTTTTGCCAATGTTTTTCAAATGATTGATTTGGCTTGTGATGCCTTTATAGAACAATACGCTTAAAACACTACAACATGAATACGTACGGTAAAGTATATTTGATTCCTACCACTTTAGGAGAAAACGATCCTATGGAAGTGTTGCCACTTACCGTAAAACGTGTGATTGAGCAAGTAGATGAATACATTGTTGAAAACGGAAAAACCGCTCGTAGATTCATTAAAAAAATCTGTCCGGAAAAATCACAACCGAGTTTAACGCTTCATATTATCAATAAATACACAGAAGCATCAGAACTTCCTTCTTTTTTAGACAATTGCTTACAAGGAAAAGATGTCGGCATTATTTCGGAAGCTGGTTGTCCTGGTGTTGCAGATCCTGGGGCTGATGTCGTAAAAATTGCCCATAGCAAAGGGATTCAAGTGGTTCCGTTAGTAGGACCTTCTTCTATTTTAATGGCAGTGATGGCTAGCGGAATGAACGGACAAAGTTTTGCCTTCAATGGTTATTTACCAATTGATAAAGGCGAAAAGAAAAACGCTTTGAAAAATTTAGAACGCAAATCTAAAGAGATCAATCAGTCGCAATTGTTTATTGAAACGCCTTACCGCAACAATCAATTGCTAGAAAGTATGTGTAGTATTTTGCAAAATCAGACGCAATTGTGTGTGGCTTGCGATATTAGTTTACCAACCGAATATATTAAAACACAAAGTATTGCCGAGTGGAAAAAAACGAAAGTAGATTTACACAAACGTCCGGCTATCTTTATGATTCATTTGTTTTAAAGCTTTTTCGCTTCTTCCCAGAAAACATCCATTTCGGCCAGCGTCATATCTTGTAACGATTTGCCTAATTCAGCAGCTTTGGTTTCCAAATACTGAAAACGCTTGATGAATTTTTTATTGGTACGCTCCAAAGCATTTTCCGGATCTACTTTTAAGAAACGTGCATAATTGATCATACTAAACAACACATCCCCAAATTCCGCTTCGGTTTTGTCAGCATCTGCTTTAGCAACTTCCTCTTGCAACTCTGCCAACTCTTCCTGTAACTTTTCAAAAACCTGTTGTGGTTCTTCCCAATCAAATCCTACTCCGGAAACTTTATCCTGAATTCGATTGGCTTTTACCAATGCCGGCAAACTTTTAGGAACTCCTTCCAACACACTTTTCTTGCCTTCTTTCAGCTTCAGTTTTTCCCAATTTTCCTTTACCTGCTTAGCATCTTCCACTTTAGTATCTCCATAAATATGCGGATGACGGTAAATCAACTTCTCACAAAGTGAATTGATCACATCAGCAATATCAAAGTCATTAGTTTCGCTACCAATTTTAGCGTAAAACACAATATGCAACAACACATCGCCCAATTCCTTCTTAATTTCCGGCAAGTCTTTATCCAAAATGGCATCGCCCAACTCGTAGGTTTCTTCAATGGTCAACGGGCGCAAAGTTTCCATAGTTTGCTTTCGATCCCACGGACATTGCTCACGCAACTCATCCATAATGGTTAACAATCGGTCAAAGGCTTCTAATTGTGCTTTTCTGTTGTTCATAATATTTTGTTTTTTGGGCGTTCCGGCGGAGCCGTCGCGCTTTCCGCGCTACATGGTAGCATGCTGCAATCGCTAACGCGCGCGTTTTAACAACGCTTGGTTGATATCTTTAATCAGTTGTGGACCTTCATAAATAAATCCGGTATACAACTGCACTAAATCAGCTCCGGCATCTAGTTTTTCCAAAGCATCTTCGGCTGTATGAATCCCTCCTACTCCAATAATCGGGAAGGCTTTGTTACTTTTTTCAGCAAGAAAACGAATTACTTCTGTACTACGTTTGGTCAATGGTTTTCCGCTTAAACCTCCGGTCTCTTTCACCAAATCAGCATCTGATTGTAAATTATCTCTTCCAATAGTGGTATTGGTTGCAATAACTCCGGCAATGTTAGTTTCGGTAACAATATCAATAATATCTAACAATTGAGAATCTGTTAAATCCGGTGCAATTTTTAATAGAATTGGCTTTTGTGTTGGCTTTTCAGCATTCTTATCCATCAAAGTTTGTAGCAATTGCGTCAACGGCTCTTTGTCTTGCAATGCACGTAAATTCGGAGTGTTTGGCGAACTTACATTCACTACAAAATAATCTACATAATCAAACAACGCATCAAAACAGATTTTATAATCTTCTACTGCTTCTTCGTTTGGCGTTACTTTGTTCTTCCCAATATTTCCGCCAATCAACACATCGGTATTCTTTTTCAGACGTTCCACCGCTTCCAAAACTCCACCATTGTTAAAGCCCATTCGGTTGATAATAGCCTGATCGGCTTTTAAACGAAACAAACGCTTCGGCGGATTTCCCGGTTGTGGCTTTGGAGTCAAGGTTCCAATTTCAATAAATCCAAATCCTAATGAAGACAACTCTTTGTACAACTTGGCGTCCTTATCAAAACCAGCCGCTAAACCTACCGGATTTTTAAATTTCAACCCAAAAACTTCTCTTTCTAAGGCAGGATCTGACACTTCAAATCTACTTTTGACAATACTTTTTACGAAAGGTAATTTTTGCGAAGTTTTAAGAAAAGAAAACGTAAAATGATGAATTTTCTCCGGATCGAATTTGAATAAAATCGGTCTGATAAGTTGTTTATACATATTGGTTTGTGTTGTTAGATAAATTGCTGTTGCAAAAGTACATTTTTATAGATAAATCTTTAGCTTTCGCACAAATAGATTGTATTTTTGAGGAAGAAATAAAACCATACACATGAAACATATTGTAGATAGATTTATCAGCTACATTACCGTTGATACACAATCTGATCCTACTTCGGAAACTACTCCGAGTACTGAAAAACAATGGGATTTAGCCAATAAAATTGTTGAAGAATTAAAACAAATAGGACTTGAAGAAGTTACTATTGACGAGCATGCATACATTATGGCTACGCTTCCGAGCAATGTAGACCACGAAGTGCCAACTATTGGATTTGTAGCGCATTTTGATACTTCGCCAGATTTTTCAGGCACTAATGTAAATCCACAGATTGTTGAGAATTACGACGGAAAAGATATTGTTTTAAACAAAGAGCAAAACATTATTTTGTCTCCAAACTATTTTGAAGATCTACTACAATATAAAGGTCAAACTTTAATCACCACCGATGGTACAACGCTTTTAGGAGCTGATGACAAAGCCGGGATTACCGAAATTGTTTCTGCTGTAGAATATTTGATTCAGCATCCTGAAATCAAACACGGAAAAATCAGAATCGGGTTCACGCCAGATGAAGAAATTGGTCGTGGCGCGCATAAATTCGATGTAGAAAAATTTGGCGCTGAATGGGCTTACACCATGGACGGAAGTCAGATTGGAGAATTAGAATTTGAAAACTTCAACGCAGCCGGAGCAAAAGTTACTTTCAAAGGAAAAAGTGTTCACCCTGGGTACGCAAAAGGTAAAATGGTAAATTCTATTTTAATTGCAAATGAATTTATGAACGCCTTACCAAAAGACGAAGTTCCTGAAAAAACAGCCGGTAGAGAAGGTTTCTTCCATTTACACACTATTACGGGAGGTATTGAAGAAACCACTTTACAATACATCATCCGTGATCATGATAGAAAAGCATTTGAAGCTAGAAAAGAATTGTTGTATAACATTGAAGCCGATTTAAACGCTAAATATGGTGACGTTGTATTATTAGACATCAAAGATCAATATTACAACATGCGTGAAAAAGTAGAGCCGGTAATTCACATTGTGCATACTGCAAAAGAAGCCATGGAATCTTTAGATATCAAACCGTTGATCAAGCCTATTCGTGGTGGTACAGACGGATCGCAATTAAGCTTTATGGGATTACCTTGTCCTAATATTTTTGCGGGCGGACATAATTTTCACGGAAAGTATGAATACGTTCCTGTAGAAAGTATGGTAAAAGCTACTGAGGTAATTGTAAAAATTGCTGAACTAACTGCTAAAAAAGCAAAATAAAATCTATATGGATCAAGTAAGTGCATATCTGGAAAAACACGATCGCTGGAAAAAAGAGCTTGAAAAACTTCGCGCAATTCTGTTAACAACTGAATTAACAGAAACCATTAAATGGGGCGCATCCACTTACACTTTAGACAACAAAAATGTAGTAGGAATTGGAGCTTTTAAAAGTTATTGCGGATTGTGGTTTTTCCAGGGAGCCTTGCTCAACGATACTGCTAATTTGCTTTACAATGCTCAAGAAGGAAAAACCAAAGCCTTACGTCAATGGCGTTTCGAATCTGAATCTGAAATTGACGAAAAACTCATTTTAAAGTATGTGCAACAGGCTATTGACAATCAGAAAAAAGGACTTGAAATAAAAGCCAACACCAATAAAACACTTGTTTTAGGACCGGAATTACAAGCGCTTTTCAAAGAAGATACTACCCTAGAAGCTGCGTTCTACAAACTTACTCCAGGCAAACAAAGAGAATACGCTGATTATATTACGGAAGCCAAAAGAGCCGCTACAAAACTAAGTCGTTTGGAAAAAATATCACCTATGATTCTTGAAGGCAAAGGTTTACACGATAAGTACAAGAATTGTTAAACTATTGGTCTTGTAATCTTTTTTGCGGTACATTTAAGAAAAATCAAATCTATGTATACGCAAATAAAAGCTCTATTAATCTGCACGTTTATTACTACTTTTAGTTTTGGCCAAATGTCTGAATCTGTAGACGAAATTACCATTACACCAGTAGAACATGCTTCCTTAATACTAGAAACAAAATACAAACGTATTTTTGTAGATCCCGTTGGACATGAGGAAATATTTAATACGCATGGCACTCCAGATATTGTTTTATTAACCGATATTCATGGAGATCACATGAATGCTGAAACGCTAAATGCACTTCATTTAAGCAAATCAATTATTATTGCACCAAAAGCCGTTGCGGAAGCACTACCCGAAAATCTTCAATCTAAAATTCAAATTGTAAATAATGATGAAAAAGTAGAAGTTTCCGGTGTTAAGATTGAAGCAATTCCTATGTATAATCTTCGTGAAGAGGCTAAAAGTTTTCACACCAAAGGACGTGGAAATGGTTATGTTCTAAAACTAGCAAACAAAAAAATATACATTAGTGGCGATACTGAAGATATTCCTGAAATGCGAAATCTTCATAATATAGATATTGCATTTGTATGTATGAATCTTCCGTATACAATGACGATAGACAGTGCTGCCGATGCTGTTTTAGATTTCAAACCCGGCATAGTTTACCCGTATCATTTTAGAGGCAAAAATGGAAAAAGCGATGTGAAAAAATTCAGTAGTATGGTTACAGAAGAAAATGAAGACATTGACGTGAGAATATTGAATTGGTATCCTGAAAAGTAAAATATCATGCATTTATAAAATAAAAAATCCGCTTTTAAAGCGGATTTTTTATTGATCTGAAAAAGATGAATTAACCTTTCATTATTTTCTTAGGAACTGCATTTTTGTTTACCAAAATAGCAGTGGTTTTGTATTGAACAAAACTCTTAGTAACATATAAATATCCTTGGTAATCATTTGTTTCTCCCCAAGAATTTTTCACTTTGTAATACTCTTTTCCGTTTTGATCTTTTGCTAAACCAACAATCTGCATTCCGTGGTCATCTGTAGTTGTGTAGTTATCAAAAGCTTCCTGACGCATTTCTGGAGTAATTTCCAATTCTGCTTGCGGTCCATTAAAAATAGATGCTCTTTCCTCAGGAGACATATATGCATAATCTACTGCAGGTACATACGCTACACCATTTTTCCAGCTAAAGTACTTTTCACTAACGTCGGTAGCCCAACCAACAGTATATCCTTCTTTCAAAGCATTGTCAATCGTTGCCGTAAGATCTCTCATTTGTACATTGTACACATAGTCAAAACTCCAGTTATCTGGCACTGGTAAAAATACCTTTTCATACATTGGTTCATTAGGTAATGAAGAGATTTCGATGTAATCATCAGCATCTAAACCAACTACTTCTTTAGCAAAAGTTTGCGGAGTGTATGTTTTTCCTTTGTATTCAAAACTTTCTGGAACTTCTCCTAAATAACTATCCAAAGCCGCTGTAAACGCTTTGATCCAGTTTGGAGTTAATTTTTTGTTTTTGTTTTCAATTACTGCATCTAACATTCCTTTCAACATAGATTGCATTTCACCAAAACGGTTGTAATCAGTACCGTAGTTTAATCCAGTATATACTTCCTGTGGTAAAGCTCCGTACTTTTTATAGATATTCACTACATCGTGCAATGCACCACCATCACCATAGTTCAAGCTTCCGTGCATACGTACATAGTTGATGGCTTTTTCTATATATACACAACGTGCTGTATAGATTTCTGAAATATCTACAGGTTCTTTTCCTTCGCGAATCATTTCAGACTCTAAAAAAGAGTTTCCAGAATAACTCCAACATGTACCACTACTTCCCTGATTTTTAACAGATGTATTTTCTAAATCGATGATTGTTGTAAACTGAAATCCTTCTTTAGCCTCCATACTCTTGTTGCCCTCTAAAGACTTCACAAGATCGTCTTGCGCATACGTTGCAAAAGTAGTTGCAGACGCAATTGCCAACATGATTAATTTATTCTTCATTATAATAATTGGTTTTAAAAACGCCTAAATTAATTAATATTCAGCTAAATTAATAGCATTTCATAGAATTGTATTTCACAAAACAAAAAAGTGATGATTTTACTAAAAAACCATCACTTTTATTATGTATTTAATTACAGAACTAATCTCTAATTAATTTTTTGTATTTGATACGTTTTGGAGTTACATCGCCACCTAAACGCTTACGTTTGTTTTCTTCGTATTCAGAGAAACTACCTTCAAAGAAATATACTTGTGAATCACCTTCGAAAGCTAAAATGTGCGTACAAATTCTGTCTAAGAACCAACGGTCGTGAGAAATCACTACTGCACAACCTGCGAAGTTTTCCAAACCTTCTTCTAAAGCTCTCAATGTATTTACATCCAAATCATTGGTAGGCTCATCGAGTAACAAAACATTTCCTTCTTCACGAAGCGTCATAGCCAAATGCAAGCGGTTACGCTCACCACCAGATAACGAAGAAACCTTTTTATTTTGCTCGCTTCCTGAGAAGTTAAAACGACTTAAATATGCTCTTGAATTCACCTGACGACCGCCCATCATAATCAATTCCTGACCGTCACAGAAGTTTTCCCAAATAGACTTTTCAGGATCGATGTCTTTGTGCGACTGATCTACATAAGCAATTTTAGCAGTTTCACCTACGGTAAACTCTCCTTTATCCGGAGTTTCTTCGCCCATGATCATTCTAAAAATGGTAGTTTTACCAGCACCGTTTGGACCAATAATACCTACGATTCCCGCTTGTGGAAGATTGAAACTTAAATCTTCGTATAATAATTTATCACCAAATGCTTTTGAAACACCTTTGGCGTCAATTACATTGGTACCTAAACGCGGACCATTCGGGATGTAGATTTCTAATTTCTCATCCAGTTGTTTTTGGTCTTCGTTCATTAATTTATCGTAGTTCTTCAAACGGGCTTTTTGTTTTGCCTGGCGACCTTTTGGAGCCATTTTAACCCATTCTAACTCTCGTTCTAATGTTTTCTGACGTTTAGAAGCTTGTTTTTGCTCTTGTGCCAAACGTTTCGATTTTTGATCTAACCAAGAAGAATAGTTTCCTTTCCAAGGAATTCCTTCTCCTCTGTCTAACTCTAAAATCCAACCCGCTACGTTATCTAAGAAATAACGGTCGTGTGTTACAGCAATTACGGTTCCGTTATATTGTTGTAAGTGTTGCTCTAACCACAATACAGATTCTGCATCTAAGTGGTTGGTAGGCTCATCTAACAACAATACATCTGGTTGTTTTAGTAACAATCTACACAATGCTACACGTCTTCTTTCACCACCAGATAATACTTTAATTGGAGTATCCGGGTCTGGAGTACGCAAAGCATCCATGGCAATTTCTAACTTGGTGTCTAATTCCCAAGCATTAGTAGCATCAATTTTATCTTGTAATTCGGCTTGTTTTGCCATTAAATCATCCATTTTATCTGGATTTGAGTAAACTTCTTCCAAACCAAACATGTCGTTGATTTTGTTGTATTCTTCTAAAACTTCAACAATTTCGGCAACACCTTCTTTTACAATTTCAATAACCGTTTTTTCTTCATCAAGCTTTGGTTCTTGCTCTAAGTAACCAACTGAATATCCTTGTGCAAAAACAACATCGCCCTGAAAATTCTTTTCTTCACCAGCAATGATTTTCAACAAGGTTGATTTACCGGAACCGTTAAGTCCTAGAATACCAATTTTTGCTCCGTAAAAGAAACTTAAATAAATATCTTTTAATACTTGTTTTCCTGTGCTTTGGTAAGTTTTACTTACCTTATTCATGGAAAAAATAACTTTTTTATCGTCTGACATAGTTACTTTAAAAAATTAGTAGAAATTAAAGAAAATCAAAAAAAATTATACGCGACCTTTCAATGCATTAAATACCCAAGCGATTGCAAAAAAACCAATACCTACAGATGCAAACCCCCAACCCGCTACATGGTCATATCTAAAAGCTCCTAAGCCAATTAGAAGTAAACCTACTATAATCATAATAATTGTGGCATATGAAAGTACCGTATTCTTATTCATCATTTTAAATTAAATTAAGGGTTCATGACTACGGCAAAAAACTAGAATTCGTTTTCTACCAACGTTGTATGAAAATGCCAAAGAACAGCAATTCTTTACAATTCATAATTGCAAATATCGCAATTTTAAAAAATTTATTTGCTAATTGTAATATAACATTTTTTCAATCTTCAAAAATTAAGTTTGCTTTTTATCTTAAAAGAGTTAGATTTGTTAACTTAATTTTAAGAAAAATTTAAACTAACCTAATCTAAACTAATGATGAAAACTACTATCAAGTTGATAGCTATATCATGCGCGGCAATCTGTATTACAAGTTGCGCTTCGGTATTAAATGGTAAGTACCAAAAAGTTACTGTACATACCAACAATTCTAATGCAAAAGTTTACGTGAACGATGAACTTCAAGGAGAAGGTAAAAATGTTGTTACCAAAATGAAGAGAGATACTTGGGTAAAACAAATTAAAATTGAACAAGAAGGATTTAAAGATACATATTTGATTCATTACCAAAAACCTAAATCTCCTTTATACATAATGAGTTGGGTTCCTTTTGGACTACTATTCTACCCTCCATTGACAGACTTTGGTCCTAAATCTTGGAACTACAAAAAAGATGTTTATAATAATAAAATTCCTCAAAAAATTAGTAAAAGAAATGATGAACAAAAATATGTTTTCATCGAATCTACTTCTTTTGATATTGACGAAGATGATTTTAAGGTTAAAATCATTAAAAACAGACAATATACTAAGGGAAAAGATAAATTTAAAGATATCACTGGAAACAATGAAAAATTAGAATATGACAATACTGTATTCACAAGCTCTTTGAATGAAATCTTATATAAATACAACTATATAGACACTACTAAAACAATTATAAAAGATAGAACGAATACCAAATATATCAATGCTACAATCAAAAAAATAGAATTCAATAATATTTATGATAAAGCATGTAGAGGTACAAAAAGATTTTTAACTTCACAGGTTGCAATTGAATGGGAAATTACCGATTTTTATGGAAGACCTGAATACACAGAATCTATTGAAGGAGCATCTGGTGACTTCAAGTTTTCAAAAGATGAAGAGCAGATTAAAAAATGTTTACAAGATGCTATTAGTTCTTCATTTTTGAAATTTATGGGAAATGAGGCCGTAGACAAACTTATTGATAAAAATAATGTTGGAGAAGAAATAGAACTTGAACAAATAGTTATTAAAAACTCAACTACACCTACTGATATCAAAACAGCGATGAGCTCAACTGTTACTATCAAGTCAAATCTAGGACATGGTAGTGGTCTTATAATAGGTGATAAGGGCTACATTGTTACAAACTTACATGTTATCGCCACCGCGGACTCTCTTCAAGCTATCACAAACAATGGTAAAGAACTTTCTGTTTCGGTTCTAAGAACAAATCCTAAATATGACTTAGCTTTACTAAAAGTTGATGATGAAAACCATGTTTTTGAAAATTCATTCACTATTTCTAGTCAAAAAAATTATGAAATTGGAGATGAAATCTTTGCCGTAGGTACACCAAACTCTATTGAATTAGGTCAATCAATCAGTAAAGGAATCATTTCAGGTATTCGAGTTAAAGAAGAAGAAGAACTTTCATACATTCAAACTGATGCTAGTATTAATTCTGGTAATAGTGGCGGACCTTTAATTTCTAAAAGCGGTGAATTACTAGGTGTTGTCAATGCAAAACTTCTTGGAGTTGGTGTTGAAGGTATTGGATTCGCTATACCTGTAGAGATCATCAAAGAAGCCCTTTCTATAGAGCAAGATTAATTATCATAAATATTCTTATGCAATAAAGGCTACACATAAATTATGTGTAGCCTTTTTTTATGGAACTGTAAGCAAAGTTTAGTATTTTTCCATAAAATTATAAATTAAGATGGACATCAACTTCAATATAAACGAAGATCACAATAAACTGCTTGCTTCTACCCTTCGCCAAAAACTAGCTAAAATATATAAAGGTGGTGGTGAAAAACGCATCGAAAAACTACATGCACAAGGAAAACTTTCCGCTAGAGAACGCATTGATTATTTGTTAGATGAAAATTCCGAAAGTATAGAAATCGGCGCATTTGCGGGTGAGAATATGTATGCAGAACACGGCGGTTGCCCTTCTGGCGGTGTTGTGGTAAAAATTGGCTATGTAAAAGGCAAACAAGTTATTGTTGTAGCCAATGATGCTACCGTAAAAGCAGGAGCCTGGTTTCCTATTACTGGAAAAAAGAATTTACGAGCACAGGAAATTGCCATGGAAAACCATTTACCAATTATCTATTTGGTAGACAGTGCTGGCGTTTACTTACCAATGCAAGATGAAATTTTCCCGGATAAAGAACACTTTGGTCGTATTTTCAGAAATAATGCACAAATGAGCAGCATGGGCATTACGCAAATTGCGGCCGTTATGGGCAGTTGCGTGGCCGGAGGTGCTTACTTACCTATCATGAGTGACGAAGCCTTAATTGTGAATAAAACCGGAAGTATTTTCCTTGCGGGAAGTTATTTGGTGAAAGCTGCCATTGGAGAAAGCATTGATAACGAAACCTTGGGTGGTGCTACAACTCATTGCGAAATTTCAGGAGTTACCGATTACAAAGCGGAAGATGATAAAGATGCGCTAGATACCATTAAAAATATTATTGATAAAATTGGAAAGGCTGAAGATGCCGGATTTAACCGAATTGAAGCTTTACAACCCAAAGAAAAACAAGAAGATATTTACGGAATTCTACCAAAATCAAGGGCTGATCAATACGATATGAAAGAGATCATCAAACGATTGGTAGACGATTCTGAGTTTGAAGAATACAAAGCTGATTACGGAAAAACCATTATTACAGCCTATGCTCGAATTGACGGTTGGGCTGTTGGAATTGTGGCCAATCAGCGAAAAGTGGTGAAAACTAAAAAAGGAGAAATGCAGTTTGGGGGCGTTATTTACTCCGATTCTGCCGACAAAGCCACCCGTTTTATTGCCAATTGCAATCAGAAAAAAATTCCGTTAGTATTTTTACAAGACGTAACCGGATTTATGGTGGGCAGCAAAAGTGAACATGGTGGTATCATTAAAGACGGTGCCAAAATGGTAAATGCTGTTGCCAATTCGGTAGTTCCAAAATTTACAGTTGTTATTGGAAATTCCTATGGTGCAGGAAATTACGCTATGTGCGGAAAAGCTTATGATCCACGTTTTATGTTGGCTTGGCCAAGTGCTGAATTAGCCGTGATGAGTGGTAACTCAGCTGCTAAAGTATTATTGCAGATTGAAACTGCTTCCTTAAAGAAAAAAGGAGAAAACATTACTCCAGAAAAAGAAGCGGAACTTTTTAAGAAAATCAAATCGAAATATGATGAGCAAGTTTCTCCGTATTACGCTGCGGCACGTTTATGGACAGACGCCATTATAGATCCGTTAAAAACCCGAACATGGATTTCTATGGGAATTGAGGCAGCTAATCAAGCGCCAATTGAGAAAAAATTCAACTTAGGTGTTATTCAAGTTTAAAGCATCTCAAACTTATATTGTACTTTTAACGCTCCAAAATCATGGAGCGTTTTTTATGTCTAAAATTCAACCCACACATTTTCACACATTTCAAGAAGATATTAGTCAAATTTCGTTACCAAACGAATTTACTTTTCCATTCTATTACAGTCCACACCCATTAAGTGTTTTAGCGTCAAATCAGGTTCAGAAATACTTAGAAAATCAAACTGATTTTGAACACAATTTTGGATTAAATGCTACTCAAAAAGGATTGGTAATTGGTAAAATGTTTGGTGTTTTAGTAGTTGAAAATGCAGAAAATGAAATCGGATTTCTAGCTGCATTTTCTGGAAAGTTGGCTGATGAAAATTTGCATTCGTATTTTGTTCCTCCTGTGTTTGATATGTTACAGAAAGATGGATTTTTCAAGCAGGAAGAAGAAATTGTGAATGCTCTGAATAGTGATTTGGAAGCTATCGAAAATTCTTCAGCCTATTTAGAGGCTAAATCAGAAGTAGCTAAACTTGAAATTGAAGCAACTGAAGATATTTCGAAACAAAAAAAGCGTATCAAAACCTTAAAAAAGGAACGCGATCATAAACGAAAAGAAGCCAAACTTTCTTTAAACGAAACAGAATTTCAAAAGTTCAACCTTCAATTAGATGAAGAAAGCCGACAAGAGAAAATTCTACTCAAAAAAATGGAAACCTATTGGCGATTAACTTTAAAAACAGTACGTGAAAAGTTGACTGTTTTTGACAACGAAATCTTAAGAATAAAACAAGAGAGAAAAGAAAAATCTGCGGCTTTACAACAACGTTTATTTGATAAGTACACTTTTTTAAATGCAAATGGAAACACAAAAAGTGTAGGTGAAATTTTTGATAACAATCCGCCTGCAGCTGCTGGTGAATGTGCAGCTCCAAAATTGTTACAATACGCCTATCAACACAACTTAAAACCGATTGCCATGGCTGAGTTTTGGTGGGGAGCTTCTCCAAAATCAGAAGTGCGCAAACACCAACAATTCTATCCATCGTGTCGTAGCAAGTGTGAACCTATTTTGGGACATATGTTGGAAGGAATTCAAGTAGCTAAAAATCCTATTCAAGAGGCTGTAAAAACGGCTCCTTTAGAAATTATTTTTGAGGACGAATACATGCTCGCTGTGAACAAACCGGAAGAAATGCTTTCAGTTCCTGGAAAAACAATTAAAGAATCCGTTTATACTTTTATCAAAGAACGCTATCCAGAGGCTACCGGACCACTCATAGTACATCGTTTAGATATGTCGACTTCAGGAATTATGTTACTCGCAAAAAATGAATCGGTTTATAAAAACTTACAGTCGCAATTCATTAAGCGTTCTATTAAAAAGCGATATGTGGCGCTGCTGAACGGAAAAATTACGCAAGAAAAAGGGATTATTGAATTACCTCTGCGCGTAGATCTTGATAACAGACCGATGCAATTAGTTTGCTACGAACACGGAAAACCTGCCAAAACAAAGTTTAAAGTAGTTTCGAAAACTGAAAACCAAACTCGCATTCACTTTTTTCCTATTACAGGAAGAACACATCAATTACGAGTGCACTCCGCGCACGTTAACGGACTCAATTGCGCTATTGTTGGAGATGATTTATACGGAACCAAAGCTAATAGATTACATTTACATGCCGAAGAAATCACGTTTCAACATCCAGTTAGCAGAGAAGAAATCACGCTGATTCAAAAAGCTCCATTTTAATGTTATATTTGTAATTATACCTTAATATCAATCTTCAAGGAATGAAAAAACTACTTTTTATCAGCCTATTTTTAATTAGTTCGGCTGCATTAAATGCTCAACTTTTAAAAGAAAAACCAACCTATACCAAAGCCGATACTTTAAGAGGTTCGTTACGTAAAGAGCGTAATTTTGATGTGCAACACTACACTTTAGATGTTAAAGTAGAGCCGGAAAAACAATACATAAGCGGCTCAAACACTATTAAATTCATTCCACAAGAAGACTTAGAAACTATTCAAATTGATTTATTTGAAAACTTGCAAGTTGATTCTATTGTTTATAAAGGAAAAACGTTGCCATATCGCAGAGAGTTCAATGCTGTTTTTATCGACTTTTCAAATCCATTAAAAGAAAACACCTCAGAAGAAATTCAGTTTTACTATTCAGGTAATCCAAAAGTTGCTAAAAATGCTCCTTGGGATGGAGGTTTTGTATACAAAACTAGTGAAAGCGGCCAACCATGGATTGCTACTGCTTGCCAAGGGTTGGGAGCTAGTGTTTGGTGGCCTGTGAAAGATCATCAATCTGATGAGCCAGATCATGGAATGGATATTTTAGTTTCGGTGCCGAATGGTATTATGGACGTTTCAAACGGACGTTTACAAGGTTCGGAAGACCTTGGAGACGGCTATACCAAATGGCATTGGAAAGTAATCAATCCTATAAACTCTTACGATGTTTCACTTAATATTGGTGACTATGTACATTTTGGAGAAAATTACAAGGGCTTGGATACAGACTTTTATGTTTTAAGAGAAAATCTTGAAAAAGCGAAAATTCAGTTTAAAGAAGTGGAACCAATGATGGATTGTTTTCAGGAGCATTTTGGGGAATATCCTTTTAAAGAAGATAGCTATAAATTGGTTGAAACTCCGTTTTTGGGTATGGAACATCAAAGTGCGGTAGCTTACGGAAACAAATACATGAAAGGATATTTGGGTACCGACCTTTCCGGAAATGGTCCCGGACTTAAATGGGATTATATCATTATTCATGAAACGGGTCATGAATGGTTTGGCAACAGTATTACCTCCAAAGATATTGCTGATATGTGGATTCATGAAGCCTTCACTACGTATACTGAAGTTGTTTATACAGAATGTGAATGGGGTTATGAAGATGCAATGAAATATGTGTACGGACTTCGTAGAAACATTAGAAATAATGCTCCAATCATAGGAGATTATGGCGTAAATAAAGAAGGAAGTGGAGACATGTATTTCAAAGGTGCCAACATGCTAAATACGCTTAGACATGTGGTAAATGATGATGATAAATGGTGGAAACTGCTGAAAGATTATTCATTACATTTCAAGCATCAACAAATAGAAACAAAAGATGTAGTAGATTTCTTTGAAGCAGAAACTAATTTAAATCTAAAGCCAATCTTTGATCAATATTTAAGATATACTACCATTCCTGTTCTGGAACTGAAAAAAGATGGAAAAAGCGTATTGTATCGTTGGAAAACAGATGTGTCAAATTTTGAAATGCCAATTGACATTAAAATAAATAATAACCAGCTAAGAATAAATGCTACCAATGATTGGCAAAAACTTAAAAAAGCTGATTTAGATGCTATAAAAGTAAACACTTCTATGAACTACATTAAAGTAGAAAAACTATAACTAATTTTTCTACTTTCTAATAATAAAAAAGGTTAGCCAAATGGCTAACCTTTTCATTTTAAAACAAACAAATTATACCTATAACCTGGTATTAAGGACTCTTACTTGAACAATTTTTGGCATCCATAAATTATTCGCTGCTGTAATCTTTACAGTAAATTCTTTGCTATCTTTTAAACTATCGGGAATTTCAACGGTTATGGTTTTTAAGGTTTTACCATCATCTCCGTTAGAAGTTATATGCTCTAATTTTTTTCCATTTATAAAAATATCACACGCTCTTAATTTATCTACATCTAAATATTGAACATATACATACTTACCTTTTTTAGCTGTATTTTTCATCTGATAACTAAACCACCCAGAACCTTCTCTAAAATGTTGTTCGTAATCATATCCTGTCCAAGTTCCATCTTGTTTTATAAAATGATCTGACTCTGGTTGCTGTTCTCCTGAAAGCACAACATCTTCTGATTTTTCTTCTAAAATACGTTCAGCAGCTTCTTGAGCTTCTAATTTTTCTTGCATTTCCTTCAAACCTTCTTGAGTAGCCTGTGGAAAATAAATCATGTATCTAGCTTCGTGTAGTTGATAAAAAGGTATCAACTCTAAGCTATCTGTATACTTTTCTTCTGGAAAAAGACTTCCTAATTTAAAATGTAAAGGTTCGTCTTTCACCTTAGAAACTTTTGAGGTAAGCTCATTTGGTTTTGAAACAATTGTTGGAATTTCGTTCAATGGAACAATTTCTCCATGAGCAATATGCCCTCCTCTACTGGCATCTGCAAACAAACCATCTAAATGATCAGTTCCCGTTTTTGCGGCTAAAACTATAGGACCATACATGTATGCAAAATAATTGGAATCATCTGGCATTTGTACAGCTTTCAAATTCATTGGTAAATCAAAAGTTATTTTATCGCCATTATTCCATTTTCTGTGAATAGCAATGTATCCTTGTGTTGTATCCAAATCTTCTAAAGTTTCTCCGTTTACAGTAACTGAAGCTTTACCTTGAGTCCATTTTGGATTGCGTAATCTTAGTGTGAATTCACTTACAGAATCAGTATTCACCGTAAAATATGTTGCTGCTTCCTGCGGAAATGAATTTTCCTGTATCAAAGTAACCCCTTTATCTTTCCATTGTAATGAAGAAGGAATAAACAGATTTACAATCAATGACTTATCGGTATGTGCATAAATCATTTCACCATATTTGGCGTGATTTTCAATCCCTGAACCTACACAACACCAAAAGCTGGTTTGCGGCTGCGAATACACTCTGTAATGTCCTGGACGCATTTGTGTAAAATAGACCAAACCACCTGTTTCAGGATCTTGTGTAGATAAAATATGATTGTACAAAGCCTGCTCATAATACTCCATGTAATTTTCGGTTCCATGATCTTGATACAACATCTTAGTTAGCTTTAACATGTTGTAAGTATTACAAGTTTCAGGACCTTGCGTACCCATAATCATTTTTGTAAAATCATTGGTAGGGTGAAAATGCTCATACGCACTATTTCCTCCAATAACTACAGATCGCTTATTCACTACATCATCCCAAAAATAGTTAGCTGCATTAGACCAAGCTGTATCTCCATCTATTTCTGCGATACGTTCAAACCCAATTACTTTTGGAATTTGAGTATTGGCGTGCATACCAGTTAATTTATCTTCATGATTCAATAATGGATCTAAAATCTCTTTATGAGAGAATTGCTTTGCTAATTTCAGATATTTATCACTTCCTGTAATAGCAGCAACATCTGCAAAAACTTCATTTAAACCGCCATGTTCACTAATCAATAATTCCTGAATTTGTTCATCTGAAAGATCAGAAACAATTGCTATCATCCAATCTGTAAACTTGATAAGCATTTCTTTAGCTTCCTGGCTTCCTGTATATAGATAAGCATCTCGAAGCCCCGAATATGTCTTGTGGATATTATATAATGGAACCCATTTATCGTTTAAACTGAATCCACCGGCACGAATATTTCCTTCTTTAATTTCTTTCCACATGGCACTTCCGCCAGGAACACCACCAATGTAACCATTACCATTTGCATCCTGACAACGTTTTAGTTCCGCTAACATATAATCTAAACGTTCTTTGATAGTAGAATTACCAGTGGAAGCATACATGAGAGATAAAGCAGAAACATAATGTCCACCTATGTGACCGTCTAAACCAGTATTCTCCCAATTAGGATAACTTTCGGCTTTAGGTTCTAAACCTGCCTCTCTCAAAAACGGAGCTAATAATCTATCTGGTTCTAATTCCAAAAGATATTTTATATCTAATTCCTCTGCATTTTTAAAAGGACTCTTTAAAAGTTTTACTTGGTCTAATTGAAAGTAAGAGATAGCACCATTATCAACTGGAACCGCTTCTGATTTTGAAGCCTTATCACATGCTAGAACTGATAAAACAACGATAGAAGCTAAAAGTATTTTTCTCATTTGATTAGAAGTTTGCTTTATTGATTTATGATAAATGAAACTAAAAATATTCCAAAATCATACTTTAGAGTCAATTATTTTAAACATGACTTAAAGATAGGGCAATTTCGAATATTTCTAAATGAATTCAAACAAAATATGTGTAAATTTTACACTTAATTATTAACAACCTTTAAAATGAGCTTAACCAGATTTTAACCCACTTTCCATTTCATAAATCATAGCTTTAGAAAAACAAAAAAAATTAAGTTATGAAACAAGTACAGCCATATCTAACGTTTAGAGGAGAATGCCAAGAAGCACTATCGTATTACAGAGATTGCTTTAATGCAAAAATTGTAAACCAACAGACCTATGAAAATGCATCTATAGATATTCCTGAAGATTACCGTAATAAACTACAACACGCAGAGCTCAAAGGAAAAGGAATTCATATCATGGCATATGATGCTGCGCCAGACACTCCGTTAAATTCAGGAAATCAAGTGCAGATGTCGGTAGCTTTGGAATCTGAGGAAGAATTAACTTCGCTATTCGATAAATTCACTTCGGAAGGACAAACTATTACAAAACCAGAAAAAACTAGCTGGAATGCTTTATATGCACGCTGTAAAGATAAATACGGTGTCTACTGGATGCTGAACTATCAGTTAAATTAAAACATAAAAAAAGCCGCTTTATAGCGGCTTTTCTTTTAAATAATCAATTGTCTTTTAAGCTTCAGGCTCAACGGAAGTTTTTGCCTTTTTTGCTTTATTTTCAATTGTATCATACATGATTGGTGTTGCAATGAACAATGAAGAGTATGTACCTACAACAATACCAACAATCATTGCAAACATAAATCCTCTTAATGAATCACCACCAAAAATAAAGATAGCTATCATTACAATCAATGTAGTTAAAGAGGTGTTCAATGTTCTACCCAAAGTGCTACTTAAAGCTTGGTTCACATTTTCACCACCTTTCCATCCTCTTTCGGATGTAATTTCACGAATTCTATCAAATACAATTACTGTATCATTCAAGGAATAACCAATTACCGTTAAGATAGCCGCAATGAATGCTTGGTCAACCTCCATACTAAATGGCATGAAAGAATAGGTAATAGAGAAAACACCTAATACTAACAATACATCGTGGAATACTGCAGCTACAGCACCTAGAGAGAATTGCCATCTTTGGAATCTTAATAAGATATATAAGAAAACTACAGCTAATGAACCTAAAACCGCCCATATTGCACTTTGCTTGATATCATCTGCAATGGTTGGTCCTACTTTGATAGATTGCATAATTCCAATCTTCTTATCTGAATTTGGTGAAGAGAAATCTTCGTAAGTAGTTCCATCTGGTAGATATTTTTGAAGAGATTCAAACAATTTATGCTGAATTTCATCATCTACTTCTGTTCCTTCTTCGTCTACTTTATATTTAGTAGTTACTTTAATTTGACTATCGTCACCAATTGTTTTTGCTTCTGCACTATTGAAAACAGCTTTCAATTCAGATGCAATTTCAGAAGCATTCACAGGTTGCTCAAATCTAATTTGGTATGTACGTCCACCTACGAAATCTACACCTTGATCTAATCCTTTGGTAAATAACGATATTAAACCTACAACTATAAGTACTCCAGAAATAATGTATGCAATTTTTCTCTTGCTTAAGAAATCTACATTCATATTTCTAAACAAGTTTTTAGTAGCACCTGTATAGAAATCTAAAGAACGCTTGTTACTACCAATGTAACCTTCAATCATAATTCTAGTTACGAAAATCGCAGTAAACAATGATGTTAAAATACCTATCAATAATGTAGTAGCAAAACCTTGAATTGGTCCTGTACCAAATACTAATAAGATGATCGCCGTTAAACCTGTGGTAATGTTCGCATCTAAAATTGAAGATAGTGCATTACTAAATCCATCTTTAACAGCCTCCGAAAGCCCTTTTCCAGCTTCTCTTTCTTCCTTGATACGCTCGTAGATAATTACGTTTGCATCTACCGCCATACCAATAGTTAAAACGATACCTGCAATACCTGGTAATGTTAATACAGCTCCTAAACCTGCTAACACACCAAAGATTAAAAGCACGTTGAAAATCAAAGCGATATCTGAGAAAATACCGGCTTTACCGTAATAGAATACCATCCATACTAGTACAATTACCATTGCAATCATGAAAGACATAAAACCATTGCTAATTGCTTCTTGACCTAATGATGGCCCAACAACTTCTGATTGAATAATATTTGCTCTTGCAGGTAATTTACCAGCTCTTAAAATATTAGCTAAATCCTTAGTTTCATTGATAGTGAACTGACCTGTAATAGAAGAAACTCCTCCCGAAATTGGTCCACTAGTTACACCTGGTGCAGAATAAACCGTATTATCTAAAACAATTGCAATTGCAGTTCCGTTTTCATAAACCTTACCTGTTAAAGATTCCCATGCTTTTGCTCCTACTCCGTTCATTCTCATAGACACTTCAGGATTTCCATTTGGATCAAAATCATCACTTGCGTCTACTACAACATCTCCACCAACTTCTGGCTTGTTGTTTCTATTTCCTTTTAAAGCGTATAGACTTACAGTCTCTGTATCAGTATCTGGTTTACTCCAAGCAAATCTTACAAATTGTAAATTTGAAGGAATTAAACGTTGCGCTTCTTTACTGTTCAATAATTTATTTACAGCAGCTGTATCTCTAACCGAAGTAACTCCAATTACATTTGATTTTTGTTGGAACATTCCCAATTTCTCAAATAATGGATTTGCTTTTTGCTGTAATGAATCTTCTTCTGTATTTGCTAAAAGATCATTAATCTCATCTCCTGCTTCTTCTACAGAAGTAGTATCTGTTGTTGCTTTTTTAGCCTCTTCAATTTCTTGAAACTTAGAGTTTACAGAAATCAAATATGGAATCACATCTTGGTTTGAATATGTTTCCCAAAATTCTAATTGAGCTGTACTTTGTAATAATTTCTTAGCTCTTTCAATATCCTTTGCTCCTGGCAATTCAACCAAAATTCTTCCAGAAGTTCCTAAACGCTGAATGTTTGGCTGTGTAACACCAAATTTATCAATACGCTCACGTAATACTTCAAAAGCAGAAGTGATAGACTCGTTTACTTTTGTTCTAAGAACATTTTTAACTACATTATCATCCTCTCCCATTTGAATGTCTTCATCTAAAGATCTATTATAAAAAATCTCTGGAGAAGCCAACTTTGTTTGTCCGTTTGAAATACGATCAAATTGGTCGAAAAATAAATCTAAATAAGGCTCATCACTACTTTTAGAAACACTATCAGCAGCCACAAGTGCCTTGTTAAAAGTTACATTTTGAGAATCATTTGCCAATCCTCTAAGAATATCTTTAACAGATATTTGAAGAATTACATTGATACCTCCTTTAAGGTCAAGCCCCTTGTTCAATTGTTTATCTTGAACCTCGCTAAAGGTATATCCTAGATAAACTTCTTCTTTCTTTAAAGAATCTAAATAACTAGCTTCTTCTGTTTCTCTTTTTGCAACGTAATCTTCCTCTGAACTAGGAATTTTACTTTCTGCATAAGCTGCTGCTTCCTTCTCTTTTTGACTAGTGATGTAAGTAAACGATAATTGATAAATACTTACGATACCAAATAAAAGAGCAAATAACTTAATAAGTCCTTTGTTTTGCATTATTCTATTTTTTTATTGGTCAATTTTTGTAGATCGGGCAAATATATAATTTCCCTACAGATTTGACAATTATAAATTTTTGTATGATTTTTTGTGTAAGACTTGCATAGTCAAACGTTGTGTTGTTATGCGAAAATAGAAGGAGAAGGTCCTGCTCTTACTTCTGGTATTTCGTATAATCTCTGTATAGAAACAGATTGTATTTCAAAAAAAAGATGTCTTGAAGAATCTTTGTATATACTTGAAAAACTATTTACAAAATCACTAAAGAATAACGTTAAATGAGAATTTGTAGATCTATCATAATCTTGTTTTGATATGATGGTTGCCTTTTGTGAAGAATCTGTATTTTGACTTGAAGATTTTTGAATTTCATAGACAGCAAGTTCAAAAATATTTTGCTTCTTAGAATGTGTTCTAGTCGAAAAACCAACTTCAGAAACTTTCGTTGATAATTGTAATTGCGTAGATTTAGCTAATAAACTCTGAATGGAAACAATATCTAAACTACTGTAATAGCTAATTTTTAACTGATTCCCCTCACCTTTCTGAATTTGAATATTAGAGGCATCTAAAAATGCTAGTTCCCTCTCTATAAATCCAATAGCCTCTTTGCTATCTTCTTCTGAAATTTGATTGTTATGAAAACTTACCAAAATCTCTTGGTTTGGTAAAGAGGTACGATTATGAACTATTCCCCATATTGCGAGAATAGCAAGTACCGTTCCTAAATACCATTTTGTTTTCATGAGGCCAAATATAAAAAAATCAGTATTGAAAACTAGTGATTTTTAGAATTTTCCATTACTCTAAAAAAATAAAAAACCGATTTAGAAAATACGTAAATAATCCTCGGGGCAAGCCCCGAGGCATTAGTTTAGAATAGATTTAATTGTATGTCATTATTTCTATGCAAAACTTGATAATCCTTTTCAGAACCTTGGTTTTTCACATATGCAGCTATTACTTGCTCATTGCTATGCCGTCCCACAGTATTAATATAAAAGCCACTTCCCCAAAAAGCTCCACCCCATAATGCTCTTTTTACACCTGGAGCTTGAGAGAAAATTTCACGGGCAGTGATACTTTTAATTGTTCTGGCAATCTTTGTTGGACTGTAGGTTGGAACACTCTGTAACAGAAAATGAACGTGATTCTTGTCTGAAC
>NZ_FPBK01000026.1 GCF_900116665.1 Pustulibacterium marinum | reverse complement strand
TAGTCCCTCGTGTTATCAAACCTCTGGACTTTGAGTCCAGAGTGGTTTAGTCTTCTGTAACAACCCTGTATGTAGGATCTTCCAGAATATTAACATCAACTAAATTATCTGCATTTTTAATAAGTTGAATACAATCCTGACTCAAATGTTTTAGGTGCAGTTTTTTACCTGCTTTTTGATATTTATCGGTGATAGAGTTCAATGCTTCAATGGCAGACATGTCAGCAACTCTACTTTCTGAAAAATCAATAACAACTTCTTCGGGATCATTTTCAATATCAAATTTCTCATGAAATGCAGTTGTTGAACCAAAGAAAAGAGGTCCGTAAATTTCATAATGTTTTACACCATTTTCATCAATATGTTTACGTGCTCGAATACGTTTTGCATTGTCCCAGGCGAACACCAATGCCGAAATAATAACTCCGACTAATACAGCGAGCGCTAAATTATGTAGAATGATGGTAATTAAGGTTACGATCAACATTACAAAAATATCATGTCTTGGCATTCTTGTAATCGCTTTAAAACTTGCCCATTCGAAAGTTCCAAAAGCAACCATGATCATTACACCTGTTAAGGCGGCCATGGGTAAAAGTTCTATAACAGGAGCACCAACTAAAATAATAGTAAGAATGGTTAACGAAGCTATAATACCCGACAAGCGAGCACGGCTTCCAGATGATAAGTTTACCAATGTTTGAGCAATCATAGGGCAACCACCCATTCCATAGAAAAATCCGTTGGCAATATTAGCAGTTCCTTGAGCTATACATTCACGATTACTACGTCCTTTTGTTCCAGTAATTTCATCAACCAAATTGAGCGTTAAAAGTCCTTCAGTTAAACCAACTGCTGCCATGATTAAACCATATGGAAGAATAATTTTTAAGGTTTCTAATGTGAAAGGAATTTTTGGGATATGAAAAGGTGGTAAGCTTCCGCTAATGGAGGCAATATCTACTACCTGTTTTGTTTCAATATTGAAAAAATATACCAAAGCAAATACCACAACGATTGCAACTAAAGAAGGTGGAACTACTTTAGTGAATCTTGGCAAGATAACAATTATGGCTATGGTTAAAGCAACTAAAGCGCCCATGATGTATAACGGTGTGCCGGAAATCCAAACATGTTCGCCATTAATAATCGTCTTAAATTGTTCTAATTGTGACATAAAAATGATAACTGCTAGACCATTTACGAAACCAAACATCACAGGCTGCGGAACCAATCGAATGAACTTACCAAGTTTGAAGAGTCCAACGATAATTTGGATAACGCCAGCAATGGCAACTGCTCCAAAAACATATTCTAGTCCGTGTGACTGCATGAGTGCAATAAGCACAACGACCGTAGCTCCGGCTCCACCAGAAATAAGTCCGGGACGACCACCAAATATAGCTGTTATTAAGCCCATGATAAAGGCGGCATACAAACCAACCAAGGGTGGAAATCCTGCCAAAATAGCAAATGATAATGATTCAGGAATCATGGTCATGGCAACTGTTAAGCCAGCTAGAATTTCGTTTCTATAATTTACTTTTTGCTTAAAATCAAACAGGTTGAAGATCTTTTGCATGTGTTTCTAAAGTGTTTTGTGATAAAGTTTGCAAAACTAGCAATTAAAATTTGAATCGGTAATTATGAGAAGTATTTGTATGGATTATTATAAATATTTGATTTTGAGCTTCAAATTATTGTAAATATGAATGATGTATGAAATAAAAAAGGCGAACATTTCTGTTCACCTTTTCTAATATTATATAAAATGATTATCTTAAGAAGATTTCTCTGCCTTGGTGATAGAGATTGTTAATTCGTCTTCACCTTCGGCTAAATCCATTAAAATTTTATCTCCTTCGTCTAATTTTGAAGAAACAATTTCTTCAGCGAGTGCATCTTCAATATATTTCTGAATTGCTCTTTTTAAAGGTCTAGCACCATATTGTTTATCAAAACCTTTTTCTGCAATGTAATCTTTTGCTTTATCTGTAAGTGTTAGGTTGTATCCTAAATCTTCGATACGAGCAAAAAGTTTTACTAATTCAATATCAATAATTTTGAAGATGTCTTCTTTTTCTAGTGCATTGAACACAACTACATCATCAATTCGGTTTAAGAATTCAGGTGCAAAGGCTTTCTTCAAAGCATTTTCAATTACACTTTTTTGATGAGCATCAGCTTGTGCAACTTTTGCGGAAGTTCCAAAACCAACTCCTTGACCAAAATCTTTTAATTGACGCGCTCCGATGTTAGAAGTCATAATAATAATTGTATTTCTAAAATCGATTTTCCGTCCAAGGCTGTCAGTTAAAAATCCGTCGTCTAAAACTTGAAGCATCATGTTGAAAATATCTGGGTGTGCCTTTTCAACCTCATCAAGTAATACAACAGAATATGGTTTTCTTCTAACTTTTTCTGTTAACTGTCCACCTTCTTCGTAACCTACATATCCTGGAGGTGCTCCAACTAATCTAGAAATAGCGAATTTTTCCATGTATTCACTCATGTCAATTCTAACTAAAGCATCTTCAGAATCAAATAATTCTTTTGCCAGAATTTTAGCTAATTGCGTTTTACCAACCCCAGTTTGACCTAGGAAAATAAAAGAACCAATTGGCTTGTTAGGATCTTTTAATCCTGCGCGGTTACGCTGAATAGCTTTAGCTACTTTATTTACAGCTTCATCTTGACCAATCACTTTTCCTTTGATAAGTTCTGGTAATTTAGCAAGCTTGTTAATTTCTTTTTGAGCAATTCTATTTACAGGAATTCCACTCATCATAGAAACCACGTCGGCAACATTATCCTCGGAAACTGTTTCTTTATGAAGTTTAGATTCTTCTTCCCATTTTTCTTGAGCTACTAAAAGCTCTTTTTCCAGACGTTTTTCATCATCTCTCAGACGAGCGGCTTCTTCATACTTTTGCTTTTTAACAACAGTATTTTTAAGCTCTTTAACTTCTTCAAGTTTCTTTTCCAGTTCCAAAATTTGTTTTGGTACATCCATGTTAGTGATGTGAACTCTAGAACCAGCTTCGTCTAAGGCATCAATAGCTTTGTCCGGAAGGAATCTATCTGTTAAATACCTGTTGGTTAATTTAACACAAGCTTCAATTGCTTCGTCTGTATAAAGTACATTGTGATGCTCTTCGTATTTTTCTTTGATGTTATGTAGAATTTGAACAGTTTCTTCAACAGTTGTAGGTTCTACAATTACTTTTTGAAAACGTCTTTCTAAAGCACCATCTTTTTCTATATATTGTCTGTACTCATCTAAGGTAGTAGCACCAATACATTGAATTTCACCTCTTGCAAGAGCTGGTTTAAACATGTTTGAAGCATCTAAACTTCCTGTTGCTCCACCGGCACCAACAATGGTATGAATTTCATCAATGAAAAGAATCAAATCATCATTCTTTTCAAGTTCGTTCATCACAGCTTTCATTCTTTCTTCAAACTGTCCACGGTATTTAGTTCCTGCAACTAATGAAGCAAGATCTAGCGTTACTACACGTTTGTTATAAAGAATTCTGGAAACTTTTTTCTTGATGATTCTCAAAGCCAAACCTTCAGCAATGGCACTTTTACCAACACCTGGTTCGCCAATAAGTAGTGGATTGTTTTTCTTCCTTCTACTAAGAATTTGAGAAACACGTTCAATTTCTTTTTCTCTACCAACTACAGGGTCCAGTTTTCCCTCTTCTGCAAGTTGTGTAAGATCTCTACCAAAATTATCTAAAACAGGAGTTTTAGATTTTTTGTTTGTTTTAGACGCTCCGCTCCCAGAGTTTCCTCCATTAAATGGATTCTCTCTTGAAAGATCATCGGAGCCTGCATCATCAGAAAAAGATTCCGCTGATGGAGAGTCTATATAATCGTCATCGCTTGTTATCATAAGCTTAAATTGTTCTTTAACGTTATCATAATCAACCCTTAACTTATTTAAAAGCTTTGTAGTAGGATCATTCTCGTTCCTTAGAATACAAAGTAATAAGTGGGCTGTGTTTATAGAAGAACTTTGGAAAAGTTTAGCTTCTAAAAATGTGGTTTTTAAGGCTCTTTCTGCTTGCCTTGTAAGATGTAGGTTCTGTTTATTTTGAGCTTGAGCAAAGCTTGGGTTAGCTGGGCTCAAGATTTCTACTTTCCTTCTTAATAAATCTAAATCAATATCAAGAGCATGCAGAATGTTGATGGCTTTACCATTGCCGTCTCTCAACAGACCTAGCATCAGATGTTCAGTTCCAATAAAGTCATGGCCTAGTCGTAAGGCTTCTTCTTTACTGTAAGCAATTACATCTTTTACTCTCGGTGAAAAATTGTCATCCATATAATACTCCTTTCAACATTAAAGTTAGTAAATGTAAAGATATAATGGCAATAACTATACCCCTTTTGTAACTTGTATACGCTAATTGACGAAAAAATATACAGAAATGCAATAGCCTTAACAGGGTTTTATTAACTGCTAGGCCTATTTTAACTGTTAATAAATATGGTAAAAATTGCATTTTTAATGCCATCAAAAGCCGATAAAAACCGTATATTAGCTCGATTTGAAATTAGAGTAAAATAAACTATTAAATATGGCAGAAGGAGAAAAACTGATTCCTATTAATATTGAAGATGAAATGAAATCTGCTTACATCGATTATTCGATGTCAGTTATTGTTTCTAGGGCATTACCAGACGTTAGAGATGGTCTTAAGCCTGTACATAGAAGGGTTTTATTTGGAATGTACGAACTAGGTGTTCTTAGTAACAGATCTTATAAAAAATCCGCTAGAATTGTAGGTGAAGTTTTAGGTAAATATCACCCACACGGTGATAGTTCAGTATATGACACCATGGTGCGTATGGCGCAAGAATGGAGTCTTCGTTACATGTTAGTAGATGGTCAGGGTAACTTTGGTTCTGTAGATGGAGATAGTCCTGCAGCAATGCGTTATACGGAAGCTCGTATGCGTAAGATTGCAGAGGACATGATGGCAGATATTGACAAAGAGACAGTAGACCATCAATTAAATTTTGATGATACGCTAAAAGAACCAACGGTTTTACCAACAAGAGTTCCTAATTTATTGGTAAATGGAGCTTCTGGTATTGCGGTAGGTATGGCGACCAATATGCCACCACACAACTTAACAGAAGTAGTTGATGGTACCATTGCATATATTGAGAATAACGACATTGAAATTGATGAGTTAATTGAATACGTTAAAGCTCCAGATTTTCCTACAGGAGGTACTATTTATGGGTACGATGGAGTAAGAGAAGCATTCAAAACTGGTCGTGGTCGTGTAGTTATCCGTGCAAAGGCTTCTTTTGAGGAGGTTCACGGTAAGGAATGTATTGTTGTTACAGAAATTCCATATCAAGTAAATAAAGCAGACATGATTAAGAAGACTGCTGATATGGTAAACGATAAAAAAATTGATGGTATTTCTACGATTCGTGATGAGTCTGATAGAAAAGGTATGCGCATCGTTTATGTTTTAAAGCGCGATGCAATTCCTAATATCGTTTTAAATCTTCTTTATAAATACACCGCACTTCAATCTTCTTTCAGTGTAAATAATATTGCCTTAGTAAAAGGAAGACCACAAATGTTAAATCTAAAAGATATGATTTATCATTTTGTGGAACACAGACATGAAGTTGTAGTAAGAAGAACCGAGTACGAACTTCGCAAAGCAGAAGAAAGAGCTCACATTTTAGAAGGGTTGATTATTGCTTCTGATAATATAGATGAAGTAATAGCTATTATCAGAGGTTCTGCTAGTCCAGAAGAAGCTCGTAACAAATTAAAAGAACGTTTCAGTTTATCAGAAGTTCAAGCACGTGCAATTGTAGAAATGCGATTGAGACAATTAACAGGACTAGAACAAGATAAATTACGTACTGAATACGAAGAAATTCAAAAATTCATAGAAGACTGTAAAGATATCTTAGCACGTAAAGAGCGTAGAATGGATATCATAAAAACAGAACTTCTTGAAGTAAAAGATAAATATGGAGATCCAAGAAGAACTCAAATTGAGTACGCTGGTGGTGATTTAAGTATGGAAGATATGATTCCGGATGAGCAAGTGGTAATTACCATTTCTCATGCAGGATACATCAAAAGAACTCCTTTATCTGAATACAAAACTCAAAATAGAGGAGGAGTTGGTCAAAAAGCCTCTACAACGAGAAATGAAGATTTCCTAGAATACTTGTTTGTAGGTACCAACCACCAATACATGCTGTTCTTTACCCAAAAAGGAAAATGTTTCTGGATGCGAGTTTTCGAAATTCCTGAAGGAAGTAAGACTTCAAAAGGTAGAGCAATTCAAAACCTTATCAATATAGAAATGGATGATAAGGTAAAAGCTTTCATCTGTACACAAGATCTTAAAGATGAGGAATACATTAATAGTCATTATGTAATGATGGCTACAAAGAAAGGTGTAGTTAAGAAAACATCTTTAGAAGCATATTCTCGTCCAAGACAAAATGGTATTAACGCTATTACGGTTCGTGAAGGTGATGAACTATTAGAAGCTAAATTAACCACAGGAAATAGCCAAATTATGTTGGCAGTAAAATCTGGAAAAGCGATTCGTTTTGAAGAAGAAAAAACGCGTCCAATGGGTAGAAGTGCTTCTGGTGTTCGCGGTATTACTTTAGCTGATGATAATGATGAAGTAGTAGGAATGATTGCTGTTGAAAATGCTCAGGAAGAAACTGTTCTTGTAGTATCTGAAAATGGTTATGGTAAACGTACTTATATTGATGATCCAGAAGATGGAGAACCAGTTTATCGTATTACCAACCGTGGAGGTAAAGGAGTTAAAACTATTTCAATTACCGAAAAAACAGGAGGTTTAGTAGCTATCAAATCTGTTACAGATGCTGATGATTTGATGATCATCAATAAATCTGGTATTGCTATTCGAATGGCTTTAGAAAATCTTCGTATTATGGGTAGAGCAACACAAGGAGTTCGCCTTATCAATATCAAAGGGAAAGATTCTATCGCCGCAGTTGCGAAAGTAATGAAAGAGGAAGATGAAGAAATGTCAGATTCTAATGAAAATGCAACTGATCAAACAGATGGCACGGCTATTGATTCAAATGATACTGAAAATTAAAAATTAAGCAAACAATAAATTTTAAATTAAAACAGGAAATGAGAAATAAAGTTTTAATGGGAGTAATGTTAGCTTCCAGCATGCTTACATTTGCACAGAAAGATGAACTTAAGGATGCTGAGAAAGCCTTTAAAAAAGGAGAATACAGCGAAGCTATTACTGCTTTAAATAGTGCTGAAGGTTCTATTGCTTCTGCAGATGAAAAGTTAAAAAGTAAATATTATTACGTAAAAGGTCAGGTGTATTACAATTTGGCTAAAAATGGTGATAATACTTTTGAAAATATGGATAAAGCGGCTACTGCTTTTGATAAATTAATTGCTTTAGAAGAGGAAATCGGTAAATCAAAATACTCAGATGAAGTAAAACAATTAAAATCAGACGGTTCTAATGTTCTTTTGAATGCTGCAAACGAAGAATATAAAGCTAAAAATTATGAAGCTGCGTATAAAGGTTTTGAAAAAGTATACCGTTTAAGCTCAAAAGATACTTTGATGTTATTTAACGCTGCAGTAATTGCACTACAAGGTCAAGATTACGATCAGTCTATTAAATATTATGAGGAGTTAAAAGATATCAATTTTGATGGTACAGAAACTCAATATTTGGCAACTAATAAAGAAAGTGGAAAGCAAGAAGCTTTTGGTGATAAAGCATCAAGAGATATTAGCGTGAAGACTGGTACGTATACTGATCCTGAAGATAAAGTATTGCCATCAAAAAGATCTGAAGTAATTAAAAACTTGGCTTTATTATATGTTCAACAAGGACAAAATGAAAAAGCTCTTGAAACTTTTGCAGAAGCTAAAGAAGCGAATCCAGATGATGCTAACTTAATCATTAGTGAAGCAAATGTTTATTACCAAATGGGTGATAAAGATAAATTCAAAGAATTGATGAGCGATGCATCAAAAATGGCTCCTGACAATGCAGATATTCAGTACAATGTAGGAGTTGTTAGCATGGAGCAAAAAGATTATGAAGGTGCAAGAGCTGCTTTTAGAAAGGCAATTGAAATTAAGCCTGAATATACAAACGCAGTATTGAATCTTTCTACTACTTATATTAATGAAGGAAACTCTCTTGTTGAAGAAATGAATGCTCTAGGTAATACAAAGGCAGATGTTGAAAAATTCAACCAATTAAAAGAGCAAAAAGATTCGTTATTTGTAAAAGCGACTGAAGTTCTTGAAAAATATATAGAGAAAAACGGTACAGATAACAAAGATGTACTTACTCAATTGAAAAACATCTATGGAGCTTTAGGAGATACAGAAAATTTCCAAAAAGTTAAAGGAATGTTGGGCGAGTAATCGTCGTAAATAGAACATAGCGAAAAGCCTCAGTTTTTACTGAGGCTTTTTTATGGAGTACGTTTTTTTATTTTTCCAAGTGTGATTATATGATTTTCTTTATCACGCGAAGTTTATGTGTATGTTTTCGACTATCAATATTGAAAATTCCTGAATGATCTATTCTGTCAATTCGAACTTTCCCATGTGAATGAATGATGTAATTATCTTGCATAATAATGCCCACATGAATTATATTTCCTTCATTATTATCAAAAAAAGCTAGATCACCTGGTTCACTTTCTTCAATAAAACTCAAGGGTTCACCTTGTTTGGCCTGCTGAGAAGCATCTCTTAAGAGTTTATAGCCGTTTAATTTATACACCATCTGTGTAAAACCGGAACAGTCTAACCCAAACGGAGTTTTTCCTCCCCATAAATATGGTGCATTTAAAAACCGATAAGCAGTACTTATCAAATTTTCTTTTGGATGAGCTCCTTGCATGAATTCGCCATCAAAATTTGCATTCAAATATTTTGCGCTGCTTACAACAGAGCCCAATGGTACATGAAGCAATTGCTTGTTTTCTTGCTCTATAAACTCAATGATATCTGAAGAAAATTTTGGTGTAGAATGATGAATATCTGTATAAATTTCTTCCTCAACCTCAAGGTATTGCTTATTGTCTATCCAACCTTCATATTTATCAAAAGCAATACGTATTTTACTCCATTTAGCTCTTTTTTCGAGCACTTTAAAATGCTCACCGTACAAAAGCTGAGAAACCATTTCACTACTGTCAGTGGGTTCAAATCTTACCGGGACGATACTTAGATTACAAATTCCGTATTGCATGTATTCTTCTTAAACTTGAAAACCGAATTTTCTAATACCAATTTAGATAAAACAGATTTTCTATAGATCTTATTTTAAATCAAAAATAACTAAACTTTTTCAACTATCATGGCTGAAGCACCACCACCACCATTACAAATAGCTGCAGCACCAATTTTCCCATTGTTTTGCTCCAATACATTCAATAGTGTAACAATAATTCTTGCTCCTGAACATCCTAATGGATGACCAAGGGAAACAGCACCACCATTTACATTAACTTTGGCAGGATCTAAATCTAAAATTTTGGTATTGGCCAATCCAACAACCGAAAAAGCTTCATTAAATTCAAAATAATCTACCTTATCAATAGCCATTCCTGCTTTGTTCAAAGCCTTTGGAAGCGCTTTTGCTGGAGCGGTAGTAAACCATTCAGGTTCATGAGCAGCATCAGCATACGACTTTATGATAGCAATTGGTTGAAGGTTTAATGCGGTTGCTTTTTCTTTAGACATTAAAATTACCGCTGCGGCACCATCATTAATTGTAGAAGCATTTGCCGCCGTTACGGTTCCATCTTTTTTAAAAGCTGGGCGTAGAGCAGCAATTTTGTCCATTTTTACATTTTTGTATTCTTCATCTTCTGAAACAAAAATAGGTTCTCCACGTCTTTGAGGAACTTCTACCGGAACAATTTCATTAGCGAATTTGCCGGTTTCCCAAGATTTTGCGGAACGGGTATAAGATTCAATAGCAAATGCATCTTGATCTTCTCTGGAAAATTCATATTTCTCTGCGCATGATTCAGCACAAAGTCCCATAATATCATTACTGTAAGCGTCAATCAAACCGTCTTTTTGAAGTCCGTCAATAAGAGTTGCAGGTCCAAACTTGGTAGCATTTCTCATGTAAGCATAATGCGGAATCATACTCATGTTTTCCATTCCTCCGGCTACAATAATTTCAGCATCTCCAAGGGCTATTGCTTGCGCACCTTGCATAATAGCTTTCATTCCGCTAGAACAAACTTTGTTTACTGTGGTACAAGGAACGGTATTTGGAATTCCTGCAAAAATAGCCGCTTGCCTTGCCGGAGCTTGGCCTACACCAGCTTGTACAACATTTCCCATCAATACTTCGTCTATCAAAGACGGATCTAAATTTATTTTATCTAAAGCACCTTTGATTGCTGCCGCACCCAATTTTGGAGCAGGAACACTAGACAATGCACCCATAAAACTTCCAATAGGAGTTCTGGTTGCAGCAACTATGACAACTTCTTTATTCATTTTAATATAAATTTTCGGTTATGCGAATTTAATTAAAATTTAAGAGAACCTCTTCAACAATAATCCTTTTTTGAACGCTGCTTTGCGAAGTGAATTTGTTATTTTTGGATTTCATTCTCACACTCAATGAAGAAAATATTAGATAATATTTATAAAAATCAGTCGCTCGTTTACAAAATCATTTTGTATTTCTCCATGATTTTGGCCTTACTCTATCTTTTTCCGCGCGGTGGAAAATTTAAATACGAGTTTCAAAAAGGAAAACCTTGGCAATATGAAAATCTATATGCACCATTTGACTTTCCTATTCATAAAAGTGATGAAGAGATAAAGCTGGAAAAAAATGAAGTAGAAAAAAGCGTTTTACCTTATTACAGTTTTAATAAATCTGTTTATCCACAGGTAAAAGCCTCGTTGGAGAATAGCTATGATAACCATTTTCCAGATTCGGTTCCTAGTTCTTTAAAAACAACCTTATTTAGGAAGTTGGATGAAATTTACAGTAAAGGAGTTGTAGTGTCTTTTCCTAAGGAAGAAAAAGGGACTATAAATCTTATTAAGGAAGGAAATCAAGTTCGTGAAATAGAAACGAGAGAGTTATTTAAGTTAAATGAACTGAACGCTTTTGTAAAAAATACATTTAATAAATCTCCATTAGATGTCTATAAAGATGAGGTATATGATTTTCTTTTTCCAGAATTGGTGCCAAATGTTGAGAAGAATGAGAATTTCACCAATAAAGCGAAGGAGGAGGCCTTAAGCAAGATTTCATATACAAGAGGAACTGTAGATCGCGGAAAGAAAATTATTGTAAAGGGAGAAGTAGTAGAGGGCGAAAAATATACGATCCTCGAATCTTTGAAGCAGGAATATCAATCGCAGCTTTGGAATGAAAATAACTATACCTATGTAATTGTAGGGTATGGTTTGTTGATAGCATTGACCATTTTGATGTTATTACTTTTTCTTAAGAAATATCGAGATAAAATATACATCAACAATACAAAGGTCACCTTTATATTTTTGAATATTTTATTCATGGTTTTTTTAACCACTTTTGCATTAAGGTATGATACTCAATTTATATACATAGTTCCTTTGGCTATTTTGCCTATTGTCTTAAAAGCATTTTTTGATGCTAGAACTGGGCTTTTTGTTCATGTGCTCACAACCTTGTTACTAGGTTTTGTAGTTCCCAATAGTTTTGAATACATCTATTTGCAAATTATTGCAGGAATTGTTTCTATGCTTACAGTATCTGAATTATACAAAAGAGCAAGTTTATTCATTTCCGTAGGGCAAATTACGTTAGTTTATCTAGTATCATACTTTGCGTTTTATATTATTACAGAAGGGGAGTTGAAGACTGATAATTTGATGATATTTAGTTATTTTTTACTGAATGGATTAATTACGGTGGTTTCTGCCCAATCATTGATTTATATTTATGAAAAGCTTTTTAAGCTAGATTCTGATGTTTCTTTATTAGAACTTTCTGATACTAATTCAAAACTTCTTAGAGAGCTCTCAGAGAAAGCTCCGGGTACTTTTCATCATTCCCTCCAAGTAGCTAATTTGGCGGAAGCAGCAGCCATAGAAATAGGCGCAAATGCTATGCTTGTTCGTGTTGGAGCATTGTATCATGATATTGGAAAAATGAATAACCCTACTTTTTTTACCGAAAACCAAAAAGGGTCGGTAAATCCTCATGATGATCTTGAGCCTAAAGAAAGTGCTGAGATTATTATAAATCATGTAATTCATGGAATTACATTGGCAAAGAAAAACAATCTTCCAGATAGAATCATTGATTTTATACGGGTACATCATGGAACCTCACTCGTATATTATTTCTATAAAAAACAGAAAGATATTGATGGTGAAGAAGTGAACGAAGCAGACTTTAGATATCCTGGTCCAATTCCATTCTCAAAGGAGACAGCTATTCTTATGATGTCAGATTCAGTGGAAGCTGCATCCAAAAGTTTGAAAAATCCTACGTATCCGGTGATTGATAGTTTTGTTGAAAAGATTATTGATAAACAAATGGACGAAGATCAGTTTCTAAATGCCGACATAACATTCAAAGAAATTGAAAAGATAAAAAAGGTTCTCAAGCAAAAATTGGTGAATATCTATCATTTAAGAATAGAGTATCCGGAGTAGTATTTAATTGGGAGTCATGGGGATAGAAAAAACATCAAAAAATAATTAAAAAAAGTCTAAAAAAATGTTGCGTTCTATAAAATGATCTCCTACATTTGCATCCGCAATTTGAGAATTGCACGTACCGATAAGTACTGACAAAAAGGAGAGGTGGCAGAGTGGTAATGCAGCAGCCTGCTAAGCTGTGACCGGGTTTCTGGTCCCTGGGTTCGAATCCCAGTCTCTCCGCATTATCTTAATTAGATAACCAATCGGGGTGTAGCGTAGCCCGGTTATCGCGCCTGCTTTGGGAGCAGGAGGTCGCAGGTTCGAATCCTGCCACCCCGACAAAAAATGAAATACTGGTCGCGTAGCTCAGCTGGATAGAGCATCTGCCTTCTAAGCAGACGGTCACAGGTTCGAATCCTGTCGCGATCACTTTTCGTATTTTAAATACAACCAGAAAGCCTGTAAATTATTGATTTACAGGCTTTTTTATTTTTATTACGTTCGTTTGATATCATTTAAAGGTAAATAATACCAGTGCATTTTGTCAATCAAAATATTTTTTATGAAAAACGATTGACGATAACTTAAATTTTTTATTATAAGTTGTTGTAAAACAAAATTTTGCATTTTTTAAAAATGATTGACGGTGAAAATAAAATGATTGACGATTTCCTGAATCCGTTTGGATCCGAATTCTGTATCCTTCTTTGTAAAGGAGTGTATAATTTGTTAAAAAAAGAGGGTGTTGTCGGTGATAAAAATAAAAACTGTAATTTAAGGCTGGAAGTTTGAAAACGCTCTTTTTAGCGTATCGTATTTCAAGCTTTTTTCTTTGAGGATTGCATATTGATTTGACTTTCGTTGGAAATAATTGTTTAATTTTTAAAACGAACTTTATGCGTACTTCAGAAACCTTTGGCATTTTATTTTGGATTAACCGGGCACGAGCTACTTCCAAATCTGAAAATGTCATCTATGCTAGACTTACGGTCACAGGGCAAATCACCAATTTTAGTTTAAAAAGAAAAGTAAAAACCCAACTTTGGGATGGGAAATTACAACGGTCTAAGGGTAAAGATCCAATGAACCAAGATCTCAATGCGTTCTTAGATGAGACATATGCTGAGTTATTTCAACTTTATAAAGAGTTACGGCAAACGCCTACACCCGTCACTGGAGAATTGATCAAAGCACATTTTTTAGGAACGGTTAAGAAACAATATTCTTTGGAGGATATTATGGAATATCATACGGATGCTATGCAGGGGGTCTTGCATCCGCATACCTTGCGTCACTACCAAACCAGTCAACGCTATATTCGAAAGTTTGTGCGGGAAAAGTTAAAGCGGGAAGATATCTTTCTAAGCGAACTGAATTACTCCTTTATTGTACAGTTTGAAGCTTTTCTGAGAGCGGTAGTGAGCGAACAAAGGCAAATGAAGATCAGTAACAATACCATCATGAAACATCTACAGCGTTTACGAAAATTAGTGACGTTGGCGTTTCATAATGAATGGTTGGAGCGAGATCCGTTTATTAAGTACAAATGTAAAACGGAGAAGAAAGAGCGAGCATTTTTAACGCAGGAGGAATTGGAACGAATTGAAAACTTTACGACGCCTATCAAGCGTTTGGAAACCGTACGTGACTTTTTTGTATTTAGTTGTTATACGGGAATAGCGTATGGTGATATGATGCGGTTACAACATAAGCATGTGGTTTTGGGGATAGATGATACGCCTTGGGTATTTACACAACGACAAAAAACGAAAACACCGGTGAAAATACCGCTACTCCCTAAAGCGTTGGAGTTGATTCAAAAATACAGTGGTAGTAAGGTGGGAGTATATCAAGAAGCGTCGTTATTTCCAAAAATGTCTAATCAAAATCTAAATGCCTATTTAAAAGAAATTGCTGACTTGACAGAAATTTATAAGCCTTTGACTTTTCATATCGCGCGGCATACGTTTGCCACTACGGTAACATTGGCTAATGGGGTACCTATAGAAACCGTTTCTAAATTATTGGGACATTCAAAGTTGACTACGACACAAGTGTATGCACGTGTATTGGAAGAGAAATTGGGAGGGGATATGAAAATGCTAAAGCAGAAACTATTATAATGTGACATAAATTGTTCATGCTGCTTCTAGGTGAGGATTTGGCATGAACAATTTATTGGCTCTCTTAAAGTCTTTAGGGAGCAGCATATGATCCCCATTATTGTGTCTCCCTAATTTTGAATTGAGATGTAAAGACAAGGGTGGCGTAGTTTCCCAAGGAAGTGTTTGTCGTTAGAAAGATAAGGCCTTTATCAAATAGGGATGATACGCATTATTCGCAAAGGTCATAATTTTTTGATCTTTCCATCGGCCGTAACTCTAAAGTATTCATTATTTGAGATTAGTAAACCTTCAGAATCATAACTTGGCCAGTTTTTATGGTAATCTTTGGGGTGTTTTACATCAATACCATATACTTTATTCTCATAGAAACTTGCAACACGAAATTGTAAAGTGTGTCCTACAATTACAGCTTGGGCTTGAAACTTTTTTAAGGGTTGTTCAATCTCTTCTTGGCTGAGGTCATCTTTAAAGTAACCTCTATACCAGCTAACACCTGTTTTGGATGAAATCAATAATTCTTTTTCATCTTTATGAATTTTAGGGTAGGGAGCATGATAATAAGTGGATCTTATATAGCTGTTTATTTGAGGAATAGACATATCAAGATCGACTATTTTGGGATGGAGACCACCATGAACGAAAATATTCCCATTGATAGATTCTATAACATTTTTACTGGATAACCATTTCCCTAACACTGAATTTTTGCTGTAGAGATCAGCTTGGGTTTTACCAATCATTGAAGCAACAAATGTGTATTTTAAAGAGGCAGCTTGGTAATCACCGTACATATTTTTCAATTCATGATTGCCTAATATAAAGTGAACTTTACCTCCTTGGATTTTTGCTTCTTGTTCTAATTTATAAATAAACCACAATACTTGTGTAGTGGAAAAACCTCTGTCTACAAAATCACCTAAAAGCACGAGATGATTTTTTCCGAAAGTCCAGTTTAAGGTGGTATCAATCACATTATTTTTAATTAGAAAATCTCTAAATGTTTTAAATCCACTTTCTATATCTGAAATAGCTAGAATCTTATTACTATCGTTGTAAATACTTTTTGGAGATTCAAAATTTGGTCTAATTGATACATTGAAGCTTGTAGCATCTAATGGAAAATATATCTCCGAAGGGATCGTGTCATGTATAGGATATTCTTTTTCATTTAAATAAAATCCATGTTCTTTATCACCTTTGATATATTTTACGGTGATCATGCTATCATTTTTGAAAAATGCATACGGACCTTCTCCATCAAGGTTAAGGCTTAACGGATCATGTCCGTAACTTAATTGAGCACCTTCAGATATTCCTATGGGGATAAGAATTAATAGCAGTATTAAAATAGTAAATCCTAAATGCTTGAAATACGTTACAATGGTTGTTTTCATTTGATTTAAATTTGTTAAACTTTTCTGGTGTCAAATTTGATTAGCAAATTGATGTTACCCAAAAAAAGGTGTTGAAGCTCTTTTTTTTAGATACCAAAAGCATTTGAGATATGTTCAAAACCATTTACACCTACCAAGGACTATTTTATACTTGCCCTCCGTTATTTCATCACTATTTTATCATCACTACTTCCAATCTGATTATCTTGCAGTATGATTGCTATCTTCAAAAATAATCGTTGGTTTATTATTAAATTTTTTACAGTATTATCGATACTGATTCCTATAAGTATGGTTACTTACCAAATCTTATTTCTTGGAAAAAATTCAGTGGTATTTCTCGAAGGTTATCCTACAGCGTTTAGTTTTGGAGTACTTATATATTATGCGATCATTCTGTCAGTAGGAATTGGCTGGCTCGCTATTCAGTTAAAATCCTTAGCTGTTTTAAAGAATGAGAAGAAAAAAATTGAACTGTTACATTTACAAAATCAGGTGAATCCTCATTTCTTTTTTAACATGCTGAATAATCTCTATGGAATAGTGGGCAAGGATGAAGCTAAAGCAAAGGCTCTTATTCTTAAGCTATCTGATCTGATGCGTTATAGCATTTATGAAGGAGGGAAGCATCTGGTGAACTTAACTGATGAAATTGACTATTTAGAAAACTTTATAGCACTGAACCGAATTCGATATCATAAAAATGTTGATGTGAAGTTCGATATAAACATGGATGGTGCTATATTAAAGGTAATGCCTTTAATGTTTATCGTGCTAGTTGAAAATGCATTTAAGCACGGGGTAGAAAATCTTCGTGAAAATTCATTTGTTCACATTAAATTAAATTCTTTCCATGGCGTTATAGATTTTGAAATCTATAACAATTTTGATACTACTCAAAAACAAAGTAATGCTGGTATTGGTATCAAGAATTTAAAGCGTAGACTGCAAATAAGCTATCCCAAAAAACATACATTTGAAACGTATCAGGAAGCATCAACCTTCGTGGCAATTTTAAAAATTAAAACATGAGCCGTTATATAATCATTGATGATGAGCCTATTGCTCATGAAATTATAAAGGATTATTGTGATTTAATTCCAGGTTTGGAATTGGCAAAACACTGTTATGATGCATTAGAAGCATTGGAATATCTTAGAATTCATCAAGTTGATTTACTATTCCTTGATCTTAACCTGCCTAAATTAAAAGGGTTTGATTTTTTGAGAAGTTTACCCAAAAAGCCAAAGGTAATCGTTACTACAGCTTATCAGGAATATGCTTTGGAAGGATATGAATTGGAAATTGAAGATTACCTTTTAAAACCTTTTAGTTTTGAGCGTTTTTTAAAAGCTGTCAATAAAGCGCTTACTTTTGAAAAAAATAATACTCCTAAAATAGTTTACAGGAATAACATCGATACAGCTTCCATTTTTGTTTATGCAGATAAAAAACATATTCAGGTAAAGCTTCACGAAGTCATGTATATAGAAGCGGCCGGAAATTATGCTAAGATTGTTTTTGAACATACTCAGTTAGTAGTTCGAACGGCGATTTCAGAAGTCATGAATAAATTACCTGAAGAAACATTTATTCGGGTTCATAAGTCATTTATAGTTTCAAAAAATAATATTAGGAATATAGAAGGAAATCGAATCATGGTACATGAAACCTATATTCCTATTGGTAATTTTTATAAGGCTCAAGTACATAAACTTTTGACTGAATAAGTTTCCATAATCCGATTTACATTAGTTGCAGTATCCTTCCTTTTCGATTGTTGGAGGTACTTCTTCCCAACAGGCTTGGTATTTCCTATCAGGTATTCCGAAGCGCTGCCTCTTTTTGGGGTAGCAAAACACGCACGGTTCGGCTGAAACAGACAGCATAAGCCGCTCGTTCCTC
>NZ_FPBK01000013.1 GCF_900116665.1 Pustulibacterium marinum | reverse complement strand
AGACACAGAAGGTTGGGAATTGGTCTCGGTAGATCTTTCTTCCTATACCATATCCGGAGCGGTTCAGATACGTTTTGTTGTTGACGAGGGTGACTCTAATGGCTATTATGATGATGTTGCCATTGACGATGTTAAATTTGATGAACTAGACTACTGTTTTCCTGCATTAAACTTAACCGCAAACTATGTGGCTCCAACACAAGTAGAGCTTTCCTGGGATGATCTGGTAACTTCCACAAATTGGAATATCCAATATGGAGCTTCAAACTTTGGACTAGGAACCGGAACTACTGTGAGTGCTGATGCAAATCCTTATACAGTAACAGGACTTACATCCAACACTACCTATGATTTTTATATTCAAAATGATTGTGCAGACTCCAACAGTTCTTGGCAAGGCCCCATTACAGTAACTACGCCATGCGAAGTAACAGCTCCTTACACAGAAGAATTTAGCTATAATACTCCATCTTGTTGGAACAATAACGACAACACATATCCTTATTGGTATTTCAGCACATATAACTATTACTCAGGTGATAATGGAGATATGGGAGGTTCCACTATTAGCGATAGCTACTTTGCTTACGTAGATGGATCATACCTTACTTATTACGATGATGGTACTACGCTAACATCCCCTTTCGTAGATGTTTCAGACCTTGAATCACCTGCAATTCATTTCTTTTTAAATAGTAACAATCAGGGTTATGGAAATATTGATTTTTCAGTAGATATTTTTGACGGATCAACTTGGAATAACGATGCTTTTACGAGTAATGAAAATACCGATGGATGGGAATTTGTTTCTATCGATTTGAGTGACTACACTATTACTGGTAGTGTAGCTGCAAGATTTCATGCTAGCTACCCTACTTCTTCTTACGCATACTACGATGATCTAGCTATTGACGATGTTATGTTTGATGAACTTGACGTTTGCTTGCCGCCTGTAGACATTGCGCTTGAAAACATAACAGCAACATCCGCAGAGGTTGTATGGACAGATTTATCCGACTCCGCTACTGCCTGGAATGTTGAATACGGAACATCTGGATTTACGCAAGGATCTGGAACCACTATAGACGTATCTGCTAATCCTTATACCCTTAGCGAATTATTATCAAACACAAGTTATGACGTTTATATCCAAACGGAATGCACTTCAAACAGTACTTGGCAAGGACCTTATACATTCACAACTTTATGTGAAGAAACTGCGCCATACTGGGAAGACTTTGAATCCTATAATACGCCCGACTGCTGGACAAATGACCCAGATGGATATCCACAATGGTATTTCAGCAACTATGCTTCACATGCAGGATATTATAGTGATATGGGAACAGCAACTACAATAAGTCAAAATTATTTTGCTTACGTAGATGATTCTAATACACACTCAAACGGCACAATACTTTCTACTCCAGCTGTTGATGTTTCAAATCTTACAACGCCAGCTATTCATTTTTTCTTAAATAGTAATAACGAAGGTGATCCTAATTTAGATTTCTCAGTAGATATTTTTGATGGTAGCCAATGGAATAACGATGCCTACACCAGCGACAACAATACAGATGGTTGGGAATTTATTTCGATTGACCTAAGCGATTACACCATTACAGGTAATGTGGTTGCAAGATTTAAAGTTTCTGAAGCTTCATCTTCTTACGGAAATCAAGATGACGTAGCCATTGACGATGTAATGTTTGATGAGCTTGACATCTGTCTACCTCCTACAGACGTTACACTAAATAATATTACTGCGACCTCACTAGATATTTCATGGAGCGATTTGGATGACACCTATACTTCTTGGAACATAGAGTATGGGGCTTCAGGTTTTACGCAAGGTTCCGGTACTACTTTAGACATAGAAAACAATCCATATAACTTAACAGGCCTTTCCCCAAATACTACATATGACATCTATATTCAGACTGAATGTACCACGAATAGTATTTGGCAAGGACCTTTCACCGTTACTACATTATGCCAAGAAACGGCTCCATACTGGGAAAGTTTTACAAGTTATAACACCCCAGATTGTTGGGAGAATGATCCAGATGGTTACCCGCAATGGTATTTTAGCACTTATGTTTCACATGCAGGATATTATGGTGACATGGGAACTGAAGAAACACTAAGCGGATCGTATTTTGCCTATGTAGACGACAGTAATTCTCATTACAATGGAACTACGCTATCTACTCCGTCTGTTGATGTTTCATCTTTAACGACACCTGCTCTTCATTTCTATTTAAATAGTAATAATGAAGGAGATCCAAATCTTGATTTTTCAGTAGACTTCTTTGACGGAAGCTCTTGGAATACTGACATATACACAAGTAATACAAATACAGACGGATGGGAGTTTGTTTCCATTGACCTAAGTTCTTATAACATTACTGGTCCCGTACAAGCAAGATTCATTACAACTGAATCATCTTACGGAAATCAAGATGATGTAGCTCTTGATGATATTATGTTTGATGAATTTGATATCTGTCTACCTATTACAACGGCCTCGGTATCCAACATCGCAAATGATAATGTAGACGTTACTTGGACCAACAATAACGAAGGTACATCCTGGAACATTCAATATGGAGAAACCGATTTCACCATTGGAACAGGAACAACAGTATCTGCTTCCAGTACTACATATAATCTTAGTGACTTAAACGGAAGTACTACATATGACGTCTACATTCAAAATATATGTGATACCGAAACAGTAAGTGCATGGTACGGACCGATTACTTTTACAACACTTAACGATCCTCCATCTCCACCAGAAGGAGTTACATGTTCCACAGAGGAAGCTAATTATGTATTTACTGAAGAATTTGATACCCTAGGAGATTGGACAGGTGATGTCACCTCTGGAAATAGCTACAGTACTTGGGAAATTCCTGGTACTAGTGAAAACTATTATACCGGACCTAACACCGCTTATAGTGGTTCCAATTATATGCTATTTGAATCATCAAGCTCTTACTATTCAACAAAATCTGCTATTTCACCAGCAATTGACCTTTCGGAAGCGTCTGAAGAAGTAGAACTTTCATTTTACTATTTTGCATATGGTTATAACATAGGAACTTTCGATGTAGGAATAGCTACCTCAAGCACAGGTCCATTTACAAACCTATTCACATACACTGGGCAATATCAAACAACTTCAGTTGATAGTTGGATTCCTATTGGATTAGATATTAGTGAATATGCAGGAGAAACCGTTTATATACAATTTAAGCAAACACACACATCAGGTTCCTCAGGAGATGTAGCAGTTGATTTTTTACGTGTTCAAACTTGTATGGATATCTGCAACAGTCCAGAAAATATAGTTGCTTCGAACATTACAAGTAGCAGTGCTAATATTAACTGGGATGATACAAATGTGAATACAGAAGATACCTGGGAATATATCATTCAAGAGTCTGGAACAGAAATACCAGATGAAACAGATACAGGCATAGCCGTTTCTACACTACCTATATCTCTTGAAGGGTTACAAGCTAACACAACGTATGAAGTTTTTGTAAGATCTAATTGTGATGTGGATTTCAATAGTGATTGGTCAGACGCTTACACATTCACTACGCTCATTCAAACAGAATATACAATTTTTTGTTCAGCAGGACCTACAAGCGTAAACTATTGTTATGAAAACGATGACAACACCATGTATCACTTTACATCATCAGACGGAGCTACACAATTAAATATTTTATTTAATCAAGGATCTTTAGCAGATGAAAATGATCAAATCACAGTTTATGATTCTGATGAGTCCACAATCCTATATCAAGGAACCGGTGCTGATGGAGATCTTTCTGGTACTAATTTCATCTCAACAGGATCAGAGTTATTTGTTTCCGTAACATCAGACAGCACCAATAGTTGTTCTGATGGTGCCAATGTAACACCTATTAACTTTACTGTAAATTGTTATACCTGCGTTAGCCCCACAGTGGCTTATTCTGTAATTAGTGACTGTGCAGAAGCTCCACAGTTTGTCATCAATGTTGATATTACAGATTTTGGATCTGCTTCAAGCCTACTTATTAATGATAATCAAGGTACTGATGAACTTACTATAACTACACCAGATGTTTACATATTTGGCCCTTATGATAACGGCACCAACGTGAATATTACTGTAGCAAACGCTGATGATCAAAACTGCTCTGTTTACAGCGGTAGTATGACACAAGAAGAATGCCCGCCAATTTACGATGTTGCATGTAACACTATAGAAGCAGGCGATGACCAAACAGTAGATTGTGGAACTTCTGAAGTGGAACTAGAAGCTAACTTCACTTTTTCAGGAACCGACACAAGTACTTATCAATTAAGTAGTATTGCCTGTAACCCTGAAATAGAAGAAGGAACATCTTCTCAAGTTACCGTAGATGATCAATATTCTGGTATTATAGACATAGGTTTCGATTTCTGTTTCTTTGGAGAAACATACAACCAATTAGTTATTGGGGCAAACGGAGTTATCTCCTTTAACACATCTCTTGCAAATACATTCTGCCCATGGTCTTTTAGTGATCAATTACCAAGTCCTAGCTTACCAACAAATGCTATTTTTGGTGTTTTCCAAGATATCAATCCTGCCTATTGCGGTGATATAGAATATTTAGTTTCAGGAGAATCGCCAAACAGATCATTTGTTATAAATTACAATGATGTATGTTTATTTTCTTGCTCTACCGAAACAACAACTTCTCAAATCATTTTACACGAGGCAACCAATGCTATTGAAATAAATATTATTGACAAGCCTGTTTGTACATCTTGGAACAATGGGTATGCACTAGCAGGACTTCAAAACGCCGATGGTACTATAGGATATGCACCACCAGGAAGAAATACAGAAGTATGGACCGCAGAAAATGAGTATTGGAGATACGTTCCTGCAGGACCAGCTAATTATAGTTTTGAATGGCTTGATGGCTCTACATCTTTGGGATCAGATGCTTCCATTACTGTATCACCATTAGAAACCACTACCTATACTGCACAAATTAGTTACAACAAATGTGATGGAAGTTTAGCTACCCTTACAGATGATGTTACCGTAACCGTAAATACTCCTGTTGCAGAAAATGAATTTACGATTGAAAATGCAATCAACTTAATTCCAATAACATCTGCTGATGAAGGAACTATTGGTAATGATGCCTATAATTTCTCGGCTTATGTTGAAGAACCTTTAGAACCTATTCCATCTTGTTTTGCAGGCTCCATAGATGAATCATCATGGTTTAGCTTTACAGCTCCGTACAGTGGTGAAGTAGAAATCAATACATACATTCCAGATGGTGCTTCTTCAGTTGAAATAGCAGTTTATTCTGGAGGAACAACGTCTTGTACACAACTTATAACGACAGGAGAAGAAATTGCTTGCGCAACAAATTCTGATATAGTTTCTCTTGAATTAACAGATGAAAATGCTTTAACCCCTGGAGAAATCTATTACGTACAAGTTAACAATGTAGCCGATGCTACAGAAACTTTTGGAATTGAAGTGGTTCAAGTAGGGTGTATTCCTCCATCTTATGAAACCCCAATTATAGTTAATGACTGTGATAACGACCAATACTATGTAAGTCTAAATATTACCGATCTTGGAAATGGAACTCCATTGATTTCAGATGGATCAAACACATGGAATATTTCTGCTACCGGAACCATACAAGCCGGTCCATTTGATATTGCTGAAACTAGTACTTTAACGCTTCAACATGGAATTGACGGACTATGTGATATCGATTTAGGAGAATTCAGCAGTATTTGTGCTCCTGATTGTGTTAGTAATGTAATCATCACTCTAAATGAAACTTGTGGAAATTATGAAACTTCCATCTCTTGGGATTCAATATCCAATGCAAGTGGGTATAACCTAATAGTAGGTACATCTACGGGAAGTAGCGACATTTTAGAGCTAGACCTCGGAAATATTACAGAATACAGCGTTACAGGAACTGTAAACACTACTTATTATGTAACTATTACTCCGTATAACGATGCAGGTACCGCTACTGGATGTGATGAACATTCCTTCACAACCATTGCAGATCAATGTTATTGTGAAGCTATTCCAGAAGCCTTGGAAGGTAACGGCATTACAAGTGTAACCATCAATTCAACTGAGTTTACACCAGAAACTTATGAAACATATACTGATTTCACTGATTCTGCTGTAAACGTTCAACAAGACATTAATACCACAGTTGATATCACCTTTGAAATTGGTTACCCATACGATTATGCTATTTGGGTTGACTTTAATAATGATTATACCTTAGACACTACAGAACTCCTGTATTCAGGAACATCGGGCTATGATAATCCAGATGAACAACAAGCTTCTTTCGTTATACCTTCTACTGTTTCAACAGGAAATCATTTAATGAGAATTGTGAGTGCGTCTACAGGAACACAATTATCTCCTTGTTATAATGGAAATTGGGGTGTAGTACAAGATTTCATGCTAAATGTTAATCCTACAGCATGCTCACCAGCAACTTATGATACTCCTATTGTTGATGCAGATTGTGATAACGACCAGTTCTACATTGATATCAACATTACAGACTTAGGAAATGGTTCACCATCTATTACTGATGGTACAGATACTTGGAATATTACAGCAACCGGAGCTATGCAAATAGGTCCATTTGAAGACAGTGCTTCTGTAGATCTTATGTTAAATCATGGTACGGATACCGATTGCGATGTAGACTTGGGCTCATTTACTTATACTTGTCCAGTTCCATGCTATGCTGCTAGTTATTCAGAAGCAACAATTAATGAAGACTGTGACAACGATCAATTCTACGTAACTCTTGAAGTTACAGATATTGGAGATGGAACATCTACTGTTACAGATGGAGTTGACTCATGGAATGTAACAACCACTGGAACTATGCAAGTAGGTCCATTTGAAAACGGCGCTTCAGTTGAACTTACTTTAACCGGTTCTGATACTAGTTGTGACACAGACCTTGGTTCTTTTACATACACTTGCCCAGTTCCTTGTGTACCCGTTACATATAGTACGGTAGACGGTGCAACAGATTGCGACAACGATCAATATTACGTTATTATTACTGTCACAAGTTTTGGGGATGGATCCTCTTATTTCACAGATGGCACCAATATGTGGAATATCGTCTACAATGGTCAAAATTACATCGGTCCATTTGCTTCCGGTTCTACAGTAGATATAAGTATAACTCATGAAACCGATACTGTTTGTGACTCTTTTGTTGGCACATATACATACACGTGTCCTGTTCCATGTGAGGCAGCAACTTACGATACTCTTGTAGTTAATGGAGATTGTGATAATGACCAATTCTACGTTGATATCAACATTACGGACTTAGGAAACGGTTCTCCATTCATCACAGATGGCACAGATACCTGGAATATCACCTCAACAGGGAATACGCAAATAGGTCCATTTGAAGATGGTGCTAATGTTTCTCTTACTTTAAATCATGGTTCCGATGACAGTTGTGACATAGATCTAGGATCATTCACATATACGTGTCCTACTCCATGTGAAGCAGTCATATATGATACTCCAACAATTGCCGAAGATTGTGATAATGAGCAATTCTATGTTGAAGTTGACATAACAGACCTAGGAAATGGAACTTCTTCTATAACAGACGGATTTAACACTTGGAATATTACTGAAACTGGAGTACTTCAGGTAGGTCCCTTTGATAGTGGATCTTCAGCTGAATTATTACTATTACACGGAACTGATGGCAGTTGTGATATAGATTTAGGATCTTTTACATACACTTGTCCGTTTATATGTGAATCCCCAACGTATGGATTCTCCAACATCAATGAAGATTGTGAGAATGAGCAATTCTATGTAAATGTTGATATTACTAGTTTAGGAAATGGATCTCCAGGCATAACTGACGGTACAACTACTTGGGATGTAACTGCCATTGGAGCTATACAAGTAGGTCCTTTTGAAAATGAATCTACAGTAACGCTTACCTTAAACCACGGAATTGATTCTGATTGTAACGTAGACCTAGGATCATTCACATATGCATGTGCTACTCCACCAGCAAATGATGATCTTTGTAATGCAATTAACTTAGATGTACTAGACAGTAGTCAAATAGGATCTACAGATGGTGATGCGTACACTACGGTTGATGCAACATTAGAAACAAATGAACCTGTTCCATCTTGTTTCAATACTTCTAATGGATCTGTTTGGTTTAGTTTTATCGCTCCAGAAGGTGGAGAAGTTCAAATTACTACAGATATACCTGGAGGAACTTTAACAGATACGCAAATAGCAATATACAGTGCTTCTTCTGTATCTTGTTCAGACATGACTTCCTTAGCCACCTCTATAGATTGTGATCAAGACAATGGAGTAACTATTCCAAACAACTCTGATATACAACTTACAGATGTAAATGCACTTGTAGAAGGAGAAATGTATTATATTCAGGTAGATTACACCGGTGAAGCCGGCACATTTGGAATAGAAGTAATAGACTTGGCTACGAACGCTATTAAAGGAGCAGAACATGTAGAGTTTTCTTATTATCCAAACCCTGTGAAATACCACAAACTAAATCTTCAAGCTAATATGCCTATCAATTCAATTGAGGTTTACAATATGCTTGGCCAAAACGTACTTTACCTTACTCCAGAGTCTACAACATATACCATTGATATGAAACAATTGGCTTCTGGAAATTATATAATTAAAGTAATGGTGGGTGAATACATGAAAACGATTAAAATTTCTAAAGAGTAATTCCGACCCTCAACTAATATGCAAAAAGGCTACCTTTATGGGGTAGCCTTTTTATTTTTTATATTCTTAATAGTATTTTGAATGTAGTGTTAAATTCAAACTAAAAATAACGAAAGAAAAAGTTCATGTCAATAATCCCCATTATATTTGAAGGACACTGACAATTATAGATTATGAAAAAAATACTTCTTGCAATTGGTTTAAGCGCTATTATTTCAAGTTGTGCCACTGACGAAAAAGAAACCGAAAAGGCAATGGTCAAAGATGTGAGGATAGAAAGCAATGCCGATTGTGATGGGATCAACTGCCCGGAAATTTCGATATCTTATCCAAAAATCACCTCAGAAAAAGTACCTTCGGAGAAGATAAATGCAGTTATTGAACATAGAGTTGTAGCTATTATCAATTCATCACCTGAGGAAGACACTGAAAATTTATCTGTTAACAAAGCTATTGATCAGTTTAATGAGGAGTTTGAACAATTACGCAAAGATTTCCCAGATTCCAAAGCAGGTTATGAAGCACATATAAAAGGACAAGTACATCATCAATCAGAAAAATTACTATCAATTAAATTAGACAGTTATATGTACACAGGTGGTGCACATGGTTACACTGCCATTAATTATTTGAATATTGATCCCAAAACCGGAAAACTCTTAGAAAACTCTGAGCTGTTCAAAGATGTTTCAAAATTTACGCAGCAAGCTGAAAAACTTTTTAGACAGAAAGAAAAAATATCCGACACTACAAATTTGAGCAATGCCGGATATTGGTTTGAAAATGACAAGTTTGTGCTACCAAATAATATTGGTATTACAGATAAAAATTTGGTTCTTTTTTATAATCCGTATGAGGTAGCTCCATATTCTGAAGGTCCCATTGAAATTTCTATTCCGTTAGAAAAGGTAAAAGATAACCTTACGATTTTATAGCTCTCTTTTGAGCCAATACGTAGCCAAAGTGCATACCTTCGTGGTAGTTGCTAAATGCTAAAGCTTCCTCTATAGAGGTGAGTGTACTATTGTTGGTACTCACAGTATAGGTAGTAAACTCTTTAAATTTCCCTGATTTGTAATCAGTTTTTACTTGTTCTAACGTAGAAAATAGTAGTTCTTTTAGCACCTCTATTTCTTCTTCATTTACAGCAACTGTGGGCTTGGTTCCTTTTGCATAATCGGCTACCCAATCTGGTCCTATAGGTATTTCTAACCCACTCAATTTATAGGCTAGAACCTGTTGTGTTACCATTGCATGGGCTATATTCCAAAAGATATTATTGTTAAACCCTTCCGGAATTTTATTAATTTCGTCAACAGATAATTCATCTAATATTTCTTTGAATAAAATACGTGTATTCTCTGTACATTTAAATGTCCAATCCATGTTTTAAACTTTTCTCTAAAAGTACAAATATTCTCGATTCAGTATATCATCAATCTCTTCAAATTCATATGAGAATTATCATCTCTTCATAGCGAAATGCCCTGTAAAACTTTCATTATTTCTATTTGGCAATGCCACTTTAAACCAGTAATCTGTTGCCGGTAATGTTTCTCCTTTATATGTACCATCCCAACCTTCTCCTGTGGTAATTTGAGATAATAGTTGACCATATCTATCAAAAATATAAATAACAGCATCTTGGCCACAATCTGAATTAGCATTCTGAGGCATCCAAACATCATTTATGCCATCACCATTGGGAGTAAAGTATGGCGGAAATGCAATAATACATACCTCATCAGTCACCACACCACATCCATTTTTATCACGTATGTAAACAGTATAAGAACCTCCATCAAGATCATCAAACACAGGAGAAACCTGGTAGTTCTCACCATCTATACTGTATTCATAATTTCCTATACCCGTCACATTTACGGTAATTGTATTATTTCTATGTCCGTCTTCAATAGAAATTTCCACAGTCTCTGGAACATTGGAAGCTGTCAAGGTAATAGTAGCTTCTTGCTCACAGGCGTTATCGGAAGTACTAGTAGAGGCTACTATCGTAAAATTCCCGGCTTCGGTGGCTTGCGCAGTACTTGAAGTACTAATTATAGCTCCGCTAGGATCATACCATGTATAGGAATAATTTCCTTGAGCATTCTCTACACTAAGTGTTTTGGGCACATCATTTAGGCAAATTTGTTGTGGAGTGGTAACCTCAAATACTGGTAAAGAATTTACTAGCAATTGTACACATTTTTTCAATCCAAAACATGAATTATCGGTAGCATTATCTATACGCACGTAAAGCCATTCTTCATAAGGTGAATCTGTATTTGTGAAACTGGGTCCTACTTCATTCATCTCCGCCAAGGCGTCTGCTTCACTCGTATAATAAGTAACTTCTAAACTTTCTGAATCTGAAAATAACGCCAAAATATCATTTGTAACCGAATTTAAATTGAACGTTTCAACTCCGTTATCTGCATCGCCATCAGCATCTGAATCACAAACTTCCAATGTTGCGGTATAACTATCAGGTATTTGCGATACCGAAACTACAAGCTGAATCTCAGCCACTGCAAAACAGCCTAGTTCATTTTTGGCAGTAACATACACCGTGTTGTAGGTATAATTTCCAAAAGAGGTCGGATTTGGAATATCCAAAGCACTATCTTCACTCCAGGCCGCAGCTTCTGTCTTATAAAAAGTAAACTCCAAGTCTTCATCAGTTATAAAACCTAATGCTTCTTCCAAATTAAACTCTGAAATACCATCGGTATCATCATCACACTGATGCAAGGTTACAGGTGAGTTTACTTCTGGTAAATCATTCAATAATAGCTGAAACGAGGTAACATTTGAACACCCCTTTTCTATATTATAAACTCTTACGTAGATTGTTTCGCCAACGGAAGTATTTTCATAAGCTTCTGGTGTTGAAATAGCGGCTGTATTGTTTTCTGCATTGGATTCTGAAGTATGATAACTAATCGTAAAGTCTTCAGCATTTGCTCCTCCCAAAAGTACTGTTTCTACAGAAGTAAGATCAAACACTGCTGTTCCATTTTGTTCTTGATCGCAGGCCTCCAAATCACTGGGCTCATTGGCTGGAGTTTCATAAATAACCACTTCCATAGCCTCAGAAGCAATTTGGCAGTTAGGACTATCTATATTTTCTGCTTCATAAACTAAATATCTTACCAATTCATTTTCTGAAAAGCCTGTTATGGTAACCGATGTACTTGTTTCTCCCGAAATATCTGTCCAAGTATCTCCGCCATCGGTACTTATTTGCCATTGATATGCAGGATTTGTATACGCACTTTCATCTATATCCGCTGTAAACGTTACTGTTTCGTTTGGACAAATACCAGCATCAAAATCTTCATAATCAGTTGATACAGTTGCTAGACTACCACATGCTCTAAAGGTAATATCGTCTATTGCCAAATCATTACCACAACCTCCTAAAGCATTGTTTATCAAAACTACAGAAACACTATCATCTCCGTCAGGCATTACAAACTCAAACGAATAATTCACCCAATTAATTGAATTTATAGAATCAATATCCCCAGTTTCTACACTACCCAACTCATTTCCATCTTCATCTTCGATAACAAACTTTATATTACAGGGAACCGGATCACTACAAGCACCGTTCAATGGTAATGCATTTAAAAAGTATGCTGAAAATTGATAGACCAATGAATTACACAACCCTGTAACAGAAGTCCTATAAAATTCACCGGTACTATTTTCATCGGCATTTACAACTAACATATACCCTTCACCTTCTTCATCATCGGTATGATCAGTAGTACTAAAAAGGCTGCTAAGTGCTAAATTAGGATTGGTAGTAATGGTGTAATAGCCATCTTGAGTGTCGGTAGTGGCGTAGGTATAGTTGGTAGTTCCTGAAGGGAGCGCTCCGGCAAAATCACTCCCTGTTGCGGCATTATTACCAAAAGTTTCATCAAAAACAGGGTCACCAAAGCTTCCGTTACATTCCTGCGCAACTACAGTACACATACTTAAAAGCATGATGCTGCATGCAAGAACAATACTTTTCATTTTATCATAATTTTAACACTTCGAAGGTAATGGGAACTTTATGGCTATCAAAGCTTTTTGAAATATTCTAAGATTTTTTTAACATTTCGCAATTGTGTTTTCGGTACTAAAAAATCATCTTTACAGCCTAAAATAATCCCATGCAAAAGATCTACTACCTAAGCACTTGTGATACTTGTAAACGTATTTTAAAAGAATGGCAGCCTTTGCCTGAAACACTCACGCTACAGGATATAAAAAAAGAACCTATCAATCAAACAGAATTAGAAGCTTTGCAGTCCTTAACAGGGTCTTATGAAGCTTTATTCAACAAGCGTTCTCAACTCTATAAACATCGCAATTTAAAAGAGCAAACCTTAAGCGAAGTAGACATTAAAAATCTTATACTGGATCACTACACTTTTTTGAAACGCCCTGTACTTTTACTTGATGATGTAGCATTTGTAGGCAACAGTAAAAAAACAGTAGAAGAAGCCAAAAAAGCGCTTCATGGATAAGCGTACGCTAGCCATATTGGCAGCCATAGGTGCTGCAGTTATCTATGGTTTAAACCACACCATAGCAAAAGGTGTGATGCCAGCCTTTGTAAAACCTTTTGGATTTATCTTTCTGAGAGTTACCGGAGCTATGCTATTATTTTGGTTAGCAAGCTTTTTTGTTCCGAAGGAAAAAATAATGAAAAAAGATATTCCTAGGATGTTTGTCACGGCCATGTGTGGTATGAGTATTAATATGCTTTCTTTTTTCAAAGGGTTAAGTCTTTCTACTCCAATTTACAGCTCTATCCTCTCTACCATTACTCCTATTTTGGTTTTAGTTCTTTCAGCTATATTGATTGGTGAAAAATTAACGCTACGCAAGGGCACAGGTATTTTCATTGGATTTGCTGGAGCTCTTGTACTTATTCTCATAGGAAATGAAACACGCAGTGATGCACCCAATATATTTTTAGGAAACCTTTTATTTATATTGAATGCTTGTGTATTTGGCATTTATCTAATTTTGGTAAAGCCACTTACGGCCAAGTATAGTACTATTACGCTTATGAAATGGCTTTTCCTCATGGCTTTTATAGTAAACCTTCCTATTACGTATGGTGAATTTTCAGAAATTTCCTGGAGTACTATGCCTTTTGAAGGTTGGTGGAAAATTGCTTTTGTAGTTATAGGCACAACGTTTATGACCTATTTACTGAATGTTTACGCTTTAAAAACGCTGGCTGCATCAACGATTAGTTCTTTTATTTACTTACAACCATTAATCGCTATAATCTATGCCATTTCTACGGGTTATGGCACACTTTCTCCTTCTAAAATTGCAGGTGGTTTATTAGTGTTTCTCGGAGTATATTTAGTTACTAAAAAGCCAAAAGAGAAGATCGCTTAAATAAGAAATTCTATGTTCAAAACCTATATCCTACTATGCTTCTTTTGCTTCAATGCTTCGATAACTTTTGGGCAAAACAAAGAAACCTCTATAGATAGTTTATTACAGAAAGGGAATACATTCTATGCTGAAAGTAATTTTAAAAAGGCCAGAGAATATTATCTCAATGTTCTTGAAAAAGATAGTTCCAACATTGATGCTACATTTAATTTAGCGGCTTGTGAACTAAGTCTTGATCATAAAACAGAAGCATGTATACAATTCAACAACGCTTACTACCTGGGCGCAGATGATGCTAGGCCAATTATCAAGCAATATTGTGGAGCTATTGCCTATAGAAATGTAATGTATAGCGGCGATGTTGATACAGTTCCAACTTTCCAATTAGAAAATGAATTGCTCCCATTAATGCTCATACCAGAAAATTTTGATGGTAGATTTCCTCCTATGGAATTAAACCCTTAGTTTTTAAAAATGATAAGAATAGCTTTAAAAAAAGAAAAGAGTTTAAAATCTATAAACGGGACTATCAAAGTAATTTTCAAATTTGGAAAAGAAGATGTTTTTCTGGTTGAAGAATTTAAAGGAGAACTCAGTCCTGCACAGCAAGATAAAATCATTAAAATTATCAATTCTACTGCAATCCTAACTCCCGCTTATTACCAAAACAAACCCGTTGATCTTTATAGAAGAATGAGTTTACCTCTAAAGTTTTAAGTCTACTATTTAGAAACTTTACGAGTATTTTGAGATTCCTTTAACGGCATTTCCATAAGTATCTTTCTAATTTAGATGAAAAGAAAAAGATAAAACTATGAAAAGAAATGCAACTGCTGTTTGGAACGGCACTATAAAAGAAGGAAACGGACATTTAACTACGCAAAGTACAATTTTAGATAAAACACAATATTCTTACAATTCACGTTTTGAACACGGAAAAGGAACAAATCCAGAAGAATTAGTTGCGGCGGCACACGCCGGTTGTTTTACAATGCAATTGTCTGCAAATCTTTCGGAAGAAAATCTAGTTCCTAAAACACTAGAATCTGAGTGCACCATTACGTTAGAAGATGGAACCGTAACACAATCTTTCATAAAATTGAAAGCGGAAGTAGACGGTGTAACAGAGGAAAAATTTGAAGAATTGGTGCGTCACGCCGAAAAAAATTGTCCAATGTCTAAATTATTAGATACAGAAATTAAAGTAGATTATACTTTAAACTAAAAATATAGGTTGGTTAGTTGTTTATCAATTGAAACGGGCTGTGCATTTGAGATGTACAGCCCGTTTTGTCTTATAAATCCTTTGGCGTTTTACCAAACTTGCGAGTATCTTCCTTCGTAAGAATTCTAAAATCTTTACTTCTATATTGTTCACCTAAAAGTTCTTGCAACTCGTCTGGCAAAGCAATTAATTTTCTGGTTTTTAAATCTATCCAAGCACCCATCATTTCACAGTGTGCAAAATTCTTTCCGTCTGCATCATAAAAATTATGGTGAAATTCAAAGAATTTTCCATCTTCGCTCACACCAGCAACTTCGCAAGAAACCTTTACAGGTTTACCAGCAAACACTTCTTTGAAATAATACATGTGTTCATAGAAAACCACAGGACCAATGTTGTATTTGGCCAACTCTTTTTGAGTAAAGCCATTCTCCATCAAAAAGCTCATACGCGTATGGCTCATGTAGTTGATATAACTGCTATTTCCTAAATGGCGATTGGCATCGGTATCGCTCCATCGAATTTCAAACTCTTTAAAATACATTTCTTTTTCAATTTATGTTATGCATGCATAATAAATGTAAAAATACAAGACTTTTTCAAAACGCCTTTTATCTTTGTTTTAAAATTTGGGAAATGCCTTTACTTACCTCAACATATAAACCGTCGTTACTTTTTAGAAACGGACATTTTGCAACCATTTATGCAAGCGTTTTTAGAAAGGTTCAACTTGAACAAGAAAGAGAACGAATACACTTAGACGATGGTGATTTTCTAGATTTGGATTGGAGTTATACAGAAAAAAAAACAGATAAACTTCTGCTAGTTTTACACGGATTGGAAGGCAATGCCAATAGGCCGTACATAAAAGGTGCTGCAAAAATTTTTAACGAAAATGGATATGATGCCTGCGCCATGAACTTTCGCAGTTGTAGCGGTGAAGATAATAAATTGTTTTCCTCCTATCATTCTGGAAAAACAGATGATCTGGCGTTGGTAATTGCTCATATTTTAAAACTGAAAAAATATCAAACCATTATTCTGAAAGGATTTAGTTTGGGTGCAAATGTGGTATTAAAATATTTAGGAAATACAGAAAATATCCCTTCCGAAGTAAAAGCGGGCATTGCCATTTCGGTTCCTTGTTATTTATATGGTTCTATGCTGCAGTTACATAAAATGAATAACAAATTGTATCATGAAAAGTTCAGAATTGATCTTTTAAAAAAGCTGAAATTTAAACAGCAAGCACACCCAGACAAACTTTCGAAAGCAGATATTGCAGCAGTAAAAACTTTGAAAGACTTTGACGATATTTATACCTCACGAGCTCACAATTTTAAAAACGGATTGGATTACTACGAAAAAGCGAGCTCTTTACCACATCTCAAAAATATTGAAATTCCTACGTTGATCATCAACGCGAAAAATGATTCTTTTCTTTCCAAAGAATGTTATCCGCTCCAAGAAGCTGAACAAAACCCTAATTTATATTTAGAAATGCCCAATTATGGTGGACATGTAGGTTTTATAGACAGTGAAAACATGAGTTATACCGAAAAAAGAAGTATTAATTTCATAAAAAATCAACTTAAATAATTCGATTTCATTATATTTATAACACACAAACTCTTATATATTCAAAAACATGAAAAAACTTATAATGCTTGCTGCAATGGCAGTTGCAATAGCAAGTTGTGGCGGTAAGGAAGAAAAAAAGGAAAAGTTTGAAATTAAACGAACAACGGCTCCTACCCAAGAGAAAAAAGAAACGGTTGAAGTGCCTGTAGACATGAACAACAAAGGTGTAGGACCTATTACAAGTTTAAAATTCGATTCAGAAGTGGATGAAACTTTAGCAAAAGAGGGAGAAACTCTGTACAACCAAAAATGTACCATTTGCCATATGGCTGATAAAAAATTAATTGGTCCGGCTTTAAAAGGAATTTATGATAGAAGAAGCCCAGAATGGGTTATGAACATGATGTTGGATCCTATGAAAATGCTGAAAGAAGATACTATTGCCAAAGCATTACAAAAAGCAAACAACAATGCTATAATGACCGATCAAGGTTTAAGCGAAGAACAAGCTAGAGCATTAGCAGAATATTTAAGAACCCTTTAAAGGGTTCTTTTTTTGTTTAAAAACTATCTACTTCTTTGTAAGCTTCAATTACTTTTTGAGCACCTTCTTTTCCTTTTACGGAATTCCCATGTTCCATACCTAAAATACCAGTATAGCCTTTTTGGTGAATGTGTTTAAATACATTTTTATAATTGATTTCTCCCGTAGTAGGTTCATTTCTTCCTGGATTATCACCTATTTGAAAATATGCAATTTCATCCCAACAAGCTTCTATATTGGGTATTAAATTTCCTTCGGTAATTTGTTGATGGTAAATATCAAATAAGATCTTGCAAGAAGGAGAATTCACAGCTTTGCAAATTTCATAAGCATGGGCACTTTTGGCTAAAAATAATCCGGGATGGTTGTAAAAATTCAACGGCTCTAACACCATGATGATTCCATGAGGTTCTAACAATTTACAAGCTCTTTTCAATACAGAAATAACATTGGCATTTTGATATCCAATATCCATCCGATGTTCTGTAGGACCTAAAACTACGGTCATCCATTTGGCGTTTACTCGTTTCGCAACTTCAATAGAATCTTTAATTTCTGTCAAAAAATTTGCATCAATAGTGGTATCACCTAACACCAAATCGGGTTTACTCCAAGAAATCGTATGCGCTACAAAAACACCCATTTTCATATCTCTCTTCATCATGGTTTTTGCAATGGCTTCCTGCTCAGTTACGGGTCGGTTACGCATATCATTATCTTCAAATGCCGTGAAACCTTTATCTGCCATAAAGTTTAACTGATCTACTAAATCTTTTCCAGCCACACTTTCAAACATACCAAAATGCGGTGCATAATTTAGTTGAAATTCGCCTTTTTCAAATTTATTTTCTTCCGAAGTCTTCTGATTTGCAAATAAAGAAGCACTTCCTAGTCCAACCAATGAACCCGAAAGTGCTGTCTTCTGAATAAAATCTCTCCTTTTCATATTACGATAATGACCAAGCTTTGCCGCCTGTAGTTTCTTGAAGATCTACACAACCTGCTTGTCTTCCAGGAATAGACTCATATGCTAACACTTGCTCACCTATATATTCATTTGCTTTGAAAGCCCAAATAGCCAAACTTCTAGTATCGTTCATAAATGCATAAAGAGCAGTGCCTTCGGCTAGTTTTGCATCGGTACCATCTTCAATTGATTTTTGATAGGTACTAATGACTTTATAAATTTCTACTTCTTCGTCTTTTGATTTTTTCAGCGTCTCTGCGATGATAGGCTCTAAATCTGTGGTTTTTGCTTTATGCAATTCTTCCGCATCCAAACCGGTAACTTCCATCACCTTGTTTTTGTAAGCATTAAATCCTTCGGTATAGAGCATGGCTTGCTTTTCGGGCATGGCTTCTGCAACAAACTGATCTAAAAACTGAGGGATATCTAAAGTTCGTGCTCCAGGCGTATCAGTCTCCGGTAGAATTATTTCGAGTGTTTTAGCAAACAACTCCCCATCTGCCTTCGAAAAAGAAGCCGGCATCCAGTCTGGCTCTTTCTCCTCGGTACAACTATTCAACAAACTTATAATGGTTGGTGTCGCGGCAATATAACCAAGCGACAATCCTATATTTCGTAAAGCGTCTCTTCTTTGCATAATTTCAAACAGAATTAAATATTCATTTTCTTAAGTTCTTCCACTGCGTGATTTGCTGCTCTAGCAGTTAACGCCATATAGGTTAACGACGGATTTTGACAAGCCGAAGAGGTCATTGCAGCACCATCGGTTACATAAACGTTTGGTACACCGTGTACTTGGTTATTTCCATTAAGCACCGATGTTTTAGGATCTCTACCCATACGCGCCATTCCCATTTCATGAATACCAAGTCCTGGAGCTCCTATATCATCCCAAGGTTTAATGTCTTTGAATCCTGCTTTGTCTAACATTTCCATGGCTTGAGTTACCATGTCTTTTCGCATGTTTTTCTCGTTTTGTTTGAACTCTGCATCAAATGTTATGGTTGGTAATCCCCATTGATCCTTTTTATCATAATTAAGAATCATTTTATTGTCATGATCTGGTAAAGTTTCTCCGAATCCCATCAAACCGATATTCCACATACCTGGTTTCATAATTTGTTCTTTCAACTCTTTACCATAACCAAGTTCACGTATAGACTCTGTCCAGTCTGTTCTACTTGCACTTCCTTGATAACCGTATCCACGAACAAAATCTGGCATATCGGTATCGCCTCCCATATTACGGAAACGTGGAATGTACAGTCCATTTGGTCTTCTTCCGGTATAGTATTTATCTGCATAACCATCATAAGTACCAAAAGCTCCGGCTTTGAAATGGTGATCCATAATATTGTGACCTAATTCGCCACTATCATTACCCATTCCGTTAGGAAATCGATCTGATTTTGATTGCATTAATATACTTGCAGAAGCTACTGCGGAAGCGCATAAGAAAATCACTTTTGCCTTAAACTCGTAAGTTTCTTTTGTTTCTGCATCAATAACTTTTACACCTGTTGCGCGTTTGCTATCTGCATCATACATTACTTCATATACTACAGAGTTTGGACGTAATGTCATATTACCAGTCGCCTCTGCCATTGGTAATGTAGAAGATTGACTACTGAAATATCCTCCGAACGGACAACCTCTCATACAACGATTTCGATACTGACAATTAGAACGACCGGCACCAGGCTTGTTACCTTCCGTTAAGTGAGCTGTTCTACCAATGGTTAGCATTCTCCCATCGGAATAATTATCGGCAATTTTATCTTTTAAATGATTTTCCACACAATTCAATTCCATCGGTTTTAGAAAAATACCATCAGGAATAGATCGTAAACCATGATTTTCTCCACTAACACCAATATGTTGTTCTACATAATCATACCACGGTTTTAGATCTTTATATCTTATGGGCCAATCTACTCCAATTCCTTCCTTTGCATTAGCTTCAAAGTCCAAATCTCCTAAGCGGTAACTTTGTCTTCCCCACATCAATGAACGTCCTCCTACATGATAACCTCTAATCCAGTCAAATCGTTTGGTTTCATTATAAGGGTGATCTATATCATCTACAAAAAAGTGATTGTGCTCTTTACTTACGGTATAACCTGTACGGTTTTGCTTTTCTTGCCTTTTCACTTCTTCACGCGTTGGCTTTCCTCCATTTGGAAAATCCCACGGATCCATGTGTGCAGTAGTATAATCTTCAATGTGCTTTATCATTCGGCCTCTTTCTAAAACTAGAGTTTTAAGCCCTTTTTCACACAGTTCTTTGGCGGCCCAACCACCGCTTATTCCCGTACCTACGACAATTGCATCATAGGATTCTTGAGGAGGGTTGTAATAGAACATGATTTGTAATTATTTGTTTGTTTAATTGATAATATTATTTAAATATAAATTAATTTTCTACATTTATAACGTGAAAATATTAAATAAATAATAAATACAACGTTTTCTATTAACATTTTTAAAATGTGTTTTTAACACTTACAACATCATGAAAAGAAGAAAGTTCATTAGAAATTCAGCTCAGGCGGGGCTTGCTTTTACTCTTTTAGGAATTGCATCATGTGTAGATATGAAGCCCAAAAAAGAAGTTACCACGCCAACCGATAATGCAGATGAAGAAAAGCCAAAAGAACCATTTTTTAAACTTTCCCTTGCACAATGGTCTATTCACAGAATGATTATGGAACAGGGAATGAATCCGTTGGATTTTGCTGAAAAAGCTCACAATTGGGGATTTGAAGGTTTAGAATATGTAAATCATTTATATGCCAAAGAACTCGAAAAGAATACCAACTCCATGATGGCACTAGATAATCTGGTAAAAGAATTATTGAAAAGAAGTGATGCCAACAATATGAACAATCTCATCATTATGGTTGATGGTGAAGGAGATTTAGCTTCTAACAATAAAAAAGATAGAAATACTGGGGTTGAAAATCATCATAAATGGGTAGATGCTGCTGCTGCACTTGGTTGTCATTCTATTCGTGTAAATCTCTTTGGAGCCGAAGACCGCGAAGAATGGAAAAACAATTCAATTGATGCGCTTTCCAAATTATCAGAATATGCAAAAGGTCATAAAATAAATGTACTTGTGGAAAACCACGGATATCTATCTTCCGATGCACAATTGTTAACCGATGTTATGAAAGGAGTAAACATGGACAATTGCGGAACTCTACCAGATTTTGGAAATTTCTGTCTGAAAAGAGAAAATAACGAACGTTGGGGAGCACCATGTGTGGAAGAATATGACCGCTATAAAGGTGTGAAAGAATTAATGCCATTTGCAAAAGCTGTAAGCGCTAAAACTTATGACTTTGATGATGCAGGAAACGAAACTATTATGGACTATACCCAACTTTTGCAAATAGTAAAAGATCACGGCTATAACGGATATATAGGTGTAGAATATGAAGGAGACCGATTAAGTGAAGAAGAAGGTTTAATTGCTACAAAAAATCTTTTATTAAAATCTGCCAAAGAAGTATCTTAATAGTTGACAACTATCCAAACACAAACAACAAATGAAATCTAAAATATTTACGCAACTTTCCCTTATGATGTTCTTGGAATTCTTCATTTGGGGCGGCTGGTTTGTTACCCTTGGTACCTATCTGGCCAACAATTTACAAGCTACAGGTGCACAAAGTGCCATGGCTTTCTCCACCCAATCCTGGGGAGCTATTATTGCTCCTTTTATTATTGGTCTTATTGCAGACCGATTTATCAATGCTGAAAAAATATTAGGAATTCTACATCTCATAGGCGCTGGTTTAATGTATATGATGTACACCAGCACCAATTTCGATGGATTTTACCCATACGTTTTAGCATATATGATTGCTTATATGCCAACGCTAGCTCTGGTAAATTCTATATCATTCAACCAAATGACAGATCCTTCCAAGCAATTCTCATACATTAGAGTTTTTGGTACCGTCGGATGGATTATCGCCGGATTACTCATCAGCTTTATTGGTTGGGATGCTCAAAACGCTGTGGAAGGTGGAATGCTAAAAAACACCTTTTTAATGGTAGCCATTGCATCTGCAATACTTGGAATTTTTAGTTTTACACTTCCAAAAACACCACCAAAAGTTTCTAAAGACGAAAAGATTACTATATCAGATATTTTAGGATTAGATGCCATTTCACTTTTAAAAAATCGCAACTTCTTATTCTTTTTCCTTTCCTCCATTCTTATTTGTATTCCGCTAGCGTTTTACTATCAAAATGCAAATCCATTTTTATCTGAAATAGGGATGGGAAAACCAACAGCAAAAATGGCCATTGGACAAGGATCTGAAGTTTTGTTCATGCTACTACTTCCCGTGTTCTTTACCAAATTCGGTTTCAAAAAAACATTAATGGCTGGTATGCTAGCGTGGACAGTTCGTTACTTATTATTTGCCTATGGCGATGCCGGTGAATTGTCGTTCATGCTTTTATTAGGAATAGCACTTCACGGAATTTGTTATGATTTCTTCTTTGTTTCCGGTCAAATTTACACCGATTCTAAAGCGGGTGATAAATTCAAAAGTGCCGCTCAAGGGTTAATCACTCTAGCAACTTATGGCGTTGGAATGTTGATAGGATTCTTCGTAGCTGGAAAAATAACGGATGAGCTTACAAGACCAGACAACACACATTTATGGGAAAAAATATGGATGTATCCTGCCATTTTCGCCTTTGCGGTAATGATATTATTTGCCCTTTTCTTTAAGAATGAAAAGGTAGAATACACCTCATAAGTAAGAAGTTTTATATTTTAGAGCATCCTCAATTAAAATAAATTCATGAGAAAAAAACTAAAATTAGGAATATTGGGAGGCGGTGGCAATTCGCTTATTGGAGTTCTACATCGTGTGGCTGCATACATGTATGAACATTACGAAATTGTTGGTGGTGCCTTCCATTCAAAATATGAGTCAAGTCTAGAATTCGCAAAAAACAATGGCTTGCCTACAGATAGAATTTATAAAAATATTGACGATTTAATTGCAAAGGAAATGGCATTGCCGGAAACAGAACGTATGGACGTAGTTTCGGTAGTTACTCCAAATTTTTTGCATTTTGATATGGTAAAAAAATTACTGGATAATAACTTCCATGTGATTTGCGAAAAACCATTGACCACAACCTACCAAGAAGCTAAAATTCTTAAAAAAGCCATAGAAGGCAAACATTTAGTTTTCGCAGTTACGCATACCTACACGGGATATCCAATGGTTCGTGAAATGCGAAAATTAGTAGAAAGTGGTCGATTAGGAACCATTCAAAAAGTAGACGTTCAATATTACCAAGGATGGATCAATCCTATCATTCACGATGTAGAAAAAAGAAAAACTACATGGCATTTAGATCCAGAGAAATCAGGAAAAAGCTCTTGTTTGGCAGATATTGGTGTACATGCATTTAATATGATCGAGTTCACAACCGGACTCAAAGTTGATAAAGTGTTGTCCGATTTGAATTATTTGTACGATGATAACCCTATGGATATTGATGGTACTGTGCTACTTCGTTTCAGTAAAAATGTAAAAGGAGTTTTGCGTTCTAGCCAAGTGGCAACCGGAGAAGAAAACGGATTGTCCATTAAAATTTACGGCGATAAAGCCGGAATGAAGTGGGAACAAGAAGATCCTAACTTTTTGTATTTGATGGAAGAAGACAAACCTTTACAAGTACTAAAACCAGGGCATGCTTACAACAGCGAACTTTCTCTTAACAGTGTAAAACTACCTCCCGGACATCCCGAAGGAATTTTTGACGCCATGGGAAATATTTATCTCGGCGTAGCAAAAGCCATTAAAGGTGAACCGTACGATTCAGGGGAATTCCCAACACTAACAGATGGTGTTCGCGGTATGAATTTTATTGAAAGTGCAATGGAATCACATTCTAACGGAAATATTTGGGTAGCTATTGATAACGAATAATATGAAAACAATACAAGGACCAGGCATATTTTTAGCGCAGTTCATAGACGATAAACCACCATTCAATTCGCTAGACAGCATTTGTAAATGGGCGGCAGATCTTGGATACAAAGGAATTCAAATTCCTACCAATGTAGATTTTTTAATCGACCTTGATAAAGCAGCAGAAAGCAAAACATATTGTGACGAGTTGAAAGGAAAAATAAATTCCTACGGACTAGAAATCACAGAACTTTCTACACATCTTCAAGGGCAATTGGTAGCCGTGCATCCGGCTTACGACACCATGTTCGATAATTTTGCGCCCGATCATTTAAAAAACAATCCAAATGGAAGAACAGAATGGGCTATAGACCAAGTTAAAAAAGCAGCTACTGCCAGTAAACATTTAGGTCTCAATGCTCATGCTACATTTTCCGGATCATTACTTTGGCATACCATGCATCCTTGGCCACAACGCCCGGCTGGTTTAGTGGAAATGGGCTTTGAAGAATTAGCCAAGCGTTGGTTGCCAATTTTAAATCATTTTGATGAACAAGGTGTGGATGTTTGTTATGAAATTCATCCCGGAGAAGATTTGCATGACGGCGATACATTTGAACGTTTTCTGGAAGCTACCGGAAATCATAAACGGGTCAATATTCTATACGATCCTTCTCATTTTGTATTGCAACAGTTGGATTATATTTCATACATAGATCATTATCATGAATTTATCAAAGCATTTCATGTAAAGGATTCAGAATTTAATCCTACCGGAAAAAAAGGTGCCTTTGGTGGTTATAACGATTGGAAAGACCGTGCAGGAAGGTATCGCTCTTTGGGTGACGGACAAATAGATTTCAAAACAATTTTCTCTAAACTTACACAATACGGTTGTGATGTTTGGGCTGTGATGGAATGGGAATGTTGCATTAAAAGTCCAGAGCAAGGTGCTCGCGAAGGCGCTCCTTTTATTAAAAAACACATTATTGAAGCTACTGAAAAAGCCTTTGATGATTTTGCCGGAGCAGCTGTTGACAAAGAAAAACTGAAAAATATTTTAGGAATACAAATCACAAACAAATGAAAAAAATATATACGCTTGCTGCTGCTTCTTTATTTCTCTTTTCGTGCGATGTAAAAGTTGAAAAAGAAGTAACTACAGAAGAAGAAACAGCTCCACAACAAATGGAAGCCGAAAAGCCAGAACCCACAAAACCCGAAGAAACCGAAGTTTACGAACCGGTTCCGCCAACAGTTAAAACTACAGCAAACAAAGCTCCTAGCGATGCTACTGTTCTTTTTGATGGAAATAACTTAGATGCTTGGGAATCTGTTGACAATGCTGGAGAACCTGCCGGTTGGACGGTTGCAGACGGAGTCTTAACCGTGGATAAATCCAAAGGAAACATTCAAACCAAAGAAAAGTTTGGCAGCTATCAATTGCATATAGAATGGAAAATCCCTGCAGATATAGATGGTGAAGGCCAAGTACGCGGTAACAGCGGATTGTTTTTAGCTTCTATTGGCCCTGGTGATGAAGGATACGAATTGCAAATCTTAGATTCTTACGAGAATGACACCTATACAAATGGTCAAGCTGGTTCTATTTATAAGCAAGCAGTTCCGTTAGCCAATCCAATTAACAAACCAGGAGAATGGCAAACCTATGATGTTATTTGGACAGCTCCTGAATTTAACGAAGACGGATCTTTAAAATCTCCGGCTTATGTTACTGCATTATTTAATGGTGTGGTAGTACAAAATCATTATGAGTTAAAAGGTCCTACACAATATATTGGGAATCCTGCGTACCGAAAAGCACATGGCAAGAGCCCCATCAAATTACAATCACATGGTGACCCAAGTAAACCAATCAGTTTTAAAAACATTTGGGTTAGAGAATTATAGAAACAAAAAACCTCCTGAAAATTCAGGAGGTTTCTGTTTTAAGCCTGTCCATTAACTTGCATATTCGCATATGTCTTTTTATCTATATTGATAATAATATTCCAAAAGCATGACCCTCCATCTAAAAACATAACGTAGTGTTCTTTCCAATTCAGTGGTTCTCTATCAGGATTTCTTTTTAATTCTTCCTTGTAAATTGAATCACAAAATGCATTCACTTCAATCATTCTATCTCCATCCTCATCAATAAAAGGAATATATTGGCGGTAATAGTAATTAAAAATACTCTCTAATTTAGGCTCTTTCAGAAAGTCAAATTCACCATCAATTACAGCGTTCGCTAATACTTCTTTCACAATTTCAAGATCTTCACTTGAAGGTTTCCAAACTTTTAATTTTTGAGTAATTTTTTTGCTTAATAGCAATACAACAGCTTTTTCGCCTTGCGTAAACTCTTGCTCTTCCTTATTAATTGGAGCCGAACAAGAAATGATCCAAGTAGAAAATAAAACTAAGTAGATACTTTTCATCAAGTAATTTTTAAAAAGGCATACTTAGGAACAACCCAAATTGCATTCCAAATATCCTTTTTACTTACAATTCTTGAAAACCTTTTAGAATTCAGCATTCTATTCATATTTTGTTACCTTTGCCGCACTTATACAAGTTCATATGATTCAATCGATGACAGGATTTGGGAAGCAAGTAATTCAGCTTCCTACCAAAAAAATAACTGTAGAGCTTAAATCGCTTAACAGTAAAAGTTTAGACCTTAATGCACGTATTCCTTCTCTTTACCGTGAAAAAGAATTAAGCATGCGTAATACCATTGCAAAAGCGCTAAACCGTGGAAAAGTAGACTTTGGTCTATATGTTGAAATTACAGGTGAAGAAACCTCTACACAAGTAAACGAAGCTATTGTAAAACAATACATCAATCAACTAAAAAATGTAGTTGACGGTGACGAAACAGAGCTGTTAAAAATGGCTGTTCGTATGCCAGACGCATTGAAAACGGAGCGTGAAGAAATTGACGAAAGCGAATTTACTGCTATTGAAAATGCATTGGATTTAGCTATTGAAGCGTTAATGGAATACCGCCGCGAAGAAGGTGCTGCTCTTAAAAATGATTTTGAATTACGTATTGAAAATATTTCGAATCTTTTAGCTGAAGTAAAACAAATAGATCCGGAACGCACTGTTCAAATTCGTGAAAAATTAGAAAAAGCAGTTTCAGAAATTAAAGAAAAAGTAGACGAAGATCGTTTTGAACAAGAACTGATTTTCTATCTAGAAAAATACGATATTACCGAAGAGAAAGTACGTCTTGCTAATCATTTGGAGTATTTTGTAACTACGCTAAACACTCCAGACTCCAACGGTAGAAAATTAGGATTCATTTGCCAAGAAATTGGTAGAGAAATCAATACCATGGGTTCTAAAAGTAATTTTGCACCTATGCAAAAATTGGTAGTTCAGATGAAAGACGAGCTCGAAAAAATCAAAGAACAAGTACTAAACGTTTTATAAGTTACACAAGTGAAACAGGGAAAATTAATTGTGTTTTCGGCACCGTCGGGTAGTGGAAAAACCACCATTGTAAGACATCTATTAAGCAAGGAAGAATTGAATTTAGAGTTTTCTATTTCATGTACTTCCAGAGCACCACGTGGTGAAGAAGTTGATGGAAAAGATTATTACTTTTTATCGCTTCACGATTTCAAACAACACATTAAAAATGAAGATTTTTTAGAGTGGGAAGAGGTATATCGTGATAATTTCTACGGAACTTTAAAAAAGGAAGTTGAGCGTATTTGGGCTTTGGGCAAACACGTAATTTTTGATATCGACGTTGCAGGCGGATTACGTATCAAGAAAAAATTCCCTGAACAAACACTAGCTGTTTTTGTAAAACCACCAAGCATAGACGAACTTAAAATACGCTTAAAACAACGCAAAACGGAGAGCGAAGACAAAATAAACATGCGTATTGCTAAAGCATCTGTAGAATTGGCAACCGCACCACAATTTGACACCATTATTAAAAACTACGACTTACAGACGGCTTTGAATGAAGCAGAAGAATTGGTTGCTGGTTTTATCAAATCCTAAAGATTTATAATGAAGAAAGTCGGATTGTATTTTGGTACTTATAACCCTATTCACATTGGGCACTTGGTAATTGCCAATCATTTTGCAGAACATACCGATTTAGATGAAATTTGGCTTGTAGTTACACCTCATAATCCATTCAAAAAGAAAAAAACATTGCTAGACAACTATCAGCGTTTAGAAATGGTTTTTAAAGCAACTGAAGGTTTTGAGCATTTGAAACCCAGCGATATTGAGTTTAAACTTCCACAACCCAATTATACATCGGACACGTTGATATACTTGCAAGAAAAGTACGCAGATTATGAATTTGCTCTCATTATGGGAGAAGATAATTTAAACTCTTTTCACAAGTGGAAAAACTACGAAGTGATTTTGGAACATCATCATTTGTATGTGTATCCTCGCGTACCTGCTAGAACGATAGCCGACGAGAGTTTGTTGAAACATCCAAAAATTCACATTGTAGAAAATGCTCCAATCATGGAAATTTCATCATCCTTCATTCGAGACGAAATTAAATCTGGTAAAAATGTAAAACCTTTATTACCAGGATCTGTTTGGAATTACATAGACGACAATTTATTTTACAAATAAAAAAAGCCGCTTCTCTTAATTTGAGAAAGCGGCTTTTAACTAAATAACCAACCAAAAAATCAAAAACTCTCTATTTTAAACTTTTAAATTCTTCTGCCTTAAACGTTCTGTTATTTTCTTTCACTCTTAATTTACGAGTTTCTTCAGAAGACGTTTTACCTTTAGCATTGGCAGAACGCATATATTGTATATATCCTCTTCCTTTGAATCTATAGGTAGTTCCAGAATACGGATGATACAATTCAACAGTTTCGTCGTTGATAACGTACAACTCAAAATATTCATTGCCTAGATAGTCATAATCCAATGTTAAAACTTTTGCGTAGACATCTCCATCCACATTTAGTACTTCATAAATACCTTCGTAATCCCAGTAAATATTGCTAACCGGCGTTCCATTACCATCTATAGAAGACAAGAATGTATCACCGTAACCATCTGATAAAAATGCTAAAAAGTTTTCAGCATCAAAGTCGTTAATTGCTCCTTCCTGACTTGTATAAACTTTTTCCCAAGCTTCGTACTCTTGCAAAAAGTAATGGATGTTTTCATAAAACACATAATCATAATCAAATGTACTTCTTTGGTATCCTCTTAATACAAAAGAGCTATCTGTTTCGTAATTATACAATTCAATAGTATTTGTTCCCAATTGTTGAACCGAAAAATTCCAAACTCCATCCAAATCATGATCTAGTTGCAAGGTACTTCCGTAAGCATCGTAATATCCAACGTCAATTCCATATCCATTTCCATTACTACCAAAACCAACCATATTATTGTTTGCATACAACGTTCCGTTTCTAAATGAAAGCGTAAACGCAATTTGCATAAACGGAATATTTCCATTTACGGTAGATTGATTGATGTCTATATACCATAACTCATAACTATGAATCAATTGATTTAAAGTAATAGAAGGCTCTACATAATCATCCTCTATGTATACCGTATTGGTACAAGCCGAGAAACTGGCTAAGGCAAGGAATGAAACAAAAAGTAATTTTATAGTTTTCATAAGCGTTCGTTTTTCAATTTCTTGTTACTGAAAAACCAACTACTGTGCCAAAAAATAAATCATATGCTAATCCACTCATAAACAACCCTTCATGTTTTGCTGTTTTTTTTAAGTATTTTTGAAATAGATTCATTTAAAAAATCAAATATGAAAAATGCTGTAAAAGTTGCTGTTTTAGGAGGAGGAAGTTGGGCCACAGCCATCATGAAAATGCTTTGCGAAAATCTCGATGAGGTTGGTTGGTACATGCGTAACAAAACTGCTATTGCACATATTGAAAAAGAAAAACATAATCCAAATTACATTAGTGCTGTTGAATTTGACACCAGCAAACTAAAACTCACCAGCGATATTAACGAAGCGGTCTCCAACGCAGATTATCTAATTTTTGTAATTCCATCTGCATTTTTGGAAACTGAATTAAAAGCGTTGAACATTTCATTAGAAAACAAAGTAGTTTTCTCTGCCATCAAAGGAATTGTTCCAGAAACAGGCCTTATTGTAGGCGAACATTTTCATACAAACTATAACGTTCCATTTGAAAATATTGGAGTCATCACAGGTCCGTGCCACGCAGAAGAAGTAGCTTTAGAGCGTTTGTCTTACTTGACCATTGCTTGTAGAGATAGTAAAAAAGCGGAAGTAGTTGCCAATTCTATTGCTTGTGAGTATATAAATACCAAAATTTCTGATGACATCATAGGAAGCGAATATGCTGCCGTACTGAAAAATATTTATGCCATTGCCGCCGGAATTGCACATGGCCTAGGTTATGGAGACAATTTCCAAAGTGTATTAATGAGTAACGCCATTAGAGAAATGAAACGCTTTATCAAACGTGTTCACAACACTAAGAGAAATGTAAATAATTCTGCCTATTTAGGAGATCTTTTGGTTACCGGTTATTCCGTTTTCAGTAGAAATAGAATGTTTGGAAACATGATAGGAAAAGGCTATACAGTAAAAAGCGCTATGATGGAAATGAACATGGTTGCTGAAGGCTACTACGCATCCAAAAGTGCTTATTTGATAATGGACAAATTAAAACGAAAAAGTAAAACACCTATTATCAATGCTGTTTACGAGGTCTTGTACGAAGGAAAAGATGCCCGTAAAACATTTAAAAAACTTACCGAAAAACTAGATTAATCCCTGTTTTTCATTTATATCAATTTTAAAAAGCGGATTGAGATTATCAACCCGCTTTTTTTATCTTTGCTTAAACTATATAGAAATTGCAACTCGTAAAGTCAGCCGAATATAAATTCAAAGAACCCACAATAGTCACTATCGGAACCTTCGATGGTGTTCACTTGGGGCATCAAAAAATTATTGAGCACCTTATTGCCGCTGCTCACACTACCAATTTCAACGCTACAATTCTTACATTTTTTCCACATCCACGAATGGTTTTGCAGCAGGATAGCGATCTAAAACTGATAAATACTATTGAAGAGCGTATTCAACTGTTAGAAAAAGCCGGAATTGATAATCTATTTGTATATCCGTTTGACAAAGATTTTTCAAGATTGAGTGCAGAAGAATATGTAGAAAAAATTTTGGTGGAAAAAATCAATGCAAAAAGTGTGGTAATTGGTTATGACCACCGTTTTGGAAGAAATAGAACTGCAAACATTGATCAACTACGCATTTTTGGAGAAACCTATGGGTTTGATGTAGATGAAATTACTGCTGAAGTAGTAGACGATGTTTCTGTAAGTTCTACAAAAATTAGAAAAGCCCTGCTAGAAAAAGACCTGGAAACAGCCAACACCTATCTTGGTTATGACTTTTTTATTACAGGAACCGTTACTCACGGGCGTGGAATTGGTAAACAACTGCATTACCCTACTGCAAACATTCACATTGCCGAAACTTATAAACTGATCCCGGCAATTGGCGTTTATTTAGTTTACAGTTATATTGATGGTAAAAAAGTTTTTGGTATGCTAAGCATAGGTCACAACCCAACGATTGGCGCTAATATTCCAAAAACTATTGAAGTGAATTTCTTCGGAATTGATAAAGATCTTTACACCAAAAAAATTCAAGTTCATTTCTTAGAATATCTAAGAGGTGAGGAAAAATTTGGTTCTTTAGAAGCGCTTAAAGAACAATTGGATGCTGACAAAAAACAATGCCTTAGCTTGATAGCTCATAAATATGCTGAATAAATTCCTATTCAAACAAGTAGACAACGTTTCGCTGGTACTTTTCCGGGTTATTTTTGGGCTACTCATTTTTTTAGAATCTGTTGGAGCCATTTTTACAGGCTGGGTTCGTAAAGCATTTATACTTCCTTCTTTTAATTTTACATTTATTGGTTTCGAATGGCTACATCCACTTCCGGGTAATGGAATGTATTTTTATTATGCGGTTATGGGGTTATTTGGAATTCTAGTCATGCTGGGCTATAGATACAGGTTTAGTATGGGAGCTTTCACAGTAATGTGGACAGCTACATATTTAATGCAAAAAACCAACTACAACAATCATTACTATTTATTGATCTTGTTATGTTTGATCATGTTGGTACAACCGGCTCATAGATATCTTTCACTTGATGTAAAGCGAAAGCCCGAACTCAAGCGTATTTCCATGCCCAATTGGTGCAAATGGCTCATCATTTTACAAATGTGGATTGTGTATACCTACGGCTCCATTGCCAAATGGTATCCGGATTGGTTTAACCTCAACGCCATTGGCGTAATGATGAGAGGAAAGGCAAATTATCCAATAGTTGGAGCATTACTTCAAGAAACATGGGCGCAAGCTTTTTTAGCATACGGTGGTATTTTATATGATTTTTTGGTAATTCCTTTACTACTATGGAAACCCACTAGAAAATGGGCATTTTTTGCTTCCATCTTTTTTCATTTATTTAATTCTTTTGTCTTTCAAGTAGGTATTTTCCCGTACTTGTCATTAGCTTTTAGCTTGTTCTTTTTTGAACCGGAAACCATTAGAAATATCTTTTTAAAGAAGAAACCTTTATACACGGAAAATGAAGTAATTATTCCTCCACATCATCAAGCGATTAAATGGATTGGCGGATTGTATTTATCTTTTCAAATTCTAATGCCGCTGCGTCATTGGGTAATTCCCGACAATGTGTTATGGACAGAAGAAGGACATCGTATGAGTTGGAGAATGATGCTTAGAGCCAAAGGTGGCCACACCAACTTTACCGTAATCGATAAAAAAACCGGTAAAAAAACAAGAGTTAAAGAAGCTGATTACTTGACTGTAAAACAACGACGCCATATAGCCACAAAACCAGATTTTGCATGGCAATTTGCACAATTACTGAAAAGAGAATACGCCAAAAAAGGACAAGACGTAGAAGTACATGCTAAAGGTAGAGTAAGTGTAAATGGCAAAAAATATCAACTTTTCATAGACCCTAAAGTAGATTTGGCGGCAGAAGAATGGCATCCGTTTTCGCATCATGAATGGATTTTACCTTCCCCTAAAGAATAACCTTTACAAAACCTGTTATTTATAGGAATTCGTTTAAATTTGTGCTTTTACAAATTTTGCGTGAGGGATAGAGGCACTGTTGGAGCTCTTTGGCCGTGAAGGACAAAAGCGACTGCCGAAAGCCCGACGGCGAAGTGCAACGAAGCCGGCACGCCCAACATAAATTTAATTACATAAACCATGTTACAAGTAGCATTTATTAGAGAACAAAAAGATGCCGTTATTGCCGGATTGGCCAAGCGAAACATCGACGCCGAAGCAATGGTAGAAGAAGTGTTAAAACTAGACGAAGAAAGAAGAAGTACACAGTCGTCCCTTGATACTATTTTAGCAGAATCTAATAAATTGTCGAAAGAGATTGGAATGCTTTTTAAAACTGGAAAAGCTGCTGAAGCCAATGAATTAAAAGCAAAAACAGCCGACTTAAAAGAATCTTCTAAGACGTTAACCGAAAAGTTAAACGAAACTGCCGATGCTTTGACAGCTTTGTTATACCAAATACCAAACGTACCACATGAAAGCGTGGTGGCTGGTAAAAATGAAGAGGATAATGAAGAAGTTTTTAAGCATGGAGAGATTCCACAATTGGGAGAAAATGCGTTGCCTCACTGGGAATTGGCTAAAAAATATGATATTATAGATTTTGATTTAGGAGCAAAGATCTCGGGAGCCGGATTTCCTGTTTACAAAGGGAAAGGTGCTCGTTTGCAACGTGCCTTGATTGCTTATTTCTTAGATAAAAATACCGAAGCTGGGTATCAGGAATTTCAGGTACCGCATTTAATTAATGAAGCTTCTGGTTACGGAACCGGGCAATTACCAGATAAAGAAGGGCAAATGTATCACGTAACTGCTGATGATTTATATTTGATTCCGACAGCGGAAGTTCCGGTTACCAACATGTTCCGCGACACCATGTTAAACGAGAAAGATTTCCCTATTTGTTGCACGGGTTATACGCCTTGTTTTAGACGAGAAGCGGGTAGCTACGGAGCGCACGTTCGTGGATTGAATCGTTTACACCAATTTGATAAAGTAGAGATTGTTCGTATTGAACATCCTGAAAGATCTTATGAAGCTTTAGACGGCATGGTAGAACATGTAAAAGGTATTTTAGAAGAATTGAAATTACCGTACCGTATTTTACGTTTGTGTGGTGGCGATACCGGATTTACCTCTGCATTGACGTATGACTTTGAAGTTTTCTCAACTGCGCAAGACAGATGGTTAGAAATTTCTTCAGTTTCTAATTTTGAAACCTATCAAGCGAACCGTTTGAAACTTCGTTACAAAGATGAAAACGGAAAAAGCCAGTTAGCCCACACCTTGAACGGAAGCTCTTTGGCGTTGCCTAGAGTTTTGGCAGGTATTCTTGAAAACTACCAAACAGCCGATGGTATTGAAATTCCAGAAGCATTAAGACCATACACTGGTTTTGATAAAATTGATTAACGTATTTTCAAATTAAAATATTAAAAAATCCGTATTGAATTTCAGTACGGATTTTTTATTTAGAATATTTTCAAACCAAACATCGTCATTTCATTTTTAGTATATTTGACCAAAGCGCTTTTATAAAATGATGAAACAGATTTTTTGGGTAATAGGGTTGGTTTTGTGTTCGTATTACGGTTTTTCACAAAACAGTCAATTGGCCAAACAATATTTTGAAGATGGTGATTTTGATAAAGCCTTGCCTTTATATGAACAACTCTACGAAAAACAGCCCCAGAACACTACTTGGTTCAACTATGTGGTAGAATGCCAGCAACAGATGGGCAATTATGAAAAGGCTCAGGAATTACTGGAAGATAAAATTGCAGCATCTCGATTTCCACAACCGCTTTTAGAAGTAGATCTAGGGCAAAATTACATTCTACAAAAACAGCCGGAAAAAGCACAGACCTATTTTGATAAAGCCATAGCATATCTCAACGAGAAACCAGCCTATGCTGGTACCATTGGCTATCGTTTTAGAAAATATACGTTACTAGACCAAGCTGTTGAAGCGTATACACTAGCCATGAAATTGCGTCCGGAACTTAATTATAATTATCAGCTAGCAGGAATTTATGGCGAACAGGGAAACATTGAAAAAATGTTTGATACGTTTTTAACTCTTAGCCAAACCAATGACACTCAGCGCACACAAATAGAACGTGCCATTACGCAGTTCATTTCGGAAGATGCTACGGACGAAAATAATCTGCTCTTGAAAAAACTCCTGCTCAAAAGAAGTCAGACCAATCCAGCTATTATTTGGAATGAAATGTTGAGTTGGTTATTTGTACAGCAGAAACAGTACAATATGGCATTTATTCAAGAAAAAGCGATTTACAAACGTACTGATGAAATTTCTTTAGACAGATTAACGGATCTCGCTTTGGCTGCAACAGAAGATCAAGAAAAGAGCACAGCTATAGACATCTACAACTTTCTGATAGCGCATACTGAATTTGCCGAAGCAAAGCTAGATGCCGAACTAGCTATTATCAAATTAGAACTCAGTGAAAACTCGGCAGACATCAAATCGATTGAGAAAAAGTTTGATCAACTCTTGGATACGTATGGAATTAACACCCACACCATTCCATTACAAATTGCGTACGCCCATTTTATAGCCTTCAATAAAAATGAACCCAATACCGCTGAGAAACATCTTAAAAAAGTATTAGACTTACGACTTTCCCCTTTTGATGCTTCTTTATTGAAAATGGAATTGGCGGATATTTTGGTATTCGAAGAGCGTTTCAATGAAGCTTTGATCTATTATTCACAGATTCAAAAAACCATGAAAAATGATGTTGCGGGTCAAAACGCAATGTTCAAAGTGGCACAAACCAGTTTTTATAAAGGTGATTTTGATTGGGCAGAAAATCAGTTGAATATTTTAAAACAATCAACTTCTCAACTCATTGCGAATGATGCATTGCAATTGAAATTATTGATCACAGATAATTCACAAGATGATTCACTACAAGTTGCTTTGAAAATCTATGCAAAAGCAGATTTACTTGCGTATCAAAACAAAAATACAGAAGCCATAAGCCTTTTAGACTCTATTTTAATTCATCACAAAGGTGAAAGTATAGAAGACGAAGCCCTTCTCAAACAGGGAAAACTATACGAAAAAACAGGACAATTTGAAAAAGCAATTGTGAATTACGAAAAGATGTTGGCCTTTTTTGACGGCGATATTTTAACAGACGATGCGCTCTTTGCAATGGCATCTCTATACGAACATCAACTTAACGATGCTGAAAAAGCAAAAGAATATTACGAGAAAATCATCTTTAATCATCAAGACAGTATTTACTTTGTAGAAGCCAGAAAAGCGTATCGTAAATTACGTGGTGATCAAGTAGATTTATAGAAATTTTGCAATTCCTGATAGAATCATTTGAGCTGCTAAAGAACCTACAACCAATCCCATCACACGGTTCAAAACACGTAATCCGTTTACACCCAATTTCTCTTTAATGAAAGGCATACGAGCCAAAATAATATAACAAGCGAAACAACAAATAAGAATAGCAGACAATCCACTTACATAAGCTTGCCAAGTAGTAGCAGCAATACTCATGTTCAACATAGTAGTTGTAAGCCCAGGACCAACGGTTATAGGAATTGCTAAAGGAACGATACTAATATCTTCTCTTTCTTCTGCCGCCTCTTTTTCTTTTGTAGTTTGATTGGTTCTCTTCCCATATCCTTGAACCATGTTAATCGCCATCATTAATAAGATAATCCCACCAAAAACACGTAATCCATCTGGAGAAACTCCTAAAAAGCTAAATATATATTGACCAATTAAAAAAACAATGGTTAACGAAAGATATACACTTTTAGAAGCTTTTAAAGCTATTTTACGAATCTCTGTTTTGCTAATATTTTCATCTAGCAATGTAAGCATGATTACCCCTACAGAAAGTGGGTTCATAATGGTAAAAACCGAAATGGTATCAAAAAAAATGCTTCGTAATAGCTCCAATTCTCTTCCGTATTTGAAAGTGCAAAGAAGCAAAGATTTTCTTAGTTTTTAAAACAAATTATAAAAATTATGGTTTCACTATAATTTTTCCTCGTGTAGCACCTGTTTCTATCTGTTTATGAACGGCTTGCATCTCGGAAAGTGAATACGATTCCGAAACATGAGGCACTAATATTTCCTGTTCCAATAATTCGGCTAGTTTTTGCATCCATGTTTTATCTGCATGCATCATTACCGTATGTCCATTCACTGGTTTATGCTGTACTTTCTCCAGAAACAATTCAAACGAATTTGATGGTACACAAAGCACATCTCCACCAGGTCGAGTAACAAGAATGGAATCATCAATACTGTGCAATCCTACCAAATCTAGCACTACATCATATTCATCTTCATAGGCTTTGTAGTCCACTTTTTTATAATCAATATGAGCCTCAGCTCCTAAAGTTTCCAGAATAAACTTTTTGTTTTTCTTGGAAGAAGAAGCAGTCACATGTGCTCCAATATATTTTGCATATTGAATAGCAAAATGCCCCACACCTCCTGCTCCTGCATGAATAAGAACAGAATCATCTTTTGAAAGCTGAATGGTTTCTGAAAGTGCTTGCAACGCCGTTAAAGCCGCTACCGGACTCGCCGCTGCTGCTTCAAATGAAATTCCGTCTGGAATTTTCACCATATTTTGTGTTGGTGTCGCTACATACTCGGCATAAGTTTTCGCAAAACCAGGTTGATTAGGAATACCAAAAACACGATCTCCAATTTCAAAATCAGTAACATCATTTCCAAGTGCTACAACCGTTCCGGCGACATCTTTTCCTAAAATTATCGGAAATTCTACATACTTCATTTTCGCAGCAAAAGCTTTTCCTTGTCTTGCTTTTGCATCTACTGGATTAATTCCTATAGCTTCAATTTTGATTAGAATTTCGTTGATTTTAAGTTTTGGAGTTTCAACATCGGTATATTTTAAATTTTCAATACCTCCAAATTCAGGTAAGATCACTGCTTTCATAACTATGTTATTCAAATTGCGTATATTCAATAAATCCAAATTACCAGAGGATTTCCAATAAACCAAGCTATATTTGCCAATCTTTACTTAAAAAAAGCAATAGATATGTTTATTTACAACGTAACAACAAACATAGACGATTCGGTACACCAACAATGGTTACAATGGATGCAGGAAACTCATATTCCTGATATGATTGCCACCGGAAAATTTACCGAAGCAAAAATTGTAAAGGTTTTAGTGGAAGAAGAAATGGGTGGCCAAACCTACTCTGTACAATACACCACAGACAGCAAGGCTACTTTGCAAGACTTTTACCTTAATGATTCTGACCGTTTGAAACGTGAAGTCTTGGTAAAATTTGCCGATAAAATTGTTTCTTTTGAAACCGAATTGCAAATTGTAAGCGAACACTAGAATACTATGATGGATAACGTACGCGCCAAGAAACATTTAGGGCAACACTTTCTCACAGATGAGAACATTGCTCGTAAAATTGCAGATTCCTTAACGCTGGAAGGCTACAAAAATGTACTGGAAATTGGTCCGGGAATGGGTGTACTTACCAAATATTTGCTAGACAAACCTATTACAACGTATGTGATTGAAATTGATACCGAATCGGTAGAATATTTACAAACGCATTATCTAAATCTGACAAGTAGAATTATCAGCAAAGACTTTTTGAAATATAACATCCGAGAAGTTTTTAATGATGAACCTTTTGCCATCATAGGAAACTTTCCTTACAACATTTCATCACAAATTGTTTTTAGAGCTTTGGAAATGAGAGATCAAGTTCCGGAGTTTTCAGGAATGTTTCAAAAAGAAGTTGCAGAGCGTATTTGCGAAAAGCCTGGTACTAAAGCATACGGTATATTATCTGTACTTGCACAAGCTTTTTACGATGTTGAATACTTGTTTACCGTTTCGGAAAAAGTTTTCAATCCACCACCAAAAGTGAAAAGTGGCGTAATGCGAATGATTCGAAAAGAAAACTACCAGTTACCATGTGATGAAAAATTGTTTTTTAGAGTGGTAAAAACAGCTTTTAACCAGCGAAGAAAAACATTGCGTAATAGTTTAAAAACATTTCAATTGGCAGATAATATAAAAGAACATAGTATCTTTGGGCAGCGTCCGGAGCAATTAGGTGTTACAGACTTTATTGAACTAACGCAACTGATAGAAAAAGAGCAATAGAAACTACTCTGTGACCGTCCACAAAGTAATTATAGAAAGATAATTTTTTCGATTATTCAAGAACATTCTTGGTTATCGAGTAAATGCGCAAGGGATTGCAGCAAGCTACCATGTAGCGCGTAAAGCCCGACCCCCAAATTGCATTTGGGGATGCGCCCAAAAAGAAAGGCTATGACTCCATTTAAACTCACCGACGAACTTATTGAGGAAATTGAACATCTGATAGATAACAATGACAAGCATGCATTGCTTGACTTAATGAAGGATATTCACTACGCCGATGTTGCCGAGATCATAGACGAATTAAACCTAGACGAAGCCACTTATCTTATAAAGCTGCTCGAAAGTAAGAAAACTTCAGACGTACTTACTGAGCTAGATGAAGGCATTAGAGATCGGATTCTTGAAAATTTGACCGCCAAAGAAATTGCGGACGAAATTAGAGAATTAGATACCGATGATGCCGCGGATATTATTAGCGAACTGCCAGATGAAAGACGTGAAGAAGTAATCTCTTATATTGATGATCACGAACACGCTAAAGACATTGTAGAACTTTTACGTTATGATGAAGATACCGCCGGTGGTTTGATGGCGAAAGAATTGGTGAAAGTAAACGAAAACTGGACAGTGCTTAATTGTATTGGGGAAATGCGTGCTCAGGCGGAAAATGTAACCAGAGTACATTCCATTTATGTAGTTGATGATAACGAGAAGCTTTTAGGAAGATTATCTTTAAAAGATTTATTGACCGCCTCTACCAAAAGCGCTATCAAAGACGTTTACATCCGAAAAGTAGATTATGTATCGGTTCATGAAACGGCGGAAGAAGTTGCTAGAATCATGGCAAAATATGACTTGGAAGCCATTCCGGTTGTAGATGAAACCAATCGTTTGGTGGGTAGAATTACTATTGATGATATTGTAGACGTTATCCGTGATGAAGCTGAACGTGATTATAATATGGCAGCAGGTATCTCTGGAGATATTGAAGCAAAAGACAGTATTTTAAAACTTACGAAAGCACGTTTACCTTGGTTACTCATTGGTACCTTTGGTGGAATGATGGCCGCCGGTATCATATCGTCTTTTCAAGAAGGCATGGGCGATTATATTATACTGCTGAGTTTTGTTCCGCTTATTCAGGCAACCGCCGGAAATGTTGGTGTACAATCTTCGGCAATTGTAGTGCAAGGTTTGGCAAACGATTCTATAGACGGTGAAATCATGGGTAGATTATTCAAAGAATTTTTACTGGCATTGGTTAACGGAGGCTCTATTGCATTCTTAGTTTTGTTGATTAGTCACTTTGGTTTTGGCACAGAATATTTAATCTCTGCAACTATTGGAATCGCTATTATCTCGGTAATTATTATAGCCGCAATCATTGGAACCTTTATTCCAATTTTTCTAGATAAAAAAGGAATAGATCCTGCTGTTGCAACCGGTCCGTTTATCACAACAAGTAATGATATTTTTGGAATCTTGGTCTACTTTTCTATTGCCAAATTGATTCTCGGTTTTTAAGAAAACAGCTCTTTTTTTCATAGTTATTTTACATAGATTTCCTAGCAAACTTTGTAACTTTGTCTCTTAAAAGTCAATGTTATGAAAATACTTCACTTAGACACAAATCACCCGTTATTACTAGAAAACCTAAACGCTTTAGGTTTTGAAAACCATGAAGATTACCTTTCTCCAAAATTGAAGGTATCTCAGAAAATTAATGAGTATGACGGTATTATTATAAGAAGTCGTTTTTCTTTAGATAAGGCATTTTTAGAAAAAGCAACCAATTTGAAATTTATTGCCCGCGTTGGTGCCGGTGTAGAAAATATAGATAGCGAATACGCTACTGAAAAAGGTATAAAACTAATCGCTGCACCAGAAGGTAATAGAAACGCCGTAGCAGAGCATTCTTTAGGTATGCTATTAAATCTTTTGAATAACATTAAAGGTGCTAACCGCAAGGTTCGTAAAGGAAAATGGCTACGTGAGCCTTTTAGAGGAGAAGAACTAGATGGTAAAACTGTAGGTATTATAGGATATGGATATATGGGAAAAGCTTTTGCAAAAAAACTAAGAGGTTTTGATGTAGAAGTTCTTTGCTACGATGTCAAAGAAAATGTAGGTGACGAAAACGCTACACAGGTTTCTTTGAAAGAACTTCAGGAAAAAGCAGATGTAGTAAGTATCAACTGTAACATCAACCCTACTAGTGAAGGATTGGTTAATGCAGAATTCATTAACGGATTTGCAAAACCTTTCTATTTCTTGAACACTGCCAGAGGTAAAATTGTAGTTACCGAAGAATTGGTAAGAGCATTAAAAATTGGAAAAATCAAAGGTGCTGGTTTAGATGTTTTAGAGTATGAAAAAACTTCATTTGAAGGATTGTATGAAGATGGAGTTATGCCAGATGCTTTGAAATATTTAACTAAATCTTACGATGTAATTGTAACTCCACACATTGCTGGATGGACGCACGAAAGCAACGTAAAATTAGCCGAAGTAATTTTAGACAAAATAAAAGCAGATTTTTGCTAAATTAGAAGTCACAAAAGAATCTAACTTTTAGATGTATGACTTCAAAAGCTACCACTCCGGAAGACTATATTGCAGAACTTCCGGATGAAAGAAAAGCTGCAATTATAAAATTAAGAGAGACCATTCTCTCTAACCTTCCCAAAGGTTTCAAAGAGGGTATGAGTTACGGCATGGTTGGCTATGTTGTACCACATACCCTTTATCCTGCGGGATATCACTGTTCTCCAGAACTTCCACTACCTTTTATGAGTTTTGCTTCACAAAAGAACTTTATAGCATTATACCATATGGGTATGTATGCTAAAAAAGAATTACTAGATTGGTTTGTTGAGGAATATCCAAAACATTGCAAGTATAAAATAGACATGGGAAAGAGCTGTATTCGATTTAAAAAGATTGATGCAATTCCTTTTGAACTTATTGCAGAATTAGTTCAAAAAATGACTCCAGAAGAGTGGATTGAAATTTACGAAACCAACCTAAAAAGATAATTATATGAAGAAACGCGTTACCGGCCTTGGAGGATTCTTTTTCAAATCGGAAGATCCAGATGCGGCAAAAGAATGGTACCAAAATCATTTAGGGCTAAATACAGATCAATATGGCTGTACTTTTTGGTGGAAAGATGAAGATGGAAAAGATGCCTCTACACAATGGAGTCCAATGAATGCCGATACCAAGTATTTTGAACCTAGCCAAAAGCAATTCATGATGAACTTTCGTGTAGAAAATTTGGAAGAATTGTTAGCCACTTTAAAGGAAGAAGGTGTAACTATTGTTGGAGAAATGGAAAGTTATAGTTACGGAAAATTTGGTTGGATTCTAGACCCAGAAGGTAATAAACTAGAACTATGGGAACCTGTGGACGAAGCTTTTAAATAAATCAAAAACTAACATACTAATGGAAATTGTAAATCAACCTACCGAAAACAAAAAAATAATTGCCGGCATCATGGGAATCCTTTTTGGAGTATTTGGTATTCATAAGTTTATACTTGGATATACCAAAGAAGGCATTATTCTATTATTGGTTTCACTAATCACCTGTGGTACCGCAGGCAGTATCATTGGCCTTATTGAAGGAATTGTATATTTAACCAAAACAGACGAAGAGTTCTATAGAATTTACCAAGTAGGGAAACGTCCTTGGTTTTAATCTTTTTCAGGTAATTCATAATCTAATGGGAGCATATCTTTAAAACGAAGTGTTCCCATATATCCACCAAACAAAAGTCCTTGGATAGGCGAAAAATTTCCATTTCTGTCAATGTAAATGGTATCAGATTCTATCTCTAAAAAAGATTGCTGTCTTCCGTATAGAATATCATATTTTTTCTTAGTGCTCACCAATTGAGTTCCGCCTAATGTGTCTTTGATGGCCAAATAATCTTCCGGTTTCTTTACCGCCAACCTGTTTTGGTATAGCGTAAAATCTGCACGCTTTAAACCCTGTTTCAGATCTTCGCTTCTGATTAAAGTTCGTATTAAATGCAAAGAAGAACCCAAGTAACTGTTTTTTCTTCTTCTATCATATTTTGATTCGTTATTCCCTACGTCTTTAAAGAAACTGGTTCCTGCAAAATAGACACTCTTCAACTGAAATTCACTCAAACTATTTCTATAATAATCTGCAGAAAACCCCACTAAATTATAACTCACATCGTACGCTAAATAACCATTCTTTATTTGTAGCGGCTCTTTGGCAAATGCTATCAATTTATGACTTTTCATATTGTAGGTTACTACAATAGCATCTTCATTTTCTATGGTACATTGGTTCTTGTACGAACTTCCTAAAAACTGCTTTTTAAATACTTCAAGCTTTTCCTCTCTACTAAAAGGATCTGCTTGCAAAACCACTTCATCTAGCCCAAAAGAGGTTTCCCGTAAATAAATTTTGAAGGTTTTGGCTTCGTAAGGATTTGAAATCAGAAGTGTTTCATACCCCATATAACTCACAATGAGATCCGAAGATAATTTGTAGGGCGTAGTAAGCGAAAAATATCCTTTGGAATTGGTGACAGTACCCAAAGAAGTTCCATCAAAATAAACCGCAACTCCTTGAATAGGTTGTTCAGTTGCCTTGTCAAAAACATAGCCCGTAATGGTTTCTGCTTTCAGTATAAAAACCGAAAACAAACAAACGATACTACAAGCAAATGCTTTTAAGCTCACACCACATTAAGATTCAGGTTGATTATGATGGGCATCCCCCATAAATTTACGTTCTAGCTCTGCCTGAAATTCTTCCATTACCGGTTTTACAGTACTCTCTGGAAGATCGGCTATGCGTATGTACATCAATCCGTCTACTGAATTGTTGAACAATGGATCTACATTAAACGCCACAACTTTGGCATTTTGTTTTATGTATTTTTTGATAAGCACCGGCAAACGTAAATTACCAGGTTCTACCTCATCAATAATTTTATCAAACTTGTTAAGATCTGCCTCTGTTTCATCAAAAATGAAATCTTTATCAGCATCCTTCAGTTTTACTTTAAATTCTTTTTTCGGTTTGATATATTGCGCCACATACGGATCATAGTAATTCGATTTCATGAATTCAATCATTAACGACTTTGAAAAGTTCGAAAACTGATTACTGATACTCACGCCACCAATCAAGTACTTATGTTCAGGATAGCGCAATGTAGTATGCACAATTCCTTTCCATAGTAAGAATAAAGGCATTGGTTTTTGCTGATATTCTTTTATTATAAATGCACGCCCCATTTCTATAGATTCACGCATCATTTTGTACAACTCTGGCTCAAAACGGAAAAGATCATGCAGGTAAAATCCTCCAATACCATGAGCATCAAAAATTTGTCTACCCAATCCCATTCGGTAAGCTCCTACCAATGTATTGGTATCATCATCCCACAAGAACATATGATGATAATATGTATCAAAACTATCTAAATCTATAGATTGATTGGTTCCTTCGCCAACTTCTCTAAACGTAATTTCTCGCAGCCTACCTATCTCTTTTAAAACATTTGGAATTTGGTGTGACTCTGCCAAAAACACTTCGTAATTCTTACTTTTCAACAAGCGACAATCTTCACGCAATTTTGCCACTTCTACCATCATCTCTTCTCTGCAAACAGGAGTAATGATATCTTTGGGAGCAGCTTTTGGCAATTTCACTTTGGAAGGTAATTGTTTGAATATACTCTCCTTCTCGTATGCATTGGAGAGCACATATGTTTTGCGTCTTAGAAAATCTGATAATTCTTCAAGCGTTTGTTGCTCTTTCTGCGCTTCTACAGAAATAGGACGACCAATTCTTACTTTGATCACTCTTCTATTTTGCGTTAACAATTCTGAAGGTAATTTGGCAGTTCTAAGAGTATCGCTAATTTTTGAAAGACGGTAAAAAAGTCGGCTATTTTTTGCATGAAAATAAATAGGAACTACCGGAACTTCTGCTCTTTGAATGAGTTTTATAGCGGTTTCTTCCCAAGGGCGATCAACAATAAGTTTTCCATCTTTATAGGTAGAAACTTCTCCAGCAGGAAAAATTCCTAACGGATTTCCTTCTCTTAAATGCATAATTGCACGCTTAAAACCGGCAACGCTAGATTTAGCATCTTTCCGACTTTCAAACGGATTTACGGGCATAATAAAAGGAGAAAGCGGCTCTATTCTGTTCAATAGAAAATTGGCCATGATCTTAAATTGAGAGTGTTGCTCAATCATCAATCTTAACAATAAAATACCGTCTACGCCACCCAATGGATGGTTAGAAATGGTAATGTATGCTCCGTCTTTGGGAAGTCTTTTAAAATCCTCTTCGGGAATTTCAAAACGAATGTTGAATTCACCCATAATAGCATTCAGAAACTCTATACCTTCTAAATGCTTATTACGATCATAAATTTTATTGAGTTCAGATATTTTAAGAACTTTCATAAATATCCAACCTATGAAAGTTCCTAAAAAACCATATTTGTCTATATGTATTGCTTTTGCTACTTCCTTTGCTGTAACTAATCCCATCTACAAAATGTTATACAAACAAAGATAGCAAAAAGCCTTTGGTTATTTAGATACAATTTGAACTGTATCCTGTAAACGTTGTTTTAATAGTATATCTTTATCTGCTTCAATAGCTTCCAAAGCCTCTGCAGTTACGTGTCTTACAGTATATAACGAAACACCTTCGTAGCATTCAATTTTAAATTTACCTCGTAATTTTGTTAATAACGATTCAAGTGTATTAAATTTATTTTCAGCACATACCGAAAAACTAATTGCCGAATTTTGAATCACATCTACCTTCATTTTTGCCTCGTGTAAGAGTCTGAAGATCTCACTTATGTTTTCTTCAACTATGAATGAGAAATCTAAAGATGAAAGTGAAATCAATACCTGATTTTTCTTAACAATAAAACACGGAACAAAAGGCTCCAAATCTTTTCCTTTACCTACAGTAGTGCCGGCTGCAGTAGGATTCAAAAACGATTTTACATGCAACGGAATTTCTTTTCTCTGAAGCGGTTGTAATGTTTTTGGGTGAATTACCGAAGCTCCATAGAATGCTAACTCAATAGCTTCTTGATATGAAATTTGATGTAATAACTGAGCATTTTCAAAATACCTAGGATCTGCATTCAATACACCAGGAACATCTTTCCATATGGTAACGTTTTCAGCATTTAAACAATATGCAAAAATAGCCGCAGTATAGTCAGAACCTTCTCTACCCAAAGTTGTAGTAAAATTGTTATCATCACTCCCTACAAATCCTTGTGTAATATTTAAAAGATCTTTATTTACGTTCTCCGTAATTTCTTGTTGCGTAGCTTCCCAATTTACTTTTGCATCACGGTAACTGGCATCTGTTTTTATTAAAGTACGCACATCTAACCACGTATTCTTAATACCATTCTCTTGCATGTATTGGCTGATGATGGTTGTAGAAACCAGTTCACCAAAACTCACAACTTGATCATAAACAAAACTATAATTTGGTGATTTGTTTCTATCCAAGAAAGAAGTTAACTCTCCAAAAAGTCCATCAACTTTCCAAAAAACAGGATGGTTTTCATTATCAAAAAGATCTAACAAAATACTATTATGGTATTTTTTGATTTCTTGAATAGAACTTTGTAACTCTTGTTTGTTCTCAAAGTAATTTTTCACCACCAATTCTAAGGCATTGGTAGTTTTTCCCATTGCAGAAACCACCAACAAAGTACCTTCGTAGCCAACGGTTTGCAGCACGTTTACTACATTTTTTACACCTTCCGCATCTTTTACAGATGCACCACCAAATTTAAAAATTCGCATTGCTACAGTTTATTAATATAATTTTGTATTCCTTGCTCATCTAATTGTACCACATCCCAATCTCTTAGTACTGCAGCACCATTATTTTCATAAAATTTTATTGCAGGCTCATTCCAGTCAAGAACTGCCCATTCTATTCGTTTTAGCTTTTGTTCATGTCCAAACTCAATCACTTTTGTTAACAACGCTTTTCCAATACCGCGTCCTCGAGCACTTTCGGTAACAATTAGATCTTCTAAATGAATTGTTTTTCCTTTCCAGGTAGAATATCTGTTATAAAACAAAGCTATTCCCAAGATCTTTTGATTTTCCTCTGCTACGAAACATGTAAAAGCAGGTTGCTCTCCAAATCCATCTGTTTGTAAATCTTCAATAGTAACCTCAACTGCATCGGGCTCCTTTTCATAAACAGCAAGTTCATGAATCAAATTCCAGACTTGAGACATGTCTTCTTTTGTTGCTAATCGAACACTAAAACTCATTTTATAAATATATGTTTTATTTATAACACAAAGTTACAAATTTAAAAATTTAATATTTAGCGAAATCGTTATCGTTTAACAATTTTGTCGATATTTGTAAGGAATCACAACTAAACATCTAAAAAACACTTATGACGAAAAAAAACCAAACACTTGGAGAGTTTATTATTGAAAATCAAACTTCTTTTCAATACTCTACAGGTGAACTCTCGAAGCTGATCAATGCCATTAGGCTTGCAGCAAAGGTAGTTAACCATGAAGTGAGTAAAGCTGGGTTAGTGGACATTCTGGGAGCCGCCGGCGATACAAACATTCAGGGGGAAGACCAACAAAAACTAGACGTGTTGGCAAACGAAAAATTTATCCAAGCACTTACCAATCGCGAGATTGTCTGCGGTATTGCTTCGGAAGAAGAAGATGAATTCATTAGTATTAATAGCAACGACAAGAATCATCAGAACAAATATGTTGTGTTGATTGACCCTTTGGACGGCTCTAGCAATATTGATGTCAATGTTTCTGTAGGAACTATTTTTTCTATATACAGAAGAGTTACTCCAATTGGAACTCCGGTACAATTAGAAGATTTTTTACAACCGGGGCGTAACCAAGTTGCAGCGGGTTATATTATCTACGGAACTTCTACAATGATCGTTTATTCCACCGGAGATGGTGTAAATGGTTTTACATTGAACCCTGCTATTGGAAGCTATTATTTATCCAATCCAGATATTAAAATTCCTGAAGATGGAAAAATCTATTCTGTAAATGAAGGTCATTATGTTCATTTTCATCAAGGTGTAAAAGATTACATCAAATATTGTCAAAAAGAAGAAGGTGACCGCCCTTACACTTCAAGATACATAGGCTCTTTAGCATCCGATTTTCACAGAAATATGATCAAAGGCGGTATTTACATGTACCCTAAGAGCTCTAAACAGGAAGAAGGTAAATTAAGACTTTTGTACGAGTGTAACCCAATGGCTTTTTTAGCGGAACAAGCCGGCGGAAAAGCTAGCGATGGTTACATGCCTATTTTAGACATTCAACCTAAAGAACTACACCAAAGGGTTCCGTTTTTCTGCGGAAGTAAAAATATGGTTGACAAAGTGGAAGAGTTTATTCAAAAAGCAAATCCAAAACAATAGTCATAAAAAAACCGGGCTAAAAGCTCGGTTTTTTTTTATTATCTGTTCATATGTTTTATTTCTTCCTTGAAGGTTTCTAAATCTACCTTCAAACTTAGCAAGTGCATTGCTTTTTTCACTATAAATTCTACATTACCTGGAGAAAATCCTAATCCGATTCCTAACTTAATCATCATATTCATTTCTTCATCATCTGCCAAGTGATCTGCATACACAATTCTTGCAATATCGTACAAACGCTCCAATCTTGCTTCATACAACACTGGCGGGTTAATTGGATATTTTGCAGGGTTCTTTAAAATCTCTTCTTTTTGAGAATCTGGAATCTCTAGATTATGCGCCAATCTATCTATAAACGCACGCTCTTCTTCATTGATTTCACCATCAGATAATGCAACTCTTACAATAGATGCAAAATGATCGCGATTACGATCAAGAAACCCACTTGAATATAAATCTGAAAATGCCATTATTTAGTTTTTAGTGAGGCAAATATACATATTCCACAATTTTCTTATTATTTTTTTTTGCGAAAGATTATTTATGGAATATATAACAGAACCTTAAGGTATTTAAATTGTCGTAATTAATAACTTAAGCTTTCGGATATAATTATTTTTTTTTAATGAAATCACCCTTACTACAATTTACCGAAAACGGAATCTTTTGCGAGCAAGCCAACGTATATCTAGATCCTTGGAAAAATGTAGACAAAGCCTTAATCACTCACGGTCATGCCGATCATTCTCGCTGGGGAAACAAATCTTATATTTCGCATTTTGATAATATCCCCATCATGAAACATCGGTTGGGTGATATTAATGTAAGTGGAGTGAATTATAACGAATCGTTTACCATAAACAATGTAAAGTTTAGTTTTCATCCTGCTGGGCATATTCCAGGTTCTTCACAAATTCGGGTAGAACATAAAGGTGAAGTTTGGGTATTTACAGGCGATTATAAATTGCAACATGATGGAATTTCTGTTCCTTTTGAGCCTATACAATCCCATAGTTTTATTACCGAATGTACTTTTGGTTTACCTGCTTTTAAATGGCGACCGCAAGAGGAAGTGTTTACCGATATTAATGAATGGTGGCAGCAAAACAAAGCTGTAGGGAAAACTTCTGTCTTATTCGGATATTCGTTAGGAAAAGCACAACGCATCATTAAACATTTAGATACTTCCATCGGAAAAATATATACCCATGCTGCAGTAGAAAATTTAAACGAAGTGCTTCGCGAACAAATTGCGCTTCCAGAAACCATCAGAATTACCAAAGAAACCGATAAAAAAGAAATTGCTGGTAATATTATCATCGCCCCACCAAGTGCGCATGGCACAGTTTGGTTGCGTAAGTTTGCTCCCTTTGTTACCGCAACCGCTAGCGGTTGGATGGCATTTCGAGGAGCTCGTAGAAGACGTGCTATTGACAAAGGTTTTGTACTGTCTGACCATTGCGATTGGCAAGAATTACTCACAGCCATCAAAGCTACAGGTTGTGAAAAAGTAATTGCCACACATGGTTATGCCGATATTTTTTCGCGCTATTTGAATACTTTAGGGTATGATGCCCGAACGGAAGCTACACAATACGAAGGCGAAAATTTAGATGCTAAAGAAGAAAGTGAGGTGAATGAATGAAACAGTTTGCGCAACTCATAAAAACTTTAGACGGCACCAATAAAACCAACACCAAAGTAGCCGCTCTAGCCGAATATTTTAAAACAGCGAATGATCAAGATAAACTATGGACCATCGCGCTACTTTCGCACAGGCGACCTAAACGACCGGTGAATACTACGTTACTGCGAACTTGGGCTTCGGAAGCTGCAAATATTCCGCTGTGGTTGTTTGAAGAATCGTATCATATTGTAGGCGATTTAGCAGAAACCATTGCTTTGGTGATTCCTAATGCTGATAAAACACACCACAAAAGTCTTTCAACATTTATTGAAGAAATTATTCAACTCTACGGAAAAGAGGAAGCTGAAAAGAAAACTTATCTGCTTACCAATTGGATGCAGCTCGATTATTATGAGCGTTTTGTGTTCAATAAAATTTTAACGGGAGGGTTTCGTATTGGTGTGAGTCAAAAATTAATGACTAGAGCACTTGCCAAAGCTACCGAAATAGACGAAGATATTCTCGCCTACAAATTAATGGGCGATTGGTCACCACAAAACACCACGTACAAAAAACTAATTTTAGAAGAGAATAAAGAAGATTACCTAAGCAAACCCTATCCGTTTTATTTGGCGTATGCCGTAGAAGGTGAAGTGGCCGATTTAGGTGACGTGAACGATTGGTATTTTGAACATAAATGGGATGGTATTCGGGCACAAATTATTGTTAGGAATAACGAATTGTTTGTGTGGAGTCGTGGTGAAGAATTGGTAACTGATAAATACCCTGAGTTCGATGCGTTTATTGAAGCATTTCCTGACGGAACCGTGTTAGACGGAGAAATTCTACCCTATCCAAATGGAGAAATTGGTACGTTTAATGATTTACAAACTCGTATTGGACGAAAAAACATCACCAAAAAATTACTTGAAAAAACACCTATAATTCTCAAAGCGTACGATGTTTTGGAATGGAACGGAAAAGATGTTCGTGACGAACCCTACCAACAACGCAGAACCTATTTAGACACTTTACTAGCATCGGTAAAAGATCAAGAGTTATCACTTCAAAAATCAGAAGTTTTGCAATTTAACTCTTGGGAATCAGCCACTACCGAACGTGAAAATTCCAGAGAAGTAAAAAGTGAAGGTTTGATGCTAAAACGAAAAGATTCTCCTTATCTAGTAGGTCGAAAAAAAGGCGATTGGTGGAAATGGAAAGTCGATCCACTTACCATAGATGCGGTGCTCACCTACGCCATGCGCGGTCACGGTAGACGCACCAATTTGTTTACAGATTACACCTTTGCACTTTGGAAAGACTACGAACTCGTTACGTTTGCCAAAGCCTATTCCGGACTTACAGATGCTGAATTTCGCCAAGTGGATAATTTTGTAAAACGAAATACCACCGATAAATTTGGTCCTGTTCGGCAAGTAACGCCAGAGCTGGTTTTTGAAATTGCTTTTGAAGGTATTGCCGAAAGTAACCGTCATAAAAGTGGCGTTGCCGTTCGTTTTCCTAGAATTTTACGCTGGCGAAAAGACAAGAAAATTGAAGAAGCCAATACACTGGAAGATCTTAAAAATTTGATTGTGAAGTAATGAAAAATGAAAACCCATATCAAATAGCAGAAGACTGGTTTCAACACCGAAACTGGAAACCCTTTCCGTTTCAAAAGCAAACATGGAAAGCGGTTCTAGAAGGCAAAAATGGTCTACTTAATGCTCCAACAGGTAGCGGAAAAACATTTGCTTTATGGATTGGTATTGTGCTCAATTACCTCAACAAAAATCCGGATGCTTTTACCAAACCCAAAAAAGGACTCAAAGCGGTTTGGATTACGCCTTTGCGTGCACTTTCGGTAGAAATTCAACAAGCTACACAACAGTTTTGCGATGAAATTGGTTTAGATTTTACAGTGGGTATTAGAACGGGAGATACTAGTACGCAAGACCGTGCAAAGCAGAAAAAAAACATGCCCGATTTGCTCATTACCACTCCAGAAAGTTTACATCTTTTATTAGCTTCTAAAGGCTACGATAAAACCTTCAAAAATCTCGATGCGATTGTTATTGATGAATGGCATGAATTACTGGGCTCTAAACGTGGCGTTCAAGTTGAATTGGGATTATCCCGATTAAAAACCATTTGCAACACGCTTCAAATCTGGGGAATTTCAGCAACTATTGGTAATCTACAGCAAGCTCAAGAAGTTTTATTAGGCCCGGATAGTGAAGCGCTTCAAAATTCAGTATTGATTAAAGCCCATATTCAAAAAAAGATCAAAGTAGAGAGCATCATTCCTGAAAAAATGGAACGTTTCCCATGGCGTGGTCATTTGGGTTTGCATCTATTAGAAGATATTATTCCGATTCTAAAAAAGAGTAGAACTACTTTAATTTTTACCAACACACGTTCGCAATGCGAATTGTGGTTTCAAGCAATTTTGAGCAAACATCCTGAATTTGCAGGAGAAATTGCGATGCATCATGGTAGCATCAACAAAGAAACGCGCTTATGGGTAGAAGGTGCTATTCGCAACGAAAGTTTAAAAGCCGTGGTGTGTACCTCTAGTTTAGATTTAGGTGTCGATTTTGCTCCGGTGGAAACCATCATTCAAATTGGCGGACCAAAAGGCGTTGCCCGATTTTTGCAACGTGCTGGCCGTAGCGGTCACCAACCCGGCAAAGAAAGTGTGATTTACTTTTTACCAACCCACGCTATTGAATTGATTGAAGCTTCAGCGCTACAAAAAGCGGTAAAAGAAACCGTGGTGGAAGATCGCATTCCGTATCTATTGAGTTTTGATGTGTTGATTCAGTATTTAACCACTTTGGCAGTTTCAGATGGTTTTTATCCTGAACACATTTTTAAAGAAGTACAGCAAACATTTTGTTTTCAGGCAATTTCTGAAGCACAATGGAAATGGGTTTTGAATTTTATCACCAAAGGAAGCCAAACTCTAGAAAATTATGATGAATTCCAAAAAGTAGACATCGAGGAAGACGGAAAATTTAAAGTGAATAATCGTGGGGTTGCCATGCGACATCGGCTTTCTATTGGCACCATTGTGAGCGATGCCATGTTGCAAGTAAAATATGTAAAAGGCGGTTATGTAGGTACTATTGAAGAATGGTTTATTTCTAAACTAAAACCCGGAGATGTGTTTACGTTTGCAGGTAGAAATCTTGAATTATTTCAAGTGAAAGAAATGAAAGTTTTGGTGAAAAAGTCAAAACAAAAGAGTGCGAAAGTACCTAGTTGGATGGGCGGTCGCATGAGTTTCTCATCGCAGATGAGCGATTTGCTCCGGGAAGAATTGTACAAAGCCAATCACCCCAATCGTTCAAAAGAAATTAAAGCTTTATCATCGTTATTCGAAAGGCAAAAACGAGAATCTATTGTGCCAGAACCTCATCAATTTTTGATAGAAACTTTTAAAAGTAGAGAAGGTTATCACGCTGTATTTTATCCTTTTGAAGGTAGGTTTGTGCATGAAGCCATGGGCAGTTTGATGGCGTACCGCATGAGTTTATTGCAGCCCATTACATTTTCTATCGCGTTTAACGATTATGGTTTTGAGTTACTTTCAGACCAAGAAATAGACATGCAACAAGTGTTAGATAACGACTTGTTTACCACAAAATACCTTACCGATGATCTTGAAAAAAGTTTGAATGCTACGGAAATGGCTCGCCGAAAGTTTCGAGATATTGCGGTGATTGCCGGATTGGTTTTTCAGGGTTACCCTAATAAATTATTGAAAAGTAAGCACCTGCAAAGCAGTTCGCAGTTACTCTTTAATGTCTTTAAAGATTTTGAACCTGATAATTTACTTTATCAACAAGCTTATCGCGAAACTTTTGAGCACACCTTAGAAGAAGGTAGATTAATACAGGCTATGGAACGTATTATGAAACAAAACATAGTTTGGAAAGCTTGCGAAAAACCAACACCATTCTCCTTTCCTATTATTACCGATAGATTGCGCGAAAAACTCACCTCTGAAAAAGTGGAAGACAGAATACGCCGAATGATGGCACAACTGGAAAAAGATTGATACCTTGCGGAAAATTTAAAACATGAAAGCAGTTCGCTTAATCATACTTATTTTCGCTTTTGTTTCATTGGTTTTAGGGCTAGTTTGGCAGTCAGATGAAACGTTTAGAATGAAAATTTCTGAACAATATTACGTAATGCCAACCAATGCCATTTTCTATGCCGTTGCTGTTGGTGCTGCATTTTTATTTTTGTTGATGACTCTTAAAGATCTTTTTCGTAAAAAATGACGGAAACACTCCGTATTCAAGATCAAGAATTTACGCTACATCCGCTTGGAGTAGCTTTTTGGCAAAACCAAAACATCTTGCTTATTGCCGATGTTCATTTGGGAAAAACCATCCATTTCAGAAAGCATGGCATTGCCCTTCCAGAAGCTTCTCTCTATAAAAATTATGAGAATTTAGACGAGGTTATTGAATACTTCAATCCTGAACAAATCTATTTTTTGGGCGATTTATTTCATAGTGTTCACAATAGAGAATGGTATTTATTTGAAGAGTGGGTTGCCAATCAATCTGCACAAATTACGTTGATTGCAGGAAATCATGATATTATTTCAGATCATTATTTTGAAGCCTTAGGAATTGAGGTTCTGGATGAGTTAATCACCGATGATTTCTATTTTACACATCACCCAACTACCGAACCGGAGCTTTTTAATATTTGCGGCCATGTACATCCCGGAGTAAAACTGAAGGGTCCTGCAAAACAAACGATAAAGCTATCTTGTTTTGCACAGTTTGAAGAGCAATTGATACTTCCTGCGTTTGGCGATTTTACCGGAAATTTCTACATAGATCAAAAAACTGCGGAAGCTATTTTTATTTGTACCGAAGAAGAAGTGATTCTGATTAACTAAACTTTGGCATTCCTTTGATTCTTTTCTGTTGATTGAATTTTTACTTTTGTTAAACAAAATTAAATCGTCATGGCAAAGCGTCTCGCTCTACTCAATTTTATTTCAGTAATTGTTGCTGTTTTTACAGGATATTATACCCAAGCCATTCAGTTAAATGGAAATACAATGGCCCGTTTAAGCGCTAAATATGCCAATCTGTTTACACCGGCAAATTATGCTTTTGCCATTTGGGGATTGATTTATGTTTCGCTATTTGCTTTTTCTATTTACCATCTTATTCAGGCTTTCAAAAAAGATGGTAATACCGAATTTCTAATCCAAAGCGGTTACTGGTATTTCATTGCCAATATTGCCAACGCTTTGTGGGTGGTAGTTTGGCTGTATGAACTCACAGGACTTTCGGTAATTGTAATGCTAGTGATTTTATATTCTCTGATAAAAATTATTCTGAATACTAACATGGAAAAGTGGGATGCTCCAGCCAAAACAATTGCATTTAATTGGTGGCCAATTTGTTTTTATAGCGGTTGGATTACCGTAGCGACCATAGCCAATATCGCAGCTTATTTATCTAAAATTGGCTGGAACGGCGGTTTTCTTTCAGAAGTAACTTGGACAGTTTTAATGATAATCATAGCGACTCTCATTAATCTACTGATTATTTACAAAAGAAATATGCGTGAGTTTGCCTTGGTTGCTGTTTGGTCTTTTATGGCAATTTATTTTCGACATGAGGGTTATCAACCAGCAATTACTACAACTGCTCTAATTTGTGCCATTGTAGTGTTTTTGGCCATCAGCATTCATGGTTTTAAAAACAGAAAATCGAATCCTTTTTTTAGAAAACTGAACTAGATCATTCCTCGAATATCATAACCCCAAGTTGGGTATGCTAAAATCATTTTCATAAAATCTTTTTTGGTCATGCGACTATACATGGCCATAGAAAATAAGTTGATCATTTCACCTGCTTCGGGCGCTACAATATGCGCTCCCATAATTTGTCCGGTTTCAGTATTTACAATGGTTTTGTAAGCATAATATTTCTCATGAATTCGTTTCGAATTGAACCAAGACGGCACGTATTTCTGTTCTATTTGATAGGGTTCTCCAGACGCTTTTGCTTCTTCTTCGGTCAACCCAACACTCGCCATTTGTGGAATGGTAAATACCACAGAAGGCTGCGGCGCGTACTCGGCCATTTTTTCTTTTTCTTCTTCTAGTAATTGCGAAATAACAACTTCAGCTTCTTTTGAAGAAAGCGGCGTTAATGGCAAACCAGAACTATCTGCAACATCACCACAAGCATACACATCTCTATTGGATGTATTTTTTAATTTTTTAGTCACTTTAATTCCCTTATCAGAATACGAAACATTTCCTTCTTCCAAATTAAGTTCGGCCACTGCTGGAATGCGCCCTGCTGTGTTGAAAATCATTTCGGTTTTTACGGTTACTTTTTTGCCATCAGACTCGCCAATTACTTTATAATTCTTAATCAATTTTTTAATGTTGGTCACTTCTGTATTGAAGTAAAATTGAATTCCTAATTCTTCCGAAGCTTTGGTTATATAACTCACCATATCTTCTTCAAAATTTGAAAGTGGCCTGCCCGAAACATCAATTACAGTAACCTTCACTCCCATTCTGGCTGCGATATGAGCAAACTCCATCCCTATATATCCGGCTCCTATAAACACCATACTTTCTGGTAATTCCTTTAGTTCCAGAAAATCATCACTCGTCAACGCATGTTCACCTCCAGAAATTCTCAAAGGCATAGGAACTCTACCTGTTGCAATTACAATCTTTTCTGCAATTACCTTTTTACCTTCGACCAGTAATTCATGTTCTCCTGTAAACTTGGGTGATTGATGATACATGGTGATTCCTTCTTCCTGCAAATCTTTCTCGGTTGCTTCCGGCATTCCTTCGGTGAATTTCTTTTTAAATTCTTGAACATCACTCCAGCTTACTTCAGGTAATTTGGTAATTCCACTACCCAGCATATTTTCAGATCTATGCAAAATCTCTGTCAAGCCTACCAACACTTTTTTGGGGTCACAACCGCGGTTGGAACAGGTTCCGCCAAACTCCCGATTATCGGCTATCCCAACTTTTTTACCAGCTTTGGCACAAGCTAGGGCTACGCTTCTTCCCGCAGTTCCGGTTCCAATTACAAATACATCAAAAGTAGTGGTGCTCATAAAGTGATTTTTTCTGAATTTTAGCAAGGTTCGTAAAATACATTTGCAGACGGCAATTCGCTGTTATAGAAATATTAAAAATGCCTTTACAACTCATAAAACCTAAGCTTTCAGGTTGTAGCAAAAAAATTGAACACCTATCTTTGCCTTGTATGATTACAGATCTTATCTCTCAAAAAATTGCACAGTCTCCGCAAACGCAGAAACTGCGGAAAGCTATTGCCGAAAAACAAAATAAAATTCATATCAAAGGTCTTGTAGGATCGTCTTTATCGTTTCTAACTGCTGATCTTTTTAAGGAAAGTGATAAACCTTTTTTGTTGCTTTTGGATGATAAAGAAGAGGCGGCTTACTATTTGAATGATTTAGAACAATTGGTTGGGCAAGACCATGTTTTGTTTTACCCTGGAAGTTACCGCAGGCCTTACCAAATTGAAGAAACTGACAATGCTAATGTGTTATTGCGTGCCGAGGTTTTGAACAGAATCAATTCGCGCAAGAAACCCATAATTATTGTAAGTTATCCTGATGCGCTTTTTGAAAAAGTAGTCACCAAAAAAGAGTTAGACAAAAACACACTAAAAATTCAGGTAAATGATTCTCTTTCCTTGGATTTTGTAAACGAAGTGTTGTTTGAATATCAGTTTAAACGTGTCGATTTTGTAACAGAACCGGGTGAATTTTCGGTACGTGGAGGTATTGTAGACGTATTTTCTTTTTCTAATGACGAACCTTATCGTATTGAATTTTTTGGAGATGAAGTTGATAGCATTCGAACCTTTGATGTGGAAACGCAACTTTCTACCGAGCGTATTAAGGAAATCACCATTATACCTAATGTAGAAAACAAAACGCTCAATGAGGTTCGACAAAATTTTCTAAAATACATTACCTCAAACACACTCATTTTCAGCAAAAATATTGATCTACTAAATACCAGAATCAATACACTTTATCAAAAAGCTGAAGATGCTTTTGCTAAGCTTTCGGCAGACGTTAAGCACGCCAAACCCGAAGAATTATTTTCTTCTTCTGAAGAATTACTGAAAGAACTCCTGAAATTTTCAGTGATTGAGTTTGGTTCAACTTCCTACCTAAAAGCTGACTATTTTATTGAATACAATACCAATCCGCAGCCTTCGTTCAACAAGCAATTTGAATTGTTAATTGAAAACTTAAATGAGCGTCACGAAAGCGGATTCACCAATTATATTGCTTGTGTAAGTGAACAACAAGCCAAACGTTTCCATGATATTTTTGAAGAAATGGAAACTAAAGTGCATTACAAAACCTTTGTGTTTTCCATGTACCAAGGGTTTATTGATGAAGCACAAAAGATTGTTTGCTATACAGATCATCAGATTTTTGAACGCTATCACAAGTTTCAACTTAAAAATGGATATGCCAAAAAACAGGCTTTAACCTTAAAAGAGCTCACCACGCTTTCTGTTGGAGATTATGTAACCCACATTGACCATGGTATTGGAAAATTTGCCGGATTACAAAAAATAGATGTAGAAGGTAAAACCCAAGAAGCTATTAAATTGATTTATGGTGATAGAGATATTTTGTACGTGAGTATTCATTCACTTCACAAAATCACCAAGTATAATGGCAAAGATGGGAAACCACCAAAAATATACAAACTGGGTAGTACGGCCTGGAAAAACCTAAAGAAAAAGACCAAGTCGCGAGTTAAGGAAATTGCATTCAACCTTATCAATTTGTATGCAAAACGAAAACTTGACAAAGGTTATCAATATAAGCCAGATAGTTACATGCAACACGAGCTGGAAGCTTCGTTTTTATATGAAGACACGCCAGACCAAAGCAAAGCAACAGCAGAAGTAAAAGCTGACATGGAAAGCGAACAACCAATGGATAGATTGGTTTGTGGAGATGTTGGTTTTGGTAAAACCGAAGTGGCTATGCGTGCGGCTTTTAAAGCGGTGGATAACGGAAAACAAGTAGCAGTTCTGGTTCCTACAACGGTTTTAGCGTTTCAGCATTACCGATCTTTCAAAGAAAGAATGAAAGATTTTCCGGTGCAAGTAGATTACGTAAACCGATTTAGAACTGCTAAAGAAAAGAAAGAAACTCTGGCCGATTTAGCCGATGGAAAAGTGGATATTATTATTGGAACTCATCAACTTGCCAACAAAAATGTAGTTTTTAAAGATCTTGGATTGTTGATTGTTGATGAAGAACAAAAATTTGGAGTTGCCGTTAAAGACAAACTGAAAACGCTCAAAGAAAATGTAGATGTACTTACGCTTACGGCCACACCAATTCCAAGAACATTACAATTCAGTTTGATGGCTGCTCGTGATCTTTCAACCATCAATACACCTCCACCAAACCGTTATCCTATAGAAAGTCAGGTGATTCAATTTAATGAAGAAGTGATTCGGGATGCGGTTTCGTATGAAGTTCAACGAGGAGGGCAAGTATTTTTCATTCACAACAGAATTGAAAATATAAAAGAAGTTGCTGGAATGATTCAGCGATTGGTTCCCGATGCAAAAATAGCCATTGGTCACGGCCAAATGGACGGTAAAAAGTTGGAAGCTTTGATGATGGCATTTATGAATGGTGACTTTGACGTGCTGGTGTCTACCACAATTATAGAAAGTGGTTTAGATGTTCCAAACGCCAATACTATTTTTATAAACAACGCCAATAACTTTGGACTTTCAGATTTGCATCAAATGCGTGGTCGTGTGGGTAGAAGTAACAAAAAAGCATTCTGTTATTTCATCACTCCGCCATATTCTGCAATGACCGAAGATGCGCGTAAACGTATCCAGGCATTGGAACAGTTTACAGATTTGGGAAGTGGTTTTAATATTGCTATGAAGGATTTGGAAATTCGTGGAGCAGGAGATATTTTGGGTGGTGAACAAAGTGGTTTTATGAATGAAATTGGTTTTGATACCTATCAAAAAATTCTAAAAGAAGCCATTGCTGAACTGAAGGAAAACGAGTTTAAAGATCTGTACGATGAAGACGAAAATGACAAATCTTATGTCAACGAAACACAAATAGATAGTGATTTTCAGTTGTTATATCCAGATGAATATATCAATAATATTTCTGAGCGCTTACAATTGTATAATGATTTAAGTACGATTGAAACCGAAGATGCTCTACAAGTTTACGAAGCGAATTTGATAGACCGTTTTGGTCCGTTACCAGAAGAAGCTATCGACTTATTAAACAGTGTACGTATCAAATGGATTGGAACTGAAATGGGACTCGAAAAAATTGTCATGAAAAAAGGAAAAATGATTGGATACTTTATTTCCGATCAGCAAAGTCCGTTTTACCAGAGTGCTAAATTTCAAAAGGTAATGCAGTATGTTCAACATTTAAAAGGACGTGGAACCTTGAAGGAAAAACAAACTAGAAATGGGCTGCGTTTACTCATAACCTTTGATAAGGTAACTTCTATTGAAAGAGGATTAAAACTCATGCGAGAGTTTCAAAACATATAAATAAAAAAGCGGCTGAGAGCCGCTTTTTTATTATAATCTACTTTTTGTTTCAATCGAAAGTTAATATTTCATTACTTTAAAGTTCACCGTCTTTCCTTCAATTTCCATACTGAAGAAATAAGTTCCCGTAGCAAACTTGGAAATATCTACTTGTGCAACTGTTGTTGCTGGCTTTTTCTCTAACAATAATTGACCTGTAACGCTGTATACAGCAACATTAGTAATTTCACTTTTTGATTTGATGGTTACCTCTCCAGAAGTTGGATTTGGATAGTACGAATACTCTATCATTGAAAAGCTATCAGTAGCAGCCGTAGATGTACAGGAAATAGAAGCTTCCCAACCTTCTTCGGTCACATAAGAATCTGAAATAAATTCAAAAGTAAGAGATCCATCTTCTGCAGACGAAGTGTATGTTCCCGGAAGATCGAACCCTGTTAAACCATCTGGGGTTAAAAGTTCAGCAGTTGTATCTGCACCATCATAAATATACATATAGTCCCAATCTTCCTCTAACGCAAAACTTGTAAATGTTGCCGTCACAGCAGAATTTTCCTGATCGGGAACAAAAGTTCTTACTATGGTTTCATTGTTGTCATATTCGTCAGTTGTACCTCCTGTATCGGTAAATACCATTCCTGCACAAACATCACCACCAGTAGCTCCAATAAAAGAAGTTGGATAAATAGTTTGTGAATTGGCACTACAGTTTGGTCTTATGTTTACTTTATAATATGTATTTTCATTTAACCCAGAAACTGAGTAAGAATTTGTTGTCACCGTATTCCATGAATTAAAAATACTAGTAAGTGGTATTACTGATATTTGCCAACTGCTGGTATCACTATTATCAACCCAAGAAATATCAAATGATGTACTGGTTACATTAGAAAAACTTACTGACTCTATCATATTGATACAAGTATTGATACAGTCTGTACTTAAACAATTACTTGCTTCAATTGTATTTGTGATCAAGGCAGTAGGTTGTGTACCAAAACCATTTGAGAAACTAATACCAACTCCGCTAATCAAATGACAATAGCTCATTATTGTTCCCTTTGCACTGTAAGGGATTGGTCCGGTTGCACAAGATCCTTCGGAATATCCAGCTTGTTGCCCACAACCATCTATAGAGGTACTATCACCATTCCAGTAGCAACCATGTGTATGAGGTGATCCCATTAAGTGTCCTAATTCATGAGTGATTACTTGAACTGTCCATGAATATGTAGGCACAGTACTGTAACTATAATTTACATCCGAATAGCTAAAATTATTTTGCGAACAAAAACCTCCAATAGTTACTGCAACACCACCTAACCCTCCAGGATCGATACCTACAAGCATCCCTAAATCTCCATCAAAAACAGGTCTCTCATCATTAAATTGATACAAATAATCCGAAGAACTTGAACCGGAATAAGGATCATCAGTAGTCCAGATATATAATGACTTCAATGCAGTGGTAATTCCATCATTGTCATACAACGTTTGTACATTATTGAAAACTGATGTCATCCAGTTTGTAGTAGTAGTTTCATCACTCCCATTTTGAACATATAAGTCATAATCAATTTCAAAATACAAGGTTACACAGTTGGTAGTATTCGTTTCTAAATTTGATTTATGATTATCACCATTTTCTTCATTAGGAGTATATTTTGTATCGTCTGTTCCACAAACTCCACCAAGGTCTGCCAATAGATTTTCATCTTGATAGACAATATAATCTGAAGTATTCTTTGCAACATCCAACTTACCAATTATGATATTACCCAATTCATTGGAAGAAACAACGCCATTGAATTCTTCTTCAAAAAAACTAAAAGATGCTACCGATGTTACCTCTCCATCTATAATTCCTCGATAATAAACACCTCCATTGTAAGGTATATTTTCCTTTTTATCTGTATCTATATGAAAATCGTCTGTAAATAAATTCACTCTGTAAAGCGTTGCTTCAATGGTATTCCCGTTATAAGGAATTTGAAGACTGATGTATTCCGAAGCATTATTGAAAATGTTAGATACAGTTTCTAAATCTACACTTGCATAGGTAGCATTTTTAACTACCTCTTTAGTAGCTTTAGTTGCTAAAGAAGGATTTTCAGATAGGATATTGTACGACTCAAAAGTAGCACCAGCTTTCTTTAGCTTGCTTACCTCTTCGCCTACTCTATTTTGCCCAAAAAGCGTGGACGCTGTTGTTAAAAACAACATTCCAAAAACAAAGAGTATTTTTCTCATGACTAGGTTAAAATTGTTATAAAAAAGAAATGCAAAACAATATGTTTTGCATTTAATTTCAAAATATTAAGAAGTTTTTTACAAACTCTTTAAATCTTTCATCACTTTAAATGCTTTGTCGATTTGTTCCTCTGCAACAATAATGGTAAACTCGTTTGATGTAGAAATCACTTCGTTTATTATAATTCCTTCCCAAGCTAAACGCTGAAAAATGAAATAGTAGATTCCCGGAGTGGAAACATTGTCTTCTGGTAACTTCACTGAAATTGAAGATAAATTTTCCAACTTCTGTGTACATTTCTCTAACTTAAAAATTTCTTCTACCGTGGACTCCATCGCATTGCTAATGACAATATTGATCTCATTTACACCACGAGATGACGTATAAAACACATCTTTGTTTCTATTGATCTCACTCAATAATTGTGACTGACTATCCAAAATATTTTCGGAAACCAAAAATGTATAATCTGTTAAAGAAGAACGAACCGTAATTTCACCAATATTCTTAAGAACTTTCAAAATTCTGTGTGTAGCTCTAAATTCCATATCTGTAGATAAGCGTTTTAGCGCCATTACCACAGCTCCACTTCGAATCTCCTTACCCAAATCTTCCTGAATATCTTCTTTAATCACTCTGGAAAGAGAGGTAAGATTGATAATACCTTGCGCTAACGCACTCTGCAAAAATGGTTTAGACTTAATATACTCTTCTACAACAGACGAAATAGTTTTCATGAGAATGAATTTTGGTTTGTCAAAAATAAAACAAAATGTTTTATTTACAACAAATAGTTCAATTTTTAAAAAAAATAAAATGCATCCTCTATATGATTGACTATTAACTCATTATTTTGCCTTAAAATTGATATTATGTCAAACCTTACTTCTACATCTAGATCATTTTTGTTTACATATATATCTACGGCATTTGTGAGCAGTCGGATTTTTTTCTTACTTACAAATTGCTCTGGTTCACCAAAATATGAGGAACTACGCGCCTTTACTTCTACAACAACTAGTGTATTTTCTTTTAAAGCCAGAATATCTATCTCTGCTTTTTGGTAATAATAATTGCGCTCCAGAATGCTGTACTTTTTCCCTAAAAGATATTGAGCAGCTCTTTCTTCAGCCTCTTTTCCAAATTGATTATGTTCTGCCAAGGTTTTTGTTTATAAGATATAAAAAAAGGAGATACGCAAAACGTACCTCCTTTTTTTCAACTATATAGGGGAAAAATAAACTGCTATTAAACTCTTATTTGACCATCACCAAAAACATAATATTTATTGGTTGTCAACTGTTTTAATCCTAATGGACCTCTGTGGTGTAACTTATCGGTACTAATGGCTAACTCAGCACCTACGCCCATTTGTCCACCATCTGTAAAACGAGTAGAAGCATTATGATACACTGCCGCACTATCAATTTGTTGCATGAATGCGAAGGCAGCTTCTTTATCTTCCGTCATAATAGTAGAAGAGTGACCACCAGAATAGGTATTAATTTTTTCAATTGCATCATCCAAACCTTTGGCAGTACCTACTATACATTGAAGTGCAAGAAATTCTTCGTACCAAATATGGTCATCAGAAATTAACTGATTATCTGAAAGTGTTTTTGATACGTCTTTATCCACTAACACTTTTACATCATTAGCCTTCAAAGTTTCGTTCAACTCTTTCAATTTCGACTCAAAATCTGGAAGATTCTCATCTATCAAAATTTTATCCAAAGCATTACATGCTGAAATCTTATGAGTTTTAGCGTTTACGATAACTTTTTTCGTTTTTTCCCAATCTGCATCTTTATTTACAAATAGAAAATTGTTACCGCGACCACTAATTAAAACTGCACATTGTGCATGCTCTTTAACAAATGCAATTAAACGCTCACCGCCTCTTGGAACAATTAAATCTAGTTTTTGAGAAGGATTTTTCAAGAAAGCTTGAGTTTCTTCTCTATTCAATGTCATTAACTGAATCCAATCACTGTCAAGTCCGTTTTCTGCTAAAGCTTTATGCCAGCAATTCACAAGTTCTTTATTACTATGAATCGCTTCTTTACCTCCTTTTAAAAGAATTTTGTTATTCGCTTTAAATGCAAGTACAGCCGCCTCAATGGTTACATCCGGACGAGATTCATAAATAATCATTATGGTTCCAAATGGAGCCGTTTTATTATAAATTTTCAATCCATTATCAAGAAATACATTTGATATTTCCTGATCTACCGGATCTTCTTGAGACATTACTTCTTTTACAGACTGAATCATACCATCTACCTTTTTATCGTTTACAATCAAACGATCATACATCGCTTGATCATCTTTGGTAAACGCATCCAAGTCTTGTTTGTTCGCTGCAATGATTGCTTCTCTACGCTCATCAAGAATGTTGATCATAGATTGCAATACTTTATTTTTTATTTCGGTTTTTAATAATTTCATGTTTTTCTGCTAATTTTTTCTTTTTCTAATTACGATGTAAACTTTGTTCCTACTGATTTACCGTCCATAATATCAAGGATTACATTCTCCTTTTTACCATTGGCGATATACGTTGGAATATCTTTAGAAGCCGTGGTTTTTGCAATATTCAATTTGGAAGCCATTCCTCCTCTACCTTCTGCTTCACCTTTGCGGCTTTCTGCAACGTATTTTTCAACGTTTTCCTCTACGTTTACATTCTCAATAAGTTTTGTATCATCATCATCTGGGTGACCGTCATACAAACCATCTGTATCTGTTAAAAGAATTAGTGCATCTGCATCAATCAACTCGGCTACTAAACTTGCTAACTCATCGTTATCAGTAAACATTCCGCTAGTTAAAGAAACAGCATCATCTTCATTTGCGATAGGCACTACGCCTTCAGAAAGTAATCCTTCATAACAATTGATCATATTCTTGCGGTGATCTCCAGGATTAAAGTCACGCTTGGTAGCTAATACCTGCGCACACTTCATTCCGTAATCATGAAAAATATTGTAATACAAGCGCATCATTCTAGGTTGCCCTATGGCAGAATAAACCTGTCTACGCATTGTTTTTTGTTTGATATGACTTTCGCCCAACACTTCTTTACCTGCAATTACAGAACCCGAAGAAACTAAAACTGTCATAATGTTTCTTTCATAAAGTTCAGCAATTTGCTTTACTAAGTGTTCAATTACTGGTCTAACTATTCTGTTGTCTTTGTTGGTCATTACATTTGTTCCTACTTTGATGACCACACGTTTATCGTACATTCTTTTAATTTTGTAATTAATCTTCTTTTCCTAATTCTACAGCTCTGTCAAAAGCGGCATACGCTGCTTCTTTAATAAGCTCTTTTACGTTGTTATCTTCCATTGAATCTAAAGCGGCTCTTGTAGTACCACCTTTGGAAGCTACTCTATCCATCCAAGAATTTGGAGAAAGGTCTGATTGTATGAAGAGCTCAACGGCACCTTCAAAAGTTTGTGCAACCAACATTTTAGAATCATCTGAAGAGAAGCCCATTTTAAGCGCAGCCTCCATCATTGATTGCATGAAGTAAAATACATAGGCAGGTCCACTACCTGAGATTCCTGTGGAAGCATCAATAAAGTTTTCGTTACTTACTCGTAGGGCTTTACCTGTCGTACTTAACAGGCTCTCTACGGTGATTAACTCTAATCTTGACACCTCTGGGCTCGATGTAAAAGATGTTACTCCTTTTCCCACCTGAGCAGGTAAGTTAGGCATAGCTCTAACTACTTTGGTTACTCCCATGGATTCTTTCATAGTTTCTATGGTTACTCCTGCCATAATTGAAACTAAGATTTGATCTGGCTTTACCATTTTTTTGATTTCCTCAAAAAGTTCTGCACTATGATAAGGTTTTACAGCCAAAAAGATGATATCAGCTTTTGGTAAGCAGTCTTCTAGTTTCGCATACACATCAAATTGCGGTGCTTCTTTTTTCAGCGTTTGTATTTTTTCTGGAAGAGCATCCAAGATCATTAAATCTTTCTTTTTTAAGAATTTTGACTTGGACATCCCTTGGGCATAGGTGAGGCCCATATTTCCTGCACCTATTACTAAAACTTTCATGTATTAGTTTTTAGTTAATAATTAATTTCACTACAAAGTTGTTCAAATACTGTACGTTATACTATTTATAACCATAGAGATTATTGAAGCAAACCCTTATTAAATAGATAAATTCTATCAAAAAACTGAAAAATTACACATTTTATCTATTGGTTATGTTTTGTGAAAAACGCCTGAGCCCTTGCGTGGTATACAATAACGCGTTTTGAAGAAATGCAAATAGCGAAAAGAAAATCAGCTTGATTTTTGGGCCTTTTTAAACATAAACAAGACCGTTAAAAAATGTTAAGAAAAATCGACTGAAATTTTTGCAGACGAAAGGTGATGATATGTCAGTATTATTAAAAAGAAAAAGCCTTACATTTCTGTAAGGCTTTCTTAATAAGCTCCTCCTCTTGGGCTCGAACCAAGGACCCTCTGATTAACAGTCAGATGCTCTAACCAACTGAGCTAAGGAGGAATGTTATTCGCTTATCCTGTTTTGCGGTGGCAAATATAGGGCAATTTTATATTCTACCAAATAAATTTCAAAAGTTTTTTATTTTTTTTTCTAATTGCCAAAAATAGCCCTGTAAAGGTCATTTCCATTTGCATATAACACTAGTGCAATAACTATAAAGAAACCAGCCATTTGCGCATATTCCATAAACTTATCACTCGGTTTTCTACCGGTAATCATTTCATATAATAAAAATACAACATGGCCACCATCCAATGCCGGAATTGGTAAAATATTCATGAAAGCCAAGATCAAAGAGATTAAAGCAGTCGTTTCCCAGAATGCTTGCCAATCCCAAGCTGAAGGAAACATTTTTGCAATAGCACCAAAACCTCCCACTTGTGAAGCTCCTTTTTTAGTGAATACATATTTAAATTGTACCGCATAGTCATGAATAGTCCAGTAACCATAACTTACACCACTTGCTATTGCATCACCAAACGAATATTTCTTTGTTGCAGGATTTACATCAAAGTAGGAGCTACTATTTATACCAAGTTTATCATCTTTATCTGGAACAACTGTAAATGTTTTTTCTGTACCATCTCTTTCTACGGTTATGGTTGATTTTACTCCAGCTTTAAGTTGATCACTAATTTCATGGAAAAAAGAAATTTTCTTACCATCTACATCAATCACTTTATCGCCTTTCTCTATACCTGATATGGCCGCAGGCATTTCTGCTAATACCGTATCTATAGTGTTATCTCTAAAAGGAATGAACGGTATCATTACACCTTCTTTAAATAAATGAATTCCTATAGTATCTGGCAAATGCAAGGTTTCCACATTTCCGTTCGCATGCTCTACCTCTATGTTAGAAACATCTCGCACCATTAGATAACGATTGATGTCCATAGAATTATCCAATTCCTCCCCGTTTATAGAAAGTATTTGATCACCATCTTTGAATCCGTATGGTTCCATGATTTCCGCTACTTCAAAGCCATCTGGCATCTGAGAAGGTTTTAATTCTTCTTTACCATAGAAAAATAATAACATGGCGTAAATAAAGAATCCTAAAAGAACGTTTACAGTAACACCGCCAATCATTATAATAAGACGTTGCCAAGCTGGTTTACTTCTAAATTCCCATGGCTGTGGCGGTAGTGCCATTTGCTCTTTGTCCATGCTCTCATCAATCATTCCGGATATCTTTACATATCCTCCTAAAGGCAACCAACCTATTCCATATACTGTTTCTCCTATTTTCTTTTTGAACAAAGCAAACTTTACATCAAAAAATAAGAAGAACTTCTCTACTCTGGTTTTGAATAATTTTGCAGGGATAAAATGTCCTAATTCATGCAATACAATAAGTAAAGATAAACTAAGGATAAGCTGAATAGCTTTTACTAAAATAACACTCATAGATTTTTTATATACTTTCTAAAACGCCAAAAGTAAGGTTTTCACCTTACTTTTGAAATCTAACACCCCTTTTTTAAACTACTTGAGTAAAAATTTATTTTTTAATAAAACTTTTTTGAACTACACCAAGATCAGTTTCTATAATAACTTTGTGAACCCCTACCGATAATTGCGACACATCAACTTCTGCTACTGCATTGTATTCTGAAACTAATTTCCCTGTAAGGTCATATATTTTAATATGATTAATTGAAACGTTTGCTGGTTTTTTGATTGAGAATGATGCATTTCCCGGATTCGGAAAAATTTCTAAATCAGTTTCTAACAAAGCAACATTATCTACTTTTAAGGTAACCAAGTTGTTCTTCGATATGATATCATATTCAGGATCAAATTGAACTTGAGCAACTGTAAAATCAACAGGAACTGCATAATTTTGACCATTTGAGGTATTTTCTAAAGTAATATCTAATACTTCACCATCTTCACCAATAAGCCTAAATGGTAATGACATTTCAAAGAAGCCAACAGAGGTTGGCATAGATGTAGTTTGATTAATGGTTAGGTTTACATTCGCTCCATCTGCTTGATTCCAATCTATGGAATATGTTGGATATCCTTGGCCATAAATCCAATCGTCAAAAAACTCGGTAAGATCTAACCCGCTCTGAGTTTCTAAATGAGCTATAATATCTGGCGTGTGTGCATAATCATATGCTAAGTTCGGATCTGCTAAATAAGCCTGTAATCCAGCATAGAAATTTTCATCACCCATTTTCTTTCTTAACATATGTAAAACCATTGCAGGTTTATTATATGATAATCTTGCGCTAAATATTCTATTTACATTGGTAGTATCGGACTCAGAAAGATACACGGTACCTCCAATATTTGAAGTAATATTTGCAATCTTAGTTTGTTTCCAGTTGATAAAGTCTGAATTTCCATCTAAATGCTCTTCAACTAGACCTGCAAGATACGTAGCAAAACCTTCGTTTAACCAAATATCTCTCCAAGAACCACAAGTAACTTTATCTCCAAACCACTGATGAGCTAATTCATGCGCAATTAAACCTCTACTAAAACCACCCATGAAGGAAACTGTAGTATGCTCCATTCCGCCTCCCCAACCAAATTGAGCATGCCCGTATTTTTCATCATGAAATGGATACACTTCAAATAGGTCTTGATACAACTCCATAATATCTACTGTAACCGGAGTTGCTATTTGAGCAGTTGTTAATGTTTCAGGATAGATATAGTTAACAATATCAAAAGCTTCATCTCCTTCACCAACTGTATGCGTATACACTTCGTAATTAGTTACAGCAACAGCAATTAGATAAGCTGGAATTGGATGTTTATGTTCAAATGTTGTGGTTTTATAACTTCCCTCGGTAACATTTCCTGTTTCTAACCCGTTAGAAACCGACACGTATTGAGATGGTGTAGTAATTTTAACTTGAATACTATCTACTTTATCATTAAGATCTTGTTTACAAGGCCACCAATCTTTGGAACCATAAGGTTCTGAAAGTGTATAAATAACAGGTGAACCATTGTGCGTAGATGCCGTGAATGCTGCTTGATCTGAAGCCGGCGTACCTGCATAACTAATAGTTAATGAATCTAATGTACCAGATGTAATTGTCTCAGGAAAATCGACGACTAACTCATCGTTGGAATTTTGAGTAAAGCTAAGATCTAATCCGTTTCTGGTAACCGAAGAAACGGCAATTTGATCTGTAAAATCAAATGTGATAGAATTCAGGTCTCCTTCAGCTTCAAAATAGGTTGTAACGTTACCGTCTACGTAATATTCAGCTGGATCAAGGTTAAACTCCAAACGATGATACTTAAGGTCGTAACCTTCTGTATTAGGATTCTGCTGAAATTCCATTTCAGACTGAGTCCTATTCATTTCACTGTTTACAATTTGCTTGAACTCCTCTGGTGTTTGGGCAGTGACCATGGAAGTTACAAACAAGGCAACACAAAGTAGTTGTTTTACCATGTCAAGTTAGTCTTAGTAAGATTAAGGGACCATAAAAATAGTACATTTTTCGTTACGTTAACACATTTAATCGATAAAATCGATACTTTTAACGGAAATTAATGAAAATCAACACTTTATTAAACATCCATTAACAGTAAGTTATCATTATCGAAAAATCATCAATGGATTTTTTGCTCTCCCATCACTACCTCCTGATTAAAACTTCAATTTCATCTATTATTTATATACGAAAAATAGTACTTATTGGATTTTCTTATCTAACATTAAAAAAATTCTCGTTAGTTTAACTTGAACACCATTTTGAATTTGATATTTTTGTCTAGCAATTACCATTGATCCAAAATAATTTGCTGATATGAAGTCATCTAGACAAAAAAGCAATTCTCTTCGCTATCTCATCATCTTTTTAATCATTATACTTTCCTCCACGTTTGCAGGCATTTATTACTTTTTGAGCAAACCTTCAAGAGAAGTCGAAAGTAAATTACCTGTCTACGAACCGTATGATGTGAGTGCAGAATTGGTAGATAGCACCATTCAGCATGTGAAAAAATACCATACGATTGCTGATTTCAAACTTATCAATCAAAATGGAGATACGATTACCGAAAAAGATTATGATGGTAAAATCTATGTAGCCGACTTCTTTTTTACAACCTGCCCTAGTATTTGTCCAATTATGACGGCAAATATGGCCGATCTTCAAACCATGCTTAAGGATGATGAACATGTAAAATTACTGTCGCACAGCGTAACTCCGGCAATTGATTCTGTACCACAATTGAAAAAATATGCACTCGAAAAAGGAGTTGATGACTCTAAATGGAATTTAGTCACTGGTGATAAAAAACAAATTTATGATCTGGCCAGAAAAAGTTACTTGGCTGTAAAAACCGATGGTGATGGAGGAGCTTATGATATGATCCATACTGAAAATTTCATATTGGTAGATACTCAAAAACGCATTCGTGGTTTCTATGACGGAACCAAAGAAGAAGATATCGAAAAACTCTTCAACGACATCAAATCACTTGAAAAAGAAGAAGGATTATAAATTTACTATGCAATAGTATAGACAAGGATTAACAGTAGTTGCTTTGTACACATTATAATTTATAGTACTTTTGCTTACTTAAAATCAATCTAAATAAAAGTTGAAGCAGACAATTGCAAGTTTGAAACGCGGTGAAAAAGGTATTATCAAAGACATCTCTCATGAGTCTATACCTCTGAAATTGTACGAAATGGGGTGTTTACCCGGTAATGAAGTTGAATTATTGCAATTTGCACCTTTCAAAGACCCTATGTATTTAAACATCAACGGTTCTTTTCTCGCTATTAGACAAGAAACTGCACAACTTATTGAAATAGAAATATTGGAAAAAGAAACCTTATGAGCAAGCAACTTAATGTAGCCCTCATAGGAAATCCTAATACGGGCAAAACTTCTGTATTCAATCAACTTACAGGACTCAACCAAAAAGTTGGTAACTATCCTGGAATTACGGTTGAAAAAAAAGAAGGTATTTGCAAATTACCACGAGGCGTTAAAGCGCACATAATAGATCTTCCAGGAACGTACAGTCTTAATGCCACTTCCCTAGACGAGAATGTGGTTATAGAACTATTACTAAACAAGAACGACAAGGATTTCCCCGATGTAGCCGTTTTAGTAGCAGATGTAGAAAACATGAAACGTAATCTACTACTGTATACACAAATAAAGGATCTTGGCATTCCTACTATTTTGGTAGTAAACATGGCAGATAGAATGGAACGTAAAGGAATTACGCTAGACATTCAAATTTTGGAAGAACGTTTCAAAACCAAAATTGCCGTTGTAAGTACTCGAAAAAATACAGGTATTGATTATTTAAAAGAACTCATTTTAAATTACAAATCTTTATCTACAGAAACTTGTGTTGATTTTAGCATTATAGATCCTGAATATTTTTCAGGATTGAAAAAAGCCTTCAGTAACCAATCATTATATAAATTATGGTTGGTAATTACACAAGATGTGAACTTTGTAAAGCTAGACAGAAATCTTGTAAAAGACACCTCTAACTTTTCCACCAAATCCAAATCTGACCTTAAAAGATTACAACAAAAGGAAACAATTCTCCGATATCAATATATAAACGGAGTTCTTAAAGAAGCCTATAAAAAAGATATTAATGCTGCAAAAGATCTGCGCAGTGTACTAGACCGCATTTTGATGCACAAAGTATATGGTTTTGGAATTTTCTTCATGATTCTACTCTTGATGTTTCAAGCTATTTACAACTGGAGTAGCGTTCCTATGGATTTTATAGACACTACTTTTGCAGATTTTGGAGAATGGGTTAAAGCAACTTTACCAGCAGGAGCATTTACAAATCTTATTTCAGAAGGAATTATCCCTGGCATTGGCGGTGTAGTTATTTTCATCCCACAAATTGCATTTCTGTTCTTATTCATATCCATTCTCGAAGAATCTGGTTATATGAGTCGAGTAGTATTTTTAATGGATAAGCTCATGAGAAGATTTGGACTTAGCGGAAAAAGTGTTGTTCCACTAATATCTGGAACAGCGTGTGCAATCCCTGCAGTCATGGCAACCAGAAATATTGAAAACTGGAAAGAACGATTGATTACTATTTTGGTAACACCATTTACCACCTGTTCTGCAAGACTTCCTGTATACCTTATTATTATATCCTTGGTAATTCCAGACGGAACATTTTTAGGATTGAATTATCAAGCACTTGCTTTGATGACTTTGTACATGCTTGGTTTTGGAATGGCAATTCTTTCAGCATACATTCTTCATTACATATTGAAAATTAAAAGCCGCACCTTCTTTGTTGTTGAAATGCCTAATTACAAACTACCATTATTTAAAAATGTAGTGATTACTGTTTTTGAAAAAACAAAAAGCTTTGTTTTAGGTGCAGGAAAAATCATTTTGGCAATTTCTATCGTACTGTGGTTTTTAGCTACTAATGGTCCTGGTGACAATTTCGAGAATGCTTCAACGATTATAACAGAGCAATACGCCGAACAAAACCTTCCGGAAGACAAATTGGAAGCCCATATAGTTTCCTATCAATTAGAGAATTCTTATATTGGGATCGTAGGTAAAGCAATAGAACCAGCTATTGAGCCTTTGGGTTACGACTGGAAAATAGGTATTGCTATTGTAAGTTCTTTTGCAGCTAGAGAAGTTTTTGTTGGAACCTTAGCTACCATTTATAGTGTAGGAACCGATGATGAAAGTACTATTAAAAACCGAATGAGAGACGAGGTTTTACCAGATGGTTCTCCTCTGTTTAATTTGGCTTCCGGTATATCTCTTTTACTTTTCTATGCGTTTGCAATGCAGTGTATGAGTACGCTTGCCATTGTAAAACGTGAAACAAATAGCTGGAAATGGCCTGCAATACAATTAGTTTCTATGACTGGTTTTGCATATGTAGTTGCGCTCGTTGCTTTTCAAGTTCTTAATTAATAAATTGTAGACAGATGATGCAAGAGATTTTAGTGTATGTTACGGTTTTTGTAGCATTGATGTATTTGTTTTTCAAATTCGCAATGCCAAGTAGAAAAAAAGCAGGAAACTCAGGTTCCTGCGGAAAGTCAGATTGTGGCTGCAATTAACTGACTATTCTCTTAGATAAGTAACAAAGAAAAGGCTCCGTAGGCTATCATTCCCCAAGCCACAACGAGTAACAGTCCTCCCAACGGAGTAACGGGGCCTAAAAATTTCCATTTATTTCCTTTATACCCAGTGTAACACAACAAATAAATACTGAAAGAAAACAGCAATACTCCCAAAAAAAATAACCAAGTTACAACAGTAAACAACCAAGTTTGTGGCGCTGTAAATCCAATAGCTAATAATACAATTGCATGGTACATTTGGTATTTTACGCCAGTTTCAAAACTTTGCAATTGTTCTTCAGAAAATTTTCCTTTTAAAGCGTGTGCTCCAAAAGCACCAAAAATCACGGCTAACATTCCCAAAACACTACCAAAAAATTGCGCTAAAATCATTACCTATTATTTAAAAGTTTGATGATGGAAAAGTAATACAATTATCCCAGAGCAACATCTAAAGTCATCATAATTAAAAATCCTCCTATGAAGCCGAGTGTCGCCACATCGGTATATTTATCTTGCTGCGTCTCTGGAATTACTTCCTCAACTACAACAAAAATCATGGCTCCCGCAGCAAACGCCAAAGCATAAGGTAAAACCGGAGTAAAAAATGTAACAGCAACTGCACCAATTACCCCAGCAATAGGTTCTACAATAGCAGACATCTGTCCGTAGAAAAAACTTCTTCTTCTACTCATTCCTTGCCTTCTAAGTGGCATGGAAACAGCAATTCCTTCTGGAAAATTTTGAATCCCAATACCAATTGCCAAAATTACTGCTGCTGGAATTGAAGCTTCGGGAATACCCGCTGCAACGCCTCCAAACAACACACCTACCGCTAAACCTTCAGGAATATTATGCAAGGTAATTGCCAATACTAATAAAGTGGTTCTGTGCCAAGAGGTATCTAATCCTTCACTCTCCTCTGGCGTAAAATTGATATGAAGATGCGGAAGCAATTTATCTAAAGAAAATAAGAAAAGTGCTCCTAATCCAAAACCTATGGCGGCCGGCATTACTTTCTCAAAACCTTCGCCACCGCTCATCTCTATGGCAGGAGCTAATAAACTCCAAAAACTAGCGGCAACCATGACTCCACCGGTAAATCCTAGCATTCCATCTAGAACACCACGTTTCATGTTTTTAAAAAAGAAAACGAATGAGGCTCCGGCAGCGGTGACAAGCCAAGTAAAAACTGTGGCAATTAATGCTCCCCAAACCGGATCTATAGATTCAAAAAATTCAAATAATCTTGTAAACATAGGCTATTTACTTTTCACAATCATTAAAGGAATGTTTATTTGATGTCTTACAGAATCAATCGTGGTTCCCAATATCATGTCTTTGAACCAAGAATGTCCGTGTGCTCCTAAAATTAATAAATCGAAATTATTCTCATTCACGACAAGTGGAATTTGTTTCTTTGGTCTACCAAATGTCAGTTTTATATCAACTTTATAGCCTTGTTCTTGCAATTGTTGTTTGTAATGCTCTAGATAAGCAGCATCACTTGAAGATTCATAATCCGCAGTTTGGTGACCATGAACTATTGCTCCTGGAGTTTCTACCACATGAATCAACGTATAAGTCGCTTCCTTCTTCCCTATTTGAAGTGCTTTTGAAATGCTTTTACTATCTGCTTTAGAAAAATCTATCGCAACAGCTATATGCTTATAAAAAAGTGGTTCTATTTTCTTTTCAAAAATGATTTCTTCAATATGAGGAACATGATTGGTTACTTTTATTTTCGAATTGAAAATAGGCTTTACAGTGATATAGATGAGCAATATCAAGGCTCCGATTGCAATAGGTATTACAAAAATCCAGATGTAGATAGGATGTTCTGAAGTCAACAACCAATTATGAATTTCATCGTAAACCAATTTTCCATTTAACACCACAATGATGGAAGCAATAATCCAAGAAGCTATTTGCGTTGGAATCTTAATAGCGAATTCACCCATTTTATGTTTATCACTCACAAAATGAATTAAAGGAATAATAGCAAATCCTAATTGTAAACTCAGCACTACCTGACTAAGTACCAACAATTCTCCTGTTCCGGATTCTCCCATATACAGAATGGTTAATACGGCGGGTACAATGGCAATTAATCGTGTAATTATTCTACGAACCCATGGCTGAATTCGTAAATTCAAATAACCTTCCATTACAATTTGCCCTGCTAATGTTCCGGTTACTGTACTACTTTGTCCTGCTGCAATCAGTGCTAAAGCAAATAAAATAGAAGCCCAATCCGATCCTAATAATGGTGCAAGCAACTTATGTGCATCTTGTATTTCGGCTACTTCAAACATCCCGTTTTTGTGAAACGTTGCTGCCGCCAAAATTAAAATCGCTGCATTTACAAAAAATGCTAAGTTCAGTGCAATTGTAGAATCAAAAAAGTTGAAACGTAACGCTTGTTTAATACTTTTTTTATCTCGGTTGAATTTTCTGGTTTGTACCAAAGAAGAATGTAAATACAAATTATGGGGCATTACCGTGGCACCAATAATTCCGATAGCAATGTAAAGTGCCGTACTATTTGGAATCGTGGGAATAAAACCTGTGACCATTTCATTGACGTCAGGTTTTGCAAAAAACATTTCCAATAAAAACGAACCGCCAATAATCCCGATAAGTGTAATGATAAAAGCTTCCATTTTTCGGATTCCTTTATTCATTAGAAATAGCAATAGAAAAGTATCAAGCATAGAAATACAAACTCCCCAAAGTAATGGCAAGTCAAACAGTAATTCTAATCCAATTGCCATTCCTAAAACTTCTGCAAGATCACAGGCTGCAATGGCTATTTCAGCTAAAATGTATAAGATGAAATTCACAAAAGGCGAATACGTTTCTCTAGATGCCTGCGCCAAATCACGTCCTTTTACAATACCTAAGCGCGCACTTAAACTTTGCAGCAACAATGCCATGATATTCGACATTAATAAAACCCAAATCAGCGCGTAACCAAACTGACTACCGCCGGCAATATCGGTTGCCCAATTCCCTGGATCCATATACCCAACGCTAATGAGATAAGCCGGACCAAAAAATGCTAAAATCCTTTTCCAAAGCGATTTTTTCTGATCTATATCAACGGACTCATGAACTTCCTCGAGTGATTTTCCTTTCATAAATTAGGATTTTCTAACGTAAATATTTGTTGTTGTAAATGCCGAAACCGTTAATTGTTGATCATTAAACTGAAGCACCACCGAATTATCAAAAGGTTCTTTTTCTAGAACTTTCAATTCAATACCAAGTGAAATTTTTATTTTATCTAAATATTGTAAAAACTCTTTTGAAGTATCTTCCAACCCAACACAAATACCTTTTTCACCAGGCTTCAGCGAACTCAACAACACTTTTTTGTCAGCCTGAATTTCTCCATATTTATCCGGAATAGGATCTCCATGCGGATCTACCGTTGGAAAATCTAAATACGCATCAAGCTCTTCAATCAGCTTTTCTGACTTTACATGTTCTAGCTGCTCAGCCACTTCATGCACTTCATCCCAGTTAAAATTGAGTTTCTCCACCAAAAAAACTTCCCACAAACGATGTTTTCTAACCACAGAAGCAGCAATTAATCTTCCTTCTTTGGTCAACTTTACACCTTGGTATTTCTTATAGTTTACAAAACTCTTATCGGCTAATTTCTTAATCATGTCTGTAGCTGACGAAGCCTTTGTTTCCATAGCCTCTGCTAGCTTGTTGGTAGAAACTCCTTTGCCTTCGGTATCGGATAAATGATAGATTGCTTTGAGGTAATTTTCTTCAGATAAAGTCATTACAAATATTTTACTTACACAAAAATACATTTTTATTTATAAAAAACTATTTTTAGATTTGTCTAAATTTAAATTTAAAGAAATGAAAATATATCATTTAGTATTCTGTATGCTATTAGGTTACTGTAGTTTTGCTCAACAAACATTGAGCGGAACGGTAACCGATCAACAAAACCAGCCATTACCGTATGCAAATGTGTACTTTCAACATACCGAAATAGGAAACTCTACGGACGAAAACGGAAATTTCACATTAACGCATCATTTAGAAGGAAAACAAACTTTAATCGTTTCCTATACCGGATTTAAAACATTCAAAATTCAACTAGATGTTTCAACCAAAAAAAACATTCAAATTCAGCTTGAAGAAGATACAACCCTAGACGAAGTAGTAGTTTCCGGAAGTCTGAAACCAGTAAGCCGCTTAGAAAGTTCTATTCCTGTGGAAGTTTACAGTCCCAAATTTTTGAAGAAAAATCCAACGCCAAATATTTTTGAGGCGTTGCAAAACGTTAATGGCGTTCGTCCTCAGCTCAATTGTAACATTTGTAATACCGGCGATATTCACATCAATGGTTTGGAAGGACCGTACACCATGGTACTTATTGACGGAATGCCTATTGTGAGCGGACTTTCTACCGTATATGGTTTGAGTGGAATTCCTAATTCATTGATAGATCATATTGAAGTTGTGAAAGGTCCGGCTTCTTCTTTGTACGGAAGTCAAGCTGTGGGTGGACTTATCAACATTATCACGAAAAAGACATACAACGCGCCAAAACTTTCTATAGATGCGTACACCACTTCTTGGTTAGAAAATAATTTAGACGTTGGTTACAAAACCAATATTGGTAACAAAGCATCGTTGCTTTCAGGAGTTAATTATTATTACTACGGAAATCCAATTGACAATAACCATGATAATTTTACGGATGTTACGCTTCAGCATCGAATTTCATTATTTAATAAACTAGGAATTGAACGTTCTGAAAACAGACAATTTTCGGTAGCAACGCGCTACTTTTATGAAGATAGATGGGGAGGTGAAATGCAATGGAAACCAAAATATCGTGGTAGAGATGAAGTCTATGGAGAAAGTATTTACACCAATAGATTTGAATTGTTAAGCAATTATCAGTTACCTACGGAAGAACGCATTTTTCTAAATACTTCTTACACGTATCACAATCAAAATTCAGTTTATGGAAATACACTTTTCGACGCCAATCAACAAATAGTTTTTGCCCAATTAACTTGGTTCAAGGAGCTAGAAAAACATGATATTTTGGTAGGAACCGCTTTGAAATATCAATATTACAACGACAACACCACAGCGACTTTAAACGCCGACGAAACCACAATTCCTAGTGTTTTTGCCCAAGATGAATACGCTTTTAATGACAAACACAGCATACTTTTAGGAGCGCGATGGGATTACGATAGCCGACATGGAAATATTTTCACACCGCGATTTGCGTACAAGTTCAATTCTTCAAAAAATGATGTTTTTCGAGTGAATTTCGGAACCGGATTCAGAGTAGTCAATTTATTTACCGAAGATCATGCTGCATTAACCGGCGCCAGAGATGTGGTCATAGAAGGTGATTTAAAACCTGAACAATCTTACAACGCAAACATTAACTATTTGAAAAAATTCTATCTGAAAGGAAGCATTGTAGGAACTATAGATGCATCGGCCTGGTATACGTATTTCTCTAACCAGATTTTACCGGATTATGACACAAATCCAAACCAAATTATTTACGGAAATTTAGACGGACATTCCGTTTCAAAAGGAATTAGCACCAATTTAGATATTTCGTTCCCCAACCAATTAAGCGTAAGTCTTGGAGCTACTTTTATGGACGTTTCCAAAACGGAAAACGGAACAACAAACCGACAAATTTTAACCGAGCGCTTTTCTGGAACATGGACCGTTTCTTATGAAATTCCAAAGTGGTTTTTAAGCTTGGATTACACAGGAAACATATACGGACCAATGGAATTACCGCTGTTGAGCGATTTGGATCCTAGAGAACCTTATTCACCAACTTGGAGTATTCAAAACATTCAATTCACTTATAAAAAAATAAAAAATCTTGAATTGTACGGAGGCGTCAAAAATCTATTGAACTGGACACCAAGCAATGATCCTTTTTTAATTGCAAGAGCGCACGATCCGTTTGATGAAAATGTAAATTTTGATACTGACGGAAATGTGATTCCAACAGAAAATAATCCGTATGCTTTGACATTTGATCCTTCATATGTATACGCTCCCAACCAAGGAATTCGTGGGTTTTTCGGAATCCGGTATTGGATTGATTAGCATGCAATCATAAAATAAACCAAATCATTCTTTAAAAGTTCACTATTTGCTTATTTTTGATTGAAACTCAATTTTGCTATGAAACTTCTACTAGTTGCTTTTTTTGCTGTTATTGGTTCAGCCGTTGCACAAACCACTTATAAGGAACAAATTACCATTCCGGCAAATGGAGGAAAAATTTATGAAGTTCCCGGAGCAGATGGTGACGCTATTCAAATTGAGCTCGATAGAGAAAGCGGAAGCAAAATAGACATGGAAGTATTTATTTATCCACGTCGTCATTTTTTTGATGAACAAGATTTTAAAGAGATTAAACGCATCATTACAGTTACCACCAGAGGCGTATATGTCATAAAACTCAACAACCCAACTGATAAACCTGCTGTTTTTAACGTTCATATTTTCTCTAAAAATTTCACAGGATTACCAGTTACGCTGGAACATCAAATAAAGAGAGATACCATATTTGGATATCCAACATATGATTCAAAAACTCAAAAAACAATTCCAATTCCCATCATCACCAGTGAAACCATTCCCGTAGTTACCGATTTATGAAAATCTACGATTACATTATATGCGGTGGTGGCGCAGCTGGATTACAGTTGGCATACGCCATGGCAACAGACTCATTTTTTGATGACAAACAGATCTTGATTATTGAAAAACATCAGAAAAATACAAATGATAGAACATGGTGTTTTTGGGAAAAAGAATCTAATGTCTTAGAAGAAATAGTTACCAAAAAATGGAAACAAATTCTTTTTAAAGATCCTAGTGAAACACTAGAACTTCCATTGACTCCGTACATTTATAAAATGATTCTAAGCGAAGATTTTTATAGATTGATTCATAACACAATTTCCACGAAATCAAACATCGAATTTGTACTTGATACGGTCTTTAATATTGATGAAACTTCTAGCCCGGTTATTGTTACGACTGAAAAAACTTCGTATGCCTCCCAAAAAGTTTTCAGCAGTATTTTTGATTTATCCGAATTAAAAAACATCCAAAAACCAGTATTACAGCAACATTTTATTGGTTGGTTTGTAGAAACAAAAGAACCGGTTTTTAATGAAAATACAGCCACTTTTATGGATTTTTCTATTCCTCAAAAAGGAAATACTAGATTCATGTATGTGCTGCCAACTTCCAAAACCAAAGCGCTCATTGAGTATACTTTATTTTCTGAAAAGCTACTTCCCGAAATTGAATATGAAAATGCTATAAAAAGTTATCTCGATGAACTTGGAATTACTAGTTACCATATTTGTGAAAAAGAGAAAGGAAGTATTCCTATGACCGCTCATAATTTCTATACAAAAAATACTGAAAACGTGTTGAACATTGGTACCGCAGGCGGATTTACAAAAGCAAGTACAGGCTATACATTTAAAAGTTCGCAACGGAAAATTTCAACAATCATTCAGAATTTGAAAGAGGGAAAAACAAACTTTTCCACCTATTTTAAACCCGATAGATTTTTGTGGTACGACGCGATTCTTTTGGAAGTTTTAGCCAAAGAAAATGAAAAAGGACAAACTGTTTTTTCCGAAATGTTTAGAAAAAATGATATTGAGAAAATCTTGAAGTTTTTAGATGAAAAAACAACGCGCCCCGAAGAACTAAAAATCATCAATTCACTTCCAAAAATGCCTTTTATCAAGGCTTTCTTTAGAAACCTAACTACTTAAACAGTACGTTTCATCAAGGTATTTCCAAAAGATCTTAAAAACTCTTTTTTAGATTCCTCTATTGGTAATTTCTCCAGCTCTCCAAACGCTTTTTCTGTATACATTTCTATAGCTTCTTGCGTCGCAGTATCTGCACCCGAAGAAATAAAATATGCTTTCACTTGTTCTATTTTGTCCGTAGGATCATTGGGCTGAATCGCAAATAAATGGCGCAGTTGTACTCGATCTTTTTCATCTAAGAACTCAAGCGTTTTAAGATACAAATACGTTTTTTTGTTTTCAATAATATCGCCTCCCACCTGTTTACCAAATGTTTCAGGATCTCCAAAAGCATCTAAATAATCATCTTGTAATTGGAATGCAATACCCAAATTCAAACCAAAATCATAAATACGCTGTGCATCTTCACAATTTGCGTTGGCCACAATTGCCCCCATTTTCATGGCCGCACCAACCAAAACTGCAGTTTTATAAGTGATCATTTTCAGATATTCATCTATAGAAACATTGTCGCGCGTTTCAAAATCAATATCATATTGTTGTCCTTCACAAACTTCTATAGCCGTTTTACTGAAAAGTTTTGCCAACTGCTGAAATTTTGATGGCTCATAATATTCAAACAACTGATAAGCTAGAATCAACATGGCGTCACCAGAAAGGATTCCGGTGTTTATATCCCACTTTTCATGAACGGTTTGCTTTCCACGTCTAAGAGGAGCATCGTCCATAATATCATCATGAACTAACGAAAAATTATGAAAAACCTCCACTGCCAAAGCTGCTTGAAATGCTTCGGAATAATCATCACTAAAGACATCGGCAGTCATTAACGTTAAGATAGGTCTTAACCTTTTTCCGCCAAGATTCAATATATAATGAATTGGGTTGTATAAATTTTCTGGTTGTTTAGCCGTAACAAAACCCTGAAGGTGTGCTACAAATTCCTGATGATAGATTGAGAGCTCTTGCATAGCGCAAAAATAATGGATTTGTAGAAACTTCAGCCTTCAAAATCAAGGTTTAGAAAAAAAATGAAAAAAAATTTAAAGTAAAACGCTATTTCAATCGTCTTCTTAATTATGAAGCCGGCCTCTAACATTGCAATGTCACAAAAAGAGAAAGAACATATCATTGCCGAAACCGTAAGTACTTACGGTGAACGCTTGTTGACATTTATTAAACCCAAAGTGAATTCACACGAAGATGCAGAAGATATTTTGCAGGAGGTTTGGTACCAATTTAGCAACCTCAGCAATATTTCGGACATCGTGAATGTGAGTAGTTGGTTGTTTTCTGTAACTCGAAATAAAATTACCGATAGTTACCGGAAGCGAAAGACCGAAAACTTAGAAGATTTCACTTATGAAGACGAAGAAGGTACGCTCATGATTAGAGATATTCTATTACTAGACAGCGCAGCAGACCCAGAACTTGCCCTATTTCAGGAAGATATTTGGGAATCTATTTTTGCTGTACTCGAAGAATTACCAGAAAAACAGCGCTCTGTATTTATAGCACATGAGTTTGAAGGTAAGAAACTTCAAGAAATAGCAGACGAACAAGGAAAAAACATTAAAACCATTATCAGCCGTAAAAATTATGCTTTAAAACACTTACGAAGCAGGCTGAGCGAATTGTATAAAGATTTAAACGATTAAAAAATATGAAACCTTATTGTAACCCTAAAAAAAGAGGATTTTTCTTCATCATTCCTATAATTATCTTTTTTGCTATAACAGGAATCGTCATGTGGCTTTGGAATTCTATTTTACCAGATATTGTGGGGATAAAAACCATAACCTATTGGCAAGCCATGGGAATATTAGTATTGAGTAAAATTCTATTTGGAGGTTTTCACGGTTGTAAAGGAAATAGACCTAGCGGCTTTCAGAAAAGACGTTTTATGAAAAAAATGAAATCCATGACTCCAGAGCAAAGAGAAGCGTTCAAACAGAACTGGAAAGCGCGTTTTCAGTGCAATGAAGAGTATTAACGCGCCAACGTTTCTCACGCAACCCAATGTTAAGCAATGATTTTCATTTAGTTATAAAAATTAAAACTTAGGAAACTTTTTTTGTTTTTAAAGTTTCCGTACGTACATTTGTCGCCATTATGGAGTGCAAAATTACAAAGAAGGCTACAGAACTATTTTTGAAACTAGGTTTCAAAAGTGTGACGATGGATGATATTGCACAAGAAAGTGGAATATCAAAAAAAACAATTTATCAGCATTTTAAAAACAAGACAGAACTAATTCAATCTTGTGTAGATGATTCAATGAAAACTGTTGCTATCAATATTAGCGAAGTAAAAACCAAAGGATTAAATGCTGTACAAGAACAATTGGAGATCAGAAATGTAATTTTGGCACAACTGAAAAACGAAAAAACGTCTCCACATTTACAATTGCAACGCTATTATCCGGGAATTTATAAAATCACCCGAACCAAACATTTTGAATTGGTTTATGCCAGTGTTTCTCAAAACTTACAAAAAGGAATTGGCGAAGGCCTATACCGAAAAGAGTTAGACCTGGATATCATTACCAGAATGCATTTTATATGTGCCATTGAACTTAAAAACCAAGATATATTCCCTTCAGAAAATTATTCTGTAAGAGATCTTATGAACATCTACATAGAGAACTATTTGCGCTCTATAGTAACACCAAAAGGATTAGAAATTTTAGAACAACATTTACACAATCAATGAAAAAACTACTAGTATCTTTTTTCTTGCTTAGTATAGCCATAAGCCATGCTCAGGAAAAATTAACTCTGAGCCTCGATGAAGCTATTGATTATGCTCTAGAGAATAACAGAAATGTAATCAATGCCGAGCGAGATATTGAAGCCGCCGAAAAGAAAAAGTGGGAAACTACAGCTTCTGGTTTGCCACAAGTGAGCGCCACCGTAGATTACCAAAACTTTTTAAAACAACAGGTATCACTTATCCCTGCAAGTGCTTTTGGCGGACCAGAAGGAGAATTTGAAGAAGTTACTTTTGGTACCACTCATAATGTTACAGCAACAGCTACTTTAAATCAGTTAATTTTTGACGGATCGTATCTTGTAGGCTTACAATCTGCAAAAGTATACCTTCAAATCTCAAAAAATTCCAAAGAGAAAACCGATTTAGAAATTAAAAATCAAGTAATCAATGCTTACGGAAATGTTTTACTTTCTGAAGAAAACATTGAAATATTAAAAAGCAACCAAGAAGTACTGAAAAAAAACCTATACGAAACTCAGCAGCTGTTTGACAACGGTTTGGCGGAAGAAGAAGAAGCTGAACAATTGAAAATTACACTTTCAGATATTGAAATCTCTTTGAAAAACAGTATGCGACTTAAAGATTTAGCATACAAAATGCTAAACATTACTTTAGGAGCGCCGCTAGAAACAGAGTTAGAATTAACCGATGAATTAAAGTCTTTAAGCGAGAACAATATTGATTTACAACTGTACGATTCTGAACTAGTTCTAGAAAACAATATCGACTATAAAATTGCTGAAAACAACGAAAAGTCTCAAGAACTTTTATTGAAACTTGAAAAAAGTAAAGCATTGCCAACATTGAATGCTTTCATCAACGGCGGATACCAAGGCTACGGAAATGAATTTGATTTTTTCAAAAAGGAACAACCTTGGTTTGGATCCTCCATTTTTGGAGTTAGTTTAAACGTTCCCATCTTCAGTTCATTAGCTAGAAGCGCAAGAACACAGCAAGCAAAAATTGAATTTGAAAAAGCTAAAACGCAGCTAACAGAAACGGAACAGCAATTATGGTATCAGTTCGAAACTGCAAAAAGTGAATACATATTTGCCATAGAACAGTTCAAAACAGCTGAAAAAAATCTGGAATTAGCAGAGCGTATTGAAAATAAAAATCAGATTAAATATACAGAAGGTGTTGCTACAAGTTTTGAGCTAAGACAAGCGCAAACACAATTGTACACCGCACAACAAAACTATTTGCAATCCATGCTTACCATAATTACAAAAAAAGCAACACTTGAAACAATCTTAAACTATTAATCAAAAAACGATGAAAAAAATATTTATCTCTATACTTTCAATCACTCTTCTTGTTGCATGTGGCGGCGAAGACAAAAAGCTAGATAAAGTTTTAGAAAAGGGCTCTTTGAAAGAGTTGAAAGACAAAAAAGCTGAAATTCAAACAGAAGTTGATGCGCTTACGGCAAAGATAGCTGCCATCAATGCTAAAATCGCTTCTAAAGATACTGTTCAAAAATTTGTTTTAGTAACGGCGTTTAAGGCAAAAGACACCGTTTTCAGTCACTTTTTAGAATTGCAAGCCAGTGTACAAACCAACCAGAATATTGTGGTTACAGCTGAGTACAGCGGTATGTTGAATGACATTTATGTTACCGAAGGACAAAAAGTAAGTAAAGGTCAAAAATTAGCTAAAATTGATGATGGTGGTTTGTCTCAGCAATTAGCACAACTAGAAATTCAAACTGAATTAACCAAAACTACCTACGAACGTCAAAAACGTTTATGGGATCAAAAAATTGGTTCAGAAATTCAGTTTTTACAAGCAAAATCAAATTACCAAGCTCAGCAAAAAGCAGTTGACCAGTTAAAAGAGCAAATCGCAAAAACAGTAATAAGAGCACCTTTTAGCGGAACTATTGATGATATCATTACAGATGAAGGATCTATTGTTGCACCGGGAGCACAAATCATTCGTATTGTAAATTTAAACGATATGTATCTTGAGGCAGAAGTTCCTGAAACCTATATAGGAAGCATTCAAAAAGGAACAAGCGCTATTGTAGACATTCCTGTTTTAAATGAAGAAATAGAAACCGAAGTAGCTCAAGCAAGTGATTTCATCAATCCAAATAACCGCTCTTTCCGTGTGAAAATTGAAGTTCCAAACAAGGAAAAAGAAATAAAACCAAACCTTACTGCACGTGTTAAAATCAACGATTATAGCAATGAAAAAGTGATTTTGGTTCCTGCGAACATCCTTTCAGAAAATGCAGAAGGCGAGCAATACGTATACATTGCAGAAAAAGATGGAAGTGATTTGGTAGCAAAAAGAACGATTGTAGAAACCGGAAAAATGCAAGACGGTCAAATTGAAATCTTATCTGGAATCAATCCCGAAGACAGTGTAATTCTGGAAGGTGCTAGAAGTGTGAAAGACGGTCAAAAAATCAGCATTAAATAAAAAAGTGCAATGAGTAACAGCAGTACAGAAAAAGAATTTGGCCTATCGTCCTGGGCCATTGACAATAAAATGACCATTTACGTCATGATAGGTATTTTCCTAATTATGGGAACCTTGGCGTATTTTGGAATGCCTCGTGAAGATTTTCCGGAGGTAAAAGAAACAAAAATCTACGTGAGTACCGTTTACCCTGGTAACACAGCAGAAGACGTTGAAAAACTCATCACCAATCCGCTAGAGGAAGAACTAAAAAACCTTACCGGAGTTACCGATATTACTTCAACTTCTCAAGAAGATTACTCTATAATTATTGTAGAGTTTGATGAAAGCGTAGAAGTTGCAGCAGCTAAGCAGCGTGTAAAAGATGAAGTAGATACCGAAAAAGCTAGTGAAGACTGGCCAACTTCTAACGGAGCCAAAGTGGAACCTAATGTTTTTGATCTAAATCTTTCTGAAGAAGTAGCCATCATGAACATTAACCTTTCTGGTGATTATCCTGTTGATAAACTGAAAGAATTTGGAGAATATCTTCAGGATGAAATTGAAACGCTACCGGAAATCAAAGAAGTTTCCATTCGCGGTGCGCAGGAAAAGGAAGTAGAAGTAGCCGTTGATATTTACAAAATGATGGCAGCACAGGTAAGTTTCGATGATGTGATTAACAGCATCAAAGGAGGAAACTTAACCATGTCTGCAGGTAGTTTGATCAACCAAGGACAACGAAGAATTATCCGAATTATTGGTGAAATTGAAGAACCATCAGACCTTGATAATTTTGTAGTAAAGACTCAAAACGGAGCGGTTTATCTAAAAGATATTGCCAATGTAACTTTCCGTGAAGAAGACAAAACTACCTATGCAAGAGAGCTTGGTAGTGCTGTAGTAATGCTAGACGTGAAAAAGCGTGCTGGTAAAAACATGGTAAACGCCGCAGAAAAAATCAACGAAATTCTAAAGGAAACAACAGAAAATGTTTTTCCTCCAGATTTAAAAATTACCAAAACCAATGATAGTTCAGAACGTACAATCAACCAGGTAGATGACCTTGTAAATAACATCATCTTTGGTATCATCTTAGTTGTAACCGTTTTGATGTTCTTCCTAGGTTTCCGTAATGCACTTTTTGTTGGTTTTGCTATTCCAATGTCCATGTTCATGTCGTTCATGATTTTGGAAGCTATGGGATATACCTTAAACACCATGATTCTTTTCGGGTTGATTATGGGTCTGGGAATGCTGGTTGATAATGGTATTGTGGTAGTAGAAAACGTATACCGATTAATGGATGAAGAAGGCATGAGCCGAACCAAAGCTTCAAAAATTGGTATTGGTGAAATTGCAGTTCCTATTATCATTTCTACTGCAACAACAGTAGCAGCCTTTGTTCCGCTTGGTTTATGGCCTGGAATGATGGGTGAATTCATGAAATATTTCCCAATTACACTTTCGGTTGTATTAGGTTCATCTTTATTTGTAGCAATTTTCATCAACTCCATGTTGGTATCAGAATTCATGAAAGTTGAGGAAGATAAATTCTCCATAAAACAATTGATTGTTTTAAGTATTGTTTTAGGAGTTCCTGGAATTCTTATCATGATCTTTGGAGGAAGCATGGCTGGTTTAGGAACGTTAATGATTTTTACTGCAATCATGTTTTGGGCACACCAATTCCTATTAGTGAAAATGGCAAGCGTTTTTCAGCATCGAATATTAACTGCATGGGAAAACCTTTATGAAAAAGCCATTCGTTTCTACTTAAAAGGAAGTATGCCGGTGATTACCGTAATAGGTATGATTGTTCTGTTTGTAGTATCTATAGGTCTCTTCGGATGGTCTATCGGCTCACAAAGAACAGAAATTCAATTTTTCCCTGAAAACAAACCAAATCAGGTAATTGTTTATATTGAATATCCTCAAGGAACCGATATTGAAAAAACGAACAAAATCACCAAAGAAGTAGAAAATCGTGTTTTCGGAATTGTTGAACACAAACAATATATAGATAAAGAAACCGGTGAAAACTTTATGGTAGAATCTGTAGTTTCTCAAGTTGGTGAAGGTGCCGGAAATCCACAAACCGATGGTGGTTCGGCAGCTGAAATGCCACACAAAGGAAAAGTTACTGTTTCATTGAGAGAGTTCAAATACCGAAGAGGAAATGATTCTCAAGAATTACTAGACAAAGTTAAAGATACCCTGAAAAACATTTACCCAGGGGTTATCGTTTCAGTAGAGAAAGATGCTGTTGGTCCGCCAGCAGGTTATCCTGTGAATATTGAAATTTCTGGTGAAGATTATGACGAATTGATCTCTGTCGCAGAAGGAATGCGCGATTATATCAACTCTAAAAATGTTGCCGGCGTTGATGAATTGAAGATTGATGTAAACAAAGACAAACCTGCAATGGTTGTAGATATCGATCGTAAAAAAGCAGGCGAATTAGGCGTTTCTGCAGCAATGATTGGTAATCAATTACGCCGTTCTCTTTACGGCGAAAAAGCAGGCGTTTATAAAGAAAACGGAGAAGATTATGACATTTATGTTCGTTTCAATGATGAGAATCGATATGACATGAATGCGCTTTTCAATCAGAACATTACGTTCCGTGATGCAGCAAGCGGCCAAATAAAGCAAGTACCACTTTCTTCTGTTGTAAAATATAGAAATACGGCTTCGTTTAGTGCCATTAAGCACGATATGAATGTGCGAGTGGTTACTGTATATTCTGTATTAGCTTCTGGTTATACAGATGCCGGAGCAGTAGTAGCCAACATTCAAAAGGAAATGGCGAACTATGATGTTCCTGACGGAATTAAATTTGATTACACAGGACAGATCGAAGAACAAAACAAGCAAATGCAGTTTTTAATGACAGCACTTTTTGTAGGTCTTGGTTTAATCTTCTTGATCTTAGTTTTCCAGTTTAGTTCTATCTCTAAACCAACCATTATTATGGTGGCAGTTTTCTTGAGTTTCATTGGAGTTTTCCTTGGACTTATTGTTACCGGATGGGCATTCGTAATTATGATGACCATGATGGGGATTATTTCCCTCGCCGGAATTGTAGTAAACAATGGTGTGGTATTGTTAGATTACACTCAAATTCTTATCGATCGTAAGAAAGAAGAATTAGGAACCGAAAAAGATGCTTTTCTTCCTAAAGAATATGTATTTGATGCTATTGTACAAGGTGGTAAAGCACGTTTACGTCCGGTATTATTAACCGCCATTACTACCGTACTTGGATTGATTCCATTGGCAATTGGATTGAATATTGATTTCTTCTCATTGTTCTCTGACTTTGATCCAAAAATCTATATGGGTGGTGATAACGTAATTTTCTGGGGACCGTTGGCATGGACAGTTATCTTCGGATTGATCTTTGCAACCTTCCTTACATTGATCGTAGTACCAGTATTGTTCTACTTATCATTAAGAGTGAAATATCGTATTATGAAAAATAGAAGATACGTTCCAGAAAACGCTTAAAGTTTACATTCTCCAAAAGAGTATCCTTTAAATAGACAAACAAAAAAGCCTCAAGAAATTCTTGAGGCTTTTTCTATATCTTCAATTTAATATTTTAAGCAAACCACTGTGCATAAGGAATTCTTGCTAATAAGAAAACCAATCCTAATAAATAGAAAAGAGCAATTTTACCAAATTTACGTTTCGCTGTAGTTTCTTTTTTATGTTTAGACCAACCAATTGTGATCAATGCAATTGCAATAACATTCATTAATGGGTGTTCTACCAAAACCAAACGCAAAGCAGGAATCTTCATAACTTCGCTCCCAACTTCTGACCAAGCATTGAATTTATCAGAAACAAAATACAATACAATTCCAATTAACAATTGTATGTGAGAAGTAATGAGTCCAAAAAGGCTAATTCGAAGGTCATTATCTGTAAAAGGTTTGTTGCTTGAAAACTTCACCAAAGCATTTAGCCCGGCCAATAATAATACTAAAAGCACTAAAAATGCCCAGTAAGAGTGAATAGTTAAAACTGTATTGTACATGATTTTTGTTGATTTTGTTTAGCGGCTAAAATACAACATCAAAAATTGCTACACCAATAAAATTGAAAGCTTGCAAAACAAAAAAACCGCTACAGAAAACTGTAACGGTTTTTTAACTTGTATACTGTGATAGACTATTCTTCAAGCCCTCTTAAGAAAGCCTCTTTATGAGCAGCTTTCATTTTAGCTTTTCTTTTAGCTACCGAAGGTTTTGTATAATGCTGACGCTCTCTCAACTGATTCAAAACTTTTGTGTTTCTGAACTTTCTTTTGTGTCTTTTAAGTGCGCGCTCTATACTTTCGCCTTCTTTTACAATAGTCTTTAACATATAAATCCTCCTATAGTTTAAATTATACAATAACTACCATTATAACAAATAAAATGGTAATTCCAAATTTTGATATTTATTTTAACTTTTTTTGCACTTTACATGGACTTCCAAACGCAACTGAATTTGCTGGAATATCCTTGGTAACTACACTTCCTGCTCCAATGGTCACACCATCTCCGATGGTAACTCCAGGCATTATGATACAACCACCACCAATCCAAACATCGTTACCAATAGTAATTGGAGCTGCAAAGCCAATGTGTTTTTTGCGCTCATCCAAATCTAGCGGATGCATTGCAGTATATATTTGAACATTGGGCGCTATAAATACATTATTACCAATGGTAACTTTACAACAGTCCAAAATTACAAAATTAAAATTTATAAATACATTACTTCCCATTTTGGTGTTCATACCGTAATCTACTCTTATTGGTTTTTCAATATGAACCTCATCTCCTACTTCTCCAAATAGTTGCTTTTGAAGAGCTGCTTTCTTTTCAGCCTCTCTAGGTTTCGTTTCATTAAATTCATCTACCAACTCTCTGGTTTTGAATCTAATTTCCACCAATTCAGGATCATTGATCCAATATTCCTCGCCAGCAATCATTTTTTCCAGAGCACTTTTCATCGTTATCATTTTAATAAGTTTACAAAAATACTATTATTAGTGTATAACAAACACTTTTAAGCTTGGAAAAGTCTAAGAGCAAATAAAACAGTACTTTATTTGTAACATTTTGTAAAAAAGAGCGTTACATTAACATCATCAATCAAAAAACAACATATCATGATCAAAAAGTTCTTTATCCTCTGCTCTGGAGCAGACCGCGATATCCTAGCCACTTGTAGCAATGGCGAACAAAATAAATTTGCCGGTATTGGCGCTACTGTTTTTTTTACGGCTCTGCTTGCTTGGATTTCGGCTTCCTATGCACTTTATACGGTGTTTGATAATCTTTTTACCTCCATTTTCTTTGGATCTATTTGGGGGTTGCTTATTTTTAATTTAGATCGGTTTATTGTTGGGACACTTAGGAAAAGAAAGTCGAAAATTAATGAAGTTCTTCAAGCCCTTCCTAGATTTTTACTAGCAATTATTATAGCTATTGTAATTTCGAAACCACTAGAATTGAAAATTTATCAGAAAGAAATTGATGCAGTCCTCCAAGAGGAGCGCAACAGCAAACTGATGGCTAACAAAGATCAAGTTACCGCATATTTTCAAAAGGATAGAGATGCACTCACTACAGAAATTGATCTTTTAAAAAAGGAAGTTAAAACAAAAGAGGAGGAAGTAAATCAACTCTACAACACTTACATTACGGAAGCTGAAGGAACTTCGGGAACCGGAAAATTAGGCAAAGGACCAGTTTACGAAGAAAAACGAGAAAAGCATGACGCTGCTTTGGCAGAATTACAAACCCTAAAAACTACGAATGCTGAAAAAATTCTTCAGAAAGAAAACGAAATTACAGCATTGAATAATGCTCTGGAGAAACAACTTTTAGAAAGTTCTCCTATAGTTTCTAATTTTGACGGACTGATGGCTCGTATCAATGCACTCAACAAATTACCTTGGATTCCAGTGCTGTTTATAACACTACTTTTTCTTACCATAGAAACAGCTCCTGTTCTTATAAAACTCTTAGCCTCCAAAGGAGAATATGATTTTAAGTTGGCTGACAACGAAGAAGCTAGAGCTACTTGGATGTCTCAAAAGTCCTATCAACGTAAAAAACAATTGGAAACCGATCAATCTTTAAATGATAAGATTTACGAAGACTTGAAACAGGACGAGGAACTCTATCAGAAGAAAAGGAAAACTGCAATGGAAATTGCCAATTTGCAAGCAGAAGCATTTTACAAACAACAAAAATCTGTTTTATAGAACCAAGAAAGCCGAAGAGTCCTCACTCCTCGGCTTTATTTTAATAGGGTGTCTAAACCTAAAACTTATCTTGTGAAAAATTATTATCGGTACAAATATATAGGTTTTAATTATCAAGTTTGCTACAATCACGTTTAAACATCTAAAAATCAGATAAAAAGCATTTTCTGATTTGCTAAATCGATATTCCAAACGAACAAAGTAAAATAAATACTACTTCTTTATAAACAACCGTTATTCTTTATGAAACAATAAATACTAAAGCCCTAAGCTCGTTCTCATCTTTTTGGTAAGTCCTTTTACCACCTCATCATAAGAATGGTTAATCAGATTAAAGATTTCTTTATCAGAAAGATCTTGATGAATCTTAACCGTATTCCAGTTAGTTTTGCTCATATGAAAACCGGGTTCAACCGCTTCATACTCGGCTCTTAATTCTAGCGCTTTTTCTTTATCACATTTAAGATTTAGTGACGGATTACCTTCTTCCCATCTTTTTAAAGACGTTAAACAAAACATCTTTCCGGCAACTTTAAATACCAAAGTATCTTCATCAAAAGGAAAAGTTTCGGTTACCTCCTTCTTTGCCAAGCAAAATTCGTATAACTGTTGAATATTCATTCTTTTCCTATTTTTCCCAAGTGGGTGAATTTAAATCCTTTTTCATATTTCAGTCCAAAACCAAAAAAACGATCCATCGCTGCGTGCGAAAACAGTATGATTCCAGCTACTTGCAATTCCATAATCGCAAAATTCACCCCTAAAATATACAACAAAACTGCAAGACCTCTATGATGAAATAGATTATAAACAAAAGCCCCTATTTTGTTGTTTATGGCATAACCAATAGCGCCAACATCTGGCACAAGTAACAATACAAAAAACCACCAAAAAGCCACATCAAGCTGATAAAAAAGGAGCATTCCGCCCAAAAACATGGCCAACTCTTCTAATTGCAAGGTTGTTTTCATACTGATTGATTTTTGAGTATGAGTAGGTTAAAACCTATTTATGTTACCAAATTTTGTACAAAACTGGTTTGCTTGGCGACGCATCATTGACAAACGAAGCCATTTGTAAATTAAGCAGATAGCTACCATCTACAATTGAAGTTGGCACATAAATAAACTCGGTAATGGTAGCATCAAGTCGAAATTCTCCATGAAAGTTCCAAAATGCTTTGTGTGCTAACAATGCTCCATTATCTTTTTCTTTATCAACAGAAGGCAAATCAATCAACAAATGTTTAATCCCAATTTCTTTGATAAACAAAGCAGCTTCTTCTAATAAATACGGCGGATTGGTGTTTGAATATTGTTTGGTAAGCTTCTCGTCTGTATTCGGAAAAGTTCTAATAACTATGGCTTCTGGTGTAGCTCCGTTCAAAGCTTCTTCGATTTGAGATTTAGAAATTACCAAATCTTCGCCTTGTGGTTGTGGCGTAACCGAAATCAATTCCGCAGCAAAAAAGAAGGTTTTCAAAGTATCATTTACATTGTAAAATTCCTTTGTAATATGGCCAATACATTCCGTATGCGTTCCATGCCCATGCGGATTGAAAAATATATTATTGAAATTGGTAGAGGCTCCAGCTTTTACACTTCCTACGAAATCACCATCATGAACCGGCGTAATTTCGGGATGTGGTACATACCAAGCATTCACATTTCGTGGAGTTCCAGAAAGAGGAAGCGAAATATCAATGGGTTTGTTAAAATCTATTTGGTAACTGGTGCCGTTATATTCAATAGTTGCTTTCACTTGTTTGATTTTATGTTCAATTTAAAAGAAATAAATCAGACGCGAGACCGTCTGCCAAAAACTTGCCTTTTGCTGTTGTTTTCAGAATGACATCTTCTTCTTCAGCACTTAAAAGTAACAACTCATTTTGTATATGTTTTTCAGCCTGTTGTAGTAGATACTTCTTATAATTGGTTCCAAAATCTTGCTCTACACGAGTTAGTGAAACTCCCCAAATAGTACGTAAACCTGTCATCACAGCTTCGTTATATCTATCAGTTACCGAAAGTGTTTCAATTTCTGATGGCAATTCGTTTTGCTGAATGGCTTTAATGTATTTGGTGTTGTTGGCAACATTCCAACTGCGGTGCACACCATCGTAACTATGCGCAGACGGACCAATGCCAATGTATTTTTTACCCAACCAATAAGCGGTATTGTTCTCACTAAAAAATCCTTCTTTCCCGAAGTTCGACAATTCGTAATGCACAAAACCATTTTCAGCTAATTTAGCAACCAACAGCTCAAAATGAGCTTGCGCCACTTCATCTTCAACTTCCGGTACAATTCCTTTTTTGATAAACGTATCCAATGCCGTTTTGGGCTCTACCGTCAAAGCATAGCTGGAAATATGCGGAATTCCGAAATCTAATGCCGTTTGTACATTTTGCAACCAACGCTCGTTGCTCATGTTTGGAATTCCGTAGATCAAATCAATGGTAATATTGTCAAAATGTTGTGTAGCTTCTTTGATGCACGCCATGGCTTCATCAGCATTGTGCGCACGATTCATCAACTTTAAATCTTCTTCAAAAAACGATTGCACACCAATAGACAAGCGGTTTACGCCAATTGCCTTATACGCTTCAAAAATGTTTTCTTTTTCGGTTTGAAAAGATAAATCATCGGGATTGGCTTCTACCGTAATTTCAGGATTGTCTACAACAGCATAGTTCTCATAAACGGTTTGAATAATTTCATCTAATTCTGAAACCGACAAAATACTGGGCGTTCCGCCTCCAAAATAAATGGTTGCAACCGTTTCGTTGGCAAATTCACTCTTTCTTAGGAGAATTTCAGTCTTCAAAGCAGCTATCATTTCTTCCTTTTTCTTCAAAGATGTGGAAAAATGAAAATCACAATAATGACATGCTTGTTTGCAAAACGGTATGTGAATGTAAATGCCTGCCATTACTTTTTAACCCGATCTTGATTTTGTTTGATAAAACTATCCCAACCAGAATAATTTTTGCTTTTCGCGGCTCTTCCGCCATTAAAATGATGACAAACCGCTGCCGCCAAACCATCGGTAGAATCCAGGTTTTTAGGAAGCTCTTTTAAGCCTACCAATTGTTGCAACATTTTGGCCACTTGCTCTTTGCTAGCGTTTCCATTACCGGTAATTGCCATTTTTATTTTCTTGGGTTCATACTCCGTAATTGGCACTTCTCTAGACAAACCAGCTGCCATGGCAACACCTTGTGCTCTACCCAATTTTAGCATCGACTGTACATTTTTTCCAAAAAAGGGTGCTTCAATTGCTATTTCATCTGGGTGATAGTTGTCTATCAACTCAACGGTACGTTCAAAAATCTTTTTTAATTTGAGATAATGATCAGTGTATTTCTTCAAGTTCAATTCGTTTAACTGAAGTAATTCCATCTTAGAACCAACTACTTTAATGAGTCCAAAACCCATAATTGTTGTTCCTGGATCTATCCCTAAGATTATTTTTTCGGTTTTCAATAGTGTCCGTTTTATTGTGTAATTTGCGCCTATGCAACACCACAAAACTAAGCATTATCTTTTTGTACTGCTCAAAGTAGCCATTGTTGTGATTGCTTTTTTTGTAATCTACACGCGCTTAGCACAAGATGATTTTAGTTTTCACGATTTTATACGAGTTTTAAAACTATACGATGTACTCAGTTTTACGCCGCTATGCTGTTTTTTACTGTTCAGTATCGCTAATTGGGGAATTGAATTTTTAAAATGGCAATCGTTTGTTGCTTCCGTTCGAAAAATCAACTTTAAAGAAAGTATCCAGCAATCACTCGGTGCACAAACCTTAGCTTTTATTACGCCAAATAGAATTGGAGAATATGGAGCCAAAGCACTGTTCTACCCAAAAACAAAACGAAAGTCTATTTTTGAAATGACTTTTTTTCATAATGCACATCAATTACTTGCTACGGTGATTTTTGGTATTGTTGGATTGGTACTACTTCAAAAATGGTTGTGGCTGAGTATTATTTTGGGAGTAATTTCCATTGGAATTTGCATCGTTTTAATGCTAAAAAAGCAAGCAATAAAAGGGTATACGCTGCAAGAATTATGGAAACATTACGTTCAAATTCCACCTAAAAACAGAAATCTAAACTTTCTATTTTCAATCTTACGATATCTTATTTTTGCACATCAATTCTATTTTGTTTTACAATTTTTTCAGGTTGAAATTACGTATCTCAATACTATGAGTTGCATTGCTTCTATGTATATTTTAGCCTCCTTTGTACCGGCAATTTCTATTTTTGACGTGGTGATAAAAGCCGGAGTTGCAGTTGTTTTGTTTGGTGCATTTGGCGTAAATGATTGGATAGTTTTGACTACTTCAACCTTACTATTTCTGGGAAACATGGCAATACCTGCACTTTTTGGCAGTTATGTGGTTTGGAACTTTAATACAAAAACCGAGGTTGTATGTTGATATGTTGGTTCATCATTTGTGGTGTATATGCTTTGCTCATTTTGAGTTTTATTTTAGGCTTCGATAAAGTGAGATATTTTGATGAAACCGATAAAACTGCAAAAAACAGTTTTTCCATTATCATTCCATTTAAAAACGAAGCAGAAAATCTTCCAGCATTATTGCTTTCTTTAAGCCGATTGAATTATCCAAAATCCAAATTTGAAATTCTACTGGTTGATGATGGCTCAACCGACAACTATGAGCAACTCATCTTTGATTTTCTCACCGAAAATCCTGAAATAGAACTTCAGGTACTTTCCAATATCAGAAAAACAAAAAGCCCCAAAAAAGATGCTATTTCTGTTGGAATTAAAAATGCGCAATACCCTTGGATTGTAACTACAGATGCCGATTGTAAAATACCCGAACTCTGGTTGGCAACGCTCTCTGCATTCATTAACCAAAAACAGCCCAAAATGGTTGTTATGCCTGTCACTTATACGATTGAAAATACATTGTTAGAAAAATTTCAATTACTCGATTTTTTAAGTTTGATAGGGTCTACCATTGGAGGTTTTGGTATTAAAAAACCGTTTATGTGTAACGGAGCTAATTTGGCATACGAGAAATCAGTTTTCATGAAGCTTTCCGGGTTTAAAGGAAATAATCATATTGCTAGCGGCGATGATATTTTCCTTATGGAAAAACTGCAAAAACACGATGCAACATCAGTTCAATATTTAAAATCAGAACACGTTGTGGTTACTACCAAACCACAACACAACTGGAAAAATTTATTACACCAACGTAGACGTTGGGCTGCAAAAACTTCGGCATACAAAAATTGGTTTTCAAAATTTGTTGCCGTGTCGGTTCTTCTCATGAACTTGAACCTTCTAGTCTTTAGTGTTTTGGCATTATTAAATTTGTTTTCCTTTAAATTTTGGCTATTTGGTTTTGCTTTGAAATTCAATTTAGATTTTTTCCTTCTGAATAAAACAGCACAGTTTTTCAAACAAGATAGATACTTAAAATCTTATGTAATTTCATTTTTAATATATCCAATGTTTGTGATTCTGGTTGTTGTTCAAAGTTTTTTTGCTTCATACAACTGGAAAGGCGAAACATTTCAAAAATAAATTGATATTTTTACTCATTCATAAAATCAACCAACCATGAAAAAGCTCGTTGTTTTAGTTGTTTTCCTTTTTGTATCCCTAGTAACATTTGCACAAGAAACTACGCAAGTGATCAATGGAGAATCTATTACGCTTCAAGAAGAAGTATCTGGTGAAATTTCCTTATACTATACCAAAAACAATGGTGAATACCGCTATTTTGTAGCGAAAAATGGAAGTTTTTATGAACTGAAGAATACCAAAGATGCTTCAGGAGATTATCAATACGAATACCGAACTACACTTGCTTCTTTAACAAGTGACGCTTCTGTATCTGCTACTAAGACCTCTTTAATGCTTGGAAGTTTAACCGACTTTGTAGTGGCTTACAATCAACAAAAAGACACTTCGTATACGTATGAAAACAAGCACTTTAAACTAGGTGTAAACTTAGGTGTCTTAGGAGGTGTAGGTAATAATGTATACACTACAAATGTGAACAATACGATGGTTCCACAAGTTTTGGTTGAGGCAGAGTTTTTTGATGCCTTAAAACCCATGTCAAGACATAGTGCTTTTGCGCATTTGAAACAAACCTTCTCTGCAGAAGATTATGATTATAGTTCTACGCAGTTTTCATTAAACTATCGTTTTAAATTGGTAAGAAATGAAAACCTTAAACTCTATGCACAAACCAAACTGGTTACTATCACCAGTGCATCTGCCACTTATACAACTACTGATACCGAAGGAGACATTGTTAGTTATACTGAAAAAGGAACCAATTTTGATGCTCCTGTAATGTTTGGTATTGGTGCAGATTTTAAAATTGCGAACAACACGTATATTTCTTTTCAATACAACGACTTTGTTGCTTTGAATAATGATAGCAATGGAGAGTTTCCTGTTGATTTAAATCTGGGAGTGAAATTTACTTTGTAAGAACGGGTATTTTTTACTTGTACTCCGAGTTTACAATTATAGGTAACACAAACTTGCTAGCTACTTTTATACCCTGTTTTTGAGCTGGAAAAATAGTAGGAATGCTATCGGTTTTCTTTTGAAGTAAACTATCTAATTGTGGTAATGCCTGAGCTATTAAAGCACTTTTTTCAATTTTCTGAAGTGATATAATTCCCGTTTTGTCAATTAAAAAATAGACGTAAACGGTATCATTAATATCATCTTCTACAACAAATTGTTGTTGCGATAAAATCCCTGCATAGAACGCAGCTATTTCACCTTCAAAGCATTGTTTTTGAATTTGCTTTGGTTGATTCTCATCACAATCTTCAAACATTGGATAAACATCTACCTCATTCATATTGAGTTCTGCCATTTTTTGGTTTACCAGTTCCTCTTCCGAGACAGTTTCTTTTTGAAACATCTCGCATGAACAACAACATACTAAACACAACAAGGCAAAAATCTGCTTCATAAAATTCAATAGAAAGCCGAAAAGTACAATTTTTTAATGAATTAGCCTGCTTGTGCTAAAATTTCAGACTCTAATTCATCTATGCGTTTTTGCATGTACATTTTTAAATATTCGCTATCTTCATTTTCCTGTGCAGTTTTATAATACTCCAATACCTTCTTTGGATTGGAGGTGTAAACTTTATCTGCCGTTACCGCTATTTTGTAATAAAGCATGGAACCTTTACTAGGATTTTCCTCTTTTGCAAGTTCATAATAGTGTAATGCTTTTTTAAAACTCTGCTGCTGTTGATACACTACGGCAAGGGCTTCATAATCATCATAAAATGAATTTTGCTTCAGCTCAATTGATTGATTAATGTAAGTTTCAGCTTCTGTATAATTTTTGAGCTTGGTATATGCTAAACCTATTTGCAAATAAGGATCTGGATTATACTTATCATACAAAATTTGATTTTTCCAGTTTTCAATAGCACGTTCGTATTCATTTCGCTGAAAAAGACACAAGGCAAATCTTCGGTAAATAATTGCCGAACCTTGAGTTTTCTCTAGTAGTTTTTCAAACCAAGGAATCGCTTTTTTATAATTTTGTACATCATAATGATAAATAGCCATCAAATTGATAAAATCTACATTGTTTGGATTCACCTTCAATCCCTCATTTATTAAGCTCAAACAAGTATCATACGAACCATTGAGCAATGCTGTCTTTGCCAATTGATAGCTTGCTTTTAAATAATTGGGATCCAATTCGTAGGCCTTTTGAAAACACTCGTACCCTTTTTTTCCGTTACCAATTGCATTGTATGCAACTCCTAATAGATATTGAAACGTTGGATTATCTTCATCTTTCTTGATGAGTTTTTTATATACACTGATCGCATCTTCAATATGATTGGTTTGGTAGTACAATTTGGCAAGTTCAAACTGTTGCAACTGTAAAGTACTGTCTATCGCTATGGCATTTAGATAATGAGAAATGGCTAATTCATAATTTTCCAAAGCAGCATAGCTTTTTGCCGTCATACGCTGGTTATGTGCTGAAGTGGTGTCTTTTTGATACGCCACAATTGCTTTGCTATAATTTCCTAACTGAAACAGTTGATCTGCTTTTTCCTGCGCATACACTCCACAAACAAGAAAAAGACAAATAATACTACCAAACGATTTCATACAATTTAGCTTAGTTTAAAAACAATTGGATACGCAAAAGTTACCGGAACTACTTCGCCTCTTTGCTCACCCGGCACAAATGCTGGTAACGCATTTATAATACGTTCTGCTTCTGCTTCTAAACGTTTGTCTGGGCCACGAGATCCTATAACGCTAACGGAACCATCTGTATTAATTCTAAAATTTATATACACTCTACCTTGAACACCATCTGCTTGAGCATCGGCCGGATATTGAAATGTTGTACGTACGTGTTTATCTAACTGTTCTTTGAAAACTGCAGCAGATTGATTTTCAAAACCTTTAAAAGCAGGTCTTTTTTCTACAATTGTAAATGGCACATCTACATTTACAGAAGCATCTTTTGTAGTATAATCAGAAACTGTTCTGGTTTCTACTGTAGGCAAATCTCCTTGCTCTTGAAATTCTAAATAAGTAGAAACAAGAAACCTATACATTTCTTCCTTTTCCATTTCAGAAGTATTAATATACGTTACCATTTTTTCACTTTTGATAAACACCTGTAATTTTGCCTCAGCCTCTTCTGAAATGTTATTTTCTAATGCTATTTTATGCATCAACTCTGCATCCGTTAAATTTTCAGAAGTCACAACTTCTGTAGTTTCTTCTTGATTACAGGCTGAAGTGTATACCATAATTCCCGCAAGCATAGGAATGATTAAGATATATTTGAAAAGTTCTCTTTTCTTTGAATTTGATTTTTGTAACATTTTGATTCGTTTTTTGATTAATGATTGATTGAAAAATTGATTGGTGAACGAAATATTTTCGGTTTGAAATACTTCTTGTAATAATTGCTGATAGTGTTCTTTCTTATTTTGTTGAGACGTTTTTCTATCGGCTATAAATTCGTGTAATTCCGTAATTCGTTTTTGATACATGTATACTAATGGATTGAACCAAAAAACAATACGAAACACTTCAAAATACAGTAAATCCCAGCTATGTTTTTGCTGAATATGTACCAATTCGTGCGCTATGATATGATCATGATTTTTTTGCTTTACTTCTTCTCCTAAAAACATATTATTAAAAAAGGAAAAAGCAATATTTGATTTTGGAATGGTTACCTCGTAGAAATACTTTTTCCACTGAATCTTTCCATGATTTTTCAGTTCAAAGATTTTTCCTAGTTTGAAAAAGAAAAATAGCAAACTAAACAACATTCCCACTACAGCAATAATTTGTAACGGTGAAACTTGCGACCAAAAATCTTGAGTTTGTTGGCCCGAGATAACAACTTCCGAAAGTTGAATCACTTCAATATTCGTTTGCGCTACATCAAACTTTGGTAAAATCAAAGCTCTTGGAATTATTCCTCCAAAGTTGGAAATTTTTATGAATGGCAGTACCAAAGAAAGTAATGGCGTTAACAACAAATATGCTCTATTCACATTGAAAAAGGTTTCTTTTTTTAAGAACAGATCATACAGTGCTAAAAAGAGCACTTGGCACGCGATTACTAAAAGTAGGTACTGTATCATAGAATTATGTGTTTATGAAAGTTTAAAAACAATTGGGTATGCAAAAGTTACCGGAACTTTATTTCCATTAGCATCTTCTCCCGGGATCATTGTTGGTAGTGCTTCAATCAAGCGTTTTGCTTCTTGTTCCAAACGCTCATCATTTCCTCTTAAACCACTTACATGCACATTTCCATCTGTTCCAATGGTAAACATTACGTATTGTCTTCCTTGAATTCCTTCTGCTTTTGCAGACTCAGGATATTTAAAATTGGCGGCTATAAAAGCATCTAATTTGGTTTTGAAACATTCACTTGCATCAACAGCATTTTCGCAACCCTTAAAAACAGGTTTCTTCGCTACCCTAGTAAACGGAGTTGCATCGGCATAATCGTCGTCAAAATAGGTAACTTCTTTTGCTGTGTTAAACTTCTTTTCAGAATTAAAACGTACTAGATATTCGTCATAAGTACTATTAAATAGACTTTCTTTAATCTCCTCCTTTTTATCTTCTTCCAACCTCATTTTATCTGCCATTACATACAATAACATAGACTGGTAACAATGTTCTTCAAATGTAGAGGGAACATTTTCTCCTTTATCTTCTATCTTCATAAAAGCAACCATAAGATCATGTATATTTTCTCCGGCAGCTACTTTGTCTTGGATTTCTTTTAAATACTGAAGCTTTAAAGCTTTTTCTGAAACCTCAGCTGTTTCTTCTTGTGTAATCGTCTCGGTTTCGTCTTGCGAGCAAGCAGCGGTATAAGCTAAAATTCCGGCAAGCATTGGAATGATTAATACATATTTGAAAAGTTCTCTTTTCTTTGAATTTGATTTTTGTAACATTTTGATTCGTTTTTTGATTAATGATTGATTGAAAAATTGATTGATAAATGAGATATTTTCGGTTTGAAATACTTCTTGTAATAATTGCTGATAGTGTTCTTTCTTGTTTTGTTGAGACGTTTTTCTATCGGCAATAAATTCGTGTAATTCCGTAATTCGTTTTTGATACATGTATACTAATGGATTGAACCAAAAAACAATACGAAACACTTCAAAATACAGCAAATCCCAACTATGTTTTTGCTGAATATGTACCAACTCGTGCGCTATGATATGATCATGATTTTTCTGCTTTACCTCTTCTCCCAGAAACATGTTATTGAAGAATGAAAAGGCAATATTTGATTTTGGAATGGTTACTTCGTAAAACCCGAATTTCCATTTTATAGTTCCTCGTTCTTTAAGCTTTGAAATACTGATGATTTTGAAAAGAAAATAAGAAAAACTTAAAAGCACTCCAATTATAAACACAAGCTCAACAGCAGTTATTTGACTCCATAAATTTTGTGAACTTTCGCCTGTAACCACAACTTCTTGTAGTTGAACTACACTTTCTGAAGTTGTTGCAACTTCTAGTTTCGGCAACACAAAAGCTCTTGGAACTATTTTACCAAAATTTGGTATGTGTATCAATGGCAATACCAATGAGATTAGCGGTGTAAATAACAAATACGCTCTATTGCTGTTGAAGAATGTTTCTTTTTTTAAGAATACATCGTACAACAATAAAAACAACACTTGACACGCTATGGATAAAACAAGGTACTGCAACATATTTACTAATTTTTATTGAGCTAATACAAAAACAATGGGATACGCATATTGAACGGTAATCACATTTCCGTTGTCGTCTTTCGCCGGAATTAATTCTGGCAACGATTCTATAATTCGTTTTGCCTCCTGACTGAGTAATACCGATTTCCCAACGGTTTCAATCACTTTTACTTTTCCAGATTCCATGATCTGAAACTTCACTTGTATTCTACCCTGTTCATTATTCTCTTGAGCTTCCTTCGGATAGGTAAATACACGGCGAACATGATCATTCAAACGTTCTTCAAAAGTTTCGGTAGGATTTTCGGTATTTTCATATCCTTTAAAAGCTGGTTTCACTTTAGCCAATATGAACGGAATTACAGAATCTGTTTGTGCAGTTGCTTCCTTTGGATATCCCATTACCACAAGTTCTGGCATAGTTACCACTTTAGTCGTTTTCACAGGTACTTTTTCAGTAGAAAACCCAACTACTTTCACTCCTTCTTGCTTTTCCTGTACTGGTTTTTCGTAACCTTCTACAATTACTTCTTCCATCGGATTTGCTTCTACCACCGACTTTTCTGTCTTTGGTTCGGCATAACCTTCTACTACAATTTCTTTGAGGTCAGACGTTGGTTTAGCAGAGGTTGCTTCCTTTTCCGTGGCATAACCCACTACTATTTTTTCTTCAAGATGATTAGCCGTTTCTTTTTCTTGTCCAACGGACGATGAATACCAAAGTAACGCCACAATAGTTGGTAACAGGAAACTATAGTTAAGTAATTCTCTCTTTTTAGAATTTGATTTTTGTAACATAACAATTCGTTTTTTGATTAATGAATGATTGAAAAATTGATTGATGAAGGAAATATTCTCTGTTTGAAATACTTCTTGTAACAATTGCTGATAATGTTCTTTCTTGTTCTGTTGAGACGTTTTACTATCGGCAATGAACTCGTGTAATTCCGCAATGCGATTTTGATACATATATACTAGCGGATTAAACCAGCATACAACGCGCAATATCTCGAAATACAAAAGATCCCAGCTATGTTTTTGTTGAATGTGAACCAACTCATGCGCAACAATATGCGAGAATGGTTTTTGCTTTACTTTTTCCCCTAAAAACATCCAATGAAAAAAGGAAAAAGCTACAGAAGATTTCGGAATTATGATCTCGGTAAACGTACCATGAACCACTTTTTTTCCACCAAACTTCAGTTTGAATAATTTATATAATTTGAAGCTGAACACAACTAAACTCACCAAACAACCTGCTATAAAAACCCACTCCCATGTACCTAGTTGAGACCAAAATGAAACATTTGATTTTGCGGTAAGCGTAATACCATCTAACAAAACCACCTGAGTTTCATTTTTTGTGTAGGTAGTAATTCGAATCACTTCCGGAACTGAATTTTCAAAAAATTGAAATTTCAATAACGGCAATACAAAAGACAATGCCGATGTAATTAAAAGATACGCTCTGTTACTATTGAAAAAAGTCGACTTTTTTAGTAACACATCATACAACAGCAAAAACATGGTTTGCCCCGCAATAACAAGAAGTATATATGGTAGCATAGCAAATGGTTTTTAGTGGTTATTTTTCTTCGTCTTCTACATGTTTTAAAATTTCTTCCATCTCGCGAAGGCTAATATCGTTTTTCTTCATAAAGAAAGAGACCATACTTTTAAATGAACCTTGAAAGTAGTTATCTACCAATTTGGTTAAGCTTTGATTGCTGTAATCTGATTTTTTTACCAGCGGGAAATATTTATATCCCTTACCTTCTTGTTCGTGATCTACAAACCCTTTCCCCTCTAAGATACGAACAATGGTAGAAACCGTATTGTACTTTGGTTTCGGTTCTGGTAATTCATCAATAATTTGATTTACAGTAGCTACGCTCAACTGCCATAAAACATGCATGATCTCTTCTTCAGCTTTTGTAAGTTGCTTCATTTTTTCAACTAATTTTTTAGTTTCAACAGATCAAATATAACTAATTATTTAGTTTAAACTAATTTTTTAGTTGATAAATTTAAAAAAATATTGATGTTTATTAAATCGAATTCTTACAAACTATCGCAATTGCTTCTCGTAGCAGTAAAATTCTCCTTTTCTAAAAAAGACATTTCCCGGACTTTCGAATCCTAATTTTTGGTAGAATTGATTTGCAATATCATTTTTGGTGAAGCAATCAAACCGAAGACAATCGTAATTATTTTCTAGCGCAATCGTTTCTACAGCCTGCATCATAGCTTTGGCCACACCCACTTTCTGAACATTTGGATGCACAGATAACCGATGTACTACCAGAAATTTCCCCGTAGTTTTCCACGGCACTTCGTCATATTCCACATCATACGCTTCGTTCAGTGCCATATACCCCACAAGTTTTTCATCTAGAAAATAACCGTAGGCATGTTGTTGCGAAATATCGTTGATGATAATTTGCTGAGTTGGATACAATTCATCCCATTGATCTAGGTTTCGCTCGCGGATTTGACTCACAACCGCTTGAATGATTTCAAAAGCTTCCTTACTATGTTCTGTTTCTAATAACCGAACCATCATTACTTTGCCAAGAATGATAAAATAGCTTGCAAGGCTTCGTCCTTATTTTCTATGTAGCTCATGTGTCCGCCCGCAACTACTGTAGTGTCTGCTTCCACTTCATCTGCCTGATCAAGAATTTCTGCTACTTGAATGGTAGGATCTTGGTTTCCTATAATGTAGTGTTTCACAATACTGGCTTCTTTAAGCGTTTGAACCGAAGCTTTTCGCAGTTTCATTCCGGCAAGCGCAGCAATAACTCCAGCAACCGGCGTTTGCAATGCTTGCTCTTTTAATGTAGCAATCTCAGGTGCAAATGTTTTCTTATGATCTTCAGAAAACAGATTCATGACTCCCATGCTTATGAAATTTTCAGGCATCTGCTGTACCACTTTTATTCCACGGTCACGATTTTGCTTTTTCTCTTCGGAATCTTCAGACGCTGATGAATTGAACAGCATTAAGTGAGAAACCAAATCAGGATAATTTTTCAGAAATGCTAATGCCACATAACCTCCCATGGAATGCCCGATGAATGCTGCCTTCAAGATATTTTCGGCAACCAAAACTTCATGAACCACTGCTGCCATAAACTCCATGGTATGAACTTCTGCAAAAACATCAGTTGTTCCATGCCCCGGTAAATCAATAGCAATTACTTGATAATCTTTAGAAAGCTCTGCTGAAAATGAATTCCAAATTTTAAGCGACTCTAAAAATCCATGCAGTAATACAACTACTTTTCCGCTGCCGGAAGTTTGGTAATGTACGTTCTTGTTTTGATATATAAGTTGTGGCATAAAGAAGTTTCTTAAAAATAAAGAAAGCTATCTTAAACGAAAAATGATAAAGGAAGTACGTTGTTTAAGATAGCTTTCTAGCATTAGCACATGTATATTATTTATTCATCCACTCTTCTATTTCTTCAACAGTTAGTGGAATATTTTCCATTAAATTGATAGGTGCTCCGTTTTCTTGAATTACCATATCATCCTCTAAACGGATTCCCATATTTTCACCCGGAATATAAATCCCTGGCTCAACTGTAAATACCATATTAGCCTTCATAGGAGTTTTCAATGCTCCGTAATCATGCGTATCTAATCCCATATGGTGACTTGTACCGTGCATAAAGTACTTTTTATAAGCCGGCCAAGCAGGATCTTCATTTTGAACGTCAGCCTTGTCTAGCAATCCAAGTCCTAATAATTCCGAAGTCATTATTTTTCCAACTTCCACATGATACTCTGCCCACATAGTACCTGGAACCAACATTTTTGTTGCTTCGTCTTTCACTCTTAAAACAGCATTGTACACTTCTTTTTGACGGTCTGTAAAACGACCGTTTACAGGAATAGTACGCGTCATATCACTAGCATAATTAGCGTATTCTGCACCAACATCCATCAATAACATATCGCCATCTTTACATTCCTGATTGTTTTGAATGTAGTGAAGCACATTGGCATTGAAACCAGAAGCTACAATGGGTGTATAGGCAAAACCTCTAGAGCGATTTCTTAAGAATTCATGCATGTATTCAGCTTCAATCTCATATTCCATCACACCAGGTTTTACAAACTGTAATACACGTTTGAAACCTTTTTCGGTAATGCTACACGCATTTTTGATCAATGCCAATTCTTCCGGCTCTTTAACGCCTCTGGCATTTTGTAAAATTTGATTTGATTTTGCAAACGGATGTGCCGGATATTTCTTTTTGCACCATTGAATGAAACGATCTTCACGTGTTTCGGTTTCTACAGACTGTCTGTAATGTTCATTTGTGTTAAAATAAACAAGCTCTGCTTCGCACATTAATTCGTGAAAAACTTTTTCAAAATCGGTTAACCAATATACTGTTTCAACACCACTTGTTTCAGTAGCGGCTTCTTTGGTTAATTTTTCACCTTCCCAAATAGCTATGTGTTCATTGGTTTCTCGAACAAATAAAACTTCTTTATGTTTTGGATCTACGCTATCTGGAAATAATAATAAGATACTCTCTTCTTGGTCTACACCACTCAAGTAAAAAAGATCTCTATTTTGTTCAAATGGAAGCGTACTATCGGCTCCAATTGGGTAAATATCATTAGCATTAAAAACAGCTAAACTCTTTGGTTTCATAGCTGCTGTAAATTTTGCTCTATTCTTTATAAATAATTGATTACTTATTGGAAAGTATTTCATTGAATATGAATTTTTAATTTCTAACAAAAGTATTGATTTGTGACTGAAACGCCCGAGAATAGATGCTAAAATCTGTTAAGATGGCTTATTTCAATATACATAAACCCACAAAGTTTACTTGTAAAATTAAAAACGGTAATGACATATATCATTTTAACGAAGCTACAAATCCTCCACAATAAAACATCCCGAATTATAACGTTTGAGAATACCGTATTGCACATCTTTTTAAACTCATTCTAAATAGCTGAAATAGGTAGTAAATAAGCATCAAAGTTTTGTTAATAAAAACCCTGTACTCTATTTTTGTGTAACAAAATTTATAACCAATGAGCGGATTATTAAAATCATCAATAGCAAGGAAGGTAGCCATGGCTCTTTCGGCATTTTTCCTTCTAATCTTCCTGTTACTCCATTTTTCTGTGAATTTTATTTCTGTATTTAGTGAAGATGTTTTCAACGAAGCATCCCATTTTATGGGTACTAACCCATTAATACAGTTTTTAATGCAACCAATTTTAATTATTGGTGTTGTTTTTCACTTTGTAATGGGATTTGTTCTTGAAGCTAAAAACAAAGCGGCAAGACCTGTAAAATATTCAAAATACAGCGGAAGCGAAAATGCTTCTTGGATGTCCAGAAACATGTTAGTTAGTGGTGCTGTGATTTTAGCATTTTTAGGATTACACTTCTACGACTTCTGGGTACACGAAATCACTGTTAAGTATGTAGATGGTGACATGAGTGGTTTAATTCTAGGAACCGAGCATTTAAGATATTATGAAGAGATGCATGATAAATTTGCTGATATTTGGCGTGTTGCGCTATACTGCATCAGTTTTGTTTTGCTTTCACTTCACTTGCTTCACGGATTTCAGTCTGCATTCCAATCGGTGGGTATTCGCAAGTTTCGCAACGTTATTGTTAAACTAGGAAACATTTACGCAATTGTAATTCCTTTAGGATTTATTTTTATTGCATTGTACCACCACTTTACCCATTAAAATTAGATTCAGTATGGCAATTTTAGATTCAAAAGTACCAAAGGGTCCTATTAAAGATAAATGGACTACTTATAAAGATAAAATCAATTTGGTAAACCCGGCTAACAAGCGTCACATTGATGTTATTGTAGTGGGTACCGGATTAGCAGGGGGTTCTGCTGCTGCAACCCTTGCAGAATTAGGATATAATGTAAAAGCATTTGCTTACCAAGATTCTCCTCGTAGAGCACACTCTATTGCTGCTCAAGGGGGTATCAACGCCGCTAAAAACTATATGGGCGATGGTGACTCTAACTACCGTTTATTTTACGACACGGTTAAAGGTGGAGATTACCGTTCTCGTGAAGCTAACGTATACCGTTTAGCAGAAGTTTCGGCAAATATTATTGACCAGTGTGTAGCACAAGGGGTTCCTTTTGCTCGTGATTACGGCGGATTGTTAGACAACCGTTCGTTTGGTGGGGTATTAGTTTCTAGAACTTTCTACGCTAAAGGTCAAACCGGACAACAGTTATTATTAGGAGCATACTCGGCAATGAACCGCCAAATTGCTCGTGGTAAAATCGAAATGTTCAACAGACATGAAATGCTTGATGTTGTAAAAATCGACGGAAAAGCTCGTGGTATTATTGCCCGTAACTTAGTAACCGGAGAAATTGAAAGACATTCAGCACACGCTGTGGTTATTGCTACCGGAGGTTATGGTAATGTATACTTCCTTTCTACAAACGCCATGGGATCTAACGCTACGGCAGCTTGGAAAATCCACAAAAAAGGAGCTTTCTTTGCCAACCCATGTTTTACACAAATTCACCCAACTTGTATTCCACGTACCGGTGATTATCAGTCAAAATTAACATTGATGTCTGAATCACTTCGTAACGATGGTAGAATTTGGGTTCCTAAAAAATTAGAGGACGCTAAAAAACTTCAAAAAGGAGAAATTAAGCCTACTCAAATTGCTGAAGAAGATAGAGATTACTACTTAGAAAGAAGATATCCTGCATTTGGTAATTTAGTTCCTCGTGACGTTGCATCCAGAGCTGCAAAAGAACGTTGTGATGCTGGTTACGGAGTTAACGCAACAGGAGAAGCTGTTTACTTAGACTTTGCTTCTGCGATTGAACGTTACGGAAAAGAGCAGGCAAAAATTCATAATATTTCCAACCCAAGTAAACAAAAGATTTACGACTTAGGAAAAGCGATTGTTGAAGCTAAGTATGGTAACTTATTCCAGATGTACGAAAAAATCGTAGATGAGAATCCATACAAAACTCCAATGATGATTTATCCTGCAACGCACTATACCATGGGTGGTGTTTGGGTTGATTATAATTTGATGACAACCGTTGACGGATTGTACTGTATTGGTGAAGCTAACTTCTCTGACCACGGTGCTAACCGTTTAGGGGCTTCAGCCTTAATGCAAGGTTTGGCCGATGGTTATTTTGTATTGCCTTACACTATTGGTGATTATCTATCTCACGAAATTAGAACCGGAAAAATCCCAACAGATACTCCTGAGTTTGACGAAGCTGAGAAAGAAGTTAAAGATCGCATCAATTTCTTTATTAATAACGAAGGAAAACACTCTGTAGACTACTACCACAAGAAATTAGGAAAAATCATGTGGGATAAAGTAGGTATGGCTCGTAACGAAAAAGGATTGAAAGAAGCAATTGCTGAAATTAAAGCATTGCGCGAAGAGTTCTGGAAAGACGTTAAAGTTCCTGGAGGAGCTAACGAATTGAATCCGGAATTAGAGAAAGCAGGTCGTGTAGCTGACTTCTTAGAGTTAGGTGAATTATTTGCCATGGATGCCTTAAACAGAAACGAATCTTGTGGAGGTCACTTCCGTGAAGAATCTGTTGAGCAAGATGGAGAACAAAAAGGAGAAGCAAAACGTAACGATGCAGAATATGCATATGTTGCTGCTTGGGAATACAAAGGGGAACCAAGTGACGCCGTATTACACAAAGAACAATTAGAATTTAAAGATATTGAACTAAAACAACGTTCATACAAATAAGATAGACATTATGAATTTAACACTTAAAATTTGGAGACAGAAAGACTCGAATGCTAAGGGTCAAATGGTCGATTATAAAGTTACTGATATCTCAGAACATATGTCTTTTCTGGAAATGATGGACGTATTAAACGAAGGTTTAGTTGCTAAAGGTGAAGAACCTGTTGCATTTGATCACGACTGTAGAGAAGGTATCTGCGGTATGTGTTCGTTACAAATCAACGGAGAACCTCACGGACCCGACAGAGGTATTACTACCTGCCAGTTACACATGCGTATGTTTAACGACGGAGATACCATTGTAATTGAGCCATGGAGAGCTGCTGCCTTCCCTGTAATTAAAGATTTAATTGTAGACCGTACTGCTTTTGAAAGAATTCAGCAGGCAGGTGGTTACATTTCTGTAAATACTTCTGGTAATACGCAAGATGCAAACGCTATTCCAATTAGTAAAGAAGCTGCAGACAAAGCTATGGATGCTGCTACTTGTATTGGTTGTGGTGCGTGTGTTGCTGCTTGTAAAAATGCAAGTGCAATGTTGTTTACTTCTGCAAAAGTTTCTCAATTCGCCTTATTACCACAAGGACGCGTAGAAGCTACAGAACGTGTAATGAACATGGTAAAACAAATGGATTTAGAAGGTTTTGGTAACTGTACCAATACCGGAGCTTGTGAGGTTGAATGTCCTAAAGGAATTTCTTTAGAAAACATTGCAAGAATGAACCGTGAATACCTTGCTGCAAGTGTAGCAAAGTCTTAAGATAACAGTTTTAACATATATACATATAGAAGAAGAGCGCTTAATTGCGCTCTTTTTTATGCACGTTAATAATCTTTACTTATATTTATAGTAATAAACCTACATTACTATGAACAAACTACTACTATTAATTTTATTCTTAACAGCTGTTACCACCTCTGCACAATTTGGGGGACCAGTAAACAGCGCCAACAGAGAATATTTCCCTGCGGTAATTGAATTTGAAAACGGAACAATTCAAAAAGGATTTGCGGTTTGTCCAAGAGGACCAAGAAAAGAAAATATAGACTTCAAATCATCCGAAAATGCAACTGAAGAACAAATAGATTCTGAAAGATTAGCTAAATTAATTTTCAACCTACCCAATAAAGAAATCATATTTGAAAGAAATTATTTTACTAGATTTTACGGAAAGAACTCAGAGAAGATTTCTAATGAAAAAGTATGGATGGTAGCCTTAGCTTCTAGTGAAAATCTAACTCTCTTAAAGGCTTCTCAAAAATATTATATCAGCGGAGATAACAAATTTTATTTTGTGGAAAAACAAGGGAGTATCCATTTTGGAGATATGCCTTATTTATTTAAAAAAGCCGATACAGATAATGCAGTTATCATCTGCAGTACAATAAAATCCGCTTATCAGAAAGGAAGAACACGAAAAAATTTAGTGAAATTTTTTAATGAGTATCCAGACTTTGTGAAACGAATAGGGTCGTATAAAATAAAATTTGAAGAGATAGATCTTATCATTGAGCAATGCCTCAAATTATAGTATTAAAAAAGGCTTTAGTTAATTAACTAAAGCCCTTTTAATGTATATCTGTAAACGAATTACTTCGCCTCTTTTATCAAATAAATATATACAGGAAAGTGATCACTGTAACCCCCCGTATAATTTCCGTTTGAATAACTACGGAACGGATATCCTTTGTAACGCCCGTCTTTTTGTATTAAATAACGCTTGTTATAAATATGCGCCTGCCAGTAACGGTAACTAGTCATATCTTCTTTATTCAATAAGTTTGCTGTAAAAAAGATTTGATCAAACAAATTCCAACCATCTCTGTACGCCAAAGATCCCAAGCCTTTCTTCAACATTTCCTCCATAGGGTTATATAAATCTAAGCCTTTTGCTTTGTGTGGTTTTGCCTTGGTTTTTAAAACAGTTTTCATACTAGAGTTTGTAGGATCATCGTTTAAATCTCCCATACTAATGATTTTTGCATCGGCATTGATCTTCTGCAACGAATCAATAATTGTTTTATTTAATGCAGCTGCTGCTTCGCGCTTTGGTCTACTTGCTGCTTCTCCTCCACTTCTAGATGGCCAGTGATTTACAATAAAACTAATCTGTTCATCATCTAAAATACCGGTAACCAATAATTGATCACGTGTGTAATCATTACTACCGTCATCATCCTTCAAATGCAATGGAATGTTATCAAAAGACAATGGCGTAAATATATTTTTTTTGTACAATAGAGCTACATCAATTCCACGCTCATCTGGAGATTCAAAATGAACTATCCCATAATTGAAAGGTTTCAATTGTGGATCACTTATTAAATCTACCAAAACAGCTTCGTTTTCTATCTCGGCAACTCCCAATATATCGGGTGCAGATCCTGTAACATCCGCCCCTATATCTGCAATTACCCTTGCCATGTTTTTAATCTTATCTTTATAAATAGCAGATGTCCAATGATCTTTCCCCGTAGGAGTTCGGTCATCATCATATTTATTAGGATTATTTATGGTATCAAAAAGGTTTTCTACATTGTAGAAAGCAATGGTTCTCACTTTATAGCTTTTCTCCTGTGCATTCACTGCCACAGAAAAAATTACTAATACTAAAATTAAAATACGTTGAAACTTCATTTACTATTTGTGTTATCAAATTGTTGTATTCAAAACAAAAAAGGATTCAAAAGTACAGATTTCTTTTAAAAGTATGTACATTTGCCGCGTTAACATTTATTTATGATTTAACGTTCTTAAAATTAACTTGTATTTATGAGAAAATTCTTAGCACTGTTCTTTAGCGTTTTTGCTTCAGTAGCCTTTGCACAGAACTCTTCTGTAAAAGGTATTGTAGTAGACACTCAAGGAAAAGAACCGCTTGCAAGTGTAACCGTAACATTAGACGGGACTACACTTTCTACACTAACGAATGACGATGGTATGTTTGAACTTACAGATGTACCAACCGGAAGTCAGGTAATCATTATTGCTACAGAAGGGTTTCTTCAACAGGTATTACCGGTTGAAATTACTTCTGAAGGATTGGATTTAGGAATGATTTTTCTAGAACCAGATATTACCGAAGAACAAACCAGCAACCTTATTTCTTTAACCGAAAGTAGCCTTACCGATGAAGGTAACGGCGCAGACGTAACATCTGGACTTTTACAGTCTTCCCGTGATGTTTATTTAAACACTGCCGCTTTTGAGTTTAGCCAATCGTTCTTTAGAGTTCGTGGTTTGAATACCGATAACGGAAAAGTTCTTTTAAACGGTATTGAAATGAACAAACTTTACAACGGAAGACCACAATGGGGTAACTGGGGAGGTTTAAATGATGTCATGAGAAACCAGGAGTTTACCAATGGTTTAACCCCATCTGATTACTCTTTTGGTGGCTTAATAGGTACTACAAACATAAACCTAAGAGCTTCACGTTACAGACCAGGGTTTAGAATCACATACTCAAACTCAGACCGTAGTTACAACAATAGAACTATCATGAGCTACTCTACCGGTTTAATGCAAAGCGGTTGGGCATTCACATTAGCTGCTTCCAGAAGATGGGGAGACGAAGGCTTTAATAGAGGTTCTTTTTATGATGCGAACTCTTTCATGGCATCTGTAGAGTATAAATTTAACGATGATCACAGCTTAAACTTCACAGGAATCTACGCGCCAAACCGTAGAGGTAAATCTTCGCCAAATACACAGGAAGTTTATGACCTAAAAGGTATCAGATATAATGAATATTGGGGATACTATAAAGGGGAAAAGAGAAACTCAAGAGTAAGAGATATCCAAGAACCAATTTTCATGTTGAACCACTATTGGAATCTAAGTGAAAATACTACTTTAAATACCAATGTAGCGTATCAATTTGGAAAAATGGGTAACAGCCGTATCGATTATGGTGGAACCGATAAAGTTACAGCAAACGGACAGTCATATTACTCAGGTAATGGATCTAACCCAAGCCCGGCATACTATCAAAATTTACCAAGTTATTTCTTAAGATTTGACACACCGGAATATGAAAATGCATACTTTGCTGAAAAAGAATTTGTAGAAGACGGGCAACTTGATTGGGATGCTTTGTACTACGCTAACTTTTCTGCTGCAGTAAATGGAAAAAATGCGGTATACGCCCTTTACGAAGATAGAAGTGATAACAACACCATCACTGCAAACTCTATTTTTAAGTCGGACATTTCTGAAAACATCATCATTAATGCTGCTGCAAACTACAAGCATTTAAAATCTCAGAATTTTGCTGAATTAACAGATTTATTGGGTGGAACCGGATATTTAGATGTTGATAACTTTGCAGATGATTTGACAAACAATCCTGATGCAGCTCAAAACAATTTATTAAATCCAGACAGAATTGTAGGGGTTGGTGATAAATTTAAATACAACTACAACATCTATTCTGATGTGATTGGTGGTTTTGCTCAAGCACAATTCAAATACAACAAAGTAGATTTCTTTGGTGCAGTAACCGTAACTAATACCACATACCAGAGAGAAGGATTGTATCAAAATGGAGCTTTCCCAAACAACTCTTTGGGTAAAGGAGACAAATTAAACTTTACAGGTGTAGGTGGAAAAGCCGGATTAACCTATAAAATTACAGGACGCCACCTATTAGACTTCAATGGTTCGTATGCTACACAAGCACCTTCTATAAGCAACACCTATTCAAACTCTAGAGAAAACAACAATGTAGTTCCAGATATTTCAGAAGAAATCATTACATCTTTTGATGCTAGTTATATCATGCGCTTAACATCTATTAAAGCAAGATTAACCGGGTACTACAATACCATAGAAAATGCAAATGAAATATCTTTCTACTATGCAGATGGTATTGGTGGTGATAATACTGCTTTTTTACAAGAGATCTTAAAAGGAGTTGACAAAAGAAATGTAGGTATGGAACTTGGTGTAGAAGCACAAATAACACCAACCATTAAATTGAAAGGTGCTGCAACTGTAATGGAAAGCATCTATACAAACAATCCAGATCTATACTTATCATCTGAAGATTTTATTGACTACAGCTTAGGTGACCAAACTGCAGCTAATACAGAAACAGATGAATATGGTCAAAGATATTACGGTAAATCATATTTAGAAAACTATAAAGTAGCTACTGGACCACAAAGAGCTTACTCTGTAGGTTTTGAATATAGAGACCCAGATTATTGGTGGTTTGGAGCTACAACCAACTTCTTCTCTAACGCATACATTGATGTAAGTCCATTAACAAGAAGTGCTAACTTTTACACAGATTACGATGGCCAAGTATTCAATGATTACGATGAAGATTTAGCAAGACAGTTATTGAAACAAGAAAAATTCAACTCTTATATGGTTGTAAACTTAACAGGAGGTAAATCTTGGAGAATTAATTACAAGTACTACATTGGGTTCTTCGCAAGCATCAACAACCTTTTTGATGAAGTTTACAAAAGTGGTGGATTTGAACAAGGCCGTAATGCTAACTTCCGCCAGTTAAGAGACGACAAAGCACTTGAAACGCCTGTATTTGGTTCAAAATACTGGTATGGCCGTGGAAGAACTTATTTCTTAAATGTATATTTCAGATTCTAAACTCAATTCTATAACAATAATAAAATGATGAAAGCAACTAAAATTTTAAAGACATTGGTACCGGCAGTAGCAGTTGCAGTAACTATTGCCGCATGTACACAGGACACAGATTATAAAACTCCAACAATATCGTATGACAACGTAACAGATATTGAAGGTGATACCACTTCTATCGCAGCGGTACAAGCAAGATATGATCAAGCCGGAGAAATAACCACTTTCGAAGATGACACAGAATTGTATGTAGAAGGTTACGTTGTTTCTAGCGATCAATCAGGGAACTTCTACGAAGAGTTCTATATTCAAAGTACTCCAAATGCAGAAGGAACAGCAGAAAACCCTAAGAGAGGTATTAAATTGCTTATCAATGAAGCTAGCCTTTACACCAAGTTTGATTTTGGTAGAAAGATATGGATTCACCTTAATGGACTTTCTGTAGGTTTAGACAGTGGTGTTTACGCTTTAGGACACGATGATGGATCTGGTTATTTAGCACAGATTGAATCTTGGGAATTTGATGAGTCAGAAGACGGATTAATTTTAAGATCTTCTGAAGTAGCTACTATTGAACCAAAAACAGTAGAAAGCATTAGCGATCTATCATCAGATGATTTAGGTACTTATGTTGAAATACAAAATCTTCAACTTTCTGAAGATGACTTTGGTTTAACCTATGCTGGTGAAGAAGCAGATTCTTACCAAGGTGAAAGAACTTTTGAAAGCTGTACAGGAAGTAGCGTTACATTGTACACAAGTAGCTATGCCGATTTTAAATCACTTCTTGTACCATCAGCAAACAAAGGAAGTATTACCGGTATTTTTGCAAGAGATTATTATGATGACTACAATGTTTTAATGATTAATGAAACCGATGATATTCAATTCACAGAAGGAAGATGTTCTACTATCTACTCTCAAGACTTTACAGAAGGTTTTGGAGAATGGACACAAGTAAGTGTTGTTGGTAGTCAAACTTGGTATGTAAGCCAATATGGAAATCCAGATTACTCAGCTTACATTAGTGGTTATTCAGGAAGCGCTCAAGATAATGAAGACTGGTTAATTACTCCTTCATTTGATTTAACTGCATACGGACCAATTACTATGTCTTTTGAAACTGCAAGAAGATACACAGGTAACGAAATTGAAACATATATCTCTACGGACTATACAGGTGACGAAGCTGATTTTGCATCTGCAACATGGACACTAATAGAGGATGTAATTTATGACACTGATACATCTACATGGTATTCTTGGACAAATTCAGGAAACATTAGTTTAGAAGATTATGCTTCTGAAAACAATGTTCACATAGCATTTAAATACACTTCAGATTCTTCTGGCGCAGCTGGTTGGGAACTTGACAATTTCTCTCTTAGAGAAAACTAAAAAACTGAATATAGTAAATAATCCTCGGGGCAAGCCCCGAGGCATTAGTTTAGAATAGATTTAATTGTATGTCATTATTTCTATGCAAAACTTGATAATCCTTTTCAGAACCTTGGTTTTTCACATATGCAGCTATTACTTGCTCATTGCTATGCCGTCCCACAGTATTAATATAAAAGCCACTTCCCCAAAAAGCTCCACCCCATAATGCTCTTTTTACACCTGGAGCTTGAGAGAAAATTTCACGGGCAGTGATACTTTTAATTGTTCTGGCAATCTTTGTTGGACTGTAGGTTGGAACACTCTGTAACAGAAAATGAACGTGATTCTTGTCTGAA
>NZ_FPBK01000012.1 GCF_900116665.1 Pustulibacterium marinum | reverse complement strand
CGTCTGTTACATTTCCTGTACTCCACACTCCATAACCTACTGCCCAAAAATGTTTTCCCCAGTAAGTATGACCCAGTGAACTAAACTCTTGTTGAAGTTTCCTTGATGTTCTTCCCTTCATTTGTTTCACTATTGAGCTTATACTATATTTAGGAGCATATTCTATATGCATGTGCACATGGTCTTGACTTACAACTCCTTTTAAGATTTCAATCCCCTCTGCATCACATATTTGTATCAGTAGTTCGCGACATCGTGATTGAATATCTCCTTTTAAAACTTTATATCTATACTTGGTAGACCAAACTATGTGGCAACTAAGACGGCTGGTGGTATGTGAACCCTTTCGATTATAGCTTGTCATAAGCTAATCTACAAAATTTTATCGCACTACTAAAGTGCTGCAATAAAATTGCAGGGTTTTAATATCCCTGTTCTGAGACCAATAAAATGCTAACCATTACAATAGTAAATTATGCATAACTTTCTACTACTTGAAGTACTTTGTTACAACTCAATTTCTGCTAAAAATATAAACTCATCTGTTGCTGCATTTTCAGAAATTATATTTTGGTTGTTATAAGTTAGTTTCGTAGGTACAAAATAAGAAACTCCACAAGGAAGTTCCACAAACTTAGCTTCCACATTCAATACAATTGTTGTGGTACTGTTCAAATGAATGGTATATTCAAAATTTGATTCGTTGGGAATAGACAAACTTAGCGTATGATCATACTTTCGTATATCAGCATCTGGATTTGCAAATTCATTAGGCGGAATATACCAAAAGCCCGGTGACTCAAAATTACCTTCCACTGTAATATTTTCAGGATTTACCGTTCCGTTTTCAATTAGATTAGCACCCGTATCATCAACGAGTCTTATATACAATTCAGGGAATACCGGGTCAAAAAGTGAACAATCAACCTCATTGGCATCATCACTAGAACAGCTCGCAAACAAAATTCCTATCAGAACAAAAGCAAGTAATTTTTTCATAATTCAGTTTTTGTATAGATGCTTCGTTCCCCAAGGAGTTGCGTGCTAATATCCGCTAGTCATGAAACTTTTACCAAATAAACCTTTCAGAAGAGCAAGGCTTATTTCATTTTCAATTGATATACATCGCTTACTATTATTAGTCAATACATCACTATTTATTTCTCTTCGTAATACTGAAGCCAAGATTTTATTCTTCCAACAAACATTTTTAGATAATTTTCAGTCAGAAAAATATTTGACCAATCAAATCTCTGCGCTTGTATCCCAAGATAAAAAATAAAAACAGAAGCTCCTGCTTTTGGAATTAGATCGAGTTCCCTTTTTGATAAACTCCTATTTTTGCTATACCCACTTAGAAAACTCTCAACTTTTGACTCATACTTTTCTTTATCCAATTCTATGAAAAAAAGTTGTTTACAAAAATAAGCTACATCCAATATGAGCTTTCCATTTCCACAAAAGTCAAAGTCAAAAATCGTGATTTCTTTTTCATCGGCAATCGCCATATTATCATACCAAATATCCATATGTAAAATTCCGTTTTGAGCTTGGTCAAAATCTGAATCGCTAAAATCTTCACCAAATTTCTTAATGAATTCCATTTCTGGTAAATTATCAGAAAAAAATTGGCTCAAATATTCGTAGGGTTGTTCTACTAGAGATTTTTTATCATAGAAAATTCGGTTAATTATTTTATCTGAAGTTAGATTATGAATTTTAGCCATAAGTGAGCCAATTTCAAAACAGGTGTCTTGGTCCATAAACCTCATTTTTTCTCCTTTAGCAAAAGAGAATAAAACAACATAACGAAGCCCTTCAGGCGCATTTATCTCCTGAATTTGATTGTTTTCTTTGTCTGAAATTGGATATGAAACGGAAAGATTGTTTTTTCTGAGTAATTCAAGTAATACTAATTCTTCTTGAATTTCAGCTTTTGTTCTCCAATTATAACAGTAAACTCTAACAACAAATTTTCTTTCTGCATTTGAAATGAAATAGGTGTGATTCATGCCTGTTCTGAATAATTTACATTCAAAACTTCGGCTTAAATTGTATGTATCTTTAATAAATTCACCTAATTCTTTTTCTGATAAAGTTGAATTTGATACTGGAAAAGTTGTCATTCTATTATATATCTATGATTTGCTGTATTATATATTTGAACTTTATAATTTCTTTTATCAATTACTGTATCTTTTCGTTTTTTAAAATCAATATCAAAAATTCCATAGTCAGACTCAACAACTTTTAAAGAATAGCTTTCATATAGTTTAATTCCTAAATGCTCAATTCCGTAATTGGGAAGTTGTTTTATTTTATGAAATACAGAATCATTTTTTACAAAATAGAAGTAAACAACATCTTTTTGGGTTGTTGTACCTTTTCGAACATTGGGTCGCAACTTTTCAATAGTTCCATATGTTTTAAAAGAATTATTTTCCAATTTTTCAATTCGGTTTTTCCTATTAAAAAAAATTAGAATTGTCAAACCACATAAAAGTCCTCCAACAATCAGAACTGAATAGATTTTATCTTTTTTACTCCAATATTTTTTCTTTTTTCTTCTACCCAAAGTTTTTCTGAAATAATTTAAAACAGCTTCTCGCTACAATCGGTTACAGATTTAAAGATAGAAATTTTTTGTCACAGACATGAACATGTAATTCCTAAAACAAGCTTTTGCAATAGCAAAATCAGCAAAACCTTTTAATGAAATTTATAGCTCTAAATTATCCTAAAACAGACTTGTTTTTTTAACCTAGATCTTTGTTGTGTGTAGGTTTTTCAATTTATTTTTTCAATTTTCGGTTCAACAGTTGATACTACGTTCACAATGTGATTCAGCGATATAAATGCATAATGTTTAAATTCTCCTGGATAGTCCGCCGATGCAAAAGTGTCCGCTTTTACATAGTCCAAGAAATTCGATTTGTTATAAGTCCGAATTTTTTCTCCAACGTATTCAGTTCCTCCAAGACTTTCGTAACTTTCATTAATTACCGAGTAGGCAATATATCGGTCAAAAGTTATTTTGAATATTTCACTGTTTTCATTGTGATAAACTGGTCGAGAAGGTCCGATATCAACACCGAGAATTTTATGACTCTTTTCCAATTCGCCTACTATTCCCATTGTCAATTCAAATTCCAATGAGTTTTCTTCTGGCTCAAATATTTTGGTCAGAAATATATTCCTTTCGCTATTTATTCTATCGTAGTTACTCATTTTTTAAACTTACGCACAACTCATTTATATCATGAACAATATACAACTTTTTATACTCCTCTCGCCCAATTCATAAAAACAAAGAAGCTCAATAGCAACTCATAAAAACAAAACACCAACTTTTACCAAAGAGTTGTGTAACGGTTACTAGTGTTGGCAGTAGTTTTTTATTCCGTTTAGTATGGTTCAAATTTTTCTTTTTTTAGAAATCCATGATAATAAAGAACTTCTATTTATAAATTAAACTTTGTTTTAACGCGTTGCCACAATGAAACATAGCCAATGTCATTACTAGTATTTTTTCTTAAACTTTTTAGTGGAACATTCACGTCACACTCATTTTTTGCTAAGTCGGAGTAATAATTGTCTTGAAATAATTTCAGATTATCCCAATTCGAAAAACTTTGATAATGTCTAGAAGATGAATAGCTTTTGTCAACTTCTAATTGTCCAACTTTTTCAATTTCAATTTCTGCCTTTTTGTAGTGTTGAGCGTAGTACCAACTTATTTTTTCTTTTGGTTTAAACTCTTTATTTATTTGTTGCTGAAGTCCGAATAGAATTTTTGCGTTTTTAAAATCTTGTTCAGTTGGTTTATCAGATTTTTTTATGTTGGTCACAGCAACTAAATTAAGTCCAAATTCCGATTCTTTTTCTGATTCAAGAACGAATGCTCCACAGAAGTCTCCGTCACTTAATTTGAATATTAAACAATCTCCTTTTTGAAAAATCGCATCTCTTTTTTTCTTTACCTTTCTTTTTCGAGCAGTTTTCTTTTCAGTTGATATTTTTTCCAGAAAATTTTCTAATACTTTTCTCCGTTTTGTCAAATCCGATTTTGAAGCGTCAAGTTCTTTCCACAATTCAATGTCCTTTTCGGATTTCACAATATCTTCAATTTGGTTGTAGATTTTTGGATCAAGAGCTTTACATTCCCATTGAGACTTTGCTATAGTAATCCAAAAATTATTTTGGTCTTCGTGAGAATCAATTAATTCTTTATTTTCTTTGATTAACCTTTCGGTTATGGCAGAAACTTCCATTCCTTCATTATATAATTCAAAGAATTTATAGTTGATGTCTTCGTAAATGTCATTTGAAGAAATTCCTGTTCCCCAACTTCCCATAGGCGTTTTTCAATATTAGTTACAACGGTAAATTGTATGAGTAGTGGCAGATTGCGTGGCAGTTTCCTGTCAAACCGCTACGCAGTTTGAGCGGGTTACAAACCTTGATATTTAACACTTTACCTGCCATTACTTATACAAAATGTGTGTGCTTAGTTTTTTTTCTTTTATATTCATCACGGTCAAGTTTCTCGATGGTTATTTGCATCAAACAAAAGAGCAAATCTCTTTATCTATTTTTTATTCTGGTAAGCGTCCAAATTTATTTATTTCTTCCAACGAATCATCCCAACTTGCTTTGTTTGAAATAAAAATATGTGCATCAGGTCGTTTTTCTAAATTTGTATCTAAACATCCTGCTGGAACTACTAGAAGGTTACCATCCATTTGTAAATTGGGCAGAGCTGAACCACAATTTGTACAAAAAGCTTTCACATGATTACTCTTATGTGGTTGATATGTTTTAATTTCAGTTTCTGTTTTTATCCATTCTAGTTTAGCTGTTGTAGAAAATAAATTTGCAGCATGCGCAGACCCTGTATCTTTCCTACAATATCTGCAATGACATAAATAAAAACTCTCAAAGTCACCTAAAACTTTAAATTTAATTCCTTTGCATAAACAAGAACCCAAGTATTCCATTTGATAAGTCCCTTCTTAAAATTATGATTTTAGTGAAAACCATTTTTTGTTATTTTCAATTTTTTCTCACTTGCACTTTCCAATCTTTTCTTTAAGCAGTCCGCGTCTCTCTGTTAAAATTAAGCACAACTCATTTACATCATGAACAATATACAACTTTTATACTTCTATCGCCCAACTCATAAAAACCACCCACCCCACTTTTACCAAGGAGTTGTGCAACAGTTACCATCTTTGTTGGCAACCGTTATTTTTTCCAGCCTTTATAATTTGAAAAGGTCTCATAATCACAACCTGTTTCATATTCCAATTCCTTGTTCATCCGTTTTTCATAGGCTTCTTCTGCAATATATAGCAATGGCTCAAAGTCCTTATCCTTTGGCATATCCTTTGGATTTTTCAATACACTTTCAAAATATTCCTGACCATTTGCTATGACGCAACATCTAACATATAGAAAGTAGTCAACTGAAAAATTTGAACTTTCGTCTTTGAATGAATCTTCGCCAATATTTTGAGCGTGTTCTTTGGTGTCCAGCAAATACAACTTATAAGCCAAACTTTCTTGAAACTGTTTTATCTCGCTAACCTTTTTCTTCGCTAAAAAATCAATTGCAGGCTCCATTCTTTCTTGGTCGTCATCTTTCGTCCAGTCAATTTTTTCTATTACTTCCCAAAACATATTATCATCCAACATCTTTTTAGGCTTCATAGATTGCTTTCTATATTCTTCTCTTGCAATACGAGCTTTTTCATTTTCTACTTCAACTTCTTTTTTGAATTCTTCTTTTTCATTTTCCCAACGCCATTCAAAAAAAGCAGTTTTACCATAATCATTACCCATTAAGCCAACTAAAGGGAAGCCGCCTTTTAAGCCACTTCTTCCATCTCCCAATTTGAAGTCAATACTTGTTTCGAATTCTGTCATTGGCCTATTTCCCAAGTATTCAAACTTGCTTAAATCATTGTATTTTGGGTTATTGGTGTAAAAGTCAATTGCATATTGATTTGAGCATAAAAATCTATTGCAACAAAGAATTTGATTTAATCTTTCATCATTTAATTCTGGTTTTTTCTTGTCCACATAATTCAAAACACCAAGCATCATTAGATCTCCATCAATTTCTTCGAAGAATGACTTTCCAATTTTGATGACTTTGAACGCCCCAAAAAAGTCTCTTTCCAGTTTTGTTATGTATATGTCTCCTTCTTTTCCGTTCATTTTCAGCTTGTTGCTAACTCATTTACATCATGAACAATATACAACTTTTTATACTCCTCTCGCCCAACTCATAAAAACAAAATACCAACTTTTACCAAAGAGTTGTGTAATGGCTACCGCTGTTACCCAACGTTTTTTATTCCAATTTTGTTTTCAATCCAATCGTGAAAGTATATTAAAACTCCAATTATTAAATGAAAACAAATTAATATTTGTCCTAATAATGCTGACGAACCTTTAGAATACATTCCAAAAAGCCCAGATATTATGTGATAACCAGCTAATAAAAACAACCCAACATTAGATTTACTGCTTAAAATCCAAAAGATTAAAATAAGCTGAAATATCAGTCGCCCAATTTGAGATGGAAGTCTTTCAGTACCAACTTTGTTATAAACTAAAACCATTAAAATCAGTTCAACAATTAAAGTCAGAAATATTGCAGAAATCAAAACAGGTCTTTCCTTCATAGCTTTGCTCAATCAGAATAAGGTATTAATCCAAAAAAATGTAAACCTAAAAGTATTATCGATAAAACAACTCCACCAATACTACTAATAAAAATTGTTATTGATATTGAGTCCGGTGAATTTTTAAATTTAGCGTGACTTACTTTACTATCATAAATTGAATAGATAAAAAGTATAATGCAAAATATTATTAATAATGTTGAACTTTTCATTGTTTTCAAATGTTGGGTAATGATTGGTATAACCATAAGTTACCGGATTCAAAGATACCTATTTTCAATCAAGCACTGTTATAGCAAACAAACTCCTAAAACAAGCTTTTGCAATAGCTAAATCAGCAAGACCTTACAATGAAAATAATGTCTTCAAAGTATACTAAAACAGACCTATTTTTTAACTCAGATCTTTGTTGTATTTTCGTGCTTTATTTTCCGTTCTGTTTGTAGCGTTGGCAAAGACATACTCTTTTGCAATTTTTGGCTTGTGTATTGGCTTAAGTGAATTGCAAATGTGTATGGCTTTAGGCGTTGGCTATTACATTCCGCTTATCAATTCCTTTGCCTTGTCCAATGTAAACGCTCCATCAACTTCTTTTTTGTCAAAAATCATAAAGTAAGCGAAGTCATTACCAGCTTGTTTTTCCCATTCGTTTCCAAGTCTGCATTTTCCTTCACTGTCTGAACCATCCAAATGGTCTCCTTTGGTTTCAATCAAAATGGTTTTTCCTGATTTAGTTCTCAAAATAAAGTCAGGATAATGATTTGCCTTAAATCCGTTAATGTAAAATCCTTTTCCTCTTTCTAAATTTCTATGCCAAAACTCAATGTTTGAGGAAGTTCCAATTTCCATAATTACTTTTTCCTCAAAGTTGTTCATTGAGCCTTCTTTTTCGTACAAAGAATTTCCAATTGATGAACCAACATTCCCAGGAACAATTTCCTTTCCTAATTTCCAGTTTTGCTTTGTGATTATGCGTTTAGATTTTACTAAATCCATAAACCTTTTTTCTGCATAACTGTCCGCAAGTTGTCTGATTTTAGCTTTTATTTTGTCTGTATAACTCCATTTTCTAACTAAAATATCACGCATTTGTTCTGCGTTCATTCCTTTTAAAATTCTACCAACGTAGACTTTAATTTCTTGGTCTGGAATTGGATACATATTGCCAATAATCTGCATAATTTGGTGAGTAATATCACTTATTTGTGCATCTTTTGGTTTGGCTAAAATGTATTCTGCAATTGGGTCTTTTACTTGACTTTCTTCAATTTTTACCCAATCTGGTGTATAATTATCTTTTACAGTTTCGGTTAAATCTACTTTGTACAAAGCAGATGAAATTTTGTCAAAATCAATTTTTATATCTTCATCAGATAATTTAAAATCTTTCAATAACGATTCTCTGTTTAGCAGTTCTTCGTCTGTTCCAAAAATGTCACTTGCTACAACTTTTAAAAAGAATTGAGGAAAATTTATCTGTTCAATAAATTCTTTATTCGCTTCTTTAACTCGATAGCGTTTTACTTTATCTCCCATTTCTTGAAATATATTTTCGTCAACTGGTTGCTTTTCTTGTTCCTGTATTTGCTGTTCTAACTCTTTGTTTTGTTCTTCTGCCATTGATTCTATTTCTTCAATGACTGAAGTATTTTCAATTTCTTCTTCAGTTGCATTTGGGTTAAAAGAAATTCGTCCTTTGTCAATGGTTTCTTCTTTTTCCTCTGTTTGTTGCTCTGGAAATAAGAAAGACTCAACAGGATTTACAACTTCTGTTTGTTTCTCTTCTTCTGTCATTTTATCTGCAACTCTGTGTTCGTTGCCACTAAAACCTGATGCTTTTAAGCCTTCAACAATACTTTGTAAAGTTTCGTTGAATTTTGCAGAAGCTGTTAGAACATAAGAAAGGTTTAATTGAAACGCTTTGTGTTTCTGAACATACGGTTGACGTAAAACTCTACCCAAAATTTGCTCTACATCTACAGCACTTGATTTGTCAGCCAATGAAGCCAAAATGTATGCAAAAGGACAATCCCAACCTTCTTTTAAAGCGTTTATTGTAATGATATATCGAACTTCACAGTCTTTACTTTGTAAATCTGGAATGCTTTTAAGTTCGTCAATATTTGCTGTTTTAATTTTGATTTGATTTTCAGGAATACCTAAACTCAATAATTGTTCTTTTAATTTCTCAAAAGTTGTATTATCATTTTTAGTTTTTGGTTGTGCCTGAAACAATACAATGGGTCTAATGTATTTTCCGCCTTCTGCTTCTTGTTTTTTGGCTAAAATTTCCAATTTGCGTTGTAAGTGCAACGCATTGTTTATCACTTCTGTTTTATCGTGATTGTTGTAAACAATAACAGGAAGTTTAACCATATGTTCCTTTTTCAATTCTATTGCAGGAACCAAACTCACAATATTGCTATTGTCTTTTGGTGTTGCTGTTAAATCTAAAATAAAAGACGGATTTAAGTTTTTGAGCATATCAACACTCAAATCACTTTCTGCATTGTGACTTTCGTCAACCACCAAAACAGGATGTAAACTTCTAATCACATTTATTAAAGCTGTGTCGTCAACATCTGCTAATAAGTGTTTTCTATTTGCGTATTGTGGAACAAAAGAAGCCAATTCGCCATTTTCTTGATAGACTTTTCTATCTTCTTTTTTTCTTGCTCTTAAACTCGCAAAGCTCAAAACAAAAATGCTCAATTGTTCTTTTACAATGGTAGGATTGAAATTTGTACCTTGTAACAAATCTTCTTTTTGATAAATCTCAACTTTATGGTTAAAAAGAGCATTTAGTTTTTGACGATAAGGATGTTCTGGATTTGATAAAGCGTTTACGGTTTGTTGTAATAAGTTACTCCAAGGTACTAACCAAATAACTGCTTTTGTTTTGCTTGTATCGTAAGCTGAAAAAATAGAGTGCAAAGCATTTACAGCAATAAATGTTTTACCACCAGCAGTTGGTACTTTTACGCAAACGTGAGCAGAATTTGGAACGTTATTTTTATATGGTTGCATTCCTGTATTGTCAATAGGATTGTAAGGTCCAATTTTATCTTCCCAATATTGGTTGAATGCAGTTGCTACGTTTTTATGTTCTTGAACATATTCTAGATACTCTTCAAGATTTTCTATTACTTTTTGTTGATAGCCTTTTAATTCCATAATCTAAAATCTTGTAATGTCTCTTGGTATTTTTTTGAAAATGATATTGTTTTTTGCCATAAATTCTTTTGGTAACAAACAATTATCTGCATAAATAACATATTGTTCTCCTTTGGTTTTTATGAGTTGTAAAGCATCAAAATCTAACGTGGTTAATTGGTCTTTTTCGTAAATAAAGTAGTAAACTGAATCTTCTTTTTTACCTAAAAAGTAATCTGAATCTTTTGGTTCTATAAATGGTGTTCTAGTTTCTGAAAACCAAATGTATTCTCGTATTTTATTTATGCCAACTTGCTCGTTTAAGTTTTGGTTGTTATCAAAAAGTGGTAAGCCTAATTCGTAAAAATCAAAATCGCCACCAGTTCCATCAATTTTTTTGTCGCCTTTACCATAACCTTTTGAAGCTCTTTTTACTCTCTCTGCTGTTATTGTGTTTGCATATTCCTCCATTTCAATTAAAATGAATTTTCTATTGCCTTTATCTTTTTGATTTAAATTTAAAACTGCGTTTCCAGTAGTTCCTGAACCAGCAAATGAATCAAGTATTATAGCCTCTTTATCTTTTATAGCTATATTTATTAGATATTCAACAAGTTTAGATGGTTTTGCAAAATCGAACTTAATCCCAAGCTTTAATAATTCTTTAGAGCCGTGTCTGTTCTCATATTCTGAAATCAAATTTGTTGGTGTTTGACCTTCTTCTTGTCTTTTTTTAAGCCATATTTTAGTATAAATATTCCACTTTGCGGGCTTACCATTTGAGTCAACTAAAACTTCGTTTTTTGTTTTTTTGAAAACAATATTTCCTTCTTCTTTCTCCTTTAGATATCTTTCAGCAGTCCATCTCCAAACTTTGTCATTTTTAGTTTCTGGCGGAATTGATGCTCCATCTGCAATTTCTTTTGGAAAAATATTACCACTTGGTATTACAAATGAGCCATCTGGACATTCTATGTAATACCTCTGATTGACACAGCCTCTCAATGGGTCAAGTGTTGATTGATAAAGGCCAAAAGCTCGATAATTTTCTCCTTTTCGTTCTCCTTCTGTTTCTACCTGATTATATAATTTTTTCACCAGCTTTTCATCCAGTTCAGCTTTAAAGTCAGAAATCATATTTTTATTTCTTGCATAGGCTAAAACGTAATCTATATTGGGTGAAAAATAGTTTCCTTTATTTCCACCAGATTTCATTACTCTCGAAACAATTCCACACTTATTTAGACCACCAAATATTTCATCACATAATGTTTTCAGATTACTTATCTCATCTTCTCCTATGCTGATAAATATGACTCCATCATTTGATAATAACTTTTGAAGTAATTTTAAACGCGGATACATCATACACAACCATTTGTCGTGTCGTGTTAAATCATCTCCATCTTTTCCAACAACTTCTCCTAACCATTTTTTTATTTTTGGGTGGTTTACATTGTCGTTATAAACCCAACTTTCATTTCCTGTGTTATATGGTGGGTCAATATAGATGCACTTTACCTTTCCTTCGTATTCTGGTAGTAGGCTTTTTAATGCTTCTAAATTGTCTCCGTGAATTATTTTGTTTCCGCTTTCAGTTGGTTGATTCTGTTCTCCATTTTCAGCAGTAAAACCGTATTTGTGTTCCAAAACTCTGTAAGGTACATCTTGGTGGTGGCTTATAACTTTATCTTTTCCTATCCAATTGAGTGTTGGCATATTATAGTTGGTCTTTGTTTGAGATTATTAATTCTTTTACGTCAACATCTAAAATATTTGCAATTTCCATTAGTGTTTCCAGTCGTGGTTGTTGTCTGTTTTGGGCATAAGCATTTACCATATTGTAGCTTTTCCCAAGTTTTTCAGCCAACCAAGTCTGCTTTATTCCTTTATGTTCCAACACTTCCTTAATTCGGTTCATTTAATTCGGTCTTGTTTATATTTAAATGGTCTCATTGAATTGCTTCGCTTATTTCAAATGTTTTGTCAGTCCACTAATTTACATTTATATCTCAAAAAACTGTGTAAAAAATCAAAATGTTTTCGTGTGGTGGTGGTGGTGGGGAAGTGAAAGCTCTTTTGGTTTTTCAGCGCTGGCTTTGAGCGTTGAGAAAAACCAAATGTGCTTGATCATGTGGTGGCTCTTTTTTTAGCTTGCTTACAACAGTTAGTATATGAAAAGTAGGCGATTTCGAAGCCTGAATCTTTCGGTTAAGCACAAAGTTTGATACGAGCCAAAAGCCTTGATTTTATTGCTATTTCGCCTATTTTTTATATACATCTTTGTTATCTGCTGGCTTTTTATTTTCAGGTCTATTATTCCATATAGTTAAAAATTGTCCTGTGGACATTTTACGAGCTGATTGTTTTGCTTTTAAGGCTAATTCTCCTTCAAAGAGTTGGTCGATAGTTTCAAACCAAAGTTGAAGCCAAGTTCCAAAGTGGGTTTGACTTATAGAATGGTTCAAATTTTTGTCAACGTTTATGTGTTTCATTGACGGGCTCCCTTTAAACTTTGCTATACCAAATAAATTGGTTTCCCAAAAATCAGTCAGTTTTTCAAGGTGTACTGGCCATTCTTCTTCCGGAATATGGCTATTGAAAATTGGACCTAATGATTCGTTCTTCCGAATTTTTGAGTAGAACGTATGTACTAATTTACTAATGTCTTCACGATTATTTATTGTATCCATTACATTAAGAATTATCAGCGACTTTCTTTACTCTAGAGACATCATCTAATTTGGATAATGTTAAACGAACAATGCTGTTTTTTTTAGCTGTCAAATCGTGATAAACATTACTTTCCAGCGTGATAATATCTCCCGTTTGAAGCAATTTTATTTCATCTCCTATTCCAAAGTCTATTTCACCTTCTAGAATATGAACTATAATAGGATACGGAGCTTTATGCTCTTTCATTGTTTGTCCATTTTTCAAAAGAACTCTAATTTCCTTTGAAAATGAAGTTTCCAAAATGATTTTAGTATCAACCCGATTATCACTATACTCTATATTTTCATTAAATGACTTGATATTCATTCCATTCTTATTTTATGCCTGCAGATAACTCATTTATATCATGAACAAGATACAACTTTTTATACTCCTCTCGCCCAATTCATAAAACAAAGCGGCTCAAAAGCAACTTGTATAAATTAACCCCCAACTTTTACCAAGGAGTTGTGCAACGGTTACCGGTGTTGTGCCAAGTTGTTATTTTAATCCGCTTTATGCTTTTCCGAAAGACAAGGTTCTGCATATTCCAAAATTCCGTCGTTCTCATATTCCGTTAATATTTTTTGGATTTTAGAATAATTTACATCTTTCAGAATCTCCATTGAAAAGTATGATTCATTTAGCCCTTCGCTTTTGCAATTCAATTCTTTAAATCTATTTCTAATAATTTCCTTGTCAAACCCTTTTTTGGTGATGATTACTAAAATTATAGAATTTCCAGAATGTTTAATTGTCTTTTTGTAAGTGAGCATTTTTTCTGATTCGTCAAATTCCGCGTAAAATTGGTCATCGGTTGCAATTTGTGGTCCGTAGAATGGAATATTATCTAGTTTATAAATTCCTTTGTCCTTGTCAATTATTTCCGCCCACATAGTTTCTACAGTCAGTTCATCCAGAACATTGCTGTGATATTTGAATAATATCTTTTCGTACTTTTCTATAGTTTTTGTCATTCCGCAATTAGGCCCAACGGTCTTGTATAACAATCAGTTGCGGATTGATTTGAAACTAAGATAGCTAAAATCCCCGACTTTTATGCTTGCGCGGTTGTGTCCGCAGGACACAAAACCGCAATTGTTGTTATACGGTGTTGTAAAACGTTTTTATCGTTTCGGTTTTGGAGGTAATGGTCTAGGTGGCCTAGGAGAAGCTGGAGGTTGTCCTAATTGTCTCCCTGGTGGCGGAGGCGGAGGCGGTGGAGGTTTTTGATTTGACATAATTTCAGTTTAATAGAGTTAATAATGCTGTTATAGCTAAAAAAATAATAGCTAAAATTAATATTTTTCTAGACCAATAAAAATCTTTTATTCTACCATCATTCACTAATTGATTATGAGTTCCAAATTCAATATAGTAATTCAATAAATTTTTTTGAAATTCATCATCTGCGTCTTTAATTGCACTTTCCTTTGGATTTTTCACTTTCGTTTCTTTATAAAAATTAAAGAAGTGATGATATAATTCATTTTCACGATTCATTAAGTCTAATGAACAAGGTAAATATTTGTATTTTCTAAATCTGTTTAAATACATTCTTGATAGAAATATTATTGCAGAAATGATTGATAATAAAAAAAATATACCTCCTAAAATAATAAGGTAAGATAAAATATTTCCATTTGTAAAGTCAATATTTTCTTTTCTAAAAAGATAAAATCCACCACCCAATAATAAGGTCAGGAGCGTAGTAGGAAAATTAATAGAATTATCAATTTCGCTTTTTCTTTTCAATTCACTTATATGAATGTCTTTATAAAATTGAAGTTGATTTTTCAATTTTTATTTCTAAAATTAGATTAATCACCTTTTTTATGCTTATGAGGTTTTAATGACGGTGTATTCCCTGGTGTAGATTTATTATCTCGTTGTCGTCTGTCTGGTTTACCTGTAGATTTCGCAGTTCTTTTTGGTCCCGGTTTAATTCCCATAATTTTAATTTTTAGAAAGTTAAATATAAAAATAAACCTTTTAATTAAAAATCGGAAATTTTTCAAATGTTTTACAACGGTCTTGTATATGAAAAGTAGCAGATTTGTATGTGCCATTTTTCAGTTGAAAACAAAGATAGCAGAAAAGAACCAAACTTTTAGTTTAGCTCTTAACTGCTATTTTTTATATACGTTGTTACCCACTGGCTTTATTCCGTTCTGCTTTTCAATTCCGATATTTTCTTAAATGTTCGGATTGAGCGTTGGCAAGACATACTCTTTTGCAATTTTTGATGGCGTGGTGGCTTTGAGCGAATTGCAAATGTGTATGGCTTTTAGTAGGGATTAACTTGCACAACAACTCAATTTAGAAACATCTTTTCCAAAAGTAATTGCCGCTAATTTTATCCCTTCTCCAAGAGTTAAATACGGGTAAAAACTTTCCGCAAGTTCTTTTACCGTAATACCAAATTTAATAGCCATACTTAATTGTTGAATCAATTCACCTCCTTCTGGCGCAATCACTCGTGCTCCAATTAACTTATCGGTTTCTATATTGCGAATTAATTTAATAAAGCCTCTTGTATCTTGTGCTGCTAAAGCTCTTGGAACGTGAGATAAATCTAATTTTGATACTTCAAAGGGAATGCCCTTCTTTTCTGCTTCTATTTCGTCCATTCCAGCTCCCGCAATTTGAGGGTCTGTAAATACTACCCATGGTAAGGATGCATAATCTACACTTTGTTTTGATAATGAAAATGCATTGTTAACTGCTGTGCTGCCTTCGGTTGCTGCTGTATATACAAATGGCGGTGTATTTGTAACATCACCTGCGCCATAAATATTAGAAACATTAGTTTCCATTTTCTCATTCACCACAATATGCCCTCTTTCTGATAGTTTTAGGTCTATATTTTCAAGTCCTAATTTAGAGGTATTTGGCGTGGTTCCTGTAGCAACAACAATATGTCCTTTTTCAACAATTTGTGTTGTAGAACCATCAGGACAGTTACAATGAATAATAGTATCGTTGCCCTCTTTTTCAAATTTAAAAGCTCTAAAATTTGGAAGAATTTCAATCCCTTCACTTTTCATTTGTTCAACTAAAACATCAGTAATGTCTTCGGTTTGACTTCGTAAAGGCCTATCGGTAAATTCTATGATACGTACTTTTACTCCTAAACGATTATATGCCATTGCCATTTCCAATCCGATATAACCTGCGCCCATTATGGTCAAGCTTTTGGGTTTTTCTTCCAAATCGAATAAGGACACATTGGTTAGATAACCAACCTCATTCAATCCTTCAATATTTGGAATATTGGTAGTTGCACCTGTTGCTATTATAATGTTGGTAGCATTATATTTATCTTTTCCATCTACAAGTATTGTGTTATTATCCACAAACTCTGCCCATCCCTTTAGCATGGTTAAGTTTTCAAAATCACTGACCACATCCATATATTTTTGTTGCTGAAGTGAAGCAACCAATGCTTTTTTATCTTTTATGATTTGTGCAAAATCAATGTCTGCACCTTTAGGTTTTATGCCTTTAAAATTTGAATGTGTCGCGTGATGTACCGTTTCGGCAGCCCTAATAAGGTTTTTAGACGGTACACAACCCACGTTTACACAAGTGCCACCAAAATCCAATCCTGCATTTACCATTAGCGTTGTGAGCCCTAAACCTTCAGCATTAATCGCTGCTGAAAAAGCTGCTGAACCACCACCAATAATGATTAAATCGAATTGGTTTTTGTATTTGGAATTAACAGCGGAAACTTCTTCGTCATCAACATTATTTACAACCGAATAATCCCCAACACTGTTGACAGCATTTATGACATCTGCTTCACTCATCTTATCAGCATCAAAAGTAAATTCGCCTTTTCCGGTTTCGTGGTTTACTGTGGAACTTAAAACACCTTGAGTTGCGTTCATATCCTTTTCGATATGTGTTTCACAACCGTTACAGGTCATACCCTCGATTTCCAATGTAATTGTTTCTGTTTGTTTTTTCATATCCTGTCTTTTTTTAATATATTCTTTAACATTTTATTTGTAATTAAGTATGTTTTTATGTGGTGCTTAATAAATATGGGTTATTATTTTTAACAACATTTTAAGCCAATTTTATTCGATTCAAACAGATCTTCCAAGGTTAATATCTTGCCATTTGCATTGCTGTCAAGCCATTGTTTTGCGGTTTGTTCGCTTGCAAAAAAAGAAACGTGATTACAGAAGGAGCCTCTGATATTGCAAGAGTCCATTTTTTCAACCAAAGAGAGAAATATTGGATACGGATTAGATGATACCAAATGATCACAGTCAATATTCAACTCAATTAAAGAATTGTCAATTGGGTCTTGAGATATAATTTGGGACGAAACATCCAGCCATTCGGTAAACAATATAGCGTCTAATGCACACCAAGTATAAAGTGTTTTGCCTTGCACTATAAACTTGTGGTTAGTAGGTGTGATCGACAAACCAGAAAAGGCAGTGATTTCATCATTTTCATTTAGCTCTCCTAATAATTCCAACAGTGAATCAGCTTTCTCTTTAGTCGCATCGATAAGTGCATAAAATGTTGTTTTTGGCAGTGGATTGCCTTTAAGTAATTCCCTTTGGACATTCACGATAAAATTATTATCATCAAGTTGAATTTCAGATAACATGGTGTTTAATTGTTTGCCCAAATATTGCTTTGCTGTTTTCATTTTGTATATAATTTAGATTATGTTTATTTCATTTTCCGCACGAAGAAAATGCTGATCATTTTAACAAGTCGTACCTTGTCTGTTCTTTAAACTTAATGCCTTCAAATCGAAATAAGTAATACCAATATCACCGATGTCTTCTAAATTGAAAATGTCGTTGACCAATTCCGTATGGTTATCAAGATGAGTGCCTATAAGTGGAAATTGATTGCTAAAATTTTCCGTGAAAAGTATGTACTCATTTGAGCTAATTTTGTTTTTAAGAAGCCGATGTGCTATTATTAAATCTTTACCAAAGAGTTTACAATAGTCTTTTACCATTACAGAGCCAAGTTGTCCAAAATGAAGCACAAATTTTAGTGAAAGGTTATATAGATTTTGGCAAGACTCACACATACATTTCGATCGTTTAAATTCATCTATTCTTTGATGAAATTTGTCGAACATCAATTGACATTGATTAATGATTTCCGTTGCTGAATATGGAAATTCATAACTGTAAAATAAAATAGCATCGCCTTCGATTTCAGACACTTTAAAATTTAGTATATTATTTTCTAAAATTGATTCGAGCAATAGTGCAATTTTTTCCTGACTATGCCTAATTTCAGAAGTGGCAATGTATTTGGTAAACCCACTAATATCTGGTATAAGAATAAGTGCTGGGTTACTGGTGTGACAAACTTCCATTTTGATATCTTTTTTTAAATTAAGTACTGTATTTTCAGTCCATTTAAAAGCTAACTAGCGATTATCATTTTGAGTTTTAAACCCTATTTTCTTTTTAAATTTTATAACTAATTTTTCTTGAGGTTTAAGAAACTCTTCAATAATTTTTTTACAGTCACTGATGGGCTGTCCAATAAGTTTATCAATTAATTCTTTTGGTGGATTTTGCAATTCACAATCTCCAATCTCTATGCAACAATCCAAGTGGTCCGGATTGAAAACTTCCTTCTTTGACTGTTTCATTAGAACAATTATTTAATTAAATACTTAAATACAGTTTGAAAAAAATTGAGGTATTATACCCCAACTTTTTTTGCGACTTTAGTTTCCCTAGCTTTTTGGCTCCATCAAACTTGCCTTATAAGGTGTTTTATTAATGGCTTCAATAATGGCTTCTACTGTAGTTAACTTTGGATTGAAAGTCACAACCGCTCTATCCTCTTTATACTCGACCAACGGTTCTATAACTCCCTCTACTTTTTCTAAAGCCTTCATTACATGGTTTGAACAAGACATACAAGTCATGCCTGTAACTTTTAAAGTAACTGTTTTAGTTTCTTGCATATTGATATTGGCTTTCTCTACCTTTTTGTCATTTTTCGGCAAACAACACGATTGTGCTTGTGCATTAAATGAAAATAATAAAAGGAATAATCCTGATATAACTAATAATTTTTTCATAAGATTTATTTTTATTTATTAATAACTTTATAACCCGTTGAATTTATAGCTTTTTCTATATCTTCTTTAGATGTTTTTGTATTGTCAAACTCCACTTCGGCATTAGCTTTCTCATAAGAAGCAGCTACATTAACAATACCTTCTAATTCGTTAACAGCGTGCTTAACGTGTTCTTCACAAGAAGCGCAAGTCATACCTTTTACATCAAAATTTACAGTTTGAATGTCTGATTGATTTACGACAATAACCTCTTTTTTGTTATCTGGATAAAATATATGAGAATAATAAGGAAAGCTAATTGAAATAGCTGCAAACAATGTAATGCCTATTAAAAAGCCTTTGGTTTGATACCATTTTGGTTTTGCATCAACTTCGCAACAGTCATCGGCTTTTTTGGGTTTTAAGTAAGCATACCAAGCATAGCCAATAGCTATTACAGCTAAACCTATTAAATAGGGTCTAAAAGGTTCCATCCAAGATAGTGCAGATGCACTTCCTCCTACACCTGCTATTAATGCAATCACTGGTGGTATGCAACACGATGATGCCGCAATAGCAGCAAACAGACCTGTATATGCTGCATTTTTTGATGTGTTTTCTGTTTTCATTTTTTAAAAATTATGCGATTTTTCTAATTAATTCTATGGATTTAAAAATGCTATTAAAAATCTCTGTTTCATCACTATTTAATGAATAGTAAAGCGTTTGACCGTCACGTCGTGATGTAATAATTCCTGCATCTTTAATTTTACGAATGTGTTGAGATACAGCAGGGACGCTCATTTTTAAAATGTCTGCCAAATCACAAGGACATAATTCGCCTTCTTCTCCTAAAAGGTAGAGTATTTTTAAACGTACATCGTTCCCGGCAATGGATAATAATTTTGTCAATTTCTGAAAACTTCCTTCCATTTTATGTAATTTTTCCATACAGTTTAATAACTGTTTATGGTTGGCTTCTGCTCTTGTACAGGTTATTTCTAATTTCATAAGTTATGTTTTATAGGTGCAAATATATAATTAATTATGTATTTAAGCAAATACTTAAATACATAATTACGAATTTTGGGAAAGTTTTAGCTCTTTTGGTTTTTAGAGCGTTGGATTTATGTGTTGGGAAAAACCGAAAGTGCTAAAATATGCGGCTGGTTTTCAGCTTGTGGGTAACTCGTTTATATCATGAACAAGATATAACTTTTTATACGATTATAAATTTTTATTCCAAAAAATTCTCACAAACAGCAATAAAAAGGCAATAACCATACAACCTCAAAAAAGGTGATTTAAAAAATTCTTTTCAGGAGACACCAAACAAAAAAACCTCCTGCAAAGCAAGAGGTTTTTGGGTATACAAAGGAGACACTGCCTAACTTTCTAAAGCAGCCTCCGTTTCTTCTACTCTTTGTTGATATCCAGCTTTTTTACCGGCATAAAATCCTAGTAAAAATATCCCAACAGGTACAGCCAGTCCTAGTACCGATAATAATATAAGTTGTAGTGGTCCTACGATTCCTAAAGTCATAAGCTTCTTTTTAGTGAGTTAATTTCTTTCAAAATACATTTTTTTATACAAACCGTACTTACAATTAACAAAACATTAGTAGTGATAAATAGTGACGGTGATATGACACTATAATTTCAATCATAAACACTTCATCATACTTAACTGTTTTAGCAAAGAGACCAGCTAGCGTAAAGGCAGTATCTAACCATCTAAAATACGAACCATCTAACAGTCTAAAATTCTAACCTCTCACTTCTAACTTTTCATGTCAGGCTGAGCATTATCGAGAGTAAAATATATTTTAATCGAAGATACATTACGAAGTAATCGAAGCCTATAAAAACGCATCTCCAGCCCCTCAAAAGAGGGGAAGAAATGCGCTAACAATCTAATAATTAAACAATCTAACCATCTAACCATCTAACTATCTAACTATCTAACAATCTAACCATCTAACCATCCAACCATCTACTAACTTACGCCGGCATCACATACGAATATTGCAAACTACTAAATTCAGAAACCTTTTTTCGCCCCGTATAAAACACCCGGCAAACATATTTAACATTAGGTTCCAAATTTGAAATCGTAACACTATTATCAGCGCTTACGCGCTGTTGCAAATTGCTCAAATTACCAGCCGTATCAGCAGGGCCATAACAAAACACATAACTATCTACCTGAGTATGGCTTTTTACCGTCATATACAATTCCAGAGGATTAGACCCCGGTCTGGCCTCAAAATCAGTAGGAACTTGTAGCGGTTTAGGCTCTGTAGTTTCATAAGCCATCATAAAGCCACTGGTTTTTAAAATAACCTCATCATTATTTCCCTGTAGGTTTACCTGCTGTGCCACCGAGCGCAGCAACGCCACCAGCGTAATGCGCGCTGCCCGTTTTTCGGCAGTATTTACTTTGCCTCCACCCAAAGTAGCCGCTAGTTTTTGTGCGTAGGTAGTACTAGCCGTAGCTAAACTCGTTAATACCCCTTCTGTAAAAGTAAAATTGGTATTACCGGTTAATTGAACCACCACATCTTCTGCAAATACGCTTAAATTACTGTCTCTCATGTTTTCGTAATTAATCTTGACTTTCATAATTTTTTGAGCCATTTTTTTTAGTTTTAAATAATTAATAATTCAGTTTAAAAAATGCATAGGTAGCCTGGGTTACTGCTTACAAAAACAGTAACTACTACAAAACCAATACATTAATTTTTAAATTCGGAAAGCATACACGCCTCGCCATGACTATAAATAAGGTAGCTAAACTCCGTTTGTTCATGGCACATCCATGGTATAGGCACTTAAAATCAGTACTTTTTTACTAGGATTTAAGCCAATTTCAGCTCCATAAACTGTTTTTGATGAAGCAAACAAAACATAGTTTATCATTTCAAAAACATTTGATGGAACAAACAAAACAGTTGACAGCGCATCAAAAACATATTTTACGACAAACAAAACAGTTTTTGTAGTAAACAAAACATTTGATAACGCATCCAAAACAGTTGATGCCGCTATCCACAACATGTTTTACTACAAACACAACAATTGTTGTAGTAAACAAAACAATTTATGGAACATCAAAAACAATATATGTGACGTCAAAAACATTTGATGAAGCATCAAAAACATACATTACGTGCTACCTTCTTGTAATCAACATGGCAAAGAACTTGTTCGCTGTGTTCTATAAGCGCTTAGTAATTAAGAACATACCAAAACTAAAACATACAATTGATAGTTGACTTGACTTAGATCAAGTCAAATGCACTTTTTTGTAAGAAATTACCAATAAAAACGTGTTTTTTTTGAAAACAGGTAGAAAATTAAGCTGTAAAGTAATTACAGCCAGCTATATAGACAGTGCTTTTATGTGTCTATTTGCCATCTGCTCAACGTAGAAGGATTGACTCCCAAATAGGCTGCAATGTCTTTTTTATGTACATGCTTTATAAGCATAGGTTGGTGTTTACACAAATAGGCAAAATGTGCTTTGGGTGGTAAAGTAGCAAACCGTATTCGTTCGTAAGTTCGGTAAGCGTGGCAGTGTTTTACAAAATCTAGTTCTAGCAATAGCAGTTCCGGGCATACAGTTTGTAATTGTTGCAAAGCATCAGCATCTATATACAACAAGTGTGCAGAAGTAATCAGTTTTGTGTACACCTCTGCCCCGGGTATCGTAGGGCACGTATGCGGAGTACAAATAAAATCACCCGGATAAAAAAAGCGTGTAATGCTATGATGCTCTTCACAATACACCAAATTACAAGCCATACCCGATAACAGCAAATACATACCGTTCTTAGCAGTACAATGGGTAAACAAGGTATCATTTACATCTTTATAATGATACCGCAACAGTTGATCCAGCAAACCAGGACATGCCTGTTCTATACTGCTTAAACATGCCAACAAACGCGCACCAAGAACCTTACGGGTTTCGCCCGTAACCATCTCAAACGGATTGTGTAACTGTACTATTTCACAGATCATAACAGCTGTATTACCTTGCTACTTGGTCATTTGCGTAACAAGTTAATACACAACACCACACCAAAAAATCCCCATATATAGGGATTTTACAACCATACGTTATCAACTGAAATTGTATACTGAAAGGTCATAAGTCCTAAGTCATAAGTCCTAAGTCATAAGTCCTAAGTCGTAAGTCCTAAGTCATAAGTCCTAAGTCCTAAGTCCTAAGTCCTAAGTCCTAAGTCCTAAGTCCTAAGTCCTAAGTCCTAAGTCATAAGTCCTAAGTCCTAAGTCCTAAGTCCTAAGTCGTAAGTCGTACTTCTAACCTCTAACTTTTCATGTCAGGCTGAGCGGAGTCGAAGCCTCACTTCTAACTTCTCACTTCTAACTTCTAAACAAAACAGAGGGTTAACAAATTACTTGTAAAGCTGCGGGCATAATTTCTATATGCAAAGAACCATCATTACAATAGCGCAATTCTCCATCCTGCTGTATGCATAAATTATTCTTTATACTCGACATAATTTCTACTGATTTTACTTTTACATGGCGTAGTCCTCTGCAATAATTTTCTTTGCGTAGTAGTACCAAAAGCGTCATCCATAAAATAGCTAGTTTGGGTTTACGGTCTATTATGATAAGATCTAGCATTCCATCCGTAACACTCGCTTCTCGATGTAATGAAATTTGATACCCCAATTGATTGCTATTAGTAATCATAACTAAAAACGGAGTCACGGTAAAAGATGTGCCTTCTGCAGTAACAATCTCTACCTCTTCTAAATTCCATTTCTTAAAGAATGCTTTTACAACCGCATGTGCATAATTAAGAAACGGAGATGATGTAGCATGGGCTCTAGCTTCCAAAACACGTGTATCAAAACCAAAACCTGCATTACTAAAGAAAAAACTATTGTTCACCTTTCCTACATCAATGCGTTTTACTTTGCCTTTCACCAGTACTTCTGCTGCTTTAGCTATGTTTTTTGGTATGTTTAAATGACTTGCCAATCCGTTACCGCTTCCCAAAGGTATGCATCCAAATAAAACAGATTGCCCTACCAATACCGATGCTACCTCGTTAATAGTACCATCACCACCACAAGCTACTATAATATGAGCGCCATCTTTAAGTGCTGTTGCAGCTAAACTAGCAGCATGTTTACTAAAGGCCGTGTATGCATAGGTTACACTATATTTTTTAGCTGAAAAATGACTACCAAGCTGATTTTCTAAATCACTTATCTTGCCTATCCCTGCTTTTGGGTTGATAATAAACCATAACTTCTGTTGCATATGTCCTACTCTTTTAATCCATTATGATGGTATAAATAATCGGCTGTTTGGTAGTTGGCTATAGCCTTAGCTACCGATGTTGTATCTGTTTTTGTAGGATGTAAAGTATTGCTACTACGATCCCATATATATGCATTTGCTGTTCCTTGTTCGTCTAAAACCGTGAGTTTATGAGGTGTTAAGTACCCTAATTTTCTATAGTTACCTACAAAAGCTCTTTCTGGTGCGTGAGGATCAAATACATTATGCCCATACAGATTGGTTTCATAGCTAAAATGTTGCAAAGCAAATAGCGAAGGAAAAAGGTCTATCTGTGAACACATCTTGTTAATTTCTCCCTTTTGTCCTCCAGGTGCATTAATCACAATAGCAGGAATACGGTAATTGGCAATATTCAATTCCCAACGACCCGCACTACTAGCGCAATGATCTGCCACTATAACAATAGTAGTGTTTGCATACCAAGGCTTAGTTTGTGCTTCTTTTAAAAATTCACCTATCGCATAATCTGTGTAAGCTACTGCTCCTTTACGCCCTGTACCACTGGGTATAGCTACTGTACCTTCTGGGTAAGTATAGGGTCTGTGATTTGAGGTAGTCATGATAAAATGAAAAAACGGTGCAGTATGTGTTTTCACATAAGTATCTGTATAGGATATCGTTTTATTAAACAAATCTTCATCACAGACACCCCAGGCATTTTCAAAAGTAACCTCATCATCCGTAATACTGTAATGGTTAGTTTCAAAATCATTGGAAGAAGCCAACCCCCTGTTTCTATCTACAATGGTAAATCCATTATTGCTAAAAAAGTAATCCATATTATCAAAATATCCATCACCTCCATACAAAAATGTATTGGTATACCCCAGTTGTTTGAAAACGCTGCCTACAGTAAACAAATGCTCGTTATCCTTTCGCTTTAAAATGCTGCGACCAGGTGTAGGTGGAATAGAAAGAGACAAAGCCTCCATACCTCTTACAGTACGTGTTCCCGTAGCAAAAAGATTACTAAACCATAAATTTTGATCAATGATACTATCTAATTTTGGAGTATTATGATCTGTATTACCAAAATGCCCTAAAACATCGGCACTTAAACTTTCTACACAAATAAGAATTACATTGTTTTTGATGGGAGCTATACTATCTATAACATTTCTTCGTACCGAAAAATTTGGTGCTTGCTTTTCTATGGGTTGCAAAAAACTATGCTGTACCATACGAAAAGCTTTCTCGTTTGGCATTGTTTCATAAAACTGACGAAAATTGAGCTCATTACTTCGAAAGGCTGCAAAAAAAGAATAAATACCAGCTTTCCCTATTTCGTTCTCGTATCTATTTGCAGACCACTCTGCAGTAGTATTATTGATGAATACTGAAAAAAAAGCAACTAGAATCACATTCAATACCAGTATACTCCATTTTTTAACAACGGATGCTTTTCCCTGAAAAGTAGCCGCAAAAATACCTGCTTTTTGAAATAGCCACCAAAATAACCAAACCAATAGAGCTACACCTGTAAGCAAAAGCGGTATAGGGTACGATTCGTTGATATTATGAACTACTTCATAGGTATAGATAAGATAGTCAACAGCTATAAAGTTGAAACGGCTTTTAAATTCTTCCCAAAAAGTAATTTCAGCAAAGAATGTTAGTATTTGAATCAACATAACAGCAACAAATCCTGTATGTACGAGCATCTTATCGGCTAAAGAGCCATTCCATTTAGAGGGAAAAACAGCTAGATACAATGAAAAAGGAAGACAAAAGAAAACTAGTACACCAAGATCCATAAAAGCTCCTGTACACAATACCCCCAAAAAATGAGTTACATGAAAAGGAATATCTGCACCACTCCAAATCCAAAATACAATTCGCAATACTGCCGAAACTAGTAAGAACCAACCTGCATAGCTAAACATAGTGCTATACCTTTCTTCATATCTCTTTGCTGCCATTGGTATTATTTTATAAAAAGCAATACAAACTTATGGCAATAACAGCTTGGTTTTCTTAAGATTCAATTAAGATTGAAATGAATAATAAATGACTCAACAGAATGGTTGAATCTTTCATAGAAGTAACAAAACATTAGCTACCAAAGCTATCTGCTAAAATTCATAACTTCCAACTTCCATTGTCAGGCTGAGCATTATTGAGAGTAAAATATATTTCAATCGAAGATACATTACGAAGTAATCGAAGCCAAACTTCAAACTTCTAACCTCTCACTTCTAACTTCTAACTTCCATTGTCAGGCTGAGCATTATGGAGAGTAAAATATATATATCAATCGAAGATACATTACGAAGTAATCGAAGCCACACTTCCCACTTTTAACTTCTAACCTCTCACTTCTAACCTCTCACTTCTAACTTCTAACCTCTCACTTCTAACCTCTCAAGTAAAAATTTCTCAAAATAATTTTTCCTACTAAAAATATGACATATAACAAGAGATGTTTACTTTTGTTATTTAAATTGAGTTTAAATAAAGATAAGATAGCGGTGCATAGAGAATACGCTACAGCATCATTCTAGTATATCTATTTAATGCCTATATAATTATGAATTTTAATCAGTTAAAATATATACTGGCTGTGGCTAAACATCAAAGTTTTACCAATGCCGCACATGCTTGCCATGTAGCACAATCTACTCTAAGTAAAGAAATTCAAAGACTAGAACAAGAGTTTGATATCATTATATTTGATAGAAGCAGAAACCCGGTAGTCCCTACTACTTTGGGAAAAAATCTACTTATTCAAGCTCAAAATATACTAGATACCAGCAAAGAGTTTGAAAAAACAGCTCGCACCTCCTATAATAATATAGAAGGCACGTTTAAACTAGGTATTTTATCTATACTGGCTCCATACCTGCTACCTAGCCTTTTATACACCATAGGGCAATCTCATAAAGCTATTAAAATAGTGGCTACCGAAGCCAATTTTGAATTGTTGGAAGCTCAGTTACACGCTGGAACCATAGATGGTTTTATAGGGTTTATTCCTTTTATAAAATCTGGATACTACAATACATTTCTAGGAACAGTATCATTAGTATCCTACAGCAATAAAAAGCCTGCTTTAGCAAAAACTCATAACCATAAAATACCCATATTATTACATAATGATTTAAAACACGTTTGGGAAGATGATCGGTTACAATCAGTATCCAAGAACCAACTTCAGGTGTATGAAGGCTCTTTAGAAACTATCAAACAAATGATTAAACTACACGGTGGACAAACTTGGCTGCCAGATCTTGCCAAAATTTCTTTAAGTAGTGAAGAAGCATTGTTCTTGGAAAATCAAAACGATGTTTACAAACAGTCAGTTGGTCTTATTACCTCTCGTTATTTTGAAAAAGAAAGCATCATTAAACTTATCAAAGAAACTATTCAAAATAACTGGCCAATCTTAGATAATTAAGCAATGTTTTTCTTAAATATATAACATTAATTTTTCTTGGTGATTGTTTGATGGTTTTTAGCCATAAGACACATCGCTAAAATGCATAGGAACAAAAGGTGTATTTAGTCTAATTTTGAATAAGTCTAAATAAAAAACCAACAATGAGAAAAAACGACTTTTTAATTCTATGTTTTCTAGTGCCCTTGCTATCGGTAGCACAACAGTTTACTAACCATACTTCGCTTTCAGGTATTTTATATGGTGAAGCCATTTGGGTACCTACTACAAGTCAACCAACGGCGTTGATTACTGTAGGGTATGATACCAACTATGGAAACTTTGGTACTGGATATCATTATGACGACAATGCCTTTAACCAAGACATAGCTAGTATAGATGCCTACGGGTATGCCACTACTGATACATTGGATGTAAATGCAGACGGACTTACAGACTTTCTGGTATCGGGCTATAATAGCAATGACGAAGAAGTAGTAGATCTATACACTCAGCAAGATGATTTTACCTTTACCAAAACTACACTTGCCATGGCCGGTGTTACTACAGGAAAATTAAGAGCAGCCGACTTAAACCAAGATGGGTACGATGATTTTATAGTAACAGGCGTATCGGGTTATGATTATATAGCCTACCTTTATATAAATAATGGTGATGCTACTTTTACACAAACAACCAGTCCATTCTTTGGGAATAGCTATGGTTCCATCACTATTTTTGATGCTAATAACGATACTTATCCCGATGTTTTACTGTGTGGATATAGCAACAGTTATGAGCCGGAAACGCACCTTTATCTAAATGATGGTGAAGCTACCTTTACAGAAAATACCAATGCTGGTATTACAGGACTTTACTTTTCTGATGCTAGTGCAAATGATTATGACAATGATGGAGACCTAGATCTTATAGCCAGTGGTATGAATTCATCATACGTTCCGTTTACAGCTATATACCACAATGATGGTTCAGGAAACTTTACGGTAGATGTAACAAATGAATTTACCCAACTCTATTTTGGAACTACAGACTTTTTAGATGTAGACGGTGATGGAGATGCCGATATTTTACTTACAGGATCTGACGCAGATGTAAATACCCATGCTACGCTTTACATAAATGAAAATGGTACTTTTACAGCAGATGCTAATACACCGTTGGAAAGTGTATATATTAGTTCTTCTCACTGGGCAGATTTTGATGGAGATGATGATCTAGATCTTGTTTTAACAGGACTTAATGCAGATGGTGATGCTTCCACTACTGTTTATGCCAATACACAAAACGATATCTTGTATTGTACACCAAGCTTTAACTTTCCAGATAGTGAGGCAGAACCTATTTCTTTAGTTCAGTTCAATACTATAGATAATAGTACAAGTGCAACAGTGGATGCCACAACTCCACAGTACGAAGATTTTACTGCAATAAGCACACAAGTAGCTATAGGAGAAACCTATACGCTTACTTTAGCAGGTAATACCAACGGAGATTATACCAATTATTTTACTGTGTATATAGATTGGAATCAAGACGGAACATTGTCTAACTCCCTATCTAATAATGAAAAATACCAATACATAGATGAGATTACAAATAGTACAGGCGAAGATGGGATTACCACAAGTGTAGACATTACCATACCTGCAGATGCGGTATTAGGTAATACCAGAATGCGTGTAATTAAAAATTACCAAGCTCCGTCACCATCTCCATGTGATTATGCAGCAACCTTTGGCCAAGCCGAAGATTATACCATAACTGTAACCGGCGCTACCACTGTATGTAACAATACATTACCGGGGGAAAGCGCAGGAGATACCGGTTGTGTTACATTAACATACAACAATGAAACCGTATCATACACTACTGTAAGAACAGCAGATAACCAAATTTGGTTACAGCAAAACTTAGGAAGTGAGCAAGTAGCAACGGCTGCTACCGATGCTAGTGCTTATGGAGATCTTTTCCAATGGGGTCGCTGGGATGACGGTCATCAAAACAGAACTTCTACAGAAAGTACTACAGCTTTATCTCCCAATGATCCAACCGGATTAGATGGTGGAATGAACGTATTTATTCTTAGTAATCCTGAGTGGTGGGCAGCAGGAGCTTCATCAGACACCTGGGAAGCTTCCACCCCTTGGGAAGCTACTGATACAAATGGTTGTGACCCTTGTAAAGCTCTAGGAGAAGCTTGGCGTTTACCCACTGCTGATGAATGGCAAACAGTAGTAACTGCAGAAGAAATTACCAACGTTGCCTCTGCCTATAACAGTAATCTTAAATTAACTGTTGCCGGTGCAAGAAGTACATCTGGTATATATAATGACGGAGTTCGTGGATATTACTGGAGTAAAACTACAAGTGACAATCCAGCATACGCAAAATATCTTTACTATAGTAACTATATAGTAAATACTACTGCAGGTGGTTTTAGAGAACAAGGTTCTTCTATAAGATGTATTTATGATGAGACTTCTTTAGCTACCAGTCCTGTAAGCATAGATCAAACCAAAATACAACTATACCCAAATCCGGCAAAAACATCTATTACCATAAGTGCTCCACAAATAGTAACAACTGTTACCGTTTATGATATAACCGGAAAAACCATCGTTACACAACAAGGAGCAAGCAAAGAAATGAACATTGCCATAGCTCACCTAGCTAAGGGGGTTTATGTTGTAAACGTTACTACTCAAAACGGAAGTGTTACACTACGTTTTATAAAATCTTAGAACCATCCAAATTTTTATCTGACTAGAGTTGCTACATATCCCTTTGTAGCAGCTCTTTTTTTGTAATAACTCTATATTTTTGTTAAAAAACAGTGTGAATAGCAACATTTTATAGCATAAAGATTTCAAATTATATTTAATTTTATTATTTTTAATGAATCTAGATAAATATAAATATCAGTACTTAATCACTATGATACCCAATACATTTCCCATCGCAAATATGAACACTGTTTCTTGGAAAGAATTACAACAATTAATTGTTAAAGAACTTCCTATTTTATACAAACAGCGCATTCTACAACTCTATTGCAGTACTTATCCATTAATAGAACCTATCATAGAAAATTATAATGTTCACTATTTTGGCTTTGAAAGAGATGAGAGTTATGTGGTACCTCTTTTTCAGCAATACAAACAGTACATTAAAAAAAGAAAATTACTTGTTGGTTTATTACAGGAAGAACAAATACCGTATGTGCAAGGTTTTTTCCATCACATCATTAGTATGAGTCCTCCTACAGAAAATGATAATGAATTACAAGATCACCTACAAGAAACTTATAGAGTGCTTACTGCTGGTGGTTATATGGCATTGTGGTTTACCAAAAATACTTATCAAGAAATAATGGCAACTATTACTGCAGTAAAATCTTCTACATTTCAAATGCTAGATGTAAAAATTTTATCGCTCAAAAGAGAGAAAGACTTGCCTATTAACTCTGTGTTGTTTATTCTTAAAAAGCCACCAAAACCAGTAGAAGAAAAACAAATTGTACAAATAGTTACAAAACAGCGGTACTACTAATACATATTCCTAAAAAGGACCAGAAACAGCTGATTCCAAAGCTAGAAAATGAGTTACATTTTCAACCATTAAAGGATATATCTTTAATTCACAATAATAAGGGGTATTGTCTTTTTTATAGTTAAGCACCACAGTAGAAAAAGGAGTTTTTTGTGTAATGTTTTTTCGAATTATTTGTTTACTCTCTGCTGTGGTTGCCACCCCTTGTAACATTTTTGGTGATTGTTGTAATACTTCGGTTTTACCATAACCCGTCATATCTACAAAACCATTACTTACCCAAACAATTTTTTCGTCTGTATTGGTAACTACCAATGCATCAAATGATTGTTCTTTAAATATAGATTCCCAATCATTGGTCCATTCATATGTTTTTTGCAATTCTTTAAAAGCACAAATGGCAGCCTCTTGACGTCTTTTTGCTAATAATTCATGATAATTAAAATAGTGCATATCCCAACTAAGTAAAGGCATATGATAATATGCTTCTTCTGTAGTAGTTTCCAAAGCCACTGCTGCATCTTCATTTTCTAGCATGAACAAGTCTAAAGCTAGCATGTGGTTCATTTTGTATTTCATTTCAAATAGCTATTTAGTTCTGGACTATAAAACTACAAGAATTTGTTGAATTTATAAACTAAGGTTTGAAACAGGTGTAAGCACGAAGTTATAAATTGAAAATTCAGCATAAATCTTTCTAACTCCTCACTTCCCCTGAGCATTATGGAGAGTAAAATATATTTTATATCGAAGATACCTTACGCAGTAATCGAAGCCTCACAACTATAATTAAAACTACACCCTTTGTAATTCTTCCAAACGCTCAATAGCAAGCATTTCAGTACTCAAATTAGAATATTCAAAATCTGGCGAACCTAATTCTTTGGGGTTATCGGAAAGATATCCCGCATATGCATACAAAACCCCTTTGGAAGCTAATATATGGGGTTCATACATCTCAAACTGAAAAACTTCCAGTACCGTACCATCTTTTAAATACTTAGTGGTTGCATGCTCTAATCTAGGAGGAATTTCGTCTACCTCCATATGATCTTCTAGCCACAAAGCTACATAAGACGCAGCAAAATCTTTGCGGTTTTGCAACGCTTCAGGAAATAATTCTAACCGGTTATATTTCAACAACAATTCATATAACAAAACTCTTTTACCTAGCTGATTTGCATAGGTATGTATATACTTTTCTTGGGGTTCTTTCCCTTTTTGTAACGCATCATAAACTTTCCGTACATCATCAAAATACAAAGCCTCAGGAGAAGCATTTTGGATTCTAAAATAGATGTATCTATATTTTATTACAAGTACAAAAAACATAAAAAGAATAAATACTCCTACCAAAAGAGACACTGGAATCTCATCAGAAATAAATAGCCACATAGATCAGTTTTAGAAAATAACGTTTAAAGATAAATAACTTTCTTAAAACCAATATACGCTTCCCATTAAAAACAAAAACCCCTGCACATGGCAGGGGTTTTCTGAAAATCAAACAAATAAAGCAATGTGATGCTTTGATTAGTTGTTCATTAATACGTTCTTCATATCTACATCGGTATCAAATGCATTGTGAACTTTCTCTGCAGTGATATCTTTAGATACGTTCATATCGTTTGTTAATTTAATGTCTGTTGAAGAAGCTCCTACTTTTACAGTATACGTTCCTTTTTCAGCAATCCAAGCGCTTTGTGCATCTACAAAAGAAGCTAGGTCTTTTGCAGTTAACGTAAATGTCAACGTTTCGCTTTTTCCTGGTTTTAATTTTTTGGTTTTACCAAAAGCTTTCAACTCTTCTGATGGCTTGTCTACCATATTAGCAGGAGCCGAAAGATATACTTGTACTACTTCTTTACCTGCAACATCGCCTGTATTGGTTACTTTTACAGATACCTCAACTTCATCTTTAAAGTTGGTAGTGCTTAGTTTTAAGTCTGAATACTCAAAAGTTGTGTAAGAACCACCAAAACCAAACTCATACGAAGGTTGTACTTCAAAAGTGTTGAAATAACGGTATCCTACATAAATTCCTTCTTCATAAGAAACCTCTTTAGGATCGTTTGCTGGAAATCCAGGGAAATTAGCTGCGGATGCATGGTTGTAATAATCTACAGGGAATGTCATAGTCAATTTTCCACTTGGATTTGATTTTCCACTGAAAACATCTGCTACAGAATTACCACCTTCTTGACCTGGTTGCCAAGCCAAAAGAATAGCATCTACTTTATCTTTCCAAGTTGCTGTTTCAATAACACCACCAATGTTTAAAATCACAATCACTTTTTTACCTTCTGCATGAAATGCATCTGCAACGGTATTGATCATTTTCACTTCATCCTGACCTAAATAGAAATCGTTAGCAATTTTTCTATCGTGTTGCTCACCAGCGTTTCTACCAATGGTAATTACCGCAACCTCTGAAGCTTTTGCTTTTTTAGCCACCATGTCTTTTGCCAATGGCATTTCTGGAATACGTTGCACGTCTGATAACAATCCGCCATTTTTCTCTCTACGTGCCATTTCTTCTGCAGTTACTTTTTCTACAAAAGGAACATAAGCAGCCTGTAAATCTTTGTCTATTTTATATCCTGCATTGTTCAATCCTTCAATTAAAGAAATGGTATAAGCTTCGTTTACATCGCCACTACCAGTTCCACCAGCAATAAAACTATACGATGTATCTCCAAACACAGCAATGGTTCCGCTTTTCTTGGTAAATGGCAATACGTCTCCTTCATTTTTCAACAATACCATTCCTTCGGTTGCAACGCTACGTGTCACTTCGGCATGTGCTTTTAAATCTGGCTTGTTACTATATTTTCCATCTTTTACTGTTGGAGATGCTGCAACATATTCTAAAACTCTACGAAGACTGTTTCGAACTGCTGCTTCATCTATAGTACCGTTTTTGATAGCTTGGATCAACTTGCTTTTTTGAGCAGCTGTACCCGGCATCATTAAATCGTTACCAGCTTCTATTTGTGCTACAACATCACTCACTTGTGTAGAGTCCATAATAGCTCCAAAACCTGGGTAACCACCAAACCAGTCTGTCATAACCAAACCTTTGTAACCCCATTCATCTCTCAAAACTGTGGTTAAAAGATCATGACTTGCAGATGCATAAATACCATCAATTTTATTGTAGGCAGTCATTACAGTCCAAGGTTTTGCTTCTTTTACAGCAATCTCAAAACCTTTTAAGTAAATCTCACGCATCGCACGCTCTGTAATATGTGCATTTACAGACAAACGGTTACTCTCTTGATTATTCGCTGCAAAGTGTTTCATAGAAGTCCCCACTTTGTGCGACTGAATTCCTTTGATATACGCTGCAGCAATTTTACCTGCTACCAAAGGATCTTCAGAATAGTATTCAAAGTTTCTTCCGTTCAATGGATTTCTTTGAATATTTAAAGCCGGAGCCAACAATACATCTACTCCATACTCTTTTACTTCTTCTCCCATAGCTTCTCCAACAGATTCTATTAAATCTGTATTCCAAGAGGAAGCCAAAGAAGTACCTACAGGAAATGCCGTTGCATAGTAGGTGTTTGGATCATTTTTACGTTTTGGCTGAATACGCAATCCTGCAGGACCATCTGCAAAAACAGTCTCAGGAATTCCTAAACGCTCTATAGGTGCGGTTCCACCTGCTGCACCTAAAACACGTACATCTGGCTCTCCTTCTAAAGGTACCAACCCTGCATAACCAGGCATCCCAGGACCAATTAACAATTCAGCTTTTTCTTCTGGAGTCATGGCATCGATCAGCTCATCTATCGATGCTTTTCCAAACTGAGGTGCTTTTTGCGCAGTAGCAAACTGTACACTTCCTACAGCTGCCAACGCTACAACGCCCAGTTTCAAAACGCTATTTCTCATAATTGATTTGTTTGTGTTACTATTTAATTCTTATTATTTCTTCGTGTATGTTTTTGTTCTTTCGTCTGAAATCACTCCGTTCCAATCTAGACCATAACCAAAATCATAGGAATGCCCTTCTGAATCTTTATACGGAATCATATCAAACGGAACATCTTCTTTTTGTGTTTCCACCGTTTCCATGTTTGCCGGCATTTGTAAGGGTAACAAACCAGATGGTTCTGCTTTTCCTGAAATGATATCTAGCACGGCTTGTGTAGAAACTCCAAAATTCAATACAATACCTTCCACTTGATTTTCAAACTCTGAAAAGATCATGGGCTTGTCTGCCGTTACCGAAACAATTACAGGTTTATCGCCCATCATCATTTTGGTATCCTGAATGGTTCTAAGATCCATAATATTAGAAGCTGTGGAAGTTTTTCCTTTGAAACTTCTGTCTGTAATTTCAGGATCTATAACCGGATCTCCTGCTGCAATACTTTTAGCTCTTGCCGAAGTTGCCGTATAGGTTTCATACTGAAGAGAAATAGGTACATAACCATTTCCGCCTTCCTTTCTGTCAACCTCACTATAACCGCCTTCTTTACTCTGCGGACTTTTTACAAAAACGATTGCAAAATCTGCTTTTTGAGGATCTTCCGTTACGTTATAATATTTTTTTACCAATTCCATATCTACCGGATATTTGTAGCTTGCCGGCGTGGCAATACCCCACCAATTGGTAGCAACCGGGGTGTAAATTTTTGGAACGTAAACTGTTTTCTTTTCTTGAACAGGAAGCGTTGCTGCTTTATTCTTCAATAAAACAATTGATTTTAATTGTGCTTCGTAGCCGGCCTGCATAAATTCTGGTTTCCCAACAATGCTTTTAGTTGCTGATACATTCAAATATGGATTTTCGAATAAGCCCGTACGGAAAATATTCTTCAATAAACGTACTGCAGAACGCTCAAATCGTTTGCGCATATAATCTTCGCCAAATTCTTTCACCCCCATTTGATAGGCTTCCAAAACCGGACCTTTATCATTATTCCCACCAAACTGATCTACACCTGCCATCAACACTTTGTAATGACGTTCGGCAACGGTCATAGCCTCTGTTCCCCAAGGTTTCCCGGCAAATGTTCCCGGTGTAGCACCTTCATCAGCAGTAATTAACCAATCGGTGCACACAACGCCATCGTACCCATATTTATCACGCAACAATTCTGTAATCATGTATTTACTGAAACCGTTCCCTACGTTTTCATTATAGACATCATCACGATCAAAACTAATGGTGTAATAAGGCATTACAGCAGCGGCTTCTTTGGTTCCGCCATCCAATTTAAAGGCACCTTCTAAAAATGGTTTGGTATGATCTGAAAAATTATCTCCCGGATATACGGCAAATTTCCCCATAGCCCAGTGTCCGTCACGACCACCTTCTTCCGGTCCGCCTCCTGGCCAGTGCTTCACCATAGCATTTACACTATGATATCCCCAACCTTTTTTGATTTCGGTTGCTTTATCAGATGTTTGAAAACCTTCAATATAAGCTTTTCCCATATCCGTCACCAATTCAGGAGACTCGCTAAAAACATTGGCGATACGAAACCAACGAGGCTCTGTTCCCAAATCTACCTGAGGCGATAAAGCTGTACTAATCCCCAAAGCTCTGTATTCCTGAGAAGCAACCTCTCCAAATTGTTTTACCAATTCAGGATCAAAAGTTGCTCCCATTGCCAATCCATCAGGCCATAAAGAAATGGCTCCTCCTGCTCCGGCATTGAATTCTGAAGTAACCATGGCTGTATTTCTTGGATCGGAACTATTATTGGCCGGAATTCCCAATCCTAAGCTTTCTACATACGCCTGTACATTGTTATTCCACTCCGCAGCAATCTCTGGAGATTCTACCGAAGTTAACAACACATGGCGCAGGTTATCGTCTTTTAAAAATTTCTTTTGCTGATCTGAAATTGCAGATGCTTTTAAACCACTTTCTGCAAATGGCTTACCCTTATAAGTTCCTGCTCCAAAACCCACCGGATGTGCCGGAATGGCCTGGTGTTGACTGTACAACATTAAACCCGCAATTTGCTCAACCGACATACGCTTGGCCAAATCTTTCGCTCGTTTTTCTGCTGATAGTCGCCAGTCTTCATAAGGATCTAATACACCGTTTTTATTCAAATCTTTAAAGCTTTCTCCTTTCACTTTTAAAATTTGAACTCCGGAATTAGTACTATATCCTAATACAGTTCCTGATTTGCTTTTTACCGTTTGTATGCTTGCGTCCTGGGCGAAACCTACTCCTGTCCCCAATGCCAAACATATTTGCAACAACAATTTTGTTTTCATCGTATATTAATTTTGATTGGCTATCTGAAGCTTTGCATAGAAATCTTCAAACAGCAATCGGTTATCCAAATGATGGTATACACGAATGTTTCTTCCCGAATGGTTCACCTCATACAATCCTGCATCATTGATTTTCGGAGCTTGTTTAAGCGTGTAGAAACTAGAAGAAGGATCGGCCTCAAAACTTGATTGTAAAGCCGTTAACAACACCAATGGATTATCGCCCATGATGTAGGTTTCTCCTGTGTATATTTTATATTTATTGGTCAATTCCATTACGTTTTCAATTTTTTCCGTAAGGTATTTACCTATTTTTCCTTGTGGTTTTACTTTGGTCAGCAATTCTGCATAGGAAACCAATGTTTCTCTGTATGCATTTCTTGGTACTTGCCAAAGTGAAATATTGGACTGATTGAAAATTACTTGAGTTGCTTTGATATCAATCGCTGTATTGTATTCCAAAGAAGTATATCCTGGAGGAGGTGGGGCAATATCTGTGTATTCCGGACCACCAATCCAAATCAGCGTGATCTTCTCTGCTATTTTTGGTTCTAGTAGATAAGCATTCGCTATTTCTGATAATCCACCACCACAAACTACATACAAAGGCGAATCTACATCGGTACGCATCGCTTCTTTTACAATAAACTTGGCAGCAGCTGACTCATTGGGTGTTTCGGTATCTTTCAAGCCTTGATTACTTCCTTGATAGACATCAAATTTTCCGTCTAACTTTAGTAATGACAATACTTCATTTACATTTTGAACGGCATGTGTAGCGGTTTCGTTAGAAGGATCAAAACCATCACCCGGCTTTAAATGTGAACCAATAATACCACGAATATCAACAGATGGTGATAATACATGCTGAACCAATTGGAACAATCCGTCTGGATCGCCAGCATAGTCATTATCTAGAATTACGCGCATTCTAGGAGTTACTTTTTGTGAAAAATCCTTTTGAGCAATTCCAAAAAACGGAATTGCCAAAAGGATGATTAAGATATATTTGTTTGTTTGTCTTTGCATCATTAGAAATTAAAGTTGACCGATAATTGTACTGTGAATGGTCTGATGTATGAACCAGATAATAATTGACCGTAATACTGACTTGCATCATCAATCAATTCTGCTCCGTTGATGGTTCCTTTAGCTCCGGTTTGGTTTAAGAAGTTCACTACTGTTGCTCCAAAACCTATATGATCGTTATACTGATAGTTAATACCTCCAAAGTTTTCCCAACGCGGCGCAAAATACAAGGCATTGGTAATGTTGGCATATTGCTTACTGAAGTATCTGAAACTTGCCCAAAATCTCCATTTATCTACAGAATAACTCGGATCTATTTCCATTAATACATTGGAGATTTCTAATACCGTATTATCGCTGTAATCATAATCGTTACCAAAAGCTGAGAAAGTAAAATCTTTGTAAACAGGATCTTGGAACGTAATTAAATAATGAAGATTGAATCCTTTGAAAGGTGTAATCATCATATCCGTTGTCCAACCCAATGTTTGAATTTTATAGAAAATAGTTGCTTGTTGCGTTTCTGTATCGTCTTCAGGATTAACCAGGTTGTAACGGGTTAAATAGTTATTTTTAGTAAGGTACGTAGCCTGAGAAACTAGACTAAAATAATCTGTATTCCAGAAAATTCCGGCACCTGCTAACGGACTTCTACTTTTTACAATACTTGGATATACTGCTGTCGAGAAACTTTCTAAACGTCCATTTTCTTCGGTATATAAAAAGTTTGCCAATGCACCGAAGTTCTTAGTAATATTATAGCTTGCATTTAAACTTCCTGCTACGTGGAAAAAGCTCTTATTGATATCTTCGGTAGTTGCTTGAGTAAGATCCCAATCTGTTGTTCTTGTTGTTGGCGAATAATCTCCATCTAACAATTGGTGTCTTAGCATTAAACCATATTTCAGTTTGAATTTATCTGAAACTTGCCAACTATCGTTACCGTATACAGCTAGTTTGTTTTCCGCTCCGTTAAAATATTCTGCACTGGTATTGTATGCGTAAAACCCGCTTTCATCTGTTCCAGGTCCAATTAAACGTTGTGGTTGATCTTCTACCGTTTGAAAGAATAAAGATCGGTTTGAATGGTATTTATCTACATGATAATACTGCTCTAAAATTCCGAAAGTAAGATCGTGATTCTTAATTTTTTTGTTCAACGAAAAACGTCCCATAATGTGCGTGGTAGGAATTTCTGGAGAATTCATAGCCAATTGTGTTCCTACATTTCCAGTATAAGTTTCTCCTGTAGAAGCAATGGTATAACCATCGGAAGCCTCTGCGGTAAAAATACTCAACGGTATGCTATACATTAAAGAAGCTTTGGCTAGATGCATGCGGGTAGAATATTTAAAATTCCATCCGTTATCCAATTTATAGTTACCAAAAACATCTACAGTGTGCGATGTATTTGTATTTGCAGCACCATCTAAAGAACCCCAGTAATAATCACCAGTTATAGCGTCTTTAAAACGAAGTTTTCCATCTCTTACGATGTAGGAAGAATTACCAATATCAAAACCATCTACTTCTGAAGCTTCTCCATTTGGTCCGTATTCAAAAACCGCATAATTGGTATTGATATAAGAATCAGCATATTTATAAAATATATTGAACTCACCCTTATCATCTTTAAAATACTTGGTGACACCTGCTCTAAAGATTTTAGTTTGATCTACATATTTATTAAAACCAAGATCGTATGTTGAAGGATCAAAGTTTACAAAAGCACCTGCAGAATAGGTCCATCCATTTTTAGAAATAGGTCCGGATACATTTACATCTCCCTGAAACCAACCAAAATGACTTCCTGATAAATTTCCTTTTACATGAAAATCTTTAGTTCCATTCTGCGTATATGAATTCACCGCAAATCCAAGGTCACCCATAGATAATGCAAGATCCTCCATTTTTAAAAGCCCTGTGTTTTTAAGTGACACGCTTTGGCGCCAAGACTTGTTTGGTAACTCTGGCCAAAAGAAATAGACCAAAGGTAAATCGTTTTCGAGAATAGTAATACCACCCACACTTGCAGGAAGACCGATGTTAACATCTCTGGGGCCGGAATTGTTTGCGGCGTTTAGCATTACGTTTCTGTCTCCGCCCTTTTCAGGGTCGTTATCTGTTTTACTTGTTTGTTTTTCAATCGCTATAGAATCTTGTTTTGAAATGTTTTGATCCTGAGCGAATACGTTAGAGAAACTCATAGCAAAGAGCCCCCCTAATACTAGCGTTAAACCATTTGTTTTTTTCATGCTTCGTTAGTTATCCATTTGTTTTTTGATACGCCTTTTTAAACGCATCACAACAATAAGGAGGTAGTTTCATCACCGTACTTATAAAAGATTTGCGATATAACCCGAAAATCGCAGCGATAACCTTTTAGTAAATCCATGCACAGTATTTTGAAAAGAACACACTTATTGCTTATATCCGAAGCAATATTACATCATTTTATTTATGTTTCAAAATGAAGCATACTTTTTTTATAATTTTAAATACTTTATTTTATATTTTTCATAAGAATATGCTTTTTAAAACCACATATTATCATTTTATTTTTCAACAGCTACATGACTGTTCCTGGTAAAACGTCATAAAAAAACCTTCCAACAGCATTAAATACTATTGGAAGGTTTTGGATGAATACATTCTTCGATTGGAATTCCAACCGATTATTCATCTATTAAAAAGGCAATTTTTACTGTAGTTTTAGTAGTATTGATTCATGTGGTTTCAAAGAAGCTTCCACAGTTTTTCCTGAATATTCAAAAGCTTCTCCAGACCATAGGTTGGTTGCTTTTAATTCTTCTGAAAGACCTAATTGTTCCAATGTTACTGAAACCGTTTTTACTTCCTTATCTCCTAAATTAAATAGAGCAACATAGGTTGCGCCAGTTTCTGGATTTTTAGAAGTTACAGCAAGTTCATCTTCAGTTTGAAATACTTGTTTTACATTAGTTGCTTTTTCATGCATTTCCAAAACGTCCTTATTGGTTAGTAGTGATAATGTAAACTCATCATTACTTGGTAAATCTCCTCCAAAGAATAATGGAGATTTGAATATGGTGAAAAAGGACATTAAACTGTATTGCTCTTCCTTTGTAAGACGCGTCATGCGATCTTCTCCTCTTTCCCCACGAATAGAGATTCTACCTAAAGGAATCATATCACAATCTGGCCAAGTGCCATCACCAATGTATGGATACCAATCTTCAGAAGTTTTAATTAGATGTTTCATGTGCCACCATTCGTCCCAAACATCATTCACCATTCTCCACATGTTTGCATGACTGTCTACATGTGCTGCAGCATCAACAGGCGTTTCTCCCGGAGATGTACTTAACACAATTTCTCTTCCTGTTTGATCAATCGCATTACGTATCAAATCAATTTCTCCTTGATGATAAATTGGTGCCGAAAGGTCATCGATCTTAATAAAATCTACACCCCACGAAGCATACAACTCCATAATAGAATTGTAATATTCCTGAGCTCCCGGTTTATCGGCTACAACCGTATAATTATCTGTTAACCATTTACACTGCTCTTCCGGAGAGTAAATTTGGTCTGCTGTAATGCCTTCGGTTCCTTTGATCAGTAGTTTTTTGTTTACAGCTTCTACAGGAATACCACGCATAATATGGATTCCAAATTTTAAACCTTTGCTATGTACATAATCTGCTAGTGGCTTAAACCCTTGCCCATCTTTTGCAGAAGGAAACTTGTTGGTAGCCGGTTGATAGCGGCCATATTCGTCCATTACATAAATAGGATCGGTTTGATTGTAACCAGATGCTTTGGTATTTTCTACAAACCAACGGATATCCACAACCACGTATTCCCACCCAAATGACTTCAGGTTTTCTGCCATATAATCGGTATTGGCTTTCACCTCTTTCTCTGTTACTGTGGGTCCGTAACAATCCCAACTATTCCACCCCATAGGAGGCGTTTCTGCCCATTGGGTGAAATTGGTTGTTTTTACTTCGGTTTGTTCTTGTTGTTTCAGCATTTTTGCTTCTTTTTTCTCTTCTTTACAAGAGGCAAAAACAAGCAACAATACTCCTAAACCGGTTAGCATGTTTCTTTTCATTGTTTTGTTGTTTAGCTGTTTGTTAAATTGACTTTGTGCTAATTTAAAAAAATTAAACCTGATGCAGGAATAATATTCCTGCAAACAGGTTTACGTAAAAAACACATTTATTAATAGATCGCTCTATCCGAATTTATAAGTATATCTTTTCAACCGGTGTGTAATAGTATTCATTGGAAGAATTAGATCTCACGCCTATTCTCATGAATACATATTCTCTGTCTGACAGATTTTCCGGTACATCAATAGCTATAGAATTTGCAGTTCCTGGAGTAACAGTTTCCAGGTCCACGTGATATACTGAGGCATTATAATTACTATCTGTAAGGTACTTGGTTCCAAAATAAACATTTACAGATTGTAATCCGGTTTCTTCAACCACTTGATTCACGGTAAAAGAAGTATTTATAGTAGTACCTTGATTTTCAAAAGATGCATTTTCTATAGTAAAGTATGGCGTTACAGGTACATCATACGTGGTTCCGCCATTTACATTGATGACCAACGTATCTTGCAACGCTGCTTCCCATGGAGCTCCGGCTATTCTTACCATTTTATATTCTCCATTGAATAACGATGCTGAATAGGTACCATCTTGTGCTATATACACTTCAATACTTTTATTGAGTTCATAACCATCTTGCCAAAGTTCAAACCTAGCTCCATTGTTACGTACTCCAACTGCTTCGCCTTCATACACTACTCTACCGGAAAGCATTGCATTGGGTTCATCAAAATTATCGTAATTTTCACAGCTGGTGAACAGTAAACCTGCCAACAACCCTACTATATATAAGTTTCTAATTTTCATATCTATTACATTTTAATGGATTAATGGAATGGATTTTTAACCAATAACGGATTGTTATTTAAGATTCCCTGATCTATCAACGAATAGTAATTCGCAAAACGGAAGAATCTTGCTCTCATAAAACGTGTTGGTTCAATTCTTCTATAGATATATTTATTATTATCAGGATGTCCTGGGCGTACAATACGGTATGGGTAAATACCTCTTACCATAGCATTGTCATCGTTTTGATCACCATTCCAAATTTCGTGAGCAACTCTCCATCTTTTTAAATCGAAATATCTATGATCTTCAAAAGCCAATTCTACGCGACGTTCATGTCTAATAATATCATTACTAAGACTTGTTAAGCTATTTGCTTCAAATCCTGCACGTTCTCTTACAGCATTGATATATTCTAAAGCAATACCTTCTTGCCCCAATTCATAAGCAGCTTCTGTAGCATTTAAATAGATTTCACCTGCTCTAAACCAAGGCCACCAATTATCTGCTAAAACTCCTCTAATACTAGCACCAGGACCTTCACTCACAAATTTTCTAAGATAGAATCCTGTATTACTCACATTCTGAGTATTGTCTTTTGGGCCATCAAAACCGGTCATTAAACCTCCATCTCCACCAGCATCTGTTTCATAGTTGCCTCCTAAATTTGGTGAGGTAAGAAAATCATAGCTTTGAGTATCCTCGTTCCAATCTGCAACTCCGGCTAAAATACTTAATGGCGCTCCTTTGAAACTAGAACCACCATACAATACGGTTCCTGCTAATCTTGGATCTTTATTATCAAAAATATCATCTATTTCATCATAAACAATATAGTTCCCGTCACTATCCATTGTTTGTAGCGTTCCTTCTGACCCGTCAAGGTATTCAAAACTTTCTACCAAACTTAACGATGGAGATATCATACATTGCTTTTCATTATCTTCTGATAATGTTCTAGGGATATTCTCGTAGGTAAATGAGTGTGTTTTTAAGCTCAATTCATAATCTTTCGCAAAAATAACCTCAGAGCTACTTTTTTCTATAAGCATTTCATAAAAGTTAGTAGCCTTATCAGGGTTTAAGTCATACAAAGCATAGGCTCCACTATTGATTATTTCTTGCGAAGCGGCCAGTGATTTGGTATAATACCCATCTGCCATATCTGCAGGGATACCTACCTCTTCTCCCGGTAGGGAAATAGAGGCTGACATTAAATTGTTATACTTTGCTAAAGACCCGGCATACAACATAGCTCTACTCTCCAATGCAAGTGCTACATAGGTATTGGCTCTTGTTTTACTAGCGTTGTTGGCTGCAAGACTTCCTTTAATAGCCTCCAACTCATCATAAATAAAATCATACACCTCATATTCTTTAGATCTAGGAATTTGAAGGTTTGAAGGGTCTCCACTATAGTCATAAATTAATTGTTCTGTAACCAACGGAACACCTCCCATACGTTTTACCAATTCAAAATATACAAAGGCTCTAATGAATCTTAATTCTGATTGATACAAGGCTTTTTGTTCTTCTGAAATATCGGTACTATACTGGTCTATATTATCCAAAGCAAGGTTGATATCTCTAATAAACCCGTAATCCCAATAACTACCATAATTATCTCCGTATTCAAAGTTATTATGCCAATTGGAATCCCAGTGACCAGACCACATGGCCTCGTCTGTCTCTGTCATCCCACCAGTATTGAAAACCCCTAGTAATGTGGGTAATCTATTATAATAGTTTGCCATTAATGAATTTATAAGGGCAGGATCATTCCATAATTGTTCGTCTGAAATAATGTTTTGTGGATCTCTCTCTAGCCATTCTTCATCATTACATGAAAATGTAAAGAATGCTATTACTAATGCTGCTGATATAACTAGTTTCTTCATTGCTTGTTTTGATTAAAAGGTTAAGTTAAATCCGGCTAAAATGGTACGCTGCGTTGGGTATACAACTGCCGCTCTTGCTTCTATCTCTGGATCAATTTGATAATCTTTTACATTATCAAAGGAAACCAAGTTAGATCCGCTTAGATACACACGAACTTTTTGAATGTTGATTTTCTCTGTGAAGGTTGTTGGAATGGTATACCCAACTTCCAAATTTCTAATACGAAGAAAACGAACATTGTGTAGCCAAAAATCGCTATTACGTGCATTAGGACCCGAATTTCCGTTTCTTATAGCTGGATATTTTCCTGGAATCCACTCACTATTTGGATCATACGGATCTGCTCTGTGCCAACGATCTGTTAACAAGTATGCTGGTGAATTTCCTCCTGCGTGAAATGCATTTCTAAGCTCGTAATCCTGAAACCAAGACTGCATTGCTCCTCCAGAGAAATCTACATTTAAATCAAATCCTTTAAAGTTTAAATTGATGTTACCACCAAAAGACATCATTGGCGACCACCCTGTTGGGTATCCTATTGGTCTTTCATCTAAATAGTTGATGACACCGTCACCGTTTACATCTTTGTAAATAAAGTCACCCGGTAATTGAGTAGTATTGTTCTGTCCATCATTATTTATACCATAGTTATCTATCTCTTCCTGACTTTCGAAACGACCTACAACTTGATATCCCCACCAAATACCTCCGTATCTGTTTTCAGCTGAATTGCGGTATTCGTCATACGAATTACCAAAACGAGGCTTATAAGACTCTATGTTTCTAAATCTAGAAAATGTAAAGTTTCCACTCACGCTATAGCTAAGGTCACCTACAAAATCTTTATAGGTTAAAATTCCTTCTACCCCATTGTATCCATTTTTACCTAAGTTTTCGTTTGGTAAAGAATATCCAACCTCACTAGGTAATAGTACATCATAGCGTTGCCCAGGAATACCGGTTCTTCTGATCCAGAAAACATCGGTAGTTGCTGTTAATTTACTATCAAACATGGCTACATCTATACCTATGTTTGCGTTGGTGTTCTTAACCCAAGACAAGTTGGTTACCGGTAAACCTCTCGGTTGCATACCTGTTACATACGTACCGTCTAAAACTGCTCCTCCACTATTCCAAGTATAGCCCGGTAAATAATCAAACATACCTATACCTTGTTCCATACCAGTTTGCCCTACGGAAGTTCTAAATTTAAAACTATTGATAACACCGGTTAGTTTTTCAAAGAATGGCTCTTCTGAAACCTTCCAACCTAGTGAAGCACCAGGGAAAAATCCGTAACGGTGTCCCGGAGGGTATAGATAAGAACCATCATATCTTCCTAATAATTCTACTAAGTACTTTTTCTTGTAGTTATAGTTTACTTTTCCAATATATCCTACACGTGCTTCGTAATCCCACCAATCACTAAATGAATTCATTTTATCATATTCTAACAATGGTAAATAATCGTTAGATGGATTGGTTCCTACTGATAAATAATCCTTCTCATAATCTGAACGCTCATACGCAGCTACCACTGCTATGGAGTGATCTCCAAAATCTTTAGAATAGTCAAATTGTAATTGATAGAAACGAGCCAATACTTCTCTTTCTGTTTGATATCTCCAACCACCGTCTACACCGCCGGTTCTTTCATACACGTCATCTCCTCTATAGGTATACACGTCATATCTATATTGAAAACCATCAAACTTTCCATTGGTATAATTGTAAGAAGCTGTACCCTTTACGTTTAAGCCAAAATCAAACTTATATTTTGCATACAAGTTTACGTTTGCATTTCGCGTTAAATTATCTTTGTAACCAGCAATATCTCTTTTGAACAATGCCGGGTTTCGTGAATAGTCTCTGGTATGGTTTATATACTCTGGATTATCATTGGCATATGGCCCTACTGTAGGAATATTACTGAACATTCCTAAAATTGCTGCAAAATATCCGTCACCACCTGGTAACCCAACATCTTCTGTTTTTTCTTCTCTAGCACTAATTTGTGTTCCTAGGCTAAAGTTTTCAGTAACATTAGATTCCAAATTTACCTGAAGATTTGTTCTTCCGTATTTAAAATCTTCAATTAATGCCTCTTGTGTTGTATTGGCTACAGACATGTAGTAGCTTACACGCTCTGTTCCTCCGGTTACATTAGCGTTGATATGGTATTGTGGAATGTTCTTACGCATGGTAAGATCATAATAATCATATCCTTGATAGCCCGGTTCTGTACCCGCTTGCCACTTGGCTAACTCTTCTGGTGTAAATACTTCGTTAGGATCACGGCCTTCATTTTGAGCGGCTTCTACCAAACCTCTTGTATACTGTGCTGCATTTGCTAAATCTGGAAAACGTGTTAAGTTTTGCCATCCGTAGTAACCATTTACATTTACACGCGCATCTTTATTTTTACTACCTTTTTTGGTAGTTACCAATACTACTCCATTGGCTGCACGCATACCATAAACCGCAGCAGACGCATCTTTCAAGATAGTAATACTTTCAATATCCTCCATATTCAAAGAATTGAAAATATCATTTCCGCTAACGTTGGAGGATTGTACCCAGTCATTTCCGGTTTGTCCGCCATAGGCTACTCCATCAATGACAAACAACGGATTTCCCATGTTACGAATTTCTACGGAAGCACCACGCCCTGGACGTGCATCTTTTGCTCTAATGGTAACCCCTTGTACTTTACCAGCCAAAGCTCCGGCTGTTGTTGTAGAAGCTGTACGCACAATATCTTCAGATTTCACCTCACTTACAGCTCCGGTAACATCTTCTTTTTTCTGTGTACCATACCCCACAACTACTACATCGTCTAATTGTGAAAAATCTTCTTTTAGTACTACGTTTATTTCGGTTTGATCTCCTACAGTGATTTCTTGTTTTACAAATCCCATAAAGGTGATGACCAAAACCGCATCTTCACTGGAAACAGCAATGCTATAGTTTCCATCAAAATCTGTGGTAGTTCCGTTGGTAGTTCCCTTTTCCATAACGGTGGCTCCCATAAGCGGCATGCCATCTGATTCTGAAGTTACCAAACCAGAAACTAAAACTCCTTGTTTGGTTACCTTCATAGCTGTAGCTACAGCTTCCTTGCGTTTTACCACTATTTGTCTGCCCTTTACGGCATAGCTAAGCGGTAACGCTTTAAAAGCTTGCGTTAAAACTGATTCTATAGTAGCATCTTCTGCTTTGAGCGATACTGTATACGAAGTGTCGAGTACATCATCTTTATAAAAGAAAACGTATTCGCTATTTTTTTGAATTTCTTCAAAAAAGTCAGTAATAGAAACTTCATTCACATCAATGTTTAATTTCTGTGCGTACGAATTATTTCCAAATACTGAACCGAGTCCAATGGTAATTAAAAGTAAAAATACTCTCATAAAAACTATGACATATTTTTTGACATCAAGTTTTTGTTCCCCAATAGGGAAACTAATATGATATTTATTCATAAATTCGTGAATTGTTAATTAGTATTACTTATTTGCTGTAGTATTAATAATCTTACACCGAAGGATGCGGCCAACATCTTTCGGTTTTTTTATGATGATAATCCTTGCTTCATAGGCAGATAGTTTGACATTTTAATTGGTTAATTGATTACTTTATTCTATTAGAATTTCATTTTCTTCTTTTTTGTATGTAAATGAAGAGGATTCTTTAATAACATCTAACACCTCTTCTACTGTATTTTTCAAGTCTAAATATCCCGAAAACGTTTGGTGTTCTCTTGCTGTATTTTGCAACTTCACAGGTACATTGTAATAGCGTGACAGTCTGGTGACTATATACTCAAATTCATCATTCTTGAAAACAATCAAACCATCTCTCCATAAAAAGTGATTGTCTACATTTCCTTTCGCTGTGTTCATACTAGCTTCAGACCTGCTGTAGCTTGCTATTTCTCCAGGTTTAATGGTAACCGATTCTTTATGACTTATATAATCACCAGCTTGATAGCTGATCTTTACACTTCCACTTTTCAAAGCTGTTTTTATAAACGGCTCATCTTTATAACTACTCACATTAAAAACAGTTCCTAAGACTTCTATTTCCTGGTCTTTTGCCATGACTATAAAAGGATGTTCTTTATCATGCGCTACATCAAACGCTGCTTCCCCTTCTAAATAAACAATTCTTTTCTTTCCTTTGAATACAGAAGGGTATACCAACCGAGAACCTGCATTAAGCCAAACATTGGTTCCATCTATCAGCTGTAATTTGGTTCTTCTTCCATAAGGTACTACCAGCGTATTCAGCGCTACTTTATCTTCTTTTACTTTGGAATCTCCTACCAATATTTCATTGTTCTTTCCTGTATAAGAAATTACAGAATCTTTCTCTGCAACGCTCAACGTTTGATCTGCAAGCACCAAACTTACGTTCTTCGTAGTATCTACTTTTACATTTTCCAATGCATCTACGTAAATCTCGTTATCAAACGCTTGTTCTTGTGAATAGAATACATAGCCTCCAATTCCCAAAGCAAGCACGAACGATGCTGCCCAAGAAAATCTTTTCAATCGTTTTTTGCGCTTGTAGCTTTCCACAGAAGAAAAAATACGCTTCTTTAAAAGAAACTTTCGTTCTCCTTGAAAATCTTTAAGTAATTGTTTTTCAATATCTTTCATGTAAAACACAATTAAAAGCGTTCATGCATTTTCTATATAAAGTCAAAACATGACTGCGTATAGACAAAAAAATTACATTTTTTTTAAAATTTATTTCAAAAAGTAGTGAGAGTAATTAACGATAAGGTTTTCGGATTACCAAATACTTAAAAACAATCCAATAAAAAGCACGCAAATCTCTTTTAAAGATTTGATACCTCTATATACAATAGTACGGCAGGTTTCTACCTTTACATTCATGATTTCGGCAATTTCCTCGTACGATTTGTTTTGTATGTATTTTAGCTGCACCCCTTCTCGTTGCTTTTTTGGAAGCAACTGCATGGCATGGAAGATTTTTTTTGAGTTCTCATGGAAGAGCTCTTCTTCTATAAATGCTTCTTCAATAGAACTTGAAGTTTCGGGAACTACATTTTTGTTTATTTGAAAGGAGCTTTGGTATTTCTCCTCTTTGTAAAGCGGGCTTTTAAAAATTCTATTTTTTAAAGAACTCAACAAATAGAACTTAATATTCGAAGTATCCGATAGGTTTTCATGGTACTTATATAGGTCCAGGAACAAATCATGAATAGCGTCTTCTACAATAGCGGTATTGGCCGTTACTTTACATCCATAGAGGAACAGCTCATCAATATACATATCGTATATAGAGCCAAGCGCCACAGTGGAGCCTTTCTTAAGTTCTTTCCAAAGAATGATGTCTGATTTTGCGGTATTCAATTTGTTAGTTGGTTTCACTCAGATTTACAATTATGTAATCATCAAAATAAACCTGATTAAGACCAAATTTAATAATTTTTTAAATACAAAAATAAATATCTATCAAAAATGATTTGTTTTGTAGAATTATCCCACAGAATGAACATTTATTTAAATATCCGTTATTTAAAGTTTTTTACATTACGAATTCTTCAAAAAGTAGTGTGTTGATAACTTCTCTTCTTTGGTAACTTCATGCATATGAAAGTGTTATAACCTCTTCTACTATAACTCTCCTTCTAGTCCATTTCAGATTTCTTAGATTTCGGTTAGTTTTGTAAAAATCAAAACCCAAACCCCCAATAGGTCATGAGCGTATTTGTGATTAATAAAAGATTTGATGGCAACTATAAGTTCGTTTTTAGCAATCGAAAAGGTAAAATCATTTTTACCAGCATTAGCTGTAAACGAAAATCTGATTGCCAACTCATTATTGAAGCTTTGCAGAACAATTACGATATGTTTGTGATCACCAAAACTAAAACTCCACGTGGCAAATTCTTTTTTAGGGTTTCCAAAGGCGGATTGGTACTAGCTTCCAGTCGCCGCTATGCTTCTGATTATAGTTTACAGAAAGGAATAGACTATGCCAACCGCTGGATAGAACAATCAGAAATGCTAGACTTACCGGAAGAAGACGATGTTTTTTCAACACCCGCAGAAGATATTTTCACTTCTTAAGGACACGTCAAAAACACCCCCTATGCTATAACAGCATTGCGTACACGCATGCTACGAACGTGCACTAGTTTGGAAAAAGATATAGTACTAGCAATCATAGCCTTCTATACCCATTTTATACAAAGTGCCCATACATAACCTATGCTGCATAGCCTATAAAACATGGCTTTGCTATTCCAAATAACTTCAACCAACTTGTTAAATCTTATCCCAGTTTTTTTCGGTATAAATGCTCCGCAACTGTGCTGACAATCATATTTTTTGGGGACAAAATCCCAAAGAAAACTCTGTTTTTTCCCTTTTAACAACCATCGTTAAAATCTGTTAAGTTGGCTTGCTGGTCCAAGAAACTGCCCTAGACTAGCGGAAAATTCAAATACAAATAGTTATGAAAAAGAAAAATGTAACACTCTTAGCCATTCTGTTCTCAGGTTTATTTGTTTTCACTTCTTGTAGTGATGATGATAACGATTCTGAAGCTAGCACAGGAGACAGCGCCAAAATGAGCGTGAAGATGGTAGATGCCCCGGGAGATTATGACGCAGTGAACATTGAGGTAGAGGATGTAGTTATTAAATATGCAAACGATACCGAAGTAAGTTTAGACGTTGATGATGAAACTTATGATCTTTTACAATTAACAGGAGGTGCCAATGCACAATTAGCCCTAGAAGAAGACATTCCTGCGGGAACCATTTCTCAAATCCGTTTGGTTCTAGGAGGTGATAACTCTATTGTAGTAGATGGAGAAACCTATGATCTTGCAACTCCAAGTGCACAACAATCCGGATTGAAATTAAACGTAAACGAAACCCTGGAAGCCGGGTACACCTATGAGTATATTTTGGACTTTGATGTAGAAGAATCTATTGTTACTCAAGGAAATGGAAGTTACTCTTTAAAACCAACCATTAGAGCTACTGCCACAGCAGAAACAGGGATCATAGAAGGTGTTGTAGTACCAGCAGGTATACCAACCCTTGTAACCGCTACCAACGGTAGTGTAGAAGTTTCTACCTATGCAAATGCTGATGGTTCTTATGCTTTATATGGTTTACCAGAAGGAAGCTATACCTTAACCTTCACCCCAGCATTGGGCCTTGGTTTGGAAGCACTCGTATTGTATGATGTAGTAGCTGTAAACGGACAAATCATGACGGTAGATACCGTTACTTTTGAAACTGAATAATTGCTGTTTCCCAGATATTTTGAAAAAAGCTGTGTCAATTTTGCACAGCTTTTTTTGTTTGGTTACATTCGTCTCTTATGAAATCACTGTATAGCACTCAAAGGAAATCGGTAGGTATACAAATGCTTTTTGTAGCATTTGTGGCCTTGTTCGCGGTGCTATCTTCTTGTAATGTTCGTAAGGCTGTACAAAATGAACTAGGCATTGCTACACAGAAGAATCCTTCTAAAACTACACTTAGTTCTGTAAACACCTGCCATTTTGAGCAAAGTCAATTGCAGCAGGAAACTGTAAAGATTGCCTGTGAAAAGATATTGGTACCGGCAAGTGTTGCTGCGTATTTTTATCAAAGCGAAACCACCACTACCGATGTTCCGCTGTATGACGAGGACGCTCCTCCTCATACCCACAAAATTCCCTATTACATATTATATAGAAAGTTGAAAACACACGTGTAGCCCTACTCTTTTTGGCCACTTGTAATTTATTTTATGCAACCTTTCTACAAAGGGTTGTACAACTTTATATATCTATATGATGCATACACTAGAAAAAAATACCAATTTTTCACAAGCCGGGTTGTTTACCCTATCGCTACGTGTGATTACCGGATACACTTATTTTTCTGCCTTTTGGAGGCGCACCGTTCTCATGGACAAACTAGACCCCGACCTACCCGGTTATATTGGTGTCAAATTCAATCATTTTTTACCACATGCCTTGGGTATCAAAGGCCTTATTGAATACTTGCTTACCCACCCGGAAGCACTTTGGTACAATATGGTGATCTTTACCATTATTGAAGGTGTGGTAGGTCTCTTTTTGCTTTTGGGTTGTTTTACACGGCTGGCAAGTATAGGCACCTTTGCACTAGCCATGGGCATTCTACTAGGCTCCGGATGGCTTGGAACTACCTGCGTAGATGAATGGCAAATAGGAATCCTAGGCTTAGCAGCAGGGTCTACCCTCTTTTTTACCGGTAGTGGTACCTATAGCCTGGATCAACGCTGGATACAACAAAGCAAACGGTTTACTACCACAAAATGGTTTGCCTGGTTAGGTTCTGGTACGTTTCCTATGCCTGCAAAAAAGCTACAAGGTGTGGTAGCACTTACCGCTATTAGCCTACTCCTTATTGCCGGTGGAACCCATCAACATTTCCATGGAGGTGTATGGGGTACGTTGCATAACAAATCTATACGACCTACAGTTGAACTTTCGGAAGTAGGTTATGCCAACAACACCCTATCCTTCAACGTATTTAGAACTCATGGCGTAGATGTCTACGGATCTTTTTTAATCGGTATTCAAATACAAGATGCTGCCCACAATACGGTAATGTATTTAGATGGAACTATGCTAGCTACGTTTCCTAAAGCACAGATCAAGAATCATTATATTGCCAAGGTAGCACCAGGAAAGCATAGCCTTATCATTCCACTAGGCGCAAAGGCTACCATTACCCTTCCCATGGCAACAACTATGTCAAATACACTTCCGGAAGGAACCTATACACTTACATTAACGGACATCAGCGGTGCTGAATGGACCACAAACTTTACTATATAAATCAGTATGAAAAAATTAGTTTTAATCACCTTATTCGTATGCTTGGGATGTGTATCTCATGCTTTTGCACAACAAACGGAAACACACAACTACGTAGTGATCACCAGAAATATACAACAGCTACACCCCATTCTACTCGCAGCACAACAACTGGCTACAAAACATGGTAGTAGCATGGGTAACTATGAAGTGATTGTATGTGGGAAAGCGGTACAAGAATTGACCGATGCCAACAAAATGGCACCTTTACTAGAAATGGCTGAACAACAACAGGTAACCCTATTGGCCTGCGGCCTTTCACTCCACAAATTTAAAATTGATACCTCTGCTGTGGTCAAAGGAATCACTGTTATAGAAAACGGACTGCTCTATACCTTTACCAAACAGGAAGAGGGCTATAAAAGCATTACCCTATAATTTACTATACACCTGTATGTTATGCGCGTGGCATGCAGGTGTATTTCACTCTTTGCTTAGAATTTTCGATACCGAACTGCCCATAGCATATTCCCTATAAAAACTGCCAAGGCGGCTATGTGTAACCCAAAAACGGCAAAGTTTCCCAGAAAAAAAATGCCCGGTAAACTGAGAATTGCAATAAGCAGAAAAATTTGAAGTAGTGATAAATACAACGAAGTTCTATACCCCGCTATGGCTATGATGCCATACCCTATTAAGATAACCAACCAGTCTCCTACCCGTAACAATACCAGAAAATTGGCGATATCCCAAGCCCAACCAACCGTTTTATTGATTCCTACATTTTCTATACCCCCAATAAAGGTAAAGATCAACTGTACCAGTACGAGTATGATGAAGGTTCTTTTTTGGATGATGGTGGTAAAGCTCACTATGTTGGTTTATTTAATTTGCTTGGAAAGTACTTATAATTTTGAACTATACCGACACCCGATAGTAACTTTTCGTTATAACACATAGTAGATACTTGCACGAAGTTACTCCGTAGTTACTATGAAGTTAGTATGTAATTAGTACGTAGTTAGGTTACTATAGCGTTACTATACAGTTACTATAGACTTACTATAAGGTTACTATAGCAATGGTAGTTTTACCCCTATTTTTAAAGCTTTTCTACGCTGCCGTTACAGGAATGCTAAAGATACAGAATTTAGTCTATAACCCCTATAACCTAAGACTTTGTATTTATTTTTTTTGACATGCGTTGCACATGCTACTTGTTTTTGTTGGATTACGAATGATAGCTCTATACAAGATCATTTGAAGCCATATTCACCTTTTAATCAACAGTATAGCTACCATACCTGTAAAAAAGCACAAACTACCAAACTATTGTACCAATTTGTGCAAATTTGTGACACATTGCATCTAACAATACCCTACTGTACCTTTATGGTAGTGTTGATACCTTTTGGTGACTGGTTTTACAAGAAATGACTCAATGTTACATTTTCGTAAAACACCCCTGTGTGTTTGTTGCACTGTTGTTGCAGTAAACGGTGAATTTCCTTTACGAAAATGCCATTTTACCAAGAAAGACTGGAACAAAACTGGGAGCAAACCCCTTGGTAGGTGGTTTAGAGTCCACTGCAACTACTACAAAGGTATCCTTGAGTGTTGTACTTTTTTATATCTTAGTTGTTGTAATGGTTTTTATTGTATTAGCTACAAAGAAGCCTCGCTCTAAGAGCGATGTACTTGCTTCCATAAGCACCCAGCATGTGTGCTGCCTATCGGTAACCAACCCGACATACAGAGGGATATTCCTTTGGACCTTAGCTAAGAGATGAAACCAACCCCATCTTTTTATACAAAACTCCTCCTTTTGGAGGTGTATGTCTATGGTCTTTAGAAGGCTTTTTGTAAGATTTTTTTGGAATAAAAATTAAAATCGCGTAAAAAGTTATATCTTGTTCATGATATAAACGAGTTGTAGCACATTAAAACCAACAATATGACCAAAAAAATATTTTTTTCATTAATAGTCGTAGTTAATGGAATTTTTGGATACTCACAGAACAATCTGAGAGACCTAACAGCCAAAAACGAGAAAGCGATATTCTCTATTTTTACCTATGACGATTTTGGAGTTCCAAGCGGTTCAGGAACTGGATTTTTTATCAATAGTAATGGAATAGGAATTTCAAATTTTCACGTTTTAGTGAATGCTTCAAAAGCAATTATTAAAACAAATAATAAAAAATCCTACAAAGTTGTTGAAATTTTAGAAAGCAATTCTGATGCAGATTTAATCAAATTCAGAGTTGAAAATTCTGAAAATATTTCTTTTCCCTTTCTAAATCTAAAAAACACTGGTGTTAATAAGGGAGAAGATATTTTTGTAATAGGCAATCCTCACGGTTTTGAGAGCACTGTTTCAGAAGGGATAATTTCCTCTATAAGAGAAGTTGACGGTTACGAAAAAGTAATTCAAATAACCGCACCTATTTCACCAGGAAGCAGTGGAAGTCCTGTAATGACAATGGATGGCAATGTAATAGGTGTAGCAACATTTCAATACAAAGAAGGTCAAAATTTGAACTTTGCTGTTTCAGCAAATATGATTTCAAAATTAAACCCAATAAATAAAAATTTAACAGCTTCCAATAATTCCAATTTTATAGTCATAAATGAAAGATGTCAAGATAATTCAGAATTAGTATTGAATTCACTAGAGTTTAAAGACTATGAAACCGTATTAAATTTCTCGTTTACTAATGTATCTATGGGTTATGGAGAATATATGCTTATATGGTCAAAAATGAACACCACTGACGAAACGTTCTTCATTCAAGACTTGAAAACTATGGAAAAATATTACGCTAAAAACTCTTCTATTGGTAGTTCAAGAGAGAATGGTACCACAGTTGCATTAGGTGAAACAAAGCGATTTAAAATTATTTTTCCGCCAATTCCAAAAACCGTAACACGAATGAACATTATGGAAGGTATTTCGAGTTCTTGGAATTTTATGGATTTAGATTTAAGCAAATATCTAAATATCGAAAATCAAGAAACTGAAAACTATGATGTTCAATTTGCACTGACCAAATTAGAAAATAAAGAATTTAAAAATGCACAACGACTTCTATCTGACAAGGTAGAAACTGATAAGTCTTCACATTCTACATACAATGTGATGGGTATTCTCTCATACCTAATGGACAATAACTATGATGCTTTAAATTACTTGAGTAAAGCAATTGAAATAAATCCAAGAAATGATATTTATTACTTTAATCGTTACAGAGTTTATCTAGAAAAAAAACAAGATTACGACAAAGCACTAGAAGATATTAGTTATGCAATAAGAAATAGACCAAATCAAGGTGATTATTATCAGCATCGAGCTTATGTCTATATGATTAAAAAAGACTGGAAAAAAGCCAAATCAGATTTAGATTTAGCCATTAATTTTATGGGTGAAAATTGGCAATTATTAAAGTTAAGAGGTAATTGCAAAACTTGGCTAAATGATATGAATGGAGCTTGTTCTGATTGGAATGATTCTTACCGTTTATCAAACTATACTGATAGCGAATTAAAATCGACAATAAAAAAATATTGTAAATAAAATAACTACGCACAACGGTAGCTGTTGCACAACTTCTTGGTAAAAGTTAGTGGTTGGTTTATACAAGTCGCTTTTGAGCGACTTTTTTGTTTTTAGTGGTAGTTGATTTTCTGGGTTTGTGGAAGGCTTACAAGCAGATTATGGGCTTTTAGAAAGGCTTTTATGGCCATTGTAAGCAGGCGGTGTGTTTCCCTGATTACTATGTTTTTTTGCTGGTGTTGCAAGCTTCAATACAAATTGTTTTCAGACACATGGTCACTGAGCAGAAACTGGGTAAACAATGCTTCTTGTACGATCTTTTTACCTTGCATACAGTAAGACACGAAAAAATAACGGTTGCACCTTAAAATGGGTGGAGATTTTTTGCTAACTTGTGCAACAGGCACAACATATATAATTTATTGCTAGTTCTAGCCTACTTACGAAAATCCTCGCGGATTTTCTATTTAGTTTTTATTTACTAAATTTAGTGCTTAAACCACGCAACGAAATCATACACAAACACGTTAGTAAACATTAAAAAACGAACTTATGAAGTTTATATATACTTTTTTTATTTTCTTTTTAACCTATACTGAGCTTAATGCTCAAGTTGTTACTGAATTTGTTACAGATAATGATATGACTGAGACAATTAGTTTAGCATTTTATGGTAATGATCTTTATTTTTCATCATGGTGGGAGGAGATTTGGAATAATCCCTATGATGATATTTATAAAATATCTAAAATAGACATTACCGAAAGTACGCCTACAATTATCGATGTTGTAAATTTACCAAGCTTACCTGGGGGTATGGTTTTTAAAGATAACTATCTGTACTTTTCACATGGCTATACAATTTCTAAAATAGACATTACGGAAAATACTCCTAACATAATAGATATTATAAATGTGAATAGCAGAGTAGAAGGAATGGCTATTCATGGTAATGAATTATATTTTACTGTTGCAGCTGGTAGTAAAATTTCAAAAATCAATATTACGGATACAACACCCGTGATGATAAATGTTGCAAGCGATTTAAATTCACCATATGATTTAGTATTTAAGGGAAACGAATTGTATTTTTCCAATCAATACTATATTCAAAAAATTAACATTACAGAAGCGGCACCAAATCCTAATCAGGTATCAAATGTAGGTTCCTCAAGGGGCTTAGTATTTGATGACGATATTTTATTTATAGCTAAACGATTTAATGGTAAAATTTATAGCCAAGATGTTACATTACCACCTAACGCTTTACTATTAAATACTTCGTACACGGCATTTAATGATATTGCTTTATTAAATAATGACTTATTTATAACAGGGTTTAATAATATTTACAAAATCGAAAATGTAAGTGATTTAGTTACGCTATCAGTAGGCGAAAACTCTTTTTCCTCTAATAGTTACAAAATTCATCCAAATCCAACTTTTAATGAGATCTCAATTTCAGGAATAAGAAGCAAAGAAGCATTTATTATTTATGATGTTTCAGGAAAGGAAGTTCTAAAAGGAACTATCTCTGTCAATGAAAAAATTGATGTTAAAAGTTTAAGTAATGGATTATTTTTTATAGAACTTGACAATGGTAACAGATTAAAATTTATAAAAAAATGAATACAAACAACGTTTGCTAATCGAGTAGACGGCCGTGAACGATAAGTCCACGGTGCACCTCTCACACCACCGTACGTACGGGTCGCGTATACGGCGGTTCAAAAATGATATTAACCCTTATAGTATGTTAGCATACTTAAATAACCTCTTTTCTGTAATTTAGATTGCGTTATTGTCGTTCGTAGAATAGGACTTTTAGCTACGGCCCAACCTCCCATATTGGTTCGACTCCATGCATAGGCTTGTCCTTGGGGTATGCCCAAACGAATTAGGTTTTTCCGTTTGCGTTCGGGTTTCTTCCAATCGTGCCAAATGCAATAAAGAAAAGAAGATCAAAGAGCCTCAATTATCAATTAACTATTCCAATTGACAAAGACCATTCGAAGGACTTAGTTGTAGATGAAATTCTATATCAAAGTACATCTATAGGCGACTCAATAACTCTTGTCCTGAAAAATGGATTATTAAATTTTGAAATAATTGAAGAAATAAAAACTAACGCTAACAAAGATGGCAACCGTTACACAACTCCTTGGTAAAAGCTGGGATCTGGTGTTCAAGTCACTTTTAAATGGCTTTGTTTTTATAGAATAGCCGTGAAGTTGAAGAAAAAGTTATATCTTGTTCATTATATTAACTAGTTAGCCACAATTATGAAAAAAATGGTACTCATATTAACAATTCTGTTTTCTTTACAGAGTTTTGCTCAAGACACTACTTGTGTTTGGCAAGATGGATATTACAGAAACTATGTTGGACTTATAACAGATAATATTCCTGATTCGGATTTTAATAAAACCGATTTTATAAATCATCTTATAACTAACAGCAATCCCTCCACTTCGGAATTGGATTTTTTAAATACTTCAATTACAGAAGTTTCGCTATCTTTCCCTTCATCTCAAGTTGGAAGTTCACAAAAAGTTGTCACCGTAGTTTCTGACTCTAACGCAATGAACGCTTTTTTAATTGCCTTTTCGGAGTCATTTGATTGGGTAGAACCTTATTGCGAAATTCTACTTGGACGAGATGAATTTGATTTGGCAAAAGGAATTAAAATATATCCTAATCCCGTTTCTGATAACTCATACATTCAAATTGATCATACAACAGCTTTTAAGAGTTTAAAAATTTATGATATAACTGGAAAACTAATGTATTCTAAAGAAATCGAGAATTTAAATCTTATCGAATTCAGTGAGTTCAAGTTGAGCAATGGAATTTATATTCTTAAGTTTATCTCTGACCATTTAGCAGTTTCGAAAAAAATAATCTATAAATCAATGTAGCTAACGCTAATTCTTACACAACTTCTTGGTAAAAGCCTGGATCTGGTTTACACAAGTCGCTTTTAAATGGCTTTGTTTTTATAGAATATCCGTGAAGTAGAAGAAAAAGTTATATTTTCTTCATAATATTAACGAGTTGGCAAACAGTTGAAAAAACAAATCCACATATTCATTTTAAGTCTGATCTCCACTTTTGCATTTGGACAAACCGAAAAGAAATTCCCTTGGGACTGAACGTAAAGTTATTGAAGCGACTACCAAAGTATCTTCTAGTGTTGCTTTTTTTTATAACTTAATTGTTGTATTGGTTTTTATTGTATTAATAACAAAAAAGCCTCGCTCTAAGAACGATGCACTTGCTTCTATAAGCACCAAGCATGTGTGCTGCCTATCAGTAATTAACCTAACATACAGAGGATATTCCATTAGATCTTAGCTAGGAGATGAAACCATGCTCATACTTTTTCTACAAAACTACTTTTTGGAGTGTACGATTATTGTTTTTATAAAGCTGTTTGTAAGATTTTTTTTGAAATAAAAGTTTACAATTGTATAAAAAATTGTATCTTGATCATAATATAAACGAGTTAGCAGTAATTTAAATAAACGGAAAATATGAATAAAGTGAAAAAAATATTGATTACAGCAGGAATATCTATTTTATTTATTTTTACGATATCAATCCTGAATATTAAATATGACAATGGAAGTCAACTACGTACTTATATCGGATGCTTTCTTTTGTATGTTATAATTCGTGCAGTTTGGAAAATATCACATAATGATAACGAAAATCGAAATTTACCAATAGATAAATCAAATTAGTATTATTTTGAAAATTACTGTTTAAAAGCACGAAAGCACAACATCATCTATAGCAAAGTGCTAAACCACGCAACTATTTATAGCCGAGACAATTGTATGTCATTGATAAAAGCAAATGAAAAAAATAGTAGCATTCATATTGATACTGATAATTGCACCATTTCTGGGTGGGATTTACGGGATTCTTCATGATCAAATAACCTATTCAATATCAGAAGAGTATTATACAAAGTTTAAATTCGTACAATTTGGGCTTGAAAACTGGGGATTAGGACAGAATATTAGAACTGGGAAAGCACCAGAAATTATACTAAACAACCCTAGATTTGGAGCTGCAATTGTTGGAATTTTAGCGACTTGGTGGGTGGGTTTAATAATTGGAATTTTTCTCGGACTCATCGGATTAATTCATCGAAACGGAAAAGAGATGTTTAAAGCTACTTCAAAATCAATCGTTTTGACAACCGGAATAGCATTATTGACTGGTTTCATTGGACTTCTTTATGGTAAAATGTTTCTAGTAGAAAATCCTCCAATTTGGTTTTTACCTGATAATGTAATTGAACGCGGAAACTTTATAATGGTTGGTTCTATGCACAATTTTAGCTATCTAGGCGGACTGATAGGATTAATATGTGGAATCATATTTAGCGTAAGAGAAAAAAGAAAATATAAAAAAACCATATAATAACAGTAAGCATTGTCCGATCCCTTGGTAAAAGTTAAGAGTTGGTTACTCAAGTCGCTTTTGAATGGCTTTGTTTTTATAGAATATCCGTGGAGTGGTCTAAAAGTTGTATCTTGTTCATGCAAAACGAGTTGGCAAACATTAAAAAATAAAAGATGAAATCACTTATTCTCGTAATGACTTTGATTCTATTCTCAACCTTTCAGGTATTTGCTTGCGATTGTGAATGTACTGGTGATTGTTCGTTTAGTTCAATTTCAAATAATTCAGAATTTGTGGCTTTGATTAAAGTAATATCTTATGATGATTATTTGGATGATGAAATTATGGGATATGAAGGGAAAATGCCATATTCAATGACAGTTGAAATAATCAAGAAATATAAAGGAAAAGAAACTCGAAATACCATTAAAATATGGGGAGATAACGGGGCAAAATGTAGACCATATATTTCCAATTTCAAGATTGGAGAGCATTACCTTATTGCTCCTAATCTTCTAAGAGTATATAAATTAAAAGGAGAAAAATCAATAGACTACGACTTTTTCAGTTGCAATACCGACTATCTGAAAGTTGATATTGAAAAGCAAAAAGCTTACGGTGAATATACCAAAATTAAGACTGAGATTGAACTAAAGGAATTTGAAGAAAAATTAATGATATAACAAAATGCCAACAACACCAAAACCGCATTAAAATGCAGTTTTGCCAAACGGTTGGGCGTCATTTAAAAAAAGAAATGGGATTAGACATCACACATTACAAAGCAACATTAGAACTTCCCAAAAATTCTGAATTGATAAATATTGGCGGAGAGATTCGAGGAATGTTTGGTGCTGAAACTAGAGAAAGTTTTTCTGACTTTAATGTGCCATTTGAACATTTTAAGAATTTCATTCAAGCTATTGATTGTCCAATAATAATGGAAACAGTTATCATTGTAGAGGAGAAAAATGATATTGAATATGTAAATAATCACTTCTCAAGTACTGACTATAAAATACTATTAAACGATAACAGTTTGAACAGAAACCTGAAAGCATACGAAAGCGGAAAGGGCTTGAATGATTCTAAAAGGCACTTTGGGGAAAGTGTATTGAATAAATGGAAAGTATTGAATTACTATAAAATCGAAAAAAGAGAAGGTTTCTACTACCATCAAGTTGCTTACCAAAGAAAAGGAATGAACGAAAATCTTTGGAAAAGATTTTGCAACAATGATATTTATGAATATGCTTTAAAATCTGATTTCGAATACGCAAATAAATGTGTGAGTAGAAAAAAGCCTTATGAACCAAAAGCTGATTTTGAATTGAGAAAAGAAAGCTTCAAAAAAGAATTTTTAGATAATTACGAAAATGGCACAAGTTTTATGTCTGTGTCATATTAAAAAACGAACGCCCAACACTGTTGCGCAACTCTTTGCTAAAAGTTAAGGGTTGGCTTCTCAAGTCACTTTTGAGCGGCTTTGTTTTTATAGAATATCCGTGGAGTGGTCTAAAAGTTGTATCTTGTTTAGTATATAAATGAATTAGGTAACTATTAGGATGAAAAACGTACTTACCATTTTGCTATTGATTTTGACCAATGCTATTTTTGGACAACAAATTCAGTATGTTCATGCTGATAGTGGGCTAATTGTAAGAGAAAAGCCAGAAACATGTTCTAAAAGAATTGGAAAACTTGAATACGGAACAAGAGTTTACATTATAACGGAAACTGAATTCAATTTAACAATCAAAGATGAAGGTAAAGACATTAGCGGAAGTTGGGTTGAAGTAGAAGAAGTCGATGGAAATCAAAAAGGGTATGTATTTAATGGTTTTTTGACATCAGATGAACTGAAGAAAAGAATAGAAATCAAATTTCGGGATTTTTCCCTGCAAATGGAATTAGAGGTTTGGGATGAAAATGAAACCTTAAAAACAGTTCATATTGATACTGCAAAAGTTTCGTTAGAACTTGGAGAAACACCAGAAGGGAAAAAAATAAAAATCAAACAATCTAAATACAAAAAAATAGAGGTTTTCCAAAGATATGAAAACAGTATTACTATAATGAACGAAGGTCCTCATTGCGACTTAACCGAATGGAAACATTTTTATTCAGATTGGAAAAAATTGGATTATGATTTGACTGAAAATACATTTATATCAGATTCTTATGAAACTTATGATTCAGAAAATTTTATAGACGTTGACATTAATGAATTAAAAAAAGCCGTAGAAACAGAATGTGGTGAATATTGGTCTGAACATATAAAAGGTATACAGAACGTACATGAATATCCAATTGGAGTTTCAATGAGTACGATATTTTTAAAAATAATATTGACCGATAAAAATGATTCAGTTATTGAAAAAACAATTGAATTTGAAATTCCGATGGGATGTTAAACATCCAATTACATTATCCTATCCGATGCACAACTCCTTGGTAAAAGTTAGTGGTTGGGTTATACAAGTCGCTTTTGAGCGACTTTTTTGTTTTTATCGGTAGTGGATTTTCTGGTTTTGTGGAAGGCTTACAAGCGGATTATGGGCTTTGAGGAAGGCTTTTATGGCCATTGTAAGTAGGCGTGTGTTTCCCTGATTACTATGGGCCTTTTTGTTAGTGTTGTAAGCTTCGATACAAATCGTTTTGAGGTACATGGTCACTGAGCAGAAACTGGGTGAACAATGCTTCTTGTACGATCTTTTTACCTATCATACAGTAAGACACGAAAAAATAACGGTTACACCTTAAAAAGGGTGGGGATTTTTTGTTAACTTGTGCAACAGGTACAATGTATAACTGCAATTTGCTTCGCCAGTCGCTAGGCTCTAGTCGGCGGATTCGACTACGTCCGAATCCAGTCGGAATTGCTAACGCCAGTTCTAAACCGAAAAATTTGCGTACTTTAACCCATAACTGACGGTTATACTAGACCGTTATGAGCAATTAATTAGACTCTAGTTTAGCAAAACCAACTGTCTTACGATAAATATCAGGTGATACTCCTACCTTCTTTTTAAAAAAACGACTAAAATAGAATTCATCGTCATAACCTAAAAAAGCAGCAACTTGTTTCACTGGTTTAGAAGTTAAATAAAGTTCTCGTTTCGCCTCAATAATGATCCTATTTGAAATTAAGGATGAAGTCGTTTGATTGAGGTATTTCTTGACGATACCGGCTAAAGTTTTAGGACTTACACTTAGTTCATCTGCGTATTCTTGGGGAGAATGGAATTTGCAATAATTACTCTCAATTGCATCGACTAAATTTTGTAAAATTTCTGTTTTTGAATCTGACGATCTGGGAGTTAATTGTTGATCAAATTGTTTCTTTTGTCTGACCGCTTCTATTAAAAACACTTTTAAAAATGCCACAAGAACTTCATGCTGAGCGATTGAGTCTTTGTCCATCTCTTTCGAAATTTGATCAATCAAACTAAGAAATAGGCTTTGCTCGTTTACAGTAAAATAGGGTAAACCATGGAAATTATTAAAAAGGAATCCCTCGGTCTCTATTTCGTTTTGATGTCTATATGTACAAAAAAAATCGGGATGAAAATTCAATAAATAACCCTGACACTTTTCTTCAGAACGTATCATGAAAGGTTGATACGGAGCCAAACAAATCATATGATTTCCTTGCAATTCAAAACTCTGAAAATCAACCCTTAGTTCATAGCTAATTCCACATAACAAAACTATAGAATAATAATTTCTTCTTTGTAAATGATCAAACTGGCTTAGATCGTTTAACTCTTCTAATCTAAACGCAAGTTCCCCGTTTTGTTTGTCTATAATTATTTGGGCCATACTAAATTTATTTTTTAGCTCATTCAAATTTAAAAAAAAGGAGTGCCCAAAGCACTCCTTTCTTAAATCAAATAGTTATTTTGAAGCTAAAATGTTAATTTTTTGAATTGCTGAAGCATCAAAGCCTTCCAAAATTACAGGCGCATTCTCCATCAACGCTGCTGCTACTTTCCCTGTTAAATGAGCATCTCTGCCAGCGTCATCTGCAAACGTATCGAAAATGGCATAGGTTTCTTCATTGATTTTAAAAGCATACCAAGATAAAGTTGCAGGCTCAGAACTTACCAATGACTTGCCAGCTTGTAAGAAATCCTCCACTGCAGATGTCTTTCCTTCTTTGGCTTTCATAATCACCAACAATCCGTTATTCTGATTCCCCACTTTATGATTACTTGCTTGAACATCAACGGTCTTAATATCTTTGCTAGGATCAAAACCTTCTAAAAGATCTCCAGCATTGGCCAATAAGGCTTTTGCCACTTCTCCTTTTAAGTGTGCCTGTCTGCCTTCTTCAGTTTCAAATGTGTCATAAATTCCGAAAGTTTGTTCATCTATTTGAAATGCAAACCAAGATACAGTTTTTGGCTCTGCATTTACCAATGATAAACCACCTAAAAGAAACTCTTTCACTTCTTGCTCCTTACCTTCTTTCGCTTTCATGATTACTAATAATCCGATTTTTTCATTTTTTGTGTTGTCCATAATTTTATTTTTTTTAGATTGAGAAAATGCTTGAATTGTTATCCCTAGCATTAGAACTAGGCTACTTAATTTGATTAAACTTTTAAATTTCATTTTGACTTATTTTTGTTACACTACAAATGTAAAGCTAAATAAGGGGTCTTGGAATGGAGATAAGAGACTGAAGCATGGACAATTTTCCAGTGACAATGAAGAATGTAAAAAAGCTCATAATCGAGTAGACGGCTCCGTTTGTAAGAAAATAATTAACTTTACCAACAAACCAATACTAAGCTGACAAATCCGCGTCTCATACTCCGCCAAATGGCAATAAAAGATACCGTTGCGAGTAATTTAAATGAACATCGAAAATTCAATAATATTAGAAATTTTTAAAGGTATTTCTTTTTCAAAAAAAGAAATGAATCTTATTGAAAGTAAACTTAAAAAACTCAAGTTAAAAAAAGGGACTACAATATTAAAAGCAGATGATAAAGTGAACAATCAATATTATGTTTACAATGGATGTTTAAGAACTTACTTTATTGACAAATCTGGTAAAGAACATACTTTGCAATTCGCCATTAATGATTGGTGGATAAGCGATTATACGGCTTTCTTCACGGCATCCAAAGCGATTATGTATATTGAAACTATTCAGGATGCAACTTTATATGAAATTTCCAAAAAAAGTATGGAAGAATTATTTATAGAGATTCCACAATTAGAAACTTTTTTCAGAAAAAAAATGGAAAGAGCTTTTGCTAGCTTTCAAAAAAGAATATTAGCAAGTTTGGCCCAATCAGCTAAAGAAAGATACGTTTCTTTTATTAGCACTTACCCAAATATTGAACAGGCTGTAAAAAATTACCATATAGCTTCTTATCTAGGAATTACTACCGAAAGCTTAAGTAGAATTAGAAAAGAAATATCTGATAATTGATTTTATTACCATACATCAATTTTCAGTACTTAATTTGACAGTAATTTTGTCTCTAATCAAAAGAATAACAACAATTATAATCGCTTTAGCTTTATTTTCCTTTTGTGGTAAAAACCCAAAGGAAACTAATTCTAATGAAAAAAATTAAGTATTAACACAAAAAAAAGCAAAACAATGAAAAAAGTATTATTTGTATTAACTAATCACGAAGATTTAGGAGATACTGGAATGAAAACTGGTTTTTGGATTGAAGAATTTGCAGCACCTTATTACTTATTAAAAGATAAAGGAATTGAAATTACTTTGGCATCTCCAAAAGGAGGACAACCTCCAATTGACCCAAAAAGTAATGAACCAGATTTCCAAACTCCGGCAACCATAAGATTTAATGATGATAAAGAAACTAAAGAAATCTTATCTAAAACAATAAAATTGGAAACTGTTAATCAAGCAGATTATGACGCAGTATTTTATCCTGGTGGACACGGTCCTTTATGGGATTTAGCTGAAGATGAAAACTCAATTGCCTTAATAGAAGATTTTTATAACAACAATAAACCTATTGCTGCTGTTTGTCACGCTCCTGCAGTTTTTAAAAACACAAAAAATACGGATGGAACATCTTTGGTTAATGGGAAAAAAGTAACTGGATTTACAAACGGAGAAGAAGAAGCTGTTCAACTAACTTCTGTTGTTCCATTTTTGGTTGAAGAAATGTTAAAGAGTAATGGTGGAATTTACACTAAAAAAGCAGACTGGAGTCCTTATGCGGTCGAAGATGGTTTGTTAATAACTGGACAAAATCCTGCATCTTCAGAACCAGTTGCCGAACTGTTACTAGAAAAGTTAAAGTAAAAACTACTTACAACAAAGACGGTAGCTGTTGCACAACTCTTTGGTAAAAGTTGGAGGTTGGGTTATACAAGTCGCTTTTGAGCGACTTTTTTGTTTTTAGCGGTAGTGGATTTTCTGGTTTTTCGGAAGGCTTACAAGCAGATTATGGACTTTTAGAAAGGCTTTTATGGCCATTGTAAGCAGGCGTGTGTTTCCCTGATTACTATGTTTTTTTTTGCTGGTGTTGCAAGCTTCAATACAAATTGTTTTCAGACACATGGTCACTGGGCAGAAACTGGGTAAACAATGCTTCTTGTACGATCTTTTTACCTTGCACCCAGTAAGACACGAAAAAATAACGGTTGCACCTTAAAAAGGGTGGGGAAAAGTGAACATTCAGATTTAAATTATAGTGCATTCAGGCAATTTGATAGTTTTGAAATCTATAAGGACAATGGGATAAAAAAAGCATTTGAACCCATACAAGGAAATTTTGATATTTACTTTTTTATTTCAGCTTTTACAGGGGATTCCTTCGACGGAACTCGAAAAACATTTCACGATTATTTAATTTTAAAAGTGAATGCTAAAACTGAAGCGATAATTGATGGATTTCAATATACACTGGAGTGGGCAGAACCACCGCCAATTTCCGACTTGTATAGAGTAACCGATAAAACCAGAAAATTATCTGATGGAATCAATTTGAATCAACTTCAGATGACACACGTTGAAATAGCGTATCTAACCGAGGAGGAGAAAGTACTGAAAGATCATGGAGTTTTAAAACTTAAAGAATAACGAACCGAAGAAACCAACACGTATAAGCGAACCAAACTGATGAAAAAAATACCATTTCTACTCATATACAGCAGAATAGTCTTATGCTTGCTCATAGCTTTATTAGCCATTTTAAAAATGGACAATTATGCTATATGGATAGTTGCCTTCATGAGCCTGGGATTGATCACTGATATTTTTGATGGAATTATAGCACGGAAACTCAATGCCTCCACTGAAAAGCTTCGAATTTGGGATTCTAATGTGGATCAATTTTTTTGGATGACCATAATTGTTTCCATTTTTTACCTCAACATTGATTTTTTGAAAGAAAACTATGTATGGATTGGAATTGTAATTTTCCTGGAACTCCTCGCCTATGTATTCAGCTATTGGAAATTTAAAAAATCAATTGCCACGCATTCTATTTTAGCTAAGTTTTGGACACTGTCTTTATTATGGTTTTTGATAGACCTAGTACTTAATTCCTCCAGTCAAATTCCCTTTATCGTTTGTATTTTCTTAGGAATACTATCAAGAATAGAAATACATTTGATCATCATCAACTTAAAGAATTGGACTACCGATGTGCCATCCATTTGGGTAGTTTCAAAAATCAACCGAGGGATTGCTATTAAGAAAAACAAACTATTTAATAGCTAGAAAACCTGTGTCTACATACATTTATGATTCTTGCAACGACTAGCTACATAAATTATTTTGCGTCTCTTTGTTTGTACAGCTAAGAGTAAAAAAGTATTTAAATATCGAATTCTAAACAAGATAATAGATTTTTATACGCAACCATTTTTACTTTTCAATATCTAGTCATAAAACATCACTTATGCGAACGATTTTACTACTTATTTCTATGTTTATTTCATTACTTAGTTGTTCTACTAACGATGATGACACTTTTACTAATGCTGATATTTTGGGAGACTGGATTTGGCTTCAAACAACTGGTGGTATTGGCGGAGGAATGGATACCCCGGAAACTACAGGGCAAACCATCACATTGACAATCTCAGAAACTACGATTAAGGAGTATATAGACGGTGAGTTAGTAATAGATGCAAACTATACCATTGAACTTGATGATTACTACGGTGAGCAGGTACAAGTGATCATCATGGAAGATATTGCTATAGGGCAACGAATTAGGTACTTGGATGAAAATACACTGGAATTGAGTAGTCACAACATGTTCGATGGCTTTCAGCATGTATATGCTCGGGAATAAAATCAGGTGATCATCAAATACCTATTTACCACTTTGGGAATCTATTTAAATAAGTTCATTTAAAGGCGTTATAAGCAATGATGAGTTACGATAGTCATCTGTTCATCTTGAAGATTTAAAAGACGTAGAGAACTTCCTATTTTAAATCACACTATTACTGTTTGGGATAAAATATGTATATTGCTATAGCTATTTTATTGTCTTTTCATTTGAGAAAATACAAGTTCATAGCTACATCATTATCTTATCAATCTAATCAAACGGTTTCTATTATGAAACATCTTTTCTACGCCGGTATATTCCTATTCCTATGCGCTTGTTCATCATCCAACAAACAAACGACTACGTTGAAGAACAGCACCACTTTTCGGTTAACAGAGATATCCAAAGATACTAATTATGGGTATTCTGAAAAAAAACCTGTGGAAGTAGGTGGTGTATCAGAACAATCGGGCCCTATGAACGAGCGACGCTATTTAAATGCATTGGCCGGCCCTAATGGAGAACAAATATCTTACTTTAGAGCGGGTAGCTGTTGTCCCATAAAGAGTAACAATGATCCTTTTGGTTTTGGAAGTGTTATGCTAGACATTTACCGTGTAACTTGGGAAGGAAAAAAAGATACCGTATCTATTTATATCAATATGTATGATTCTGGAGAACTAAAAGCTCCTGTTGGATTTACAATTAAAAAATAATACGTAGACACCTCTTCTATTCTTAAGTGAATCTTAAGACTTAGAAGCTCATAATACTGTATATTTATACTATCAAAAAAACACCTTAAAAAAAGAAAAGATAGTATGAAGCGATTACTCCTAGCCTTTTTGCTGCTGTTGGCTATGCAATTACAAGCACAAGACTGGCAAACAAACTTAGATACTGCTAAAAAACTAGCCAAAGAAAAACAGGCGCCAATTATATTGGTTTTTCAAGGGTCGGACTGGTGTGCGCCATGCATTCGATTGGACCGAAATATATGGAGCACAGAAGATTTCAAATCCTATGCAAAAGACCATTATGTAATGCTGAAAGCAGATTTTCCTCGTAAAAAAGAAAATCAATTACCAGAAGCGCAACAAACGCATAACAAAGCGTTGGCTGAGAATTATAATCCAAACGGTTATTTCCCTTTGGTTGTGGTGTTAGATGCAGAAGGAAAAGTACAAGGAAAAGTGGGTTTTGAAAAAATGAGCCCAAAAGAATACATTCAATTATTGAATTCCTTTAGCAAAAATTAATGCGCAGCGCTCTTATTTACATAGCACTCTTTACCTCTATGCTTACCATAGCCCAACAAAACTACAAGCGAACGCTTAAGTTAATGGGGAGCAGGTTTGACATTACTGTGGTAGCTAATGATGAAACCTCCGGTAATGCTGCCATAGACAAAGCCGTTGCAGAAATCACCCGATTAGAAAAAATGATCTCTTCTTGGGACAGTACTTCTCAAACGGCGGCTATCAACAAAAATGCAGGCATACAACCCGTATATGTGAGTACAGAATTATTTGAATTGATAGCACGTGCTTTAAAAATATCTCAACTTACACAAGGGGCTTTTGATATTAGCTATGCTTCTATGGATAAAATCTGGAAGTTTGATGGTTCTATGACAGCAGCACCTTCACCTGATGCCATTGCGCAGTCCGTTGCAAAAGTTGGATATCAAAACATCCTTCTTGATAAAAAAGCTCAAACTGTATTTCTAAAAGAAAAAGGAATGAAAATAGGCTTCGGAGCTATTGGGAAAGGATTTGCGGCAGACAAAGCCAAAGCACTTTTAATGGCAGACGGCATCGTTGGTGGTATCATCAATGCATCGGGCGATTTAAATACCTGGGGAACCCAAGCCGATGGTAGCGACTGGAAAGTGGCCATTACAAATCCGTTTAACAAAAGTAAGGCGTTTTCATGGCTTCCCGTAGTAAACAGTGCGGTGGTTACCTCTGGAAATTATGAAAAATATGTCTCGTTCAACGGCAAACGCTATTCTCATATTATAGATCCCAGAACAGGATATCCTACCACAGGGATCATCAGTGCTACCATTTTTACGAAAGATGCAGAAGTAGCCGATGCTTTGGCTACCTCCGTTTTTGTAATGGGTATTGAAGTAGGACTCGATTTTGTGAACCAACTCAAGGGTGTAGAATGTATTTTAATAGACGATAAAGGAAAAATGTATACCTCAGAAAATATTGATTTAGAAAATGAAGAATAATATCAAAGTAATCATAGCTATGATAGCTATCGGTTGTTCCATGGCAAGTTGTAACACCGTAAAGGAATATGAAAAGGTAAACCTCAACGATCCTGATATGGCATTGGGTGATAAAGCGGTGAATAGAAATGTAGACAGCTTCCATTCTTATCGTGAGGCGGCTTCCGGCGCTAATGGGGGAAAAACAGGTGGTGGATGTGGATGTAATTAAAAAGACAACATGAAAAAACTCATATTTTTAATTTTATTATTGACTTGTGGTTTTAGTAAGGCGCAGGAGACTTCGGATTCGCTTGCCTACAAAAAACGTGTCTTAGAAAATACAGAAGTAGACTTTCTGGCTAGTTACTATACCCAGGATGGAAATAACGCTGCTGTAAGTGGTGGAATCGGTACAGAAGAATTAACCGATGGTACTTCTACCATTGTAGTATCCATCCCTTTAAATGCAGACGATGTGTTGACGGTAGATGCCGGTATTTCGGCTTATACTTCAGCTTCTTCTAGTAATGTGAATCCGTTTGATGGTGGAAAAGATGCCAATCCGTTTCAGGCCTCTTCCGGAGCCTCTAGCAGCGATCTTTGGACCAATCTCATGGGAAGTTATTCGCATAGTTCAGATGATCGAAACCGTATTTGGGCATTGCACGGATCTATGTCTACAGAATACGATTATTTTTCACTAGGTTTTGGTGGTAGTTACACCATGCTTTTCAATGAAAAAAACACAGAATTAACTGTAAAAGCAAATGCTTATTTTGATAGCTGGAAGCGATTGTATCCATATGAATTACGTCCATTTCTTTCAGGAGGACAAGGGTTAAGTGCGAGTTTGTTTAATACACATACCATTACCGGAAATGCAGATTATCAACCCTTATTTAGTGAATTGACAGAGAAGAAAAGAAATAGTTATTCTGCAGGTTTAGCATTGTCACAAGTGTTCACTAAAAACATGCAGGGATCTTTGCTGCTAGATGTGGTACAACAACAAGGATTGCTTTCTACACCTTTTCAACGGGTATATTTTGCAGACGTAGCCGACTCTTATATTGATGAATTTCAGTTAGCTGATGATATTGAAAGATTACCTGATTCCCGATTTAAAATTGCCGTTGGAGGTCGTTTAAATTACTATCTGAATGAAATCGTGGTTTTACGTGGTTTTTACCGATATTACACAGATAACTGGGGCATTACTTCTCATACAGCTAGTTTAGAAGTACCCATAAAAATAGGTAGTAAATTTACGCTATATCCTTCCTACCGATATTACAATCAGACAGCGGCCGATTATTTTGCACCGTATGAAACGCATCTATCAACAGAGTCCTATTATACATCCGATTATGATTTGTCTACATTCAATGCAAGTCAGTATGGATTTGGACTTACCTATACTGATATTTTCACTGGATTCCGTTTATGGAAATTAGGTTTGAAAAGTATTGATCTACGCTACAATTACTATGAACGCAATACCGGCCTTACCGCCAATATTATTTTATTTGGTGTGAAGTTTGTAGCAGACTAAATAGAAAAAGCCGTTCAAATCTGAACGGCTTTTTTATGATATCATCACTACTTCAATTTATACATGTTGATCTATTAAAATCACATTACCGTCAGGATCTGTGATCATACAACTACCGGGACCTTCCGTGCCTTCCTTAACTTCGCTCATCATGGCTACGCCATTATCCTTTAAACTTTGTTGAATACTTCGCACATCATCAAAATCGGTTTGCTTTTGCGCATTCTCGTCCCAGCCCGGGTTAAAGGTTAAAATATTGCCTTCAAACATTCCTTGAAACAAGCCAACCAAGGCATTTCCATTTTTCATGATCAAATATTGATGTTCCATGGAACCTGCAAAGACCGAAAAACCTAGTTGCTCATAAAAGTTTTTAGAGGTTTCCAGATCTTTTACATTCAAACTCATGGAGAAAGCTCCTAATTTCATACTAGTTGATTTTTTAAGTTTGTTCTAAAGGTATTGATTTTATGAGAAAATAAAATACATCTTTCGGAAAACAAAAAAAGCGATATACCAAGATATCGCTTTTAAAAAAGTTTTGTTATGATGACTCTTAACATCATACCACTAAATTAAAGATGAATATTCCCCCAAACACTGTACTTTAATTCAAGATTAAAATTACCACGCATGCTACTAAAAAAAAATACCCAATATTGAGTATTTTTAGCTGTTCTATCAATTCATCTCCTTTTAATTACTTACAATTTCAAAGGGTTTTAATCCTAATTGATCTCTTATTTTATTTTTAGCTGCTATTACTGCTGTATCTGCCTTTTTCTGAAGTCGCTCTTTATCCGAAAAATAATATTTATACTTTGCTTTTGTGAGTTTGATGCTGTAATCATCAAAATTAGCTCCATCTACATTGATTCCCATTTTAAAAGGTACCGGTGATTTTAGTACGGAAATGTGATAATCGTAACTCAAATCTAAATGTTGTTCACCTCCAAAGGCGAGTCGGTACCTATCGATTTCTACCAAAGCCGGTAAAATCTCAAGTGTATTGTTGGCTATCTGCATTTCCACCTCTAAATGTTTTACAGGATTTCTTTCTTTACTTTTAAACTTTAATGTTTTGGCCAATTCACTAAAGGTTGGTCCATCGAGCACCATAATGTCGTGCGCCTGCAAAGCAGCTATTCCATTCAACGAATTGGTTTTAAAGTCTAAATGTTCGTCTAAAGTGGCGGTACCTTTCATTCTAAAATCGGCTACACCCAGAAAAGATTTCGTTGAAGGCATCAAACTATCTAACACTGGGAGCACATTGGTAAGTTGGCTCATAGCAATATGAGACAAATCGAACTGAAAATCTATTGCCGAAGTACGATCGGGCTTTGGCGAATAGGTGATATTCGTGTTTAAATGAGCTGCTGCCGTTTGTAATGAAAAATCCTTTAGGTATAAATTTCCTTCCGAAATTTGAAGATCGCCCTCTAAGTCCGTAAGATCGGTTGAGCCAAAGGCTAATTTTTTAATGTGAGTAGAAAAATGAAACTGTAGACTATCAGGTATTGCAAAAGATTGCTTTTCTGTAGTGGCCGCTGTTTCTTGTTTCATTGGAGCCACGTTTTCATTGGGTACTTCTGTATCTTCCATCACACCCGAAAAAGCAGCCATCAATTCATTGGTATTTATAAAATCTGATTGCAAATCTAATCGGGCGGTTACTTTGGTTCCGTCAAAAAAACCTTTAGCATGGTCAATAGCTCCGGTCAATACCGCATTAGATGTTCCAAACTCTACCATTGCCTTACGTAGCTGTAAAGAATCTTCTTGAAAAGAAATAGCCGTTCTTGGCATGTGGAGCGGTGTTTTAATCCCATCAATTCTCGCATATAAATCTCCAAAACCTACACGTCCTCTAGGCTTCCAGCGTTTTCTACCCGCATGGTCTAAACGTACCTTGTAGCCTCCTTTTTTGATTCCTAAAAAGTTATTTGCATACCGAATTCCTAAACTATCAATTGAAAAATTAGAGGTTATGTATCCTTTTTGCCCTTGTTCTCTTGGATGTAAAACTGCCTCTATTGCAGTTTTCTTAAGCAGAAACATCATAGAATCTGAAACCGATTTTCCCCGTACCGATTCCATACTTCCATTAAGCGCTAGCATTACATGGGGGAATTTTTTTCCTTTTCTCTTTTTGTTATGAGGCGTTGCTCCTGCTACTTCTTTTACGGTACCGTGTGCCTTTATAGTTTTTGCATGAAGTTCTTTATCTAACTTGTAAACCAAATTAGTGTCTTCGATAGTCATATCAACCGCTGTATGATTTAATCCTTCGGTTTCACGATAAAAAGTAAGCAATGCTTTTTCTGAATTAAAATCCAGACTATCTTTTTTCATATTAAAAACCACATCTTTCATTGCAATACTTCCGGAAAGATCAATATCCTGATACTGTTCTTCCTGAATTGCTGATAAAGAGAATTGACCTTGAAGATTGGCTTGTGCGGTTCCATGCAGCGTCATAGAACTGTCTACTGGAAATTCGTTGTACAATTTGGTGAGATCTAAAGCTCCGTTTAAAGCTGATTTAATGTAAACATCGCCCAATACATCGGTTATTTGCATGTTACCAACCAAATCTATTCCCGTTCCTTTTACCAATAATGTATCTATATTGACCGTAGATGGCTGCGATTTATCCAGATAAAAAATACCTCTTGCCGAGGTGGACAATGCGTCGATACTACCAGCAATGTTCTCGTATGCAATACTACCATTCTCCAAATCCATAGCCACCGCAATTTTAGGCAAATGGCCACTGCCGTACAATCCTGTCATATCAATATCAAAATGTACTGCTCCTTGGGCTACAATATTTTCCTTCGGTAAAAAAACCTTGGGGACCACATTGATAAAATTGGTGATAGAACTGGTGGTTAATCCGGCGTGAAGATCCATTTCCATGGCGTGCTCTTTCTTATTGGGACGTAGAGTTCCGTTTGCTTTGAAATGAATATGATTCACACTAATGTCTTTAGAATCTATAGTTACCACACGCGTGGCTCTATTTAAATCTACTGTAACTTCCATTCCCGGACTTTGAAACGTATGAAACAATTGCTCTTTGTAGTAAGCTTCTACATTTTCGCTATGCGTAGTAATAGCTATACCAATGCTATCGGCAGTTTTTTCAGCAGATAAGATTAGTGAAAAATCATTGACCTTATGCGATACGTTGGTAACAGCATCGTCATAGATCAAGGTAGCATGCTCTATTTCTAAATGATGTACGGTAATGTCATTGATCTGTAAACTATCGCTTGTGGTGGTTTCTTCTTCAGTTTCCTTTAAAATATTCCAGTTGGTATTTCCTTCTTGGTCAGCATAGGCATACAGTTTTGGTTCTTCAATTTGAATATTTCGAATGGTGATGTTATGATGCTGAAGATATTCCCTAAGGTTCACCTCTACCAGTGCTTTTTTAAAGACTGCTAAGGTATCTTTCTGCGTTCCTGTTTGAAGGGTTTTAATTGCGGTATTTTCCAATGCTACGCCAAATCTGGGAAACGTACTGAAAAATGTAAGAGAAACTCCATCACAGCTCACTTCTGCATTGAGTTGTTCATTCAATACCTCTACCACAACGGGCGTAATTTTTTCCGGAGTAAATATAAAATTTAGCGCCACAGCTATTGCCAATGAAAAAACAACACCTATAACCAGCAAACTAATAATCAATCTTTTAAACACTCTTTTAAATCGCATACGCACTAAAACTTAACAATTGGCAAGGTACTATTTTATACGGTTTTCTAGCGTGACTATAGTGATATCTCTTATCAGTTTAATTTTAATAGCACTGAAATATTACATTAACTTCTTATAATAGGGCCACTTTGCTTTTGATGCGTCGCTTTTATTGTGGTTACGCTAGTATCATCACTTAGAATAACGTTACCCTCTGGCGGTTGAGAAAATTCTAAAACCCTGTGATACTGTTCTGGTAGTCTTAGGTCTTTGGCTTCTTTCCAATTTGCTTTTCCAAGTACAGCTACCAACTCTCCTTCTTCTAAAATACCTTCGCGGTAGCGCATATTTTTGTTCCACCCTAAAAATCCTTCGCTGGAAGTTCCTTTGCTTTTTAAATAGTTTTCCAGATACGCCGGCGCATCTTTAAAAGAATATGATTCTTGTTTATGATCTTTTACTAAATAACTATCCACCATACTGGTGCTGCTTATAGTAGCATAGTTACCCTTATCTTCTATCAAAAATCGAGACGTTACTTTTTCATCAATAACGCTGTGCCAAGAGGAAGAATTTCCACTGCTTCGTTTTCTTTCTACTACCACATGATAAAAAGCACAAGGTCTACGAGAAATGGGTGCTATTAATGGCTCATCTATAAAGGTTACTTTTCCAATAGCTTTGGCGATTTCTCCATCTCTAAACTCACTCACAGATTTGTGAACTGCTTTGTTAAGTTTCCGTTTTACCATGGCCTTTTCTGAAAAGAAAAAATGGTACACCATTGAAACCGCTATAATGCACAGAAATATGACGAAAATGATAGGTGAATCCATAGATAAAAAAGTTGTTAGGTCAATGACAAGATACAAATTACTTTATAATTTTTACTTAAATACCGTTAGTAATTGATTGAGTTCAACACAATGACTTTCCGCTATGAAAACCTAATAAACTCCGGTGCAACATGCTCCGTAAGCCAAACTCCATTTTCTGATTGAAAAAAAGCTATGCCCGCTTTATGCATTTCATCGGCGGCAATTTCAAGCAATATCGGTTTCCCGTAGCGTTGGCCCACTGCTATAGCGGTTTCCGTATTGTTAGAAAGATGTACATGATGGCGTTGGCCTTTTAGCAATCCTTGTTTTTTAATAGATGCTATATTTCTTTCTGCGGTGCCATGATACAAAATTTCCGGCGGTACTTTAGCCACAAGTCCAAGATCAATATTTACAGAATGTCCTTGATTGGCTCTTATCTTTTCATCATTAGGACTCAACACAAAGCGCTTTTTATCACTATTGTCCACTACCCATTTTAACTCTTCTAAAGTCAATTGAAACGTGTCACTCTGAATGTTGGTTAGTAATTCTTGAGTATTCGCCCATCCATTTTCATCTAAAGAAATACCTATAACTTCTGGTTGATGACGTAAAATAAGACTTAAATATTTACTTATTTTTTGTGCTTTTTTTGAATTCATTTCTTGTAATTAATACACTTTACAAATAATCTACCCATTACTGTAATGTGCCACTGTTGGTTTTTTGTGTATTGATGGTATATACCAGTTGCTTTCCTTCTAATTGAAAACCGGCTCTAGCCACTCCGCTGATTCTTTCTTCAGACAATGCTACTACGTAGAACATACTTGTTTTTCCGGGTGCAATATGGGTTACTTTATCACTTTTTTGTCCTAATTGCTGATTTAAATAAGCGCTCACATCTAAACCATAATCAAACTTCTGTATGTTTTCTAACGTCATGGAAATTTCGGGTACATATAATTGAAAATAAGTGGGATTAACGGAGGAAGTTTCCAATGGAAAATCTACAGACAACTGTAATGGTTTGGACGTTTTGTTGGTCACCTGAGTCCAAAATACAAAATATGCGTACGTTTTACCATACGCATCTGTATAGTCTAATCCACCTTTGGGATAACTATTTTGAATAAGAATAGATTCGCCCGCATTTGTTGGGTAGTGATACTCCGTATGAAATTCTTGCCCTATCAGGATGTTACTTAACAACAGTATGAATAGGAATGACACATGCTTCATAACTCAAAGATACTAGAAAACGATAAATGTTTCAGGTATTAGTTCGTTTCTAATTGTTCTGAGTGGTTTTCTAAAGTAGCAATAAGAGTTTCCAGCGCTGTCAACCAATCAGGATTCACATCCTTATTTTCTTTTGCTGCTATCCATTGTTTTTAAGTATAGATTTTTTCTGAATACTAAAAGCGAAAGATACAGAAAATAAGCTATCTATTTGGTGATTACTTCCTCGTATACCACTCCGGGAGTAGTACTCAATACCAACGTGCTGGTGTTTTGAGTTTCCATTCCAAATGTAAAAAGCGTTTGATCATCTTGAATTGCTAAAATAGCATTAGTATAGGAATCATACGCCATTCCTTTTAAGGTTATAGAAGATGCTAAAGTTTGCAATACGGTTTCTCCGCCATTAAACTCATCTAACTGCACAATAGCCGGAGAAAGATCACTGTCAGGATAGCGAGCTTTCTTAAAAGCAAAATATGCATTACTAGTATTGGTTAACAATCCGGAATACGTATAGTCTGAATTCAGTTGCATTTCTATTGATTCACCACTTTCTATGTCTATAGCTTGCATGTAAAAGCTTTGTAAAAAACAGAAGATCTTTTCCTGTTGTTCATCATAGGTAAGATCTGCCAAAAAAACACCTTCATTATAAGAAGCGACTACAGTTTCGGTTCCTGTAGCTACATTTACCGAAACCACTTCATGCAAATTTCCGGAATATTGATTAAAATCACTTTTAAAAAGATATATAGTTCCGGTTGCATCTAAAACTACATCGCTATAATACATATAAGGCGTGCTATTGTCTAGCATTACGGTAGTAAAAGAACCATCAGAAAGATCTATGAAGTAGAGTGCATTTGCTGCATTGTCATATCCATCTTTTTTAGTTACACCTATCAATGTATTGGTGGTACTGTTGTAAACAAAATCATGTAGCTTGGTAGCAGGATCAAAACTAGCAATGGTATCCTGAGTACCAGTAACTATATCCAAACCCAAAACCGCTGAATTTACGGTACCTTCTTCGCTATATACAAACGTAAACACATTGAAATCTTCATTATCAGTTGGAAACGCAGTATCATCCGTTGTACAACTCATCAATAGCAAACAGGAAGCTAACCAAAATGTAAAAATTCTATTCATATACAACAGTTTTCAAGTAATAAACCTCTATCTCATAAAAGATTAGCTTCAAGATACATTTTTTTTATGGAAGATAAACGATTCCCGAAAATAAATAATGGTAAACCTAATTCTTCATTGTAAAGCTATCGTCGTGGTCTTTTTAAGGAAGCTATTTCACTTCGAGATTTTACTTTGCTAAAAATTCTAAAGCCAATAATCGCCAATAAAATACTATATCCAATAGTGATTTTTACGATTCCCATTTGAGCAACTCCAAGCAAGATCCCGTTAATCCCAGATCCTTTGATCCTTCCTCCTATTTCAAAAACATATCCATCTACCATCATATTGGCTAAAGATGCAACATATATATATAAAGACCTGTAACAATCAGTAATGCAAAGAATTGTGGCTTGGCGTATTTCCATAAACTTGGATGCTCTTTGGAATAACTGAACTCTGGAAGTTCTTGGCGCAGATGCTCAAAGATCTCATTTTTCACTTGCTCATCTTCAAGTATCAATTCTTCCTCTGAATCCTTTCGATAATAGATTTTCAACTCGTTTTTCCCATGCTGATTTTCAATTGCCGTAATGTAATTGTAGGGAATACTGAAAAGGCCTTCAAGGAAATCCAATTGTGCATTGCTAGTAAGCCTGTTGTACACTTCATATTTGGGATTTCCCTTATAAATAACGCCATCTTTGATTACAATAAGCTTGTTAGCTTTGGAGTTATTTTGATTCCAATACTGCATATTTAATAGATTATAAGTTTTGGTTATGTATAAAGGCACTGACTTAGGATACGATGTTTTATAAAAAACACCCCATCCTTTAGCTACTTCCGCTCATCTAGTACTTTTGTGATCAACTTTTCAAGATCGTCATATGTAATTTGTAATGAGTTGGAAACTTAGGAAACAACTTATCAAAAGTGATATAATAGCCTAGCTCAAATGATTCAGTAACTTCAAATGTTTTCATTTCAATAATTAGTTTTTAGTATAAGTTATTTTTTCGCCTTCTGATATAAATACCAGCGCATCAAAATGTCGAAACCATTGGGTCTTGTTCTCTTTTAGATGAAACATTCCTTCGAATTTCATGGTAGCATACTCAGGGTAATCCTCAATCAAGTGCTTGGAATCTATAAAATAATTAGACTTTGTAGAAGGTAGGTAATGCAATAAATTCTCTGGATCTTCATGAGATTTAGCAATCCATTTTTCTTTTCGGTAAGGCATATAAATAGGTGAGAAAGCAATGTGATAGGACACATTTGGCTGTTGAGCTACAAACTGTGCTCCCATTGTTTCTCCCTTCATAAATTCATATTCGTATTTAGCCATATGGGCGTTAGCCAACCATACAATCATCTTTTTATCTGGCATATGATGCACTAAAAAATTTAGGTTTGAAGCCATTTGAGTATCCCGAATAGGAATTCCCTTTGTACTACTCTTGTGCGTGGTATTAATGAGAACGTCACTTTGCAAAGTCTTTAAAAATTGATACCAAAGTATATCCTTCTGAACTTCATTTTGGCTCAATAAAGAGGTTATTCCTTTGTTAAGTAGTGCCAGATTGTTTTTTCCGAGTGCCTTACTAGCTTTGCTCCTATTTTGAAGATAAACGGTGGTGAGTTCCAAAAAACGATCGTCAATAGTTATCGCCTTTGCTTCGATAAAAGCGGCTAGCTTTTGTGTAAAATGAGTTTGTGTATAGTTTGCTCCCAATTGATTATCAAAACCCCAAATGGTTACCTCTTGTTCTTGTAAAAATTGAAATAACTCAACACACTGTTCTGAACGAGACCAAAATGGATATAAATTGTTCTTACTATGGTCAAAATAAAGTGCAAAGAAATCTGCTTCAAAAGCAATTTCAGTATATCCCTTTTCCAAAACCAAGTATTTAACAAATGCTGTTTTTGCAAGAAAGTCCGATCCTATATGGTGTTCCGATTCTCCTAAAAAAACAACTTTTTTGTCTGCCAGTTGCTCGTTCAATACAATTTTGACATCCCTAGTCAAAAGAGTTTCCATTTTGTTGAGTGGATAGATATAGTCTTCTACTTGTGCAAAGGCCATACAACCAAAGAGCAACAAATAGAGATGTAATATTTTTTTCATGAATTTCTTTTAAGGTCTGTTCAACAGTGACAGATGTATACATTCTACTGATTGACAATCAACTAGAACTACTATTTCTTTTTAAGTCAATATGTTTCACCCCGTCCTTTAGCTACTTCCGCTCATCTAGTACTTTTGTGATCAATTTTTCAAGATCGTCATATGTAATTTGTAATGAGTTGGAAGCAATAGATAAAGGAGAGCCATACATTTTATAATTGGCTTTCATGGCTTGTTTGGCAATTCCGTTTTTTGCGCGGGCAATGTATTTTTCAGGTTGATTGGTCAATAACATCATAATTTTTGTAGAAGCTACCTGAACGGTTTCCAAACCTATGATATCATCCCATTCTATGAGTCCTACACTCGTACCGCTGGAGTGGTCTGTAATCCCATTTTCATCCATAATAAGTCCTACTTTTTTATCAAATAATTTCTTGAAAATAAACACTACGCAAACACCAAAAAATACGATGGAAGCAATACCCGACATCCTTATGACTTCGGAACTTTGAAACAACGGAGTTTTAAATTGTTCGGGATGTATGGTAAACCATGTGCCAAGCACCACAAAACCAATACCTCCTAAAAGAAGTAATAATAATTTGGTCTTACTCAAAGGGATTTCTATACGATCTTCCATAACAACAGTACTTTACAAGAGTGATTCCCTAAAGGGCTACTGCAAAATACAAACATTTTTTATACATCTTACCTATGGTCCATAAAAATAAAGAAAGAATTGAACTGGTAACGTTCCTTTAGCAGCTGGTTATTGTAAAGGTTTTAACGTATGAACTCCTAAGCTACTGACTTATTTTAGCCAAGATCTACTAATTCTTTTTGTAAATTCTCTCTTGCCTGAACTTCATACTCATTTCTGAAAAATGCCGTTTTAAAAACCGCTTTTTGATATCTTCATTTTGTTTCATTTGTTTAAATTTCATCATTTTATGCATAGAAATCTATCTATCCCATCCATCAATCACATAATAGTTTTCAGGATCTTATTCACAATTGATGAAGTATATTTTAATGTGATTTCTATTCATACAAACCAATATACAACTTCTACTCCAAACCGTTAGAACAAAATGGTAAAACCACCTTCCCAAGAAATAGCGCAATAGCCATAAAATCCTTCCCATGATCCCGGTGCGTACCTGTTGGCTTCCCGTAAGCATCCTCTTACCTTAGTCCATGGTGAGTCCATGGTAAGTCCATACCGGGTCCATGGTTTTCCCATAATAATATGGACTCACTATACTGTTATTTTAAATTGAATATTTGCTCACCCAAATGAAGCGCTCAATGAATGCATGCGCAATTGGTAAGATATAGGTTTCTGAATGTTTCCAAGCCCATATGATAACAAGATATAGCATAGCCACAATGTTACCAAACGTACCAGCTTATTTTTCATTGGGCAGTACCAAAAAATCATGTAACGTGATATGCATGACTCACGCATACCTACCTACGGAAAGATTGTCTGTAGGCTAACGGCGTTTGATTGATCTTGGATTTAAACAATTTATTAAACGACTGTGAATGTTCAAAACCTAAAGCAAAGGCTATTTCACCCACAGATTGGTTGGTGGTGACTAGCTTTTCTTTGGCTTTGGCCAATACATACTCATGAATATGGTATTGTGTATTTTGCCCGGTGACCGAGCGCAACATATCACTCAAATACCGTGGCGATACATGCAGCTGTTCTGCCAAATAACCAACTGTTGGAAGTCCGGAGAGCAGTGGTGCTTCGGTATCAAAATAGCTATGTAGTAGTTGTTCCATATTCGCTACCAGATCATGATTCACTTTGGTTCGCGTTATAAATTGACGCTCATAAAAACGATTGCTATAATGGAGAAGCAAATCTAAATGTGACAAAATAATTGCTTGGGTATGTTTATCTATATGCTGATATTCGGTCGCTATCTTTTCAAAAATAGCTACTACATCTTTTTTTTCTTTTTCAGAAAGATGCAAAGCTTCGTTGACTGCATACGCAAAAAAACCGTAGTTATGAATGTCTGCAGCCAACGGATGTGTTGCTAAAAAATCAGGATGAAACATCAATACATAACCTGTTCCCTGTATTTCATTAGAGGCATTGGCTTCATTGGGCTCCACCGTTTGTACTTGATTGGGAGCTATAAACGTCATGGTACCCGTATCAAAATCGTAATACTGCAGCCCGTACTTTACTTTAGACTGAATATTATCTTTTAAAGAAATGGTATAAAAGTCTGTGGCAAACTGTGTCCAAACAGCGGTATTTGTCAAATGCAATTCAGAAACACGTACTACACTCACCAAAGGATGTAGAGGCTTTGGTAAGGATAATAACGCATGAAATTGTGCTAAGGAATGTATCTGTTTCACTTTACAAAAATACCATTATTCTCCAAAGAACTGAGTTCGAATCATTTTTCTAAATGCTTCACTACCCATTTGGGTACGTGCTTCATATAATTGTGCTGCATCAGGCCCTGCAATATATTTCACCTGGTCTTTTCCATCGGTAGCTGCCTCATAAACCACTGCGGCTATACGCTCTGGAGTAGCGGCAGCATCCATCATTCCCTCAATACTACCAAAGAGTTTATCCTCTAAAGTTTCATAAGCCGAATGTGAATTTTTATCTAAAGACCTCCCTGTAAAATCAGTTGCAATAGCGCCGGGAGCAACTGTTTTAATACCAATATGGTGCATTCCCAACTCAAAGGACATGGCTTCGGACCAACCTTCTACACCAAATTTTGCCGCTTGATACAGTGAATGTAACGGAAACGCAAGACTACCTCCTATAGATGTAGTGGCAATAAACAAACCGCTTTGCTTGGCTCTGAAATACGGAATAAAAGCTTTGGTTACTCGTATAACTCCCAATAAGTTGGTTTCTATTTGGCGAGTCATTTGATCATCGGTCATGGCTTCCAGTGCACTCATAAGTCCGTAACCTGCATTGTTAAATACAACATCTATGCTATAGGTAGCTGTTACCGCTGCCACTACAGTTTCTATTTGTTGATGATTGGTCACGTCTAGTTCCATAAGGCTTACATGATCATATTGGTTTAGTTCGGTTTCCTTTTCAGGATTTCGCATAGTGGCAATCACCTGCCAACCTTTGGATTGAAAAAATAATGCGGTGGCTTTTCCTAAGCCTGAAGAAGCTCCTGTTATAAATATGGTCTTCATACTATTTTTTGAATTTGTATTATAGCTGTTGCAAAATTGCTTCAGTATGTGAAGAAATATGTTGCCAAAGTGAGGTTTATTGTAGCCAAAACTTCGTACGTATTGGTTGTATGGCTTTATCTATCACGCGGTGTCTTACAACATAGCAATAACAATTGATGCTATACAACCATAACTTTGTTCCCTATTAGCGAATTCGTCAAATGGCTACTAGGAGTTTTAAAAAGCTATTTTTATGCTTTTTTGTACACAATTTTAATAGGCTCTTAACAGCATTACAGAAGTGAATTTTGTTTGTTTGTAATTATGAATAGTAAAGAGTCTTCATCAAACTTTTGGAAAAAACTGATTCGTAACCGCTGGTTTAAGTGGATCGTTGGGATCATCTTGGCGGGTTTCGCTGCAGTGTTGTTATTTATGGGAAGTGTGTACTTTGGTTTTTGGGGTAAAATACCTGATGCTAAGGAAATTACTTCGCTCAAACAAGCCATTGCTTCCGGCGTATATGACCATAACGGAAAACTTATTGGTAAATACTTTATCTATGACCGTGAGTTGGTAGCATACGATCAGTTACCCAAACATTTGGTAGATGCCTTAGTAGCTACGGAAGACGCTCGTTTTTATGAACACGACGGTGTAGATAGTCGCAGTATGCTACGTGTATTGTTTAAGTCTATTCTTATGGGTGATGATTCTTCCGGTGGTGGGAGTACCATTACCATGCAGTTGGCAAAGAATCTTTTTGGTAGACCCGATCACGGCCTATTTTCTATGCCGGTAAATAAATACAAAGAAGCTATTGTAGCTGGAAGATTGGAAGACATTTATGCTAAAAATGAAATTTTAACCTTGTACTTAAACACGGTTTCATTTTCTGATAATACCTACGGAATTGAAAGTGCTGCAAAGAAATTCTATAACAAAGAGGTAACCGACCTTACACTGGACGAATCTGCTACATTGATAGGAACGCTTAAAGCAAACCATAGCTACAATCCACGATTGTTTAGAGAGCGTAGCCAATTACGAAGAGATGTGGTGCTTACCCAAATGCAAAAATATGGTTACATTACGGAAGCGGAAGCCCAAAATGCCATGTTGAAAAACATCAAACTTACGTACAGAAGTTTTCAATCTGATGAAGGTGCAGCGCCCTATTTTAGAGAACAAATACGCCAAGAACTCGATACGCTCCTAAAACAATACAAAAAACCAGATGGTTCTGATTATGATGTGTACAAAGATGGTTTACGCATTTATACAACCCTAGATTTGGATATGCAGGAAATTGCGGAAGATGCAATGATGGCACACATGACGTATATTCAAAATCAATATGAAAAGGCATACGGTAACTATACCCCATGGCGAAAGAACAAAAAGATCTTTCAATCGGCCATGCGTAAACTTCCGGTTTATCAAAAACTAAAGAAAGAAGGCCTTTCAGAAAAAGAAATCATTGCTCAGTTAGAAAAGAAACATTCGGTACACGTTTTAGAGCAAATGAAAGATACTGTGTTAGAGATCTCTACCTTAGATAGTTTACAATACCATTTAAAACAATTGAACACCGGTTTCTTAGCCTTGGAACCAAATACTGGTGCAGTACGTGCCTACATTGGCGGAGTAAATTTTAAGCATTTTAAATACGATCATATTTCACAAAGTAAACGCCAGGTAGGTTCTACGTTCAAACCTTTTGTATATACTGCTGCCTTGCAAAACGGTACGCAGCCATGTGCCTATTTCCCTATTGAAGCGGTTACATACAAGGATGAAGAAGACTGGACGCCCACCAATGCTACCAAAAATGAAGATGACGATGAACATACGTTTTACAGTATGAAATATGCTTTGAGTCATTCTGTAAATACCATTGCCGTTAAGGTACTGAAACATACAGGGGTAGATAAAGTTATAGATCAGGCTCATGCCATGGGTATTCAATCAGATTTACCACAAGTGTCCTCTATTGCACTGGGAACAGCCGAACTTTCTTTAAAAGAATTAGCTTCTGCTTACGCCAGTTTTGTGAATGATAGTCGCCCTATAAAACCATATTACATTACCAAAATTGTAGACAAACGTGGCAAAGTGATCATGGAACATACAACCGAGAAAGAAGCTCCACAAGCATTTTCAGATGATACGCGCCAAACCATGATTGAATACATGAAGGCTACCGTAAATGAAGGTACCGCTACCCGATTGCGTTATACGTATGGTTTACAAAACGACATTGCCGGAAAAACCGGAACTACACAAGACAACCGTGATGCCTGGTTTGTTGGGATTACTCCTAAACTAGTTACCGTAACCTGGGTTGGGAATGACAATCATCAAATAGGGTTTAATAGTACCAGAATTGGTCAAGGTGCTAATGCAGCATTGCCTATGTTTGGTAGATTTTATAAAAAACTAAATCAGAATGCTACGTTCAACGATATTACCAATGCACATTTTGAAGATCCTTCAGAAGAAGTAGTGGCAGCATTGCAGTGTGAAGATAGGTATGAAGAAACTTTTGTAGACCGACTTTTCGGAAATAAAAGTACCATTAAATTAAAGGGTGAAGATACCGAAGAAGCTCAGAAAAAAGAAGACGAGAAAAAGAAAAAACGAAAAGGATTTTTCTCTTTTCTTAAAAAGAAAAAAGCACAATAAGCACTGAAAAAATTCTAAGCAACTCTCAGGATAATTTGTAGTTTTGCCAGAGTATTTTGTACTAGTGAACCTATGTACTAAAGGTACATAGCAAGCGCTCTAATATCTGATGAAACAACTATGATGGAAAATTTAAACTGGTTAACCAAACTGGTATACAATTATCTTCGTGAACACGGTTTTGAAGAACAAACCGCTTTTAATATCAACCTTTTGGTAAATGTAACCATATTACTGGTTGCCGTAATTCTGTTTGACTGGATTTGTAGAAAAGTAGTGGTGCAAGCATTCAAAGCTTTTTCAGACAAAACCAAAACTACTTTTGATGATTTTCTGGTTGAAAGTAACTTCCCTAAATATGTAGGACACGTAATTCCATTGATTCTGGTAGTGAATTTGATTCCTGCTATTTTTCAGGGGCTGGAAGATTGGAAAATTGCAGTCATGGCCATCACCGATGTGTACTTGATCATTTTGATCATTTGGATTCTAAGAAGTCTGGTGAAAACCACTCGCGACTTCCTGAAAACCAAAGAAGCCTTTAGAGACAAACCTGTAGATAGTTTTGCACAGGTGATCATCATTGTATTTTGGATCATCGGTTGCCTTTTCATATTCTCCACATTAACCGGAAAAAGCATTCTATATTTCTTAGGAACACTGGGTGCCGCTTCAGCAGTAATACTATTGGTATTCAAAGATTCTATTTTGGGATTTGTAGCCAGTATTCAGGTTTCTGTAAACGATATGGTACGTGTTGGCGATTGGATTACGCTTTCAAAATATGGTGCAGATGGCGATGTATTTGAGATCAACCTTACCACGGTAAAGGTTCGTAATTTTGATAACACCATCACCACCATTCCTACCTATGCCCTAATTTCTGATTCTTTCCAAAACTGGAGAGGAATGCAAAATAGCGGTGGTAGACGTATCAAAAGGGCTATTTACATTAAAACAAATAGTGTGCGTTTTCTTACTAAAGAAGACTTAGCGAAGTTTTCCAAGATAAAAGACGTAGCCGATTATATAGAACACCGTCAGCGTGATATTGATAATTTTAATAGAGAACATAAATACGATAAAACCAATTTGGTCAACGGACGAAACCAAACCAATTTGGGTATTTTCCGAAAGTATTGTGATGAGTATCTCAAAACACACCCGGCTACCAATAAAGACATGACGATGATGACGCGTCATCTGGCTCCTACTCCACAAGGAATTCCCTTGGAGATTTATGTATTTTGTAGTGATAAACGTTGGGTAAATTATGAACGTATCATGGCAGATATTTTTGAACATTTGATTGCTGCCGTTCCGTATTTTGATTTAGAAATTTACGAGTTACCAACCGGTAAAGATTTTCATATACAACAAGAGCAGGTTTAATACCTGCTCTTTGCTTTTCCATAATGAAAAAATACTATTAATTGTCGCCATTTGCTTCGGCCTCCGCTAAACGATCTTTTACAAATTCCACTTCGGTTTTCCCATGTGGTTTTGGTCTTCCATCATCACCTAAGTTTACCATAATAATATTGTCTACGGTAATAATGGTTTCGCGGGTCATCTTATTTCGTACTTCACATTTCAGTACCAACGAAGAACGACCAAATTTAACCACCTCTATTCCAATCTCTACAATATCACCCTGACGTGCAGAAGCCATAAAGTTGATTTCAGACATATATTTGGTAACTACTTTACTATTTTCCAGTTGTATGATAGAATACAGCGCAGACTCTTCATCAATCCAAGCCAAAAGCTTTCCTCCAAATAAAGTTCCGTTTGCGTTGAGATCTTCGGGTTTTACCCATTTTCTTGTATGAAATCTCATGAAAATAAATTTTTATTGTTGTTATCTAATGTTTGTGGAATGTGCAATGACAATCCCAATCTTTTATTCAATTGTTCTATAAAATATGCTGAAAGTAATGGCGAAGACTCTTCAATATTTTGATGTATAAAGAAATCAAGTTTTGACAATCCCTGAGCTTTCCAAAGTTCTATTCTATCTATCCATTCGTCTAGCCTGTCATAATCTGTGGGATGATTTGCCCCAACATAGCGTACAAAAGCCTCATCATTGGTAAGTCTCATATGCATAAGGTCACGTCTACCGGCGGTATCTACAATGATATTACCCAACCCGTTTTCTTGCAATAAATGATACAACTCTTCTGAAACTGTGGTATCATTGAACCAATCGGTATGTCTAAATTCTACCGCCAACGGAATTTCCTTTGGCCAAAGCTCTACAAAGCGTTGCACTCTGTCAAAATTCTTAGGAGCGAAGTTGTTATGCATCTGGAGAAATACGGTACCCAGCTTTTCTTTTAAGTGTACAAACCCATCCAAACATTCTTCCAAAGCATCGTCAATACCATTCAATCGCTTTAAATGACTTACACGTTGCATAATTTTTGGAAAAAAACGGAAATCATCAGGCACAGCAGCATACCATTTATCGAACTGTGTAGTTGGAAAATTTCTATAGAAGGTAGCATTTAGTTCTATACTGTTAAATTGGGAAGCATAATATTCCAATTCGTTTTTGGTACCTCTTGGATAAAAATTCTTCAAATCTTGTTTATTCCATTTGGCACAACCAACATACACTTCAAAACTTTTAGGTTCTGAATTTTGAAGGATTACCTCCGTTTCCGGATGGTCTTTCGGTATGGTAAAATCTACAGTTTCAGGATGGTCTACTTTTCCAAATTTCATAGCTGATAATTTGTAGTAAAGGTACAATTCTTTGCTTCAAAAAGTGGTTCGTCACATTGAAAATACCAATGCATGATTGACAGATATTATGAAAACGTTTTCTTGATGAATCTGAAAATTCTTTCAGTTTATAACACCTACTAACAAAGAGCTAAAAACTTTAACATATCGCCTTCCAGACGCTTTACTACATCGATTTCATAAACCTCAATTTTAGCAAACCTTTATGAATACTACACTTACATAATAAATGTATACATTACACTTAAATGAGAATAATGCATAGCTTTCATGATTTAAATCACTATTACAAAAAAATAAAACTTAATTATTGAAAATATCAAAAAATAGCTTTAAACTTGTAGTCGAATTAACCATATCTTAATGTTTAAACGACTATAAAATGAGTAAACAGACTTCGGTTGATAAAATAAGTGTTTATCTCATCACGCTGGTTGCCAGTTTGGGAGGTTTGCTTTTTGGGTATGATACAGCTGTAATTTCGGGAGCGGTAAGTTCTTTAAATCAGTTTTTCGTGGCTGCTTTGGATACCACAGGAGCTTCTTCTGCAGCAGCCATTATAGAATACAAAGTGATTCTTACTGTTTGTATTATAGCCATTGCAGTGCTGTTCTCATCTTTCGTTTACAAATTCTTTTCTAAAATTAAAGCTTCCGCAATCGTAATAGTCTTTTTGGTTATTGGAGGTTACTTTTACTATACAGGATTTCTTAGCGCTCCAAATGTGATTACCGAAAACCTTAGAAGTTCAATTTTAGGTTTTGTGATAAGTTCTGCTATCGTTGGTTGTATCATTGGTGGTTCTATAGGCGATAAAACTGCTAATTCCTTAGGTAGAAGAAACGGATTGATCTTAGCAGCCATCTTATTTTTGATTTCTGCCATGGGTTCAGCGTTCCCCGATACCATGAATATTTTTGGCGGTAATTACTTAACCTCGTTTATTATTTATAGAATTATTGGAGGTGTTGGCGTTGGGTTGGCAAGTATGCTAGCACCATTGTACATTGCTGAAATGGCTCCTACACATATTAGAGGAAAATTGGTTTCCTTCAATCAGTTTGCCATTGTAAGCGGAATGCTAATAGTGTATTTTGTTAACTACTTGATTGTTGCCGGCCAATCGCCAGAATGGATCAACACTACCGGATGGCGTTATATGTTTTTATCAGAATGTATTCCTGCGGTCATTTTTCTACTTTCTTTAATATTTGTTCCAAAAACTCCTCGTTTCCAGGTAATGAAAGGTCAGGAAGCAGATGCCTTGAAAGTTTTGGAAAAAATGAATGGTCCAGAAGCTGCTCCGGTAATCTTATCAAACATTAAAAATTCATTCAACCAAAAGAAAAGTCATTGGTTATCTTTCGGTTGGGCAGTAATTATCATAGGCATTCTGTTATCGGTATTTCAGCAATTTGTAGGTATCAATGTGGTACTTTACTACGCTCCCGAGATTTTTAAAGGCATGGGAGTAGAAAACGATGCTTCCATGAAGCAAACCATTATTGTTGGTTGTATCAATATGTTATTTACCATTCTAGCCATTACCACTGTAGATAAATTCGGTAGAACCAAACTTATGTTGATAGGAAGTGTATTTATGGCCATCAGTATGATAGGTCTAGGTTTTACACTGTACGCAGAAGCTACCGGAATTTTGGCATTACTTCTCATGCTACTATACATAGCAGCGTTTGCTATGTCATGGGGACCTGTAACCTGGGTATTATTGGCTGAAATTTTTCCAAATAGAATCAAAGGTGTAATGGCCGTAGCTGTGGCAGTACAATGGTTGGCAAACCTTACCGTAAGCTGGACATTCCCTATAATGAATAATAACGAAGAATTAAACGCTATGTTCCACCATGGATTCGCTTATTGGATCTACGGTATCATGGCTGTTTTATCTGGATTGATTGTTTGGAAATTTGTTCCTGAAACAAAAGGAAAAACATTAGAAGACATCGAAAGTATTTGGCTTAAAAAATAAAATTACACAACAAACTATGTATTTTTTAGGAATAGATTTAGGAAGTTCCTCCGTTAAATTATCAGTTTTAGATGCTGATAAAGGACGTTGTATAGCTTCGGTTACTGCTCCCGATTTCGAAATGGAAATCAAAGCGCCTAAATTTGGTTGGGCTGAGCAAGATCCTGAATTATGGTGGCAATATACCAAAGATGGTATTGCAAAGTTAGCCAGTAAATATCAAGTAGATCTAAGCAAAATCAAAGGAATAGGGATTGCATATCAAATGCACGGATTGGTACTTACAGACGAAGCCTTGAATCCTGTAAGACCGGCAATCATTTGGTGTGATAGTAGAGCTGCAGTACTTGGTGCTCAATCCTATTTACAAATTGGAGAAACGCATTGCCAGGAAACTTTATTAGGAAGTCCGGGTAATTTTACTGCTTCAAAATTAAAATGGGTAAAAGAAAATCAACCTGAAATTCTTGAGGAAGCAGCTTATATGATGCTTCCGGGTGATTTTATTGCAGCAAAACTTTCGGGTGTTGCACAAATAAGTACATCCGGTCTATCAGAAGGAACTTTATGGAATTTTAAAGAAGGACGTTTGGCTACCGAAATTATGGAGCAAATGGAAATTCCTTCTGAATTGGTTCCGGAGATTGTTCCTAACTTCGGCGAGCAAGCTACCATTAGTGCAGCTATTGCTGAGGAACTTGGTTTTTCAAAAGATGTAAAGATTACCTATCGCGGAGGTGATCAACCAAATAATGCATTATCTCTAAATGTTTTAAAGCCAGGAGAAATTGCCACTACAGCAGGAACTTCGGCTGTAATTTATGCGGTAAGTGACCAAGATAATTATGATCAACAAAACCGAATCAACACCTTTTTACATGTAAACAATACTCCCGAAGAAAAAAGAAACGGGGTTATGGTTTGTATCAACGGATCGGGAATTTGCTACCAATGGTTACGTAAAATTATGTCGGTTAGCGGAACTTCACTCATCGATTATGAAAAACTAAATGGTTTAGCGGCGGCTACTTCTGCCGGTGCGAAAGACCTTCGCTTCTACCCTTTTGGAAATGGCGTAGAGCGTATTTTCAATAATAAGAATGTAACCTCAGGAATTCAAAATTTAAACTTCAATATTCATCAATCTGCCGAAGTGGTTAGAGCTGCTTGTGAAGGAATCGTATTTGCCATGAACTTTGGTTTTGACGTGATGAAAAGCGTTGGAGCATCGGGTTCTTTGGTAAAAGCTGGTAAAGCCAACTTATTCTTGAGTCCCGTATTCCGTGAGATATTTGTAAACACTACCGATACGGCTTTAGAATTGTACAACACTTCTGGTGCCGAAGGTGCTGCGAGAGGCGCTGCCTTTGGTTATGGTTACTACAAAAGTTACGAAGAAGCATTTGAAAATCTTGAATGTTTAGAGCGAATAGAACCAACTGCTGCATTAACAAATCAATACAAAGAAATATACAATAACTGGAAACATCACATTAATACAGAACTATAATTATGGACACTACCAAACAATCATTTTTTAAAAGTATAGATAAAATTGCTTTCGAAGGAAGAGAAAGTGATAATCCGTTAGCCTTTAAATGGTATGACGAGAACAAAGTTGTTGCAGGAAAAACGTTGAAAGAACATTTACGTTTTGCAATGGCTTACTGGCACACATTTAACAATAAAGGTGGGGATCCGTTTGGTGCACCAACCGAAACATTTGCTTGGGACAAAAAAGAAAACGTAATAGAAAGAGCAAAAGACAAAATGGATGCTGCTTTTGAATTTGGAAGCAAACTTGGTGTTCCTTTTTACTGTTTTCATGATGTAGATGTAGTAGACGAAGCTCCAACCCTAGCGGAATTCGAAAAGCGTATGGAAACGATGGTAGACTACGCAAAAGAGAAACAAGCAGAAAGCGGCATCAAACTACTTTGGGGAACTTCTAACCTGTTTAGCAATCCTCGTTTTATGAACGGAGCTTCTACAAACCCAAATTTTGATGTGGTTGCCTATGCTGGTGCACAAGCAAAAATTGCTATTGATGCTACCATTGCTTTAGGCGGTGAAAACTACGTATTCTGGGGTGGTCGTGAAGGCTATATGAGTTTATTAAATACCGATATGAAACGCGAGCAAGAACATTTGGCTCAGTTCTTAACTATCTGTAGAGATTATGCTCGTAAAAATGGTTTTGAAGGTACATTCTTAATTGAACCAAAACCAATGGAACCTACCAAGCACCAATATGATTTTGATGCAGCTACATGTTTAGGTTTCATGAACAAATTCAATCTTCAGGATGATTTTAAGCTGAATTTAGAAGTAAATCACGCTACGTTAGCCGGTCATACTTTTGAACATGAATTACAAGTTGCAGTAGATGCAGGTAAATTAGGAAGTATAGATGCCAACAGAGGTGATTACCAAAACGGATGGGATACAGACCAGTTCCCTATTGATCTGTTTGAAGTTACACAAGCTATGTTGATTATTCTTGAAGGTGGCGGAATTCAAGGTGGAGGAATCAACTTTGATGCAAAAGTGAGAAGAAATTCTACCGATTTAGAAGACAAATTCATCGCACACATTTCTGGTATGGACATTTTTGCAAGAGGATTGATCATGGCAGATAAAATTCTAAAAGAGACTAAATACAAATCACTTAGACAAGAGCGTTACGCAAGCTTTGACAGTGGTAACGGTGCTGCTTTTGAAAAAGGAGAACTTTCACTAGAGCAACTTTCACAAATTGCAAAAGCTAGCGGTGAACCTCAGCAAATAAGCGGAAAACAAGAACTATATGAACAAATAATAGCAAACGCTATTTAATTCAATTTTTTTCAAACAAATAACAGTAAACCTTAATTAATTATGAGAACAAAATATCTTATCTCTCCAGGAAAAATATTTTTCTGTCTGATGGTTTTGGGTTGTTTACTTGGTTTTCAACGTGCAAACGCACAAGACAAAATCACAGTAACAGGTGCAATTACCGGAGCTGAAGACGGAATGTTATTACCGGGAGTAAGTGTTATGGAAAAAGGTACCTCCAATGGTACTGCTACAGATTTTGACGGGAACTACACTTTAAGTGTGGCTCCCGATGCTGTATTGGTGTTTAGTTACATTGGTTTTGTTACCAAAGAAGTTTCAGTAAACGGTCAAACCGCAATCGATGTAGTTTTAACTTCTGATACTCAACAATTAGACGAAGTAATTGTTGTAGGGTATGGTACTCAGAAGAAAGAATTAGTTACCGGAGCTAACGTACAAGTTTCTGGTGATGATCTTCAAAAACAAAGTACCACTAGTGCATTACAAGCTTTACAAGGACAAACAGCAGGGGTGCAAATTACCTCTACATCCGGGCAACCTGGTGATGGTTTCAATGTATTGATTCGTGGTGCAGGTTCTACAGGAAGTAACTCTCCTCTTTACGTAGTAGATGGAGTTTTAACAGATGACATTTCTTATTTGAACAATGCAGATATCGAAAGTATTTCTGTATTAAAAGATGCTGCTTCTGCTGCAATTTATGGTTCACAAGCTTCTAATGGGGTGGTTTTGGTAACTACCAAAAAAGGTAAAAAAGGCCATGCTCAAATTACTTTTGACCAGTACTACGGTATTCAGCAAGTTGGTAGAACTACAGACATGTTAAACTCTACAGAATATGCTACATTAATTAATGAAGCTTCCTTAAATTCTGGTAGTTCTGTAGTATTTTCTAATGAAGACATTGCTAACATTTCAACAAACACCAACTGGTTAGATGAAATGTTTACAGATGCTAAAACAGAAAATTACACACTTGGTATTACAGGTGGTAGTGATGCTTCTTCATACTCTTCTTCTATTTCTTATTTGAATCAAGAAGGTGTTGTAGGTGGTGAAGATCTTTCTAATTATGAGCGTTATAATTTCCGTTTCAATTCAGATCATAAATTATATAACGATCGTATTACCTTTGGTCAAAACTTAAGTTTTGCGTACATCAAAAACAACGGAATTGGTGTTGGCGGTATTGCAAACAACTCTTTGCGAAGTGCGTTCAATGCAAGTCCATTAGTTCCAATGTATGATGCCGATGGAAATTACTACAATACTTCAGGCGATAGCGCGGTATATTTGGCAGGGTTCTCTAACCCATATGCTTCTATGTTGTATTCAAATCAAAATGCTTATGAAACTCAAAAACTTTTGGGTAACATTTATATGCAGTTTGAATTGTTAGACAATTTAAAATTCAGAACAAGTTTAGGACTTGATTATACGGCATCTCAAGGGCATACCTTTAGTCCTATTTATACATTGTCTTCTTATGATTTCAACTTGTATAGTACTGCTAGCCAAACAATGACCAAAGCAAAATCATTGATCTGGGATAACTTACTTACCTATAATTTTGATCTTAACGATGAGCATCATTTTGAAACTATGTTAGGTACTTCTTCATACAACTATGAAGGTGAATCTATGTATGGTAGCAATGTAAACTTAATTTTTAATGATTTGTCTCACGCTTGGTTAAGCAACGCAACCAATACTGATGGAGCACAAATTACTTTGAATGGTGGACCTTATGCACAAAACAAGCGTATGTCATATTTTGGTAGAGTTAACTATAACTTCAAAGAAACCTACCTTTTAAATGTAACCTTTAGAGCAGATGGTTCTTCTCAGTTTGCTGATGGAAACCGTTGGGGATATTTCCCATCTATTTCTGGTGGTTGGATCATGACCAATGAAAACTTCATGGAAAAAACGCAAGGTTGGTTAGACTATTTCAAAGTGAGAGCTAGCTGGGGACAAGTGGGTAACCAAAACTTAGGAAACTTCCAGTACCTATCTCGTATTACTTATGCATATACCAATTACAATTTTGGTAGTGAAGAAGCAGTTCAAACTCCGGGAGCATATCCAAACAGTTTAGCAAATCCTGATTTGGTTTGGGAAACTTCAGAACAATTAGATTTAGGTTTTGATGCACGTTTCTTCAATTCAAAACTTCAAGTAGCTTTTGACTGGTATAACAAAACCACAAAAGATTGGTTAATCAGTATTCCTACTTTAGCTACCTCTGGTGTTGAATCTCAATACATCAACGGTGGTGATATTACAAACAAAGGGGTTGAAGTAGCGCTTTCATATAGAGAAAATGTGAGTGAAGACTTTAGCTTTAGCGTTGGTGTAAATGGAGCTTTCAATAAAAATGAAGTTGGAAACATTCCTACATCTGACGGAATTATTCACGGAGAAACCAATCAATTATGGGATAACTCTCCAGAATTTTATAGAGCTGAAGAAGGACATCCACTAGGTTATTTCTGGGGATACCAAACAGCAGGTGTTTTCCAAACAGAAGAAGATGTTCAAAACTACGTAGGTGCAGACGGAACTCAAATTTTACCAGATGCAGAACCAGGAGATCTTATCTATGTAGATGTAAACGGAGATGGTGTAATTGATACCAACGATAAAACTGAAATTGGTAGTCCAATGCCTAAATTAAACTATGGTTTCAACATTGGTGCAAACTACAAAGCATTTGATCTTTCTATTCAAACCAATGGTGTTGCAGGAAATCAAATTGTTCAATCTTACAGAAATCAATCTAGTGCTTATGCTAATTATTCAGGAGAATACTTAGACCGTTGGCATGGTCCGGGATCGTCTAACGATTTACCTAGATTAACCCTTGACAATAGAAACTACACCAAATTCTCTGACATTTATGTAAAAGATGGAGATTTCTTAAGAATCAGCAACGTTACCTTAGGGTTTGATATTGCCAAAGTGATCAAGAAAGAAAACTTCTTTGCAAGTCAATTAAGAGTTTACTTCTCTGCCTTAAACTTGTATACATTTACAAAATATACAGGTATGGATCCAGAAGTTGGTTACGGAGTTTCAACGGATGAATATAACTTTTCTTCCGGTGTAGATGTTGGATATTACCCACGTCCAAAAACGTATATGGTGGGACTAAATATTAAATTCTAAAAGCAAGATGAAAAAGATAACAATATACGCAGCAGCAGTAGCAATGCTTTCATTAGGTTCTTGTTCTAAAGATTACTTAGATACCGAACCAATGACAGAGCTTACCAGCAGTAATTTCTATACAACACCAAGTGAAGCTTATGACGCCCTTGTTGGTTGTTATGACGGAATGCAGATTGCAGAAGGTGCTTCGGGAACACCGTTTGCATTGGCTTCAGAAATTTTATCAGATGACTGTTATGGTGGTGTTGGTAATTCAGATGCCTATAACTATCAAGCCATTGATGAGTTTGACCCTACAAGAGCTCCGTCTTATGTAGATATCTATGATGATACTTGGACAAAATACTATGCTGCTATTTTTAGATGTAATACATTATTACAAAACTTAGACAATATAGATTGGACAGGGAGTGAAGAGCTACGCCCTATTTACGAAAGTGAAGCAAGGTTTATAAGAGCTTATATGTATTTTGACTTGGTACGTTTATTTGGTAATGTTCCTTTACTTACAGAACCATCTGTAGAGAATTTACCTCAAGCAGAACCAGATGAAGTATATACAGTAATAGCTCAAGATCTTTTATTTGCTGCGGAAAACTTAGAAGACGTAACTTATAGTTCAACTACGCATGGTAGAATTACAAAATGGGCAGCAAAATCTATGCTAGGAAGAGTATATTTATACTACACTGGCTATTACGGACAGTCTGATTTGGTTGGTTTAGTTTCTCAGTCAGAAGCTTTACAACACCTTGAAGATGTTATTGACAATAGTGGTCACGGCCTTGTAAGCGATTTCAATACATTATGGCCAGCAGCATCTCCAGATACGTACGCTGGTGAAGATAATGAAGAAGTTGTTTTCTCTGTTAAATTCACATACACTAGTGACTATGATGGAAATACTGATGGTAACCACTGGATGGTTATGTTTGGTATGCGTGAGTTCTCCTATTATCCTTATGGAAATGGTTGGGGAGTTACTGTAAACTCAGATCTATATGATCTTTATAATGATGGCGATAGCAGACAAGAAGCTTCTGTAATCGCTTTAGATGAAGAGGAAATTCCATTTACAAATATTGATAAACAAAGAGAATATACGGGTTATTACAACAAGAAATATGCTCCAATGTTGGCGTATGATGAAGATGGAAACCTTAACAGTGCTGCTGTTATTTTGGGTGGTGATGACTTTATGATTGGTCAATTCCAAGATTATTTTGTTATTCGTTATTCCGATGTATTGTTAATGGCTGCTGAACTTGGTAGTGGTAACGCTCAGAGTTATTTCAATATGGTTAGAGAACGTGCAATGGGTGATAGTTACACGCAAATTCCTGTGAATACTACAAACCTTATGAAAGAAAGACATAAAGAATTCGCTCTTGAAGGAGTTCGTTATTGGGATCTATTACGTCAAGGTGTGAGCACAGCTGCAAACACTATTGCAACCAGTACTACTCTATTAAACGGTGGTGTGGAAGTAACCAAAACGATATCGGCTTCTAAAATTCAGGAAACCGAAGGTTTACAGCAAATTCCAAATACACAGATTACGCTGTCTGACGGTGTTTTAGAACAAAACAACGGTTGGTAATACTTAGCTAAACTATAAATGTAAAGAACAATGAAAAAGTTATATAAATACGCATTTCTTTTGGCAGGAATTAGTTTAATAGCTACTTCCTGTGGAGACAAAGATTTTGACTTGGGTACAAAACTAGATGCATCTGATCTGGATTTTGAGATCATTCAAGATTATTCGATAGACGAAGGTGGTAATACCATTATTCTTATCAACAATACAGAAGAAACCATCCCGGTTTGGGATTACGGTACAGGTAGGTCTACCAGAGCTATAGATACAATACACTACGCTTTTGCAGGTGATTATACCATTCAATTCTCTGCAATGACAGATGGTGGTTTGGTAGAAGCAGATCCTGTTACGCTCACGGTAACTTCTGATAATTTCAACTATATCGAAGACGAACTTTGGGAAAACATCTCTGGTGGTGTTGGTAACAGTAAAACTTGGTTACTAGATCTAGATGCCGATGGTGTTTCTAAATATTTTGATGGTCCACTTTATTTCTACGGAACCGATAATGGTTGGTTAGAAGGTGGAGAAGATGGATGTTATGGTGAAGACTGTTGGAACTGGAATCCAGAGTGGTCTGGAAACACTTGGTTAATGGATGCTGCAGACTTTGGTAGCATGACATTCAGCTTAGACGGTGGTCCATATTTAGAAGTAGAACATTTAACTATTCCTGCTCTTGGTTCACAATCCGGAACCTATTATTTAGACCCAGATGAATACACACTTTCTACAACAGACGCTACTATTTTACATGATAGCGGTAGAGATGCTTGTGTAGCAAATTGGGGAGATATCAAAATATTCTCTCTAACTGAAGATACTATGCAGTTGGCTGTTCTTAGAAAAGATGAATGTGAAGGTGCTGCTTTACTTGTCTATAACTTCATTACTCAAGAATATAGTGACAACTGGACTCCAGAAGAAGAAATTGTGGAACCAGATGAAGGTTTTGAACCTACGTTTGAAGCTGGTGAGTTATTAGATATTCTTACAGGCGGTGCAGCTGCCGGTAGATATTGGAAATTAGATGGAAGTGGAAACCCTGTGGATTGGATCACTGCCGGAAACGGATGGACTTCTTCTGCAAATGATTCTTACGATTGGGGTTGGAATGATGCTTGGGCAACTATTGCTTCTGAATCTTACATTCGTTTTGACCAATATGGAGGTACTCAAAATTACCTGAAAAATGAAAACGGAGTTGAAACTACCGGAACATTTACCATCAATGAAAGTACCAATGAAATTACATTAAGTGATGATGGCACGTTGATAGGAAATAGTGACAGTTGGATGACGCCTACAGCTGCTACCTTTACAGTTATCAAAGCTGTACCAGATGATTTTGAGAGTTTCGGACTTTGGTTCGGTACTACCTATGATGCTTCAAGTGACCAATGGTTAGCATACCATTATGTTATTAATAATGAAATCAGCGGCGGTAGCGGCGGAGATCCTGTAGAAGGTGAAGATACCGAAGTAGACGTAGACAACGCATTAATTACTTATGGAGATATCGAAGAAAATGGAAATTTCCGTATCGAAATCTATAACGAATATGGTACTACTGCTACCACTCCTCCAGTGAATACTAGTGACTTTGTTTTTGATAACACTGTAGAAGTTACATTTACCATTAGTGGAACTGGCGTAACCGGAGACTATAGCACTTCTATCTATTATGCAGATTCAGATTGGAGTCCGCAAGGAAATGGAGATGCTATTTCTGTAACCGGTGACGGAACGTATACTGTAAGCTATACTCCAGGATCAAGTGCAGACGGTTGTGTAGTATTTGTAGTTGATATTGTAGGTTTAGCTGCAGACATTACAGACCTTTCAACAGTTACAGCAACTGTAGATTCTATCATAATTAACTAATTAAATAAAACAGCAATGGCAATAGTTTTTTACCTATTGCCATTGCTTATTAACATTCATAAAGCAAATGAATAGCCTAAAATCACTCATAAAACCAATTACCTTTTTAGTAATTTTTATTTCTTTATCAGCGTGCAATTCTGGTAAAGAAGTAAAACTGCTTCAAGAAAGAAAAGTTAGTTTCAACAACAACTGGCAATTTCATTTGAACGATAGTACCGATAACGATACTATCTCCAATAGTACAACTTGGAGAAACTTGAATCTCCCACACGACTATAGTATTGAACAACCTTTTGATATCAATAGCCCTACCGGATTTGGTGGTGGAGCGTTGCGTGGTGGTTTAGCGTGGTACAAAAAAACATTTACGGTAGATGATAGTACCAAACTTACTTCTATAGCTTTTGATGGTGTGTATGAGAATAGTGAAGTTTGGATAAACGGCAATTATTTGGGCAAGAGACCAAATGGCTATAGTAGTTTTGAATACAACCTTACTCCCTACCTCAACTACGGAGATCAGAAAAACGAAATTCTGGTAAAAGTAGACAACAGCAATCAACCCAACTCTCGCTGGTATTCCGGAAGTGGAATCTACCGAAATGTTTGGTTAAAAACTACAAATAAAATACACGTAGCACATTGGGGAACTTTTATTACCACGCCAATGGTAAATAAAGAATCGGCAAGCGTAAATCTGCAAGTAACCATTGCAAATAATTATCCTGATAAAAAAGACATTACAACCAAAACAACCATCTATAAAGATAACTCAGAAATAGTATCATTTTCTGAAATTAAAAAATCCATTTCTGGTAATGAACATTTGAAAATCAGTACGGAAGGAACTATAGAAAATCCTTCGTTATGGTCTCCAGAGCATCCTGAAATGTATACGGCAATTACAGAAATCTATGCAGATGGAAACTTGGTTGACGAATATAAAACCCCTTTCGGAATCAGAAATTTCACATTTGATCTTGAAAAAGGATTCATTCTAAACGGCGAACAAGTAAAAATCAAAGGTGTGTGTTTACACCACGATTTAGGTCCACTTGGTACCGCTATAAATACACGAGCGCTAGAGCGTCAATTACAAATTATGAAAGATATGGGTGTGAATGGTATCAGAACTTCTCACAACCCTCCTGCTCCAGAATTATTAGATCTGTGTGATTCTATGGGATTCATTGTCATGGACGAAGCCTATGACATGTGGGAACAAAAGAAAACCACCTATGATTATGCCAACTTTTGGGAAGCTTGGCACAAAAGAGATTTAGAAGATTTAATTCTTAGAGATCGAAATCATCCAAGTGTATTCATGTGGAGTATTGGTAATGAAATCCCGGAACAATGGAGCGAGCGCGGTGCCGAAATTGGTCGTGAACTTTCAAAAATTGTTAAAAATCTAGATACTACACGCTACGTAACAGCTGCGATGAATCCACCAGTTCACGTAACCGACGAAAGTGTAACTGTTCAATTCGAAAATACAGCTGATAAACCAAACGCACTAGCTGGTTCTGGCGCTTTAGATATCATCGGTTATAACTATGCGCATCAAACTTATCCTAAACATCAGGTGAATTTCCCTAATACGCCTTTCATTGCTACCGAAACTACTTCTGGCTTGCAAACCAGAGGATATTACGAATTTCCTTCGGATACTACCAAAATTTGGCCGGTTCGTTGGGATATCAAATTCACAGACGGAAACGATGACAACACCGTTTCTGCTTTCGACCAAGTGAGAACGCCTTGGGGTTCGTTGCATGAAACTACCTGGAAAGTCATCAAAAAACATGATTTCTTATCAGGAATGTTCGTCTGGACAGGTTTCGATTACATTGGTGAACCTACTCCGTACGAATGGCCATCGAGAAGTTCGTATTTCGGAATTGTAGACTTGGCTGGTTTTCCAAAAAATGTTTATTATATGTATCAAAGTGAATGGACAGATAAAGATGTACTGTATTTATTACCACATTGGAATTGGGAAGAAGGTCAAACGGTAGATGTGTGGGCGTATTACAACCATGCAGACGAAGTTGAGTTATTTCTGAATGGAAAATCCATGGGTGTGAAAAGCAAAAAAGGTGATGATTTACACGTAATGTGGCGCTTCCCTTTTAAAGCCGGAACACTTAAAGCAGTGTCTAGAAAAGATGAAAACATTGTCAAAGAAACCGAAATAAAAACGGCCGATGTACCTGCAAAATTAGAACTGCTTGCCGACAGAACAAATATCATTGCAGACGGTTCCGATCTTTCGTTTATTACAGTAAATATTACAGATAAAAACGGCACAATAGCGCCAAGAGCTAACCATAAAATTAGCTTTAGTGTAGAAGGTCCGGGAGAAATTGTGGGCGTTGCCAGTGGAGATCCTACCAATCACGAATCATTCAAAGGCACTTCTCATAAAGCGCTTAACGGAAAATGTTTGGTGATTGTACAAAGTACAGAAAAAGCAGGAACCATTCAACTAACAGCAAGCGCTGATGGCTTAGCAACAAATACCATTTCTATAACAACGAAATAACAGCAAACAGTATGAAAAAAAACAATCACATACTCGCTTCTATTTTAGGCTGTCTTACTTTTTTAGTTCAAGCACAGCAACGCACTATTTCGTTAGATTATAACAAAACTGAAGGTCCGTTGAACACCATGTTCAAAGAGTGTATTGGTGCCGGAAGAGCCAACGAAGGTTTACGTGCCGATTGGCAACAGCAACTCTCCGAAGTTAAAAAAGATTGTGACTTTAAATACATAAGAATGCATGGCTTGTTAACCGATGATATGGGCGTGTATAAATTAGACGAAAAAGGAAATCCACAATACAATTATCAATACATCGATGTGTTGTATGACTACATTCTGGAAATTGGAATGAAACCTTTTGTTGAGATCAGTTTTATGCCTAATTATTTAGCCAGTGGCGATAAAACTATTTTCTGGTGGAAAGGAAACATCACGCCACCGAACGATTATGAAAAATGGAAAGCGTTGGTGACAGACATGGTAAATCACTGGACAGAACGTTACGGGGTTGAAGAAGTAAAAACCTGGTATTTTGAAGTGTGGAACGAACCAAATTTAGACGGATTTTGGGCTGGAACACAAGAAGAATATTTCAAACTTTACAAATACACTGCCGAAGCCGTAAAGAGCGTAAATCCTGAATACAAAATTGGTGGACCAGCAACTGCCGGTAATGGTTGGGTTGAAGAAACTATTGCATATACCAATGAAAAAAACGTTCCTATCGATTATATTTCTACGCATTCCTATGGTGTAAAACAAGGTTTCTTAGATGAGTTTGGAACCTCTGGAACCGTGTTAAATGAGGATGAAATGAGCGTTAGTGGTGAAGTGATCAACGTTCGTAAAAAGATGGACAGCCTTTCTAAACAAAACTTAGAATTGCACTACACCGAATGGAGTTCTTCGTACACTCCTGCAGATCCTATTCATGATAGTTACCACCAAGCAGCCTATATTCTTCAAAAGATCAAGCAAATTGGCCCGGCTGCCAACTCCATGTCGTATTGGGTTTTCACTGATATTTTTGAAGAAGCCGGACCAAGATTTACTCCTTTTCATGGTGGTTTTGGTTTAATGAACACGCAAGGCATCAAAAAATCGGCTTATTATGCTTATGAGTTTTTGAACGGATTAGGAACAACAGAATTAAGCAATGAAGATGCTGAATCGTTCGCTACTATAGATGCTTCCGGAAATGTACAAGTGTTGTTTTGGGATTTCACGTATACGCTTCCAAAAGATACCGAATTGAATCAAACCTATTATTCGCAAAAATTACCAGCAAAAGCCAAAGGAACTGTGACGGTTGATTTGAAACACCTTCCAGAAGGAACCTATGAAGTAAAAACATATCAGGTTGGTTTTCAGAAAAACGATCCTTACACGCGTTACATTGAAATGGGAGCACCTGATCAATTAACTAGAAGTCAGGTTTCTGAACTAAAAGAAATTAGTAACGGAGCACCGGAAAAGGTTGAAAAAATCACCATCAAAAAACGTGGAAAACATACGGTAGAAATTCCAATGCGCGAAAACGATGTGTTCTTACTAACATTGAACAAACTATAAAACAAACAGCAAACAATATGAAAAGAATAACCCTACTTCAAATTTCACTCGCCTTTATGGGCTTGGCCGGAATTGGGTCTGTAAATGCACAGATTCAGAATGGCCAAACGCTCAACGAGCCGATTGATGTGAGTAAAGATTTTGAGAACTACCAAAACACCTTTTATTTTGCAGATGAATTGACTTCTTTCGATCCTTCCACAGGAAAAGGAACTGTAAAATATAAGCGTTACGAGTACAAAACGCGTCAGGCATTCAACAATATGTTGATGAAACCAGATTCTATTCCAGCCAACGAATTTCCTGCTACAGAATATGCTGTTTCGCCAGAATTGCCTTTTCAAATTCAGTTTGTATCAGATAGAACGGTTCGCATCAAAATGGAATCGGGTCCGCAATTCCATCAACCAGAGGAATCTTTAATGTTGGTAGACGGCGTGGCTCCAAACCATCCAGAGTTATGGAAATCTCAAAAAACTGCTGAAGGATACACGTATACAAGTGATCATGGAAAAGTGGAAATCATTAGCAAACCATGGCACATCAATATTTATGATGAAAAAGGAAAATTGCTAACTAGTACTTTACACAATAGCGATGTGCAAAATACCTATACGCCTGTTTTACCATTTTCATACGTAAGAAGAAACGAAGATTACAGCAGAAGTTATGCGGCTGTAATGAGCTTGCAACCGGATGAAAAAATCTTTGGTTGTGGAGAATCGTTTACGCAATTCAATAAGCGCGGACAAAAAGTAGTTCTGTACACCGACGATGCTAATGGCGTGCAAAACGAAACCATGTACAAGCCTATTCCATTTTACATGAGTAGCCGCGGATATGGCGTTTTCATGCACACCTCTACTCCTATCACTGTAGATTTTGGTAAATATTTTAGTGGTGCCAACAAAATGATGATTGGTGATGATGTTGCCGATTTGTTCTTCTTCCTTGGTGAACCAAAAGATATTTTAGACGAGTATACCGATTTAACCGGAAAAGCAGCCATGCCACCACTTTGGTCGTTCGGTTTTTGGATGAGTAGAATCACCTATTTTTCTGAAGATGAAGGAAGAGCTATTGCTAAAAACCTTCGCAAATATAAAATTCCAAGTGATGTAATTCACTTTGATACCGGTTGGTTTGATGTGGATTGGAGAAACAATTACGAGTTTGCTTCCGAACGTTTCAATGATCCTGTAGACATGCTTTCAGACATGAAAGACGATGGTTTCCATGTATGTTTATGGCAACTACCTTACTTCACACCAAAAAACACCTTGTTTAATGAAATTGTTGAAAATGGTTATGCAGTAAAAGACAGAAAAGGAAACATTCCGTACGAAGATGCGGTGTTAGACTTTTCAAATCCTGAAACTGTTGATTGGTATCAAGGAAAATTGAAACATTTATTTGATCAAGGTGTGAGTGTTTTCAAAGTTGATTTTGGAGAAGCAGCACCTGTTAGCGGCATTTACAGCAATGGCAGAACTGGCTTTTACGAGCACAATTTATATCCGCTACGTTACAACAAAGCGGTTGCCGATATTACTAAAAAAGAAAAAGGATATACGCTTATTTGGGCTAGAAGTACTTGGGCTGGTAGTCAACGCTATCCACTTCATTGGGGTGGCGATGCGGCTACAACCAACACTGCAATGTCTGCTACGCTGCGCGCAGGGTTATCACTTGGGTTGAGTGGTTTCAGTTTTTGGAGTCATGATGTAGGTGGATTTGTTACCAAATCTCCAGAAGCTTTGTACAGAAGATGGACACCGTTTGGCATGTTAACATCACACGTACGTAGCCACGGAGAACCACCAACAGAGCCATGGGAATACAGCAAAGACTTTTTAGAAGGTTTCCGCAAAGCAGATAATATGCGTTACGAATTAATGCCATACATCTACGCGCAAGCCAAAGAAAGTTCTGAAAAAGGTTTACCTATGATGCGTGCTCTTTTTGTAGAATATCCAGATGATGCAGGATCTTGGTTGGTAGACAACGAATATTTATTTGGAAGCAGCATGTTAGTAGCTCCACTTTTCGAAGAAGAAACCGAGCGTGATGTATACCTTCCAGAAGGAACTTGGATAGATTATCAAACCAAGAAAGTATACCAAGCAGGTTGGCACAAAATCAAAGCTGGTGATATTCCGATCATTGCTTTGGTGAAAAGTGGAACAGTACTACCACATATTAAATTGGCACAAACTACAAAAGACATGGATTGGAGTAAATTAACCTTGAAAGTGTATGCAGATGAAGCTACAAATACAGCTAGCGGAATTGTGTATTTACCAAACGGCGAAGCGCTTCAAACTATAGAAGTAAGCAAAAAAGGAAACAAATTTGAATTGAACAATAATCCATTAGAAGGTCAAACATCCTTCAAAATAGAATGGATAAAATAAAACAAGAAGCATCACAGTATTCTGAAACATTTTTAAGGGTTTATTCGTTTCAGGATACTGCTGCTTTCATAAAAAACACAAACACAAAACAGCTACCAAAATGATTAAAAAATCTTTAGTAATTTCTACTTTGGCACTGGCAATTGTTTCTTGTTCACAAGAAACTACCCAAGAGAAAACATTCACAGTTGCTTCTCCGGAAGGTGCAAATGCCATTACATTTTCATTAGAAAACAATTTCCCAACGTATTCCGTTAAACACGGAGAAACTTCGGTTATTACGCCCTCAAAACTAGGTTTTGTTTTCAAAGACCAAGATTCTATTGCTTCGAATCTAGAAATTATAGATACCGAAGAGTCTTCCTTTGATGAAACTTGGGAACAGGTTTGGGGAGAAAAACATAACATCAGAAATCATTACAACCAATTAACGGTTCACCTTCAGGAAAAAACAGAGAAAAAAAGAAAACTAGATATTGAATTTCGTGCTTTTGATGACGGAATTGCTTTCAGATATGTTTTCCCTAAACAAGGCGTAAATGACAGCATCATTATCATGAATGAATTGACTGAATTCAATTTAAAAGATGATGGAGATTCTTGGTGGATTCCTGCCTACAAATCAAACCGATACGAGCATTTATTTACCCAAACAAAAGTAAGCGCTATCGATACTGTACATACGCCATACACCATTAAAAGTGATGATGGTTTGTACTTAAGTTTTCACGAAGCTGATTTGAAAAACTATGCGAGTTATACGATTGCCAAAAAAGAAGGAACCAAGTTAGATTTAGATTTAATGCCTTGGCATGATGGTGTAAAAGTACGAACTACAGAAAGCTTTCAAACCCCATGGAGAACGTTACAAATTGGTCAAAAACCTGGAGATTTAGTAGAGTCTTATTTGATCTTGAATTTGAACGAACCTAACAAACTAGAAGACCTAAGCTACATTGAAACCTACAAATACACAGGAATGTGGTGGGGAATGCACATTAGCAAATACACGTTCTGGGAAGGTCCAAAACACGGAGCCAGTACTGAAAATTGTATTCAGGATATCAAAGAAACTAATGAGCTAGGTATTCATCATATGTTGATAGAAGGTTGGAACAAAGGTTGGACACCAGCTTGGTACGAAAACAAAATGCATGAATTCAGTTTTACAGAACCAACAGATGATTTTGACTATCAAACTGTAGTGGATTTTGCAAACAAAAATGATGTAAAAATTATTGGTTATCACGAAACAGGATCGAACATTATCAACTACAAAAAACAAATTGATGCCGGAATGCAGTTGTATAAAGACTTAGGCATTCACGATGTAAAAATTGGTCAGGTTGGTGATAAACTAAACATGAAAGAATGGCACGGAAGTCAGTTTGGTGTAGAATATTACCGTTGGGTTTTAGAAAAAGCAGCGGAATACCAATTGACTGTAAACTTCCACGAGCCTATCAAAGATACCGGAGAGCGTAGAACCTATCCTAACATGATGGCACGCGAAGGTGCAAGAGGACAAGAATACAATGCGTGGAGCGAAGGAAATCCTCCAAATCACACGGTATTGTTACCATTCACAAGAATGTTAGCCGGACCAATGGACTTTACTCCAGGAGTTTTAGATATCATGGAAACCAAAGGTTTCAACAATCGTAGAATCAACTCTACAGCTGCAAAACAATTGGCTTTATACGTGGTTATCTACTCTCCTATTCAAATGTTGGCCGACTTACCAGAAAACTATATTGGGCATCCTGCATTTCAATTCTTAGCCGATGTTCCAACAGATTGGGAAGATACTAAAGTCTTAAATGCTGAAATTGGCGAATACGTAACTACCGTTCGTAAAGATTTAAACTCTGATGATTGGTATTTAGGAAGTATCACCAACAAAAAAGCAAGAGATTTTGAATTAGATCTTTCTTTCTTAGGTGAAGGAACTTACGAAGCGCAAATGTACACAGATGCTGAAGGAACTGATATTGATAACAATCCTGCAGCAGTTGGAATTTCTAAAAAAGAAGTGAAAGCTACAGACAAATTACCATTGCATTTAGGTGCTGGTGGTGGAGCAGCCATTCGTTTCAAAAAATTATAAATCATTCAACCGGATGTTTTCATAAGCATCCGGTTTCAAACTTGTTGAATTGAAAAACATTCTTACATATTGTTTCTTTTTAACCTGCATCTGCAATAGCTGGGCACAAGACGTTCCATATCCGTTTCAGAATCCAAACTTAGATTCAGAAAAACGTATTGAAAACTTGTTGTCACTAATGACGCTAGATGAAAAAGTACAATGCTTAAGTACCAATCCTTCCGTACCAAGATTAGGCGTTCAAGGAACCGAACATGTAGAAGGTTTGCATGGCTTGGCTTTGGGCGGACCTGCTGAATGGGACAGTAAAACCAAAGCTCCGCAACCTACAACTCAGTTTCCGCAAGCCTATGGTTTAGGGGAAACCTGGGATACCGATTTGTTACAAAGAGTGGCTGAAGCAGAAGGGTACGAAACACGTTTTGCCTATCAAAAATACGGAAGAGGCGGACTCGTAGTAAGAGCTCCGAATGCAGATTTGGCGCGTGATCCCAGATGGGGACGCACCGAAGAAAGCTACGGAGAAGATCCGTTTTTAACAGGAAGCCTAACCGTTGCTTTTGTAAAAGGATTGCAAGGAACTCATGAAAAGTACTGGCAAACTGCTTCGTTAATGAAGCACTTTTTAGCCAATTCTAACGAAGACGGCAGAACTTATACTTCTTCTGATTTTGATGAGCGTTTGTGGCGCGAATATTATTCGGTTCCATTTAGAATGGGCATTTTACAAGGTGGTTCCCGCGCTTACATGGCGGCTTACAACAAAGTAAATGGCATTCCGGCGATGGTGCATCCTATGTTAAAAGACATCACGGTGAACGAATGGGGACAAAACGGAATTATTTGTACCGATGGCGGCGCATTTCAATTACTATTATCAGATCACCACTATTATGAAGATAAATTTCTAGGCGCTGCGGCAACCATTAAAGCTGGCGTTAATCAGTTTTTAGATGAATATACAGAAGCTGTTTATGGCGCTTTGGCTAACGGTTATCTCACCGAAGCTGAAATTGACGAAGTTTTAAAAGGCGATTTTAGAGTGATGTTGAAATTGGGAATGTTAGATAATGCTGAAGACAATCCGTATGCAAATATTGGAAAAGACACTGATGAAGATCCTTGGAATTCTGATAAACACAAAGCATTGGCATTGGAAGCTACTCAGAAATCAATCGTCTTATTGAAAAACGATCCGAAAGCAAAGTTACTTCCGTTAAACCAAAAGAAACTTACCAAAATAGCCATTATTGGTCCTCGTGCCGATGAAGTGTTGCTAGATTGGTACAGCGGTACACCGCCCTACACTATTTCGGCTTTAGAAGGTATCAAAGCAAAAGTTGGCGACTCGGTTGAATTGCTCGTTGCCAAAAACAATGCAGATGGTAAAGCAGCTAAAATTGCAGCCGAAGCTGATGTTGCATTGATTTTTATCGGAAATCATGCAACTTGTAATGCAGGTTGGGCGCAATGTCCGGTGCCAAGTGAAGGAAAAGAAGCGGTAGATCGTCAATCTTTAACTTCAGAATACGAAGATTTGGTAAAGGTTGTGTATGCTGCCAACCCAAAAACCGTAGTCTGTTTGATTAGTAGTTTTCCGTATGCTATCAATTGGACACAAGAAAATGTACCGGCTATTGTACACATGACACAAAACAGTCAGGAACTAGGAACTGCTTTGGCCGATGTATTGTTTGGCAATTACAATCCTGCTGGAAGATTGACACAAACTTGGGTAAAAGACATCAATGACTTACCCGATTTAATGGATTACAACATTCGTAATGGACGCACCTATATGTATGCTGAAAAAGATCCTTTGTATGCTTTTGGACATGGATTAAGTTATACTGATTTTAAGTATAGCAAGCTTCAGGTTTCCGAAAATACATTGAAGTCGGATCAAACCATTTCAGTATCCATAACGGTTCAAAATACCGGAAATTACGATGGCGAAGAAGTAGTTCAATTATATATAAAACATCTAAATTCAAAAGTAACACGACCACAGCAAGCGCTGAAAGCTTTCCAACGTGTGTTCATTAAAAAAGAAACTTCAAAAGAAATTACTTTAACACTTAACGCAAACGATTTAAGGTATTGGGATGTAGCCAAACAAGCTTTTGTATTAGAACCCGAACGTATTCAAATCTTAGTAGGAAAAGCATCTGACAATATTCAACTTAAAAAAACAATAACAGTAAAAACACTATAGCAAACCATGAAAAATAATTTGATATACGCCTCCGCTATTGCAGCAACCTTACTAGCTTCTTGCGATACTGATAAAAAACCAGAAGCAGCAACTGCTCCAACTTACGTGGCAGAAAGCTATCAGGGAACTCCAATTACCCATGATTTTGATGCCAAAATTGATAGTTTGATTGCGCAAATGACGGTAGAAGAAAAAGCAGGAATGCTACACGGAAATTCCATGTTTGCTACCGCTGCTATCGAACGTTTGGGCATACCAGAACTTACCATGGCCGATGGACCTTTAGGAGTTCGTGAAGAAATTTCTCGTAATTCATGGGCACCAGCCGGTTGGGATAACGATTTTGCAACCTACTACCCTGCTGCAGGAAGTGTGGCGGCTACTTGGAGTCCGGAGCTTTCTTATACATTTGGACACAGCGTGGGTGAAGAATCTATTGCCCGAGACAAAGATGTGTTGTTATCGCCTGCGATCAACATCATCAGAACTCCGCTAGGTGGTAGAACCTACGAATACTTTACAGAAGATCCGTTTCTAAATAAGAAATTGGCCGTTCCTTTTGTTGTTGGATTGCAAGAAAATGATGTGGCAGCTTGTGTGAAGCACTTTGCAGCGAACAATCAGGAAACACACAGAGATTATGTAGATGTTCAGATTGATGAACGTACGCTGCGCGAAATTTATTTACCAGCTTTCAAAGCAGCTGTTCAAGAAGCGGATGCGTACAGTATGATGGGCGCTTACAACAAATTCCGTGGGGAATATCTTTGTGAAAACGATTATATGCTGAATAAAGTTTTACGTGATGAATGGGGATTTGAAGGAATTGTAATTTCGGATTGGGCTGCGGTTCACGATACCAAAAAAGCCTTAGAAGCTGGTACCGATGTAGAAATGGGAACTCCAAAACCATTCAACGAATTCTACTATGGTGATGCTTTGATCGAAGACGTGAAAAACGGAAAAATCGATGAAAAAGAATTAGACAAATCAGTTAAAAGGATTCTACAATTGATGTACACCATCAAAAGTGTAGACGATAAAGGAAGAGCCAAAGGAAGCATTAGTACCGAAGCACATTATAAAGATTCTTATAATATTGCTGCGGAAAGCATTGTATTATTGAAAAACGAAGCCAATACCCTGCCACTTCAATTAGACGGTGTGAAAAGTATTGCGGTGATTGGTAACAACGCCATGAAGAAAAATGCTTTAGGCGGGTTCGGTGCCGGAGTAAAAACCAAAAGAGAGGTGACTCCTTTAGAAGGTTTGAAAAATCGCCTTCCGGAAGGAATTCAGATCAATTATGCTGAAGGATACCAAGAACGTTATTCAGAAAATAAAAAAGCAGTTTTAGGAGACATTACTTTAAACGGTCCGGTTCCTATTAACGACTTAGACCCAAAAATGGTGGAAGAAGCTGTGAATGCAGCTAAAAATTCAGACGTTGCTGTAATTTTTGCAGGTTCTAACCGTGATTATGAAACCGAAGCATCGGACAGAGCTAATTTAGATTTACCATTCGGACAAAAAGAATTGATTGAAAAAGTATTAGCGGTTAATCCAAATACTGTAGTGGTTTTCATTGCCGGAGCTCCTTTTGATATCAAAGAAGTTACCGAACAATCAAAAGCTGTTGTTTGGTCTTGGTTCAATGGTTCTGAAGGCGGAAATGCTTTAGCTGATGTGTTGTTAGGAACTGTAAATCCATCTGGGAAATTACCATGGACAATGCCAATTTCTATTGACGATTCACCTGCACACGCTACCAATAGTTTCCCTGGAGATGAAACGGTTTCTTATGACGAAGGAATTTTAGTAGGATATCGTTGGTTTGATACTAAAAACGTAGCTCCATTGTATCCTTTTGGTTACGGACTTTCGTACACTAATTTTGAAATGACCAATCCAGCAACAGACAAAACTGAATATACAGAAGCTGACACCATTTTTGTTTCAGTAGATGTAAAAAACACAGGTGATGTTGACGGTAAAGAAGTCGTTCAAGTATATATGTCTAAGAAAGATTCTAAAGTACAACGTGCTGCGCAAGAGTTGAAAGGTTTCAATAAAACAACAATTAAAGTGGGTGAAAGCAATACCGTAACGGTAGCTATTCCTGTAAAAGAGTTAGCCTTCTACAATGTAGATTCTAAAAAATGGGAAGTAGAAAAAGGAGCTTACACTTTCAACATTGGAAATTCATCCAGAAATATTTCAGAAACAATTACAATCAAAATTAAATAACAAACTCACATGAAAAACATATTTAAGTACAGTAGTTTATTAATGGTTGCCTTAGCAATGCTAATGTTTACAACCGCTTGCGACGATGATGACGATACTACAAACATTGTTTTATCGGTTACTCCAGATTCATTTTCCTATACAGCTACGGGAGGTTATAAAGTTCTTAATATTAAAACAAACGCCACTGAATCCTGGACTATTACTGCAGATGCAGACTGGATTTCTTTCACTGAAACTTCAGGTACTGGTTATAAAAGTTTAAATGTACAAGCTGCAACCAACACGGTTACAGAAGAAAGAAGCGGAACAATTACCGTATCTGATGAAGACGAAAGCATTACTATTACAGTAACTCAAGAAGCTGGAGAAGAAGAAGAACCAATTGAAGAACCTGTTGAAGAAAACATTCCAGACGATGCTACCTTAATGAGCGAAATGACGGCGGTAGAATTGACAGAAACTATGGGCTTAGGTTGGAATATTGGAAACTCGCTAGATGCCGTTGGAGGAGAAACTGCCTGGGGAAATCCGTATATCACCGAAGAACTTATTTTAGCTATAAAAGAAGCTGGATTTAACACAGTGCGTATTCCTGTGGCCTGGAGTCAATTTTCAGATTCCGAAAATTTTACCATTTCAGAAACCTGGATGGCTCGTGTGCAACAAGTAGTAGACTATGTAGTTGATAACGATATGTATGCCATTGTGAATATCCACTGGGATAATGGATGGATGCAACCTACGTATGCAGATCAGGAATATGTAAACAACCGTTTGAACATTATGTGGCAACAAATTGCCATTAACTTTAGAGATTACGATTATCATTTATTGTTCGCTGGTACCAACGAAGTGATGGTTGAAGGAGATTATAGTGAGCCTACGGAAGAATATTATACTGTTCAGAATAGTTTCAACGAAACCTTCATCAACACCGTAAGAGCAACCGGAGGTAGAAATGCATACAGATACTTGGTAATTCAAGGATTCAATACCAATATTGATTATACGGTTGATTATGCAACTCTTCCAGAAGATACTGTGGAAAACAGAATGTTAATGGAAGTACACTATTACGATCCGTATGAATTCACCCTAAACACTGGTAACGATGATGCTTGGCAATGGGGTAATGATGCTGCAGATGCAAGTGCAACTGCTGGATGGGGTAATGAAGATTATCTAGATGCACAATTCCAAAAAATGAAAACCAACTTTGTAGACAATGGTATTGGAGTTATTTTAGGAGAATTTGGTGTGGTAAACAGAGCCAATGTTGATGGGTTTGATGCCTATTGGGAATATTATTTAGGGTATTTAGTAGATTCAGCTTTTGAACACGATATGGTTCCAGTTTACTGGGATAATGGTCCTACAGGAAACCACGATATGGGCTTATTCAATAGAACTACAGCCGAGGAAGTTTATCCTGATGTGATAGACGCTATGACAGATATGATTCCGTAAGTAGCTTTAAAAACTGACTTTAGAGAAAACTTTGTAAATGAAAAAAGTAAACATCACAATAGGGTTATTTGGATTGATCGCCATGTTCACAGCATGCGATCAATCCAAAATAACTCCAACTGAAACTATTGAGCAACCCGCTTACGAAGCCAATTGGGATTCTTTGGCTAAGTATCAGGAAGCTCCGGAATGGTTTCGCGAAGCTAAATTTGGTATTTATGCACATTGGGGCGTTTTAAGTGTTCCGGCATATGCCAATGATTGGTATCCGCGTAACATGCATATTGTAGGTTCAAACGAGTACAAGCATCATGTAGAAACCTATGGCGAACCAAAAGATTTTGGGTATCATGATTTTGTACCCGAATTCAAAGCAGAAAATTTCAATGCGGAAGAATGGGCTACTCTTTTTGAAAAAGCAGGTGCTAAATTTGCCGGAGTTGTGGCTGAACATCACGATGGATGGTCTAACTGGAAAAGCAAGATTAATCCATGGAATGCGTACGATAAAGGTCCGCACAAAGATGTGTTAGGTCAATTAGAAAAAGCCATTCACGGGAAAGGAATGAAGTTTGTAGCTTCGTTTCATAAAGCCCGAAATCTTCAAATTTTCCAAAACGATTCTACTAAGTGGTTAGATGACACTTCGTATTTTCCGTACAATCCAGATATGCCAACTTCATCAACAGATTCCATCATCAGTATTATGTATGGAAACATTCCAAAGGAACAATTCTACAAAAATTGGTTGGGCGAGCTAGAAGAAGTGATAGACAACTACTCCCCTGACCTTATCTATTTTGATAGCAAGTTGGATAAAATTCCAGAGGAATATAAAAAAGAATTTGTGGCTTACTATGTAAATCACGCTGCCAAAAATAATCAGGGAGTAGTGATTACACACAAAGAAGGTGAATTGCCAAAATCGGTAAGTTTAGAAGATTTTGAAAAAGGAAGAATGAACAAAATCACCAAAGATTATTGGTTAACAGACGAAACCGTTTCGGTAGGTAGCTGGAGTTACACCAATGATTTAGGATTAAAATCAACCGGAGAAATCATTCACGTGTTGGCCGATGTGGTTAGTAAAAATGGAGCATTAATGCTAAATGTTTCGCCAAAAGCAGACGGAACTATTCCGGAAAACCAACAAGCCATTTTATTAGAAATTGGCGATTGGTTACAAACCAACGGAGAAGCTATTTATGCTAGCAAACCTTGGTATGTATTTGGAGAAGGCCCAACCAAACAAGAAAAATCTGGGATGTTTTTGGATAAAATTACCTACACCAACAAAGATGTTAGGTATACTACCAAAGGAAAAACCATTTATGCGATTGTTTTAGGATGGCCGGGAGCCGATACTACTTTTGATTTTACAGCTTTTGCAACTTCAAATAGCTATGAAATTCCTGAAATTACTTCGGTTAGTTTATTAGGATCTAAAGCTCACATCAAATATACACATGACAAAGATGGATTGCATGTTACAACTCCATCTGAAAAAGTAGACGATAAAGCGATTGTGTTTAAAATTGAAACGAAATAAACAATGAAACAAAAACTCATTCTTACATTCATTGTTTTGTGCAGTTTTGTGACAAATGCGCAATACCAACGCAACGAAAATCAAAATAAAAAAACGTACACCAACCCAATTTTTTCGGGAGATTATGCCGATCCGAGTTTGCTAAAAGATGGTGACGATTATTATATTGTTCATTCTTCATTTGAATATTATCCTGGTTTAACCATTTTTCACTCCAAGGATTTAATCAATTGGACACCCGTTCAAAGTACGTTACAAACCTATGTGGGTTCAGTTTGGGCACCCGATTTAGTCAAATACAATGGAAAGTATTACATCTATTTTCCTGCCGTAGATACCAACTACGTTATTTGGTCAGATAGAATTGAAGGACCGTGGAGCGAACCTATTAATTTAAACATTGGTAATATTGATCCTGGTCATGTGGTTGATGACGAAGGAAATCGTTATTTATACTTTAGCAATGGTGGCTATGTGGCGCTTTCTAAAGACGGATTATCGGTTACCAGTGAATTGAAACACACCTACGATGGTTGGGAAATTCCCAGAGAATGGTCTATTGAATGTTTTTGTATGGAAGGCCCTAAACTTTTCAAAAAAGGAGATTACTACTATTTAACCGTTGCCGAAGGTGGAACTGCTGGACCAGCAACCGGACATATGGTAGTTTCTGCACGTTCCAAAACGCCTTTTGGTCCTTGGGAAAATTCACCTTACAATCCTATCATCAGAACTGAAAAGCCGGGAGAAACGTGGAATTCTATGGGACACGGAACTATTTTTGAAGGTCCCAAAAAACAATGGTATATGGTTTTTCATGGATATGAGAAAGACTTCTATAATATGGGACGCCAAACCATGCTATCACCTGTTGAATGGACCAAAGATGGATGGTTTAAAATTCCGGATAACATAGATGTGAGTCAACCTATCAATTTACCATTACCCAAAAGCAAAGCTAAAAGTAGCTTTAGTTTGAGTGATGATTTTGAAGCTGGAACGCTGCAACCACAATGGAAGTTTTTTCAGGAATATGAAGCTGACAGGTATTCATTTTCAGATGGTGCTTTAGTTGTAAAAGGAAAAGGAAACGGTATTGCCGGAAGCTCTCCTTTATTAACCATGCCACACGATCATTCGTACACTGCAGATATCGAATTAGAAATTGAAGGCGATGCTGTGGGCGGTATTGTATTGTTCTATAACAATGCTGCATTCTCTGGTATTTTAACCGACGGCGAAAACATTCTTACCAATTTAAGAGGATGGCAATTTCCAACAGAAAAAGAAGTAGTAAAAAATAAAAAGATATTTTTAAGATTGAAAAATACCAATAATCTGGTAGACATGTATTATAGCACCGATGGTAAAAACTGGACAAAAACCGAAAACTCGGCCGAAGTTTCAGGAATGCACCATAATGTACTTAGCGGTTTCTTAGCACTAAGAATTGGACTTACTGCTACTGGAAACGGAAAAGTTCATTTTAAGAATTTCACATATAACTCTTTATAAAAACAAAAACGGGACTTTAAAAGTCCCGCTTTTTATTTCTCTGAATTTATCACTTTCTTCAACTCTTGTCTGTACTGCGAAGCACTTTTCCCTGTAAATGCTTTGAACGATTTATTAAAATGACTAAAATTATTAAATCCGCTTTCAAAACAAATATCGGTAATGCTCATTGGCTGTTCTGCCAATAGTTTTGATGCGTGTACCAAACGGTATTCATTTACAAATTGGGTAAATGTTTTGTTGGTGATCTTTTTAAAATATCTACAAAAAGATGGAACCGTCATACTTGTTAACATAGCAATCTCCTCCAATGCAATTTGTTCTTTAAAATGATCTTTCACATAATTAAATACCATATTAATACGATCATTGTCTTGCATTTGAGTTTCCATAGCAAAACCCTTTGCATTCAAAATCTTGTAATTATTAGAATTTGCCAAAGATTGTAAAACCGATAGCATACTTAACAATCTCTCAAACGGAGATTGATATTCCATCTGTTCTATTTTATCACCTATAATTTTTTTGGTTTCATCAAAGAACACAATTCCGGCTGCGGATTGCTCTATCATCGAAGAAATCGATTTCATTTCCGGAAGACTGAAAAAATCATTCCCCAAAAAGTCAGGTTTCAAGTGAATCACGGTTTCATTCTTATTTCCTGTTTCTTTGTCTGTAAAACCACAATGCGGCAGATGACTTCCTATAAGTATAAGATCTCCATCTGTAAAATAGGAAATATGACTTCCTATTTGTCGTTTTCCACTACCCTCATTTACAAACACCAACTCAATCTCTGGATGATGATGCCAAACGTGGGTTTTGTTATTTGTATTCTCTTTAAATCTATTGTATGAAAATGAACTTCCAAACGAAGGTTGAATCACTTCAAAAGCTGGTTTCAAATTCTTCATTAGTTATCCCCTTTTTTAAAAATTAATATGTAACCGATGTTATGCAATATATACTCAATTAACTCCAAGTGGTGTAATTTTACCATATTACCCTACCATAGTTAGTATTCATGTTAAAATAGCACACAAATTTGAAAATTTACTCTTTTTCTGTGTGTAATTAACACTATACTTTAGCAGTGTAATTAATAGTTCACTAAAAATTAAAACCCCACGCTTATGAAAAAGTTACTAAAAACCAGCGTAGCAGTAGCAATGTTCTTTACCACTTTAACAACATTTGCTAACACAACGGATTTCTCTTTAAAGGTAATTAAAGAAGAAGGAAAAACAATCAGTTTTGTTTTAAATGATGCGAAAAGCGTTTCTTTAGAATTAAAAAATGACGAAGGAGTAGTAGTTTACTCTGAAAACATGAAAGGTAATAGCGACGATGTTGTAAACAGAACTTATGATCTAAGTTATTTACCAAAAGGTATTTACTTTTTGGAAGCTGAAACCGCTACAAAGGTAATTACACACAAAATTACTGTTGAAAACAACATTACTATGGCAGAAGAAGCTTTGTCTGAAGTTTACAAACCAGTAATGTACACAAGAGGAGATCAAGCAATGTTACAAATTCTTGACATCAACGAAACTCCGGTAACTGTTGAAATTTTAGATGCTGAAAACAACTTGTTATACGAGCAAACTTACAACGGTTCCATCGACTTTTCTAAAAAGTATGAACTTAAGAAAGATATGAGCGAAGATTATACCTTCATTATCAAGTATGATAACAAATCTTTCATCAAAAAAATTTCTCTATAAGCTTTAGAGATTAAAAAACTGGCTTAAATATTTGTTTGTTTAAATTGATTACTATGGAAAAGAGATTCAGATACATTTGAATCTCTTTTTCTTTTTTTGACCTATTTTGAAATCATCAAAACCGATGAGTTAATTGATATACACAGTTTTCATATTTACAAACTCTTTGATTCCATGGTGACTCAATTCTCTACCAAATCCGGAAATCTTCACACCTCCAAAAGGTAATCTAGGATCTGACTTTACCATATCGTTTACAAAAACAGCGCCTTCATTGAATTTTGAAATATGAGCTTCAAATCCAGCAATATCTTTGGTGAAAATAGAAACTCCCAAACCAAAATCGGAATTGTTTGAAATAGTAATTGCTTCTTCTAAGGTTTTAAAAGTTACCACAGCAATCACAGGTCCAAAAGTTTCCTCTTTAAAAACCGGCATATCTTCGGTAACATTGGTGAGCACTGTGGGTTCAAAATATGCTTTCTCTCTTTTTCCTCCAAGAAGTACTTTTGCACCTTTAGCTACAGAATCATTCACTTGACTTTCCAGTTCTTTCGCCAAGTCTTCACGAGCCATTACGCCAATGTAGGTTTCTTCATCCAATGGATCACCCGATTTCTTTTCTTTGATAGCATTTATATACTTCTCTAAAAATTCATCTGCAATAGCTTCGTGGAGTAGCAAACGTTTTGCAGCAATACAACTTTGTCCTGTGTTTTGATATCTAGCATTTACAGCGGTGGATACTGCTTTTTCCAAATCAGCATCTTTGCAGACAATAAAGGCATTGTTTCCTCCTAATTCTAATACTGATTTTTTTATTTCCTTCGCAGCGGTGCTAGCTACCATACTTCCTGCAGGTTTACTTCCAGTAAGTGTAACTGCTTTCACTAACGGATTTTTTATAATGTTCTCAACTTTATCACTTTTGATAGGTAAATTGATAAAAACATCTTTTGGAAAGCCTGCCAACTCAAATACTTTTTGAATGGTTTCTCCACATTTCATGACGTTAGAAGCATGCTTAAGAATTGCCGTATTACCAGCCATTAATCCAGGAGCAGCGAATCTAAATACTTGCCAAAATGGATAGTTCCAAGGCATTACAGCAAATACTACTCCCAGTGGTTCGTAACTCACATAACTTTTAATAGCATCTGTTTCTATCAATTCATTTTTCAAAAAATCTTCAGCATTGTGTGCATAGTATTCACAAACCCAAGCACATTTTTCTACTTCAGCAATGGCCTGCGTTATGGGTTTTCCCATTTCTAATGTGATGATCTTTCCAAAATCTTCTTTATTATTTCTAAGCACGTTTGCTGCTTCATGCATGAGAATGCTTCTTTCACTAAAAGTAGTGTTTTTCCAGCTTAGATGAACTTTGTGAGCAGCTTCAATTTTTTGGTTAATTTGAGGCTCATTGAGCTCTTCAAATTCATATAATAATTGTCCGTTGAACGGATTTACAGATTTCATAATACTTCTATTTTTTCTTAAAATTACAAGGATTTTGAGCCCTCTGTTCTTAAAAGAATGTTATTTTGTTTATAACACGTTGAAAACTATACTTTGGTTGGTTTATGTGCGTTACATTAATATGTATCTTTAAGAAAACTACTTTTATATGGACACACGTACAAAGGACTTACTTTCTGTTCGTCCTGAAATTCCTTCAGCAAAAGTTACGGATAACATGTCTAGAGATGAGCAATTTCAAAACAAGACATTACGTCCGGTAATTAAATTACAAAATGATCTTTTAGTAGAAGCATTCCGCAATTACGTGAACAAACACAAAGGTTTCTTTTACACGCTAGGTTTACCAAAACAACTCAATTACATTGAAAATGCGATTCACCGTGACATTAAATTCAGAAATTCATTGAAAGGTATGATCATCGGACAATTTACCGTTGAAGAATACCAAACGTATATTCAAAATTCTTCTTCATTAAACAAGAGAATGATGAATACTGTTATTGAACGCTTGAAAGACCAAGTACAACTATTTGATAAAGAACAAGTAGCGTAAATTACAAAACAGATGCTCCATTGAGGTCTGTAGTCAAAATATCACTCATTAAATCTAAAAAAGGGCGGGCAGTTGTAAAACTCTCGCCTATTTTTTGCTGAAAATCTTCTGAAAGCACCTCGTTATTGGTAAACTTCTTCGTAAAAACGTATTGTTTTTTTCTAATAAGATCAATGTTTGGATCTTCCTTATCAAATCCTTTTGGAGCCGTTTTTAACTCCTCTCCTTCCAAAGTTCCCCAAGTAATTTTAAATTGTTTTTCATCTACAATTTCTCTAAACTCTTCAGCATCCATTTCAAACTCTTTTCGAATTCTGAACAAATCATCTTTTTCCGGAGCCCAAAAACCAATAGCTAAAAAAGAGGCATCTGGCTCCAAATGCAAATAATAACCACCGCGCAAAGCAGGTTTTACACGATGAAAAGAACAACCAAAATTGGTTTTATAAGGGGTCTTATTTTTTGAGAACCGAACGTCTCTATAGATTCGAAACATCTTATAGCTATCTACATCGTCATGCGTTTTTAAATCTTCAAAAACAGCTTCGTTAAATTGCTTCATTTCCTGTTGAAGTGACTTGAACTCTTTTTTATGATCTTCAAACCAATCTCTATTATTATTTTTCTTTAAACCTTCTAAAAATTCAAATAAAGTAGCGGGGATTCTATTCATAACACTTTTTAGTTTTTTAGTATTGATAAAACTATCCCAATGTATGGAAATAGTTATAGATAATTGATACTTTTGAATAGAATTGACATGAAGCCTTATGAACAAAAATCAAATTATTAACGAAATTAAGAGCAAACAACCAGCTATTAATTATAGGTTGAAAGAACGTGTAGAAGTATTTACAGATCTTATTTTCAAGTGTTTATTTGATGCTTCTACAGATCTGGAAGAACATTTAGATTTGTTGTGCAAAGAGTTTACCACTATTGCCGAAATTGTTTGTTGGGACGAAGCAAAAAACTGCACCAAAATTTGGGATACCTTTTTACATAAGTTGCCTGAAATTTTAGATCTTTTAAATGCCGATGCGCATGCTATAGAAGTAAACGACCCTGCATCTGACTCGCTAGAGGAAGTTTATCTCGCATACCCAGGCTTTTACGCTATTGCTGTTTATAGATTGAGTCATGAATTGTATAAGGTTGGTTTTCCACTATTACCGCGCTTAATGACAGAGTTTGCGCATAAGCTTACAGGTGTAGATATTCATCCGGGAGCAAAAATTGGTAAATCGTTCTTTATAGATCATGCGACGGGAGTTGTTATAGGTGAGACTTCAGTAATCAAAGACAATGTAAAGATTTATCAGGGAGTTACGCTGGGTGCTTTATATGTAGATAAAAAACTGAAAAACGTAAAACGACATCCAACGGTAGAAAGTAATGTGACCATTTATGCAAACGCGACTATTTTAGGAGGCGAAACCATTATTGGAGCCAACAGCATCATTGGTGGTAATGTTTGGGTTACCGCGTCAATTCCATCGAATTCATTGGTGTATCACACACCAGAAATCAAAGTAAAAGAATTAAAAAATGAGTAAACATATTTTAGACCTCATAGGAAATACACCTTTAGCAAAAGCGAGTAGTTTGGTGAAAAATCCAAATGTTGAATTGTATTTCAAGTTAGAAGGAAACAATCCCGGCGGAAGCGTTAAAGATCGTGCTGCTTATAACATGATTAAAAGTGCTTTGGACCGTGGAGATATTACTAAAGAAACCAAATTGATTGAAGCTACTAGCGGAAATACAGGTATTGCACTGGCCATGATTGCCACACTTTTTGGTTTAGATATTGAGTTAGTAATGCCTGAAAACTCTACCAAAGAACGTGTACAAACCATGCGTGCCTATGGTGCAAAAGTTACGCTAACCCCAGCTGATGTGGGGATTGAAGGTTCCAGAGATTACGCTGAAAGTAAAGTAAAAGAAGAAGGGTATGTTTCTCTGAATCAATTTGGTAATGATGATAACTGGAAAGCTCATTATAAAACTACGGGTCCTGAAATTTGGAAAGATACTGATGGAAAAGTAACGCATTTTGTATCTTCTATGGGAACTACAGGAACCATTATGGGAACTTCTACTTATTTAAAAGAACAGAATACAGCTGTGCAAATTGTAGGTGTGCAACCGGCAGATGGTGCTAAAATACCAGGTATTAGAAAATGGCCTAAAGAATATTTGCCTGCCATTTTTAATGCTGATAAAGTAGACCAAGTAATTGAAGTTACCGATACCGAAGCTAGAGAAATGACCAAAAGGTTGGCCAAAGAAGAAGGTATTTTTGCGGGAATGAGCAGTGGCGGTGCAGCAGCAGCTGCGGTAAAACTTTGCGAAACTTTGGAGAGTGGCGTGGTTGTATCAATAGTTTGTGATCGTGGTGATCGTTATTTATCTTCAGATTTATTTGATTAAAAAATAAACTGCGTTAAGGATAGAGGTATTGTCGGAGCTCTTTTGCACCTTTTTTCGAGGTGCAAAAAGCGACTACCGAAAGCCTGACCCGAAGGGAAACGCCCAACATATTATAACCATTTTTTCCTTTTGAAATAATACACCATTGCAACTAGCATTACTATCATAATACCCCAAACTACAAAATAACCATATTTATAGTGCAGCTCTGGCATGTAGTCAAAGTTCATTCCGTATATACCAGCGATGAAAGTTAATGGGATAAAAATGGTTGCTATTATGGTAAGTACCTTCATTACATTGTTCATTTTGTTACTCATGGTACTCATGTACAAATCTACCATGCCCCAAATCATATCTCGGTAAATTTCAATAGTTTCTATCACCTGTACAATATTGTCATACAAGTCTTTATAATAATTTATGGTCTGCGGATAGACATAGGAAACTTCGGTTTTTTCTAAACGGCTTACCACTTCACGCAGTGGAAATATATTTTTACGAACACGAAGAGATTCTCTCTTTAATTCTTGGATTTCTTGAGAAGCAGATTCCTGTGGATCTTCAAACAATTCGTCTTCAAGATTTTCTATTTTTTCAGCAAGTGCTTCTACAATTAAAAAGTAATTATCTATCACAGAATCTAGAATACAAAAAAGCAAATAGTCTGATTTTTCAGTTCTAATTCTTCCTCTACCGGCTTCTAAACGAGCGCGTAAACCATCAAAAACATCAAATTCTGATTCTTGAAATGTGAGTACATAATCCTCTCCCATTACTATAGATATATGTTCTACAACCAACTCTTTATCTTTGTAATACAACATTTTAGCAATCACAAAAATATAATCTTCATACTCATCAACACGTGGTCTTTGGTGTGGATCTACAATATCTTCCAAGATCAATGGATGTATATTGTAAAAGGTTCCTAAACGCTTGATATCATCTACATTACCAAGTCCGGTAATATTGGTCCAGGTTATGGTATCTTCCGTACCTAAATGATAGGTTTCTTCAACGGTATTATAATTTTTTATAGAGTAATGATCTTTGTTGTAATCTATTACTTCTACATGCAAGCTTACATCTTCTTTATCTCCCATATAGGTCACCGTTCCCGGTGCCATACCTATCTTCTTATGCGTTTTGGAAACTCTCTTTTTACGCAATCTTCGTTTTGCCATATCTAACGTGATGTTTTAGCTAAAATAAAGATATTATTTAGATTGATTTCTTAAAAAATGTTAGCTTTACAAAGAAACCAAAATCTTAATCTCATCATGAAAAAAACCGTAGCCGTGGATATGGACGGAGTTTTAGCGGATGTTGAAAATCATTTCTTAAACCTATACAATCAAAATTTTGGAACAAAACTCACCTACGAAGACATCAAAGGTAAACCTGAAAGAGAAGCTTTTCCTGATCCAGGAGTGGTTATGAAATTTGCTAGCACACCCGGTTTTTTCAGAACTGTTCCTGTGATGAAAGATGCCGTGGAAGGACTCAAAAAATTATGTGATATTTTTGATGTTTATGTTGTTTCTTCCGCAATGGAATTTCCTCAATTCTTAGAAGAAAAATATGATTGGCTTGCCGAACATTTTCCATTTATTCACTGGAAAAAAATTGTACTTTGTGGGGATAAGAAAATTGTAAATACCGATTTTATGATTGATGATCATTGCAAAAACTTAGACTTTTTCAAAGGAACTCCTATTTTGTTTTCAGCATTTCATAATATAGATGTAGACAAATATGTACGCGTGGACAACTGGAAAGATGTGGTTTCCTTATTAAAAATTTATGCATAACATACAAAGAGTAAGCTTATTATAGCTTACTCATCAATTTTCACATATCTGGCGCCACACGCTTCAATACATGGATAATAAAGCGTTAGTGTTTCTGAATTTTCAAAATTGTACGTTATATTCAGTTCTTCTGCACTAGTACAATTTGTATTACTCAACGTAATGGTTCCATAGGTATTGGTTTCATCTTCCGGACTAAAAACAAAGTTAGCAGATGAACTTTCATCGGTATCCATCGTAACATTACAAACAGAGCCGTTACTACTAACCATATCATTGGCATCAGAAAAACTTAGTGTTTTATCGCTTTCCACGTTATTCCATGAACCACTACCATCACCTGGATCAGAGAAAATTTGAATCAATTTCCATGATCCTTCTAAACCTTCAATAGGAACATCACAACATAACATAACTTCATCTTCTTTGTCTTTACAACTAAACAATAGAATAAAACTGAATACGAGTAAAATTTTTGTCTTCATTTTTAAGTTGGTTTTATACTTTAGATGAACTGTTACTGAAATGGTTGCGTGAATTCTTACTTTAAATTTTGAACAAACAACAACAAATTACCTTTGGAAAATTCAATTTGAGCTGTTTCTGCTGTAATAGTATTACGTGTACCCACACGCTTTGCTATGGATAAATTCTCTTTTGTTAATGGATACTTTACTCCTGTAGAAGTAATTTTTTTTGCCTTGGGAAAGGGAAATAAAGAAATGATTTCGTTTTGAAAACCTGATATCTTAGTCTTCTTTTCGGCAAAGAAATAGAATCCAAAATCATCAAAACAAGTAATATTCAACTCTTTTTTGAATTTTAAAATGGAATGTAAATTTCCTAAAAAATGATCGTGTTCTAAACCACTACACCCAAAAACTGCAACACTTTTGTACCCTTCATTTTTAATGAGCTGTAGTGCTTTTTCAAAATCGGTAAAGTTTTGATCTGGAGTGGGTATAATTTCTACCGTTTCATCAATTTTATCTTCTGATAACGAATCAAAATCACCTGAAACCACATCTGGCAACACACCTCTTTTTACAAGTTTATGGTAAGCACCATCGGTACAAAAAATCTTTTTAAACTCTTGTACCAATGGCATATGCTTTGGAAATTGCCCATTAATAAACAAAACTACTTCGCTTCTAGAAGTATAATTTTCTCTAGTAATATGCATTATGATTGTCTTGCTTCTAAAACAGCTGCTATATCTCTTAACGTATAGCCTTTGGCTTGTAATAGTATTAAGTAATGAAATAACAAATCGGCAGATTCGTTTAAAAACAAATCTTCATCATTGTCTTTTGCTTCAATAACAACTTCTACTGCTTCTTCACCAACTTTTTGCGCAATTTTATTGATTCCTTTTTCAAATAGTGATGCTACATAACTTTTCTCTGCTGTTGCATTTTCTTTTCGGTCTTTGATAGTTGCTTCAAGTTCAGAAAGAAATCCGTAAGATGGTGTATTCTCTTCGTCCCAGCAAGTATCAGCTCCTGTATGGCAAGTAGGCCCAACAGGATCTACTTTTACAAGCAGTGTATCGTTATCGCAATCAACAGCAATATCAACCAAGTTTAAAAAGTTACCACTCTCCTCACCTTTAGTCCATAATCGTTGCTTACTTCTGCTATAAAACGTTACTTTTTGTGTTGCCACTGTTTTGGTGTAGGCTTCTTCATTCATGTAGCCCAACATCAACACCGATTTTGTAGTAGCATCTTGAATTATTGCAGGAACAAGTCCGTCACTATTTTTTGTAAAATCAATTTTCATTATCATTTTTTATTTGAAAAGCTTCGGAAGGAATAAAATCAAGTAATCTCTCCAATTAGTCCACTCGTGTCCTCTTCCACTTTCGTGATATTCATAGGTCATGCCTATTGTATCTAGTTTCTCTTTAAATTCTGTATTTGCTTTGTATAAGAAATCTTCAGTACCAATACCTATCCAATATAATTGATAACCATTTTTTTTCTGCTGTTCTAAAGTAACATCTATATTTTCATAAACAGGAGATTTCTTATCAGCTGTTGGTAATGTAGCTGCTGAAAATAAGCCAACATAATCAAATGTATTTGGGTAATATCTTGAAATATGAAGCGAATGATAACCACCCATAGAAAGCCCTGCAATAGCTGTATTTTCTTTTCCTTTTTTAATACGATAATTATCTGCAACAAATTTCATAATATCAGGAAAACTCTCCTCATACGTACCGTCCATAGTTTTAGGTATCATAAATTGTGGTTGATAAAACCCTTTGATTCCTTCACCAGGAGCTGCTTGCTGTATTACATTACCGTTTGGCATTACCACTAGCATTGGTTTTACTTTTCCTTCAGCAATTAAATTATCTAATATTTGTGCTGCAAGCCCCAAAGCCAACCAAGCTTCTTCGTCTCCACCAGCACCATGCAATAAATATAGTACAGGATATTTTTCTTTACTAGTCTCATAACCCGCAGGTGTGTATACGCTTAAACGACGTTGCATATCTAGTTTAGGCGACTCATACCAACGTTTTGAAACTGTACCGTGAGGCACATTTTGTACTTTATAGGTATCTGCATTACCACTTGGTACAATAAACATATTGTAAAGTGTAGAAACATCGCGCACTACAAATGGGTTGTTTGGGTCTGTAGTGGTTAAACCATCTACTACAATTTGATAGGTATGTAAATCTGAAGTCAAAGGTTTTGAAGTATAGCTCCAAATTCCATCTTCAGCTTTAGTCATTTTTGCAGGGATTGTTGCGTAGCCTTCTTTCGGAAGCCAATCTCCTACTATAGCAATACTTGTAGCGAGTGAATCTTTTACTTTAAATGTCACCGATTTATCATCGTTAATAACCGGAGAAGCTAATGGAGCTGCATCAAAAATGGCTTGTTGAGACCAAGCCGCTGTAATCTGTAGCATAACAAATGCCACTAGAAGTATTTTTTTCATGATATGGATTATTTGTTGCATTAAAGATACGGCTTCTTTACCATTTTTCATGCTCCTGTTTTCGGTTTACATTTTAATTTACAAACGAACTAAAACATCATTTTCTTGGAGATACATTTTCAAATCTGGAATTGCAATTTCTTTAAAATGAAACACACTTGCCGCCAAAGCAGCATCTGCTTTTCCTTCTTTAAAGGTATCTAGAAAATGTTCCATAGTTCCCGCTCCGCCAGAAGCAATAATCGGGATGTTTAATGCTGAAGACAATTTTGCCAAGGCTTCATTAGCAAAACCATTTTTGGTGCCGTCGTTATTCATAGAAGTGAACAAAATTTCGCCTGCTCCACGTTCTTCTACTTCTTTTGCCCAATCGAATAAATTTAATTCAGTTGGTACTTTTCCGCCTACTAAATGCACTATCCATTCTCCATCAATTTGTTTGGCATCAATGGCGACTACTACACATTGACTCCCGAATTTAGCGGATAATTCGTTAATCAACTCCGGACGTTTTACTGCGGAAGAATTGATAGAAACCTTATCAGCTCCACTTTGCAACAAAATATCTACGTCTTCAACAGACGAAATTCCACCACCCACTGTAAACGGAATATTCACCTTCTCTGCTACGTGCATGACCAAATTAGCTAGTGTTTTTCTGCGTTCTTCTGTTGCCGAAATATCTAAAAAAACCAATTCGTCTGCTCCGTTTTCAGCATAAATTGCCGCCAATTCTACCGGATCTCCAGCATCGCGCAAATCGAGAAAATTAACGCCTTTTACGGTTCGTCCGTTTTTAATATCTAAACAAGGTATGATTCGTTTTGTAAGCATAATTTTATTTTCTAATTTCTACCTGCTAGTTTATTTCACTATATAATTTTCTAACTGTTTCATCGAAATGCGGCCTTCGTAAATGGCTTTTCCAATGATGGTTCCTTCACAACCGATTTCGGCTAGTTTTGGTAATTCATCAAACGTAGAAATTCCTCCTGAAGCAATTAATTTAATGTTCGCGCATTCAACCAACATTTTTTCGTACAAGGCAAACGAAGGGCCTTGCAACATACCGTCTTTACTAATATCTGTACAAATTACATATTGAATTCCATTTTCTTGATACTTTTGCACAAACGGAATCAACTCTTCTTCAGAAGCTTCTTGCCAACCGCTTACCGCAATTTTTTCATCATTTGCATCAGCTCCTAAAATGATTTTTTCTGCACCATATTTGGCAATCCAACTTTTAAACGTCGTACTATCTTTTACAGCAATGCTTCCTCCTGTAATTTGATAGGCTCCACTTTCAAAAGCAATTTTTAAATCTTCATCAGATTTTAAACCACCACCAAAATCAATTTTCAAACTGGTTTTAGATGCAATACTTTCTAACACTTTGTAATTGACAATATGCTTGCTTTTCGCTCCGTCTAAATCTACCAAATGTAAATGTTGAATACCGTGCGCTTCAAACTCTTTGGCTACCTCTAACGGACTTTCATTGTATATTTTTTTGGTATTGTAATCGCCTTTAGACAAGCGTACACATTTACCGTCTATAATATCTATGGCTGGGATGATTCTCATTTTAAGTTTGATTTTAGAAGTTTGAATTAAGATGCTGAAAACCAATTCAGCATAACACTATCATTTTAACTTAGCTTTAAAAAATTGTCTACTATTTTTTCTCCTGCTTTGCTACTTTTTTCTGGGTGAAATTGTACTCCGTAGAAATTATCCTTTTGTAAGGCAGAAGCGTACAAAATGTCATATTCGGTAGTGGCAATCATTTCATCACAAGCAGCAGCGTAGAAACTGTGCACCAAATACATATATTCGTTTTCTTTGATGCCTTCGAACAAATGTGATTTCAAGTTTGCAATTTGATTCCAACCAATTTGAGGTACTTTTACTTTTGGTGAGAATTTCTTCACTTCCACATCAAAAATTCCGAGTCCGTTAGTGTCGCCTTCTTCAGAATGTGCACACATTAACTGCATACCCAAACAAATGCCTAAAACAGGTTGTTTTAGTGTAGGGATAACAGTATCTAAGCCAGTTGCTTTTAATTTAGCTATAGCACTACTCGCTTCGCCAACACCAGGAAAAATAACCTTATCTGCATTTTTGATTTCTTCAGCATCATCAGATAAAACCGCTTCATAACCTAAACGCTGAATAGCAAATTTGATAGACTGTATATTTCCTGCTCCGTAATTTATGATTACAATTTTCATTTTTTAATAGTATTGATAATTAAGTATTTAGTAATGAGTATCAAACTCGATAACCTAATCGTTATACTCAAATCTATCTTATAACATTCCTTTTGTTGATGGTAAAATCATTTTATCAGGATCGCGTTTTACCGCTACTTTTATCGCTTTGGCAAACGCTTTAAAAATGGCTTCAATTTTATGGTGTTCGTTAGTGCCTTCAGCTTTGATGTTTAGGTTAGCTCTAGCTCCATCTGTAAACGATTTAAAGAAATGATAGAACATTTCTGTAGGCATTTTACCAATCATTTCACGGTTGAATTCAGCATCCCAAACCAGCCAATTTCTTCCACCGAAATCAATTGCAGCTTGCGCTAAACAATCGTCCATTGGCAAACAAAAACCGTAACGTTCAATTCCTAATTTATTTCCCAACGCTTTGCTAAAGACCTCGCCTAAAGCAATTGCGGTGTCTTCAATAGTATGGTGTTCATCAACCTCTAAATCGCCATTCACCTTAATGGTTAAATCCATTTGTCCGTGACGCGATAATTGATCTAACATGTGGTCGAAAAAAGCAATCCCCGTTTCGATTTCACTTTTCCCAGTTCCGTCTAAATTTAGTTTGATGTAAATATCGGTTTCATTGGTTTTTCTAGAAACTTCAGCAGTTCTGTCTTGTAATTTCAAAAACTCATAAATTTCTTTCCAACTATTAGTTTGCAAAGCAATGGCTTTGACCACTTCTTCTTTACCAGCTGTGATTTCATCTGCTCCTAAACTTTCGTGATCGTTGATAAAAATACCTTTTCCACCTAAATTTTTTGCTAATTCAATATCCGTCAATCGATCGCCAATTACGAATGAATTTGCCAAATCATAAGCTTCATTATCAATATATTTGGTCAACAAACCAGTATTGGGTTTACGTGTTGGAGCGTTGTCTTTTGCAAAAGTACGATCGATAAAGATTTCATCGAATTGAACACCTTCATTCTCAAAAGCCTTAAGAATAAAATTTTGGGTTGGCCAAAACGTATCTTCCGGAAAACTATCGGTACCCAAACCATCTTGGTTGGTTACCATCGCAATTTCGAAATCTAATTCGTTGACAATTTTACTCAAGTATTGAAAAACTCCTGGGTAAAATTCTAGTTTGGTTAAACTATCTAATTGATAATCTTCGGGTTCGTAAGCTAACGTACCGTCTCTATCTATAAATAATACTTTTTTCATTGTTGAATTGCTTTTAAGGCATTAACTAATTTTTGATTTTCTTCTGGAGTTCCTACCGTAAAACGAAGGGTGTTTTCGCACAAAGGCTGTGTAGTTCCGTTTCTGATTACGATTCCTTTTTCTACTAGTTGTTCGTAACGTAAATTAGCATCATCAACCTTTACCAATACAAAATTGGAATCGGTTGGATATATTTCATTGATGAATTTTACTTCTGATAAGTTGACAATTAACTTTTCGCGCTCTAGTAAAATAGCATCTACTTCATCTAAAACGTCGTCTATCGCCAACACGCGTTCTAATGCCTTTTGTTGGGTAAGTTCGTTTACATTATACGGCGGTTTGATTTTATTCAACACCGAAATTATTTCTTCGGAAGCATAACAAATTCCCAAACGAATCCCGGCCAAACCATAAGCTTTAGATAAGGTTTGCGTCACTATCAAATTTGGATAAAGATCTAAGAAATTTGCCCAACTTTCATAACCAGAAAAGTCGATATACGCTTCGTCAATTACCACCAAACCATTGAATTCATTCAACAATTGTTTGATGACTTGTGGATCGAAAGCATTGCCTGTTGGGTTGTTAGGTGAACAAATGAATAAGAGTTTTGAATTTTCATCAGCTACCTCTAAAATTTGCTTCACATTGGGTTGAAAATCTTTTTTTAACAGCACTTCTCTGTTCTCCACATTATTAGTTTCTGCCAATACTTTGTACATTCCGTACGTTGGCGGTAATGTGATGCTATTGTCTTCTTTTGGCTCGCAAAAAGCTCTAAAAATCAAATCTAATACTTCGTCACTTCCGTTTCCTAAAAGAATTTGTGCTGGTTTTATCTTTTTTAAATTGGATAAAGCCGATTTTAAATCACGCTGTTGCGGATCTGGATAACGGTTCACTCCATTTTCATACGGATTTTCGTTAGCATCTAGAAAAACCATTTCGGTACCGGTAGCCTTGTATTCGTCACGCGCAGAAGAATACGGCTTTAATTTAGCCACGTTTGGGCGAACCAATTTTTCTATATTGAATGTATTTCTTTTCATTGTGTTTTTCATAAGTTGATGAGATACTGAAACAAGTGCAGCATAACGGTTTAATTTAAACTTTTTAAACGAAGTGATACTGCATTTTTGTGGGCTTCTAAACCTTCAGCTTCAGCCATTAGTTCAATTGCTTTCCCGATGGTTTGAATTCCGGTTTCATCAATTTTTTGAAACGTCATGCTTTTGGTAAAACTGTCTAAATTCACACCACTGTATTGTTTAGCATAGCCATTGGTTGGCAAGGTATGATTGGTTCCCGAAGCATAATCTCCTGCACTTTCTGGCGTATATTTCCCTATAAAAACCGAACCTGCATTTTGAATTCCGTTCACATAGAAATCTTCATTTGTACAACTGATGATAAAATGTTCTGGCCCGTAAGCGTTTATCAACTGTAAAGCCGTTGCGTCGTCTTTTACATAAATCAATTTTGAATTTTCTATAGCTTTTGAAGCGATCTCCTTTCGTGGTAATTCAGCTAATTGTTTTTCAATTTCGGTTTCAACTTCCCCAACAAAATCTTTTGCTGTAGTTACTAAAATCACCTGACTATCTGCTCCGTGTTCCGCTTGTGATAATAGATCGGAAGCTACAAAACTTGCATCGGCAGTAGCATCGGCAAAAACTAGCAATTCAGATGGTCCAGCAGGCATATCTATCGCTACACAATATTTAGTTGCCAATTGTTTTGCTACCGTTACAAATTGGTTTCCTGGACCGAAAATTTTATACACTTGCGGAATGGTTTTCGTTCCAAACGTGAATCCGGCAATTGCTTGAATACCTCCTACTTTTAATATTTTAGTCACTCCACATAATTCAGAAGTATATAAAATAGTAGGATTTACTTTACCTTCTTTATTTGGTGGTGTACACAACACAATTTCTTCGCAACCCGCTAAAGTTGCAGGAATAGCCAACATTAAAATAGTAGAAAATAAAGGAGCCGAACCACCAGGAATGTACAAACCAACTTTTTGAATTGGGCGTTTTTCTTGCCAACATTCAATGCCGTTTTGTGTAGTTACTGAAACTCTTTCGGTTTTTTGAGCAGCGTGAAATTTGGTAATATTTTCTTTCGCTAATTGAATAGCTTTTTTTAATTCAGCTGAAACCTGAGATTTTGCTTCTTGAATTTCTTCTTCGGTCACCGCAAAATCATCTAAAGCAACACCATCAAATAAATTGGTATACTTAATAATGGCCTGATCGCCTTTGGTTTGTATTTCGTGAAAAATTTCGTTTACCGTAGCTTCAATGTCTTCTACAGTTTTAGTTGGCCTTTGTAAAAGAGTTGACCAAGTTTCCGGAGTTGGATTTTCTACTTTTACCATTACAATACCATTTTTTCGATTGGGTTTATTAAAATACCTTCAGCTCCGTTAGCTTTTAATTCGTCTATCACTTCCCAAAATCTATCCTCATTAATTACAGAGTGTACAGAGCTCCAGCCTTCTTCAGCCAACGGCAAAACAGTTGGACTTTTCATTCCTGGAAGAATTTTGATGATATCTTGAACCTTATTATTAGGAGCATTTAGCAGAATATATTTTGAATTACGAGCTTTTAAAACCGACTGAATTCTGAATTGTAATTTTTCAAGAATTGCTTTTGCTTCCTCACTAATTTTTGGAGAAACCGTAAGCACGGCTTCACTTTTAAGAATTTGCTCTACTTCTTTCAAATTATTTTTGAACAGCGTGCTGCCACTAGACACAATATCTACAATAGCATCGGCCAGACCTATATTTGGAGCAATCTCAACCGAACCATTAATAATGTGCAATTCAGCTTTAACACTGTTTTCATCTAGAAAAGCTTGGACAGTGTTAGGGTACGAAGTTGCTATTTTTTTGCCTTCTAAATCTTTAATGGAAGTATACGAAACACTTTTAGGAACCGCCACACATACTCTACATGTTGAAAAACCAAGTTTTTCTACCACTGGAAGATCTTTACCTTTCTCAAACAACAGGTTTTCTCCTAAAATAGCAATATCTACCACACCATCACGAAGGTATTGCGGTATATCTCCGTTACGTAAATACAGTACTTCTATAGGAAAGTTGCGAGCGGAAGCTTTAAGTTGATCGATACCGTTATCGATAGAAATTCCGCAGTCTTTAAGAATTTTAAGGGAGTCTTCATTGAGTCTGCCCGATTTTTGAATTGCAATGGTAAGCTTTGTCATTTCTTTCTTCTTTTTTTGATTTGGTTTGAGCAGTTCTAAAAACAAAAAACCCGTTTGAACTACTCAAACGGGTTTTAAAATTATCTGTCTTTCAATTTATAACATACCAATTTCATCTCGCTTGAGTGCAAGTATGAAAATGATGATGATGAAATTGAATGCTGTTCATTACTTTGTTTTAAACTATGATTCAAACTTAGTAATTATTTTTCAACTAAATGCCACTAAAATCAAGAAAAAATTATTTTTTAAATAAATATCACAACTTTAGAGTTTTACATTTTTTTTAACAAATATTTATTATTACCTTATGAGCTCACAATTAAGCCTTTAACATAAGGCAGTATAAACTAAACAACCAAGCTTAAATTAATGTAGAATTTAAAAAATAATTAAACACTAAATGTTTTACGTAATTACCCCCTCGACAATCCTAGATTATGTAATTTTATTAAGTATTTGTCTCTTTGGTTTTGCCATTGGTTTTTTCCTAGCCATGGCTAAATTTAAATCGCTACAATCAACTACTTCCGAAACGGAGATTCGCACTGAAAACAACTATGTGGTTTCAAATTTTGGCGTACCTGGCCAAATTAAAGCGGTTAAAACCTATGAAAGAGGTATGTATGTAAAATCTGAACCTCAAGAAGATTACCAACCTGAAGACAATGCTTTGGAAAAAGATGATCTCAAGAAATTAAAAGGAATTGGACCTACAGTAGAAAGAAGATTCAATGAAATTGGATATTTTACTTTTAACCAATTAACTGCTTTACAGCAAGAAGATAAAAAGACGATTTCCCAAATTTTATCTTTTTTACCAAATCAAGTTAAGATAGAAGATATTTGCAGTCAGGCTAAATTGCTTTGTACTGCAGAGAAAGTTTCTGCATAAAATATAAAGGGATGTGTTTTTCAAACACATCCCTTTATATTTTTTTGAGCTTTCGGTGAACTTTATTTAGCTCCCCATTCTTTAAGGGATTCTTCATTCATTTTAACGTAATCCTGATTTCCTGCCTTTAAAGCACCATCTAAAGACTTTCTTGCTACTGCTATAGCTCCTTTTTTATCGCCAGCTTTAGCGTAGATCAAAGATTGTTTTCTAAGCATCCAATAGGTAACCTTATTCCCTTGCATTTCCACAGCCTTATCAATATAAGTTTTGGCTTTAGAAATATCCATATTTTCTTCATAATAATAGGAAGCTGCCGCATAATAATCACCTGCTGATGGTCCATTTAGTGCTTTTTCAATGCTCGCCATTGCTTTCTCTTTTGTCATCACCTCAAATGGAACCGCAACATATGTACTTGCCCAAAGAAATTCTAGACTTCCACTATTATTCGTTAAGTTATTAAAATCAATAGTGAACGTTTCTACATCAAATGGAACTCTCATTGTTTCCGCAACATAAACAGCTGCAATTTTTGATTCATCTAATTCCTTCGGTGCTCCCCAATTATTCGTATCTGTATAAAATATAACATCCCAATTTTTTTGTCTTGGTTTCGTGTAGATAGCATAAGATCCTTTAGTTAGCTTGTTACCAGCAATCATTACATCATCACTAAAAGTAATTACTGTATTTTCATTGGCTCCGGTTCTCCAAATCTTCTCAAAAGGGACTAAATCACCAAAAATTTCACGTCCTTTCATAGATGGTCTAGAATAGGTTACGGTAATATCAGTTAATCCAACGCGCTGCTCAATTTTTGCATGTGGACTAGGTTGCGGAGTTGTAATTTGTGCGTTTACAGCAACGCTTGAAATCACCGCTAAAAAAAATAGTTTAAAGTTTTTCATTTTAAATAATTTGATTGTGATCTAAAATAGAAATTAAGCCACTCTTCAAACGTTAATATTATCTTAAAATAAGTAAGATGAAAATTTGTTTAACTTTTAATTTAAATAATTAAACAAAAAATCTAATTACTTTTGACTTCATGAAAATGTATCAATTAAAAGGAACTCAAAAACTACATATTTCCATGGAAGAGGCTTGGAAATTTCTTTCAGACCCCAAAAATCTTAAAACGATTACTCCTGACTATATGGGGTTTGATATTGTTTCTGGATCTACTGGGGAAATGTTTGAAGGACAAATCATTCAATATATTGTAACACCTGTTGCCGGCATCAAAACAAAATGGGTTACCGAAATTACTCATATAAAAGACAAAACATACTTTGTTGATGAGCAACGTTTTGGTCCCTATGCGCTCTGGCATCATAAACACTTCATAGAAGAAATTGAAGGTGGAGTTCTTATGACTGATATTGTTGATTACAAATTACCGGCTGGAATCATTGGTCAACTTGTGCATCCATTTCTAGTGAAACCAAAACTGAGAGAAATTTTTAGTTATAGAGCTGAAAAATTGAAGGCAATTTATGGCGAATTGCAAGAATCGGCTACTACTCTTGAATTTAATTCCTTTTGATTATGAAAGAACAGCCACAAGCCATATTTTGGTTTCGTAGAGATTTACGCTTGGATGATAATGTAGGATTTTCTAAAGCCTTAAGAAGTGGTAAAAAAGTACTACCCATCTTCATTTTTGATGAAGAAATTATCAATTCACTCCCTAAAGACGATGCTCGTATTACGTTTATATATGAAACGTTACAGTCAATGCGAAAAGAATTGCAAGATAATAACAGTTCACTAGCCATTTATCTAGGAAAACCAAAAAACATCTTTGAAAATCTTATTGAAGAATACGATATTAAAGAGGTGTATGCCAATCATGATTATGAGCCCTACGCAAAAGAGAGAGATAAAACGATACAAAAACTTCTTCGGAAAAAAGAAATAGCCTTCAATACTTATAAAGATCAAGTCTTTTTTGAAAAAGATGAAATTGTTAAAAATGATGGCGACCCGTATGTTGTGTACACTGCTTACATGCGCAGATGGAAAGAGCATTTCAAAGAAGAACTACTTTCAGCTCATCAAACTACGCGATACTTTGATGCTCTTTATAAAAATACAAGATTACCTAATGTAAGCTTATCTGATATTGGATTTGAAAAATCTTCTGTAGAGGTAAAACCATATCATGTGACGCCAAGCATGATTCAATCTTACGAAGAAGTTAGAGATATTCCTTCAAAAGATGCCACTTCTTATTTAAGTCCACATTTACGTTTTGGCACTGTTAGTATTCGAAAAATGGTTAAAAAAGCAATTGCTGAGAAAAATGAAACTTTTTGGAGTGAACTGATTTGGAGAGAATTTTTTATGCAAATACTTTATCATTTTCCTCATACTGTTACCAAAAGTTTTAGACCCGATTACGACAATATAAAATGGAGAAACAATCAATCTGAATTTGAAAAATGGAAAGCCGGAAAAACCGGATATCCTATTGTTGATGCCGGAATGCGACAATTAAATCAAACGGGATACATGCACAATCGAGTACGAATGATTGTAGGAAGTTTTTTATGCAAGCATTTATTAATTGATTGGCGTTGGGGTGAAGCTTATTTTGCCGAAAAACTCCTAGATTATGAAATGAGCAGTAATGTGGGAAATTGGCAATGGGTTGCCGGAAGTGGTGTTGATGCAGCGCCATATTTCAGAATATTTAATCCAATTACACAATTAGATAAATTTGATAAGGATAGAAAATACGTTAAACACTGGGTTAAAGAATTCGGTACAAATGAGTATCCAGAGTATATGGTAGATCATAAAGAAGCACGTGAACGTTGCTTAAAAACATATAAAGAAGCTTTGAATTAAAAGGTAAGGATTTTGTATTTTTAGGCGCAAACCTAATATTATGAAATCCTTCTTTGGATTAGTTATCTTTTTACTTGCTTTTAGTAGTCAATTAAACGCACAAAATAAAATCATACAATTGTTTTATGATATGGATGTTCATGCATTGAACAATCAACAAGAACAACTACTTTCCACTTCTCTAGACTCTCTGAATAATGGAAATAATTACTATTTTGATATTACAGGATATACAGATTATGTAGCGTCTAAAGAATATAATATGAAGCTCGCCAAAAAAAGAGCCGATGTGATCAAAAATTTCATACAAACTAATTATCCACAATTAATCAAAAACATTAAAACTTCTGCTCACGGTGAATTGATTACTGAACAAATTACATCTAACAATTCAGGTAACTCAGAAAATAGAAGAGTTGATGTTGTAGTTCTTTTTGCTGAAAAAACAGCTTATATTCCTTTGGATAAAAGTATGTTCATGGGAAAAAATTACAACGAACTTAAAAAGGGTGACTCCATTGAATTAAAAACGCTTCGATTTGTACTAAATACTACCAATCTCAAAGAAGAATCTAAAAAAACACTTGACACAGTAGTACAAGAATTACGTAACCATACTTCTGTAAAACTTCGTATTGAAGGGCATGTTTGTTGTGGAGATATTTATACACCCTACGCAGCTGATTTCAAAAAAAATCAAGAAAAACTTTCAAAAAATAGAGCTCAATCTATTATGAATTACTTGATTTCTAAAGGAATTAAAGAAACTAGATTGAGTTATATTGGTTACGGATTTAAACGTCCAAAAGTATATCCTGAAAAAACTGAAGCCGATAAAGCAGCAAATAGAAGAGTTATTTTAAGAATCACCTATTTGTGATATATCATCTATTGTATCGCCTTTAAAAGTTTTTGTATTCTCTACAATATTTGAGATACTTTTCTCCAAATCTTCGGCAGAAGTCTTCAATTTTTCTAAATACAAAGGGTTATATTCATCCCTATCGTCAAACTTTATCAAATGAACTAATCCCAGAATATTTGATAAAGGCCTTCTTAATTCGTGTGATTGAATATGTGCTATACGTTTTAATTTTTCATTCTTATCTCGTAAGCTCTTCTCTGAATCTTCCAACGCTAAAATATGAGACTCTAATCGTTTACTTATAGGACGATAAATAAGAAAAACTTCTGAAACAATGATTAAAATAGAAATTAAGGCTAAAATAATTTCAGTAATAATGATGAAAACCAGTTTATTATTGGCGCTTTGTTCCAACTTCTTAACTGCTGCATCCATAACTTGCAAAAAATCATTAAGCTCTGTAGAAACTTCTATTAGTTCTGCTTCATTCATTGTTGAGTTATAGTGAGCTTTCTTTGAAACTGCTGAAATTATAGGAGTAAGTTGCTTTAATAATATTTGAGCTTCACTATCATCTACAGGGTGTAAATCCCACTGATCATCACCGTTGAGTAAAGCATTATGGGCACGCATCCATTGATTTAAAAACGAATTTAAATTCTCACTAGTTGTGTGCCCATCATGTATTTTGTAAAATTCTAAATTAATACGCTGGCTTAGCATACGTTGCCTACCCGCAATATTAATAACCTCGGCATCTTCTTTCTTCTTCTGCAACCAGTATTGAATAAATATTTGGTTACATGTAAGTACCAAAACAGAAATAGCAACACCAATTAAATACTTTCTTTTCATGTTTATAGCAACCGATATGAAGATTTTTTCTAAAATAAGAAAAAAACCACAGATTCCTCTAAAAAACTAACTTTTAGCTAACTCTGGTAATTTTAGCTCCTATTGCTCTAAGACGTTTATCTATATTTTCATAACCTCTATCTATCTGTTCAATGTTATGAATGGTAGAAGTTCCTTTTGCTGATAGTGCTGCAATTAAAAGCGAAACTCCTGCTCTAATATCTGGAGAAGTCATGGTTGTTGCTTTTAATTTTGACTTAAAATCATGACCTATTACCGTAGCTCTATGTGGATCACAAAGAATAATCTTTGCTCCCATATCAATCAATTTATCAACGAAGAACAATCTACTTTCAAACATTTTTTGGTGAATCAATACTTCACCTCTTGCTTGGGTGGCTACAACCAAAATAATACTTAGTAAATCTGGTGTAAAACCTGGCCATGGAGCATCTGAAATCGTAAGAATAGATCCATCTATAAAATTCTGAATTTCATAACCATCGGTATGTGCAGGAATGTGAATATCATCCCCACTTCTTTCTATGGTAATTCCAAGTTTCTTAAAAACATTTGGAATCAACCCTAAATCATCCCAACTAACATTTTTAATGGTCAATTCGCTTTGCGTCATAGCTGCTAAACCAATCCAGCTACCTATTTCAATCATATCTGGTAGCATCGTGTGCTCACAACCACCTAATTTCTCAACACCTTCAATAGTTAGCATATTAGAACCAATACCAGATATTTTGGCGCCCATTTTATTAAGCATTTTACAAAGTTGCTGTAAATATGGTTCGCAAGCAGCATTGTAAATAGTGGTAGTACCTTCTGCCATAACAGCTGCCATGACAATATTTGCAGTACCGGTAACAGAAGCTTCATCTAAAAGCATATAGGCTCCTTTTAGTTTTTTTGCCTCAACGCCGTAAAAATGTTCTTCTTTATTATAACGAAATTCAGCTCCAAGTTTGATGAAACCTTCAAAGTGGGTATCTAATCTTCTACGACCAATTTTATCTCCACCTGGCTTAGGAATATATCCTTTCCCAAATCTGGCTAAAAGCGGCCCTACTATCATAATAGAACCCCTAAGACCTCTACCATCTTTCTTAAACTGTTCTGATTGCAGATAGTTTACATCTACATCATCCGCTTGAAAAATGAAACTTCCTTGTTTTTTCTTTTGGATTTTCACTCCTAGATTTCCTAAAAGATCAATCAATTTGTTAACATCAATAATATCTGGAATATTGTTGATAGTTACTTTTTTGTCGGTTAACAAAACCGCACATAAAATCTGCAAGGCTTCATTTTTTGCTCCTTGAGGTGTAATTTCTCCTTGAAGCTTATGGCCTCCTTCTATTTGAAAAGTTCCCATGATGTGTACTTACTAATTAATGGCGTTTCTTACCGTAATTTTTTCCTTTGTTATTACGGTTGTTTTTACTTTTGTAGTTATTATTGTTTGAACGCGATTTTGGTTTGGTTCTTAAAAGATCTGAACTTGCGGTAAGGTCTTCTTCAAAACGAGCTAGATTTATTTGTCCATCACTAAGTTCATATAAATGCTTGAAAATAACTTCGTCTTCCACAGAATCTTTATTCCAACTCAAGAAACTTTTTTTCATATGGTTGGCAATATTATATTTCAATGCTTGCTTCAAATCTCCATCTTCCCAGCTTATGCATACATCTATCATTCTTTTAATATTATTTCCGTAGAAACGATATTTTGGATGATTTTGAGGATACGCTAGCGGTTCAGGTCTTTGTAAATATAATTCTTCAGACGGTTGTGGGTAAGGAGAATCCACATCTAAATCAAAGTCTGCCATGATAAATAACTGGTCCCAAAGTTTATGCTGAAAATCAGGAACATCTCTTAAGTGAGGATTTAAATTTCCCATCACTCCTATGATAGCCTTAGCTATTTTATTACGTTCGTCTCTGTCTTCAGTTTCTTTGCAATGATTAACCATTTTTTGGATATGGCGACCATATTCAGGAATTCTCAAATAATCCCTCTCTGTATTATATTCGATTGAATCTATCAAAATGTAGTAGAATTAAAAAATCTTCAGTGTATACCTGCAAAATAGTAAAATTCCTTTATTTACAAAGAAATTACACCTTCTATTTTGCCAACTTCTTTATAAAAGAAAATTACTTCGTCTGGATTTTTCAATTTTAGATTGATTGAAATACTAGAAAATTTTCCACCAGAAGATTGTTTGGTTGTGATTACAGCTCCTTTATTATCAAAAATAGACTCAATTTGCTGTATTTTTTCTTCGCTTGTAGGTACAATAAATTTGTATAAATATTCAGATGGCCATAAAGAAGTATTGTTTAATTCTTCTCTCAATCTATCATAAAATGCTGCTTCTTTTTCTGTACTCATAAAATTTCTTATTGGGTTCAAATATACTTATTCTAAAGTAATATGCTTGCAAGAGTTATACCGTTTGCAGCAGAACTGACAAATTAAGTACCTTTACGCCCAATTATAAGTATTGATTTGATATATGAAGCCGAAAAAAATTGTAATAACCGGAGGACCGGGTTCTGGAAAAACATCAATTATCGATGAACTTCTCAAGAGAAAATTTCATTGTTTACCAGAAATATCGAGAGAAGTAATTCTAGAAGCGAGAAAAAAAGGTATAGAACAATTATTTTTAACACATCCGCTTTTATTCTCTGAAAAACTATTGCAAGGAAGAGTTGAACAATACAATCAAACCTTACAATTAGATGAAACAATGGTTTTTCTAGACCGTGGAATTCATGACGTTTTGGCGTATATGGATTTTATTGGTGATGAATATCCCGAAAGCTTTGTAGATTCTTGTAAAAATCACGTATACGATACTGTTTTTATTTTACCACCATGGAAAGACATCTACATTTCAGACAATGAACGTTATGAAAATTACGATCAAGCTTTGAAAATACATGAAAATCTAAAGAAAACATACGAGTCCTATGGCTACGAACTTATGGAAGTACCTACTGGAACCGTAGAAGAACGTACTGATTTTATCATCAACGTAATCAATTATCTATAATGAAAACTCCTCTTGAAGTTTTACAAACATACTGGCAATTTGATGCCTTTAGAGATACTCAAGAGGATATCATCAATACCGTTTTAAACAACAAAAACACCGTAGCTTTGTTACCTACAGGCGGTGGAAAAACAATTTGTTTTCAAGTTCCTGCGCTGGTAAAAGAAGGTATTTGTATTGTGGTTTCTCCTTTGGTCGCCTTGATCAACGAACAGGTTACAAAACTCAAAGAAAAAGGTATTAAAGCAATTGCTTTAACTGGTGGAATTTCTAGCAATGAGCTTGATTCCTTACTTGACAATGCCATTTACGGAAACTACAAATTCCTGTATATTTCTCCTGAAAGATTACAGCAAGAAATTGTGATAGAACGCATAAAGCAAATGAATGTTTCGCTGATTGCAATTGACGAAGCTCACTGCATTAGTCAATGGGGAAATGACTTTAGGCCAGCTTATAGAAACTGTAATATTTTAAAGGAATTATTTCCAGAAATACCTACCATAGCGCTTACCGCTTCTGCCACACCTAAAGTTTTAGAAGATATTCAAGAAAATCTTGGAATAAAAGATGCGAAGGTTTTTAAAAGTTCATTTGCTAGGCCCAATGTTGCTTACATGACTTTTAAAGACGAGAATGTAATCTATAAAACCATTCAAATTCTTAGAAAAAATCCGGGGTCTTCTATTATTTATGTTCGAAATAGAAAAGCTACCAAAGACATTTCAGAAAAACTTCAAAAAGAAAAAATAGCAGCAGCATATTTTCATGGTGGATTAAGTACAAAAGAGAAAAACGAAAAGCTGCAAAAATGGTTACATAACGAAATTCAAGTTATGGTGGCCACCAATGCTTTTGGAATGGGTATTGACAAACCCGATGTACGAACAGTAATACATTTAACCTATCCTGATAGTATTGAAAGCTATTTTCAAGAAGCCGGTCGTGGAGGAAGAGATGGTAAAAAAGCATTTGCAGTGTTACTAAAAAATAGGTTTGAAGAACAGCAAGCCATAAAACAATACATTTCCGTTTTACCTACTTTAAAAGAGATCAAATACATTTATAAAAAACTGAACAATTACTTTCAGATTTCTTTTGGTGAAGGTACCGAAACAAATTATCCATTTCAATTCAATGATTTTTGTAGTACATACGAATTACCGCAAGCGAAAACTTTTCAAACTTTAAAGCTGTTAGATCAATTTTCTATTATTTCTTTAACTGAAAATTTTAGAGAAAAACACACCATTCATATTTCGGTTTCATATTATGTGTATGAAGAATATTTGAGAAAAAATCCGTTGTTTCAAAAACCAATGGAAGCCATCATTAGAACCTACGGAGGAATTTTTGAAGGCGCTACTCAAATAAATCCAGATTTGATTGCAAAAAAATGTGGCGTGAAAGTATCACAATTAGAAAGCATTCTAAATCAATTAGAGGCAGATTATGTAATAGAATATACTGCCACCAAAACAGATGCTGAAATTTTATTTTTGGTTCCCAGAGAAGATGATCAAACCATAAATGGTATTGCTAAACAAATTTTAGCTCAGCAAAACCATATCAAAGAACAAGTGAAAAGTACAGTTCACTTTATTAATAATGATGAAGTTTGTAAAAGTATTCAGCTTCTCTCCTATTTTGGCGAAAAAAATACTACACCTTGCGGAATTTGTTCAGTTTGTATAGCACAAAAAAGGAATTCCACACCAGCCCTTTATGATATCATTAAAGATGATATTTTAAAAAAAATCCAAACCAAAGCATTAACATCTCAAAGCATTTGTTCTTTGCTTACATATAAAGAAGATCATATTATAGATAGTTTACAAAGAATGCTATCTGAAAACACGATACATATCAACGATAGAAACGAATATTACATAAAATGAAAGACCTTAGAATAGTTTTTATGGGAACTCCCGATTTTGCTGTTGCAACTTTAGATGCATTGGTAAAACATAATTATAATGTTGTAGGTGTAATTACAGCACCCGACAAACCTGCAGGAAGAGGAAGAAAGTTGCAACATTCTGCTGTAAAAGAATATGCGCTAAGTAAAAACCTTCACATTTTACAACCTACCAACCTTAAGGATGAAACGTTTCTTTCTGAATTAAAAAGTTTGAATGCTAATCTACAAATTGTTGTAGCTTTCAGAATGTTACCAAAGGTTGTTTGGCAAATGCCCGAATTAGGAACTTTTAATTTACATGCTTCATTATTACCCAATTACCGTGGAGCGGCTCCAATTAATTGGGCTATCATAAATGGAGAAGAAAAAACAGGAGTCACCACCTTTTTTATTGATGAAAAAATAGATACCGGAGCTATGATTCAACAATCAGAAGTTATTATTGACGAGAAAGATTCTGCCGGGACACTTCATGATAAATTAATGACTGTTGGCGCAAATCTGGTTATAGATACTGTTCAACAAATTGAAAAAGAATCCGTTGTCACCACAATTCAAGACGACTCTATAATTACAAAAGATGCATTTAAAATTCATAAAGATACTTGTCTAATCAACTGGGAAGATTCGGTAGAAAACATCTACAATTTTGTTCGTGGTATGAGTCCTTACCCTACGGCGTGGACGGTTTTGGAGCAGGATAATGAATCACTAAATGTAAAAATATATACAGTATCTAAAGAAAAAACTGATGTTACTGAAAAACCAGGAACCCTTATTGCTTCAAAAAAAGAGGTAAAAGTTTCCGCCTTAGACGGTTACATTTTTCTGAAAGAAATTCAACTACCAGGAAAAAAACGCATGGATATTAAATCAGTTCTTAACGGATTTTCGTTTTCTGAAAATGCCATAATGCGAAAACCCTTGTAAACACTAAGGTTCTTAAAATTTTAAGATATGCAAGTTCAAATATCAACATTTCCATAAACTTATGAACATTTCATCGGATTTCCCACGAAAACACTTGCATAGTAAGCAAATCCCTCTATATTTGTTAACGGTAAACTATTAAGAATACACCAATCATTAAAATTTTAAATTTAAACTTATGAATAAAACAGAATTAATTGACGCAATGGCAGCAGACGCAGGAATCACCAAAGCAGCTGCAAAAAAATCATTAGAATCTTTCTTAGGAAATGTTGAAAGCACTTTGAAAGGTGGAGGAAAAGTTTCATTAGTAGGTTTTGGTTCTTGGTCTGTATCTGAAAGATCAGCAAGAGATGGTAGAAATCCACAAACCGGAGAAACTATTAAAATTGCTGCTAAAAAAGTAGTTAAATTTAAAGCCGGAACAGAATTAAGCGACGCAGTAAACTAATTTATAGTTTTTGTATAAAGATCTTGAAAGCACCCATGATTGGGTGCTTTTTAATTTTCTACCTTTTTTTTTATTTGCTTGCTATTTTCATGAAAATCTTCTAAGTTTATGAAAAACCCGATAGCTTATGGTTGCACTTAAACCCGAAAAAGGATTACTTCTTGTAGCAGAACCATCTATTATTGGTGATGTTTCTTTTAATCGTTCAGTTGTTTTACTTGCCGAGCACGGTACATTGGGCTCTGTTGGTTTTATATTAAATAAACCTCTTGATTTTAAGTTAAGCGAAATCATTCCTGAAATTGAAGACGATCGTTTTAAGGTTTATAACGGAGGACCTGTAGAACAGGAAAATCTATATTTTATACACAGAATCCCACAACTTATTCCAAATAGCATTGAAATAGCTTCAGGGATTTATTGGGGCGGCGATTTTGAAAGCATTATAGATTTGATTGCTAAAGGAGCTGTTCAAATTTCCGATATCAAGTTCTTTTTAGGATATTCAGGTTGGGCTGCAAACCAATTGAATGATGAACTTTCTGCAAGCTCTTGGGTGGTTTCAAAAAATAACCTGCATAGCAGCCTTATAAAAAAGTCTTCTAAAAATCTATGGAAAGAGAAAATAGAAGAATTAGGCGGTGATTATCTTCTCTGGTCAAACGCACCGGAAGACCCTACTTTCAATTAAGAAAGTCGGGCAGCTGCATTTAATTTTCCAACTAAACTTTTCGCAAAGTCAGTTGTATACGTTTTTTTTCGGTATTTGGTAATTGGTTGAATACCTATAACTGTGTTGGTTATAAATAGTTCATCTGCCTTTTGTAATTCAAACGGAGAAATTGAAGTTTCCTCTAAAGTATAGCCTTCTAAATTCTTTAAAATCTTTAATAATTGCTTGCGTGCAATTCCATTGATACAACCATCTAAAATTGGAGGCGTTTTAATTACATTTTTCTTTAACAAAAATATGTTTCCATTCAAAGCTTCTACTACATTCTTAGATGTGTTTAGCAATAAACAGTTCTGCAAATCATTTTCGGAGGCAAAAATACTTCCCACAACTTGTAGTGATTTATTATTGGTTTTTAATGATGATAACAAACCTGGCGCACTATAAAAATCTTTATAAAGATCCACCTCATAAGCAGCATCATCAATAGTGTAAAATGGATTTTTAAGGCGTTTTACTTCTATATAATAAGAAACATCATTTGTGCTAGGTGTGTACAAACCTCCATCGTTTCTGTATACATTAAACCGAACTCTTACCGCTAGTTTTGATAATTGTTGCGCTTCAATCAGCTTTAAAATTTCAGCTTCAAAAAATTCCAAGGTAAAACTCATTGGGATTTCCATTCGTAAGATTCGCATAGAAGCCATTAATCGTAGATAATGCTCCTCTGCAAAAATCACTTTCCCATTGATTACTCTAATAGTTTCAAAAAGTGCGTCTCCAAATTTAAAACCTCTGTTATCAAAAGTTAATTGATTTTGACTTGTAGACTGAATCGTTCCGTTAAAATTTACCATAAAAAAAGCCCTGAAAAATTTTCAGGGCAAATATATAATATTATGATTTAGTTTCTAAGCTGAACCTAATACATGTTTTAAATCTGAGATTTGATTTTCCCAAAGCATCTTTGCTTCATCCATTTCGTCTTCTTCGGCAAAATCTGTTACTACCAATGAAACATCTTTGGTAATTTCGTCAACTACGATTTTCATCTCAAAAAAGTAAGCATCATCATTGTCTTCCCATTTAAACTTTACCAATTCTCCATTCTTTTTGCGTACCAGTTTGGCATATTCTTCTGCACCATCCCAAATAAAGGTAAATTTTTCTCCACGTGAATTCACATTGTCTGCAAACCACTCCGACAAACCAGAAGGAGTTGATATATATTGATATAACAATGATGGTGATGAATGCACCACAAATTCTAACTCGTACTTAACTTTTTCTTCCATATAAAAACCTTTATTTCTATTATAAGTCCGACAATATAGCCAATAAATTAAAAATTCAAAACTAAATTTTCTTTAAAAATATTTTTTAAAATTACATTTGGAGGAATCAATTTTAGTTTTATATTTGCACCCGCATTCAAGGATGTATGAATAATGGCGAGGTAGCTCAGTTGGTTAGAGCGCAGGATTCATAACCCTGAGGTCACGGGTTCAACTCCCGTCTTCGCTACTCCAAAGCTCGAAACGGTAGGAAATACAATGGTTTCGAGCTTTTTTTCTATTTTAGGTGTGTCAAAATTGTGACACGTGT
>NZ_FPBK01000020.1 GCF_900116665.1 Pustulibacterium marinum | reverse complement strand
CTACCATTAACAACATCATGCTCCATAGCGCATTAAGAACCATTTTCGTTTGGTCCTTCGTACCCTTCCAGCAAATAGTACTACTATGACCGCTGCTGACTTCTCCGCTATGCCAACTCGTAGCTGCGGAGACCTCCCCAGGTAAGAACATCTTCTTTCTTTCGATTCCTGCCATATCTACTACTTCGGTGCTTATCTATATAAGATATTTGGGACTTCGCAGTTATGTGCCTACTCATCCGACCTCATAGCCTCGGTATATGGTTCGTGTTCCTCAGTACCGAAATTTGTAGTCTCGCTTCTTTCAGTCCTAGCTTCACAACTAGCAACCTTGCGACTTACTAATGGTTCAAGGCGTTACCCCTGCCCATAAGGGACTTGCACCCTCAAGATTAATATTATATCTTCGATATAGTAAAGATGCCCATGCTGGGCACACACAACGTATATAAAAAATAGCGGTTTAGGTGCTAAATCGAAATGAATTTTATAAATTTAAGGTCTGTGTTTAACCGAAAAGTTCGTGCAAAAAATCCGCTACTTTTCATATACAAACCCGTTAGCAAACATTTGAAATAAGCATAGTTATGAAAGAAATCATTGATCCTAACATAAAAATTGACTTAATCAAAAGATTTGATTTAGAAAATCTAGGAAAATCCTTTATTGTCCATGGTTTTGAATTTATGAACTCAAAACAATACTCAAAAGCTTCTGAATTTTTCAAGCAAGGATTAGATTTGGTAAGTTGCCAATGCGGAAATGGTTGGAAAGATGATTATATGTTTGATTTTGAAAAAATCGTTCCTTCAAAAACACTAAAATATAGTGCTTCCGAAAATTCACTTGACTATTATTTTACTCAAGCTTTTCTATATTCCTACGTAGATGTAGATAAGCAAAACGAGCTTTTAAATAAAGGGCTAGATTTAATTTTAAAATATTTAAAGAATAATGACTGTATTTATGGATACTACATTCAAGGTGTACTGTTTTCCGAATTAAAATTAAACAAACTAGCTTTGGATAGTTTTATCAAAGCCAAAGAATTAGGAAATTTAAATTGTATAAATTATAAAATTGGAGTTCTGAAAGAATCAATAGAAAATGATTATGGTCTAACAGATTTAATCGAAACTTTCGTTTCAAATCCTTCAAGTTTATGTTGTGCTTATCATCTTTCTTACAATTGGACAAAAAGGAGACTCGCTTGGGAATTGTCTATTCCACCATCAGTTCATCCTCATAAAAATTCGTTGAAAATAAATGACCTAACTGGACCGACATTCATCGACGAGTATAAAAACATTCTTGAAAATGAAAAAAGCTTAAACTTTGAAGAATTGCTTTCTTCTAAAAATAAAAAATCAGCTGATTTTTTTAATTATATTAATGATGAGAGAGAATATTTAAGGCTTCAAAAAGAAATTATTAGAGAGAAAAAAAGAAATAAACAAATGGAAGCTGAACGGGACAGAAAATATGGTCAAAAAAACACCAGAAAAGAATATATAAATCGAATGTCAATAAATTTAGATGCATTGGATGTTGACCAATATCCACCAGAGTTTTGGGATAATTTAAAATAAAAACTGCAGCTAATCGAGTAGACTACCTTGCCAGATAAGAGCAGGGAGAGCCTATCACACCACTATACGTATGGGTCGCGTATACGGCGGTTCGAAAATGATGTTAACACAGCTTATTTAAGTTCTTCGATTAAGTCATGACTAAGGTAAATTGAAATATATTGGAAAAACAACCATTATTGTGTATACTTTATTCTTAATATAAACTAGTTATAACTATTTGTAAGTGATTCGTTTTTGGTGTATATTTACATCAAACAATGAAATTATGTCTAGACAAAGTATATCATTAACGGAGCCCAATGATGAGTGGTTAAAAGCACAAGTGGAGAATAAAGAATACTCAAGTAAGAGTGAATTGGTTAACGACCTAATAAGACAAGCCCGAAAACAACAAGCGCAAATTGATTGGATTAGGGCTAAGTTGGAAACAGCTGAAAATAGTGGATTTACGAACGATAGTAAAGAAAGTATTTTAGCCCAATCAAAGTCCTTATTAAATGGCTAACTACAAATTGACAAATGAAGCAAAGAATGACTTAATTCGGATTCACCAGTACGGAGTTCAAAAATTTGGAATGACCCAAGCGGACAACTATTTCGAATCTTTTTTTAAGTATTTTGATATGATTGCTGAACGTCCCTTTTCATTCGAATCGGTAGACTATATAAAAAAAGGATACAGACGCTGCGTATGTGGAGCTGATAGCATTTACTATAGAATAAATGACAATATTATTGAAATAATGGCCATTGTTGGAAGACAAGATTTAAATGAAAAACTATAAAAAAGAAGTTCTTAAAGAACTGTTACAAGTTGATTTACCTCCGCTTAGCTAGTCTTTAATATACTCACAGTAATCCCCGTCAAAGAATTACTATGAGTATCTTTTAAAACTTCACCTGCGCCTGAATTCGCATCAAACTTCCTTTTTGATGATTAAAGGGATTCACATCATCCTCAAACCGGCGATCAGAAAAGGTATATTCCGTTACCAATTCAAAATGCTTAAAAGGATGCCACTCCACGCCTACTTCAGTATCATGAACCGCATAACTACGCGCATCCAATTCATGCTTTTTACCACCATCATAATATTGATAGCGAACAAACGGATAAAAGTCCTGTCCCCATTTATGAATGTAATAACTACAGGTGATATATCCACCTTGTAAAGGTTTCACAGCAATACTTTGGGTTGCTACATCATACTCAGGACCTTTCCCTATGTTGTATTCTGCTTGTATTCCGAACGGTTGTGGGTATAAAACAAAAGAAGCGCCAACTCTTTGATCTACATACCCATCAGGATTAACCTCTATAGTACTCCCATGTTCGGTAACTACATATTTTCCCGTATACGCCTGAATACCTGGTTCTATAACCTGATTACCAATTGTTATCGGGAATGTAAACCGTGTCACCAAATGAAATTCCTTGTTTTCATCATAATGGTTGGCCGTTTGTCCATTGTAGAAACCAAAAGCAAACATCCCAAAATCACCGCCACTTAAACCAGCTTTTCGAAGCTGTTTCCACAACCTGCGCTGTTTCTGAGTCGCCCAATAAAAGAACACACCCAGATCTCGCTCATCTTTCATCCCACTATTCATGGCGTCATCCCGATCTAACGGAATCCGATGGCTACTGGACTGCATGTTTTCATACCCATAAGGCACTTTACTCTGACCAATCCGAAAGCGAAATTCACTGGCTTCATCCACTCCCACATCTACATAGGCATCTTTTACACGGCCTACAAAATGTTCTTCCCCTACAGATTTAGCAAAATCCGGTTGAAAATATACAAATATGTGCGGTGTAATTTGTCCTTTAATTTTAAAACGAATCCGGCGAAAAGAAAGACCGCCTCCTTCACTGCCCCAATTCTCATCGCATTGTTCACAATACAGATCCGGATTGGTTTCAAAAAGTCCATTATACCGTACTTGCATATACCCTCCTAAACTTAATCGCTCATACCATTTTTCTTCTTGTTTTTCTTGTGCTTGCAACGAGAGCGTCATTGCCAGCATACAAGTTACGAACCACCCAATACGCATTAATCAATGGTTTTTAGTAAGACCTTTCCGGTTGCATTCATGACCACCTTCAAATCCTGATGATGGGTTGATTTGAGTTCCATTTTATACACCACCTCTTTGCCTTCAGTAATACGCTCCAAATCATCTATTGTATACCCATCAAATTGCTCTTCAATACTGCTCACAACAGCTTTGGGTAATTGCGTAACATCGATATCTTCTTTATGGCGTTGCATAGTAGCATCCGCAGCATACCACACTTCGTGATCGAGCCCCCAATTGGTTTCAAACTCTACACTATACAGTTTCCCATCCATTTCCCATTCAACATCACTCGCTTTGGAAAATTGTTGATGAAATTGATTGACAATTACTGAGGGCACTTCACGCTGAGGAATTTCCTGTGCCTGTACATTCCATAACAATCCTATAAATAATCCGATTCCTAACAATTGCTTTTTCATATCTATTGTATTAATTTATAAGACAAAGCAACCACCTAAAATGGGAAACAATTGGGAATCTGATCTAAAAGAAAGGTTAAAATCTAAAAGTAAAACAGTGTAAGGTATCTTGGTAAGTATACTCGATTGAATAGCCATAGCTTTCCAAAATAGCTTTTACAATAGACAGCCCTAACCCGGTATGCTTGATTTGGGGATTCCCTTTGTAAAAGCGGGTAAATATGTGTTCTTCATCTAACGGTGCATCGGAACCTGTATTCGCAATGGTAACACTATGTGGATTGATAGTTATGTAAAGCTTCCCTCCTTCACTATTATGAAAAATAGCATTTCTAAGCAGGTTAGACACGAAGATATGGGCTAGATTTTCATCCATCGCTACGAGAATTTCTGCCTCTTCTTCCAGCACAACATCAAGCTTTTTAAAGGCAATCATGTCCTCAAAATCCTGTAAACTTGCTTTAACCAACTTATTAAAAGCTAGCTGAACGGGTGTTACAAACTGCTTATTTTCAATCTTGGTCAGTAATAGTAAGGATCTGTTTAATCGGGTAAGCCGTTGAATGGTCTCATAGATTTCCGAGATGTGTGCTGCCTGTAACTCCGATAAAGAATCGGTTTCAATCAACAACTCTAGTTTATGCAAGACGATGGCTAAAGGTGTTTGCAATTCATGCGAAGCATTCCCTATAAACTCCTTTTGTTGTTCAAAAGTACGTACACTTTGCTGTAGCATAAGCTGTAAGGCGGATTGTAGTTCCTGAAACTCCTGTGTTTTTGTACTCACTTGAGGAATTGTGGCGGTTTTATCCAACCGAAAGTTTCTTAGGTGCTGTAACATTTGATAAAAGGGATGCCACAGTTTTTTCAATACTACATTGTTGATGATGACAATTCCGATGATTAAGATAACATACAGCCAGATCACATCCCAAAAGAGTTCATCAATCAAATCATCTTCTTCCACCATAGAGTTGGCTACTTTTAACTCATAATACCCTCCATCGATTTCAAATGCTGTGGTAAGCATACGTACAGGTTCTTCTTCAGGAGCCTGGTCATCTGCATCCTGCATGAGTAAAATAGTATCTACATAGGTATCTTTAAAAGCCAATGCTTTTTCTTTACTGATGGGGGTTATGGTAAAGAAACTTTCATCAAAATACTTTTTTTTCAATAAGGATGAATCTTGGGTGGCATTCTCAATAATCAAACGCTTGTAATTTTCCAATCCCTCATCAATACTGCTTTTAATTTCATTCAGCATGTTGATGTAAAAAACAACTGCCCATATGGTGACAATTCCAAAAATAGAAATGGATACATACGTAATGGAACGGTTAAGTAACTTCATGATATCACAAGTTTGTACCCAATGCCATATACGGCGGTAATGAGTATATCCGCACCAGCCTCTTGTAGTTTCTTACGCAAATTCTTTATTTGGTAATACACAAAATCAAAATTATCCGATTGATCAGCATGATCTCCCCAAACATGTTCTGCCAATGCTGTTTTACTTATAAGTCTGTTTTTGTTCAGTAGAAAATAATGCAATACATCAAATTCTTTACGGTTTAGCTCCAATAGCTGCTCATGAACCCAACATAAGCGTTCTTCCAAATCCAGCGAAGTATTCGCTACGCTCACCAATTGCTTTCCCTGTTGCTCTTTGCGGCGTAATACGGCTTTTACTCGGGCATTGAGTTCTGCTAAATGAAAGGGTTTGGTTAGGTAATCATCAGCTCCCAAAGCCAAACCACTGAGTTTATCCTCCAAAGCATCCTTAGCTGATATGATAATTACATTTTCACTTTTTCCGGCTTTTTTAAGCTCTTCTAACAAGGTAAGTCCATTGCCATGAGGCAGCATAATATCCAATAGAATGCAGTCATAGGTATACACAAAAACTTTTTCCAACGCTTCCGGATAATCACTTGCAGTGGCTACTACATACTGTTCCTTTTCCAAAGATTCCTGAATACTTTGCAATAATTGCGGCTCATCTTCTATCACCAATATCTTCATACCGGTAAAGATAAAACACAAATCGGGAAAGAAACGGGAATTTCAAAAGATACCATTTCTCATGTTCAATAATACTTTATCTCACCTCCGCTTATCCCGACTCTTCTTATCAAAAGCCACCAGGTTAAAAAGCTGTCGCATCCGACTGCGTACCCGATTCCCATAATGTACTTCCAATTCTTTTGCATTCAAATTCGTAGTAGCATGCGTCCGCACCTGATGATTTAAAAACAACTCATATCGGGACAACAACACCTCTCCAATTACATTGCAATCCTTGCCAAAATACCGTCCAGTAGGCTCTACTCCTAAATCATCCAAACAAAAGAACTTACTATTTCCAAACTGCTGTATGGTATCATACCCAATGTGATTAAACGCAAAGACAATGTTTCGGGTGGGGATCACTTCATACGAGCGGACATGCGGTACAATGTGTTTTACCAATCGCATGAGGGATGTCTTTCCACACCCCACAGGCCCGGTGAGCAAAATCCCTTTGTTTACATCGAGTCCCACTTTTTTACAACTCGCTGCATCTTTAATCATGTACAGACACAGTTTATAAATCACTTCCCTGTCCACCTCATACAAATGAAAACGCTCCCCAAACAGCATTTTTCCTTTAACCAGCAAATATTGCCAGATCTTTTCAAAATCATAGTTCACACGACTTCCCTCCAACCTTCCTAAATGAAATTCCAGGTTCCCTTCCTTGATGATATGTGGTGCATAGTCTTTCATAGCGGTTCATCATAATTTTTATCGTTACAGGTATGGAGGTTGTCCGTATATGGGACACTTCCTTTTTGTTTGTTTTTCTTTTCACCAGCATTCCATTTTTTTTGATTTTTACAATTTTTAGGTTTGTTACTGTTTTTTTTGTTTGTTACTGTTTGAATAGGTTTGTTTATAGATACCAACGCTTGTCCAGTACTTGTCTCTGATTCGGGACAGTCTGAGTCCACTTCTTGTCCACCGGTTGTCTCGGATTTGGGACAGTTCTCCCGCTCCTTTGCTACATCAAATTCAAACATATGCACCCGACTTCCTTTAAACGGATTATGGGAGGGTTCATACAGAATATAACTCCAGTTACTCAGATCCGTTAAACACCGATGATAGGTTGATTTCGATCCGAGTTTTGCCAATTCCATAACCTCCTCTCTTTGAATAAAAAAAGAAGGTCTAAAATAATTGAGGTTCCAGAATCGGAAGAGTGCCATATACAAACTCACATGAGAAGGGTTTAATCGTCCATCCCTTGAAAACAATTCCAGAACCTCATTTAAGTGATGAATGTAATTTACCTCTTGCATACCACATATGAATCAACACGGTTCTGCTCCAATACCTGCATCACATCCTGATACTGATAATACAAGACCCCACCCACTTTCGAAAACGGTAAGGTGCCATTCACGCGTAGGTTTTGTAAAGTTCCCGGAGAAATCCCTAACAGGTCTCGGACCTCTTTGGATTTCATCCATCTTTTCTGTTGCATAGCACCCTGCTGTGCTAAAAGTTCTTTAAAGGCTTCTAGTAATTCTAGTTTAAATTCACGAAGCTCATCTGTCGTAATAATGGTTGCTGCCATACGAATACATGTTTTAAAAAAGCAACACCTTCCCAGGTTACGTCTTTTTAAAAGGGAAGGCATTGCCCATAGATTTGACTTTCAAGACAAAGCTGCACAAACCCATTCACATTCTTTCCCTATGCGTTCCCAGCTGGGAAAAACATTTAACATTTACAACTTCGTACCTCACGGTATCGAAAAGCATTAAAAAATCGCAAATCCTATCTTAAGATTGCGATTTTGCTAACTTAACATGTACATTTTTAGTTTTCGTAGGTCTTTCCCAGCTGGGAAAAAAAATGTAGTGATGACAAGGGTTCACAACGAAAGACAACCAGCCTAAACCTCAAAAAAAACAATTAAAAACAACTTAACTATGAAGTTGGTGTCAAAACCCATCTTCCTCCTCCATTTTTTTAATAAATCCTTCCCAAAGTTTTCGGACAAAACGAGCGCGTTTGCCTTTACGCTCTTTAATTTCTGCATACGTTTTATAGACATTTTCCAGTTTTACATCAAACAACACCTCAAAACCGGCAGCAATTTTAGCAATGTCCTCTTCCCCATCGTTAATCGCATGGGCATTGTACAGTGCATAAATAAGTTCTACCAAAGCCGTTTTGGAAGCCGTCCAATGCAGTTCCGGAAGGTGAATAGCGGAAGTTGTAGGATACTGTTGTTGTTTGAGACGCTGTTTCAACTGTTGTAAAAAAGACATTTCCTTTTGTTTGGCTAGCAATCGTGCCCACAACACATCATGAGAACTTGCAAAATCAGGGTCCACATAAAACATCAACTCCGGTATGAGCGGCATGACGACCTTTGGTTTCCGTACAAAATACAGCTGATCCTGAAAGGTACATTGCTGTTCCATGTAAAATAGAAAATCACGGTGCATACTCATAGACTCCGAAATGCCTAACAATCGAAATTTTAAAAAATCCAATTGACGTTTGACCGCCCCTTTCGGCAATTGCAAATAACAATTGCGTACTTCATAGAAGTAGATCAAATGCTGTAAGGGTTGGGGTTTGATATGCTTAAAAAAGTAGATTTCATCTTCTTGAGACAATTTCGGGTACAACATAAGTAATTGCCGGAGTTCCCATAACGTATGATGACATAACTCAATTCCCGGTTGCGTTTGTTCTAAGGCAATCAACTCCGTCTGTACAATTCCATCTAATTGGGTATAAAATTGGTGTAATATTTCTTGGCATCGCTTCTTCATACATCATCATGGCTACTGGATTCAACATTCGTACTTACTGATTACAGCAGGGTATTTTGCTGCATCAATTCTAGCCAATCCACTATAAAATTATCTTTGGTCTGTACAAATGCCAGTTGCGCTCGAATGCGAGCTCCCAATTTCTTCTTTTCAAAGCCGGCTGTCAATCCAAAATCAATTTGCCGACATCCCAAGGCGTGCGCTCGTACAATGGTTTGAAACAACAATTGACGGTAAATTTGATGTGCTTCCGTATAGGCATAATCCATGCCTATAAAAGCCGGAGTATAGGTATGTTGTTGATTCTTATACGCAAACATCACGCCTACCAATAACCCTTGGTCTCCTTCATGATATTTTGGAAGTAACCGTAATGTAATAAACTCCCAATGGGGATGTGCATTCATGCCAGGGATCAATGGCTCAGGAAACGAGAAGGTATTCAGCCCTACATTTCGCTTCCGAACAGCTTCCAGTAAGGCCGAGGCGATCGCCTGTTCCTTTTCATCCAAACGCTCCTGTACCAACACTTCAAAATGCTCACAAAACGGCACAATGTCCTTACGAAAATGCTTCCGAGATCGATACGATAACCGTTCAAAATACGCCTGTAACGTCTCCCCTACATTCAGTGTGATCGTAGTAGATTCCGGCATCGCTATGGGAACAAACCCTTGTTGTAACAAATACTCCTGATACACCGTATCGGTATCAAAATCCCGTAAAACCACCATACGACACGCCGCTTCTTCGCTCCATTGGGAGACCACACGCAAACACTGCTTCCAAGCTTCCATGAGCTTCGGATGGTGATGATGTAGGTAATAATGCGCTCCTTCGGTAAACGGACATCCCATGGAAACCACCTGTGAAGTCATCAGATACGGATCCCCCAACCGTTTCAGTTCCACCCGTTCCGATACCGAGGCCGGCGATAACATATCCTCCTTCCAAAGTGCCTTGGATAAGAACGTGACCAACACAGGAACGTTTTCCGAATCCGTTATTAACACATACTGAAACGACCAATTGTGCTCTTGGCGCTTATTACCTGAAAACACTTCCTCTAAAAATTGCATGCCTTGCCAATCAAATACATTACGTTTTCCCATGGTCGTATTCCATAGATCAGGAGCCACTTTACAAATGGAATTTACTACGGTCACCTGTAACCCCACCTGGTCGGGGTTTACCTCCTTCTTAACGGTATTTTTTAGTAAAGGCATTTGAAATAAGCTGCGCACTTCATTTTGCGTCACTCCGGTAGCAGTTAACGCCAAAGGATAATGGTATTCCAAAGCTTCCACCAATGCTTTCAACTGCGCTTTGGTATGCAATCGAGAAACCGTGATGCGCAATCCTGTCTGTTTGATCGGTACCCCAGGAAAAATACCAATATTGATATAAAACCCGTCTTCTTTCATACGTCGAATCAGTTCATATCCCATAATAGGCATGCCTGCAGCTATATAAAAAATGGGCGTTTGATGATGGGCCACCAAAGGGATATCCGTGGCCATCAAGAGCTTATACAAATATTGAATGTTGGCTTGTAATGCTTGCTGTAACTGATAAATTTCAGCACTCAAATGAATCTTTGCCGAAGCAATAGCTGCTCCTACGGTTGCCGGTTCCAATTGCACTGAGAACGTAAGCGGTCCTCCAAAGGTTTTTATTTTCTGTTGCAATTCGGAATCCTGACAAGCAATGACAGCACCTCCAGCACCAAACGTTTTCCCTAAAGTCCCTGTCAACACCACCCGATCCGGTAACGTTCCTAACTGTTCTCGTATAAACCCGGTTCCGTTCGGCCCTTTCCAACTCATGCCATGCACATCATCCACATACACATGCAAAGACGGATAGCGCTGCATCAGTTCCGTCAAGGCTTCCATCGGTACTTGATCCCCAAACATGGAATAAATCCCATCCGCCATGAACCAAATCTTTTCCACTTTGGAAGCCAACCGTTTGATTTTTTCCTCCAATAGATCCAATCGGTTGTGCCGAATCATTTCGATAGGAACACTCCGAGACTTCAACTGTTTGGCCGCAGCCTGTACACTCCAATGTACTTGATGGTCTAAAACAATGGCATCCCTGTCCGATACGACGGCAGGAATGGCGCCCATATGTCCTAAGGTACTATTTTTAGTAATCACGATGGGACAAGCATACATCTTGGTAACCAACGTTTCCAATTCTTCATAGAGTGGATGCGACACATAACTCTTGGATAACGGAAACTGAGTTCCATAGTGATGAATGGCTGCCATCGCTGCTTCCTTCAAGCGCGGATCCTGTTCCAACCCCAAATAGCCGGTCGATCCAAATTGTACCAACTCCTTTCCATCAATCGTCAACGTCACGCCGTTCAACTCCAAATCTTCCGCATACAAATGCAAGGCACCTTGCTTACGCGCCTCTGAAAATACCGTATGTACCGTATCTAAAAAATTATTGTTTTTCACCTTCGCCATGATCCTCTTGATTACATTCCTAATACTTTGAACGCTAAAATTTAGGGGTATTTACAGGGAAATGACTTCAAAAAATAGAATTAATCCCGAATCGGTAAACCTTTATACCATTTCGGTAAGAGTTGTTTGCAAAAAAATAGGTAAAATTGACTTTTTCATAGAAACTTTTTAATTTTATAAACCAAATCTTACATATGTCATTACATAATCCACAACATACTGTAGCTGAACTATACATTCAGGAAGGTATTCTCTTTTGTATCTATCAAAAGAAACTCCTCCTGAATCTCAGTGCTGCGCAGTGGGTCGTATCCCAACGGCTCACCTTGCAAATGAATCGCATCATGCCGGTATATTGTGACATTTCAGGAATCGCTAAAGCCAGTAAAGAGGTTCGAGATTATATGGCCATAGAAGGGACTACAGGGATCAAAGCCTTGGCACTGGTGGTATCAACGCCGGTAAGCCATGCGATTTCCGAAGTATTTACCCTATCAAGCGCTCCCCCCATTCCTACCCAAACCTTTTGCAACCGGGCAGAAGCCATCGCATTTTTGCAACCCTTTAGGTAATCCCAGTCCCTTTTTCCTATCCATTCACCCGTATCACTAAAGTATTCACTTTTTAATACGGAAACCTATGCGTAAAAGAAAAATGAAAAATCAAGCACACCAGCATCGTATGGAGCAATTACATGCCATGCTTTTGGAAATGATACAAGGCAACTTGATGTATGAAATGAAAATAGCTTCCAAAAAAGACTGCTTAAGTGGCATCAGTGCGCTACTCAATATGCTCAATGAAGAATTACGCGCCTTTGTACAACGGGATGCTTTCCAAAACACGCAAAGCCCTTTTATCCCGATAGCCATCGGTTCCATGATCTTGAATGCATCCCATCACATAGAACAGGTAACTTCACAAATCCCTTCCTTATTACACTATCCCCCAGAAGTTTTCATAGGCACCAACCTGCAAGACCTACTCCTTCCGGAAAGTCTCCCATTGTATCAACAAACCATGGAAGCACTCAAAAGTACTCCACAAGACATCTTGATTTGTCCACTGGAATTCCGTGCCGGGAATGGGCTCCACCTAAAACTGTCCGGCTCCTTACAATGGCTGACCACCCCAGCGCAACGCCCACTCCTTGTGATTACCTTTATGGAAGTAGTTCGCAAAGACAGCGTACTACTTCCACGGGATCCCTTTACTTTTGCCAACAACAGTTCCATTCCTGCAGAAGACCGCAAAAAACTGGAAGCAGCTGCCACCTACCTCAAAGCACATGTGGAAGATCATATGATTTCCTTAACCGAACTTGCTCGTTTGGTACGTACCAATGAATTCAAATTAAAGCGCTATTTCAAACAAATGTACCATACCACCGTACATGAATACCAAAAACAACTCCGTTTGAGAAGAGCCGCCCTATACCTAACCGATACCAATTTGTCCATGAAGCAAATTGCTAAAAAACTAGGCTACAAAACCGCTCCTCACTTTTCCAAAGTCTTCAAAGAACATTACCAGATGCCTCCGAGTGTGTATCGCAAGGAAAAACGACCTCCGTTCAATTAATCCTTTTTAGGTAAACAATGCTCCTAAAGAGATAATTCCACCTGTGTAATTTTACAGCAAATGATTCCAAATCAACTCATTTACTATGAAAAACAACGGATTACATATCATACGAACAAGTATCGTGATTGCCTATGCCTTGTTATTTTCCTATGCGGCCATCACCAAACTGATGGACTATGCACAGTTTCGGGTACAATTGCAACAATCCCCCATACTAACGACGATAGCGCCCCTAGTAGCGATTGGTATTCCGATACTCGAATTACTATTCGCATTAGGACTTTTCATCAAACCGCTACAAACCATTAGCTTGTATGGATCCTTATTCTTAATGAGCTGTTTTACGGTATACATTTACCAAATCCTAAACTACAGCGAATTCATTCCCTGTTCCTGCGGAGGTATCTTAGAAAATATGGGGTGGAAAACCCATCTCCTAGTTAACATTGTATTTATAAGCTTGGCCATACTCGCAATCCTTATCAAAACACCATGGCAATTACAATATAAAGACTCACAATATACATAGCGCTATAGATCAGGGGAAACCGAAAACCTGTAACAGAGTAGGTAATCATTTAAAACTTTGTACTTATGAAAAAGTCACGTTTATTTCTGGCCACCGGAGTCTTTGCATTAGCCTTCGGTGCCGCCTTTGCAACCAAAGCAAACAAAGACGATGCCTTATTAGGCTATGCACAGTTGGCGACCAGTTGTCAACTAACCGATGTACCAATCGAATGTGGTACAGAACATGCCAATATCTGTACGGTCGATGAAATCACCTATTTTGTTAGCCGTAAAGGAAATGACCCTTCAGTTTGTGTAACAGAATATAGAAAGCCTTAATGACAATTAAATTTCTTATGTGATGACTTCCGGTAATCCCGGAAGTTTTCATTTTAAAACAAAACCTACATCTTATGAAAACATCACTAAAAAAAACACTGTTATTGATTCTAAGCACTTTGGGTTTGGCTACCATAACCATGATTGCACTCTTCCAAATCACCACTCTTAACCGCCATCAAGCACAAGGGTTTGTTCGGTACTATCCACCCCATCTCTTTTCTCCAGATACCATTATCGATGTAGGATACAACAGCTACTATCCGGCAGGATATTATAGAGACACCCTATATTTTGGCAATACCACCGATCCTAGCCATATGCTGGGGTTAGCATTAACTACACTAGATACCATTCATAACCAGCTAACTCTTCCCAACATTCCTTTTTCAATTGGTAATGCAAGACTTTATGTATTAGAAAACCAACTCTTTCTAACCGAAGGACATACCCCGCTTATCTTGTCCGGTACTGTCAAAGAACGTACGTTATATGTAATGGATACCCTCTCTTACTTTCAACAAGCAAAACCTTATAGTTCGAACCATTTGATGCTAAAGATCTATGATGGCTCTCAAAGTAGGCTAGCCCGTAAACAACTCCAACCTTCGAATATCAAAACAGCCCCTCACCTGCTTACCAAACAACAAGACGGGCTCTTTGATATGGATGGACAACTGCATATTACCCCTACAACGCGCCAACTTGTGTATGTATACCGTTATAGAAACACTATCGTACTATCAGATACAACCTTTACCCATACCCAAACCTATCATACCATTGATACTATTACCAAAGTGCAAATGGAACTGGTAAAACTACCCAACCATCAAACCAAGTTTGCCAAACCACCCCTGGTAGTCAATAAAAACAGTGCGGTTACAGATTCAATATTATTTGTACATTCAGCCTTAAAATCCAATAACGAAGAGCATATGAGTCTGACCAGCTTATCAGTAATTGATCTTTACGACTTAAATAATGGTCATTATTTATATAGCGGCTATATTCCTAATCATAATCGGCAATCCATCAGTTATTTATACATAGTAGGCCAACAACTGTATGCTTTGTTTGGTTCAGATCTGGTCTGTTATACCATCCATCTTCCTCAACAGCCTCCCCTGTAAATACAGGGGGACTGCAATAGAGAACAACTATTCAGGGGCGCTAATAACAATAACTTTAATATCGCGTTCTTTCAAGGTTAAAGCTAATCCATACCGAGCTAAGGACTTTTGTATGGATTTCAAATCATTAAAAATACCATCCAGCGTAATATCAATATTGTAAGTAATACCGGTTTCATCTACAAAAGGTGGTCCCTCTTGATGATAACCCCATATCAGCTTTAACAAATCAGCTACTTTTTTATTAATCATGGTATAGTGCACAATACTCGGTCCTTCACTGTGGGTAATCCCACCGGAACTTTTGAGTAAGCGTTCGGTTTCTTTGGAGGCCGTTAAACTCCAATAAGGCATGGAACGGGTTTCTACCTTTACCTGATATCCGAAGTAATTTTTTAAATCTCGCTGCATGAGTTTTTGTATATCAACAAGTTCCATAGTGCCATCAGGCACCACCAAACTGTACACATACAAATCCGGCGTTTTGGTATAATCCCATCCAAAGGCGGTCGTATCACTAATCCCCTCCAACTCCGGACGATACCAATATTCCCAATAAGTAGGATGTGGTGGATACATTGGTTCTATAGGACCATAAGCAACCCGATATAAACGAGATAGATCAGCACAGGATACAAATACTTCTCTTTTGGTTTTGTCAAACGAAAAATTATAATTGCCATAAGGTTTGATAGTATCCTTCCACCTACTGAGCACCGAACGATATAGAAAATCGGTATCTTTTCCTCCATTTCCATTAACCAAAAAAGGAGTTTCTAAATCATACGTATGCAACGAAGCTTCTTGTTGACTACGATTTTTGGGGTTTCCCAAGGCGGGTTTCTTTCCCTCCATAATAGCCTGCATACCGGGCATATCCAAATCCATACTGATATTTCGAATCATTCCTGTGGGATCGACTACCACTACATACGAAAAGGTTGCTATTCCAAAGGTATCAATGGCTTTCTCATCATAAGCCACAGGAAAAGTATATCCATAGGTTTTTCGATATACGCTATCAATTAGGTGCTCTCCTTCACCTTCGTGGGTTAAGGTTATAATTTGTAATTGATCTCCATACGTCCCTTCAATTTTCATCAATTCCTCAAAATGCTTTAAAGACGACGAGCAATACCGACTCCAAAAAAACAGTACCAACCATTTTCCTTCAAAATCCTTGGTATTCACCCGAGGTACCTTGTAATGTTCCAAATCTAAGGTAAGCCCCGGACAGGGTTCTCCTACCTTCGGATACGGATCCGGCTGATTCATTGTGTAACTCCTACCGCCAAGTAGCAAACTTGACAGTACTAAGAGGTAGTATATTTTTTTATTAACTATGAATTTCATTCGTTATGTTTTTAATTATGATACATTAATACCCATCATTCTGGGTTAAGTTGGGATTCAGCAAACGTTCCGATTCCGGTATCGGATACCAGAAATCCGTTTCCTGCAAATCCGCTTTGGACTCCAACGGAGTGGTATTTCCGCTGCGTTGTAAGTCAAACCAGCGGTGTCCCCATTCGGCAAAAAGCTCCACACGACGCTCCTGCATGACGGCATCCAAAATATCCTCCGAACTCACCAAATCCAAAGCTTCCAATCCGGCACGCCCTCGGATAGCATTGAGTAAAGCTACTGCTTCCGCATTCATACTTAAATGAGCTGCCGCTTCTGCCTGTATCAGATAGATTTCTGCCAAACGGAAGACTGTATAATATTCTTCCACGGCAGGAGAAAAAGATACCTGATATTTGTAAGGATAATAATAGGTTTCACCACCTAAAACCATACTGGCTACCCAAGTGCTAAAGCGTGTATCTCCCGATTCAAAAGCAGCCACCAGCGAAGCACTCAACGAAAAGTTACTGGTTACACAACAGGTAAAACTATAGCCTTCAATGGTATTAAAACCTTCAATAACCGGATACAATTGCCAGATAGCTTCGCTATTATTGGGATGAAATACGTCTCCTATATCCACCAACTCATACAAACTATCGGCACCAATAATCTCCCCTGCTGTATCATACGCAGTTTGCCAATCCTCTTGATACAAATACACCCGAGCCAGCAGGGCTTGTGCTGCATAGCGATTGGGACGAATCCGCTCTCCTGATGACAAACTATAATCCTCAGGTAACAGGGCTACTGCCTGCTCCAAATCACTAATCAAATGGGTGTACACTTCGGCTACCGGCATTCGAGAAACCGTACTGTTAAGCTCATAATTCACTCCTGTGATGTAAGGTACTTCTCCAAAGAACCTCGTCAAATACCAATGGGCAAAGCCGCGCATAAAATACCCTTCCCCTATCAACTGGTCTTTTAGTTCCTGTGAAACCATCTCAGAAGTTTCCAATCCTGCCAATAAGGCATTGGCCTGATAAATCGTTTTATACATATCGCTCCACTGGTTTGCCACATAGGCGTTGGAAGGCAACAGGTTATTTTCATACAAAGCTGCCTGAGCTCCATCATTACTTAAATTCACAAACTCATCGGCTGAGAGTCCGGCAAATAAGGTGGTATTCTTATTGGCAAAGTATCCTAAGTTGTCCATCATGGTAATATACATTCCCGTAGCTGCCAAGAGCGCACTTTCATCACTATCAAAGACCTGTGAAGCACTGAGCTCAGTAGAGGGAATCTCTACTTCAATAAAATCAGAACAGCTACCCAAAAACAGCAGCAAACCACCTAACAGGTATACCATCTTATTTATCTTCATCCAATGCTTATCAGGATTACTTATCACATAAATTCTCTTTTTTTTCATATTCATTACTTACTAAGGTTAAAATGAGATTTGCATACCTACCATCCAACTGGTCAGGGGTGGTAACGATCCTACACTTTGGGTCTCGGGATCCCAACCCTCATAATCCGTAAAAGTTAACAGGTTTTGTCCTTGTATATACATGCGCAGTCCCGATAGCTTCACCGTATCCAGCCAACGCTTGGGAAACTGGTAACTGAAATTGACCGTCTGCAATCGTACATACGAAGCATCCGTATAAGCTGCACTACTGGATTGGAGTAAGTTATAAGCATTTGCTCCAACTCCCCCTGTGGTATAGGCCTGAACACCTGCGGTATCTCCTGGAGCCTGCCAATGATCCAATACCAAGTTGGGTTGGTTTCTTATATACCCCGGTGCCCCTCCCAAATCATAGAAGTAACTATAGCCGGTTTGTTTGACAAACTGTAAAACAGCCTCCAACTGCCAACCTTTATAACTCAATGTATTTTGAAAACTCCCATAGTATTTTTGCCCGCTGCGACGTAGGGTTTGTTTATCCTCAGCTGCCGTAATCGTCCCATCTCCGTTCACATCCTCAAAGGTGTAATAACCGGTTTCAGGATCTATCCCCGTATAATTATATACTTTGGTAATATCCAAAGGCTGCCCGACCACATACGTATTGGCATAGGTAGATAGTTCCAAATCCGGAAAGGAAATCAATTTATTCTTAGGAACTGTTAACAGCAACGAATTACGCCATGTAACATCACCCTGTACAGGTGTACTATGCAATTCAAACTCCCAGCCTGTATTTTGTACCACAGCATCCAAATTGTTCTGAATACTTCCAAATCCGGTAGTTGCCGGTAATGGCTCTCCAATCAACTGACTAGAAGAACGATTTCGGTACCAAGCCACATTAAATTGTATCCGATCCTTCCAAAATCCACTCTCCAAAGCCACTTCAAATTTTCGATTCACTTCCCAACCATAATTGGGATTATACAAACGACTCGGGTACAGTCCTCCCTGTCCATTATAATTGTAATAGGTAGCCGTCCAGCTATCCAAATAACCATAATCTGAAATCCGGTCATTTCCAGAAGTTCCATAGCTACTGCGTAGTTTTCCAAAACTCAGCATACTATCCTTAAACCAATTTTCCTCGGAAAACAGCCAAGCTGCACCTACAGCTCCAAAGTTGCCCCACTGATTGCCCGGACCAAACCTGCTGGAACCATCCCGTCTACCGGTGACATTCAAAATATACCGATGCTTGTAATTGTAATTAATTCTACCAAAAACAGCCATATACCGATAATCTGTTTCCAAAAACTGACGTACCTGAAAAGAAGGGGCTGCTGCCATATTATCCAATAAGGCATCATCCGTATAGCCCTTGGCATAGAACTCCTGCAACCGAAATTGATTCTCCTGAAAGCTTCCTCCTATTAGTACCTCCAAACGACTGTTGTTCCAAGACCTCATATAATTCAGTTGGGGTTCCAGTATCCAACTGTCAAACGTCCGACGACCAAAACTCGCTTCTCCGGTAGTATATACAGCAGGATTCAACGAAGCCAAAGGTGTCTGCCCTATTTGCTCTCCATCCATGCGGTTATACCCCCCACTAACCTTCAATTTCAATCCCTGAAAAAGGCGATAACTCACATTCAAATTCCCCACAAAGGAATACTGAGTGTTTTGATACGATTGCAATATCAGCGCATAGGGATTACTAAAGGTACTATTCTCAAAATTCAGACTTCCATCTTCCAAATAGATCTCAGGAGCATTAGGCGGCATGTACAAAGCATTATAAGTAGGATCGTTTTTAGGTTGTTTGTTTACATCCCTACTATATAAAACAGTTCCTTGGGTTGAAAACCGACCATCTTCGGATTCATGCTGTACCGATAAATTCCCGGATACTTTACGATTGCTAAAATCCCCGGGAAACACACTCCCTTGTTCCCTAAAGGAAGTCCCCAAACGATACTTCGTTCGATCATTTCCTCCAGATAAGGATACCTGTGCCTGGGTAATCTCAGCAGTTTCACCCAAGAGCTTACGCTGCCAGTCCGTATACCGATGCTGATCCCATAGCAGTAAATCCGGTGCATTGGCATTGGTTGGGGTGGTTCCTGTATTGGCAAAGGCCTCTTGCCGCATCTCCAAATACTCCTCGGTACTGAGCATATCCCAAAACCGGGTCATCTTAGCAGCTCCTGAGGCTACAGATACCGACAGTTGACTTTTCCCTGACTTCCCTTGTTTGGTGGTAATCAAAATCACCCCATTCGCTCCTCTAGAGCCATAGATAGCGGTTGCATCCGCATCCTTGAGAACTTCAATACGTTCAATATCCGCTGGATTCAATGCCTGTAAAGGATTTCCTCCACCGGTTAGCGCAGCACTAAAAACTGCTTCCATACTTTCAGACATATAGGGTACGCCATCTATCACATATAAAGGTTCATTTCCGGCAGCAATGCTATTGCGCCCCCGTATCTGTATGTCAAAACGACTGCCCGGTATACCTCCTGTAGAAACGATGGATACTCCGGTTAACCTACCCTGCAAGGTTTCAAACACATTTCCCACAGGTTGTGCTTCTATAGCTTCCCCAGAGATACCTGTTATACTTCCGGTACGCTCCTTCTCAGAAACCGTATAATAACCAGCATTCACCACTACGGCATCCAACTCACTAACGGATTCTATAAGAACTACATTGATTAATTTGAGTCCCCCCACAGGAATTTCCTGAGACTGATACCCCAGATAGGAAAAGACCAAAGTATCCGAAGCCATCACTGGTAACTTATAATAACCGTTTTCATCACTTAAAATACCCGAAGTACTTCCCTTTACCTGAATGGTGGCTCCATAGATCGGACCATCCCGATCAGATACGGTTCCAGATAGACTCACAGTAGATTGAGCCCACGCCCCGGGGCTTCCAAAACAAAAGCAAAAACATAAAAAATATAGGAATATAGCATGCCTCCCCATGCTATGTAGAAAAAATTTCATACTATTGGGTTGTTGTTAATTTCACATCAAATTAGCTGCACAGAAGCCTGCTACCGTCGCCAAACTCGTAGCGGGCTTTTCTATTTCTAATCCAATGCTCATGGAATTCGTATCCAGATCATAAGAAAAAGCATTCGTTGGTTTCAAAACAAATAATCTAAAACAAACCGACCCTGATCCCAACAACAGACCTGCCGTACTTCCTAGTTAAGTTTTCCAATGGTTAAGGGTGAGGGAAAAGCAACGACCACATTATAAAAACAAAATAGGGACGTGAAAACTCAACTTATTGAACAGAGGTACTGGTATACCTGACAACGACAAGTGAGCTCACGTCCCCGGGTCCGTGAGCTAGTTACTTATCATCTCGTTGTCTAAAAATTACCAGTTTTCTGCTCGAGACTCTAAGCAATAGCTTCTAATATCTTTCTATTTGAAGAATTGCAAATTTATGTATTATTCCTACAAATATAACAATAAATATTACATAGCTATGTATATGTGAATTAATTATTAAAATCTTTTTGATTTACATGTATATAAATATGTAAAATGATTATAGAAATTGTGATGTCTCACCTAGACTTTTATATTATTGAAAGTATAAGAGAATTAAGAGCAAAGTCTACTCCATATATTGATCAATTAGCATTAGCTCAACTCATAGGCGTATCAGAAGGTTATATTGGACAAATCGAAAATCCAAAAAATAGGGCAAAATATAATATAAGAATGTTAGCAAGAGTAGCAAAGGCATTGAAATTAAAGTCATATAATGATATTCTCCCAAAAGAAATTTTGAAGTATGATATGGTAAAAATCAGACTTAAATTATTAAAATCAGATAGTAAGAAACATGAAGTAGATGAAAAGGGAAATCTAAAGAAAAGATTTGAAATTCTTTCTATTAAGCCATTAAATAATGGTGAACTCCTTAAATGGAATTCTGGAAAGCTAAACTATTTAACTATAATTGAAAATTAATTACTCTTAAAAATAAAAGAAAGTCTTTTAAATAATTCCCTAGATGAAAATAAAGAACTTGTCAAGAAAATATTAGGTTTGAATTCATAAAAATATTTAAACTTAGAGTGAAAGAAATAAAAGAGTTACTTGCGATTACAGCTTCCCTAAAGGAACAATTTATTCAATATAATAGAAACTTTACTCTAGATGGAAGACTTGTTGGAGATATTGGAGAGGTTTTGGCTGCAGAAAAATACAATTTACAGTTACTACCTGAAAATACACCAATACACGATGCAATTGAAATTTCAACAGGAAGAAAAATTCAAATAAAATCTTCTTTTAAAGAAAACTTTTATTTTCCCTTTGGAGAGTATAGAATTCCTGATTATTATTTAGCCTTAATAATACGAAAAGACGGAAATTTAGAAGAATTATACAATGGACCAGGAGAATTCATTTATAAAAATTATATAATCGCTAATAAATTAAAAGGATATAAAAATAGTTACTATAGACTATCTCACAATAAGTTAAAAAGACTCAACCAACAAATTTCAATAGAAGATAAAATTAAAATGAAATAAAAATGTCCTTTACTGAATTATATGTTTTTTTAAACGAAACAGAAATACCACTTGAAAAACGAAAAGATGGTTTCTTGGAGATTATTCGAAAAGACCACAACGAAAATATAAACAGTAATATTTATGCATACTATTTATCATGTGAAATTGAAGAACTCAAATCGACATTTCTTGATGCATTACTTTCCATTATATACGAAAAAACATTAAGAAAATTTCAATTTACAAGAGCTTTTACAACAACTGAAATGACTACTTCAAATGGAAGGATTGATATTTTCATAAGAGATCTTATAAACCCTGTAGCCATTATTATAGAAAATAAAATACATCATCGTTTAAACAATGATCTATTGGAATATTGGAATTATTTTAAATCGAAGGATGCTAATAAAATTGGTATACTGTTAACATTACATAATCATGTTATTCCAGAAAATGTAAAAGATAAATTTATCAACATAACACATTGGGAATGGATATCAAAGATTAAAAATATTATTGACTTAAATAATATTAACGATACATCGCAAAAGATATATTTAAATGATTTTTTTAAAACCATTGAAAATTTAACTACTACATACAAAATGAACGATTCCGCCAAATTCTTTTTCCAAAATGCAAAAAAAATAAATGAAACCTATGAAACTTTATTAGAAGGACATAAATTTTTAAATGATCAATACGAACTAATAGCCTCTAAATTGGGGCTTCAAACTTTTGGAAGTGAAATAACGTGGAAAAATATTTGGGACGAATCAAATTTAATCGACACCTATTTCACCATTATTACTAAGGATTTAATTTTAGGAAAAGCTTACAAATATCAAATTATTTTAGAACTTAATAGAGAGGACAAGGCAAAAGAATCAGAAATAAAAGAAAAATTTCAAAATCACCCTCAATTCAACAATGAATATATAGGTATTAGTAAGGACTCATATAAACATTTACAAGTGAGAGATTATGAAATAAGTATTGAAGAATTAAGTAGATTTTCAGAAATTGTAATAAGTCAAATCCAAAAAGATTTTGCCGATTTATTTATACAAATCATCAAATTCTTATATCCTAATAAGGATATAAGTAGATGGGAAAATAACTTTATTTTAGAATCACAATAATTGTTTACTTAAAATAAGAAATACTGATATAAATACATTCCTTTATTTTTTTATTTAAATAAAAACTTAATTAGTTTGCGCTACATAATTTAATATAAATGCAAAAGTCCCTAATATACCTAGATAATAATGCTACAACCCCCATTGATAAAAGAGTATTAGATGAAATGATTCCATTTCTTACCACTAATTTTGCTAATGCCAATAGTACGCATCAATTTGGGGTAGACTCACATAATGCTGTTAAAAAATCTAGAAAAGAAATTGCAGAGTTAATTGGAGCAGAAACTAATGAAATAATTTTTACAAGCGGAGCTACTGAATCTATTAATATTGCAATTAAAGGTATTGCCGATTCTTACCAAAACAAGGGAAAACATATTATAACAGTTTCAACAGAACATAGTGCGGTTTTAGATACATGTAAGTATCTTGAAAGTAAAGGATTTGAAATAACTTATTTACCGGTTAAATCTGATGGAACCATTTCCTTAGAAAAGCTAAAAGAGACTTTAAGAGATGACACTATCTTGGTATCTGTAATGTATGTTAACAATGAAACGGGAGTAATTCAACCAATAAAACAAATTTCTCAATTAACACACTCAGTTGGAGCAATCTTTATGACAGATGCTACTCAGGCAGTTGGGAAAATTGATATTGATGTAGATGATTTAGGTATAGACTTACTATCTATGAGTGGCCATAAAATATATGCATGTAAAGGTGTAGGAGCTCTTTATATTAGACAACGAAAAACAAGGATTAAAATACCTGCATTACTACATGGCGGTGGACATGAAAGAAATATGAGAAGCGGGACATTAAATGTTCCAGGGATTGTATCATTAGGAAAGGCTTGTGAACTGGCCAGAAAGGAAATGATTGATAATAAATTATCAATTATAAAGCTTCGTGATTATTTAGAGACAGAACTATTAAAAATTCCTGATACTACGATTAATGGTAACAGAGATAATCGACTATTCAATGTAACAAATTTATGTTTTAAAGGAGCAGATAGCGAGGCTATAATTATGGGATTAAGCAGTCCTGATAATGTTGAATTACCACTAATAGCTGTTAGTAATGGTAGTGCTTGTACATCAATGAGTATAGATCCTTCTCATGTATTGATAGCAATGGGTTTGAGTGAAAATGAGGCTTTCAATAGTATTAGATTTTCTATTGGTAAAGAAAATACTTTAGAAGAAATTAAAATTGTTATTAATTCAGTATCAACAGTAGTCTCAAATTTAAGATCTATGTCATTTTAATTATACTTATAAGATTTTAAATGCATACTGAATAAAAAATCTGAAGCTTTTGCCCCCTTCTCTATTCTATCATGCAATCTTTTTGGTATCTTGAAATTCAGATCATCATAGACTGATATAAATAACATTTGTAAAGTAAAAAGAACTAATCGAGTACTGGTTATTATTATTTCATTATCATACGGAGTAGTATGATGCCAGCCGTCTGGCTCACTAAATTTTAAGGAACCATGAGCAAAGAGATTTCTAATTTTATATACTATTTTTAACCCTATTAATTCTTTACATTCACACTCACTAATTGAATTAATTTCAGAATCATTAAGATACCAAGAATTTAATGATAGTAGTTTTTTTAAATAATATACTGTTTCCTTATAAAACTCTATCATCTCATAGTTTTCGAGAAAATTAATTTTTAAGTAATAATTCACCTTGTTAATTTTTCCTGAACGACTTGGGCAATTAGGAAAATCAAAACTATCGATAAAAGCTTCCAAGCCGCCCCATATATAATTAAAGCGTGTTAAATTCAAGATAAGGTCAGAATGAAATTTAGATCTATGATTTTCATATTCAATTGCAGAACCACACCATTGGACGTAATCATCGTATTTATCACTTAAAAAATGAACATATTCAATTCCTGAGGCTAAATAAAACCAAGAATTAACGGTATTTTGGTCATAAGGATTATAGTAAAGTAGAAATTTATAGATATTGTGACTATGTCTTTGTAGGTCAACAATTTTGATTTCTACATTCCCATAATTATTCATTATTAAATATATTATCTAAGGCATTAATATAAACCGGAATAGTCTCTGTTTCTATTCCAAACTTTTTGTCTATCATTATTTCAACAAGTGACTTTCCATCTATTAAAATAATGGGTACAGCTCCTGCTTTCCTTGTAGCACCTAGGGCTTCCTTTGTAAACTTTGAAGTTGTAAAAATAATTCCTTGTTCAAAATCCCCCTGAATAGCTCCTCTAAATTTATCTATTTCAGTTCTGCTAACAGAATTATTTTTCCATCTCTTGCATTGAAATGCTACATTTAAATGTGTAATTCCAACTTTTAATTGTCCAAATCCATCTATTCCTCCATCCTTAACATAATTTGTTACTTCTACCTTTTTAAATCCATAAACCCTTAGAAGCTCTCTGGCAAAAACTTCAAATAAAGCTGGGTCTATCTGCATTAATTGATTTAAAATTTGTGCCTTAAATGCTTCGACATGCTTACTATGAATCGATTTTAAATCATCTACTGTATGTTTTAAAGATTCCTTTGTTTGCTTTGATATAGAATCCTTTTTCTTTTCCCGAATAGTTTGCCCAGGTATAGGAATATCTTTTATCCAAAAAGTTCCATTCTTGAGAAATTGAAAATATTTCGTTCTACGAGCCGAAGGAAAATCTAGGCCTTCACTACGAGATCTAACAGATACTCTTACGATATCTTCAGGGCTCTCCGCATTAAACTTATACAGGTCATGAAGTACTATATAATCGTATATTTCTTTTATAGAAAGTGGTTTCCCCATCTTCTCAAGTACACCTAGAGCTACCTCATAAACTGTTTTCTTTTTCATACTAATACATTACATCCATATATATAGGTAAAAATTTATAGAGTTGTTTGTAATTATCTCTATCCCGCTCTGGTATAAAATTGATTTTTTTCAAATTATTAAACCTTGCATTAGCAGGCAAACAAGAATTTAGTAAATTAATTTCTTTTTTTGTTATAATCGGTGGATTAATAACAAATCTTTCGTCATCCTGCTTAATAAAATCGAATTTATTTAAATTATATTCTTTCAATTCAAATGAATAATTTTTAAAATCTAAAAAACCTCCAAAAGAGATCATTGGAGCACCATCTCTATAAGTAAAGAAAAAAAGTTGTCTAAATATTAATTTTTTGTCATCTGATAATGAGTAATTCCTATTGGTAATAACATCATTAATCTTATTGATAAACATTCTTCTTATTAATAAAAAATCTTCATCTCCTTTAAAATTATTAATGTTTATATCATGAGGCACTAACGTTCCAAATTCTTCACTAAAAGTTGTCAGATCATAATGATTAAGCTGTTTATTACAGGTCATTAAATAAACACTACCTTTAGATATATTAGAAAAAATGGTTTCAATATCTGTAAAATAATCATACTGAAGCTTTTCATCATAATCCATCCATATAAAATCTACTGATCTATTCCATGTTAAAGTCGGGAGTAAATTAGTAGATTTTCCCATTCTTATGTCTATACATTTAAAAGGCTTATTAAACTCAACCCTTTTCTTGGACTGCTCATCTGATTCAAAACTAATCATTTTATCTATATGCAATTGCTTATGAAAAAGTTTAAAATCAGTGAAGTAATTTGAGCCCATGCCAATATACCTTCTCCTATTATAATTAACCCCTTTGAATAGTTCTTTAACAGATGATGCCAACATTTGTCTTTCTACTGATTTTCCAGTTCTAAGATCATAATTTATGGCGCTTCCACTTCCACTCATAGATTATCGCTTTCAGATTTAATAAAATACTCAAAAACTTTTTCTCCTACTTCCCTATTTGCAGAGACATGAAAGAATTTCTTCGATTTATCAACATCTTTTTTATCTGCTTTAAAAGAAACAGTTGTAAGAGAATCATTTATTTCTCCAATTTTATTAATGGTCGGATATTTAAAACGGGAATCATATGTTTGATTTGACAATTGAATAATATCTACTTCTTCAGATGAAGTAATAACATCATTTCTCTCCTCATCGGAATTAAATGTTTTAAGAAAAGTGATTACTTGTGACATCGCATTTATCATTTCATTACGAGCTGCTTTAAAAACTTTTGAGTTAGAATCTACCCCAGTCTTAGTAGTTGTCATTGGAAGAAGTTTAGAATTGTCAGATGAAAAGAAAACAAAACCTCTGAACATAGCATATATATGATGAAATTTTTGAACATTAGAATTACCAAATCTTCTTCCATCCCATCCAGTAAGGTTAGTCTTATCCCTTTCAAGTACTAACCTATCATTACAATAAATATACCATCCTGCATCATCTGGACTTGCCTTGCCCACACCAGCATATATTTTTACATTTACTCCTCCTACATCGAATGTCTTACAAAAAGGCTTTAATTCATCATATTGTAAGAGAGATAATCCACTTTTATTAAGTTTGATGTCATTTATATAAATTGACAATTGTTTATCCAAACTAAAACTTAATGTTCTCTCAATCTCATCTCTTAAATTTCTAACGAATATCTCAGAACTAAATTCATCCAGTACATCTTGAGTTAAGTTAGTTACTCTAATAAATGTTCCTTCTACATCCCCTAAATCGTTATTATTCTTATCAATAATTTCATATTCAAAGCTCCAATCTCCTCCAATTTTACTCCAAGCATTAACATCAACAGTAACCAGAAAATGATCTTCTTGATGATGTGATTCTACTTCAAACTGGTTTCCCATTTTAAAAAGAGCCCTCTTCATACCTACACCAAATCTACCGACAGAATGCTTAACATCATGCCCACTACCTTCTGGCCTACCAAACATAAACGCATAGTTCTTGGCTACGTCTAAAGAAAAACCTCCACAATTATCCTCGATGGAAAAAGAGGAATCATCTATTTTAATTTTAATCCATAAATCATCAAAGTCATTATCTCCTCTTAAATTTTTGGCGCCATCTATTGAATTGTCAATTAGGTCTATTATAGCTCTCTCAAGTTTTATATCCTTAGTAAGCATTTGAATGAAGAAATCCTTAGTAGGACTCGCAGATACAATATTACTCATAAAATTAGGCCTTAAATAATTCTCCTACTTTAAACTCTTTCAAATTTGATACCAACTGATATTTTTGAATTTTTTCCATGCTAGCTTTTAACTTAAGAGCATCCTTATCCCCGATCCCCATAAACTTTTGCATCATTTTTAAATTGGTTTTATCCTTAATATCAAATAAAAAGGCAGTTTCACACATACTACTAAAATCAAAAGATGGTTGATTAAACTCTTCTATACCTTGTGACAAAAGCATAACCGAAACTCCTTTTGATCTTATTTCTCTTAAAATTTTCTCTAGTAAATCTTGAGATTTTTTGTCTTTAAAAATAGTATGAGCCTCATCAATTAACAATACATACCTCATTCCCTGATGATTATCTTCTATCGGTGCATTGTCCATATTCATAAAAGTATTATAAATATAATTTATAATAAGGAATACAGAAGTAAACCTAACGCTTCGGGGTAAATCTCCAGATAAACTTAAGTAATAATTCTCATTTAGAAAACTATTTTTTAAATCACTCTCTTTCTCAAAAAGATCTAACTCACTCAAACTCTCAAGAATTTCTCTTAACGTGCTAACCTTTTCTCCTTCTAAATCAACTACCTTTTCATATATCTCTTTAAAAGATGGATACTCATTACCTTTAATTTCTGCAAATACACTTTTTGTTGCATCTTTTAAAGTTTGTTGCTGATTTTTACCTATTCCACTATAACTTGCTATTATATCAACAAATTTATTAATCCCCATAATCTTGTTTTTCTCATTGATTATATCAATAAAAGAAAGAGGATTTACTGGAAAAGGTTTATAAGGAGCTTTAATTAAAGTACAATTTGTAGTTGTAAAAAAGTCATTATTTTTTTTCTCATCTTCTTCGGTTATTCCTTTAAAATCTAGAAAAATAAAGTTGACTTTCCCATTAGTTTCTTTTACAATCTGCTTTAAAACACTATTTGCAAAATAAGTTTTACCTGTACCTGAATTACCAGCAACAGCAATATGGGCATTATTATGTAATGACGTATCATTAAGATTAAAATAAATATCCTCATCCTCTAAAGATTTACCCACAAGAACTTTAATAGAATCAATAAAATAATCTTTATTCAGAACTCTATTTTTTCTAGTATATTCATCAAAAATTATAGCATCATTTGAAACTTGGTTTTCTTCTAATTTTTCAATACCGCTTTCTAAATTTTCCAATAAAAAATCTAATCCAGAATAATTTTTATTTTCCTCGAAAAGCTTATTCATTAATTGAAGTCCATGATCAATATGCATCTTTATGTACTTAGCTATATCCTTATCAGTTTTGTAAAGTTCATAATGCTGACAAATTAATGCTATATAGTAATCTCTGTACTTTCCGAATAAAATATCATCTTTATATTCCTTCCCTTTACTATCACCTAAATCTGTTGCAAGGTTAAGTTTAATATTTTTAGATAATGAATATGAAAATGCAATACGAGAAATTACATTTTCTGTTCCTAAACCTAACTTCCTTGTTAATTCTTGAACTATAGGCTTATTTTCCTCTGATGTTCTTATATTAATTAGCATGGTTGTACATTTGGTTATAGGTTGATATAAAATTCTCTGGGTTAGTCATTAAAAACTCACTCTTATCTTCATGTATATTATTTATCAAATAAGTCTTAGCTATTGAACCTGATAATATTTTAAACTCCTTATCTGTAAGTTCTTTATTGATTAATGGAAAAATAACTACTTGATCTGATATATTAGGATAAAAATACTTCACAATATTCTGCGCATGTTGCTCATCAAATTTTTGCATAGGAGAATCTATAAATACAGGGAATTGTAAATCACTTTCTTCCACCAACGCTCTTAATAAAGCCGTTGCATACATTTGCTGTTCACCTTTACTTAATGACTCTTTTTTAATTTCTTCTCCCCTAGAATTCTTTAAAACTATATCTATTGTTTCTCCTATAATTTCTACTTCTACCTTTTTTACAAAGCCTTTTTTATGAAGTAGTGTTTCAAGCCCAGCTAATATTTGCTGTTCCAAAGACTCTTTTTTCTTTATCTTAAAAATTTCTATGAAATCTTTTAAATTCCCTATTTGTTTTTTGATAAGTTCATCCTTTGACTTACTCTTTTCAGAAACTTTTAATTTCTTAGCAAGTTCATCTCTCTTCTTTATTTTTTGAGTCTTTTGATTGATAAATTCTCCTATTTCTCTGTTTAAAGAATCTATGGTATCATCAATACGTATAATCTCTTTATCCAAATTTGCTTTTTGAAGCCTAAATTCTGCTATCATAGGACTTTCCTGATTAGTTTCAGCATCTCTAATTTTTTTTCTTATAGCAGATATTTCATTTTTTGTAAGATTATATTCTGAAGTTATCCTTTTAAAGGTTTCTTTAAAGGAAAAACGAATATTGCTCATCAAAGCAAAAAGCTCATTACGTTCTGAATCTGAAAAGTCGTGAATTGTTTGAAAATCTTCCGGTAGCTCAGGAGTATCTGAAAAGAAATGTTTTTTAATTAATCTTTCAAATGCTTCTGAAAAAAAGCGTTCCACTTTATAATCAACAACTAAATCATCCGGTCTCTTTTCTTTTATTAAGTCAGTAAGTATTTTATTCGTTACTCCTTTTACATTCTCGTCTTTGAATTTTGCAGCCTTATAGTTCGCTTCATTTTCTAATTGTGTATATACATCAAAAAATTTCTCTCCTGCTATAGCAAATGGTATGATATCGTAAGATTCCTTTAGCTGACTCTGGAGTTGATTTTGCTTTTCAGTTAAATTTTCCTCCTGAACTCTCAACTCTTGTAATTCCTCTACCGTAATTAAACTACCTGATTTTATAAGCTTCTCTTGTATATCTCTTGAGTCTTTATTTTTCTCGCTTCTTATTTCTCTAAGCTCTTCTATTTTTTGTTCATTCTCCTTAATACTCTCATCAAAATTCTGAATTTCAGTTCTTAAAGTTTGAAATTGATTTTTCTCATTTGCACTTGCAGTATCTTGACGCAACTTAAGTTGTAACCCTTCCAACTCTCCTTTTAAGTCCTCATATTTCTTAATTCCTAAAACTTCAGAATATGCTTTACTCAATTTTCTCTTTTGTTCTGGAGTATTTACTTCTGCCAAGCTTACAATCTTTTCAGCATCAAAAAAGAAAAATTTAGCTATTTCTATTGGCATTACAAATTCTCTGATAAAAATTTCTTGACCTACTTCCTTTGCCAACTCACTAGGATAACCATCAATTAAAATTTCAACATCCTCAGAAGAACTAGTTTTGATATTGTAACTCCTTTTTACTACAATTTCTTTACATGGTACTTCAGGAATATTTACATTTTGGAAAGTTATTGAAACATGAAACTTATAATCCTCTTCTGACTTAGCTAAACGGTTCAATGAATTTGCTATATACTTACCATAGCCTCCTTGATCATCAATTTCCTTTTTGTATATATCGTCTACATCTTGCATTTGCCTCCCATAAAGACACCATACAAGAGACATTAAAAAAGTTGTTTTACCGAAGCCATTTCTACCGCTAACAATAAATATATTTTTTTCATCATCGCCTGATAAGTCGATGTTATTTACACCTTTATAAATTCTAAAGTTGTATAATTCAATTTCTTTAATTGTCATTATTTCTTTTTTTCCACCTCCAAATACTGTTCTAATCTTGATTCTATATCGGATTGAAGACCTCTCTTCTTAATCATTAAAGTTTTTGTCTTTTGTAAAGCCAATAAATCTTGTATTAACTCAACATCTTTCTCCTCATTCTTACAAGATGTTTTTAGTAAGTCTGATTCCTGTTTAAATTTTTCCTGTTGCTTACTCATATCAATGGAAGTATTATATATAGAATTATAAATATCTGACACTCTTAACTTAAAAAAACAATCACGATACCAATAGTATTGTATTAAAACTAATTCTTGATGGGTTATAAGTTCAACTCCTTCAGCATTCTGAATCTCCTTTTGTGCTGTTAAAATTCTTCTTAAGATTTTTGCTCTGGTTTCAAAAGTATAAGGTCCCCATAAATGCTCCGAAACAGTTTTATTACGTCTCTCTTTTTGTCTATACTTTTCAGGATTATCCCTTGTTAAAACTAAAAAATTTCTTATTTCCATTAGCGGATACATCCACTCCTCTCCATTATCAATAAGGCCTTCCATACTTCTATCCTTATTAACAACCGTACATGTCCAGCAACCAAAACGACTATTACCACAACTTGGAGTCGTATCATCAATTACCAAAGGACAATCCCCTGCATTAGCATTCCTATATAGTGTTATTAGCTCCTTGTTAGTTCCTCCCCACGGTGGAGAAACTTGATTTAAATATTGCCAAAGCTCATTAGTTGAAACATCTTTAATAGGCGCAAATACAAAAGCATTTTGTAGTTGATGCTTTCTTAGTCTTTTACCTTTCACCGCATGTTTCTTAATTGAAGCTGCTCTATTAGAACTCTCCGCACTTCTTGTCCCTAATAAAATTATTACTTCTCCACTTTCTGAAATTTTATCCTTAATAAATTTAGTTGTAGGATTTATTTTTAACCTTTCAGTACACCATCTATAAAATTTATTTGGTGCTGGATATCCAAGACCTATTAACTTCACCCAAAAACTATCCTCTAATTGAGGCATCGTTTGATGAACAGTTATTGGTAATTCATAGTCTACAGCTGCCTTTTGTATTTTATTTAATGTTGAATTAATAAATTTAACAATCCTTGGATTTTCTACCATAGTATCGTTACATACTATATATATTCTTCTTGTTTGCCTTAAGAAAGGATCTATTCTCAATAATGATCTCCATACAATTTGGAGTAACATCGTACTATCCTTTCCTCCGCTAAAACCAATAATCCATGGTCTTTTAGAATCATCCAAAAGAAATTGATCTATTATCTCATTTTCTAAATGACTTATATCTAACGACATTAATTAACTTTTAATTTAAAAATTCTAATAAAAAAACAAAATAACGAAATAATAAATACTTTATAGTGTATTCTTGGGAACTCTTTATAATATATGTTAAGTTAAAAGAATTAGCACAAGATAAAAATTAGAATACATTTATACATCTTTTTCATATAAAAATATAAATTTCATACTCTTCAACTTTCTATATTAAGTATTTTACCTCCCAAACATCCCCCTCACCTCTCTGTGTATTCTTTCAAAGTTAGTATCTAAATCCTTTTCCGTGTATTTCTTAGGAATCGGTGGTTTTTGTTTCGCTATCACCGGCACTCGAAACCGCAACTTCTTATCTCTCCCATCCGCAAACCCAATAAACTCTCCGGTACGTAATCTAAAAAACTCATCGGCTCGGTGTTTGCTTACCTCCTTTTCTCCTTTGGTAATCCGACTGTTGGAACTCCATCCGGCATCCTTACTCACACTTCTAGTAGGTTTTGTAACTATCTCAAAAAATCGTTCATAGTATTTGGCGGTATCCGGGTCATTCGCCTTGCCAAAAAACTGATAGGATAAATTACTAATAATAGCCTTACTGGCTTTCTCCCCATAGAGCATATCATTTTGAATCTTATCCTGCATAACATAGATGGTGGTGATATCATAACTCCGAAGGGTTGCAGGGATTCGGTGCATGTGTAAAAGTTTAATGGTAGGCGCTTCCTCCATCAAGATAAAAGCTGATTCCCTTCCCCGTTCACTCATTTGCTTCACCACCGTGTGCATCACCGTAGCAATCACCGGTGCAAAAGCAGATTCATATTTCGGGTGGTTAGAAATAGCGATCGCTGCTTTGCGATCGGGATGATTCACATCCAAGGGAACCTCATCGGCAGAGAGAGCCATAAATAACTTTCGGGAGCCAATCTTTTTAAAGGCATTCGCCAAGGTACTACGAACTCCTGCCGTTTGCTTCTCCGAATCCACTCCATGGATAAAAGCGCTTGCCATGGTATTGGCTGTTAGATCAGCTCCCAAGAACTTTTCCAAACTTTCGGTATCCAAGTACTGAAAAATTGCGATCAAATGCGGGAGCGTACAAAATTGAGGATAGTGTGTTCTCAGTTTCCAAATCAACCCTGCCAACAAGCCCTCCACCGCATCCGAGAAAAACTTATTGCTTCCCATCGCCTCCGATAAGTTTTGTTCCAATAGATTTTCCATAAGGACCTTGGATACCTCATGTACACTTTCTTCATTGGGCAGGTATCGAGGTGCTATGGGATTTACCCGATAGTACAAGGTATCAAACGCAATGGTATAAAAGGGAACTTGCTGCTGTTCAAACAAGGGATACGCCATCTCCGTTAATTCCAAATCCTTATAATCATGCAGAATGCCACAAAACTGATGCGTGGCCAAATGGCGAAGTATGGGATAAATCACACTCTCGGTTTTCCCGCTTCCGGCAGCCCCAATGATGCAAATTCCTCTACGGATATTCTCAATGGTAAAACGTCCATTGTCTAGTTGTAATTTCAAGCGATATTTTGGTGGTACTTTCGGTGTACGTCCACTCCACACCCGTCCCAACACCAAGGTTAAGATTAATAGTCCCGGAGCTACATAATACATAATAATTTCTACTAGTTGTGTTGTCATATCTCAATAGAGCCGGAACGAATGGCACGACTCACCCCTTTTTTAATTTGTTTCAATACTTTAGCCGCCAGTTGTGCCTGATTCACTGGTACTGTTGGTACACTGGTTTTAATTCCTGCTTCCCGTAAGATTTGAAATCCTAGTTTTCGTTGACTCGGTGCCATCTGCCATAACTTTTTCACATAGGCATCAGGATTCTTCAGTAAGGTCTTCCGTGCCTGGTACTGTTCTACATAATGCCGTTTGTAACCAAATTGTTTATCAAACTGCTGTTCTGCTTTTTGAAAAAACCGATCCCGATCAAAACCTCGTTTGACTTTTTTTCCATTGAACTCTACCTCCGAAGCTTTGTACTTACTTCCCGGAGACAGGCTATAGCGATTCGATTGATCTTTGCGACTCATAATGACATGCACATGGGTTTGCGCTCCTGCTTTGGGCATTCCAGTTTCCACCATCCGACCATTTTGTTGATGGGGTGCTGCTTTGCGTGTACGTTCGATTTCCCGTTGGGTCGCCTTGACACTGCCTGCCAATTCCCCCCGTTCTATTTTCCGAATATCATTTTCCAGTTTCGCCACCTTGGCAATATAGGATTGGTTTTCCCGAACCGCTTTGTCCGTACCTTTATAAGTACGACTGTGCTCTATTTTGGCAAAGTATTTCAGATCCTTAGCGTTTACCGGGCGTCCATCAATTTCTCGATGAAAGGATTTCGCATACTCCTTCATCAGTTCCCGCGTATAGGCTTTCAGATCCGTACTAGGATTTTGTAAAATGGCTTGTTCCCGTTGACTCGGATTAATCGTCAAAGAATAAAACCGCGCTTCTGTTTTTTTGAGCTTCGCTGTATTGGTATCAATCTCCTGAATGACTTTCTCAGCAGCTATGGCATCTGCTTCTTGATTAAAAAAGGTTTCTTGTGCAGCTTCTTCCAATCCTTCATTTTCTTTTTCCAAATAGGCAACAAAATCCGAAGCGCTTTGCAGGTAGTTGCTCCCTGTTTTCTGTGGTGTGATCGTGATGTACATAGGCTTTCATTTTCATGTGTTCAAATTCATTTTTCTCCATACTAATTTTCACATACCCACTTCCAAAAGTGGGATCGACATAGGAACTCGCTGCAAAGATTTTTTCCAGCATTCGGGTGAGTTCTCTTACCCGTTTTTGCTCCTCAAAATATTGATCCTGATAATAAGCTTGTGCATCCAAATTTCTATCCAAAGAACTGCTCTCCTCTGGTCTAATTTTCTCCAAAAGCAATTCTTTTTTAGGCTTGGTATGGTCGGAAGGATCACTCCCTTTTTCCAGTTTCAGTTCCGATTTTGGTTCCTCCCATCGGGTCGCTTCCTGAAACAGCAATTGCAACATTTCATGAGTCGGATCCATTTTCTTTTTTTCGATATCCTTGATGATGGAAATCATCGCACTGAATCGTTTTTTAAATGTGTTTTCTATCCGCTCCAAATGAGAATCCAACGTATCATAAGGAGAGAGTTTATACCCTTCAAAAAAGTAAATCATGGCTTGCAATACCTCGGAGCGCGTTTGCTTTAATCCCTTACAGAATTCTGCAAAGTGTTGCACCGTGACACGCTTGATCGACATATTCGTATAGTTGTATTTTTCGGCATCTTCTTTTCGCATCTTCCAGGAACTTTTTACTGTGTTTATAAGGCTTCCCGAAGCGTTTCCAGGAAGTCTTTTGTATCTTACCATGTTAGCAATCGCTCCAAACCCCAGTAATGACAAGGGTTTCAAGCAATCTCAATACTGTAACATCGCCCGTGGCGTGTTACCCTCTTGCTCTTCCCCTTAGTTTTGATTCGTTACTTATATAGAGATTATCATCGGTTAAGATAGCTCTTTCACTAAGGGTTTCTTTTCTTCTTTTAATACTCCATAATTATAAGTAACACTCAACCGATAAAGGAGCTTTATACGCACTCCAAAGTTTGAGGCTTATCATTTTAAAATCCTTTATCGGTTATCTCTGAATTGTATCAAATGGAAATCCAGGTGTTAGACCTAATTATTGGGGTTCGATAGTTGTTCAGATTAACGCTTTTGAGACTTACTTGTGCCTGTAATACAAAATCTTATGGTTATTCGCTTAGAGATGATAATCTTTGTGATAGTGAATAACAATCAGCCGGTAAAGACGCTTGAATTGCTTTTCAAAGTTCTTAGACTTAAAACTAATGATTACATCCTTTACCGGTTATTATCTGAAATTGCATCAGATGGAAATTCAGGTTTTTAGACCTAGTAACAGGGATTAGATAAGCGTTCAGATTATGATTGCTCTACTCATTTTTATTCATATTAAACTATTTTATCATGGAACATTCTAATTTTATTCACTTTGTAGGTATTGATATTTCTAAAAGTACTTTTGATGTTGCTGTAATAGAACAAGATCAATTACCTACTTCCTTCAAATTTGAAAATACACTCAAAGGTGTTAACGCTTTTATCAGGCTTTTAAAGAATAAAAAATATTCTTTAGAAAACACGCTTATCTGCATGGAGCATACGGGGGTATATGGTCGAATCATCATTGCTAAACTTGTTGAAAAACAAGCTAATTTCTGTGTTGAAATGTCTTTAAGAATTGCTAAAAGTATTGGAATACAACGTGGTAAAAATGATAAGATTGATGCTGTACGAATAGCTAAGTATGCCGAGAAAAACTGTAATGAATTAGAGTTATACAAACCAATTCCTTTAGTACTTGAAAAGGTAAAACTATTAATTAAAGTCCGTGAAAAATTGGTACAATTCAAAGCTGACTTACAAAAGCATCCCAATGAAATGAAGGCTTTTGATCCAGAATTAGGCAAACTCGCTGAGAAAAACATTAAAAAAACAATCAAATGTTTTACCAACGAAATTAACCGTATTGAGGAGGATTTAAAAGAACTCATTCTTTCTGATGACCAACTCAATAACACCATAGGACTGGTTACCTCGGTTACAGGTATAGGCATTATTACGGCTGTATATTTTACCATTTTCACAAATTTCTTTACGCGTTATACAGATCCAAAACAACTCGCTTGTTACTGCGGTGTGGTGCCTTTTGAGCATACTTCTGGTTCCAGTGTTCATAAACAATCTAAAACACATCCTATTGCTAATCGAACCCTTAAAAAACAACTTCATATGTGTGCCCTCGCCGCTGTTCGACATGACCCCGATCTTAAGGAGTACTATTTAAGAAAAGCTGAGGAAGGCAAAAACAAAATGCTCGTTCTAAACAATGTTAGAAATAAACTCGTGCTACGTATATGTGCTGTTGTAAAAAGGCAGAAACCTTATAAAAAGCAAGTAGCATAAACTTAATTTTGATGACATCATTTTTTTATCTTTTTTATTTGGTTTTAACATGGAAATCTTTTCCGTCCCGCTAGGGTCCAAAAAATTCGAGCCCTCCGAATTGCTTCGTCGGCTACCTTCTATATGTAAAAAATTGAATACATAAACGTTGCTGTATCGCATCGTTTACGTCCAAGGAAAGTCAAATCCCGAAAACGATCGATCGTAAAAAAAAACCATAGCGGAAATCCAAAAATTACCGCTTATGGAATGCACTGTTAAGGATTGTCTCGAGATGTTGAAGATAGTAAAATTTATACCTACGCGTAAAATTGTAACTCTTAAAGGTTTGATAAAAAAAGGATACTGTGCTCACACAATATCCTCATTTTTCAAATTAGTGGGTCTTTTTCATAGCAATCGTATTCCCCCAAACACTGATACGAAAATAAGTCATATCAATAACCGTTGTAGCTATTTTAGCAATAGTTTAGCACTTCTGTACACCAACGCACGTTAAGGGTAAAAAAAATCCTGCCATTCCTAAGAATAACAGGATATAACCCTTGTAACTCTTTTGCAAAGTTTATGTAAGCCACTTAAAAGATAGTGATTTATAACATTCCTTCATCCGCAAAACTCATATATTCGTTGAATGGAGAGAGAATAATATGATCCAATACTTTGATATCTAAGTATTCCGCGGCTTGTTGGATTTTTCGGGTCAACTGTTTGTCTGCTTCACTAGCATTCATTTTACCACTGGGATGGTTGTGTGCTATGATGATGGCTGTAGAAACCGATTTGAGCACTACCCCAAACAACAACCGAATATCCACTAGTGTCCCTGTAACACTTCCTATCGACAGTTTATAAATTCCTTTCACCTGATTCGCATTGTTGAGTAACAATACTTGAAAAGTTTCCTGAAACCCAATGGTGTTGGGATTCCATGCCTGTTGCAATACCCGAAAGGCATCTTTCGAACTGGTTATCTGCAATGCTTTCGCCGGTAAATTCCCTAAGTAACTCACCTGTAATTCTTGTACCTGATATTTTTCAAACTGCTTCATCCTACTTCATTTTAAGATTCATAAAAAAGAAAGCGGAACCCTTGAAAGCGATTCCGCTTTACTCACCTTGATAACTCATGCATACTATTCAGGTTTTCCCAATAGTACTACCTCATTGGCTACAATTTCGGTGATGTAATGGGTCTGTTTGTATTTACCCTCATACGAACGAGTGGCTAACTTCCCATGCACGGCTATTTCTTTTCCTTTGGTCACAAACCCCTCGATAATCTCGGCAGTTTTCCCCCAAGCTACAATTTTGTGCCATTGAGTTTCGGTTTGTAATTCACCTTCTTTGTAAAAGCTCTCATTGGTAGCTAAGGAAAAACGAGCTACTTTTTTACCACTTTCAAAATCTGTAATCTCAGGAGCATTTCCTGCATTACCCATTAACTGAACAAAATTTCTGATTGTACTCATAACATTTAGATTTAAAAAATTCAACTTCCTTTCTTGATCACTGCTAAACTCAGTAATAGCTCCACCACCTTCCCATCAATACCTCAACACAAAACCTGTTGTTAACACATTTCAAAAAGCCTTTTAAAGACTTTCAAAACCTCGGTGAACAGATTTACTTTTTATATCCGGAAGCGTTTTTCTTTTTTGGATTTTGTAGGCTTCCTTTTCGAACAATTTTTTAGGTACTGATTTCAATGAACGTGGGTTGGATTTACTTCCTATAGAGCCGTTGAGCTGTTATCTTTTTTGGATGCTGACACAGATTGCACGGTTACGGAGGAATAAGGACATATAAAAGAGAGGAACGAGCGGCTTATGCTGTCTGTTTCAGCCGAACCGTGCGTGTTTTGCTACCCCAAAAAGAGGCAGCGCTTCGGAATACCTGATAGGAAATCCCAAGCCTGTTGGGAAGAAGTACCTCCAACAATCGAAAAGGAAGGATGCTGTTATAGCTTTATACGACTCATATCAGAACCTTAGACCTACGATCCATATCCTACCATTTTCTTAACACTCGTAAATAAATGAACTCTAAATAATCCATATATCTATTAAGCATACGCACAAAAAAATTGGATCATCGTCAAGAATTCTTCGTAATTGCAATGCTATATCTAACTCAATTGAGTTATAAAGACCAAGTTTTACATATTAAGCTAAAATTTCAATTTCTAATAACTCCCATACATTTTTAAAAAAATGTACTTTTGAATTATGCATATATTACTCATAGAAGACGATGCACATTTGGGCGCTTCACTCTCGAAAGGGCTTTTGGAAGAAGGTTTCACCACTACTTGGATAAAAGATGGTGTAGTAGCTAGAGAGCTTATTTTTCGGCATCAATGGGATATCATCATTATGGATGTGATGTTGCCCGGACTCAACGGAATTCAGTTGTGTGAAATGATTCGCTTCAAACACATTCAAACTCCGGTTTTAATGCTTAGCGCATTAGGCGAAGCCGATGATAAAGTTGCAGCGTTAGACAAAGGTGCGGATGATTACATGACCAAACCTTTTCACTTTAAAGAACTCATTTCAAGAATCAATGCCTTGTACCGACGTTCTCAAAATATTCAGCAAACTACTTCCGAAATTTTAACTTGTGACACGCTTGTAGTTGATAAAGCTAAAAACAAAATAACTCGTGGTCTTACTGATGTTCAGCTATCTGCCAAAGAATTTTTTTTACTTTGTTGTTTACTAGAAGAGAAAGACAAAGTAGTTTCGCGCACCCGAATTTTAGAAAGTGTTTGGAACACCAATCAAGATACCTATACTAATATTATCGACGTGTACATTTCCTATCTTCGAAATAAAATAGACCTTCCCAACGAAAAAAAACTCATCAAAACGATCAAAGGAAGAGGCTACATGATCTCCGATACTGAATGAAAATTCAACACAAAATAACCTGGACTAGCAGCCTTCTTTTTGGAGGCATTTTTGCCATTATTTCCATACTTATCTATACGTCATTTATCCAATCTTCCGAACGGATTTTCTACAAAGATTTGTCGCGCACAGCACAAATATCCGGAATGTTTTATCTGGAAAAAGATGAATTAAATAAGGCTAACTTCTCTCCTATTCAAAACGCATTTTATCAGCTCAATCCAGAACGTAAAATTAGTATTTACGACCAAAACACCACTACTGTTTTCAATACGGAAGATCAAATTGACGTTAATAAAGCTATTCTGAATAAGATCAGGAATGAGAATATTTATAATTTTCAGATTGATGATGTGTTTTACCACGGGTTGTTTTACAAAGATAATCAAGGTGATTTTGTGGTATTGGTAAGTTCTAAAAATCAATTAATTGAAGAACAAAAAAAATCGCTACTAACCATTTTGTTGGTTACATTTATCTTTGGTATGTTTATTTTGATTTTGTTTACTTCACAACTTGCAAAATATGCTTATAAACCAGTACGAAACATTATCAAACAAGTAGATCTATTAGATTTAAACACTTCAGAATTATTGCTTTCGTATCCTAAAACAAAAGACGAATTAGAAGAACTTTTTGAGGCTTTTAATAACCTGTTGAACGAAATTAAATACAGTTATCAGCAACAGAAAAATTTTGTTGATCATGCATCTCACGAGTTAAAAACACCATTAGCTTCCATTATCAATAATTTAGAAGTTACGCTACAAAGACCTAGAACCACTACTGAATATCAAGAAAATAACGTTACGGTTTTACAAGCAGCACACCGACTGGAACAAATTCTAAAAAATCTACTATTACTTTCAGGGATTCAGCGTACTATTCAAGATAAAACTACCACAAGAATTGATGAAATTATCTGGGAGATCATTAACGATCTTCAACAAAAATATCCTGATAGATTTCAAATTGATTTACAAATTCCACCTGAAAAAACAACAATACTTACTGCCAAAGTCAACCAAACCATGGTATATATGGCGCTTTTTAATTTGATGGAAAATGCTGCTAAATTCTCCCAAAATCCTGTAAAAATCACTTTAAAAGAATCGCAGGAAAAATTACAAATCAGCATTCAAGATGAAGGCATTGGCATTCCGCCTCAAGAACTTGCGTTTTTAAAACAACCCTTTTATCGCAGCACCAATGCCGGAACTTTTGAAGGAAATGGTTTGGGCTTTAGCATTGCGGCCATCATTTTAGAAGCACACCACATTCAAATGCACTTACAAAGTCAATTAAACACCGGAACCACCATTACGGTAACGATACCTTAAAAGCGTTTTCATGCCATTCTAATCTTATTTTAATGTAGCACAAAAGCGTGCTTAACCTTCCTCAACTTCCTTTGCTGTGTAAAATCAAAACACAGTGAAAAAAACTATTGTATATTACATTTTATTGTTGCTGAGCTTAGGTAAAATAACGGCTCAGACAAACAATACTGTGACACTTACCCAAGACGAGGCAGAAAAATTATTGCTAAAAAACAACTTATCGTTGTTAGCAGAAAAGTTAAATCTAGACATCGCAGAGGCGGCTATAATTCAGGCAAAAGTATGGCCAAATCCTACACTTACTGTAGACGAGATGAATCTTTGGGCTACCGACTATCAAAAAAGAAACGGTGAACAATTACCGGGACTTTTTGGTGATGCTGATTTTGGACGCTACAGGCAAGTTGCTGCACAAATTGAACAGTTGGTTGAATTAGCAGGAAAACGAAAAAAAAGAGTGGCCATAGCACAAGTTTCTCAAGAAATGGCAAGTGCGTATCTAGAAGATTTTCTATTGAGTTTACGAACCGAATTTAGAGAAACCTTGTATCATTTTGAATACAGCCGTTTGTACATTGAACTACTTCAAAAACAATCGAACTCTTTAGAAACGTTGATCAAAGCTTATCGCGATCAGTTTGAGGAAGGAAACGTTAGTAAAGTTGATTTAATTAGATTACAAGCTACCAATTTCGACCTGAAAAATGAGATTATTGATGAGCAGGAATCTTTAAATGCACAACAGCAAAACTTATTGGTAATGCTGAATTTACCAGACAATACTACGCTAAAATTTACCGCAATTTTCGACGACACGTTTCAATACACCACAACTTCTTATGCTTTGCAAATTGAAACGCTACAAGACAAAGCCATTGCATTACAACCTTTATTAAAAGCAACCGGATTGGCAGTTAACAAAGCTGAAAATCAATTGGCATATGAAAAAGCACAACGCGTCCCAGACGTTACTTTTTCTGTAGGATATGACCGTGGCGGGAATATTATGCAAGATTTTATTGGAGTCGGTTTTTCTTTAGACCTTCCTATTTTCGACCGAAATAAAGGTGGTATTCAACAAGCAACTGCTGAAATTTCTCAAGCCGAGTTTACACATCAGCAAGCAACTTTAAATGTAAAAACTAAAGTGCGCGAAAGCGTCGCAAACTTAGAGCAAGTGGCAGATTTCTTTGAAGATATTGATGCAGATTATGTAAAAGATCTAGATACCGCAATGGAAGCTTACAATCAGTTCTTTAAAGATCAAACCATCAATATGATCAACTATCTCGATTTTATGGAAGCTTACATCGAGAACATGCAGATTCTTTACGAAAATCAGCAACAGTTTTTCAATGCGCTCGAAGAACTCAATTACATCACCGGAATGAACTTACAACACCCAAAAAAATAAAAAAATGATCAAGAATCTATACAAACACCTATTAGTGAGTGCTTTGCTTTTACAAGCATGTGGCGAAAAACAAACTGAAAAAGTAGCCGAAGAAAAAGCTCCTTGTTTATCAGACACCGAATTGGCTCAATTAATTCAACCCGAAGAAAAACCAGTAAGCTACACCATTACGCTGAACGGTAAAATTGATTACAACCCTAACAATGTGGTGCAATACGTTAGTTTGGTAGACGGTATTATTACCAACACTTATGTTTCGTTGGGCGATAACGTAAAAAAAGGTCAGGTACTAGCTTCAATAAAAAGTACCGAACTAAACGCTATGCAAGCTCAGTTAAAGCAATTAAACGCGCAATTAAAAGTAGCTGAACGCGATTTAAAATCTACCCAAAGCTTTTATAATAACGGAATTTCTTCTGAAAAAGATTTGATTGCTTCACAAAGTGATGTAGCTCAAATTGAATCGCAAATTGCCAATTTACAAACCAATCTAGAGTTGTTTAGTGCCAAACCGGAGGCGGGTGTTTTTGAAATTGTTGCTCCTGTAAGTGGTTATATTGTTGGGAGTCACATGGCTTCAGGATTGCAGATCAATGCGGGTAGCGAACCTTTGTTCACACTATCTAATTTAGATGAAGTTTGGATCAACGCCAACATATATGCACAAGATATCTCTTATATACATCAAGGAATGCCTGTAACCATTACCGGAAACGCTTTTCCTGATAAAACATACGAAGGCAGCATTAGTCACATTTCTAATATCATCGATCCAGATGACAATGTGATCAAAGCGCGTATCATTTTGAAAAATATAGATATGCAGTTAAAACCAGGACTTAACGTAACGGTAAATGCTGAAAAAAAATTAGACAGAACCGCTTTATGGATTCCTAAAAATGCTGTGATTTTTAGCAACGATCAATATTATGTAATGACGGCTTCTCAACAAGGAAACTGTGCTTTACAACCTAAAAAAGTAAGCATTCTGGAACAAGATAAAAATGGATACTACATAGCATCCGGTATCAATCCGCAAGACACCATTATTCAAAAAGATGCTTTGCTTTGGTACAATGCTTACGCTGGTATGTAATATCAATTCATATTTCTGAATTCTAAAAATCTAAATCCATGAAAAAATTCACCAATGGCTTAGTGGCCTTTTCGCTACGCCATTCCCTTATAGTTTTCTTTTTAACGGCGTTGCTGGCCATTGCAGGTGTAGTGAGCTACTTGAACACGCCTATAGAAGCCTTCCCAGATGTCACCAATACGCGTGCTCGTATTATTACGCAATGGCCGGGAAGAAGTGCAGAGGAAGTAGAAAAATTTGTGACGCTCCCTATTATGAAAGAGATGAACACCATTCCCAGAAAAGCGAATGTACGTTCTATTTCTCTTTTTGGTTTGTCGGTTGTCACCGTTATTTTTGAAGATGATGTAGAAGATTTCTACGCGCAACAATATGCTGCCAACAGACTTCAAGGTGTTGATTTACCTGAAGAAGCTAGTTCGGACATTGATCCACCTTACGGCGCTACCGGAGAAATTTTCCGATACATTATTGATAGTGAAAGACCTATAAAAGAGTTAACTGCCATTCAAGATTGGACCATTGAGCGCGAGCTACTTTCTGTTGCTGGTGTGGCCGATGTGCAAAGTTTTGGTGGTGAAGAAAAAACCTATCAAATTCAAGTTGATCCAGTTGCTTTAAAACAATACGATTTTACACCACTAGATGTATACGAAGCTATTTCTAAAAGCAATATTAATGTAGGAGGCGATATTATTGAAAAAGGTTCGCAGGCCTATGTGGTACGTGGTGTAGGTTTACTCACCTCCATTTCAGACATTGAAAATACCTTGATCAACGTAAACGGGACAGTTCCAGTTTTAATCAAAGATATTGCACATGTAGAAAAAACTGCCAAACCTCGTTTAGGTCAGGTTAGTTTAGATGATAAAGAAGATGTTGTTGAAGGAATTGTGGTGATGCTTCGTGGAGAAAATCCGGCTGCGGTGATTGAACGCTTGAAAGACAAAATCACAGAACTAAACACTTCAATTCTACCAAGCGATGTAAAAATTGAACCTTTTATAGACCGAACTGAATTGGTAAACACCACAGTAAAAACAGTAAGTAAAAACCTGGTAGAAGGAATCATTCTAGTTTCTGTCATTGTATTGATTTTCTTGTTCAACTGGCGTACCACCATTACGGTAGCATTGGTAATTCCATTATCGTTCTTATTCAGTATCACACTCTTAAAAATCCAAGGATTACCGGCTAACTTAATTTCCATGGGAGCTTTAGACTTTGGTTTATTGCTAGAAGGAACGCTGGTGATTGTGGAAAGTGTCTACGTTCAGCTCGAAGAAAAATCAGAACATTTTGGCTTGGAACGCTATAACAAACTCTCAAAATCAGGAACCATTAAAAACAGTATTCGTAAGGTGGCTCCACACATTTTCTTTTCGCAATTGATCCTTATAATTGCGCTATTCCCTATATTTTCATTTCAAAAAGTGGAAGGCAAAATGTTCACTCCTTTAGCCTACACCTTAGGATATGCACTGTTAGGTTCTTTGATTTTGAGTTTAACGTTTGTGCCTGCCATGTGTAAAGTAATGTTGAAGAAAAACGTAAAACCGATTCATAATCCGGTTGTAAATTTCTTCAGAAAAAACATTTTCAGATTATTCACCTGGACTACCAAAAACCAGAAAATTACCTTAACTAGTTTTTGCGTTGTACTCATTGCTTGTGTGGTTCATTTTCTGAATTACGGAACCGAATTTATTCCACAGTTAAATGAAGGTGCTGTGTATGTACGAGCTACGTTGCCCAATAGTGTGAGTTTGCAAGAATCTGTAAAAACAGGAAAAGCCATTAAAAAGAAAATCAGCAATTTTGATGAAGTTAAATTTGTGCTGAACCAAACCGGTAGGCCTAATGATGGTACCGATCCTACAGGATTTTTTAATAATGAATTTCACATTCAATTGTATCCACAAGATGAGTGGAAACATGACGAAACCAAGGAAGAATTATTAGCCAGAATGAAAGATAGTTTGCAAATTTTTCCAGGTATCAACTTCGGATTTAGCCAACCTATTCAAGATAATGTAGAAGAATTTGTGGCGGGTGTGAAAAGTTCTTTGGTTGTAAAAGTATTTGGAAACGACCTGTACAAAATGGAAAATCAGGCAGAGCAACTTTCCAAAGTATTACAAAAAGTTCCTGGAATTACCGATCTTAAAGTGTACAAAAACATTGGTTTGCCTGAACTCCGCATTCAGTTAGACGAGGCAAAAATGGCACAATACGGCGTAAATACAGAAGATGCTCAAACCGTAGTAGAAATGGCCATTGGTGGTAAAACAGCGTCTTATTTTTATGAAGATGAGCGCAAGTTTGACATTCAAATTCGTTTTCAGGAAAATTACAGAGATGACGAAGATGCCATTGGCGATATTTTGATTCCTACACTTACCGGACAAGAAGTACAACTCAAAGAAATTGCCAATATTTCCTTTAAAACGGGTCCGGCCTTTATTTACCGCGAAGGCAGTAGTCGCTACACCGGAGTTGGCTTTAGTATTGACGGTCGTGATTTAGGAAGCACCATTGCCGAAGCACAACAACGCGTATCGGAAGCGTTGCATTTTGATAAAGACACACGCGTGGAATGGGCTGGTGAATTTGAAAGTAAAGAGCGTGCTACCAAACAACTTACCGTAATTGTTCCGGCAGCATTATTACTCATTGTTTTCTTGTTGTACATGAACTTTGGAAACGTAAAAGATATGCTTATTGCCATCTCTACCGTTACTTTTGCTTTTATTGGAGGATTCTTATCGCTTTGGATTACCGGAACTGTATTTGGTATTTCTGCCGGAATTGGGTTTATAATTCTCTTTGGCGTGTGTACCATTGACGGAATTATTCTGGTAGCAGTAATGAAAGAAAATCTTCATGAACGCTTACCGCTCAAACAAGCCATTTCAGAAGGTGTGTATAGCAGAATTCGTCCTGTTGTGATGATTGCGTTAATGGGATCGTTAGGATTGTTACCAGCAGCTACCTCTAATGGAATGGGATCTGAAGTACAAAAACCACTAGCGATTATGATTTGTGGCGGTTTGATCATTTGTATGCTATTATCGTTCACCGTTTTGCCACAGTTATTCTATCTGGCATACCGTAAAAAACACGAAGGTACCAACTAAACCACTCTGGACTCAAAGTCCAGAGGTTTGATAACACGAGGGACTA
>NZ_FPBK01000011.1 GCF_900116665.1 Pustulibacterium marinum | reverse complement strand
TTAGTAGCCAAAGGAAAAAGTAAAAAACTAGCGCTTATTGCCGTAGCAAATAAACTTCTAAAACAAGCTTTTGCAATAGCTAAATCAGCAAGACCTTATGATGAAAATTATATCTCTAAATTATCCTAAATAGTCTTGTTTTTTAACTCAGATCTTTGTTGTACGCAGTTTTTATTTTATTTAAACTCTCCATTTGACTTTTAAATCCCTCAAATGAATGTTCTAAGTTTTGAGCATATTTGTCGGAAACCCAATCTTTGTACAAATCCAAATATTTTTCCATTTCATTTGTTCCGTTAAGTTGGTCAGTCCATTTTAGTGCGGACATAGCGTCTCTTTGGTCAAAATGTAAATGTTTTTGTGTCAAATAATAATCAAGATATTTTTTTAAATATTCAATTCCATTTTTTGTATTGAAAGAAGCTAAAGTCAAACAATATCCAGTTCCGGCATAACAAACTTGACTTTTTAAAAGATGAATTCCGATTATATCCTCAACTTCTTTTAAATCCATTATTGTCGAGAAATACGCTCCGACAATTCGTGTTCTCCAATTAAAATCGCCGAGTAAGTTCTTAACAACATCAGTGTTCAAATTGTCTTTTATTGGCTTAAGTTTCTCTATAAATTCATTCGTATTATTTATCTGAAACATATAGAAAGGAACGCACCACTTTTTTATAAAATCAGGTTCGAGTTTTGTTCCGTTCGAGTAATGCACCAATTCCTCAAATGAACTTCTGTGTCTTACTGTTGCTCCAGCAGAATGTAATTCGATTTGTCTTTTTGTGTTTTCGTCCATTTTCGGTTCGGGCAAATTGCGTACAACTCGTTTATATCATGAACAAGATATAACTTTTTACGCAATTCTAAATTTTTATTCCAAAAAAATCTTACAAACAGCCATCTAAAGACCATAGACATACACCTCCAAAAAGAGGAGTTTTGTATAAAAAGCATGGGGTTGGTTTCATCTCTTAGCTAAGGTCCAAAGGAATATCCCTCTGTATGTCGGGTTGGATACCGATAGGCAGCACACATGCTAGGTGCTTATGGAAGCAAGTACATCGCTCTTAGAGCGAGGCTTCTTTGTAGCTAATACAATAAAAACCATTACAACAACTAAGATATAAAAAAATGCAACACTCAAGGATACTTTTGTAGTAGTTACAGTGGCCTCTAAACCACCTCCCAAGGGGTTTGCTCCCAGTTTTGTTCCAGTCTTCCTTGGTAAAATGGCGTTTTCGTAAAGGAAACTCACCGTTTACTGCAACAACACTGCAACAAACACGCAGGGTTGTTTTACGAAAATGTAACATTTGGTCACGTTGGGTACATTTGAGTATCATTACGTACTAACGGTAATAAAATGGTATCATACGCCACACATGGGTACAGATTCCCACAGATATGCACAAAATTGCACAAATTTGTAATGCTATTTCCAACAATTGCTACAAGTAACTGATAATTAATTCCTACCATAATACACTGTTTTTTAGATCAATCATTCAACACATGAACCAAGGCTAAATTCCGTAAAAACTTGAAAATAAACAACCTACAAAAACATATCGGACACGTGCATTACAGTTTCGGGCACTTCGTTTTTACTAAAACGTTGATATACTGCACAATACCAAAAATAAATCGGACACTTTAGTCACGTTCTCTTACCGTTCTGTTACCATCCTGTAAGCGTTCTGTAAGCAAACACTATGCTCCCACTGCTCATCCTGTTACCAACCTTGTACCAATCTTCTGTATACCTTGTACCACTCCGTGCTCTTTTCTTTTGAGCTACTCTTACCACTCACTTTTTAGGATATATACAAACTGTATATTGAACATTTCCTTTGAGTTACACCTCAAAGCATCTCCTATAAGTATTTTGTAGTTAAGTATCTTCAATGAGCAACAAAATCATGATTAAGAACATGTACACTGGTGTATCCACTAGGTATGTTCTAATTGTTTATAAGGAAGATTGAATGAAAACAAACGGTTCATTGGATGTTTTCAACCGTTTGATTGAAAAGAAACACACGGGTGTTTTGAACAAAACGCACGTGCGTTTCTATAAAAACAGACGTCCGTTTTTTATAAAACGGACGTCTGTTTTCAAGGGACTTTGGAAATAACAGTAAATAAAAGGTTTATCAAAGCCGTACCTAAAAGTAATAAAAAATATTGGATACATCATCATGCTACACTGTAATCTTGATTTCAATACCCCATGAAATTGAATATATATAAGGGGCAGTATCTCACCAACAAAACTAATATACTAAAAATCTAATATACTAACACTCTAAACTACTAGAAGAAGCATTCAACATGTATAATTCAGCATTCAAAATAACAAAATCGGCTTCGGTACACTTTGCTCCATTGCATTTCACAAAGCACTCAGCCACCGGAAAAGTATACAGCTTTCAACCAATAACAGACAGCCTTTAGCTGATAATTATTTCCCTAGCTATTGTAATAAAAAAACATCTGAGTAAAGTTAAATTTCCTTTTTATAGAATATATCCGAGCAAAGCTCCGAGATTCAGGAGCGGTGGAGCGACGCGGAGTTTGCCGGATGGTTTTTGATGCTGTGGTAACAAGCAGCAAAAAATTCCTTAAAAAGGGTGTCGTTTTCTTTGGTTCGTTTCTTTTGGACAAGCAAAAGAAATGAATAACCCTGAAAGGGTAAAACTTGGCGTTTCGACTCCGCTCAACGTGACATATAACGTATATTTCAACATTCAAAATAATGAAATCGGCTTCGGTACACTTTGCTCCATTGCATTTTACAAACCACTCAGCCACCGAGAAAGCAGATAGCTTATAGCAGAGAGATTCCATGTTGGGGCACAGAATGACGGATGTTTTAAAAATGTTTAGTAGGCAGTATCTAACCAACAAATCTAAAAATTTAATATACTAACAGTCTAAACTACTAGAAGAAACATTCAACATGAAATAGAAAATACACAGAAAGTCAGGATCTCACACACCATCACTCCCAATGAACCAACAATCGCTCTAATGCTCGATACCGAACATGCTGGGCAAAGGCAGCCACAGCATCCCAATCTGTAAATACTAGTGGATCTTCGGTACGCGTAGGGCCGTTTGTTAATTTCATGATCAAGCGAATCATCCATCGGTCAAAAAAACCATAGCGGGCATAGTCCAGCTTTCCCGCAAAAACGGCACAAGTATCTGGTCGCCATGATAAGTTCTGTAAAAACTTAGCAGTATACGGATTGGTCTCTGGAGTGTTTTTATCTGCTTTCCGTGCTACAAGATTCACAGAGAAAAAAGCCGTTTGTATCTTTTGTAAAGCAGTGGCATGATCTTCCAAAAATGTACGCACTTTACGGGCATGTTTTCCATAGCGTATACTGGCACCTATGATCAGCACATCATACGTGGGAATATCGGTTGCATAGAAGTCGCGCAGTGGTAATAGCGTCACCGCTATGGTTTGACACTGAAGACTTTGCTTTAAAAAGTCTGCAATGGCACGGGTATGCCCGTCTGTGGTGTGGTATACAATACAAATACGCCTCATAAGCACGTGAATGAGAAGTACTACCCTTTGTGTTAAAAATCAATATTAAAATTACAAAACTTAGCGCAAGTTTGAAAACGAACAAGCAGGGTTTTTTCTGTAAAAGAGCCACTAGTTTTACGAAAACGATGTAAGATATCAGTCTATGAATACCTATCTTTACAGTGAAAACAAACAAATCAAAGCATCATATCAAATGAAGTATGTAAAAAAACTGGCGTACCTGGCATTGGTAGTATGTATCGTTGCCTGTAACCAAACGCCTGAAATCACACAAAAGATTGTTTTACCACCATTCTTTTCCAGTAACATGGTATTGCAACAAAAGAGCAGCGTACCGCTGTTTGGAGAGGCGACACCCAATGTAGAACTGCAAATCACCTCTTCATGGGATGAGAAAGCCTATATGGTTAAAACAAATGCAGAGGGTGACTTTTCTGTAGACCTGCAAACGCCTGCATACGGAGGCCCTTACCAGATTACTATAGAACAAAACAAGGAGATATATACCCTAGACAATGTATTAATTGGCGAAGTATGGTTGTGTTCGGGTCAATCTAATATGGAAATGCCACTAGCCGGATGGGGGAAAATTCAAAATTATGAAGAGGAAATTGCGAATGCCAACTATCCAAAGATTCGCTTGCTGCAGGCCACACATCAATATGCCGATACGCCGCAAGATACTATTCAAATAGACGGTAATGGCTGGAAAGTATGTAGCCCGGAAAACATTCCGGAATTTTCAAGTACAGCCTACTTTTTTGCGCGTAAAGTGTATGAAACCACCCAGATTCCCGTGGGGTTAATTCATAGCTCTTGGGGAGGTACCGTGGCAGAAGCCTGGACCAGTGCCGATGCCTTACGTAATTTGCATGATTTTGATAAAGAGATTGAAGCACTTACTGCTTCTGAAGAAGAAAAATTAGCCATAGAAAAAGCCAATCAATTAAAACTAGATCAGTGGAATGCTGAAGTTTTAAAGGCTGATAAAGGAATGGATATGGGGCATGCAATTTGGTCACACGATCCACCTAAAACGGGTTGGAAACCAATGGAATTACCCAATTATTGGGATGTAACTCCACTTCCTGATCTAGACGGATCTGTATGGTTTCAAAAGGAAATTAAGCTTACAGCAGAGCAAGTTGCAAATACCGCTACCCTACATTTCTTTGCAGATGATGAAGACATGACGTGGGTAAACGGTACCAAAGTAGGTGAAACCGTGGGGTACAATGTAGCACGTGCCTATGAGATTCCTGCCAATACATTTCAGAAAGGAAATAATCGCATCACCATTCGTGTATTTGATGGTGCTAGCGGCGGTGGTATCTATGGGAGTGAAAACCAATTATACCTCACTACCGGAACCGATACTATTTCCTTAGCAGGAAATTGGCAATACCAGGTGGGTGTAGACCTTAAAGAGGTAGCACCAAGACCCTACATACCGGGACCACCTAACCAACCAACCATCTTGTACAATGCCATGATTCATCCGCTATTGAAGATTCCATTCCGTGGAGTGATATGGTATCAAGGTGAAAGCAATGCCAGCCGTGCCGCGCAGTACAACAAGCTCTTCCCTACGTTGATTGAAGATTGGAGAGCTCAGTTTTCAAATGGTGAAATGCCATTCTACTTTGTACAATTGGCTGCCTATATGCAACGAAAAGAGACACCACAAGCATCAGAATGGGCAGAATTGAGAGAAGCACAGTTGAATGCTTTGAAACTACCAAACACAGGAATGGCGGTGGCTATAGACATAGGAAATGCAGATGACATTCATCCAAAGAACAAGCAAGAAGTAGGAGCGCGTTTGGCTCGTATTGCTTTAAATAAGGTTTATGGCGAAAGAATTCCGTTTTCTGGTCCGCTGTACCGTTCATTTGAAAAGAAGGACAACAGCATTGTCATTAGTTTTGATCATGCAAATGGACTACAAACCAAAGACAATACACCGCTTAAAGGATTTGCAATTGCCGGAGAAGATCAAAAATTCTATTGGGCAACTGCAGTGATCGAAGGAAATCAAGTACGGGTATCGTCTCCAAAAGTACCTAATCCTGTAGCTGTACGCTACGGTTGGGATGCCAACCCTGATGTGAATTTGTACAACGAAGCAGCACTTCCTGCATCACCGTTTCGTACAGATGATTGGCCGGGGATAACGGGTAGTAAATAAAATTAGTGTTATATAAGTTGATAGCTAAACATCCTTTGGGATATTATCAATAACCATCAACCTATTAAAGGAGTTACCACAAAAGGCTGTTTTCAAAACAATAAAACTATTTATAGCTAAAAAGTTTGAAGACAGCCTTTCTTTCTAATCAGTTTTAACAAGATCTGGTATGGCAATCCTGCTATAAATGGTATCTTGTACCAAAACCACAACCCTATGAAATCAGAAAAAGAAAAAATGATCTCCGGAGACTTGTACAACGCGATGGATGAACAACTTGCAGACGATCGGTTAAGAACACGAACACTCCTGAAAGCCTTAAACGATAGCAAACCACATGAAGTCAAGGAACGTAATAATTTGGTAGCAGAGCTGATACCCAATGCCGGAAAAGGACTTTGGATAGAACCCCCTTTTTATTGTGATTATGGGTACAATTTGCAACTAGGTGAAAAGGTGTATTTTAATTTCAATTGTACCGTCCTAGACATTATGCCTATCACCATTGGAAGTCGTACACTTATTGGTCCGTCTGTGCAAATTTATGGTGCTATTCACCCCATGAATGCCAAAGAAAGAGCTGGTGGTCTGGAAGCTGGTAAACCAATTACCATTGGGGAAGATGTTTGGATTGGTGGCAATGCTACCATTTGCCCGGGTGTTACTATTGGAGATCGAGTTGTCATTGGTGCAGGTAGTGTGGTTACCAAAGACATTCCTTCTGATACGTTCGCTGCAGGAAATCCTTGTAAAGTGATTCGGGAAATACCGAAATAGTAATACCTAAACAGACCTAGAGTGTTTATGCTACGCAACCTTTTATTAGTATAGGTATCTATTGCATATAAACATACCGAACTAATGAAATATCGCTATTTGATTATGCTATGCTGTATCAGCTCATTGATGTCTTGTACTTCAGATAACAATAGTACTCAAGAAGAAGATGCACAAAGCTTACAGGAACAATATGCCACTTTAAAAGCATATGGTCAAACTACAACATGTACAAACGCCGCAGATTGGCTGTACACTCCTGTAGGTACCAAAGCCTGCGGTGGACCTACCTCCTACCTTGCTTTTCATATGGATATAGATACCACAGTATTCTTTGCTATGGTAGATGCCTATACCGAAGCTGAAAAGGATTACAATGAAAAATGGGGTATTTCATCAGATTGTTCCATTACACAAGAACCAACTGGTATTGATTGTGAAAATGATCTACCAATATTGTTATACGAATATTAAACCAATAGCCTGCTGATGTTTTGGTCCCTTAAGTCTTAAATCTTGATAAATAGACGCACACTTAACGAGTGATTTTGAAGGATCGTACTAAAATATCAGCAGATGCTATAGTTCATACCTAGGCATGTTTGTACTTCCTACTTCTTTAGCATTTTATATCCTAATACGATAAAAGCAAGCGCACACCAAACCAATAGTTGATAGACTACGCCTGTCCATCCCCATAGATCCCAACAGTGGATACCGACGAAAGAACCCAAAGCTCCTCCTATAAAATATCCGGTCATATATACCGTATTTATTCTGCTGTGTGCAGATGCATCCAACGTATAGATCAAGGCTACATTGGTCACTTGTATAGACTGTACCCCAACGTCCAGAAAGAAAACAGTTGCTAAGATGGCCCAAAGATCTGTTGGCCAGATCAACATGAGCAACACACTAGCCGTTAAAATGATTAAGGCAAGTAGTTGTGCTTTTTGAGGTTTTCCTTTGTCCGCCATTTTACCCACTACGGGTGCTAACAATGCGCCACCAATGGCTAGGGCTCCAAACAATCCAATGGTATCGGTACTGTAATGAAAGGGATCCCCACTTAAATGAAATGTGAGTGTTGCCCAGAACGAACAAAAGACTCCAAATGCCAAACCTCCTAGTGTAGCGGTATTACGCAATAATCCAAACCGTTTGATCTGTTTCAATACAGAACCTATCAAATCTTTATAACTTCCATCAAACTCCGGCGGTGTACTGGGCAAAGCAAACCAACTGATACTAAATGTGATCATTACCGAAACTGCCGCAACTACATACACCATTTCCCAACCAAACCAATCGGCTATATAACCGCTAAGTACTCGAGCAGCTAATATTCCTATTAAAATTCCGGTGAAAATAACACCCACCGTATTTCCTTTTTTGTCTTTAGGAGATAGTGACGCTGCTAACGGTAAAATCACTTGAGCTGCAATAGCCGTAAATCCAATAACCAAACTGCAAATTACTGCCCATAGAATACTAGGCGCAAAAGACATTCCTAACAAAGCAATTACCAATAAGGCTTGCTGAATAAGAATCAATTTCTTTCGATCCATTTTATCCCCAAGCGGAGTAATAAAAAATAATCCCAACCCATAACCGGCTTGTGCCAATACGGCTATAGTGCCGGCTGCATTATCATCTACCTTAAAAGTTTGGGCTATATCATGTAACAAAGGTTGATTGTAATAGATGGTGGCTACACAAATTCCTGAGGTAACAGACATAGCTGCTATTTGTGATTTGCTGAGTCCTTGTTTTGTTGAAGAGGGTTTTTCTGGGGAATGGTTCATTTTTTTAACTACAAATATCGCGTTTACAAGATGATTTCATTTTGTAAAAATCTGATATTTCATTGTAAATATCAATGCTTCCTTGTTAAGCCCATCACAAAAATAGAAGTATCCTTAACAATCCCCTTAGTTGCTACTAAATGAAAACCCCCGCTGTACAAGACGTACAACGAGGGTTTAACAACCTAACCAATTTAACCTAAACTATCTATTTTATTTCCATCCGCCTCCAAGGCTTCGGTACAATTCTATGTTGGCAATAAGTATTTGCTTTTTGATCTGAATCAAATACAACTCACTTTCCAGTGCATCACTTTGGGCGGTGATTACTTCCAAATAATTAGCAAAACCACTTTTAAACAGTAAGGCAGCATCTTTCAATCCTTGACGCGTTACCACAATTCTGTCCTGCGCAATCTCATATTCTTCCTCCAACTTATCAATGGTGGCCAATGCATTGGATACATCGCCTACTGCATCAATCAACTTATCTTTAAAATTCAATTGAGCTATTTCTCGCTGTGCCATGGCCACTCTGTAATTTGTCTTCAACTTTCTATTATTAAAAATTGGCTGAAACAACGCTCCGTTTAACAAGGCAAAACCTGAATTCACCGGATCTAATAAGTTTTTCAATTGATATGAATTTAAACCCGCACTGGCACTAATGGTTAACGAAGGGTATTTCATGGCCTCGGCAACCCCAACCTGTGCATTGCTACTAATCAGTTCATATTCTGAAATGGCAACATCCGGGCGGTTTCTTATCAAATCCAAAGGTACTCCGGTACCATATTCTTGCTGAAAGTTTACATCTCCCAATTGCTTGTTGATCTCAATAGGTCGAGGCGATCTTCCCAACAAGCTATTCAATCGGTTTTCCATAATGGTGTATTCACGCTCCAATTGTGGAATCAACGATTTTGATTTCAACATTTGCGATTGTGTTTGTCGCATTGCCAAAGAAGTGGTTTCCCCTGCATCATATTGCAACCTTACAATACGCAGCGTACTATCATTCAATTGAAAGTTTTGTTGGGCTACAGCCAATTGAGCTTTCAACATTAATAAATTGTAATAAGTAGAAGAAACCTCAGCAATCAAAGCTGTTTGTACAGCCTTTTTGAACTCCTGTGTCTTCATGTATTGAGCTCGTGCTGACTCTTTCTTCCAACGTAATTTACCCCATATATCGGCTTCCCAACTAGATTCAAGCGCCATGGTATACTCTAAACGCTCTGTATACAAACTCGTAGGAACATCCTCTTCACTATGATTTCTTCTAGCTCTGTTGGAACCGTAATTGTTGTAATTCTGAGAATAATAATCTCTTCTAAAACCTGCCGGATTACTATTCAGAGATGGATATAAATTTGCTTTCGACTGTTCTAGTTGTTCCAAACCTATTTGCATATTCTGCAATGCTTTGTTCAAATCTATATTACGAACCAAGGCTGTGTCTATCAAAGACGTTAACAATGTATCTTTGATGTACTGCTTCCATGGAATGCTAGACAATAAAATGCTATCGTTCATGGCCATTTTTGCAGCAATGGTATCGGTTTGCAAAGAATCTGAAGCCTGATAATAATCTGCAGATACATCTTCAAATTCTGGTCTTTGATACGGATCTCCTACTTTACAGCCCGTGACTACGAGTGCAAGTAAGATGGCAACAACACCCACTTTCAGCACCGACTGTAATCCGTTGGGCTTTAAAGATGTTCGTATATGTTTAAAGGTGAATTTCATTTTTTCTTTTTTTGATTTTTTAGTTGATTTCTGCTTTGTCCTCTGATGCTCCGTATTTCTCCAAATTGAATTTATCATGCAACACTTGAAATACATACGCCAGTACCGGAATAATGAATATACCCAATACAATACCGCTAACCATACCGCCGGCAGTACCAATACTCACCGAATGGTTACCTTTTGCAGAAGAACCGTGTACAAACATTAACGGAACTAAACCAACCGTAAAGGCCAAAGAGGTCATGATAATAGGACGAATACGCAACTTACTAGCTTCTAAAACAGCTTCCATAGCCGGTAATCCAGAACGTCTTTTTTGAGCTACGAACTCTACAATTAATATGGCATTCTTTGCCAGCAATCCTATCAACATAATGATACCTATTTGTACATAGATATTATTATCTATCCCTGCAAGATTGATGGCTGCAAATACTCCAAAAATACCAGCTGGTAGCGAAAGCATTACCGCTAACGGCAATAAGAAACTTTCATACTGCGATGCCAAAATAAAGTATACCAATAGAATGATGATAGCAAAAACAATAATGGTATCTCCACCAGAGTTCTTTTCTTCCAAACTCATACTTGTCCACTCATATCCTAAACTTGCCGGTAATTTCTCTTCCGTCAATTCTTCGATCTTATCCATAACATCTCCTGTACTATAACCCGGTGCAGGCGTTACGTTAATCTTCGCTGCGTTGTACAAATTGTATCTGTTTACAACTTCAGGTCCGTATGCTTGTTCTAGTTTTACGATGGTATTTACAGGAACCATTTCTCCTGCATCATTCTTTACAAAAATACTATTGAAAGATTCAGGAGCTTCTCTATACTGTATATCCGCTTGCATATACACTCCGTATTGTCTACTAAATCTATTGAAATCTCCCGGCTGTACTCTACCAAAATAAGACTGAATGGTAAACATCATATCTTTTACGCTTACCCCCATATTCTTGGCTTTTTCATAATCAATATTCAGCTTGAACTGCGGAAAGTTTGGATTGAAGGAAGTAAAGGCATTGTCTATTTCCTTCTGCGTATTTAAGGTATGAATGAATTCATTCACCATTTGACCAAATTCACCAAGGTCTCCATCTGCTCTATCTTGCAACATAAACTGAACTCCATCAAAATTACCAAAACCTTGTACGGTAGGTCGTGGATACATATTGAAATTAGTTTCATCTATAGATTCCAGTTTACCAAGCAATCTTTTGATCACAGCCTGAATATCTTGAACCTCTCCTCTTTTTTCCCCCGGTTTCAACTGTACATACCCCATACCTGATGAAGGACTATCTGCATTGTCTACAATATTAAACCCAGATACGGTATTCACACCAGCCACTGCTTCATCTTTCTGTAAGATAGAATCTGCTTTTCTCAGTGCCACATTGGTTCTGTGTAATGATGAACCTTCCGGCATTTTCAATGAAAAGATCAAGAAATTATCATCCTCTGTAGGAATAAATGCGCTAGGCGTAATTTTTGATAATAATACTGTAGATCCTATAATCACGGCCAACAGCCCTAATCCTACCCACTTACGAATTAAAAACCACTTTACTATTTTTAAATATCCTGTAGTAAAACGATCAAAGAAAGAATCGAACTTCTGAAAACCTTTCTCACGCACAGCTTTGGCTTTCTTTACAGAATTAGCATTCGCAATCTTGGCAGAAACACCGGTTCTCTTTTTATTACTTTTTTCCTTTCCGAAGAAAATCTTGGTTAGGACAGGTGTTAACGTCAATGCATTGATCGCGGAAATTAATACCGCAAAAATAATGGTATAGGCAAATTCCTGATAGAAAACTCCTGTTGGTCCCGTTAAAAATCCTACCGGTAAGAACACCGCAGCAATTACAATGGTTATAGAAATAATAGCACTGGTAATCTCGTCCATGGCCGCCGAAACTGCCTCTTTAGCAGACATTTTCAAATGGGTCATTTTCTCGTGAATCGCTTCCATTACTACAATGGCATCATCCACTACAATACCAATAGCTAATACCAATGAAAGCATACTCAACACGTTCATAGATGCTCCTATGATCTTCAAGAAAAAGAAAGTACCTAATAACGAAGCCGGAATGGAAATCGCCGTAATAATAGTAGCTCTAAAATCTTGAAGGAAAATAAACACTACCAAAAACACCAAAATAAAGGCTTCTACAAGTGTATGAACCACCTGACTCATAGACTCATCAATCTGATCTCTTACACTATACGTAATTTGATAATGAATTCCTTCCGGAAATAATTTTGCCTGATCTTCAAGTATTTTACGGATACTTTTATCTATTTCATTAGCATTTGCTCCACTTTGCTGAACAACATCAATAGTTACCGATGGCTTCCCGTCCAATCTGTTTTCACTTGTATAGTTGGAAGCTCCAAACTCAATTCTGGCAACATCTCTTAAGTGTAACGAAGTTCCTTTCAGGTTTGATTTAATAATCAGATTTTCATAATCTTCGATTTGATTAAATCTACCATTATGCTTCATTACTATTTCGAACAACTCATTTGAATTCTCTCCAAATTTACCAGGAGCTGCCTCAAAGTTTTGATCTTTAATTTGGTTGTAAACGTTTCTAGGCGTTAATCCGTAGGATGCCATCTTTTGTGGATTCAACCAAATACGCATAGCGTAGTCACGTTGTCTCAAAATAGAAGCTTCTGCCAAACCGTCTACACGTTTCAATTCTCTACGAATATTGATACGCGTGTACGCATTCAAAAACGTTTCGTCATACGTAGGATCATCACTATAAATGTTTATAGTCATAATACTACCCTTCATTCTTTTGGTAACCGATATACCGGCTTCCAAAACTTCTGGCGGAATCTTTTCGTTGATTACCGAGATACGGTTTTGAATATTTACAGCTGCAATATCAGGGTCGGTACCCGGTTTAAAATATACCGTTACACGACCAGAACCTGAGTTACTCGCTGTGGAGTTTGCATAGGTCATATTCTCGGTACCATTCAATGCTTCTTCTATAGGTAACAATACTGATTTTGCTACGGTTTCTGCATTACCACCAGGGTATTTTACAGCAACACTTACACTAGGCGGCGCAATTTCCGGAAAACGTTCTACCGGTAATGTTGCGATACTCGCTGCCCCAGCTAACACAAGGATAATGGTAATAACCAGCGTTAGCACAGGTTTTTGGATAATTTTCTTAAACATGCAATTTTTTTTGGGTGATTGGTTGTTGGTCTCTAGTAGTTACTTGGTTTTTGTTCGTCTGCTAGTAGTTTTCCTCTTTGAATAGGCTTTACTTTGATACCACTAGCTAATTTGTCTAAACCACTGGTCACTACTCTATCTTTTGGAGTTAAGCTTTTTGGACTGATGATATAACTATCACCAGATCTACCTAAGGTTATGATCTCTCTACGTTGAGCTATATTATTTTCATCTAGTACAAAAACGAATTTTTTATCCTGAATAAAAGTGGTAGCACTTTGAGGAACCAGAATTGCTTTTGGATAAATTTCTTCCATTAAAATTTTACCCGTGTTTCCTGATCTTAAAAGTGTATCAGGATTTTGGAATTTAGCTCTTAGCGTGATAGAACCTGTAGTTTTATCAATATTACCAGAGTTTGCATCAATTTTTCCTGTATGGTCATAAACCGAACCATCTGCCAATACCAACTTCACTTTATTGTTCATTTTGTTGGAAAGCGTATCATTTTTGGCTCTTTCGAAATAAAGATAGTCCGACTCACTCATGGAGAAATACACATAGATTTCATTCACATTTGAAAGTACTGTTAAGGGTTCAGCATCGGTTTTCTTTACAACGTTACCAATAGATTTTGGTATTCTACCCATAAAGCCGTTCACTGGAGCATTTATGGTAGTAAAATCTAAATTGATTCGCATATTGGCAGCTTCGGCTTGTGCTCTTTGTAAAGATGACAACGCTACTTGATAATCGGCTTGAGCAGATTTCATTCTAACTTCCGAAATCACTTCGTTATCTATAAGCGGTTGTAATCTTTCTACGTCTGTTTTTGCTTTTTCTAGTTTGGCCTTCTCCAAGTTCACATTTGCCAATGCATTCTTGTAGTCTTCCATATAAGGCTGACTATTTATTTTGAACAAAGGTTGACCTTTTTCTACAAAATCTCCTTCATCTACGTAAATCTCTTCCAAAATACCTTCTACTTGAGGTCTTAATTCTACAGTTTCAACTCCTTCAATAGAACCAAGGTATTGAAATCCTTTTGCAGCACTTTCTTCTTTCACAGACATTACCGGCAATGGTAATCCTTCATCTTTCTTTTCTTCTTCTTTACATGAAGATAGGCCTAAGGTTATTGCACAGAACAATAACGCTGGTCGCATATATTTCATTTTTAAATAGTATTGAACTTTCATGAATTCCAAGGGTTAAATGGTTATACGGTCAGTTTATTAGAAATAATGATGCCCAAAAATTCATACCAAGCATCATTTATAGTTTACAAACTAATTTTCAAAGAGTTAAAGTAGTCTTATTTGGCATTATGAAATCTTTAAGAGATGTGAAAAAATGTAAATAATTGTATAAATTTTACACACATTGTTTACAATGGAATCAATGTGTGTATACTATCTGGGTTACATTCGGATTCTTCACACTTGCTTTGATTCTTTGGCATTCTATTAAAAAGCGTATTTTTGAATTACTAAAATTTATTGATTTGTCTGTCTCCTTACTCAACACAGATTCTGAAGTTTCTTTCCTAAAAGGTACCTGGGAATGGCGAGAAACCAAGTTTGTGGATTCTACTGCTCCTTTGCTGGTTCGTTACAAAAGATTAAAAAACAGTGTACACCAATATCACATCCATATGGCAGAAAATGGGGTTATATTATACTTACGAGATAATGAAATCTATAAGGAACAAGAAATTCTGGAGGTTCAAAAAATAGAACATATAGAAATTAAAGTCTTGCTACTTCACGTTTTGGAAAATGGAATTAAAAAAACAGTCGAGATACAACGATTGTATGATCAGGATATAATGAATGTAATGTATGAGTTTCCATATACCAAAGCAGATAACGGGACTTACAATTGGTTTTATAAAGTGAAATAAACAAACACTTTTTCAATCCAAATACTTAAAAAAATAAAACACATACAATCAGATTGATTTGCCGTGAATCTGCTCTACACCTCCCTTGCCCATACAACCGCAAGAGGTTTTTTTTAGTGGAATCTATTTGTAGTAAAAGTTAGCACATACATTACAGCTAGCTATAAAAAGTTGTATATTGGTGGAGAGAGATACTATATGCGAAAATAAAGTATGAGAAGATTACAAACACTATTGACCTTTTTGATTTTTGCAGCTGGATTTCCCTCATTCGGTCAATCGGTACATAATGATTGTGGTACAATTTATGATTTCGCAGCGACCCTGCCACAATATCAAAATGATGATAAGGCCTTAATGGATTATTTAATCACAGACTTAGATCCGATTCTTTCTAACTGTTATACAAGAGATAATATTATTTCTGGAAGTATTTATCTGATTCTAACAATTAATAAAAAACGAAAAGTAATTGATGTCGAATTAAAAAAAAATTCATGCAACAGAAAAGTGTAAAGAAGAACTAAAAGAAAAATTATTAACTATGACTGGTTGGACTCCAGGAAAACAAGGGAACAAAACCGTTTGTAGTAAATACCAATGGCCTATAAGGTGCATTAATTGGAATTAAAAGTAAAGTGCTTCATACTTTCTTACTTTTCATATACTCAACTTTAGCGGTAATTAAAGAAAATGCAGATACTATTTATAGTTTTAGGATTTATTGGATTGACGATGACCTTTTTTGGAGTTAAATGGACTGTTACATCATTTAAAGCCAAAGAAATTAGTTGTTTCCCATTTAATAACCTGAAAAAAGAATTCGAGATCAAAAGACCCGGACAATACACTCTCAGTATTATAGGAGGCGGATTCGTTGGTAATACTAGTAATTTTCACATCTCGGTTAAGACCAAAGACCATCAAAAGATAGTTGACTATGAAGAAAATTTTATGAGACCTAGATTTAGGAAAAATGGAAAAATAGGGGTTGAATATCTGCAATTCAAAATTTCGGATTCTGGTCTTTATAAAGTTGAAATTGAAAATCCAGAAGATTTAATTGTCAAAAAATCTATAGTGAAAACAAAACAGTTTTTTCAAGCTCCTTTAGCTGTTGAAAATATTGAAATATCAATTGGAGAGACCATACCGATTAGCAAGAAATTATTTGGAATCATATTTCTTGTTTTAGGTGTAAATATATCTGTTTGGGGAATCATATTAGGAATCAATCCTCAACTGTTTGGATAAAAGAACATGAAGAGAAAACAACCTCAACCCTACAAGTCATATTAGTACTGATCAAAATAAAATATGATTATAACAATTCATCACTGTTTCCACAAACTTTGCAGTTGTGCTATTTCTGCTTCCAAAAGTTCCAGGGTTACAGGTTTATAGTTTAAATTGGTTATACCATCTTTAGACACGGTAGTTTCTTTGGTAGCCAAGTAATATTCTTCATCTCTATTTTGAATAGATACCACAGTTACTTTAGCTCCCAAAGGAACTTTATGAAACATGGCGCTACTCCCTATACTTGATGAACGCATTACTGCTTTTATGTTATGAAACACAAGCATGGTACTGCTGTTACTTTTAAACTGATCTTTTAATACATAATCAATTTTTGGAGAGGGATCACTATAAAATCGGTCACAATTGATCCAACCTAATTTGGCACTGGAAAAAATATAATAATTAAGAGCATTTGTAGAAACCTTTGACATATCATTTTTCTTCACTGCTTGTTTAAGTGATGCTTTAGATATTGTACTCATCGTGTCTATATAATCAATACCTTGAATAATTGGCATATTAAATCTAATTGGTAAACTAAGTGTAGCACTTACTGCATTACCCCTATATTGAGCAGGTTGCCACTTAGGCATTTTACTAACTACACGAATAGCTTCCTTGCAGAGTAATGAGTGAGCTCCTGAAGCCTTCATATTAAGCATACTACCATCTTCTGCTACCATAAAACTAACTATAACCCTACCTTTTATACCTTTTTCTTCTGCCAAAGCAGGATACTTTAATTCTTTATTAATGAAAGCCTTCATAGCTATGTCACCACCAGGATATGTTGGTTCTACTTCTGGTATTTCACAAACAAAAACTACATTTTCTTCTGCCAATTCCCAATTTACCTCATCGGTCTTTGTAGTGCCATAAAATAATTGCATTTCCTTTTTTGTTCCTTGGTAAGGAAAATAAAGCTGTAACTTTTTATCGGTTTTTAGCGTACAGGTTTCTCCATTTGCGGTAGCTTCCAGGTAAAGCATTCCACCAGTTTCCAAAATTTTGTCATCACTCATGGTAGACAAATTTGCTAAGAGAATATTGGGCAACGTATTAAATTCGTTCACACTCAAATTCACATTTCCTGTTATTACTTTATGATTGTTGGTTTGAAATGAATTCTTTGCGATGGCAATTTTTGTACCTCCTTTGCATTGTATAGTAGTATCTTTAGAAGTATTAATTACAAAATGCTGCACTGTCTTGTTTATAAACTTGCTAGCCAAAGACGCTGTTATTGACTTTTCTTTAGGTACCTTAGTTGGTTTCTTTTTGAACAACTTTACAGTATCTGTAGTAGATGAGTCGGGCTTAGCAACAACCTTTTCTTTGGGAATTGTATCTTCTGAAATTATTGGAAGCTTTAGCTGTTCCAATTCAACCATTGGTGTTGTTTTCTCTTTTTGTTTGGTTTCGGGCTTGCACCCCACCAAAGCAATGGCCAACACCCAGAATGTAATTTTACGCATAGCATACTTATTTAAGTTATAGAGTGCTATACATTTTTTATGCCATAAAAACTTTCAGGGTGTTATTAAATAAATTTATAAGTACTTATAAATATTTCAACAGCTAAATCATAACACTGCACAGGAAACCACAGGATAAAGGCTACTATGCTTCCCACTACATTTGATGGTAGATAATGAATACCAACATGAAGATTTTAGCACTCCTTTCTCTGCTATGCAGCAGTATTGCTTTGGGGCAACAGCTGCACTCGGTTCAACTTCCTACTGCAGTAAACTATCAGGAAAACCTTAACATACATTTAGGCAGTAATACCAATCCGCAGGGGAACACGCTTGCTTTAAACAACTTTTACCTTACCCAAAACAACCAAGCTATTTTTCCTGTAATGGGCGAATTTCAGTTTTCTAGATACCCAAAAGAACAGTGGGAAACTGCATTGCTAAAAATGAAGGCCTCCGGCATTCAAGTAATTGGTTTTTATACCTTTTGGATTCACCACGAAGCAGTACAAGGAACTTTTAATTTTGAAGGAAATAACAACCTGAAACGTTTTTTACAACTTATTAAAAAACACCAGTTACAAGCCGTTGTGCGTATTGGTCCGTGGGTTCACGGCGAAACCAGAAACGGTGGTTTCCCAGATTGGTTTGTAAAGAAATACCAAAAAGGTGGATTTGACAGAGTTTTTACAGACGGAAAAATTCAGCCCGAAGTTGAAACTTTTTATAAAGCCATAGCTAAGCAATTACAGGGTTTCTATTTTAAAGAAGGCGGCCCAATTATTGGGGTGCAATTGGATAACGAAGTACGCAGCAATGGTCCGGAAAGTTGGGGCTATCACTATTATTTGGTGCTTAAAAAGGCAGCCTTGAAAGCGGGCATAGATGTACCATACTATTTTGTAACCGGATGGCCCGGCACGGGTATTCCAGATACTGAAACCATTCCGCTATGGGGTGGTTATCCGGCGGCTCCATGGACAGGAAATTCTAAACCTTTAGCGCCCAATAAACTCTATACGTTTGTTACAGACCGCAGAGACCAAACCATTGGTAACGATATTCTGCAATACGATGCCATGAATAGCACTCCCCTTTACAAACATCCGTTTTTAACGGTAGAATTGGGTGGTGGTATTCAAAACACCTATCACAGACGCCCTATAATTGCTCCAAAAGATTTAATGGGAATTGCGTATACGCGGTTGGGAGTTGGCGCTAATATGTTGGGCTATTATATTTACCACGGCGTACAACATCCTCTGAGTCCGTTTGGGTACGGAACGCAAGAAAGCAAAGGTTCTGTTTTTCCGTATCCGAATGATTACCCTATTATTTCATACGATTTTCAGGCACCTATATCTGAGAGTGGTTTTACACAACCTTCTTACAATTACTTTAAGCAACTGCATTTGTTTGTACAAAGTTATGGAGCATACTTAGCGCCCATGTTAGCTGTTATTCCGGCAGACAGTCCTACAGAACCAACAAACACTACCGATTTACGCTATGCCATTCGGTATCAAAAAGAAAGCGGATTTATTTTCTATAACAACTATGCGCGTCATCAAGAATTAGTTGCACATCCCGAAACCGTTTTCGAAATAAAAACCTCAGCAACAACTCAGCGTATTCCGTTAGAAGGCAGTATTGATATTCCTAAAAATACCATGGGTAGTATTCCGTTTCAGTATCCTATTTCAGAAAATATCATGTTAACGTATGCGTTGGCACAGCCTGTAACCCTATTGCCAAAAGAAAAGCTTTGGATTTATTCTCCGTTGGAAGGAGTTCCGGCTGAATTTGTATTGAATTCCGATAACATAGCAGACATCAAAACCAACGGAACGGTTACAAAATTGGAGAAACATTATGTGGTTAAGGAATTAACTCCCGGAAAAAACTGTACTGTTGAAATCACATCTAAAGACGGAAATACCTATACTTTGTTAGTGTTGAATGAAGCTGAAGCACTGAACAGCTATGTTTTTGAAACTGCTAAAGGACAACAATTTATCATCTGCGATCAATCGCTTTGGTACGATGCTGTTGCTGATGAATTTCACACACAAACCACCGAAACTACAACGGATATCTATGCGTTTCCAGAATTAAAAAAACGAGGAAAAGCGCTTAAAAAACAAACATCCGAAGGTTTTTTGAGTCATTATCAAATACAACTTTCCAAAGTAGCAGTACCTCAAATTTCGTTTAAAGAGATTACCGATACTCCTGCGTATACAAGCTATCTGTCTAATCTAAGAAATACAACACCGTCTCGCCCAGCATATGCAACGCAATTGACTGAGGATCTACACGGAAAACGTTATGTTTTAGAATTTCCTCAACAATTACCTAAAGGAATTTCGGACCTTAAAATAGTCTTGCAATACCAAGGAAACACTGCGGCACTTTATGCAAATGATGTTATTATTGAAGACGATTATTACAACGGAACTGCTAAAACCATGAGTTACCAACGCATACAGCAACATGAAGCAGAAAACTATACGTTAGAAATTACACCGCTGTTACCAGAACATTTACCATACCTAGAGCCGGAAGTATCTACGACATTTACACAAACTCAGCCTGCTCTTTTACTAAACATTACTACAATTCCTGTTTATGAATTCACTTTTTAACATTCGATATACCTGGCTTTTCCTTTTGATAGGGAATTTATACCTAAACGCACAAACCCGCGACACCTTAGATTTAGAAGGGTATTGGAATTTTCAAACCGATATTTCTGATGTTGGTATTACTGAGCATTGGTATGAACAAGCTCTTTCAGACTCCATCTTACTTCCGGGGTCTATTCGCCAAAGAGGAAAAGGACGTAAGGTTACCTTGCAAACAAAATGGACCGGCAGCATTTATGATAGTTCATTTTATTTCCATCCAAGATTAGCCAAATACCGAAGTCCGGAACCTAAATTCCCTTTTTGGCTTACTCCAAAACAAGAATATTTAGGAGTTGCCTGGTATAGTAAAAACATTACCATCCCAAAAGATTGGAACCACAAACAGGTTCAAGTATTTTTTGAAAGAGTACATTCTGAAAGCACTTTGTATTTTGACGGACAACTTATTGCTTCAGAAAACAGTTTGGTGGCACCACATGTTTTTGATTTGACTAAGTATGCCACTCCCGGAAAACACCGATTGACGCTTCGGGTTACTAACGATATGAAAACCGTTAATGTAGGTCCCGATTCACATAGCATTACAGATCATACTCAAGGAAACTGGAACGGTATCATTGGAAAAATGAAACTGATTGCCACTCCTGAAATCACTATTGAAAATGTTCAATGTTATCCGAATATCAAAGATAAAACAGCCACATTTGCTGTTCTTATCAAATCAAACAATTATAAAACCCATAAAGGAACGCTGAGATTTTCCGGACATACAGTAAATACTTCAGAAGAAAATTTAACCATTCCCAATACCTCCGTTGAGTATCGCTTTAAAGGAGTTGCAGATACCTTGGAGTTTACCGTTCCGCTTGGTACAACACTTGCACTTTGGGATGCTCATCATCCTACTTTGTATCAGTTTCAAGTTGATTTACAAGAAAAGAAAATCAAAGATCACTACACGCTTACCACCGGACTACGTACTGTTACAACACAAGAGCGCACTTTATTAGTGAATCAGCTTCCTTTATTTTTAAGAGGAACGCTAGACAATGCTGTTTTTCCGCTTACCGGATATCCTGAAATGGAAGTACCTTTTTGGGTAGACCTATTCAAAAAAATAAAATCATACGGACTCAATCATGTTCGGTACCATTCCTGGTGTCCGCCACAAGCTGCCTTTACTGCCGCAGACCTCGTAGGTATCTATTTACTTGCAGAAGGTCCTAGTTGGGCTAACCATGGCACCAATTTAGGAACAGGTCGCCCGGTAGATGCATATATCTATGAGGAAACAAAAAAAATGGAATATTACTACGGAAATGCACCTTCGTACACATTTATGGCCTATGGAAACGAACCTCGTGGCAATCAAATTGCATATTTAAGCACTTTTAATGAGTATTGGAAAAAACGCGATCCACGTCGTTTGTATGCTGGTGGTTCTGTAGGTGGCAGTTGGCCAGTGATTCCTAATAACGAAATTCAGGTACGTGGAGGAGCGCGAGATTTGGATTGGAAAAACCATCAACCCCAAAGTATTCAAAACTTCAGTAAAGAAATTAGTAGCTTCCATGTGCCATTTGTAGCCCACGAAATGGGACAATATTGTGTGTTTCCTAATTTTGAAGAGATTGAAAAATATACCGGAGTTTACCAAGCACGTAATTTTGAAATGTTTCAGGAAGACTTGGCAGACCATTATATGCTAGCACAAGCAAATGACTTTCTAATGGCATCGGGGGCATTGCAACAACTAATGTATAAATACACTATTGAGAAAGCATTACGAACTCCGGGCTATGCCGGATATCAACTGCTTTCGTTAAGTGATTATCCCGGACAAGGAAGCGCTATTGTTGGCTTGTTAGATGCTTTTTGGGATGAAAAACCATATACAGACAAAGCTGACTTTACTACGTATTGTAATGAAGTGGTACCATTAGTACAATTAAAGAAATTTACATTTACCAATGCAGAACCTATTCAGTTTACACCACAAATCTCTAATTATTCCGGAAGCAGCTTACATTCCACTATAGCTTGGGAAATTACTACCAAAGCCGGAAAAGTATTGGCGAAAGGATCTCTTGCAGAAACTGATATTGCTATGGGACTAAACACCTTTACTCCTTTTACATTCAACCCTTCCGAAATTACAACAGCAACGCAATTGAACTTTTCATTGCATATTGAAGATACTCCCTATCACAATAGCTGGAATTTTTGGGTATATCCTTCAAAAGTAACTATTCCAACTCCTGAATTTTATCAAACAGACACTTTAGACGTCAAGGCAAAACAAATATTAGATAAAGGTGGAAAAGTGTTGCTAACCGTAAACAAAACACTTTTAAAAGGTACTGAAATAGCACAACACTTTATGCCTGTTTTCTGGAATACCTCCTGGTTTCAAATGCGTCCGCCACATACCTTAGGAATGCTTGTTGCCAACAAACATCCTTTGTTTAATGATTTCCCTTCAGCACCCCATAGCGATGTACAATGGTGGTCTTTGGTAAACAAAGCGCCTGTGATAAATTTGGAAGATTTCCCTACAGATTACAAACCTATTGTACAGCCTATAGATACTTGGTTTATGAATAGAAGATTGGCTTCGGTAGTAGAAGTGCAATGTGGAAATGGTACATTACTGCTTACAAGTTTTGATCTTTCAAATGAGGAAGATCCGGTAGTAAAACAATTCTACGCAGGTGTAGTACGTTATATGAATTCTGATGCCTTCAACCCTACAACCAAAATACCCGTAAGCACTATTGAAAAGCTGTTTACAGAACCTTCTCAACAACAGTTTAACAACTTTTCTAATGACAGTCCGGATGAATTAAAACCAGATCTGCACAAGTAAGTTAAGGAGATTTCTAATTAATTGTATTTTGATTTAAAAAATCTAAAATTTTACGATAATGCGCTTCTCCGGCAATATACCACACGTTTCCATGTGTCGCATTAGGGATAGACTCAAATTCCTTTTGAACGCTGCTAAGGGCATTAAAATTAGCTTCTCCATCCGTAAACGGAATTCTACGGTCAGCAGTTCCATGGCTCATATAAACGGGTTGCGTAATAGCCTCACAGGCCACAACAGGCTTCACCACTTTAGGATCAAATGTTGCCAATGCTCCTGCCCGTTTCACTAAGAAATCACTAAAATATCGACTATCAATACCGGTAAACAGTTCCGTGTAATTATGCACTACAGCATTGAAATCAGAAAAAGTACTTTCGATAATTCCATACTCCAGTCGCTTGTCAATTACCAACGCTTGCAATGCTATAGCACCGCCTAAAGATCTTCCCCAAACGCCAATATGAGGTAGTTGTCGCGCCTTCAGAAAGTCAACTACAGTACCTACATCATATCGTTCTTTCGCTCCAAAAGTATTGAAGACATCTCCACTAGCGCCATGAGCTCGCAAATCGAGTGCAAAGGTATGATACCCGCTAGCGTGCAATTGCTCACACAGTGATATATAATCTTCCTTACCTCCTCTAATGCCGTGTAGTAAAATAATAGTCCCCTTAGCTTCAATAGAAGTGTACGACAAATAACCTACTAAGGAAACACCGTCATAAGACTTTAAAGAAACCATTTCACCATCAGGAAAAGTTGATGGATAGGTATGTGCATACGTCCTAGGATGGTAAAGCAAAGGATTTTTGATTTCAATAACCAAACGTGGCACATACCAATAAACTACTGCTAAAGCCATCAGTAACAAGAATGAAATTCCGATTAGAAAACGTTTCATCCACATGAAAAACCGATTAGTGGACATACGATACCTTTTTTGTAATGATTACTAACTTCTCTTCTGCCAAGTTTGTTGTTAAAAATATATAAACGTCTCCACCATCTTTGACACGATACTTCTTCCGGAAAACATCTGGTTTATCAGGAAAATTTCTGGAGGTGATGTGAGCTTTTGTTCCTCCCAATTCTTGCTTAAGGACCTTTTTCGAATGAGGTAAAATTGAAACTATTTCAAAAACTCTCCCTGGAAAGTCCACCAATTCATCACTCGTATAAAGGTGTGAATGTTGATGCAACTTAGACAATCCAAACTGTACCGAAATAGATTTAAAAGCACCTGCCTTCATGATGGCAGAATTGGGTTCATATAAGTACTTTTTCGGCGCTGAAAAAGATGTTTCCAACGTGGGTTCTTCTTCCCAATTAAAGTCAAAATTTATAGGTGAATTACCTCCTAAATTTACCGTCTTCATTTGAATAGAATCAGTATGATTTTTACGTAAGATCCAAAGCAATTCTTTTACTTCATTTTGAAGTGCCACTACATGTATCTCAGCGACATTTTTTAACTCCTCCAAACCATTTGAAATATCCAAAATAGGAGAAGTTTTAATCATAATGGTATCCGATTTCGAAAACAATAATTCCAAATTATTAGGTACATTGGGTAAACAATCTGCCAACATAAATACCTTTCCTTTAGCATCGTTTCTTCGGGAAGGATCTACATATATAACATCAAAAAAATCATTGGTTTCTTCTAAAAATTCAAGTCCATCCCCTTTATAAAATTGTAGGTTTTCCCTTCCTAGTGTTAAAGCATTATGTTGTACAATTTCACTAAGCCAATTTTGTAGTTCACAATGAACCACTTCACCATATTGCAAACTAAAATAATAAGCATCTATACCAAAACCTCCGGTTATATCTACTATACGTTTTCCTCCAAGAAGCGAAGCTTTATAAGCGGCTGTTTCTTCAGAAGATGTTTGTTCTAGATTCAATTTTGGTGGGTAATATATTCCGTTAGTTTCAAACCATAACGGTAGCTTCTTTTCACACTTTTTCTTTCCAATAAGTTGTTCCACCAGCTCTTTATTGGACACACTGTCAAACAAAGGCTTTTTAAACAAAAGTGACGAAATGTCAGTATTGATATTATTTTTTATAAAATTATGAATATCAGTATTTAAAATATATTTATTCAAAGTAATACTATAAATTTTTGGTAAGTAACCTAACAAACTTATTTTGCGGGTAAAATTGCTTTAAAATCACCTTTAAAGCAGTATATGCCGGAATACAAAACACCATTCCCACAGGTCCAGAAAGTAAACCAGCAATGATGATCACCAAAAATATTTCCAGTGGATGACTTTTAACACTATTAGAAAATATAAATGGTTGACTAAAGAAATTATCTATCCCCTGCCCTATGATAAAACCAATCATCACATACACGGTTCGTGGTAAAACGTAAGTAGTAAAATCATGCCCAATATTGCTGGTCATGGTTAAGATAATCATCAAGAAAAAACTAATTAACGGACCTAAATATGGAATCAAATTTATAAGCGCACAAAGAAAGGCAATTACTACAGCATTTTCAATTCCAAAAATGAGCAAAGTAATCGTATAAATAACAAATAAAATTCCGATTTGAATCCCTAGACCAATGAAGTATCTAGACAATAAAATCTTCAGGGTATCCATACTTCTTTTGAAGTGGCGTTTCTTACTTTTTGGTGCCAAGGCCATGATGATACGTTCTATCATTTTTGCATCTTTCAACAAGAAAAAAGTAATGAACAAAACCGAAAATAATCCAATGGTAAAAGACCCTAAAAATCCTATAAATCCATTGATAAATCCCGGTATAAAATCGAAGTTAATACTGTTCAAAATATGAGCCTGTTCCAACTCCTTTTCAATATTGATATCTTGCCTAGAAAAGTACGATACAAAATCTATATACATACTGTGTAAATTGGTACGCAATTCCGCCATATTTAGCAACGATAAATTTTCGCTCTGCTTAATAATTAAAGGAATAAATAAACTCACAAAACCAGCAAATATTAACAACATTATACTCATGGTTACCGCCACTGCAACCGTATTCGGAAATCGTAATCTGTGTTTTAGCAACATCACAAATGGTCTTCCTATCAACGTAATGATAAGCGCCAAGACAATGTATAAAATTACCGGAAGAATGATATTCATAAAATAAATACCCAATACTATGGCAGCTATAATGAAGAACGCCCGTAAAATACCGTTAGCTATTGTTTTAGAATTCATGATTAGTTGTTATTAGGTAGCTTCGAAGATACTTTAAAAATAATTAGGTTGAAACGTGAGATTTAAGAAATACATTTAGTAACCTGATAAAGCGCCACGGTCAATGCCTGAGCAACATTCATACTACTATTATTGCCAAACATTTCTATATGGCTAATTACATCTGCCAAGTTTAGTACTTCTTCAGAAACCCCTAAACGTTCTGCTCCTATAATAATCGCTATTTTATCGGTTTTCGAAAGTTGAAGCTGTTGCAATGGCGTACTGTTTTCGGTAATTTCCAATGCCAACAATTTATAACCATCTTCTTTTAAACTCTCTAAAGTTGTTAGTATGGTTTCTGAAAATTCAAAAGGAACATATTTTTCAGTACTTCTGGAAGTCTTTTGCATTCGTTTTCCGAAATCGGGTAATAGCGAACCGCAAAAGATCACCTTTTCTGCTCCAAATGCATCTGCAGCTCTAAAAATACCTCCAACATTCGCTGGTGATGTGATGGCATCACACACAATGGTTATTGGAAATGTTTTTTGCTGAAATTTATTCTGATCGTGGGTTAATTGCATCTTTTAATTTTCAAACACATATTGAATTATATTCGCACCCATACGAAGCGCCTTTAGTCGAACTTCTTCCGGATCATGATGTACTTCTTCATTTTCCCAACCATCGCCTAAATCACTTTCGTATGTAAATAGAAAAATCAATCTTCCTTTTTCGAAGATTCCAAAAGCTTGAGGACGTTTTCCATCATGTTCATGAATCTTAGGCAATCCATTAGCAAACTCATAGGTTTGATGAAAAATAGGGTGATTTACAGGAAGTTCTTCCAACTCCTTATCTGGAAAAACCTTTTTCATTTCGCGCTCTAAATATTCTCGAATTCCGTAATTATCATCTACATGCAAAAAACCACCAGACAATAAATAGCTTCGAAGGTTCTCTGCATCTTCTTGAGAGAAAAACACATTTCCGTGCCCCGTCATATGTATATATGGATACTGAAAAATATCAGTGCTACCAGGTTCTACTGTTGCTGGTTTTGTATTTAGTTTGGTACCAACATGTGCATTGCAAAATTGAACAAGATTGGGTAACGAAGTAGGATTTCCATACCAATCTCCTCCTCCTTTGTATTTCAATAGCGCAATTTCCTGTGCAGAAAGTTGCAAGCTAGCAATCAGTAATATGAATACTACAATTTTCTTCATTTAAAACATATTATTAAGCGCCACGGTATGTACAGCTAGAATTGCGGCTGTTTCTGTTCGTAAACGTTGATCACCTAAGCTTACGGGAGCAAAACCTTTATCAATAGCCGTTTTGATTTCCTCTATGGAAAAATCACCTTCCGGACCAATAAGTATTGTGACATCGTTATCTATGATCGCTCGGCGTTTTAATGAGTATTTTTCTTCGTCTTCGCAATGTGCTATAAACAGCAAACCTGTATGTTTCTGATCAATATATTCTGAAAAAGTAATGGCTTTGTTCAGTTTAGGCAAATAACAGGATAGTGATTGTTTCATGGCAGATTGAATGATTTTCTCAAAACGCTCTTCTTTCACCACCTTTCTTTCAGAATGATCGCAAATAATGGGCGTAATTTCATCTACACCAATTTCGGTAGATTTTTCTAAAAACCATTCATACCGATCGTTCATTTTTGTAGGTGCTACCACCATGTGCAGGTAATAATGACGTTTGTGCTGTATTTCAGCCTTCAAAATCTTTACCTCACAGTTTTTATGATGTGCATTCACGATTTCTGCTGTAAAAAGATACCCTTTCCCATTGGTAATGTGTAAAATATCACCCTCTGTTTTGCGAAGCACTTTTACAATATGCTTACTTTCAGTATTATCAAAAATAAACTGCGTACTTTCAGCTTCTATGGATGGATTATAAAATAACTGCATTCAGAAAAAATTTATGAGCAATATACAATTTTACAAGTGATAACGCGCTTTTGCCGCTACGTTCTCATCAGCAAAGTCACCTTCTAGATATTTCAAATAGCCAACAATACCAATCATGGCTGCGTTGTCTGTAGTATATTCAAATTTAGGAACAAACGTCTTCCAGCCATATCTTCTTTCCGCATCTTTCAACGTAGACCGAATACCTGAATTGGCAGAAACACCTCCTCCTATAGCTATTTGTTTAATACCGGTTTGTTTTACAGCCTTTTTCAACTTATCCATTATAATGTTGATAATGGTATACTGAATAGAAGCACAAATATCAGCTAAATGCTTTTCTACAAAATCAGGATCTTCTTTTACATTGTTCTGTACAAAATACATAATAGCAGTTTTTAAACCACTGAAACTAAAGTTAAGTCCATCCACTCTTGGTTTGGTAAATGGAAATGCTTTAGGATTACCTTCTTGTGCCAATTTATCTACCAAAGGTCCTCCCGGATAAGGCATCCCAAGAATCTTTGCACTTTTATCATAAGCTTCACCCACTGCATCATCAATGGTTTCCCCTATCACTTCCATATCAAAATAGCTATTCACTTTTACAATTTGTGTATGTCCGCCACTTATGGTCAAAGCTAAGAAAGGAAAATCGGGTTTATCAAAACCTTCTTCATCAATAAAATGCGCTAAAATATGGGCTTGCATGTGATTCACGTCTATCAAAGGAATCTCTAAACCGTATGCCAGAGACTTGGCAAATGACGTTCCTACCAATAAACTTCCCATTAATCCAGGTCCTCGTGTAAAAGCTATGGCAGATAATTGTTTTTTATCGATATTTGCCTTGGCCAATGCCTGATGGACAACAGGTACTATATTTTGTTGATGCGCTCTAGAAGCAAGTTCCGGAACAACTCCGCCATATGCTTCATGAATTTTCTGGTTTGCCACAACATTAGAAAGTACTTTTCCGTTGTACAAAACAGCGGCCGAGGTATCGTCACAAGACGATTCAATAGCTAAAATATACGTATGTGCAGTTTGCATAAATCCTTTTTGGAATAGTATTTGAATTTGGAAGACAAAGGTAAAACATATAGCGGTATCAAAAAACTTAGAAAAATACTTCTACGCATTTTAGCAGGAATTCTTATTTTCCTGCTTTTGCTTGTTATAGCGCTGTCTTTACCGCCAGTGCAAACCTTTATTGCCAAAAAGGTTACCAATTCTCTTAACGAAAGTTACGGAACTAGTATCAACATAGATAAAATACACGTTACCTTTTATGGTGATGTGTATATGAAAAGTGTGTTTATAAAAGACTACGAGCAAGACACGCTTATTTATGTAAAGAAACTGAGCACTTCGCTCCTAAGCGTTAAAAAAATATTTGATAGTAATCTAGATTTTGGAGATGTAGATTTAGAAGATCCCGTTTTTAATATACGAACTTACAAAGGGGAAAGTAATAGCAACCTAGATGTTTTTGTAGCCAAGCTAGAAGGAAATGATACTACCACAAGCACTACTCCATTTATATTAGAATTTTCTAACATCGATCTTGAAAATGGAAAATTCCGTTTTATTGATGAAAATAGCGAAAGTCCTGTAAAATTAAATTTTGGAGAGCTTTTTACCGAAATTGAAGATTTTAAACTAGAAGGACCCAATGTTACTGCGAGCATTAATCACATGGGTTTCCTTACAGAAACAGGGTTACGCGTAGATAAATTAGCCGGAGATTTTGCGTACACCAAAGAACAAATGAAACTTACCGACTTTGAGATTTCTACCAAAAAATCTAAAGTTACTGGAAACGTTTACTTTGATTATGAACGAAAGGATTTTGCCGATTTCATGAATAAAGTAAAGGTTTCTGGGAATTTCAAAAACTCACTGGTAAATCTTGATGATGTCAATATGTTCTACGATGAGTTTGGAAAAGACAAAACTGTAGTATTCTCTACCAATGTTTCGGGAACTTTGAACGAACTCAAAACTACCGACCTTAATGTGGTTTCGGAAACATCTTTTATAAAAGGTGATTACAACTTTTCCAACCTATTTGATAGTGATAAACCCTATAAAATTGAAGGAAGTATAGAAAATATTACTTCCAATTATTACCAACTAGCTGGTTTGCTGCCCAATTTACTTGGACACAGACTTCCTAGTAATTTTTCCAGATTTGGTCAGTTCACTATTCAAGGAAAAACAACCATTGCAGAAAGTTATTTAAATACCGATATCAAACTTACTACTCAAATTGGTACCGCTATATCCAATCTTTCCATCAGTAATATTAATGATATTGATAATGCTTCTTATAAAGGTCATATTATTTTAGAAGATTTCAATGTGAGCAAATATACCCGAACTGAAAGCATTGGTAAAGTATCGCTTGCGGTAGATGTTGACGGAAAAGGATTCAATCAAAAAAATCTAAATACCGAAGTTCGTGGTAAAATAAGCAAGCTTAATTACAATAAATACACTTATAGAAATGCGGTGATAAGAGGTAGATTGCAAAATCAACTTTTCAACGGGTATTTAAAATCTTATGACAAAAATTTTCAATTTACATTTCAAGGTTTAGCTGATTTTTCTTCGGAAGAGAACATTTTTGCTTTTAATACTTCTGTTGGTTATGCCGATCTAAATGCATTAAACTTTGTAAAAAGAGATAGCATTTCTCAATTCAAAGGAAACATCAATATTGATCTTAGCGGAAATGATATTGATAATATGAAAGGAAGTATCAAGTTTACCAAAACTTCCTATATCAATCAAAACAACGATTATTATTTTGACGATTTCGCTATCACATCCAAGTTTGATCAAGACAATGTGAGAACCATCGATATTAATTCACCAGATATCGTTTCTGGATCGGTAGAAGGAAAATTCAAGTTCAATCAAATTATTCAGTTGGTTGAAAATTCTATTGGAAGTATTTATCCAAATTACAATCCTCATAAAATAGATAAAGATCAATTCATCAATTTTCATTTCAAAATCTATGATAAGATTATTGATGTTTTTTATCCTGAAGTTGAATTTGCCGCCAATACCAACATTAGAGGAAGTATCAAGTCTGAAAACAATATGTTTAAACTGAACTTTCAGTCACCACAGATAGACGTTTTTGGTTACGTAATGGATGATATCAATTTACGTGTGGACAATAAAAACCCTTTGTATAATACGTTTATTGAGGTTGGTTCTGTAAAAAATAAATACTACGACATCAAAGATTTTAATTTGATCAACTCTACCATTAATGACACGCTTTTCTTTAGAACAGAGTTCGCCGGAACTAAAAATGATGCTGATAAATTCAATTTAAACTTCTACCACACTTTTAATAAAAATCAACAATCGGTGGTTGGATTAAAAACATCTGATGTTACTTTCAAAGGAAATACTTGGTATCTAAACCAAGAAAACAATATTGAAAACAAAGTTGTTTTTGATAAAAAGTTAGATTCTATCATTATCAAAAAAATTGTAATGAATCATGATGATGAAATTATCAATTTAAAAGGAAAAGTTATTGATACCACTTATAAAGATGTAAATCTGCAATTTAGTAATGTACAGCTAGCCAACATAACTCCAAGTATTGACAGTCTTTCTATGGCCGGAGTTGTAAATGGTGATTTCACTATGCTGCAGAAAAACAAAGTGTATTTACCTACTTCCAATTTAATGATCAAAGATTTTGTGCTAAACGATCATGAACTTGGCGATTTCAACGCAAGCATTATTGGTAACGAGTCATTAACCGATTACAATGTAAATATTGAAATCTTAAATGAAAATATAGAAAGTCTCAACATCAATGGAAACATAAATTTTGATGACGGAAAAGAAAATCTAGACCTCATTATGAATTTACGAAATCTGGATATTGCACCTTTCAGTCCGTTGGGCGGAATTGTACTTTCAGATATGCGAGGTGTAGTTACCGGCGATGCTACCATTACAGGAAAAGTTTCTAATCCAGAAATTAATGGACTTCTTAACTTATTTGGAGCCGGATTAAAAATACCCTATTTAGGATTGGATGTAGACTTTTCAGAAGCTTCAAAAGTAGTTATTTCTGAAGGTGCTTTTAATTTTGATAATGTTACGCTTACCGATACTGCTTTTAATACTTCCGCTCTTTTAGACGGAAGTATCATGCATCGTAATTTTGAAGATTGGAGTTTAGATCTTGGTCTTATTACAAACAACGAGCGGTTTTTAGTTTTAAATACCGAAGACGACGGTGAAACATTGTTCTACGGAACTGCCTTCATGAGAGGAACTGCAGACATTTATGGTTCGGTAGATGCACTAACAATTGATGTAACCGGAACTACAGAAAGTGGGACGTCATTTAAAATACCTATCAACGATGCTGTTTCCATTGGAGACGATTCCTTTATTGAATTTATCAACAAGCACGAAAGTCGTGAAGCAGCTGCAGAGAGAAAATTAAAAGAATATTCCGGATTGGAATTAAATTTTGATTTAACCGTCAATCCAAAAGCAGAAATTGAAATTGTAACAGACCGTAAAACAGGAAGTACACTTAGAGGTCGTGGTGAAGGTACGCTACTCATGGAAATCAACACCAATGGAAAATTCAACATGTGGGGTGATTTTATTACAACAGAAGGAACCTATAATTTTAAGAATTACGGTCTTATCAACAAAACATTTACGGTACAACCTGGAGGAAGTATTACTTGGGAAGGAGATCCTACCAGAGCTACATTGAGAGATTTAAAAGCGATGTATAGCTTAAATGCAAATCCATCATTATTATTAGAAAACAATCAATTTAATCGCAAAATTCGCACCAATGTTATTATAAATTTAGATGGTGAATTGATGAATCCAACCACCAGTTTTGATATTGAATTTCCTGATACGAACCCGGTAATGGCTTCGGAGCTCAATTATCGTCTACAAGATAACAACCAAAGGCAACTACAAGCTATTTACTTGCTTTCCAGTGGAACTTTTGTGGGAGATAATACCAATGCTGCTTTGCAGGGAGTTGCTACTACTACGCTTTCAGAATCACTTTTTAGTCAAATCAATAATCAATTGGGCGGTAGTGATAATAAGTTAAATATTGGGCTATCCTATGAAGTTGGTGTAAACAGCCCAACGTATGACTACCGTACAGATGATCAGTTTGGTGTAACTATTTCAACTCAGATTAGTGATCGTATTTTATTCAATGGAAAAATTGGAGTTCCGGTTGGAGGCGTTACTGAAACGGTAGTTGCAGGAGATGCAGAAGTTCAAATATTATTGAATGATGAAGGAACTTTGAGTGCAAAAGTCTTCAATAAACAAACGGAAATTCAGGATTTCTTAGCATCTACCCAAGGCTACACACAGGGTGTAGGATTGTCCTACCAAGTAGACTTTGATACCTTTGGAGAGTTATGGCGCATTATTTTTAATGGTAAAAAAGAGGAAGAAGAGTATTTAGACAATGATCCTGAGCAAGAAAGAAAAGCTAGAGAAGCTGCAGAAAAGCAGAAACAAGCTGAAAACAAGGTAATCGAAACTCAGGGTGATAATGGTTTGGTAAAAATGAAATCTAAAAACTCTAATTCTAAGAAAAAAGACAATAGCCAATAAAAATTCCCTCTTATAGCAAAACTTGATCACTAAAAAAATCAATCATCCTCTTCTAAATTGTATTATTTCCGCATTTTACTACACTTTTGAATTTGGTTATTTTTCATCATTTTAAATCATAATAGTAAAATAAACTTTTAAAATTCTGAGAAATTGAAATTTCAAAGGTGGATAATATTTAAATTTATTAACGACAACGTTTGAAAATGATAAATCGTTAAAATAAAGCTTTTCAAGCATTGGTTAATTGTAAATTGTTAGTAAATTTATAGACCTAAATGAAAGTTTTATGTCAACAAACATAAAAAAAGTTGCGGTTTTTACATCAGGTGGAGACTCTCCTGGTATGAATGCAGCAATTAGATCCGTAGTTAGAACATGTGCTTATCACAGTCTAGAATGTATTGCAATCCATAGAGGATATCAAGGAATGATCGAAGGCGATTTTGAGGCTATGAATGCCCGAAGCGTAAAAGATATCATCAATCGTGGTGGTACTTTTTTAAGATCAGCCAGATCTATGGAGTTCAAAACGAAAGAAGGCCGTTTAAAGGCCTATAATAACCTAAAGGAGAATGGCATTGACGCCATTGTAGCTATAGGGGGTGACGGTACCTTTACAGGTGCTATGATTTTTAGTAAAGAATTTGGAATCCCAATCATTGGAATTCCTGGTACAATTGACAACGATATTGTTGGTACTTCTCACACACTTGGTTACGACACTGCACTGAACACAGTTTGTGACGCCATTGATAAAATTAGAGATACCGCTAGTTCACATGACAGATTATTTTTTGTAGAGGTAATGGGCCGAGATGTTGGTCATATTGCTTTGAACGCAGGTATTGGCGCAGGTGCTGAGGAAATTTTGATCCCAGAAGAAAACTTAGGGCTTGAGCGCTTACTAGAATCTTTAGAAAGAAGTAGACGTTCAGGAAAAACCTCAAGTATTGTTATTGTAGCTGAAGGAGATAACATTGGTAAAAATGTTTTTGAACTGAAAGATTACGTTAACGAGCATTTGCCTTTCTATGACGTTCGAGTTTCTGTATTAGGACACATGCAACGTGGTGGTTCCCCTACTTGTTTTGACCGAGTTCTTGCTTCAAGAATGGGTGTTAAAGCTGTAGAAAGTTTGCTTGATGGCGAATCAAACAAAATGGTAGGACTTTTAAATGACAAAATGGAACTAACTCCATTGGAAGAAGCAATTAAAGGTCATACCGAGATTAATCATGAACTTTTGAAAGTTTCAGACATCATGTCAATCTAAAACCAAAACCCAACCTGAACAAACAACAAAAAATATTAAACTGTAATTTATTACTAACTAACATAAATATTAATTAAATTTTAAAATTATGTCTTTAAAAATAGGAATTAACGGTTTCGGAAGAATTGGTAGAATCGTTTTCAGAGCTATCGCTGCGAGACCAGATGTTGAAGTTGTTGCCATCAATGATCTTTTAGATGTTGATCACTTAGCATACTTATTAAAATATGATTCAGTTCACGGAAGATTTGACGGAACTGTTGATGTAAAAGACGGAAACTTAATCGTAAACGGATCAACTGTTAGAATTACTGCAGAAAAAGATCCAAATAACTTGAAGTGGGACGAAGTTGGTGCTGAAGTAGTTGCTGAATGTACTGGTATTTTCACAACTTTAGAAAAAGCTCAATTCCACATTAACGCAGGTGCGAAGAAAGTAGTTATCTCTGCTCCTTCTGCAGATGCTCCAATGTTTGTAATGGGTGTAAACCACACAGAAGCTACAGCTGCTGATACTATTGTTTCTAATGCTTCTTGTACTACAAACTGTTTAGCTCCAATTGCTAAAGTTTTAAATGATTCTTTTGGTATTACTGAAGGTTTAATGACAACTGTTCACGCAACTACTGCAACTCAAATGACAGTTGATGGACCATCTAGAAAAGACTGGAGAGGTGGACGTAGTGCATTAGCTAACATTATTCCTTCTTCTACAGGTGCTGCTAAAGCAGTAGGTAAAGTAATTCCAGAATTAAACGGAAAACTTACTGGTATGGCATTTAGAGTTCCTACTACCGATGTTTCTGTAGTTGACTTAACTGTACGTTTAGAAAAAGAGACTTCTTACGAAGAAATTTGTGAAGCAATGAAAGCTGCTTCTGAAGGACCTATGAAGGGAGTTCTTGGATATACTACTGAAGCTGTTGTTTCTCAAGACTTTGTTGGTGAAAAACAAACTTCTGTATTTGATGCTGGTGCTGGTATCGGTTTAAGTTCTACATTCTTTAAAGTTGTATCTTGGTATGATAACGAAACAGGATATTCTAACAAACTTGTAGAATTAGCATTACACGTAGCTTCTCTATAAGCTATAAGTAAGCTGTAAATAAATAGAACACAAACAAATTATAATAAACATTGCCCTTCCACACAAAAGGGCAATGTTTTAACCTAAATAGTACAACATGATATTAATTGTAGATAGCGGTGCCACCAAAGCAGACTGGATTTCTCTTGACGACAACGGCAATCAATTATTCTTTACGCAAACGTTGGGGTTGAGCCCAGAGGTTTTGCCAAGAGAAATTATTGATGAGCGTTTGGCCAATAACTTTGAGCTTTTCAAACACCGTAAAGAAGTATCTCAACTTCACTTTTATGGTGCTGGTTGTGGAACACAACGTATGAGAAACTTTCTAAGAGATATATTTCAGGCCTATTTTCCAAATGCGAAAATTATAGTAAAAGAAGATACATATGCTGCGGTTTATGCAACTGTTACCATTGATGAGCAAGCTATTGTTGCTATTTTAGGAACAGGATCTAACTGTAGTTATTGGGATGGTCACCAACTTTTCCAAAAAGTAGATTCGCTTGGTTATATATTGATGGATGACTCAAGTGGAAACTATTTTGGTCGTCAATTATTACGTGATTACTACTATCACAAAATACCAAAACACTTAGCTAGCAAGTTTGCTCAAAATCATGATTTGGAAGCAGACGTTATTAAAAATCACCTATACAGACAGCCAAATCCAAATACTTATTTGGCTACATTTGCTCGTTTTGTAATTGAAAATAAGAATGAAGAATATATGCAAGCTTTAATTAAAAAAGGAATGCAATTATTCATCGACAATTCAATCAAACAATTTGAGCAGGCAGAACGTGTACCAATTCACTTTATTGGTAGCATAGCGTTCTATCTTAAAGATGAACTAAACAAAATTTTACAAGACAACAACTTAACTATGGGCAACGTTCTAAGAAAACCTATTGATGGTTTGGTAGAATACCATAAAAACTTGATGTTTAGCTAAGATTTTATCAGCATAACAACAAAATAAAAAGTCCTGAGCAAAACTCAGGACTTTTTTATTATATAAATTCTACAAATATGATTAATCTAATACAGCAATAACACTAATTTCAACATTTACAAACTTAGGTAAATTAGCTACTTCTACCGTTTCTCTTGCTGGTGCCGTAAGCTCATTAAAGTAAGATCCGTAAACCTCATTTACCTTTGAAAATTGATTCATATCACTTAAAAAAATACTTGTTTTAATTACATTTTCAAAAGTAACATTTGCCGCTTCCAAAATTGCTTTTACATTTTCCATTACCTGCTTTGTCTCCTCTTCAATAGAAGCTGAAACCAATTCACCCGTTTCAGGATTTAAAGCTATTTGACCCGATGTAAACAGCATGTTTCCTGTAAGTACAGCTTGATTATAAGGTCCAATAGGAGCCGGAGCTTTATCTGTAGTGATGATTTTTTTATTCATACCAAAAAAGTAAATTATATTAATAAGATGTTGTGGAAGTTCTGCGTTTTTCCCATTTCAAATCGCTCAATAATGAAGACTTAATACCTATGAAAAAATACCATGAACTTCTTGAACTGAAAGGTACCCAATTAAAATTCAATCTCCAACTTTCCAAATCTCTTTCAAAGCGCAGCTGAGTATAGGTAAATCCTTGATTTTTTATATCATATCCAGATGAAACTCCAACCTTCCAACGCGGCGAAAGCTCTATATTTCCACTAAACATAAGCGAGTTGGTACTTATTTCATCTTGCCTTGCCGTATTGTTATAAGTAAGGGAATAAGCAACTTTTAAATCCCAAGGAATGGTATTACTGAAGTTTTTATTTTCAATTTCCTCATTCTCATTATTCATTTCCCTACTATCGCTAAAGTCTTGTGCTTTACCAAAAAGATCATCATCCCTTCCACCACTGGCTGTATTGTCTGACTCCTTTTCTTCTTCCCCTTTATTGAAATCTTTACTTGAAAATGAATAGTTGGCAGTTAAATTTGCATTGGTCATTCTAAATAAACTACCACCATTATTGATATTAAATTTATCAATCACATCATTAGAAGCATCCAAAGCATAAGGATTCAAAGTGGTACCAAAATTTACGGTAAGCTTATTATCAAAAAATTGCGTACTTCCGGTAAGTCGTAAAGGACTCCATGCTAGAGAATCTGCCGCAATATTGTAACCTGTACTAAGGTTAAAGTTGTTTAGAAGTTTTATTTTCTTTGGTTCGGTTGCCGTAGAATCTTTATCTCTAACTTTTGCCTCCAAGGTATTATTCAAGGTAAAACTTAGTGTATTGGAGTAATTTCTACCTGGAGTACCGTACATTCCGTTTTCAAATCTTGTATAATATTCCCCATTTCCATCTTCATCAGAAATATAATAATCAAAATATTGATCAAAACTTGGTGTATAACCATAACTTACCGATGGTCTCATGGTATGTCTTATGGCCTGTAATTTTTTATCTTCACCAAATTCAAACTGACCATAAACTGTTGTTCCTAAACTAGCACTAAAGTTATAAGTTCCATACCTATCAAACCCTCTTACAGTATCCTCTACCGCTTCACCCAACTCTTCATCATAATCATTGTATCGAACAGTTTGAAACTGCCAAACCTCTTTATAGCTAGTTCCCATACTTGCACTAAAGTATTTAAACAGCTTAAAGTTGGTAGTTACAGGTATAGAATGTTGAAAACCTAATTCTGCTTGCTCAAACATTTCTTTTTGCATGAATAAACTATCGCTGGTTTCAATGGCATATTCCCCTCTAGAAGTAAGCTGAAAATTGATATTCTGAAAAATACCTTTTTTTGATCCGTTAGAAGGTGCAAAAGGATAAATACGTTCCATACTCCCTTGAAAAGCAGGCAAACTAAGATCTATACTTTCAGATTGAGTATTCTGGGTAGCATTGGCACTTAAAGACAAATTCACAGATGGATACTCTGGAAATGTCTTCTGATAAGAAATAGATGACGATAAGGTATTATTTAAAAAATTCGGTGTAGTTGTTTGGTTTACTGATTGTTGATAATAAGTACTACTACCAAAGTTTACCGATGCAGAAAGCCTAGAATTAGGACTAGCCTTTGAATCCTGTGAGTGACTCCACCTTATATTATATATGGAACTTCTGGAATAATCTGAAAATCCTTTTTGACCATTAATCAAATTCTCATACCTTATATTGAAGTTTCCGCTGTATTTATAACGCTTCTTGTATGCAGATTGTCCCTGTAAACCGTAACTACCATTGGTATAGTAATCTCCCAATACAGTTAGATCCAAATAATCATTTATAGCAAAGTAATATCCTCCATTTTGAATAAAATAACCTCTGGTATTGTTTTCTCCAAAAGTTGGAAAAATAAGACCTGAAGTTCTTTCGGTAGTCATTGGAAAAAATGCAAAAGGCACATAAATAGGTGTAGGAACATCATAAAAATACAATTGACTCCCTCCTGCTATAATTTTCTTATTAGGAACAAATACTCCTTTTTTGGTTAAAATGTAATATTCAGGATCATCATCTGGGTGAGATGAAGTTGTAAATTTAGTTTTCCAAATGTAGTATAATGAATCATTTTGCCTCTTAACAATCTCAGAGCGAACTTTCATTTCTCCTTGATCTGTTCTGGACTTATACACCAATCCCCGTTTGGATTCAAAGTTAAACAACAACGAGTCTGGCCGAATCTCCTCTGCTGCTTGCTTAAAAACAGGTAATTGATCATATTTCCCTGTAGAATCTACAATACCTTTAGCATACGCTGTATTGTTAGTTAAATCTATAACAATTTGGCCTGCATTAAGCTCCATATCGCCATACTTCACGTAGGCTTGATCGTATAAATAAATCTTATTTTCTGCTCTATTATACTTCCTATATCCTTTAGCATTGTCTATTACTTGATTTGCTAAAACACCTTTTTTCTCAGGAATAGTATCTGTGTTTGTAGTATCAACCAATGAAGTTGTTATTTCAAACTGCGAAACAATACCTTTTTGAAAATATAAAGATGAATCTATTTTGATTCCTTTCTGTATGGGTTCTACCTTAAAATTTTCACGATTTCCGGTTTCTTGAGCAGTTACAAACCCGGTGGATAGCAAAACGAAAAACAGTAGATAAAATTGATGCTTTTGTATGATTTTCAACGTTTTCAAATACTTATCACTTTTCTAAAGATACAATCACTTAATTTTTTCCGAAACCTACTGTTTCTTTATGTTTGAAGATGGCTAATTCATGAAGAAAACTCATTTTTATTGCCTCTTTTTTTAACGTGCCAAACATACGCATATTTTTTGGCTCAGGACAGCTAGGCTGTAAATAATTTACCATCTTTCTAACTCTTTTTTTCAATAATTAGTACTACTTTTATCAAATATTTTACCAAAAAACATTTTCAAAACAACAATTTGGCATATTGTATGTTTTTAAAATAGAAAATCAAAGTTTTATGAAGCCAGTTACAAGAGTTTTAGTACTTATTATTTCTCTTTTTTCATTTTTGAATTCATCTGCAAATCCTCCAGTAAAAGACAAATTCGTAGTTGTATCAGACGCTGGACACGGCGGTAAAGATCCCGGTAAAAATGCTGCAGGCTATAACGAAAAAGATATTGCCTTAAAAATTGTACTTGCCGTAGGTAAAGAACTTGAAAAAGACCCAAACATAAAAGTGGTTTATACCAGAAAAACCGATGTCTTTATTGAATTGGTAGAACGCGGTCGCATTGCTAACAAGGCAAATGCAGACCTTTTTGTATCGGTTCACTGTAATGCGCATAGCAGTTCGGCTAGTGGAACGGAAACGTACGTACTTGGGCTACATGGAAACAAACGTAATTTTGAAGTTGCAAAGTCTGAGAATGAGGTGATTTATTTAGAGGATAATTACGAAACAAATTATGCCGGTTTTGATATTAATTCTCCAGAATCCACCATTTCACTTACACTTTTACAAGAAGAATATTTAGACCAAAGTATTCAATTAGCAAAATATATTCAGGATAATTTCACCAACGAACTTAAAAGAAAAAATAGAGGCGTTAAACAAGCTGCATTTGTAGTTTTGCACCAAACCTTTATGCCTAGTGTACTTATAGAGACTGGTTTTATTACCAATTCTTCAGAAAGAAATTTTCTAAAATCAACTGCAGGTCAAACCAAAATAGCAAATTCCATTGTAGAAGCCATTAAAGATTATAAAAATGGTATTGAGGAAAATCAAGGAGATATTTTTAGTTCTCCTCCACTGCCAACTTCGCCTTCAAAAGATTTAGTGCAGGGATCCAAAGATATTATATTTAGAGTTCAAATTGCCGCGTCTAAGAATAATTTGGAATTGAAAGCTCAAAATTTCAGTGGTCTTTCCCCAGTTTTTAAGGAAAAGACAGGGAGTGTCTATAAATATCAGTACGGCGAGACTTCCAGTTATGACGAAGCACAAAAACTATTGCAAAAAGCTAAATCTAAAGGATTTAAGGATGCCTATCTAGTAGCTTACAAAAATGGAGAGAAAATCAGTGTTTCGGAAGCTGCTAAATCTATATTAAATTAAGTAGGACTTCAAAAAATATTTCTACATTTGTTTAAACACCCATAAAAAAAACTGCATTGAAAATATCTAAAGAAATCAAAACAGCCATTATTGTTATTAGCGGAGTTGTCCTTTTTGTTTTAGGAATTAACTTTTTGATGTCAAAATCTCTATTCGATAATAACCGCCATTACTACGCTATTTTTGATCATTCAGGAGGCTTAACCCCTTCTACTCCGGTTACTGTAAATGGAAAACAAATAGGAAAAGTTACCGATGTTACACTACGTCAATCCGATGCAAAAATTAAAGTTAATTTTGAAATAGATAGCGAGTTTAAGTTTTCAAAAAATAGTAAAGCAGAACTTTATAAAAGTCTTTTGGGTAATGCAGGTATACAAATAATTCCAGCACTAGATGGTGCAGAAAATCTAGATAGCGGAGAAATTTCCACAACCGTTCAACCAGATATGCTAACCTCTATTACCAATGAATTAGACCCTCTAAAAGCTAAACTGGAACAAGCTTTACATAGTGTTGACTCCTTAGTTACAAACCTTAATAGTCTGCTGGATGAAGAACGAAAAGAAAGCTTAAAAATTAGTATTGATAACTTGAGCGCCATTACATCAAACTTTAGAAATATTACTTCTAATTTCAATGAAATGGTAGAAGACAATAAAGGTAAATTGACTAATTCTATGACTAACGTAGAAACAATAACTACAAATCTTGCATCTGTGACAGATACCATAAGCAAAGCCGATATAGCAGGTTCATTAGCTGAATTTAACAGTGCAATGGTTAAGTTAGATGGAATTATGACTGGTATAGAAAATGGTGAAGGAAATGCCGGTAAATTGTTGAAAGATGAGCAGCTATATCAAAACTTAGAAGGTGCCTCAAGACAATTGGAACAATTATTACAAGACTTGAAATTAAACCCCAAACGATACGTTCACTTCTCTTTATTCGGAAAAAAGAACAAAGATTACCAGCCACCGGCTGATGAAGAAAAATAAACTATTTTTGGAGTACTAGTTAAAATTAGTTTAGTAAAATTGTATTGTTAAACAGAGATAGGAAAGACTCCATTTATCTCTACATTGAGTAAAACGTATGAACCTGTTGGACAACATATTTTTTGCACTGCTACTTGCTGCAGGAATTGGATTTTTCGCATTTAATGTTAAAAAACTAATTAGAAACATAAAACTTGGTAAAGATGTAAATCGAACCGATAGAAGCAGTGAGCGCTGGAAAAATATGGCCATGATTGCTCTTGGACAACAAAAAATGGTAAAAAAGCCCATTGCAGGTTTTCTTCATATATTAGTATACGTTGGGTTTGTCATTATCAATATTGAAGTATTAGAAATTATTATTGATGGTCTTTTTGGAACGCATCGTGTTTTTAGTTTCATGAGAAGTTTGTATGATATTCTTATAGGATCTTTCGAAATATTAGCAGCCCTTGTGATCTTTGCTGTGGTTGTTTTTTGGATAAGACGAAATGTGATCAAAATACAACGTTTTTGGAAACCAGAAATGAAAGGCTGGCCAAAGAATGATGGAAACATCATCCTGTATTTTGAAACTGTACTTATGCTCCTATTTCTTACAATGAATGCTGCAGATTATACACTTCAGTACATGAATGAAGCAAATAATCATTATGTGCAAGCAGGTACTTATCCTATAAGTAGTTTCATTGCTCCTCTTTTTAATAACCTATCGTTTCATTCAGTAGAAATCATAGAAAGAGTATGCTGGTGGTTACATATTGCAGGCATTTTATCGTTTTTAAATTATTTATATTACTCAAAACACCTTCATATTTTATTAGCCTTTCCAAATACGTACTTTGCGAACTTAGAACCAAAAGGAAAATTTCCAAATTCTGAGGCCGTTACCAATGAGGTAAAAATGATGATGGATCCCAATGCAGATCCGTTTGCAGCGCCAGCAGAAAATTCAGAAGAGGAAATTCCTGAAAAATTTGGAGCTAGTGATGTACAAGATTTGAATTGGGTACAGCTATTAAATTCCTATACTTGTACAGAATGTGGGCGATGTACTGCCGAATGTCCGGCAAATCAAACAGGAAAAAAACTTTCTCCTCGTAAGATTATGATGGACACGCGCGACAGATTAGAAGAAGTTGGAAAAAATATAGATACCAATAAAGGTGTTTTTAAAGAAGACGGAAAACAATTACTAAATGATTATATAACGCAAGAAGAACTTTGGGCATGTACCTCATGCAATGCATGTGTAGAAGCTTGCCCAGTGAACATAGATCCTCTTTCAATAATTATGGATATGCGTAGATATTTAGTCATGGAGCAATCTGCTGCACCAAACGAACTAAATAACATGATGACTAATATTGAAAATAACGGAGCTCCTTGGCCATATAATCAAATGGATAGACTTAATTGGACAAACGAAGCATAAAATCAAAACCATTTACAAACAATCATGAAAAAGGAAGATGTATCTAAAATGTTATCTGAAAAAATAGCAGACGGAGAACACGTAAGCCCTGTATTACCAGAAGGTATCAAAAACTATTTAATTGATATCGATGGTACAGTTACAGAAGATGTACCTAATGAAGAGCCAGAAAGAATGGCTACATGTGAACCATTTCCGGATGCATTAGCAACGTTGAACAAATGGTTTGAAGAAGGCCATATTATTACTTTCTTTACTTCAAGAACCGAAGAGCACAGAGAGGTAACGGAAGAATGGTTAGACAAACATGGATTTAAATACCATGGATTGTTAATGAATAAACCTCGTGGTGGTAACTATCACTGGGTAGACAACCATTTGGTAAGAGCCACTCGTTACAGAGGTAAATTCACAGATCTTATTGAAAAAGAAGTGACCATCGAAGTGTTTGACGATGGTGAACATGATGATTAATACAAAGTAATAAGCTTGTTATTCTTGAATAACAAGCTTTTACTCAACTAATACATTCATTTATGAGTACTGAAACTTTAAAAGTACCTACAATGGCCGAAATGATGGCATCCGGTAAACAACCGGACGTATTGTTTTGGGTAGGTTGTGCCGGTAGTTTTGATGATAGAGCAAAGAAAATCACAAAGGCTTTTGTTAAAATTTTGAACAAAGCTGAAGTGAATTTTGCCGTTCTTGGAACTGAAGAAAGCTGTACTGGAGATCCTGCAAAACGTTCAGGAAACGAATTTTTATTTCAAATGCAAGCCATGACCAACATAGAAGTTATGAATGCCTATGAAATAAAAAAAATTGTTACCGCTTGCCCACACTGTTTCAATACATTAAAAAATGAATATCCCTCTCTTGGTGGTAATTATGAAGTGATGCATCACACTCAATTTTTAAAGTCACTTTTAAACGAAGGTAAACTCACCATTGAAGGCGGAAAATTTAAAGGAAAGAAAATTACTTTCCACGATCCTTGCTACCTTGGTCGTGCCAATGATGTTTATGAAGCGCCGCGAGACCTTATCAGAAAGTTAGAAGCCGAACTGGTAGAAATGAGAAAGTGCAAGCAAAACGGTTTGTGCTGTGGTGCTGGTGGGGCTCAAATGTTTAAAGAACCAGAAAAAGGGAATGAAGACGTTAACATTCGTAGAACCGAACAAGCTTTAGAAGAAAAACCAGAAATTATTGCTGCTGGTTGTCCATTTTGCAACACCATGCTTACAGATGGTGTAAAGGCAAAAGAAAAAGAAAACGATGTCACTGTACTTGATGTGGCTGAGTTAATTGCAAATGCAGAAGATTTATAATATATGTACGTAGATTTTGAATCATTACCAGAAAATTCCCGAATTTGGGTTTATCAGGCTAATCGAAGTTTAACTGACGAAGAAACTTCAGAAATAGAACAAAAAACAAAAGAATTTCTTACCAAATGGACTGCTCACGGTGCACATTTGGAAGCTTCTTTTGAACTGAAATATAAAAGATTTTTAATTATCGCTATCAATCAAGATACGCAAGCTGCAACAGGTTGTTCCATTGATGCTTCTGTAGCTTTTGTACAACAATTGGAGAAAGATTATGAGATTGATCTTTTAGACAAAATGAATGTATCTTTTAAACAAGGTGAATTTATTGCTTACAAAGCTTTGACCGACTTTAAAAAAATGGCGAAGAACAAATCGGTTTCCAAAAACACCATTGTGTTTAATAATTTGGTTACCAATAAATACGAATATGAGAACTTTTGGGAAGTTCCAGCCTCAGAAAGTTGGCATTCAAGATTTCTAAATTAAGTTTTACACAAAATATTTCATTTTAAGCCAAAATTGTTGATAGTTCACACAATTTTGGCTTTTTATTTTAGTTACAACAATGTATCTTTCAAAATTAGAGGAGAAAGAATCTGGCAAGATTTTTTCATGCAGATAACTAGATTATTTATTGAACATGCGAAACATACTTTTAGTAATTACAATACTTTCAAGCCTATCCATATTTTCTCAACACATAGATCCATTATTAGCCAACAAACCCGAGGCTCAGGAAAAATGGGTTGATAGTGTCTATAATCAAATGACCCTTCAAGAAAAAATAGGGCAACTATTTATTGTAGATGTTTTTTCAAGAAATGGCCAAGCAGAAGAAGATCGAATCAAAAAATTAATTGAAGAAAATCACATTGGTGGCGTTATCTTTTCCAAAGGTGGACCCGTTCGCCAAGCCAATATGTGTAACAACCTTCAAGCTGATTCAAAAATTCCTCTAATTGTAAGTATGGATGCCGAATGGGGATTAGCGATGCGACTAGATTCTACCTACGCTTTTCCATGGAATATGACGTTGGGCGCTTTAGAAAACAACAAGCTCGTTGAAGAAGTTGGCTACCGAATTGGCTTACATGCAAAAAGATTGGGCGTTCATATTAATTTTGCTCCAGATGTAGATATCAATACCAATCCAAAAAATCCCATCATAGGAAATAGATCTTTTGGAGAAGACAAATACAATGTAACTCAAAAAGCGATTGCTTTCATGAACGGAATGCAGAGTGCAGGTGTTCTTGCAAATGCCAAGCATTTTCCCGGTCATGGAGATACAGATCAAGATTCACATAAAACGCTGCCTTCCTTAAGCTTTGGCTTGGACAGAATTGAAGATGTTGAATTGTATCCGTACAAAGAAATCATAGACCAAGGTTTGGCGAGTGTAATGATTGCACACTTAAACGTTCCTGCACTAGAATCAAGAGCCGGTTACCCTACTTCCCTATCAGAAAAAGTAGTTACCGATCTTTTACAGAAAAAAATGGGATTCAACGGTCTTGTTTTCACAGACGCCCTAAGTATGAAAGGTGCTTCTAATTTTAGTGAACCTGGAGATGTAGATCTTGCAGCTTTTCTTGCTGGTAATGATGTACTTCTGATATCTAAAGATATTCCAAAGGCTTCTGAAAAATTACAAGTAGCGTACGAAAATGAAGTGATTACAGAAGAACGATTAGCTCATTCAGTAAAAAAAATATTGAAGGCTAAATATCTTGTTGGTCTTAATCACTATAAACCAATAGAAACAGATCATTTGATTGAAGATCTTAATAGCATCAACGATGATTTATTGTATGAAAAAGTAATGGAGAAAGCCATTACCATAGTGAAAAATAAAGGAGATCTTTTGCCTTTACGAGATTTAGACAAGCGTAAAATAGCATACGTTGGCCTAGGTGATGATTCAGGAGAAAAGTTTGTGAACAGTCTACAACTTTATGCACAAGTAGACACTATAAATACTGCTCGTTTGGATAAAATGAAAGGTAAATTGAAAGATTACAATACGGTAATCATAGGCTTTCACAGATCTAACGATTCACCTTGGAAAGATTATCAATTTACTGAACAAGAATTGGTTTGGCTCTATGAACTCTCAAGAGAAAAAGATGTAATTCTAGATATTTTTGTGAAGCCCTATGCCCTACTAGATTTAACTACAACTACCAATTTTAATTCTGTTGTTGTTAGTTATCAAAATAGTGAAATTGCTCAGGAAAAATCTGCCGAAATCATTTTTGGAGCCATTCCTGCCGAAGGAAGATTACCAGTTACGGCCAATGAAGATTTTCCTGTAAACACATGTATTGGAACCAATCCTTTATCTAGACTACAATATGGAATACCAGAAAGCGTAGGATTAAGTTCTGAAAAACTGGCTAAGATTGATTTAATCACTAAAAAGGTAATTGATCGCAAAATGGCTCCGGGAATGCAAATTTTGGTAGCTAGAAAAGGTAAAGTGGTTTATAACAAGAGTTTCGGTTATCACACCTATGATAAAAAAGTACAAGTGATGAATACCGACTTGTACGACGTTGCATCGCTAACCAAAATACTTGCTACGCTTCCCGAAATGATGAAAACTGTTGAGGAAGAAAAAATCAATTTAAATACAAAACTTAAAAAGCTTCTTCCAGAATTAGAAAACACCAATAAAGGCAATATTAGTTTACTAGACTTACTTACACATACCGGACGTTTGGAAGCCTGGATTCCGTTTTATGTTTATACTTTAGACAAAAAACACATGCCAGATACTACGTATTACAGAACTAGACCAGAAGTTGGTTTTGAAGTTCAAGTAAGTGATAGCCTGTACATGAGAACGGACTACAAAGATTCTATCTATCAACAAATTTATGATAGTAAATTACTATCTAAAAGGAAATATAAATACAGTGATCTAGGGTATTTTATTTTGAAAAGATATTTGGAAAAACACTATAAAACAAGATTGGATACTTTGGTTCAAAGAGATTTGTACCAGTCTCTAGGTGCAAATCATACGCTTTACAATCCATTGACTAAGTTTACCAAAGTAGAAATTGCTCCTACGGAAACAGATACTTATTATCGTCATCAAACTGTTCATGGATTTGTACACGACATGGGTGCGGCTATGTTAGATGGCGTTGGCGGACATGCAGGAATTTTTAGTAATTCAAATGATATTGCCAAGATCATGCAGATGTATCTTCAGAAAGGATTTTATGGTGGCAAACGCTACTTTACGCCAGAAACCATGGATATGTTCAACACGTGTTATTATTGTACCGAAGACATAAGACGTGGTGTTGGTTTTGATAAGCCAGAACCAGATGGAAGCTCTTCAAATACCTGTGGTTGTGTTCCTTTAAGTAGTTTTGGCCACAGCGGCTTTACAGGAACTTATACCTGGGCAGATCCTGATAATGAACTGATTTATGTATTTCTTTCAAACAGAGTATATCCTACTCAAGAAAATCATAAGTTGATTACGGAAAATATAAGAACCGATATTCAAGAACTCATTTATGAAGCCATCATTGATTAATTACATTCCCAATTAAAATTAGCAACTTTGGCTCCGGTCATCGCGGCAAGATTGTAATGCCACCACTCACTTTCTATAGCTTGAAAACCATATTTTTCCATGGTAGATTTAAGGTATTTTCTGTTACTTAATATCTCCTCTGGCAAATCATTATAAGTGTGGTGAGCTTTCTGTCCGAAGAAATCAAATCCAGTTCCCATAGGTAATTCGTTACCTGAACTATCTACCAACGTAATATCCACAGCACCTCCTTTGTTATGAATAGAGCCCTTAGCAGGATTGGCTACGTACATTGCATTTGGAACAATCTTCCACATTTTCTTTTGAACATCTAGCGGTCTGTAGCAATCGTAAAATTTGATGTGATATCCATCTTTCATAAATTCTTCATTCGCTTTTATCAACTGTTGTGCAGTTTTAGCACGCGTATAACATTCCGCACAATCATATACTTGTGATTTTAAGAAATTATTGTCGGTAGCATATCGCATATCATAAAAGAAATCATCACTATAATTTGCCAGTCTAACAAAAGTTGTATCTGCTACCTCTGCTAATGAAGGTTCCTGTTTTTTGATAGTTATAATAGAATCTTTCTGTTCTTCTATATTAAAGCCAATTTCATCAGTATTCTGTACTATTTTTGAAGTTTCCTTTTTAGTTTCTGAACAAGCTATCACAAGGAAAAGAAGTACAATGTATTTTTTCATAATCATCTATTTTATTTAAAAGTACTGAGATTATCTTAAATAAAAAACCAAACTAAAGCGTTGTAAAAACATCTCTAGTCTGGTTTCTTTGTTTGTAAAATTGATGACTATTAGAAAAGAACTCCTATTAATCCTAAAAGTTGAGTACAAATAATTAAAACTACCATAGCTATTGGATATACTGTTGCATAAGCTACAGACGGCGCCCCACATTCGGTCATAGAATCGGTTGCTGCAAGCCCTGGAGTACTCGTCATTGCTCCTGTGATGGTCCCCAACATTGAAAGTACATTTACCTTTAAAAACATTCGTGCAACTAGAGCAGCAAGAATCATTGGAACCAGTGTAATTACACCGCCAACTAAAAATAACTGAATTCCATATTCATGAAAAGTATCTACCAGGGTGGCGCCGGCTTTTGTACCTACCGATGCTAAAAACAACATTAAACCTAATTGTCTTAAGAGTTGATTGGCGCTTCCACTCATTGTCCATAATATTGGCCCTGTTTTACCGAGACGTCCCAACATCATAGATATGATTAATATACCGCCTGTAAGTCCTAAACTAAATTCGAAAGAGGAACCAAAAGATAATGAAACTTTCCCCAATAATATTCCCAAAACAATACCAGTTGCAATCGGAAAAAAGTTAGTATCTGATAATTTTGAATTATTATCACCCAATAATTTTGAGATTTGTTCTATATGATCTTTAGAACAAGCTATCATTAATTTATCACCCATTTGAAGTTTCAAATTTGGACTCGGAGCTAATTCAATTCCACTACGTCTCAATCTAGTAACTGTAGCATCATAACTACTTCTTAGATTTAATTCACCCAGATATTTGTTAACCAGCTCTGGCTTTGTGATCAGGTACGATTGAACTACATAGTTCTTTCCAAGTGGAACATCCACTTTTGCAGGGTGTCCTATCAATAATTCTATTCTACGTAAAGCTTCCTGAGTACCAACTGCTTTTATAAAATCTCCCTTTCGTAAAACCGTTTTTTGCGTAGGTGTAAATGCTTCTCCTTCGTGCATCACACGAGAAATCACTCCTTTTGTCATAGATCTTACACGCAATTCACCAATTGTTTTATCAATAGCGCCTTCATGCTCAACTTTGAAATTCCTAGTGGATAAAGGTTCAAAATTCATCGAAGTTTTATCGCTATACGCTTTTTCTTCCTTTGCAATATCTACCCTAAAAATTTTAGGATATAAACGTACAAACAAGATTACTCCTATCACACCAAAAGGATACGCAATACCATAACCAATAGATGCCAAAGTACTATGAGTTACATCTATGGCAGCTGCTAAACCAGGCGTACTTGTTAAAGCTCCAGATAACAGACCAATAGCAATAGGTTTTTCTATACCTAAAAATAAAATAGCGCATAACGTTAATAAAGCTGCCGATAACACTACTACAAAAGCCATAATCACCAAGTTTTTGCCCTGACTTCTAAAAGAATCAAAAAAACCGGGACCAGCTTGCAAGCCAATTGTGTAAATGAAAAGAATGAGTCCTATTTTCTCAAGAATATTGGGTAATGCAATATTAAAATGACCAAATATCAAAGCCACAAAAATGATAGCAGAAATGTCTAAAGAAATTCCTTTAATTTTGATATTACCCAGTATAAAACCAAGACAAATTATAAGAAATAATGCCAGATAACTTGTGTTTAGTAGATCCATAAAATTTACGTTATAATGTTAGTTAGTTGCTCGTTTTGTATTACAAATGTACCCTGAAAGCTATAAGTGCTAACTGACATTTGTCATAATATAATAAATGTTTACATTGAAAAAAACGTTTGAAACATCACTATTTTTGCAAGAATAAATATAAAAGGAAATTTTTGAAGCACTATTCATTTCTGTCCATAATTAAAATATTGATGAAATTTTAAACTTTTATTTACTTTAATTTGCATAATTCTTTATTTTTAACACCTATTTTTAACAAAACCTATTTGTAATAGAATTATTATTTCATAATTTGCAATACTTTTCAAACCCGAAAAATGACATCGATTTCAAGAATTTTCGATATTCCTTATTATCAAAAGGAACATTACAATATTGACAATGCTTTCGCCGTAAAACGAAATGGAAATTGGATTGCTACCAGTAGTTCAGAATATATCGCAAAGGCAAATCAAATCAGTAGAGCGCTTATTGCAAAAGGCATTCAACCCAATGACAAAATTGCGATTATTACCTCTACAAACCGTACCGAATGGCATATTTTAGATATAGGAATTTTACAAGTTGGCGCACAGAATATTCCTATATATCCTACTATTTCAGAACAAGAATATGAATATATTCTAAATCATTCTGAAGCCAAAATTTGTATTGTTTCTGATGTTGAAGTTTTGCAAAAATTAAAAAGCATTGTAACCAACACTAAAGTAGAGGTTATTTATACTTTAGATGAGATTGAAGGCGAACTACATTGGGAAACGCTTTTAACTATTGGGGAAAATACAGCTCATCAAGAAGCAGTGGAACAAAGAAAAGCTGCTATTTCTGAAGACGATTTAGCAACCATTATCTACACTTCTGGTACCACAGGAACGCCGAAAGGTGTAATGTTAAGTCATAAAAACATTGTATCAGATGTTTTGGGTAGTCAATCAAGAGTACCTTTAAACCAAGGAAACTCAAGAGCTTTAAGCTTTTTACCTATTTGCCACGTGTTTGAGCGCATGGTTACATACATTTATCAATACAACGGTATCTCTATTTATTTTGCCGAATCAATCGACAAAATGAGTGAAAACATGAAAGAAGTACAACCCAATGTAATGACGGTGGTACCTAGATTGTTGGAAAAAGTATATGATAAAATTTACAGTACCGGAATTTCGTTAACAGGTATCAAAAAAGCACTCTTCATGTGGTCCGTAAATCTTGGAGCTAAATTTGAACCTTACGGGGCTAATGGATTTTGGTACGAATTACAATTAAAAATCGCCAGAAAACTCATTTTCTCTAAATGGCAAGCCGCTTTCGGAGGAAATATTGATATTTTAGTTTCCGGAAGTGCTGCGCTACAACCAAGATTAGCGCGCTTGTTTGGTGCAGCAGGCTTACCAGTGATGGAGGGTTACGGACTCACAGAGACTTCTCCCGTTATTGCGGTGAACGATCAACGTAAAAAAGGTTGGAAAATTGGCACTGTAGGTAAAATGATTCCGGGTGTCAAAGTAAAAATCGCAGAAGACGGTGAAATTCTATGTAAAGGTCCCAATATTATGATGGGATATTACAAAGATGAAGTAAAAACCAAAGAAGTAATCACCGATGGATATTTTCATACAGGAGATATCGGGGAAATAGATCATCAAGGTTTTCTAAAAATTACCGATCGAAAGAAAGAAATGTTCAAAACCTCTGGTGGAAAATATGTAGCTCCTCAAATTATTGAAAACGAAATGAAACAATCTCGTTTTATAGAACAAATAATGGTGATTGGTGAAGGCGAAAAAATGCCGGCTGCGTTTATTCAACCAAATTTTGAATTTGTTCAGGAATGGGCAAAAAGACATAATTACTCCATTGGAAATACACCTTCGGAAATTTCAAAGAATGAAAAGGTAATAGAACGAATCAATGAAGAAGTTATTTGCTTCAATGAACGTTTTGGAAAATGGGAAAAGGTAAAGGCGTTTGAACTTACTCCAGACATTTGGAGCATAGATGAAGGCCATTTAACTCCTACTTTAAAATTGAAAAGACGTATTATTAAGGAAAAGTATAAAGATCTCTACGATAAAATTTATAACAAATCAAATTAACAAAAAGAAGAACTCCTCAATTTAAGAGGAGTTTTTTTATGGTTATACTCAAAGAACTATTTAAATTTTAAATTATCTTTAAAATTTAACATTCATTTTATTATGCGTGCATAATAAATTTTACTATATTTGGATATCTAGCTTTCAAAAATGAAAAGAGAAGAATCCATAGATTATGCGTTGCGCGCAACTTGGCAAGCTGTTGCAAGAATGTACAACGAAGAAGCCGGTAAATTTGGAACCACCATGGCTACCGGACTTACGTTATTAAGTATCGATAAAGAAAAAGGTACACCGTCTACGGCACTAGGTCCCAAAATGGGAATGGAAGCTACCAGCCTTTCCAGAATTTTAAAAACTATGGAAGAAAAAGGGTTGATAGAACGAAAACGTAACCCGCAAGACGGCCGTAGTGTTCTCATTTGTCTTACCGACTTTGGAAAAGAGAAAAGAGAAGTTTCTAAAACCGTTGTTTTACAATTCAATGAAGCTATTCGCAACGAGGTTTCCGAAGAAAAGTTACGACACTTTTTTGAAGTTACCGAAACCATTAACACACTTATTACAGAGAGAAAAATATATTCAGAATCGTAATCAAAAAACAAATTCAATACTAATGAAAAGAAGAATTAACAAAGTTGCAGTCATTGGTTCCGGTATTATGGGTAGCGGAATCGCCTGTCACTTTGCCAATATTGGCGCTCAAGTGCTCTTGCTAGACATTGTGCCTAAAGAACTTTCGGATAAAGAAAAAGCCAAAGGCCTCACCTTAGAACATCCTTTGGTTAGAAACCGAATTGCTACGGAAAACTTGATGAAATCCATCAAATCAAAACCCTCTCCTATTCATCATCAAAAATTTGCAGAACGAATTACTACTGGAAATTTAGAAGATGATATTCAAAAGATTGCAGAGGTTGATTGGATTATCGAAGTTGTAGTAGAACGGTTGGACATCAAACAATCGGTTTTTGAACAGATTGAAAAATATAGAAAACCTGGAACGTTAATTACTTCCAACACCTCCGGAATTCCTATTCATTTTATGAACAAAGGAAGGTCTGAAGATTTTCAACAACATTTTGCGGTAACGCATTTTTTCAATCCGCCACGTTATTTAAAGTTGTTTGAGGTAGTTCCGGGACCAAATTGCAAACCGGAAGTGATTGATTTCTTGATGAGCTATGGCGAAAAATTCTTAGGAAAAACCTCTGTTTTAGCAAAAGACACCCCTGCTTTTATTGGTAACCGAATTGGTATTTTTGGTATCCAAAGCTTGTTTCATCAAGTGAAAGAATTAGGGTTAACGGTAGAGGAAGTTGATAAATTAACTGGCCCCGTAATTGGTCGTCCAAAGTCGGCAACCTTTAGAACTGTAGATGTGGTTGGTTTAGATACTTTGGTGCACGTAGCCAATGGTTTATATGAAAACTGCCCGAATGACGAAGCACACGAATTGTTCAAACTTCCTGATTTCATCAATACCATGATGGAAAATAAATGGTTAGGAAGCAAAACCGGACAAGGGTTCTTTAAAAAAGTAAAGAGTGAAGATGGAAAAAGCGAAATTTTAGCACTCGACCTCAATTCTTTGGAATACAAACCGCAACAAAAAGCAAAATTCGCTACACTAGAACTTACGAAAACGATAGATAAACCTATCGATAGATTTAAAGTTTTGGTAAGCGGAAAAGACAAAGCTGGAGAATTTTACAGAAAAAACTTTGCCTCGCTTTTTGCCTATGTACAAAATAGAATTCCTGAAATCTCAGATGAATTATACCGAATTGACGATGCCATGAAAGCTGGTTTTGGCTGGGAAAATGGTCCGTTCGAAATTTGGGATGCCATCGGAGTTGAAAAAGGAATTGAACTCATGAAAGCCGAAGGTCTTGCACCTGCTGAATGGGTTACCAAAATGATTTCCAACGGAAATTCTTCATTCTATACCGTTAAAGAAGGAGCTACTTTTTATTATGATATTCCTCAGGAAAAACAAGTCAAAAAACCTGGTCAGGAAGGATTTATCATTTTAGACAACATCAGAAAATCGAATGAAGTTTGGAAGAACAGCGGTGTTGTTATTGAAGATTTAGGAGATGGAATTCTAAATTGTGAATTCCAATCGAAAATGAATACGTTGGGCGGTGATGTTATTGCCGGACTCAACAAAGCGGTTGATCTTGCTGAAAAAGATTTTGAAGGTTTGGTTGTTGGAAACCAAGGAGCAAATTTCTCGGTTGGTGCCAATATTGCCATGATTTTCATGATGGCGATAGAACAAGATTATGACGAGTTGAACATGGCTATCAAAATGTTTCAAAACACCATGATGCGCATGCGCTACTCTTCAATTCCGGTAATTTCTGCTCCCCATGGAATGACGTTAGGTGGAGGTTGTGAATTATCATTACATGCCGATAAAATTGTTGCGGCAGCAGAAACCTACATTGGTTTGGTAGAGTTTGGAGTTGGTGTAATTCCCGGTGGTGGAGGTTCTAAAGAAATGACGTTGAGAGCTTCGGATACCTTCAGAAAAAATGATGTAGAGCTAAATGTACTTCAGGAATATTTTCTAACCATTGGTATGGCAAAAGTTTCTACGTCTGCACATGAAGCTTTCGATCTTGGAATTCTTCAAAAAGGAAAAGACGTAGTTGTTGTGAATAAAGACAGACAGTTGGCGGAAGCTAAAAAACACGCCAGAATACTCGCTGATGCTGGTTATACACAACCCATCAAGCGCAAGGATGTGAAGGTTTTAGGAAAACAAGCTTTAGGAATGTTTTTAGTAGGAACCGATTCTATGAAAGCCGGAAAATACATTTCGGAACACGATCAGAAAATAGCAAACAAATTAGCCTACGTAATGGCTGGTGGAGATTTGTCTGAACCTTCATTAGTTTCAGAAGACTATTTGTTAGACCTAGAACGTGAAGCTTTCCTTTCATTATGTACCGAAAGAAAAACACTAGAGCGCATACAACACATGCTAAAAACCGGAAAACCGCTAAGAAACTAGATACTAGAATTGAGATAATAGATGTGAGATGCACAAAGTTGAAGACTTAAAAATCTGGAAAAAATCAATTGAGTTGGTAAAAGAAGTCTACTTGTTGACTGCCCAATTACCTATAGATGAAAAATTTGGTCTTACATCACAATTAAAAAGAAGCGCTGTATCCATTTCTTCGAATATAGCAGAAGGAGCTGGAAGAAATACGAATAATGAGTTTAAACATTTTCTAGGCATAGCCAATGGTTCTGCTTACGAACTGCAAACTCAGTTAATTTTAGCAATAGAATTGAACTTAATTTCAAAAAAACATGTAAAACCTGTTGTTGATCTGTGTATTGAAATTCAAAAAATGAACTATGCGTTTCAAAAGAAACTTTAATCTCAATACTAGATTCTCAATACTCAATACTAAAATAAAAACATGAAAACCGCATATATAGTAAAAGCATATAGAACTGCCGTTGGAAAAGCTCCAAAAGGATTGTTCCGTTTCAAACGTCCGGATGAATTGGCGGCAGAAACCATTCAATACATGATGAATGAGTTACCCGATTTTGACAAAACGAGAATTGATGATGTTATTGTTGGGAATGCCATGCCGGAAGCCGAACAAGGTCTCAATATGGGCCGACTCATATCTTTAATGGGACTTAAGATAGAAGATGTTCCTGGTGTAACGGTGAATCGTTATTGCGCATCTGGATTAGAAACAATTGGAATTGCAACTGCTAAGATCCAGACCGGAATGGCCGATTGCATTATTGCTGGTGGCGCCGAAAGTATGAGTTATATTCCCATGGGTGGTTACAAACCAACTCCAGATTATGGCATTGCCAAAGAAGGTCACGAAGATTATTATTGGGGAATGGGACTTACGGCCGAAGCTGTTGCCAAACAATTCAATGTATCTAGAAAAGATCAAGATGAGTTTGCTTACCATTCACATCAAAAAGCGCTAAAAGCACAAGCTAAAGACCGTTTCAAAGATCAAATTGTTCCTATTGATATTGAGCAAGTTTACATTGATGCTAACGGAAAAAAAGCTTCTAAAACCTATACCGTTGCTAAAGATGAAGGACCGAGAGCCGATACTTCCATCGAAGTATTGAACAAACTTCGTCCTGTTTTTGCGGCAGATGGATCTGTAACGGCTGGAAATTCATCACAAATGAGTGATGGCGCTGCCTTTGTAATGATCATGAGTGAAGAAATGGTCAAAGAATTAAACGTAGAACCTATTGCAAGATTGGTGTCATACGCAGCAGCTGGTGTAGAACCAAGAATTATGGGAATCGGTCCGGTGAAAGCAATTCCAAAGGCTTTAAAACAGGCTGGAATGCAACAAGATCAAATCGATTTAATTGAACTGAACGAAGCTTTTGCTTCGCAATCTTTAGCTGTTATCCGTGAGTTAGGTTTAAATCCCGATATCGTAAACGTGAACGGAGGAGCTATTGCTTTAGGACATCCGCTGGGCTGTACTGGAGCTAAACTATCGGTTCAATTATTTGACGAAATGAAAAAACGCGGCAATAAATACGGTATGGTGACCATGTGTGTAGGTACCGGACAAGGCGCTGCGGGAATCTTTGAACTTTTATAAAATATCAATTCAAAATAAAAAAAAGGTTATGGAAACTGTACAACAAGATATCACCCGTGGCGGTCAGTTTATTGTAAAAGATACCGCTTGTGAAAACGTATTTACTCCTGAAGATTTTTCGGAGGAACAACAAATGATGCGCGACTCTGTAAAAGAGTTTATCGATAAAGAAGTTTGGCCTAATAAACCAAGATTTGAGAAAAAGGATTATGCCTTTACGGAAGAAATCATGAAAAAACTTGGTGAGCTTGGCCTATTAGGAATCGCCGTTCCTGAAGAATATGGCGGGCTCGGAATGGGCTTTGTAACTACCATGTTGGTTTGCGACTATATTTCGGGAGCCACAGGATCTTTAGCCACTGCTTTTGGAGCGCACACCGGAATTGGAACTTTACCAATTTTACTATACGGAACAGCAACTCAAAAAGAAAAATACATCCCAAAATTAGCTACCGGAGAATGGTTTGGCGCATATTGCTTAACGGAGCCCGGAGCAGGATCTGATGCCAATTCAGGAAAAACAAAAGCAACGCTTTCCGAAGATGGAAAACACTATCACATCAACGGACAAAAAATGTGGATTTCAAATGCTGGTTTCTGTAATTTGATGATCGTTTTTGCAAGAATTGAAGATGATAAAAACATCACTGGATTTATCGTTGAATACGATGCTGAAAATCCAAACGGAATTACGCTAGGTGAAGAAGAACACAAACTAGGTATTCACTCCTCTTCTACCCGCCAAGTATTTTTCAGTGACACGAAAGTTCCGGTTGAGAATATGCTTTCGGAAAGAGGAAATGGTTTTAAAATCGCCATGAATGCGCTAAATGTGGGTCGAATTAAATTGGCTGCGGCTTGTTTAGATGCGCAACGTCGTGTAATTACCGAATCGGTAAAATATGCGAATGAACGTATTCAATTCAAAACTCCAATCGCAAAATTTGGCGCTATCAAAGGTAAAATTGCAGAAATAGCTACCAAAGCTTTCGTAGACGAATCGGCTTCTTACCGCGCTGCAAAAGCTATTGAAGATAGAATTCAAGCTAGAATCGATGCTGGAAATAGTCACCAAGAAGCAGAGTTGAAAGGTGTTGAAGAATTTGCAATTGAATGTTCTATTTTGAAAGTAGCAGCGTCTGAAGATTGTCAAAATTGTACTGATGAAGGAATTCAGATTTTTGGTGGAATGGGCTTTTCAGCAGATACTCCAATGGAAGCTGCGTGGAGAGATGCCAGAATTGCCAGAATTTATGAAGGAACTAACGAAATTAACAGAATGCTTTCCGTGGGAATGCTCATCAAAAAAGCCATGAAAGGTCATGTAGATTTGTTAGGTCCGGCGATGGCAGTGAAAGATGAACTTATGAGTATTCCGTCTTTTGATATTCCTGATTATTCCGAAGTACTTTCCGAAGAAAAAGAAATTCTAGGCAAGTTAAAAAAAGTATTTTTAATGGTCGCAGGATCAGCAGCTCAGAAATACGGAACCGAATTGGAACAACATCAACAATTATTAATGGCCGCTTCCGATATTTTGATTGAAGTATACATGGCTGAATCGGCAATTTTAAGAGCTGAAAAGAATGCCAAACGCAACGGTGAAGAAGCAAGTAAATATCAAATAGCCATGGCGCAATTGAATTTGTTCAATGCGGTAGAGAAAATCAATAATAAAGGAAAAGAAGCTATTATTTCTTTCTCTGAAGGCGATGAACAACGTATGATGCTTATGGGCTTAAAACGTTTTACCAAATACACCAATATGCCCAACGTAATTGCATTGCGAAACATGATTGCAGAAAAAGTTACCGAAGAAAACAAGTATTGTTTTTAAGGTGGTTGATTAGATAGTTAGTAATAGGAAAAAGCCGCTCAATGAGCGGCTTTTTATTGACCTAGTATTTTTTTTGAAATAAAACATTTGTTAGTCTTTTCCTCAAAATCCTTGTTAACTTTGTATTGTTAAAACCACCTCCATTGAACGCAAATTTAGCAAACATACAACGAGAAATCCGTACCATTTGGATTCAAAAATTCTGGACAAAACCCAACAACCTTTGGGCTTTAAAAGTATTAATCAGTATTGCATTATTATTAATTCCGTGCGTTGCTTTAGGCTACAACGGCATCGGAGCCACCTTAGCGTTGGGAGTGGTAGCCATGGCGCTTTCTGAAACCGATGTACACCCAAGAGGCAAACTCAAAGCCATTCTCCTCACCTACCTCATCTTTGTATTGGTAGCTGCTGGCGTAGAATTATTAAGACCGCATCCGTTAGGGTTTGGAATTGGTTTAGCGGTGTTCACTTTTTCGTTCACTATTTTAGGCGGTATTAATGCTAGATTTCAAGGAATTACCTACGGATCTTTATTAATTTCAATCTATGTTATGTTAGGTGCAGGATTGGGAAATCCTTGGTATTTTCAACCCATTGTAATGCCTATAGGTGGTTTGATTTATGCTATTTTATCGTTAGCTATTGCTTATACCAATCCATGGCGATTGCTGGAAGAACAAATGTCTTTTGGTTTTACAAGAATTTCGGAATATGTAACGCTGAAAGCAACATTGTTCCCGAGTGATACCAAAGAACAAAAAGAAATTCGAAATCAATTAGCGCAAAAAAATATTGAAGTTTCTCAGAAAATCAATCAAATTAAAAACGATTTATACAGCTACGGAGCTGAATCTTCCGAAGCCTCTTTACCTCATTTAGCTGAATATTTTAATCGTTGGTATTTGTTGCAAGAAATTCAACGACGCGCTACTTCAAGCCATGAAGAATATGACATTCTTAGTGAAAATTCAGAAAATCAGGAACTCATTACCGGTTTAGGTCAACTAATGAAAGAGATTGGCATTGCCATTCAAACCTATGCAGATAGCATTTTAACCGAAACGGAATACGAACATCCTACAAGTCTTATCTGGACCAAAAAAGCCTTGACAGAACTTTTTAAATTACATAAAGAAAGTGCGCAAACTCCGGCGCTTTCATTGCTATTTACCAACATTTCTAAGCTGGAAGAAATTTTGAGTAATCTAGATGCCAAACATTTAGATACTGTTCCTTCTAAATCTGAATTCAAAGCGAAAAAAGCAGGAGTTTCTCTTAAAAAATTACTGCATCCTAAGCATTTACGTTTTCGTCACGCCATTCGCTTAACCGTTTGTTTGGTTGCTGGTTATGCGTTGAAGTATTACTTCAATTTTGAAAAAGGAGACTGGATTCTACTCACATCACTTTTGGTGTTACAACAAACCTATTCTGCTACCAAACAACGTATCATTCATAGAATTATAGGAACCATTGTTGGGGTTATTTTAGGAATTTCGGTAGCACATATGATTTCATCCGTTACCGGACAAATTGTAATTCTACTCCTTTCAGCCTACATTTTCTTTAAATATGTGCGAACATTCTATACCGTGGCAGTGGTTTTCATCACCACTTTTGTATTAGAGATTTTTGATATTTTAGGAAATTCGGGCGTGTTATTGATGCAACCAAGATTGATAGACACCTTGATTGGTGCGGCTTTAACCTATATTTCCATTCGATTTCTTTGGCCCGATTGGAGCTACAAACAACTGCCAGCTTTGCTACAAACCGCTGTGGTACGTAACAAACGCTTTTTTGATAGCATTTACAAAAATGATATAGATTACAATACGTATTTGCATTACCAACGTACCGCTAACAATGCCGATAACGATCTTACACAAGCTTGGCGAGGCATGAGTTTTGAGCCCAAACGCAAGCAAAAATCCTTAGATGCCGCGTATGATTTCACATATTTGAATCATTCCCTGCTTTCTTATATTTCTGCCTTTGGAACGCATCATTTCAACCAAGAACTTTCGGCTGATAAAATTCAATTTTGCGAACGTATTTCCGAAATTTTAGAAGCCATTCAGCAACATCATAATTTTAACGAAGCTGCTTTTGAGAGGATTACCGAAAAATCAAGACTTTTGTTATGTGAATTAGAAACCTTCAAAAAAACATCCAGCAAAGAAAGCTCTATCGTCTTGTTCAACATTGCTAGAATTTCTAACGAATTGTTATTACAAACTCAGAAAGTTTCTTAATTACATACTTTCCAAGCTTTTAAAAACTACTTCAGCATAGTGTTGTTGAGATGTTTCATTCGTTAGCATTTCTTTATCCTTCGAATTAGTTAAAAAGCCCATTTCTAACATAATTGCTGGACAGGAATTATTTCTCAAAACAATAAAATTGGCAGTTCTAAGCCTTCCGTCTTCTATAATGGTATTGTCTATTAAATTGGTTAATAAAGTAGTCCCATAATCTCTTGAAACCTCATTTTTTAAATTCATGTTAGAATAATAAACCTCAATACCTTGTCTCTCTGAATGTGCATGAGCATTACAATGTAAACTGAGAAAAAGATCTGGTTTCACTTCATCTGCAAGTGCTACGCGGTCGTACAAATCAACATAAGAATCCCCTTCACGAACCAACAAAATTTTTACATGCTCATTGCTCAATTGTTGCAATCTTTTGGCCATTTGTAAATTCACTACTTTTTCATTGTTATGTCCGGGATCTTTTCCACCGTGCCCCGCATCCACTAATACCACAAAAGGTTTTGTACGTACTGTTGGCTTTTCATTCAAAATAATAGCACTGTTTGAAAATCCTTCCGACTTAATAATTTTTACATCTTTTTGAATGGGTGCTAATTGTTCTACTAAACTTCGAACTCCAGAATTCAGCAATTCATTTTCCTGTACAACCGGCATAGCAAGCAATTCTTCTTTTAAATTTTCGATGGTTGAAAATGCACTTACCAGAAAGAATACACTTACCAACCCTAGTACCATTGAAATTTTGGAAAACACTTTTACAAATGAAGATTTTTGTTGTTGTAACATCATAATTCGATTTTTTGATTGATTGAAATAAAATCCACTTGAAATGGATACTTTATGTTGCTGTTTGATGACTTTCAGTAATTGTAATAAATAGTTTTCTGTATTTTCGTTGGAAGCTCCCTTGTCCGCTAAAAATTCATGATTCTGCTTGGCAGCTCGCTTTATGAGCCATATAAACGGATTGAACCAACACAAAGCAGTCATCAACTCTAAAAACACAACATCTACCGAATGCTTTTGACGAACATGAACTTTTTCGTGTGCTATGACTAATTGATTTTCTTCTATCTTGAAATCCTTCGGAAGCAAAATATAATGGAAAAAACTAAATGGATATTGATGTTTTGGGTTTGAAATACTTCTGAAACCAGCTCTCTTTTCTGACTCTAACATGAGCTTAAAAATTGAAAACAGTTGCCAAAAAAAACGGATCAAGAAAATTGAAGTAATTCCAATGTAAATGTACACCAACCAATCTACTCCATGTTCTTGCTGAAAAACCGCCACGGTTTGCTTTTGAAGATTCTCCTCTAAACCTGAAAATTGTTGTAAACTCGTTTGAACCTCGGTGATAATTCTAGGTAATTGAACCAAATCATTTTCTAGTTGAATAGAAATAAAAGGCAAAACCAAACTCAACATCACGGAACCCAACAAATAAAATCTATTGAAATGAAAGCTCTTTTCTTTTCGCAATAAAAAGAAATAGATCAGATATAAAAATCCTGATGCTATCGTAATTTGAATGGCGTATAGACTATTCATCGGCTTTTTTTTGCTGAATGGATTTTTGTACTAATTTTTCAATTTCCTCCAATTCTTCTATACTCATATTTTTATCTTTCGTAAAAAATGAAGCAAATTGAGAAGCCGAGTTATCAAAGAAATTAGAAATCATGCTTTTTACTTGTCCAGAGAAGTAAGATTCTTTTTCCAAAACCGGATAGTATAACTTATCCCTTCCCAACTTTTCAAAATCTACATATCCCTTTTTGCACATTCTACTCAAAAGTGTGGAAATAGTTGTATAGGCAGGCTTGGGTTCTGGAAATTCACTTACGATATCTTTCATGAAACCTTTTTCAAGCTTCCACAAATATTTCATTATCTGAAGTTCTGACTTGTTAAGTTGTTTTATATCCACAATTATAGTTTTACAACTACAAATATAGTAATAAAATTTAAACAGCAAAATTTAGACACAAAAAAACCGCTCGTTGTGAGCGGTTTATATAATTATTATTTGCTTTTCAATTTAATGAATGGCAGTTTTCACTTTATGTTCATCTGTGAACGTATTGGCTAAATTAGCCGCCGTTTCTATCAAAGCTAAATGTGAATACGCTTGCGGGAAATTACCTAAAAGTCGTTTTGTTTTAAAGTCAATATCCTCACTAAACAATCCTAAGTGATTACTGTATGATAACAATCTATCAAACATTTCTCTTGCTTTGGTATGCTCTCCAATTTTATTCAAACTATTGATGAACCAGAAAGAACAAATGGTAAAGGAGGAAGACGGAAGTCCAAAATCATCTTGATTTTTGTAACGATATAACAAACCATCATTACACAATTCCTTTTCAATGGCTTGAACCGTTTTCACATACCTCTCATCACGCGCTTCTATGATTCCATAGGTTTCCATTAGCAATACAGAAGTATCAAGATCTTGAGAACCATATGACTGAACAAACGCTTGTTTTTCATCGGACCAAGCATTTGTAAATATATCATTCTTAATTTCTTGTTCTAAAGGAACCCAACGTTCTATATAACGTGGTTTATTCAATATTTTAGCAGTTTTGATAGCTCTGTCAATAGCTACCCAACAGAGCATTTTTGAAAATGTAAAATGACGTTCTTCTGTACGAAATTCCCAAATTCCTTTATCTGCTTCTTTCCAATGTTCTTTTACCTGAAGTACAATTCCTTTGGTGATTCCCCAAAGTTCTTCGCAGTTTTCAACAGTGGTTTCAAACTTATAAATCTGCTGGTGAATTGCATCCATCAAAATTCCGTAAATATCATTTTGACGTTGCATATAAGCGGCATTACCAATACGAACCGGAGCAGAGTTTTCATAACCACTTAAGTGATCTAAAGTTTCTTCTGTTAAGGTCTTTTCTTTATTGATACCGTACATAATCTGTAATTTCTCATCCTTATCAGGAACCAAATCAATTACATACTGCATGAAACGGCGTGCCATGTCTTCGTGACCAAGATCTGAAACTACTTTGATAGTCATAGAAGCATCACGAATCCAACAAAAACGATAATCCCAGTTACGAACCTCTCCTATAGTTTCTGGTAAAGAAGTGGTTGCCGCAGCCAAAATGGCTCCCGTTTTATCGTAGCTCAATAGTTTTAAGGTAAGTGCACTTCTTATAATTTGATCATTATACTTCTTGTACTTTGGAGTATTTTCTACCCAAGTAAGCCAATAAACTTTGGTTTTTTCAAGTTTGAAAAATGCTTTTTCTGTAGTTTGATCTAGAATCTTTTCATTGTAACTTACCATGAAAAATTCATCCTGAGTCAATTCTATTTTTTCAGAACTTAAAACACTATCGTGGTGTACACTTGTGTACAAGTAAATAGAATCATACTTCTCTTCTTGATTGATGCTTGCTATAAAACCAGGTTTAATCATGGTTTCGGTCTTACCTTTTGCATAGCGCAACTTTGCATCATACTTTACGCTAAATTTTGGTTTTCCGGAAATATAGCTTACATACCTAATAATATCTGGTGGAGCGTAATATGAACTGGTTGATGCCTCGTGAAACCTTGGCATAAAATCATGTACTTCAAAAACACCTTCTTCACTCGAAAATTTGGTAATAAGAATGTTAGTAAACTTATAGTAAGATTGAGTAATAGTATACGAATCATCTACTAAAATTTCGAAACTACCACCTATCGATGTGTCTAATAATTTGGCAAAAACAGAGGAAGAATCAAACTCCGGCAAACAACACCAATCTATGGATCCTTCTTTGGAAATGAGGGCTGCACTTTTGCAGTTTCCAATAATTCCGTAGTGTAAATTATTCATTAATTATATTTTTTATAACATTAAACTACCTAAGAATCCTTAAATTAACGAAAAAATTCACAAAACCTTTTCCTTTTATGAGTAAAACAATTATTATTTCTAATCGATTACCGCTGCAAATTAAAATAGAAGAAGATGAAATATCTGTAAGCCAAAGTGTTGGAGGCTTGGCAACAGGAATGAAGTCTGTTCACGAAGATGGCGATAGTTTATGGATTGGTTGGTCTGGTCTTACCGAAGAAGAAATTACTGATACTACCAGGGATAAAGTCCAGAAAGAAATAGAAAAGAACAAATGTGCTATGGTTCCGTTGTCCGAAGATGATGTGGACCATTTTTATTATGGTTTCAGTAACAAAACGCTTTGGCCTCTTTTCCATTATTTTATGGAATACACCACATTTGAGCAAGAAAACTGGGAAAGTTATAAACGTGTGAATCAAAAATTCGCAGATGTTGTTTTAGATCATGTAGAAGATGGTGACACCATTTGGGTTCATGATTATCAATTACTATTACTTCCAAATTATATCAAACAGAAAAAACCAGATACTAACATTGGTTTCTTTTTACATATTCCTTTTCCTTCTTATGAAGTTTTCAGAACCTTCCCTTGGCGTGAAGAAGTGCTAGAAGGAATGCTTGGAGCCGATCTTATAGGTTTCCATACCTATGATTACGAAAGACATTTTTTAAGTTGTGTTCGCCGTTTAATTCATTTAGAAACCAACTTCAATGAGATTTCTTATGATGATAGAATTATCAAAGTAGATTCATTCCCTATGGGAATCGATTATGATAAATTCTACAATGCAGCATTGGCACATGAGAACATGAATGGTGATGAAAAGTCTGATATTCAAAAAAGACTAGACGAGCACCTGTACTCTTCCGATGATGCAAAAATGATACTTTCTATAGATAGATTGGATTACACAAAAGGAATTCCTAATAGAATTAAAGCATTTGAATATTTCTTAGAAAAATACCCTGAATATCAACAAAAAGTACGTTTAATCATGTTGGCAGTGCCTTCACGTTCCAATGTTCCTCAATATCAATTATTGAAAAGAGAAACTGATGAACTTGTGGGTAGAATCAATGGAAAGTTCTCAACTGTGAGTTGGACACCAGTTTGGTATTTCTACCGTTCATTACCTTTTGATAACTTGATAGATCTGTATACATCTTGTGATGTTGCTATGATTACGCCAATTAGAGACGGAATGAATCTTGTAGCGAAGGAATATGTAGCTACACGAGTAAAACAAGATGGTGTTTTAGTTCTTAGTGAAATGGCTGGGGCTTCCAAAGAAATGAACGAAGCTTTATTGATCAACCCAAATAATTTTGAAGCGATTGCAGATAAGTTGAAACAGGCATTGGAAATGCCAAAAGAAGAGCAAAAAGAACGTATTACTTCTATGCAAGCACGTTTGAAACGCTATTCTGTAGAGAAATGGGCCGAAGAATTTTTTACAGCTTTGAATACTTCTAAAACTGTTAGAAATACAATTGTTTCAAAGAAATTAACTCCGGCTCTTGGAGACGAAATCATAGAAAAATATAGTTCCGCTAAAAGACGTTTGGTATTTTTAGATTATGATGGAACATTAGTAGGATTCAATACAAATCCGCAAGAAGCAAAACCAGACGAAGAACTTTACAATCTTCTTGATGCTTTGTACGCACAACCAGATACCGATGTTATTTTGATAAGTGGTAGAGATAAAGAAACTTTTACCAAGTGGTATGGTGACAAAGACTACACTATGATAACCGAACATGGAGTTTGGCTCAAAGAACCAGAAGAAGATTGGAGAATTCTAGAAAATGTACGTAAAGAATGGATGCCGAAACTACGCCCTATACTTGAAACATTTGTAGATAGAACTCCGGGTACTTTTATAGAGGAAAAGAATTTCTCATTAGCATGGCATTTTAGAAAAGTAGATCCAGAGTTAGCTTCTCAAAGAGCGGTAGAATTAAAAACGGTATTGAATAGTTTAATTGCTAATCACCATTTAAGTGTTCTCGAAGGAAATAAGGTTATCGAAATCAAGAGTGGAAATGTGAATAAAGGTCGTGCCGCAAGCAGAATGCTTACTCGCAAGGATTATGATTTTGTATTTGCCATTGGAGATGATTGGACAGATGAATATATGTTCCGTGATCTTCCTGATACTGCCGTTACTGTAAAAGTTGGTTTGCAAAAAACTGTTGCAAAATATTTTGTTCAAAACACTAAAGAGGTTCGTAAATTATTGAAAAGGTTTGCAGATGCCCCTATTGAAGTTTAATTCATGAATTCAAATGGAAGCAATAGTTAATATTTCCTAAAGTCTATGGTTAAACTAACTATTGTGGGTAATTTCGTGAATGAATTAATCATACAAATAAATCTAAAATATTATGAAAAAAGCATATTTAGCTTTGTCCGCAATCGCATTGTCATTCTTTACTTTTAGTTGTGATACAAACACCAAAAAAGATGAGAAAAGCGAACCTAAAATGGAAGAAAGTACTACTCAAGAAGTGGAAATTGATTCTGTAACCTTAGGTTGGACTGGTTATAAAACTACAGATAAAACGCCTGTAAAAGGAGTTTTCAAAAAAGTAAACATTGGTGGTATTCATGAAGATGCTACTTCGCCAGAAGCTGCTTTAGATGGTGCTGTGGTAGACATTAAAGTGAGTAGTCTATTTTCTGGAAACGAAGAAAGAGACCCTAAATTAATTGACATTTTCTTCGGAACTATGGAGAACACCTCTATGCTTACAGGTACTTTGCATTTAACAGGAGATCAAAAAACAATTAGTGTTAAAATGAATGGAACAACAAAAGAAGTTCCAGTAGAAACTAATTTCTCAGATAACACTTTCACTGTTATGGGTGATCTTGATGTTACAGATTTTGGAGCTACAGCAGCTGTTGAAGCATTAAGCAAGGCTTGTTTTGATCTTCACAAAGGAGCAGACGGTGTAAGCAAAACTTGGTCTGAAGCTCATTTTGAAGGTAAAGTTTACTTCGGTTCAGATTTTGAATAAATATTTCCAAAATAAAACATTTGAAAAATCACTTCTTTATGGAAGTGATTTTTTTTGCTTTACACTTAGCTTAACAGTTTAGTTTAAATATTTCATAAATCATTGTACTGCAAAGTAGAACGAAGTAATTTCAAGCTATTCAAAAAAAGAAAACTATGAAAAATTCAAAACTATTACTTTTAGGACTATTAGGCACAATGGCGTTTACAAGTTGTGATGATAAGCCAAAAAAAGAAAAAATGACCGAAGAAGAAACTACTATAATGCCAGCTACTGAAATGGAAGATGAGCCAATGGCCATGGAACTTTCTGTAATGATGGAACCAAAAAGTGAAAGTACTGCAAAAGGTGAAGTAATGTTCGTTCAAGAAGATGACGAAGTAAAAATGACTGCAAAATTATCTGGATTAGAGCCAGGAATGCACGCTATTCACTTGCACGAAAAAGCAGACTGTTCTGCAGCCGATGGAAAATCTGCTGGTGGACACTGGAACCCAACAAATGAAAAGCATGGTAAATGGGGCGATGATGAAGGATACCACAAAGGTGATATTGGAAATTTTGAAGCTGATGAAGATGGTAACGCTACCGTTGAATTTGAAACAGATGAATGGTGCATTGAATGTGAAGACGACACCAAAAACATTGTTGGTAAAGGAATTATTGTACACCAAGGCGAAGACGATTTTACGTCACAACCTTCTGGAGACGCTGGTGCTCGTGTAAGCTGTGGTGGAATTATTGAATAAAAATAATCAACATCTCCATATTTTTTTAACAAAAGAGCTTCTCTAATTAGGGAAGCTTTTTTTCATAACTCTATTTCGCAAGTGAGCACTTTTTGAGTATTTTTGATACTTCAAAACCCAACCATATGAACCCTTCGTCTTCCGGATGGATCTCAAAATTTTTCAGTATCAATAAAACTGAATTTCCAGAAAAGGAAAACAGCTTGCTTACTCATTACCATGCTTTAAAATCTTGCGGATTTATTTATGGCACGAGCGTTCATTGCGTTTACAACAGATTTGAAAATTTAAAACTTACTTCTGAAGAAATTACAAAAATCAACTTGCTATCTGCCTTGGTAAATAGTTTTTTTGATAAATTCCCAAATGGCGATGAGAAAAAATTCGTAGAACTTTGTATTACGTTCTATGAAAATTATAAAGAAGAGAAATTCAATATTTTTAAAGATCTTTTCAGTGGTAAAAAAAGTGCTTCTCAGTTAGAAAAAATCATTGCTAATAGAATTCAGTTTGATTCTAATATCATTACCAAAAACTTTAGTAACATACTTACCAATACACTTCTTTTTATTGACGTTTTGGCCTTTCAGAATTTCCTAAAAGATGAAAAACAAAACAGCATTGCATACACTAAAAATCTAGAAACGGTTGTAGAAACCGTGGTCATTGCATCTATCAAAACCAAAGAGGAAAAGAGTAAATATGATAAGCAGTTATTAAAATTATTTGAGGCTTCTTTACGTTATCATGAAGAGGAACAATCTATAGAAAAAACATACCAAGAGCATATTCAATTCTTAAAAACCGAACTTGAAAAACAGTATTTGCTAGACATTACGTGTATGACGGTTTGGGACGATAAAAATTTAGAATTAGCTGAAATTGATTATATAAAAAAGCTTGCAGTAGATTTAGACGTTGCCAATGAAACTGTGAACGAGGCAATTTTGAAAGTATATGATTTTTTCGATGCACATAAAGAGGAATTGCCGTATTTAAGTGATCCAAACCCGGTGAAGAATTTTTATGATAACTCTTCTCAAATGGTCATGAATTTGATTACCAGAAATAGTAAGCGCTTGTTGCTAGAACTTTCGCAAAGTAAAGAATTGGTGATATTACTTTCTCAAAGTACTGCACGAGATTTGAATAAAGGGGAGAAACAAAAAGTGAAAGAACAATTGCTAGACATTTGCAAATCTATCCCTTCACTTGCTATTTTTATTTTACCAGGCGGAAGTGTTTTACTCCCGCTTCTCATAAAATTCATCCCAAAATTATTGCCTTCCGCATTTGATGATAACCGAATTCGCTAGTTTAACCAATCTTTGAATTCTTTCACACGTTCCCTACTTACAATAATTTCAAATTCATGAAAATGATGCAACTTTAGTTGTAAACGTGAATTTGTATAGGTTATAATATCTTTAATCGCATTGATATTAATGTAGAATTTTCTGCTCACACGAAAGAAAATTTCGGGTTGTAATTCATTTTGCAAATCTTCCAAAGTAGTTTCTAGTAAATAATTTCTGCCGTCTGTGGTTGCTGCGTAGGTTCCTTTATTTTCTGAATAAAAACATTCAATTTCTTCAACAGGAATCATTTTTAAATGCTGACCAATTTTTACCGTAAAACGCTTTTTGTAATTTCTTTCGATAGGATTGACCAATAATTTTTTGATTTCATCAAAGTCAACGGAGAGTTTTTCTTTCTTCGGAATACGCTCTTTGTATTTTTTTACAGCCACTTCCAATTCCTCATCATCAATTGGTTTTAACAAATAATCTATACTATTCAGTTTAAAAGCTTGTAGCGCATATTCATCATAGGCTGTGGTGAAAATTACAGCACTTTTAATGTCTATTGCATCAAAAATTTCAAACGAAAGTCCGTCTGACAATTGAATATCTAAAAAAATCAAATCAGGATGTTCATTCTCCTGAAACCATGCTATGGATTCTTCCACAGAATGCAACATTTGCGAAACTTCAACATTCAGCTCTGCTAACATTCTAGAGAGGCGTCTTGCAGCTGGCTTTTCATCTTCGATGATAATTGTATTCATTGATGAGTTTTTGTAGTGGTTAATTTACTTCCAGTTTTGTTTATTTTCTTCGTCTAGGAATTCTTTCATCTTTCGGTCTTCCCAATCTTTATTGAACAACATGTGCTTACCAAATACTCCAAATGCGTGAAAAGCCACTCCAATTCCCCAGAAAAAAGCTGTAGACCAAGTATTAAATTCCAACAAAGATTCAAGCCCTCTTCTATTAATGCAAATTACGGTAATGATAAAAATATTCACTATCACATAAGCTGCTAAATGGGAGTAAAACCCTTTGATTTTTTGAACACGTGTTTTTGCTCTTGCGTATGCCTCGTTTGCTTCGTAATTGTTATCTAGATTATTCATATTGACGGCTATTATTTTTTTCTTCGTTCATAAATTCTTCCATTTTTCTTCTTTCCCATTCTTTACCAAAATATTTTCCTTTGTAAAAAACGGAAAGTGCATGAAATGTTAATCCTATACCCCAACCAAACATTGGGAACCAAAACCATTTAAAATCCCAATAGGTCATGTAATTGATAAAGATTAAAAACGGAATGACCATAATATAGGTAAATACATTCCAATAAAATCCTTTTAACTCTTCTACCTTCTTTTTAGCTTGGTAATATGCTTCTTGTTCGTTATAATTTTCCATAATATAATTTATTTCCAGTTAGATGATTTTTTGTCTTGTTCCATGTATTCTCTAATTTTTCTTTCTTCCCAATTTCCGCCGGGACCATAGACTTTAAAAGCTTGAAAAGCTAAGCCCATTCCCCAACCTGCTGCCGGAAACCAAAACCAGTGAAATCCGTTAGATCTTGTTAGATTTATAAATACTAAAAATGGAATTACTATACAATAAGCGGCCAAGCTTGTGTAGAAATCCTTCAAGTCTTCTACTCTTTTACGCGCCTTTACGTACGCATTATTTTCTGTTATTTCTGATGTTTTCATGACGTTTGAAATTTGTTTGGTAAGCATTGGAACTTCAACCTGAAATTCTGTTTCAGACTTTCCTATAACCACTGCTCTTTTCGTTAAAATTGCGTAGCGTTGCTGAATATTTCTAAGACCAACTCCACTACTCTTTTTTACAACTGCTTTGGGTTGCAAGTTGTTACTTACCACAAGATTTCCATCTTTCTCAAAAATTTTCACATGCAGTGGTTTTTGTGGCGTAACCATGTTATGTTTTACAGCATTCTCGAGTAATAACTGTAATGAAAGCGGAACTACTTTTGCTTCCGGATTGCTAGCTTGATCCGGAATATCAAAAACAATACTGTCTTCGAAACGCATTTTTAAAAGATTTACAAAAGTTCTGGCAAATTTGAGCTCTTCATCTACCGGTACCAATTCTTTATTTTTCTGTTCTAACACATATCTATATACTTTAGATAATGAAGTAGTAAACTTCTGCGCAGCATACGGATTTTCTTCTATTAAACTGGTTAATACATTCAAACTATTGAACAAAAAATGTGGATCTAATTGATTCTTCAAAGCATCAAACTGCGCCGATGCCGTGGTCGCTATTATTTTTTGCTCTTTTAATTTCGTTTTTTGAAGCTCCTTATAAAAATAAATCGCATGATAAATAATAGTCACAAAAGCAGTTACAATTAAACTCAATATATAATCTGAAGTAGATTCACTATTGATAAAAGTACTCCAACTGTAGCCTTCTATCCCCATGATAATTCCCATTCGAATAAGGAACACCGCAATCATGGTTAGCGTAATTCCGCCAAATACTCCAATTAAAATTCTAAAAACCGGCTTTATAGTACTGTTAGAAAACTTTCTATTGAGAAAATCATAATAATAACCATTGACGAATAATAGTACTTCAGAAAAAATGAGTCCGTATCCTATAGATTTATAGAGTTCTCTGTTAAATTCTATGTCTGAACCATTGGCCAACTGAATAAGTATAACAATTACTGTTACAACCAAGCCAATAGCTAGTCCAATGAAGAATGTTTTTATGATTTTCTTTAAATTCATGATTTATTTACAAGATGCTAATACTTCTTTTGCTCTGCCTTCTCCCCAACTTGGGTAAAAAGGAGTTTCGTTTTTAAAGGTAGTAAAAAGTTCCAATGCCTTCTCAATATCTTTACAATAGGGAGCTGTATCCTTTCCAAAATATTGAGCCATTCCCATATTCCATTCTGCTGAGGACAAAGCTACTCTAGGATTTTCTGGAGCCATTGCTGTTGCTTTTTGATAAATGGCTGTGTTTACAGCTCCGTATTTCATACCATAGGTAGCTCCATCAAAAGCTATCCAAGCGGTGTTATGCATTGCTTCCATAATCAGTATCTCTACGTTATCTGGTGACAATTGTTTTGCTTTTTCCAAACTCGTTTTTGCCTTGTCTAATTTTAATTGTAACCGCGTTTTATCTTTTTCAGAAAAAGCATCAATAATATTTACATAAGCTACGTAATATAGCGGAATCCAATTTTCTGTTTCCACTGCGCTAATGCGTTCAAACATATTTGATGCTTCTGTAGCTTTTCCTTCTTGCCAAAGTGCGAAGGCTTTTTCCATTCCTTTTTCATAAGATTGAGAAAATCCGATAACGGATACAAAGGCAAAACATAAAGTAAAAAGTAATTTCATAACTGTTCTATTTTTTAATGACACTGTAAACTTACCACGGCATCATCTTATATGAAAAAGAGAACTACCGAGTTGTAAGTTTTCAATACTGAATTGTAAAACTTGGATAGCTACCGAATATTCACGTTCTTTAGTAGACTAATTTTTCTTCAATGATTTCATACAACCCAAAAGATTGGCTCGCATTTATTTTTAGGTTTCACAAAGCTGATACATTTCGAAAACTTTTACCATTAATGGCCGTAATTGCCATTTATTCACTACTGGTGGCTTTTTTAGAAATCGAATATTGGAAGCTTAGTGAAAATAGTCATGTGAAGAATATTACCATTATGCACAGTATTCTAAGCTTTGTAATTTCTTTGCTACTTGTATTTAGAACCAACACTGCCTATGATCGTTGGTGGGAAGGCCGAAAACACTGGGGAGCTTTGGTAAACAACAGCAGAAATTTGGCTATTAAAATTTCTGGAATGTTGCAGGAAGAACAGGATCGAAAATTTTTTAGAGTTGCTATTCCTGTTTACGCCTCAATCTTACAAAAACATTTGAATGATGAAACCACCAGTCATCAGTTAGATGAAGAATATACTATTCCAATAAATCATGATCATCATAGGCCCAATCAAGTGGCAAGAAGTCTTTTTCAGAAAACAAACGAATTGTACAAACAACAAAAAATAACGGGTGACCAACTCATTGTACTCAATGCAGAACTACAAAGTTTTACTGATATTTGTGGCGCCTGCGAACGTATTAAAAACACGCCTATCCCCTTCTCTTACAGTTCTTTCATTAAGAAATTTATATTCTTCTATGTGATGACATTGCCCTTTGGATATGTTTTTAGTTTGGGTTATTACGTAATTCCGGTGGTTGTATTTATATTTTATGTATTGGCAAGTTTAGAATTAATTGCTGAAGAGATTGAAGATCCGTTTGGTGATGACCCAAATGATCTTCCTACCAGAAAAATAGCTTCCAATATTAAAAAACATGTGGGTGAAATTTTATAAATTATCCAATTGATTACGGTTCTTATTTGAACTGATGGTCCAGAAGAATCCAACAAAAACAAAAGAATCTGCATTTGGACGAACGGCTTGCCTGTCATAAAATCCATTAGAATTTGGAGCGTCAGCATATTGATATCCGCTAATATTTTTAAACCCTAATGGATTGGTTACCGACACAAATAATATTTGTTGTTGACTCACCAAGTATGCCCAATTCAATCCAATATTGTTATATGATTTTGTTTTGGCATTCATAAATTCAGTTGTATTTCTATCATCATAAGGTCTACCGGAAGTAAACGAATACGTAAATCCAAATTGACTTTTTAAATCGTTAATCCAATATTTGGTAACCAAAGAAAAATTATGGTTCGCAGCAAAATTTGGCATCACTTCCGCTTCGTAATTCCTGAAATCCCTTTTGGTATCTAAATATGAGTAACTCACCCAGTAATCTACATTTTTAAAGGTTTTTTCGTCTCTCCAAAAAACATCAAGCCCCGTAGCATAACCAGCACCATTGTTACTAAAATCACTTCCATATTCTGGATATAATCCATCAAACTTCACTAAATCATCATACTTTTTATAATAGGTTTCCGCTCTAAAAATTCTCCCATCGAATGTATATTGATAGTTTAAAATATAATGTTGTGCCTGCTGTGGTTTTAAGTTTTCTGCATATTGCAAATAACTATTTGCCGCAGTTTGATAGAAATTTCCGTATGCAAAAGAAACTTGATCATTTTTACCGGTTTTGTAAGCCAACGAAGTTCTTGGAGATACCAAAATTTTATCTGAAACACCATCATAGGAAGTTCTCAATCCAGCTTTTAATGCTAGTTTATTGGTGAAGAAAATATCGGTTTCGGCAAAAATAACCGGTAGTTCTTTCTGTACTTCGCTCGTAAACTGAAAATTGTTTTCATCTTGAAAATCTTGCTCATAATTAGATGAAAAATATTCGATTCCAGTATTTAGTTTGATATGACTATTGAACTTTTTCTTCAAATTCATTTTTAAATGATACGCCGTTTCTGTTTGATCTATAGCATCATCAATAATCATCATGTCATTTTTTGAGAGTGATAAACTAGCACCTGTAGACAAAATCCAATCATTTTTCAAAGCACCTTTGTATGAGAAATTTGAATACCAATTTTTATTAGTAATATCATATTTCACTCTATCTTCATAATTGATATTTCTTTGGTTAACAGCAAAATTGGTATAATCAAAAGCTGAATAAAATTTGAAAAGTCCGTTATCCAGCTTATGCCTGTAAACTGCTTCACCAGATGCAACTTGAAATGGTTTTTCCCACTCGTTTCTATCTGGGAACAATTCTAAATACGGCGCCAAATTCATGTATGAAAGATTCACACTCAACGAATTTTCACCCCAAATTTGTGTATTTCCTAAACCAGCGCCAATGGACATTATTGAAATATCTGTGGCTTCTTCTTCCGGTTCATTAATGGTGTTAAGCAATAAAACACTGGACAAAGCTTCACCATATTCTGCGGAATAACCACCCGTAGAGAAACTAGTTCCGCTAAATAAAAATGGTGAATAGCGTCCACGAGTTGGAGAATTATTTGGCGATGTATTATACGGTGTAAACACACGAATTCCATCTATAAAAATTTGAGTTTCATCAGCTTCTCCTCCACGAACAAAAAGTCGGCCATCCTCCGCCACAGTTGAAGTTCCGGGTAGGGTTTGTAATGCTCCAACTACGTCGCCAACCGCTCCAGCTGTAGTTACAATGTCTAAAGTATTCAAAGCAGTAACCTTTGCATTATCTCCCGCTTCAAAAGTTCCGGCAGTCAAAGTAACTCCTGTTAATGTATTGATAGCTTCCTTCAGTTTTACTTCAAGTTGATTCATTTGTCTTACGTCTTCCTTTAATTCGTAAGTTTCAAAAGCCATGAACGAAATAGACAATGTTTGTGATCCTTCTTCCGAAGTGGAAAATGAAAAGTTCCCATCTATATCTGTTGAAGTGCCATCATAAGTTCCAACTAAAAAAACATTAGCTCCCGGAATAGGAATTCCTTTATGGTCTGTGACTTTACCGGAAATAGTAGTTTGTGCATGTGCACATACTGAAAATAACAATGCTGTAAAAAAGATGAACTGTTTCATAATTTGATTGATTTATGATGCAAACATCTTTAAGAGCTACATTAATGGAAAAATAAAGCGCCTCAACTGTAAAATTTCATAACTGAAATGTTAATCCTCTGTCAGAAGAAGTAGAAAAGATTACTTTTGCAGCTAATAGCTAAATAACAAACCAAAATAGTTTACAAAACTCATCCAAGAATGAAAAGAGTTGTAGTCACAGGCCTTGGTGCCCTTACCCCCATTGGAAATACCACAGAAGAATTTTGGCAGAATAGTGTTGCCGGAAAAAGTGGAGCCGGAAAAATCACTCATTTTAATCCTGAAAAATTTAGAACGCAAATTGCTTGTGAAGTCAAAGACTTTGAACCTGGCAAGTATTTAGATAGAAACGAAATTAAAAGAAGTGATGTGTATACACAGTATGCTTTATACGCCGCTTCACAATGTTTAGAAGATTCAGGATTAGACCTTTCTACCATAGATCCTTTTGATATAGGCGTTATCTGGGGAAGCGGACAAGGAGGTATGAGTACTTTTGAAGATGAGTTAGAAAATTATTTTACAAAAGATTACAATCCACGTTTCAACCCATTTTTCATTCCAAAAATGCTTGTGAATATGGCTAGTGGAATGGTTTCTATGAAATTTGGTTTACGTGGCATTAATTATACTCCAGTTTCTGCATGTGCTACTTCTAACACTGCCATAATGGATGCCGTAAATTACATTAAACTTGGAAAAGCAAAAGCATTTATTACCGGAGGATCTGAAGCAGGAATTACACAAGGTTCTATTGGCGGATTCGCTGCTTTAAAAGCAATGTCTACTCGTAATGATGATCCTACCAAAGCAAGTAGACCATTCGACAAGCAACGCGATGGTTTTGTGATGGGTGAAGGTGCCGGAGCATTATTATTAGAAGAATATGAACATGCCGTTGCACGTGGAGCAAAAATTTATGCTGAAGTTGTAGGAACTGCAATGACGGCAGATGCATACCATATGACATCTCCACACCCTGAAGGATTGGGCGCTTCTAAATGCATGACATTAGCTTTGGAAGAAGCTGGAATTTCTCCAGAAGAAGTTGACTATATGAATATGCATGCAACTTCCACGAACGCTGGTGATATTGCTGAACTAAATGCCGTTTATAAAACGTTTGGAGCCTCTAAAAACCTTCATATTAGTGCTACAAAATCCATTACTGGACATTTAATGGGAGCTGCAGGAGCTGTGGAAGCCATTCTTGCTATTAAAGCAATAAACCATAACATAGTTCCTCCAACCATCAACGTGGACGAACTAGATGATAGAATTCCTGAAGGAATGCAGATTGTTACCAATACTGCCTACGAAAAGGATATTAACATTGCTATGAGCAATGCCTTTGGTTTTGGTGGTCACAACTCTACAGTTTTGTTCAAAAACATATAAAAATTTAATTCTAGTTTGGTCTTATATTTTGAGATCAAACTAGAATTTACGCTACTTTCCGTGATAATCGGTATTTTCCACTTATCGATATTTATTTCACATTCAACTACAGTTATTGCCAGTTACACCTAATTAAAGATTCTTTCTTAAGCATTCGGAGTACATTCGTACTATGAAATTGATTTAATAACTAAAAATCACAGGTGTTATGAAAATCTTAGCCATTGATGACCAGCAATTAGTTTTATATCCACTCAAAAGACAACTTACAAACTTAGGTTTCGAAATAAAAACGTTAGTTTCCTCTGTAGAAGCTATTAAAGTGTATGAAACCTTTCTACCAGATTTGGTTATTGTGGATATGAACATGCCTACTATTAGTGGTTTAGATATTATCCGATATATACGAGAACAAAAAGGAGATCAAATTCCTATTTTAGTTTTATCCGGTAATACCAGTGAAAAATTAATTATTGATTCTTTGAAATTGGGTGTTTATGAGTATTTAAGAAAACCTATCAATATTGATGAATTAAGTGCTGCGGTAATAAAAATACTAGGATGTCCGAAGGAAAATGTTAAAAGAAGTAAAATTCCAACCATCATAGAAAAATCTTGTGTAGGCTTGGTAGTTCCTTGTCACAATGTAGAAGATATTTTGATTAATGAGAATTTTATTGATTTTATTGATACCCACTCTGGTTTTCATCTTTGTTTTATAAATGACGGAAGCACCGACGATACACTCAATATTCTTTATCAGTTACGAAAAGGAAGAGAAAATCACATCACCATTTGTAACTATAAAACCAGTGTAGGTAAAACAGAAGCTATACGACTAGGAATGTTGTACATGGCGGAATTTGAAGATCTTAATTTTGTTGGTTTTACATATCCTGAAATGTTGATGGATTTTTCCAACTTCAAGGAATTGATTACAGAAATTGAGAATTCTGATGTAAACATTGTGAGTTCTTTTTACCAAAACTCTGTACAAAAAGAACGTTTATCAAGTATTATAAATCTTATGAGCTATAAAACACTTGGAGTTAAACTTAACAACGTAAAGAGTGCTACCTCCATTATGAAACGTGAATTGGTTTCATGTATATTCAAACGTAAATTCACGTGTAAAAAGTTCTTTGATTATGAAATTTATTTACGTTTAAAACAAAAGTTTGGCAAAAGAGAAATGTCCAATATTATTGCAGAATATTCTGTAAATCAATCATTAGAGTCTGAAAAACAAAACTTAACTATAAAAGAAAATATAAAAGTGTTGATTCAACTAGCCGAAATTATTTGGGATAGTAGATCTCCAAAAGAAGAGAATGATATGACGTTGATTTAATGCATGTGGTTCGTCAGAATTCTGACATAATTCATAGATTTAATTTTTAGGTTTCACAAAAAAACCGACCATTTCTGGTCGGTTTTTTATTTATGATATGTAAAACTAAAAAATTAGTCTTCTTTAGTCTCTTCTGCTGTTACTTCGGTATTTTCTTCACTAGTTTCAGTAGTATCAGTAAAGTCATTAAAACCATTTTTTACCAATAAATTATACCACTGAACCACTTTTTTAATATCGCTAGGATAAACGCGATCTTCATCATAATCTGGTAAAACTTCAAAGAAATATTCTTCTAGCTTATCTTTAGAATCTTTATGTTTCACAGCAGTTTCACCACCGTTCTCTTTTTCTTGAATCTTAGCAAAAACTTCACGAAGAGGCATTTCTTCTTGCAATGTATAGATAGCAATTTCTGAAAGTACACTAACATTACTACGCATTCCTACAGTAATTTTTTTGCCATCTAATAAAGATTTGGCAACAAAACCTGTTCTGGTTTGTGTTTGTAATTCGTATAATCCCGGTTTACCTGATATAGCTACAATTTTATCTAAACTCATATGTTATTTTTTAGAGGCGCAAATATCTACTTTTTAATAAGTAATCAAAAAAAATTAACGTGCTTTTTTGGCATCTGGAAAACGCATTCTATATTCTGCTTTTACTTTTCCTTTGCTGATATTGCCTAGTTTACCTTTTAATAAACGCTTTTTAAGAGAAGAAAGTTTGTCTGTAAACAAAACTCCTTCAATATGATCAAATTCATGTTGAATTACACGTGCTGCCAAGCCATCGTACTCTTCCATATGCTTTTCAAAATTTTCATCGTAATATTCAATTTTGATTTTTTCATTTCTGAAAACATCCTCACGAATATCTGGAATACTCAAACAACCTTCTGTAAACCCCCACTCGTCTCCTGTTTCTTCAACAATTTTTGCATTGATAAAAACCTTTTTAAAATCTTTTAAAGTTTCCTTTTCGGCTTCAGTTAAATCATCGTCTTCAGCAAATGGAGAAGCATCTATAACAAATAAACGAATTGGCAACCCAATTTGTGGCGCCGCCAAACCTACTCCATACGCGCCATACATGGTTTCAAACATGTTGGCAATTAAGTCTTGAAGGTTAGGATATTCTGCTGTTATATCTTTCGCTTTTTTGCGTAATACCGGATCTCCGTATGCTACAATTGGTAAAATCATACTACTTTATTTGATTTAATCTTAGAATTGCAAAAGTACAAAGAAACTGAAACCTACGTTATCTTTTGCCATCTAAATACGTTTGAAGAATAATTGTTGCCGAAATTTCATCGATCAAAGCTTTGTTGGCACGCTGCTTTTTCTTTAAACCTCCATCGATCATAGATTGAAATGCCATTTTTGATGTAAACCTTTCATCTACACGCTCGGTAGGAATATGAGGAAGTTCTATTTGTAATTTTTCTAAGAATTTCTGAATATGTACTTCGCTTTGGGAAGCTTCATTATTCATTCGTTTAGGTTCTCCTATAACTATGGTTTCTACATTTTCCGTAGCACAATAATCCTTCAGAAAAGAAATGAGCTCTGGCGTATTCACTGTGGTTAAACCAGAAGCTATGATTTGTAATTCATCTGTTATTGCTATTCCTGTTCTTTTGGTTCCGTAATCGATTGCTAAAATTCTAGCCATTTATTTTTTTTGTAAAAATAGGTTAAAATTGTGATACCTGTAAAATTAGGAGGGCTATTCATTTTTAAGATTCTATCTTTACCACAGAAATTAAAATACCAGAATAAATAAAAGTAGTTTAATGAAAGATTTACAACAAATTATAGAAAAAGCATGGGATGACAGATCCTTGCTTACTGAAGAAAAAACAATTGAAGCTATTAGAGAAGTTGTCTATTTGCTAGATACAGGAGCTTTAAGAGTTGCCGAACCTACGGAAGATGGTTGGCAAGTAAATGAGTGGGTAAAGAAAGGTGTTGTGCTTTATTTCCCTATTCAGAAAATGGAAACATTGGAAGCTGGAATTTTTGAATACCATGACAAAATTCCATTAAAAAGTGGTTATAAAGAAAAAGGAATTCGAGTAGTTCCTAACGCCGTTGCACGCCATGGAGCTTATATTTCTTCTGGAGTTATCATGATGCCAAGTTATGTGAATATTGGTGCATATGTTGATGAAGGTACTATGGTTGATACCTGGGCTACCGTTGGTAGTTGTGCACAGATTGGTAAAAATGTTCACTTGAGCGGTGGTGTTGGTATTGGTGGCGTTTTAGAACCATTACAAGCTGCACCGGTTATCATTGAAGACGGTGCTTTTATTGGATCTAGATGTATTGTAGTTGAAGGTGTAAAAGTAGAAAAAGAAGCCGTTCTTGGAGCAAATGTAGTATTAACTGCTTCTACAAAAATTATTGATGTTACGGGCGACGAACCTATTGAAATGAAAGGAAGAGTTCCTGAACGATCTGTAGTAATTCCTGGAAGTTATACTAAGAAATTTGCTGCTGGTGAATTTCAGGTTCCTTGTGCATTGATCATTGGAAAACGTAAAGCGTCTACAGACCTTAAAACTTCTTTGAACAATGCGTTAAGAGAATATGACGTAGCAGTTTAAAATTTATACACATAATTTTATTAAAAAGCCTTTTTCTCTAAGATGAGTAAAAGGCTTTTTTTGATTCTAAAATATCTAAATCTCTAGAGTAGCATTTCACCATTCTTTATAAAAACAAAACAAGAAGGTATTACATTTATTTTATATTTGCCGTTGAAAAATAACCATTCCAATCAATGCAAAAACTATCTGCAGTTGTTATTACGCTTAACGAGATCAATTACATAAAAGATTGCGTCAAGAGTATTTCTTTTGCAGATGAAATAGTAATTATTGATTCTTTTAGTACAGATGGAACTTGGGAATATCTGCAAAGTTTACCTCATGTACAATCCTCTCAACATCCTTTTGAAAATTATACAAGTCAAAAAAACTATGCATTACAAAAGGCATCTCATAATTGGGTTTTGTTTATTGATGCTGATGAAGTGATTCCTCCAAATCTTAAAAATGAAATTCTAGAAATTTTAAAGTCGCCTCAAAAAGATGCGTATTATATTTTTAGAAAGTTCATTATGAATGGAGTTCCTTTAAAGTACTGCGGTTTTCAAACCGATAAACAATTACGCCTTTTCAATAAAGAAAATACCTTTTTTGAACCTGAAAGACTTGTTCACGAACGATTAATTACAAGCGGAACTACCGGAATTTTAAAAGAAAAATTAGATCATCATTTTTACAAATCAAAAGAAGATTACACCCGAAGAATTCTTTTTTATGGACAATTAAAAGGTAAAGAGCTATTTCTAAAAAATAAAAAACCGGGATTCTTTGTTCAAAAGATAAAACCGGCTTTTAAATTCTTTCAAAAATATATTATTCGCTTTGGCATATTAGATGGTAAAAATGGTTATACCATCTCTAAAATAAATGCTAAAGGTGTAGCTGAGCGGTACAAAGAAGTGAAAAGGTTAAGAAAACAACAATCTTAAACTCTGCCTTTTTAAGCGTTCACTATAAATTTTTCTGTGTACCACGCAACTTGCTTTCTTAATCCTTCTTCAAAAGAAGTATTAGGACTGTAACCTAATAACTCTTCAGCTTTGTCTATGATTGCTGTAGTTCTTAATTGGTCTCCAGGTCGAGGAGGTTTGGTTTCTAAAATAGCTTTTTTGCCTATTATTTTTTCTATAAGCTCAATCCCCTCTTTTGTGGTATGTTCTGCAGAAGAACCAATGTTTATAATTTCACCAGCTAGTATTTCTTCTTTACCTATAACAGCCAACATTGCTGCAACAATATCGCCTACAAATGTGAAACTACGAGAATGCTTTTCACTTCCTTCAAATAAAGGAAAAGGAAGATCTTCATAAATTGATTTGATAAGTTTTGTGTAAAGCTTTTCAGGTCTTTCTCGTGGCCCATAAACAGAATATAAACGAAGAGAGCAAGCTTTCATGGTTCCGCTACGTTGCTCAGCTAAAGCTAATTGTTCGCCAGCTAATTTTGTAACGCCATAGTTAGAAACTGGCAACGTGAGTTCTGTTTCTTTCAAATTGGCTACTCTCCCATAAACAGATGAAGTTGAAATATTCACAAATAACTTCACATTTGGGCTACACTTTTTTGTCCACTCTAATAATTGGTGTGTTGCCCAAACATTATTTTTTTGATAATCAGAAAATGATGTACTCGCAGAGATACCTGGCTGTGCCGCAAAATGAAAAATATAGTCTACAGATTCCGGTAAAATCCCGGAAAGATCTTCATGCAAATTAGCTTCTATAATCTTAACTCCTTTACTTACAACATCTGCAGCATTCATTCGCTTTAGACCAACATCATAATAATCGTTAAAATTATCAACTCCAAAAACTTCATGACCTTGTTCTGCAAAAGCTTCTGCCACATGCGAACCGATAAAACCAGCAATCCCGGTAATTAATATTTTCAAAACTTAAATCATTTATCAAATGCAAAAATAATTATTGTTACATAAAAAAGGCCTTGAGAATTCATTTTTTTGAAAAAAGGACTTTGTATCTTTGTAGTTTAGCAAAATATTTATGAGACAAAAAATATCTGCACTAGTCATAACTCTTAACGAAATTAACAATATAAAAAATTGTATTGATAGTTTATCGTTTGCAGATGAAATTGTAGTTATAGACTCCTACAGTACAGATGGTACTTGGGAATTTCTTCAAAAAGCACCTAACATTACTGCTTACCAACATGCTTTTGAAAACTACATGACGCAAAGATCTTATGCATTGTCTAAAACAAATTTTGATTGGGTACTATTTATAGATGCAGATGAAGTTATTACAGCTCCTCTTCAGAATGAAATTCTTAATGTTCTTGAAAAACCTGGTCATGAGGTTTATTATTTTTATAGACAATTTATCATGAATGGAAAACCATTAAAATACTCTGGTTTTCAAACAGATAAACAACAACGATTATTTTTAAAAACTAATGTTCATTATGACAAAAACAGAATTGTTCATGAAGGTCTTATTTATGAAGGTTCTTCTACTGTCTTGAAAAATAAATTGGAGCATCATTTTTTTAAATCTGAAGAAGATTACACCAGACGAATTTTATATTACGGTAAATTAAGAGGGCAAGAACTTTTCAAAAAAGGAATAAAACCAACTTTTTTTCATTATTATCTAAAACCATTGTTTAGGTTTTTAAAGAAATACATTATCAGGCTAGGAATTTTAGATGGGTATAATGGTTATCTAATTTCTAAAATCAATGCTCAAGGTATTAAAGAGCGCTATTTAGAAGTTGATAGGCAACGAAAAGAATACAAAAACTAATCTTTTTGTATTCCTACTGGAGTCCAGTAAATTTTGTTTTCCTTCACCTCTTTTCTTATTGCGACGTTGAAAGCGATTGATTCTGGTGTTTTATAGCCTCTTGCATGGTCTAGGTGAACACAAATGGCACTGTAACGTATTTGTTTAGATTTAATTCCATAATTAAACAAACGCTCTCCCAATTCACGATCCTGACCTCCATACTGCATTCTCTCGTTAAGCCCGTTCACTGCCAAAAGATCTTCTTTCCAGCCCGAAGCATTGTGTCCGTTCCAACTTGCATTGGTAGGCGTCACTTTATTTAAAAAAGATGCTTTTGAGCCTGCTGCGGTTAATTTTGAGTTTTTGAATGATGATTTTAACCCGTTCTTCTTTAACCAATCAATATCAAAACATTTCCCTTCTAAAATATCTTTTTTCGTTATTTTTTGAGAAATATCCATTGGCAATTTAAAATATCCGCCCGAAAGAAAATAACCTTTCTCTCTATAATCTGCATGAACTTGAAGAAAATCTTTTCTAGGAATACAGTCACCATCGCTCATTAAAATATAATTATAAGAAGACGCTACGATAGCTTTGTTTAAAATTCTAGATTTCTGAAAACCTTCATCTTCCTGCCAAACATGCACTATTTTATAAGAAACTTGCTTTTTAATAGAAGAAAGTAACTCTTTGGTTGCAGGACCAGACCCATCATCTGCAATTACAATTTCAAAGTTCTTAAAAGTCTGAGCTTCATATCCCCAAAGAACTTTCTCTAACCATGCCTCTGCATTGTAAGTACTAATAATTACTGAAATTGGATCGGTATTCATCTCCTTAAAAAATTTCAACAAAAATAGAGTGTTTTATTTTCTTAAAAAAACCTATACTTTCGTAATCATATATGATAGCATGAAATTTCTAGTAATTCAGCAAAAAATGATTGGCGATGTACTTACAAGTACCATCATTTGTGATAATCTAAAACAGAAATATCCTTCTGCTACCATACATTTTGTAGCAAATGACAATACATTGGCTGTTACAGATCATCATCCAAATATTGATAAGGTAATTGTTTTTAAAAAAGAATTTAGAAACAACAGGAGTCAGTTTCTTCAATTTTTGAAAGCAATTAGAAAAGAGCATTACGATGTTGTGATTGATGCTTACGGAAAATTGGAAAGTAATCTAATTACTTTAGCCTCCAAAGCGTCCAGAAAAATATCATATCACAAGACCTATACCTCCTGGATCTATACCAAAACGTATAATACACATACAGTTACAGATCCTGATATGACCTTAGCTATAAAAAATAGGATTACATTACTGGATGATTTTCAGTTAAACCCAACAAAACTGATTACTAAACCCAAAATATACCTCTCCAAAGAAGAAAAGATTGCTGCAAGGAAATTTTTGCTAGAAAACGCTATTTCTGAAACTGAAAAAATTATTATGATTAGTGTTTTAGGTAGTAGCGAGCCTAAAACCTATCCAGCGACTTACATGGCCAAAGTAATCGATCAAATTTGTAACGCTGGTAATTATACCATTTTATTCAATTACATTCCACCACAAGAAGAGCAAGCAAAGGCCATTTACAACTTATGTAACGCACATTCCCAATCAAAGATTAAATTCAATGTTTTCTCTGATTCACTTCGTGGTTTTCTGGGTATTGTTTCTCACTGTTCAGCATTAATTGGAAACGAAGGCGGTGCTGTAAACATGGCAAAAGCTTTGGAAGTGCCTACTTTTGCTATATTTGCACCTTTCACGAAGAAAGAAGGGTGGAATTTACAAAAAGAAGAACAACACAAGGCTATTCATTTAGATGAGTTCAAACCTGAGTTGTTTCAACATAAAAAAAGAAAAGAAATTATTCAACAGTATGCATCATTTTATGAAGTATTTACGCCCGAACTATTTCAAGAACATCTTTCCAACTTTCTACAAAAGCATCTGTAATTTATGATTTACGACGTTGCAGTAGTTATTATTAACTACAACACATCTTCTTATACCACTGCATGTATTCAAAGTATTTTTGAAAAAACCAGTAGCAAAATTTCATTACAGATTGTTGTGATCGACAATAATTCTGAAAGGGAAGATTATGAATTGTTAGCAAAAGATATTAAAGATTTGAATAGCAAGCATGTTTTTCTCTTTAGAAGTAAAATCAATACAGGTTTTGGAGGTGGTAATATGCTAGGTGTGCAATTTGCTAATGCTCACTACTATGCTTTTATAAATAACGACACTTTAATGCAGAACGATTGCATTACTGATTGCTACAATTTTATGCAAGAACATAGAGATACTGCTGTGTGTGGCCCATCTATAGTAATGCAGAAAAAAGGGCAATCTCATAGTTTTGATCATTTTATATCTGCCTCGAAAATACTTCTTGGAAACACTGGATTAGAAACTTTGTTTCCTAAAAAATATCCGAAGAGAAAAGCTTCTTATAATCAACCTATCCAAGTAAATTATGTAAATGGAAGTTTTATGTTTTGTAAAGCTGAGGATTTTCATGAAGTTGGAGGATTTGACACAAATATTTTCTTGTTTTATGAAGAAAGTGATTTGTGTTATCGCTTAAAAAAGCTAGGAAAGAAAACTTATTACATCCCTACAACATCGTATATTCACTACGAAGGCAAAAGTCAAAAAAGCCAGAAAAAGAAAAAGTTAGAGCTAAAAACGTCTATGATGTATGTGATTCAAAAACATCAAGGATTTTTCATCTATCAATTTGTACGCTATTTTCTATTTTTGAGGTATTTACTTACCGCTATTGTAAAACCTAAAAAGAGTTTTTACTTAGTAGTAGCTTTTTTCAAAGGACTTCCCTTAACAGACTCTATTAAGCTAAAACAAAAAATTAATCTTTAAAAATAGGATTCCATTTAGTGGCAATAGATTCAATAGTAAAATCCTGAGCCCTTTTATAGCAAGATTTCTGTAATTTCTCGATATCTAAAGTATGTGCTTCCAGTTTATCAAAAAACCTGATAATCTCATCCTCATCCAATAAAAAACCATCAACACCATTTGAAATTACTTCTTTTGGACCCGAGTGACTTGTTGCAATGGGAATAGTTTTACTCGCCATTGCCTCTATAATGGCAACACCAAAAAGTTCTTCCCACTCTTTAGATCTTTTTGAATTCAAAACTAAAAAAGTATTCGATTGTAAAAATTTAGCTATTTCTTCTTTTGAGTCTAAAAAGTCTTGATAAAATATGTTATCCGATGTCGCTGCAATTTGTTTTACTTCCTCTTCCAGACTTCCTTTACCCACCAAGGTAAAACGAAAAAGAGGATGATCTTTAAAAAAATGAATGGCCTCCATTAACCCTTTATCTTCTTCAAATCTACCCAAAAAAATAAAACCATGATCATCTCTTTCAACATCTAACTGTTTATAAAAAATAGGATCAACAGTATGGTAAACCAAAGAAACTTTATCTGAAGGAATTTCATAATATTTAATAAGCTGTGCTTTAGATTTTGCTGAAACAGCAAATATGTGCTTTGATTTTTCTTCTAAAAAAAACTTCCATTTATTTAAAAGGTCTGGAGTAACTCTTTTTTTCTTTGGATAATATTTTCCATCCCAAAAAGTCCATGATGTATGATAATATAATTGATGGTTTTTTAGAAAATATAATAAAAAATTAAGTTTATAGTCATAAGGAGCTATCCCTAAAACAACTTTCTTGTTTTTTGTAAACAGTAATGACAACATGAAAAATAAATTAATAAACTGCTTACCAAATTCTTTTATATTTCCCTGAATCAATCCTTTATACATCCTGTTAAAAACAGAAAACTCCCTGAATTTTAAAATCGTACCATTCAATTCACAGCAACGTTGCAATCCTTTATAATGAGAAGGAATTCCCTTTTTATGAAGTACATACACGATTTGATCTTGCTTCAATGCCATAAACAAAATTTAAATTTGCGTGGCAATATAAGAAACAAATAAAAACAATGTTTGTTTTTATTATTCCAAGTCATCAAAATATAGCATTAGAATAAATTGTACTAATTTTGTGAATTTGATAAAATTATGAAAGAAGAACTCCATAAAAGCATTCAAATAATCAAAGAAGGTGGTACACTACTCTACCCTACCGATACGGTTTGGGGATTGGGTTGTGATGCACGAAACGAAGAAGCAGTACAAAAAATATACGCCTTAAAACAACGAGAGGAAAGCAAAGCATTGATATGCTTAGTATCAGACGTGATAATGCTAGAACGTATTTTCCGTGAAATTCCAGATGCGGCATACGACCTTATAGATCATTCTGATAAACCAACTACGATTATCTATGACAACCCAAATGGCGTGGCTAAAAACCTCATTGCTCCCGATAACACTTTGGCGGTTCGGGTTGTCAAAGACGAATTTTGTCAGCAACTTATTAGAAAGCTGAACAGGCCAATTGTTTCAACATCGGCCAATATTAGTGGTGCTCCTACTCCAAAATCGTTCAAAGAAATCAGTAACGAAATTTTATCAGGTGTGGACTATGTAGTAAATTTGCACCGCGAAAAAATTTGCGAACAACCTTCTACTATTATCAAATTAAGTGGAAGCGGACTTTTTAAAATAATTCGCAAATAGTTTTAGTTTAATGAAGGTTCCGCACTCAGCGTGCGGCGGGCTTTCGGCAGTCGCTTTTTATTTTATTTCATAAAACAAAAGAGCTTGAACAAATGCCTCAATCCCTAACCCAAATACAACACTCATAAAAGTGAATACAAAAGATACAAAACAAGCCATACAAGATCCCATTTTTGAAACCATAGCAACTGCTGCTAACAATTTGCAAGTAGACAGTTATGTAATTGGTGGCTTTGTAAGAGATTTTTTGTTAGAAAGAGGTACTGCAAAAGATATTGATGTGGTGGCTGTTGGGCGTGGTATTGAACTGGCTCAAGAAGTAGCATCACTTTTACCCAACAAGGCTAAAGTACAAGTGTTTAAAAACTATGGCACCGCCATGGTAAAAACCGATGATATTGAGCTAGAATTTGTAGGCGCCCGTAAAGAAAGTTACCGAGAAGATTCTAGAAATCCTTTAGTGGAAGATGGCACTTTACAAGACGATCAAAACCGAAGAGATTTCACCATCAACGCATTGGCTATTTCTTTAAATAAAGAGAATTTTGGCGCCTTATTAGATCCGTTTAATGGTATACAAGACCTTGAAAATAAAATTATCAGAACTCCTTTGGATCCCGATATTACGTATTCTGATGATCCATTGCGTATGATGCGTGCCATTCGATTTGCTACTCAACTTAATTTTCAAATTGAAGAGGAATCTTTAAATGCCATTACGCGCAATAAAGAACGCATCAAAATTATTTCGGGAGAGCGAATTGTAGACGAATTGCATAAAATTATTCTATCTCCTAAACCTTCTATTGGTTTTAAATTATTGCACAAAACCGGACTTCTAAAACTAATTATGCCCGAATTAACCAATCTGCAAGGCATTGAAGAAAAAGAAGGACAACGCCATAAAGACAACTTTTGGCATACTTTAGAAGTGGTTGATAACATTGCCCCAAATACCGATAACCTTTGGTTGCGCTGGGCTGCTTTGTTACACGATATAGGAAAAGCACCCACAAAACGTTTTGATAAAAAGGTAGGATGGACATTCCACGGACATGAATTTGTTGGTGGAAAAATGGTCTATAAACTTTTCAAACGTTTACACATGCCACTGAACGATAAAATGAAATATGTTCAGAAAATGGTTTCCATGAGTTCTCGCCCAATTGTTTTGGCGCAAGAAATGGTCACCGATTCTGCTGTGCGCCGACTCATTTTTGATGCCGGAGATTTTGTAGAAGATTTAATGACGCTTTGCGAAGCCGATATTACAACCAAAAACCCAAGAAAATTTACCAAATACCACCATAATTTTAAGATTGTTAGACAAAAAATTGTTGAAGTAGAAGAAAGAGATCATGTTCGTAATTTTCAACCACCAATTAGTGGGGAAGAAATTATGGAAATCTTCAACTTACAGCCGTCTCGTGAAATTGGAATGATCAAAGACGCCATAAAAGAAGCAATTCTGGAAGGTGAAATTCCGAATGAATACGAAGCTGCGTATCAATTTATGCTCAAAAAAGGAGAAAAATTAGGATTAAATCCGGTTAAATAAACACTTAAAATGAAAAAATACTTCAATTCAATTGCTAAAACTACGCTGGTTTTAGTGTATTTAGTAATTGTTGCCGGTGCTGTGGTACGTATGACCGGTAGTGGAATGGGTTGCCCTGATTGGCCAAAATGTTTCGGATATTATATTCCGCCTACTAATGCAGAACAATTAGTCTGGAAACCTGATCATGCATACAAAAAAGGACAAGTAATTATTTTAGAAGAAACTTTGAAAGTAGCTGCTAAAGATTTTACTTCTGCTAACAATTTTGAAGCAACAAATTGGGAAAAATATACCAAACACGATTATGCTATTTTTAATCCGTACCATACCTGGACAGAGTTTATCAATCGTTTAGTGGGTGCTTTAGCAGGTTTGGCTACATTAATCATGGCTATTGCTTCTTTCAGCTTATGGAAAAAGAAAAAAGCGATTACCATACTATCCTGGTTGGTAGTTTTTGCCATGGGCTTTCAGGCATGGTTGGGTGCCACCGTAGTTTATTCAGTCTTGCTACCTCAAAAAATCACCGTTCACATGGTAATGGCTTTGGTCATTGTAGCAATGATTTTATATGTATTGTATTTAAATTCGGATACAGCAAAAAATCAAAAGAAATTCAAACCCTTTACGCTGGTAAATATATTGGCGATTGTATTTACATTAATACAAATTGTATTGGGTACACAAGTACGTCAGTTTGTAGATATTCAGGCAGATATTTATGGCGAACACGCAAAACAACTTTGGTTAAGCGATCCTAGCTGGCAATTTTACATTCACAGATCGTTCTCCATTATTGTATTGTTGATAAATGCCTTTTTGTTTTGGAAAAACAAACAATTACTTTTGGGGTATTCAAAAATCAATTGGGTAATTGCGCTGCTTTTGGTAGAAGTTGTTAGCGGAATTGTAATGTTCTATTTCCACTTCCCTTTTACTTCACAAACCATCCATTTAGTAGTTGCTTCTATTATTTTTGGAATACAATTTTACTTACTTTTAGAAAACAAGAAAGCAGTAGCACACTAATATTTTCAAAACCAATTTTAGTACATGATATATAAATTCAGAATTATTTTAGACGCCGAAGAAGACGTTATCAGAGACGTTGCTATAGACGGAGATGTAACTATGGAAGATTTCCATAATGCACTTACACAAGCTTTTGGGTTTGACGGTAGCGAAATGGCTTCTTTTTACGTGAGTGATGAAGATTGGAATCAAGGTGATGAAATTTCGTTATTTGATATGAGCGACGGTTCTACTGACGTTAGATTGATGAACGAAACAACCCTGGAAGATGTGATTTCCGAAGATGATAACCGATTGATCTACGTGTACGATTTTTTTAGCATGTGGACATTCTTTGTAGAATTGGGAGAAATGAGCGAACCAGAACCAGGCATTACCTATCCGATACTTTTATTTTCGCATGGCGAATTGCCAGCAAATGCTCCTGAAAAAGATTTTGAAGCAGAAAAAGTAGATTTCAACGAAGGTTTTGATGATTTTGGAACCGATGATGATGACGACCTATCCGGTTACGGAGACATGGATTTTGATGAAAACTGGAATTAATTTCTAATTAGTTTCTAAGTACCAAAGCAGCAAAGTTTCTAAGATATGGCTACTTTTCGAGATTTATTAATTTGGCAAAAAGGAATGAATTTGGTTACGAGTATCTATAAAGTAACAGAAGCATTTCCAAAAGAAGAACAATACAATCTCACATCACAAATTAGAAGAAGTGCTATATCAATTCCTAGTAACATTGCAGAAGGCTATGGACGTGATGGAAGAAGAGACTTTTTAAAGTATTTAAATATTGCATTAAGCTCTATCTTTGAACTTCAAACCCAAATTGAAATTGCTTTTAATTTAAATTTTATACCAAAAGAAATTTTCATAGAAATCTATGAAAAAACCAGAGAGTTAGAGCGAATGCTTGTTAGTTTTATCAATAAAATCAAAGAATCTTAGTAACTCAGTAACTTTGTAACTAAAAAAAATGATCAACTTATATCCAACGCACATTGAAAGTTTATCCATTCACAGAGTGGGAAACAAAAGTAAAAGTGAAGGCGTTTTCTTTTCTGAAAACCCATACAAACTAAACGATGAAATTTTAGGTTTGTTAAAAGAATATTTCTTTAAACCGTTCCGCGATAAAGAAGAAAATTACCTGCGCTTTGATGATGATGTAGATTTAGAATTTAATGAATTGTACAAAATTGCTGCAGAGGTTTTTACAAACCCAAATTCAATTCACGAAAACTCAAAAAAGATTGCTACACACTTGTTTGAGCAATCGAACCACCCACATATAAAACCAGGAGAAGTGTATGTTGCGTACCTTCAAGATGTGGTTTTAGACAATGAAAAAGTAGATGCCATTGGTATTTTTAAGAGTGAGTTAAAGCACGATTTTCTTCAGTTTGAAGACGCAGGAAACGATATCAACATTCTTATTCAGCAAGGAATCAACATCAACAAACTAGACAAAGGATGTTTGATTATGAACAAGAATCAAAGTGACGGTTACAAAATTCTATCAGTAGACAGTAACCGTTACGACACTAAATATTGGCTGGAAAACTTTTTGAATGTTGATGCATTAACCGATGAAAACTTCTTCACTAAAAAGTATTTGAAATTCTGTAAAGACTTCGCAAAAGACGTGGTTTTACCTGCAGAAGACAAGAAAGAAGAAGTAATGTTCATGAACCGTGCGGTGAATCACTTTGCTAAAAATGACGAGTTTGAAGAAACCAATTTCTTGAATGAAGTAATGGAAAATCCAGATTTAATTCCGGAATTCAAACATTACAAAGTTGAAAAAGGTCCAAAATACAGCATTGAAGACGTTTCTAACTTTCCTATTGCTAACAAGGCTGTTTCTGACGCACGTAAGAAAATGAAAAACGTGATTAATCTAGACACCAACGTACAGATTAAGATGGATTTCATTAATCCTGAAAGTGCCGATAAATTTGTTGAAAAAGGTTGGGACGAAGAACGCCAAATGTACTATTACTTAGTATATTTCAACAAGGAAGAGAAAAACTAACATGAAATATTTTACACTTTTTTGGAGTTTGGTTTTGCTCGCAAGTTGTTCGCAAAAGTCAACAGATGGTTTCCAAATTCAGGGAGAATTTGAAAACGGAAACTACAACGGTTATGTGTTTTTAAACACGCCAAACTCCAAAGACAGTGTTTTAGTTAGTAACAATCAATTTACCTTCAATGGGAAAGTTCCTTTTCCTATTCAGAGTTGGATCACGTTAGATGACAAGTCAAAATTAGCGTGGTTATATGTAGAAAATTCTGAAATACACATCACTTTCAATTCTCCGGAACATCTAAAATTAACTAGCGTTACAGGTTCTGAAAGTCAACAAAAACAACATCATTTTGAATCATTTTTAGAAGATCACTATAATGATGCTGATTTTAATTTCAGACTGAAAGATTCTTTATCAAAATTCATTACAGAAAATCCGTCACATAGTTTGAGTGGAAAATTATTGGCTAAAATTGCTTCTGAAAGTTGGATTTTAAGTGCCGAAGAAGTTACCGACTTCAAACAACAATTAGATACAAGCAAACAAACTTCAACTGATTTATTCGTTATCAACCAATCTTTAGAAAAACTTGAAAAATTTGGCATTGGTAGTACCTTCAAAGATTTTGATTTGTACAATTTACAAGAAGAAACCATAAATTCTTCTACAATTTCCGCTCCTTATTTATTGGTAGATTTTTGGGCTAGTTGGTGTGTTCCCTGCCGCAAACAAAATCCATATATTGTAAGCGTATATAACAAATATCACAGTAAAGGATTTGATGTGTTAAGTATTTCTTTGGAAGACGAAATGGAACCGTGGAAAAAAGCCATAGCAAAAGACAATTTAACTTGGAATCATTTACGATCTGGAAATGAATTTGATAGTCCTATTGTGTCCTACTATGAATTTTACAGTATTCCCTACAGTATTTTAATCGATGCTAACAGAAAAGTAGTTGGCGTAAATGTAGAGCCTGAAAAGATTGGATATTTTCTTTCCCAAAATTTAAAATAGACTTTTCATATTTACATCTTCATAATTTCTACGAATAAAATCTAGCGCCGATCTCACTATTTCCCCCATGTTCTCAGCTTTTTTAAACTTTATATCATTGGTGAAATTAAATATTTCCCCACGCAAACTTTCTACATATTCCGGTTTAGAGATGTGATCTGATTCCATACAATTTAGTAGCGCTCTTAATTGTTCCAACTTATTCAAAATTCGCTTAGCAACTATGGAGCGTTCTTCTATTTTATATTGACCAATAGATGTTTTTTGAAGTTTTGACCTCACAAGGTCTACCATTACATTATTTTCTTTGAAAAACTGTGGTCTGTATATTTTCAACCTGCCTTCATAAGATTGTTGATCAAAGTCAATAGGTCTAATTTTATAAACCACATGATCAAAATCTGGTGTCGCCACAATTACATAATTATAACTGCGCATATCACCCAAAAGACGAATCATACAGCGTTCATTGAACTTTACAAACTCCTTTGCTATTTGAGATTTTTGAAACTCTGTGAGTGACGGTAAATGCTCTTTGATAAAAATATCTCCTGGAATTCCTGCAATATGCTCTTCTATCAAAGTGTCTTTATAGACCAAATAATTCAAATTATAAGGCGAAAGCATATGCTCTAATTCCAACCCGTAAATCCGAGATGCATCAGCTTTTTTGATATAGAAATAGGTGAAATTATCATTCAAAATATTTCTAACTTTCACGCGAAAAGGTTGTGAATTTCCGAAAGTACAGAAATCTATAGTGTCTACATTTAAATACTGAAGAATATCATCATTACCATCAGAAATAAGAATAGAATATACTTTTTTCAAAGCATAGTCAATTTCCTCGCGTTCAAATTCATTATAAAAAACCCGAAGCCAAAGCGTATCGTTATCATCTTCATCATACACCACAATTGATCCTGAGAACCGCAGCAAATCTTCATAAAAAATAGGAATTTTTATGTTTCTACTATATTCACTCAAATACAAATCGAGCTCTTTAGAAATTGGAAAGCTCGGTTTCTTTTTAGACATCAAATCATCTCCCATGAAAATACGTTTTCTTCAAATTTAAAATTATCCTGTAACAAAATGTACTTTTCCTCGTCAAGTTTATATAGCCAATCAAAAAAAATATCTACATTTTGAATACTATTCTAACAATAAATAATCTTACCAAAAAATTCGGAAGACTTACCGCGGTAAACAATTTATCATTTACCATTGAAAAAGGAAACGTTTACGGTATTTTGGGCCCTAACGGAAGTGGAAAGTCTACAACCCTTGGTATTGTCTTAAACGTAGTCAATAAAACTTCTGGCGATTTCCAGTGGTTCAACGGTGAAGAATCTACAAACAATGCTTTGAAAAAAGTTGGTGCTATTATAGAAAGACCCAATTTTTATCCGTACATGACAGCTGCTGCTAACTTAAATTTAGTTTGTAAAATTAAGGGAGTTCCGGCTAACAAGGTTGAAGAAAAACTTCGTTTGGTAGAACTTTGGGATCGTAGAGATGATAAATTTAAAACATTTTCTCTTGGTATGAAGCAACGATTAGCCATTGCCTCTGCCCTACTGAATGATCCGGAAATTCTCATTTTAGACGAACCAACAAATGGTTTAGATCCGCAAGGAATTCATCAAATAAGAGAATTAATTAAACAAATAGCACAAACTGGAACTACAATTTTATTAGCCTCTCACCTATTAGATGAAGTAGAAAAAGTATGTTCGCACGTAGTAATTATGAGAAAAGGTGTAAAGCTGTATTCAGGTCGAGTGGATGAAATGATTGCTAGTTTTGGCTTTTTTGAATTAAAATCTGAAAATCAAGAATTACTCTTAACCACGTTAAAAGAAAATCCTGCTTTTGGTAATGTTTCACACCAAAACGACTACATCAAAGTTATACTCAATGAAGATGTTACAGCAACAGAAATGAATAAATTTTTGTTTGAAAAAGGTATCATTCTAAGTCACTTAGTAAAACGAAAAGAGAGTCTTGAAGAGCAATTTTTACAACTAACCGCCAACCAACAATAAACCGTATGAAACGTCTTTTACAAATAGAATTTATAAAACTTTGGAACAGTCGTTCCAGCAAGATACTTATTGGAGCCTATTTTGTTCTACTGTGTTTAATAACGCTTATAGCCGCCATTAAATTTGACATTGGTAGTATTCATTTTAATCTGGCAGAACAGGGAATTTTTAACTTTCCATACATTTGGCATTTAAACACCTTTATTGCTGCTTTTCTCAAAATATTTTTAGCGGTTGTCATAGTTTCCATGATGTCCAATGAATATAGCAATAAAACCATTAAACAAAATTTAATAGATGGATTAAGTAAGAAGGAATTTGTGCTTTCTAAATTTTTAACCGTCGTAGTATTTTCGGTAATCTCAACCATTTTTATTGCTGTGGTAACCTTAATTTTAGGTTTAATTTATTCTGATTTTAAAACCTTTTCTATTATCACCACAGATATAGATTACTTGTTCGCCTACTTTATCAAACTAGTTGGATTCTTTTCATTTTGCTTGTTTTTAGGTGTTTTAATCAAACGATCTGCGTTTGCGTTAGGCTTTCTTATATTATGGCAAATCATAGAAGGAATCACCTATGGAGTATTGAAAAAATATGTCTTTACCGAAGGTAATACTACAGATTACATTATGGACTTATTTCCTTTAAACTCGATGAGTAATTTATTGAAAGAACCAGTATCAAAATTTGGTGCGGTAAAAGCAGTAGCCAATCAAGTAGGTGAAACATTTACAAAGGATTATGGAACACATTGGTACGAATATTTCATTGTAATTGTTTGGACATTAATTTTTGTATATGGTTCTTTAGCACTATTAAAGAAAAGAGATTTGTAACTAAAAGTCTATAAAAACAAAAAACAGCCGACACTCAAAAGTATCGGCTGTTCTTACCAAAACCAAATAATTAGTAAGTATATTACAACTTAAACCCAATCCTGAACTAAAATAACTATCGAAGTTTGTTTCCTTCTCTAATTATACTTCAAATGTAGGGCAATGGTTTTTAGTAAAACATGACAAATGTCATAGTTTCTATTTTTTTTCAGATACGTGATAAAATAAGTGAACCTCTTTGAAGTACGCAAAAGCTTTATTTGCTCCAGCAATAGCCTCATCTATTTCATCACTTGTATAGGTATTGATTGCAACTGCATTTTTAAAATCGTTCCAATACTTCAAAATATCTTGTACATCTCTATTAAAAAAACATTGCGTTGGAAGTTCCGTTAACGAATCGCATTTTAATAAATTTTTACTAATCATCATTCCGCCCATCATTGATCCTTCCATCACGTACAAAACACCTATTAATGAAGATTTTGAAGGGTTCTGAAAATCAAAAATTGGTCTTTCAATTGTTTCTACATTTACATCAAAATACTTGAGATCTTCTTCAAGCCTATCAGAATTTTTATAACTGGCAAATTGTTGTAGCTCTTCTGAAAGTAGCAATTTGTGTTTCACCAAATATTCTTCCAAGCCTTTATAAGAACTATAATTGGTAATAAGTAATTGCTTGTAATCTTCTTTCGAAATAGAATGATCTAAAACTTTGGAAGCATCATTATATTTTTCTGCTTCTTGGTGTAATGCGGTGGTTTTATCCTTTAGTTGGTCAAATATTATCATAATCTTTTCTAAGTTTGGCTATATCTTCTCTTATTTTTTGAATTCCTTCTATGTGAGACATATTAATGCTGTCAACATTTTTAAGGAAATCTTCTATACTTTGAATTGTTTTTCTACTTTCTGTTATTCTCTCTTTTGAATCTTGTGTAATTGGGCTGTTGTTTCTTACAGCATTTATATAAGGTGTTAGCTTCACATGAAACTTGGCTAAATTCTTCTTCAAAAAATATCCGGAAGCTCCACTTAAAATAGTATTTGCTGCCAATTCTTCGTCATGAATTGCACCTGTTAAAAATATAAATGTAGTTCCTTTGGCCTTTCTTTCTACTAAATCTAAAACATCCATACCACTGCAGGTCGGAAGTCTATAATCAGATATTACAATATTGGGCTCAAAACTCAATAATAGCTCTTCTGTTCTAATCAAATCTTTAGATACCTCTACGATAACATTTTCATCAACCTTAAAAATTTGCCTCTTGGTCAATTGTACATCTGTGTGGTTGTCCTCAACTAACAGAATTTTAATTTTGGCGTTTTTCATAATTTCAACCTAATTCTTATTGACATTAAACCAATAATCAGACAATAATTTTAATGTAGATTTTAATTGCTGATAATCTTTCGGCTTTTCTACATAACTATTCACATGCAAACCATATGCTTTATCTAAATCACTTTGTTGCACAGATGAACTTAAAATTACTACCGGTATTTTGGATAGCTTTTCGTTTTGTTTGATTTTCTCTAATACTTGCAAGCCACTAATGCCTCGCATTTTAATATCTAAAAGGATGAGTGTTGGTAAATGTACTAAAAAATCTTCATTTTCAAATAATTTCAGAGCCTCTTCCCCGTTTTTTAAATATCGTATAGGTATATGTGCCAATTCTCTATCAAAAACTCTTTTGATTAACTGAATATCATTCACATTATCCTCTACGCATAAAATATAATTACTCATAAAAAACTATTCAGGTAAATTAAAGTAGAATTTAAATGTGGTACTTTCTCCCAGTTTGCTTTCTACCCAAACATTACCAAAATGCTTTTCTATCACGCGTTTTACAATAGCTAACCCAATACCAGATCCACTGTATTGTGAATCATCTACAAGTCTGTTGAATACTCCAAAAATAGCATCTTTATATTGCATGTCTATTCCAATCCCATTGTCTGAAATATAGTATACATTTTTACCATTTTCAACGTATGATCCTATCTGTATTTTTGCGTTGGGACTCTCTTGAGAATACTTTAAAGCATTATTAATCAAATTACTAAGAAGTTGAATTATCATTGATTGATCACCAGTAGCATGTGGTAATTCATCAATTTCAATTTTTGTATTCGGAAATAATATAGCAGTTTGATTTAAATCTATGACCTGATTCACCAAAGAATTCATATCTACATTTCCTACACGCATTTCCTTTTGATGAAGACCTGAAAAATGTAAAATATCATCTATAAGCAGGTTCATTTTTTCGGTAGACTTTATAATCGTTTCTAAAGCATTTCTACCAAAATCATCTAAGGATTCAAAATAATCTTCCTTGATAATCTGTGCAAAACCATCAATTCCGCGTAGTGGTGCACGCAAGTCATGGGATACACTATAACTGAAAGATTCCAGCTCATTATAAGCCTTTTCCAATTTTTGATTAAGCTCCATAACTTCGTCGTATTTCTGAATTATAATTTCTGAAATACTCTCTTTCAACGCTTTAGCTGCAGCTACTTCATAATCTAGCCAAGGTGCAGATTTACCACTAACTTCTTCAGACCATTTGTCAAATGATTTTCTTGGAGACAATCTAGCATCTGAACTTATTTGTGCGGGTTTATTAGGATTACCGCCCCAAGAAACAGTTTCTTTGATCTCTGGTTTAAACCAAAATAGTTTGTTATTCCCTTTGGAAACAGCTACTTGTAACACTCCAGAAGCAACTTCTTTAAAAGCATATCCTTGATCATAAATAGAAGATATACTATTCGTAAAATAAATATCGTCTTCCTTTTTATGTTCAGTTAACCAATTATTCAATTTGAGAATTTCTTCAGAATCTGGTGTTTTTCCTATTGAGGTAAGTTTTCCATCAATGAAAACAGCGGCGCCGCTTGCTTCGGTTAAATTGAGCATTGTGGTGTCAAATGCTGTTAATCCTTCAGTTATATTCCAGTTTTCACTCATCTGCTTGATGAGTAAATTTCTTATCACAGAAGAACTATTTACTTTTTGTAAAGAAGTATTGAAAGCTCTTAGACCTAATTGTGTTGAAAAAACTTGGGTCAAGAATTTACAAGATAATCGCTGATGATAGCTTATAAATTTTGGACTATAATGATGACAAGCAATTAACCCCCAAAGTGTATGATTATAAACAATGGCAGCGGTTAATGTACCGCCAACTTTCATATTTTGTAAATATTCTATATGAATTAAAGAAGGTGCTCTCAGCTCACTTTTAGAAAGATCCACAATATCATTGGTAACCGGAGAAATTTCAGGTACCATGTGCACACTTTCTGTAGTAATTTCACTAATAAGACGAACGCCTTGCTGCAAAAATAACTTTCTAGCTTGTTGAGGAATATCTGTTGCAGGATAATGTAAGCCTAGCCAACTTTCCAAGTTCTCTTCACGCGCTTCTGAAATTACTTCACCATTCCAATTTTCATCAAATTGATAAATCATTACGCGATCATACCCAAAAAAGTCCTTGACCAGCTCGGCTGCTTTATCACACATCTGCTTTTCATCGGAGGCATTACTCAAACCGGTAATCACATCTGTTAATTGTTGTTGATAGGTAAAAGCATCTACACCTTCTTCTCGCTGCTCTAGTTCCAAAATGCAGTGCGATTCATGTACATGAGGAATAACCAGTAAATGTTTATTTCCTACAACTAAATCTAAGGGCGCAAATTTTTGTTGATCAATTGCTTTTTTTAGAGATTCAAAATTTTCATTTCCAATAATTGATTCTAATGAAAGATTAAGAATTTCGTCAATTGTTTTGTTTAGAAATTCTGAAATATTGGAACTACATTGAACTATCTGTAATGAATTAAGATCACAACTTACTATTGCTCCATGCAGCTGGATTCTATTCAATTTATGAATAGGTTCTTTATCACAATTTGTAAGATCTACGTTTTGAGGATATAACGATGAGGGACTCGCCATAATCTTAATTAGTTTTAAGTTTTACGTAGAATGTACTTCCATATCCTAGTTGTGAATCTACCCATATTCTACCTTCATGCATTTTTACAATCTTTTCGCAATGGGCAAGACCTACTCCGGTACCTTCATATTTATCTTCGGTAGGTACTCTACTAAAAATTGTAAAAATACTATCAATACTTTCTTCTGGAATACCTATACCATTATCTGCAATAGAAAATATTTGATATTCCCCATCTTCGTATGACGAAATTTTTATTACAGGATCAACATCTTTCTTTCTATATTTAAGAGCATTACCTATAAGATTTTGGAATAGTAATCTAAGTTCTGTTTTATAAGCATTGATCTTTGGTAAATTACCTACGTGTACCTTTGCATTATTTTCCTTTACTCTACGGCTAAGATCATATAGTACAACTTCTACCATTTCCTTGGTGTTTACAGATACTTTTTCTCTGTTCTTCCCAATTCTACTATACTCAAGAAGCGCTCTAATTTGATTACTTAATCTTCCGGCTGCGTCAAAAATGTATTCTAAATATTCTTTTCCTTTAGGCTCTAGATTATCACTAAATTTTTTAATAACCAGTTCACTACCAAAACGAATTGTTCCTAATGGTTCTTGTAAATCGTGAGAACAAATAGATACAAATTGTTCCAATTCTTTATTTGCTGTTATTAAATTTTCCTTTTCAATTTCTAGTTCGGACTGTACTTTCTTCAGTTCTGTAACATCTAAAAGAGTAGAACGGGTTATTGGTAAATTGCTGCTTTCATCTTTAACCACAATCGTGTTTAAAATAGCATCAATAAGTACTCCATCTTTAGTGATATACTGAACTTCTTGATTTCTTAAAATTCCATTATTTTTAAGTTCATCCATCAACTTGATTCCCACTAGTTTCTTGTCATCTGGATAGAAATCTAAAATTGGAAGACCTATCACTTCCTCACGTGATTTATACCCCATTTTTTGTACAAAAAGTCGATTCGCTTCCACTATTGATCCTGAATCCAAGTTTATACTTACGTGCATTACCGGATCATCATTATAGAAAGATTTAAACTTCTCTTCACTCCTACGCAATCTTAACTGCGATTGATACATTTTCTCAACATCTATAAAGCTTACAACCACTCCTTCTATTGTATTCTTGATAGATAAGAATGGAGATATTCTTTTTATAAAGTGTTTTCCGCTTTTACTAATGACGTTTCTCTCAAATGTTTTTCCTGTATCAAGAACACGTTGAGCATTTTTTACTATAAAATCTTCTTCCTTATTGAAATTTGCGATAAAATTTGCTACAGGTCTACCTATATCCTGAGGAAGCAAGTTAAAATGTTCTTTAACAGAAGGTGTATATTTTCTTATGTTTAACTCATTATCTAAGAAAATGGTTCCAATATTGGTGCTGTTTAATAAGTTATTAATATCAGCATTCAATAATGCCAAATCTTCCATTTTTTGAAGATTCTCTGTATTTACCGTGTGTAATTCTTCATTAACACTCTGTAATTCTTCATTGGTACTTTGGAGTTCTTCATTTGAAGCTAATAACTCCTCATTGGTTGCCTGTAATTCTTCGTTACTCGTTTCTGTTTCTTCAATAGAACGTTTTAAACGAACTTTTACATCTTCTAACTCTTCTTCAAGATCATTGATACGTTTTGCAGCACTTTCTGAAACTGTAGCAATCTCTATAATACTACCTTCTGAAGGATCTACATCTACAAAAGTTACTAGGTATTCTTGCCTATCATCGTCGTATAATGGCTTTACGAACAATGAAACTAAGTACTGTTTACCATCAATTGAATATAATATATTCTGATACACATACTTACTATCATTTCTTCTTGCATTGTTAACTGAAGTGGTTAAAGGGATTTTAAGCTCTTCCGGTAACATTTTTAGAAGATTAGTTGTAAACCCTTTTTCGGGTAAGCTAACGTACTTTTTTAACTCACCTTTTGCTTCAATAATATCATAATGACCATTGATATAAACGCTTGCTGCACCAAACTGATCTAGTATTGCGTCACTAATAATGGTTGATGCATCTCTATTTTCTATCTTTTCTATATCTATATCCTTTCGTTTATTTGGTTGTTGAAAATTTGTAATATTTCTATCACTTGTAGAACGAAGCATTTCAGTTTTTAATCTTTTGGAAGTTTTAATATTTCTATAGAATTTCCATTTTCGATCAACTTCTTCAAAATTATTTAATAATGATCCTAAATTTTCACTACTTCCTAAAAACAAGATTCCTTGTTCAATCAATGAATAATGTAAAACATGTAAAACATTCTGCTGAATAGAACTTTGAAGATATATTAAAAGATTTCTACATACCGCAAGATCTATATTCTTGAATGGCGGATCTTTAATGATATTATGGTTAGAGAAAATTACCGTACTTCTAATAAATTCTTTAATACGATATCCATTTTTAATTTTATAGAAAAATCTTGATAACCGCTCTTTATCAATATCATTTTCTATTTGATCTCCATATTCACCTCGGCTCGCTATTTCTATGTGCATTTTTGAAATATCGGTAGCAAAAATTTTAAGATCTATATCCTTGTTCTGCTTTTCAATTTCTGCAATGAAGAGCATTGCCAAACTATAGGTTTCCTCTCCGGTACTACAACCTACATCCCAAATTTTGAGAACATCACTATTACTCTTAGAAGCCACTATCTGAGGTACTAACGTATCCTCTAGAATAGTCCATGCTTCTTTATCTCTAAAGAATTTTGTAACACCTATTAAGATTTCTTCATAAAGTATATGTAATTCATAATCATTGTTAATGATATATTCATAATACGCTTCAATTGTTTTAAGTTTCAGTATGCTTATACGTTTATTGATTCTTCTAATAAGCGTAGGCTTTTTATATAACTGAAAGTCAAGATCCGTAGAATCTCTAAGAAGCGCTATAATCTCCGAAAAAACATTACTCTCAACAGCACTATAAATATCTGAACCATCACAATCCTCGGTATCAAAATAATTTTCGATTTCTGTACTCATCTCTTCGGTTGGTAGAATGTAATCAACATAACCCGTATTGATTGCACTTTGAGGCATGCCATCAAATTTAGCTTGCGATGGTTGCTGCGCTATAACAAGTCCACCATATTTTTTAATAACCTGTATCCCTTTGGAACCGTCACTACCAGTTCCACTAAGAACTATACCTGTAAACTGTGTTTTAAATTCTTTAGCCGCAGATTCAAATAATAAATCAATAGGAAGATTTAATCCATGCCCGGTTGGTTTATCTAAAAGCTTGAAATAACCATTTTCAACAATTAAATTGTTTTTTGGTGGAATTAGATAGATTCTATTTTTTTCAATTTTAGCTTCATTCACGATCTCTCTTATGGGTATATTGGTATTTTTGGCCAATAGTTCATCCATTAAACTTTTATAATCTGGAGAAAGATGTTGAATAACAATGAATGTGAATGGACATTCATCTGAAATATGAGAAAAAAAGGAATTTAATGACTCTAGCCCTCCGGCGCTTGCGCCGATAGCTACTACTACATGTTCCTTTGACCTTGTTTGCATAAAATGAGTTTCGGGATAAGGGGGTAATAACCTTTAAAACTTAAAAATATACATTTAAACAGTGTCGTGCAAGTAAAATATGGTAAGTAACCATATATTTTGATAGTGTACTCTTTTTAATAAAAAATTATTAATCCTTTACAACAACAATTGTGGCTTTATAGCCCGTATAAAGATTCCATTGAGCAGATGTAACTGTTTCTCCTTGGTCGTCAAGTATTACTAATTCTGCCGTATTTGGAGGCGCTAACCCCATGTTTTCAGCCTGAAAGTCTATAGTATTTAAACCTACAGGAATTTCTATTTCTATTCCTCTAAAACCACCTTCTAAAAACATCTCGTGCTTTACTTCTTTACCATTTAGAAAAATGCTTATGAGATCTCCATCAATATTTGCGAAATCTCTACAGGCAATTTTGAGCGTTTTAGATTTTGTTTTTATATCTCCTAAAGGTTGATCTCTTTTAAATTGATCTAATTCTACTTTTCCTTCTGTAATAGATTTATTTGCCTTTTTTGTATATTGCTTGTTATTATCAATAAACTGTTCCGTTGGCAGCATAGAAATTCCCTTTTCTTTCTCTAATTTTAAATCAGGAACGGCTGTATTACCATCATCTAACAAACCAGAACTGTTCTTTGTTTCTGTATTGATGGTACTAGAATTATCCTCTGCTTTTACCTTTATAGTTTGTGTATTTCCGTCGTTGATTTGGGCATGCATAAACATACTTACTCCAAAGAACAAACAAGAAAATAGAAGCTTTTTCATATGCAAAAAGTATTTAAAAACTTTTGAAGCAAATATAATGCCTTTCAGCTTTAAAGGTATATAAAAAATTGTCATTAAGAAACTTGTTCTACAAAAGCTTATGATTCATCTACAAGAATACTAAGCCTCACTATCTTTTTTAAAGAACAAATAATACAAATTACTCCCTAAAATAAAAGCATTACTTATAATAATCGGCCAGGCTATATCTAGCATAAAACCATAAATAACGAAGGTAATACAACCTAAAGAATTAATAATTCTTAGTTTGTTTACATTTTTCATGGTAAAGGCTACCATTAAAAAGGCAGAAGCTAAATACCCTACCCACTCTGCTATAGAAACTCCTAAAAACATATACACACTTATTAAAAAAAAGCCCCGAAAAAATCGGGGCTTTAAAGTTAGTTATATTTTATAAAACAATTGTATTATAATTGTTTACCAAAACGCTTACGATCTACTTCTTTTAATAAGATTTTACGCAAACGAATGGTTTTTGGTGTAACTTCTACGTATTCATCTTTCTGAATGTATTCTAACGCTTCTTCTAAAGAGAATTTAATTGCAGGAACAATTTTCGCTTTATCATCAGCTCCAGAAGAACGTACGTTAGAAAGCTTTTTAGTTTTGGTAATATTCACTGTCATATCATCTTGACGTGAGTTTTCTCCAATTACCTGACCTTCGTAAATTTCTTCGTTAGGATCTACAAAGAACTTACCTCTTTCTTGTAATTTATCTATCGAGTAAGGAATTGCTTTACCGTTTTCCATAGAAATTAATGAACCGTTGTTTCTTCCTGGAATATCTCCTTTATATGGCTCATAACCTGTAAAACGGTGTGTCATAATTGCTTCACCCGCAGTAGCGGTTAACATTTGGTTACGTAACCCGATGATACCTCTAGATGGAATGCTGAATTTAACAATCATACGCTCACCTTTTGGCTCCATACTAAACATTTCACCTTTACGTAAGGTTACATATTCTACCGCACGACCCGAAAGGTTTTCTGGTAAATCTATAGTTAACTCTTCCATTGGCTCACATTTTTTACCATCAATTTCTTTAATGATAACTTGTGGCTGACCAATTTGAAGTTCATACCCTTCTCTACGCATGGTTTCAATTAAAACAGATAAGTGTAATACACCACGACCAAACACCATAAATTTATCGGCGCTGTCTGTTTCATGAACACGCAATGCTAAGTTTTTCTCTAATTCTTTGCTTAAACGATCTTTGATGTGACGCGAAGTAACAAACTTACCGTCTTTACCAAAGAAAGGAGAATCGTTAATGGTGAACAACATACTCATTGTAGGCTCATCGATAGCAATGGTTTTTAAAGCTTCAGGATTTTCAGCATCTGCAACCGTATCTCCAATATCAAAACTTTCTAAACCTACTAAAGCACAAATATCTCCAGCTTGTACTTCTGCAACTTTTTTACGACCTAAACCTTCGAAAACATGTAATTCTTTGATACGAGATTTTACAATGCTTCCGTCTCTTTTTACCAATGAAATTGGCATATTTTCAGTTAAATGTCCTCTCTGTAAACGACCAATAGCAATACGTCCTGTAAAAGAAGAATAATCTAAAGAGGTAATCAACATTTGCGTAGTTCCTTCTTCAATTTTTGGAGATGGAATGTGCTCAATTACCATATCTAATAATGGCTCAATGTTTTCCGTTTGTTTTTGCCAATCCTCAGACATCCAGTTGTTCTTTGCAGAACCGTAAACTGTTGGAAAATCTAACTGCCACTCTTCAGCTCCTAATTCGAACATTAAATCGAATACTTTTTCATGAACCTCTTCTGGAGTACAGTTTTCTTTATCTACCTTGTTAATAACAACACAAGGTTTTAAACCAAGATCAATAGCTTTCTGCAGTACAAAACGTGTTTGCGGCATTGGTCCTTCAAAAGCATCTACCAATAACAATACACCATCGGCCATGTTCAAAACACGCTCTACTTCACCACCAAAATCGGCGTGACCAGGAGTATCTATAATGTTAATCTTAGTATCTTTATAGATTACCGAAACGTTCTTAGAAGTAATTGTAATACCTCTTTCGCGTTCCAAGTCGTTGTTATCAAGGATTAAATCACCTGTGTTTTCGTTTTCGCGAAACAATTGACAGTGATACATAATTTTATCAACCAATGTTGTTTTACCGTGGTCAACGTGTGCAATAATTGCAATGTTTTTAATATTAGCCATAATTGTGCCTTGGTTTTAAGCGCGCAAAGTTACACTTTATTTTTACAGTATATAATATTTAATGAAATGAATTCCAACTAAAAAATCATAATTTAAAATTTTAATAATGAATAGTTTACGACAAATTATTTCCATTTAAATAGGAATCGGATAATTTATTCTGCCCAACACTTACAATAATTGTATCTTTGTTCACTCAAAAAATAACCTAGAATGCAGTTAAAAAATATACCACAAATAAAACATACTGATAGCAACAACTTTTTTCTTTTAGCTGGACCTTGTGCCATTGAAGGCGAAGAAATGGCTTTGAGAATTGCCGAAAAGGTAGTTGCTATTACAGATAAATTAGAAATTCCTTATGTTTTTAAAGGAAGTTTTAAAAAGGCTAACCGAAGCCGAATAGATTCTTTTACTGGAATTGGGGACGAAAAAGCGTTGAAAATCTTACGAAAAGTATCTGAAACTTTTCACGTACCAACCGTAACCGATATTCACGAAATTAGCGATGCTGCTTTAGCTGCCGAATATGTAGATATTTTACAGATTCCTGCATTTTTAGTTCGCCAAACTGATTTAGTTGTAGCCGCTGCTAAAACTGGAAAAACTGTTAACCTGAAAAAAGGTCAATTCATGAGTCCAGAAAGTATGAAACACGCAGTTCAAAAAGTATTAGATTGTAATAATGAACAAGTCATGGTTACAGATCGTGGAACTATGTTTGGGTATCAAGATATGATTGTTGATTTCCGTGGAATTCCAACCATGAGAGAATTTGCTCCTACAGTTTTAGATGTCACACACAGTTTACAACAACCCAACCAAACCAGTGGAGTTACTGGCGGAAGACCTGATATGATAGAAACCATTGCCCGTGCTGGAGTGGTAAATAACGTAGACGGATTGTTCATTGAAACTCACTTTGATCCGGCAAATGCAAAAAGTGATGGAGCCAATATGCTACATCTAGATCATTTAGAAAATTTACTTACCAATTTAGTAGCTATCAGAAAAACAGTTAACGGGCTACGCTAATATTAATATGAGAATACTTTTTTTAGTGAGCTGCATTTTTATGTCAGCTCATTTTGTCGTTGCGCAAACTACAGACAAACAAGAACTTTATACTGCTCACAACAAAGGAAAATTCTTCATTTTATGGGGAGGTAATCGTGAAAATTTTTCGAAATCTGATATTCATTTCAGAGGAAATGGCTACGACTTTACCATAGAGGAAGCCAAAGCTCATGATAAACCAAAAGGTTGGCATGCCGATTATTTCAATCCAATGAATATGACCATTCCACAAACAAATTTGAAACTTGGATATTACCTAACAGATCATTACAATATTTCTTTAAGTATTGATCATATGAAATATGTAATGACGCAGTTTCAAACGGCCAGTGTAGATGGTTACATTAATTTACCCGAAAGTGAAGCAGGTGCTGTTTTCAATGGCGTTTATAATCATCAATTAACCGAATTGACAAGAGAATTTCTTCAATTTGAACACACAGATGGACTCAACTATGTGCATACCGAACTTTCTAGAGTTGATGATTTTTCAAAATATTTAGGAATTCATAATACCGATATTTTTCAAGTTAACATTACCGAAGGACTTGGCGGTGGTTTTCTTTTTCCAAAAACAAACTCTACCCTATTAGGAAAACAACGTAATGATGCATTTCATGTAGCAGGGTTTGGTCTTTCTGCCAAAGCCGGTTTAAATCTTACCTTTTTCAAACACTTTTTCATTCAAGGTGAACTAAAAGGAGGCTATATTCATATGGGAGATATTAGAACTACAAAATCTAGCGTGGACAAAGCATCTCAACATTTCTACTTTTTTGAAAGAATAGTGGCTATTGGTGGAATTTTTTATCTGTAAACTTTGTGCTCTCATATTGCTAAAAAAGTAGCTATTAAAAGAACAAATACATCCCGTTAGCAATGCTTCAGAATAAATCATAATACATTCAAATCAGAAGCTATGTTCTTATCAGTTTTATTTATTAAAAATTAATTGCTATTTATTATGAACATATCTAGAGTTCGTATACATTTGCATTCGCTAATTTAAATTAAATCTAAATAAAAATTAAAATGCGCAGAATAATTCTATTAACTGTTACTCTTTTATGTTTCGGATTTGGATTTTCTCAAAATGGAAAAATAACCGGAACAATTGTAGATGATGAAACACAAATTCCCTTAGCCTATGCAAACATTACTGTAAACTTAACAGGACTAGGAGCTACATCAAATTCAGATGGTTATTTTAGTATCAACAATGTTACTGAAGGAGAGTATACTATAAAAATATCTTCTATTGGGTATTTGTCTATTACAAAATCTGTTGTAGTAAATGCTAACAAAAACACCTCCTTAGGTATTATTTCTTTACAAGAAGATACACAGGTTCTAAACGAAGTAGTTGTAGAAAACCATGTTGAAAAGACGTTTAAAAAAGACCAAAGCATAACGGTTTCTAAAATGCCGTTAAAGGATATTGAAAATCCGCAGGTTTATAACACGATTACCAATGCGGTATTAGAAGAACAAGTAGTTACTAATTTTGACGATGCACTTAAAAATGCTCCTGGTTTAGACAAACTATGGGAATCTACAGGTCGTGGTGGCGATGGTGCTGGTTATTTTTCGTTAAGAGGTTTCTCCGTACAACCAACAATGCTTAACGGTGTTGCAGGTGTTACCAACGGTAGCCCAGACCCAGCTAACATAGAAAGCATAGAAGTACTTAAAGGGCCATCTGGTACACTTTACGGTAGTTCTTTAATTTCGTATGGTGGTTTAATTAACGTAAACACAAAAAGACCTTTTTATGGTTTTGGCGGTAATGTATCGTACACAGGTGGTAGCTATGGTTTAAATAGAATTACTGCCGATGTAAACACTATGCTAAGCAAAACAGAAGACATTGCTTTACGTGTAAACACTGCTTACCATACACAAAACAGCTTTCAAGATGCTGGTTTTAAAAGATCTTTCTTTGTAGCCCCATCTATTTCTTACCAAGTAAATGATAAACTATCGTTTTATGTAAATACCGAAATTTACAATGGTAGAAGCACAAACCAAACAATGCTATTTGTAGACAGAAGCTCGCCTTTACATGTTACCAACATTGCAGATTTAAACTACAACCACAAAAACTCTTTTACAAGCAACGATTTGTATATAGACACACCTACAATGAGCGTTCAAGGGTTTATGAACTATAAATTTAACGACAACTGGTCTTCGCAAACTATTTTTGCAAGAACAAGTGCTAAATCTCAAGGGTATTACTCGTATTTATACGAAATTACGAGTACTGTAGAAGGTTTAACAGGTAACGAATTTGAAGACGGTATTATTTTAGCGCGTTATACAAGTAAACAAAACTCTGAGACTGCTGGCACCAACATACAACAAAACTTCAATGGTAACTTTAACATTGGTAGTGTAGAAAACAAATTTGTTGGTGGTGTAGATTATTTAAACCGAATTGTTATTGGTAACAACTCTGGTTACGGTAACCAAGGTTTTGTATTTGTAGGTAACGACCCTACAAACTTTCAAGCTTATGCTTCTGCATTACACGACTATTTTGGTACACCAATGGCTACAAACGTAACTAACGATTCTGGTGTGCTTACACAAGCTGGTGCAGATGCTGGTATAGGTAACTCTAGTGTAACCTACAGCAAAACAAGACAACAAGCAATTGGTGCATACGTGTCTGACGTAGCATACTTATTACCAAATGTATCTGTAATGGCTAGTTTACGTGTAGATCACTTTATAAATGATGGTAATGTTACTACAGAAAGTGATGATTATGAGCAAACCACTGTATCGCCAAAATTTGGTGTGGTATACCAACCAATTTTAGATAAAGTTTCGGTTTTTGCTAACTATATGAATGGTTTTTCAAACGTAGCACCTGTAACTACACCTGGCGGTAACACATTAAGTTTTGACCCAGAACAAGCAAACCAAATAGAATTTGGTACAAAACTTAACTTGTTCAACAATAAACTTTCTGCTACCTTAAGCTATTATGATGTTCAAGTATCTAACACCGTAATTCAACTAGATCCAGAAAACTACATTCAAGATGGTGAGCAACGTAACAAAGGTTTTGAAGCTATGATTACAGGTTCTCCAGTAGAAGGGTTAAACATTATTGCTGGGTATAGCTATAACGACAGTAAGTTAGAAAAAGCTGCAGAAGGTAATGATTTCTTAGGAAGAAGACCAGAAAGTGCAGGACCACAAAATTTAGCAAACCTTTGGGCTAGTTACCGTTTTAACGGCGGAAGCTTAGACGGATTTGGAATTGGTTTTGGTGGAAACTATGCTAGCGAAAACAAAATATTTAACCGTAACACAGCTGGTACTTTTACCCTACCAGAATATACAGTATTAAACGCATCTGCTTTTTATGAAGTTGACCAGTGGAGATTCACCCTTAAATTAGATAATATTACCAACAAAGAATATTATAAAGGATGGTCTACTATTAGTCCGCAAATGTTAAGAAGCCTAACTGCAAACTTAACCTACAATTTTTAAGAGACCTTAATTTGATGAAACCAAGTGCCTTGCCTAACAGCTGGCATTTGGTTTTTAATTTTTTATACAGATGAAAACATTTTTTTTAACCGCATTATGTTGCTTTTTTTACGCTACATCTTTTGCACATTTTCTTTGGATTGAAACCGAAGCAACAGGAAAATTAAACACCAAACACACCGTTAATGTTTATTATGGCGAATATAGCTACGGAGTTAAAGAAACCGTTGGTGGCGACACCTTCAACAAGGTAAAAAACTTTAGTTTATGGGCTATAGCTCCAGATGGTTCTAAAACAGCTTTAGAAATTTCAGCTAAAGAAAACTTTTATACCGCTCAATTTACACCTACACAAAAAGGAACGTACACCATTGCCTTAAATAATAATGATATTGAAGTAATAGATTTTACAAAATATGACTTCGGAATTTTTAAAACTCATTATTACAGTTCTGCAACAGTAACCGTAGGAAAAATACAACCTGCATCGGTAACACAAAACGAAAACGGTATTGCGCTTCAGCTTGTAAAAAAAGAAGGTAACCAAGCTACATTTAAGTTACTATATAAAAATGAAGCTTTAGCAAAAAGCGAGGTGACAATTTTTATGCAAGACCAATGGTCTAAAAAAATAAACACAGATGACAACGGATTGTTTACTTTTGCCATGCCTTTTGATACAACATATGTACTAGAAGCCACAACCAAAGAAGAAGTACCTGGAGAATTTAAAGGTAAAACTTATGAGTTTGTATGGCATTGCAGTACATTTAGCATAAAATAATATCAATATGTTTACACTCATTACTACTATTATAAGTTTTGGTTTTTTTTTGTGTTACAGCACTACAAAGAGAGTTCCTGTAAAACCAATTTTAGTGATTGAGAAATTGAACAGTAATCATAAATATACAAATGGCCTAGGTGTTTTTTTTATGAGTATAGCATTGAGCTTAACAATCGTAGCATTAGGAGTTGGAAATGGAATTTTTTCATTCATTATTCTTTTAATGACAGTTGCCAGTTGTATTGTTTTGCTATACCCATTAAACGTAATTAAAAACATACATTTGTTAATTATCTTTTGTATTTCACTAGGTTTAGAAATGCTTTAATATGCCGGCTAACAACAAATATTTAACGCAAAATAAATGGCAACGTTTTGCCAAAATTACAGCCGGATTTCTCGGAGGTTATTTAGTAGCCATTACTTTTCATTTAGCCCTAGCTACCTGGTTACACAAACCTTCAGTTATCATTACAGCTACTTTTTCTGCATTTATCATTTGGGCAGTTTTAATGGTGTTGGCTTTTTTAGCTCATAATGGCTGGAAAGTTTGGGCTTTATATCTTTCCATTTCGCTATTTTTTCTGATAATTTTCTACTTCGGAAACAACTAATTATATGAATAACAGACATTACAATATCTTTTTTCATTTGCATACCGTTAGTGGTATTGTGATTAGTGTTCTATTATTTGTCATCTTTTTTGCAGGTTCTTTTTCTTTTTTTAGAGATGAAATTGTGAATTGGGAACGAAACGATACCGTTGTAAGCAATCCTGAATTATCACTAGATTTCAACAGAGCATTAGATTCTATTTCGAAAACCAACACCTTAACAGGAAAAGATATTACCTTTAAAAAGTATTTCGAAGAAGCACAAATCAATGTTTCTTTATCGGCTTCCAAAGACACTACATTGCAAAAAGAAGCGCAAGCAGGAAACTTTTTTTATCTTAACACACAAGATTTTAGCACAGAAACTTATTACACATCTTATACGTTAGGCGAATTTTTGTATCGTTTGCATTTCTTTGCGCAAGTGCCCTACCCTTACGGCTATTATTTAAGTGGTTTCACAGCATTTTTCTTTCTTTTTGCCTTAATTACTGGTCTGCTAATTCATTGGGACAAAATCAAACAAAACTTCTATGTTTTCCGTCCGAAAGCTAAATTAAAAACCCTTTGGACCGATGCTCACACCGTGTTAGGAACCATTGGTTTTCCATTTCAATTGGTATATGCTGTTACGGGTACATTTTTTATGATAAAACTTTTAATGGTAGCTCCTTTTCTAAGTGCTTTTTACAGCGGAGACCAAAAAGCTTTGTATGATGATTTAGGATACAATCCTCCTAGTTTTGAATACCTACACCAACCGTTTCAGCAACAAATAAACGTTAACGCTATTGTTGCCAAAGCAAAGGAAAAATGGAATGATTTTAACATAACAAAAGTTGATATTCTTAATTATGGCGATGCAAATATGCATGTGAATATTGAAGGAGAACTCAACTACAACACCCAACTAACAGGATTAGGAAAACTATGCTACAAAGTTGCTAATGGCGAGTTGGTATTACAAAAAAATCCATATACCGAAGTTACTTATGTAGACCATGTAAAAAACCTATTATATCGGTTACATTACGGCGATTATGCCGGATATCCATTACGGATTCTCAGTTTTATAATGGGTATTATTGGCTGCGTTGTTATTTTATCTGGAGTATTAATCTGGTTTCATGCGCGCAAGAAAAAAAACATTACAGAAAAGAAAAGAAAATACAACAATAGTGTTTACACCATCTATTTGGCTATTTGTTTAAGCATGTTGCCTACAACAGCAATCAGTTTTATAGCAGTAAAATTAATAGGTAATGGCTATAGTTTTCTGTATTACTTTTACTTTTTAATCTGGCTAATACTATCTGTTGCATTCAGCCTTAAAAACAACAATGCTTTCACTTTAAAAGTCTGTTTGTTATCTGGTGGAATTTTAGGTTTTTTGATTCCTGTTGCCAGTGGCATTAAGACCGGAAATTGGTTTTGGACTCTTTTTCAAAACAACACTTCACATCTATTTATTGTTGATCTATTATGGATTATTATATCCGTTGTTTTATTCTTTATCCTATCTTTCGTGTATAAAACGAAAAAAAATATATAAATCCTTTTTTTTGAAATATTATTCTTATTTTTTCCAAAATTTCTTAAGATGATTTTGTTTCCCCGAACTGATTTATTTTAAATTAATTTGTATTTTCATTACGATTTTTCGAAAATCAGACTATGTTAATAAAGGGAAATAAGAGCAAAGCCATAAATTCTTCATATATATTAAAGCCGGCAATTACTAGTATCATCAGCTTTTTAGTACTAGTTGTTATCGGATATTTTATCATTGACCAACAGCAACAACTACTTCAGGAAAAAGAAAGGTTGGAAATGCAAGGAATGTTGGAAGTGACTAAACAAAACGTACAGCAAATTATTCAAAATAGCTATACCGTTGCAGCTTCCTTATCACTTATCATAGATGATAACGGGAACTACCAAAATTTTGAAACAAGTGCAGAAAGACTTTTAAAAAATAACCAAAATATTTCCGCTGTACAGCTAGTTCCTAATGGAATTATTAAAGACACGTATCCAAACCAAGGCAATGAAGCCTCTATAGGTTTAAATCTCTTCGAAACAGAACATACAAAAGATGAAGCTTTTAGAGCAATTGAATTAAGGGAAATGTACTTTGCGGGACCTTTAGAACTTGTACAAGGAGGAACTGCTATAGTTGGTAGACTTCCTATCTATAGAAATCAGAAGTTTTGGGGATTTTCTGCAGTGATTATCAACTTAGATACACTTATAGAAGAATCGGGGCTTCAGAACTTTAATAATAAACGCTATTACTTAAGTCTTTCCAAAATAAATCCGGTTACCTTTAAAGAAGATTTTTTTCTTAAACGCGAAAATAACTTTGAAAAAGCTTTTAAAAAAACTTTACAAATTCCTCAGGGAGATTGGAATATTCAAATTGTTAAAAAAAGGGCTAACAATGATTATCTTTCACTCTATCCTACAATTATTCTATGGACTGTTTTTTGTATTATCTCTAGTGTTTTTCTTTATTTTTTACTTAAAAAGCCTTCAGAATTAGAAAAAGTTATCAAGGATCAAACTGCTATAATTGCAGAAAATGAACGGGAGTTTCAAGCTATTTTTGACCATGCCGGTTTAGGGATTGCTGTAATAAATATTAATACAAGAAAATTTGAAAAGGCAAATTCTCATTTATGTAGCATACTAGGCTGTAGTTTAGAGGATTTAAAAAATGAATCTATACACAAATTTCGGCATCCTGAAGACAACTTCAACTTTGAAAATCTGCTCAGTGAATTAAAAAATGGAGATATCAATGTATTCACCGTAACCAGAAGATTAAAAAGCGTACAAGGGTTAGAGCTTTGGATAAACATTACGGTATCTCCCATGTGGGATAAAGACGAAGAACCTAACTACTATGTAGCGATTATTGAAGATATAACTGAAAAGAAAAAGTCCTATGAACAATTAAAACAAAGCGAAAGTAGATTTAAAAGTCTATTTGATGATTCCCCTATTCCACTAAGAGAAGAGGATCTTTCTGAAGTACAAAATGAATTAAAACGATTGAATATTTGCCACCTTCCATCTACAAAAATCTATAGATACTTTAAAACGCATCCCGAAGAACTCAGAAATTGTATTAGTAAAATAAAAATTATTAATGTAAATAAGGAAACCCTTCGCCTTAGAAATGCAACCAATAAGGAAGTTCTTATCAAAAACTTTACAGATATTATTTCTAAGAATAATACGAGTATTTTAATTAAACAACTCATTACCATTTGTAAGGGAAGAACATTTTTTAGTGGTGAAACAAATATTGTTACTATAAATGGAGAGCATAAAGACGTTCAAGTAAAATGGTATGTGGTACCAGGTTATGAAGGCAATTACAAACGTGTTTTTGTTTCTACTGAAGAAATTACTGCTCAAAAAAATGCCATAAGAGAATTACGTAATTCCCATAAAATATTACTTGAAAGAAATAAAAGACTTCTTGATTTTTCCTATATAACTTCTCATAATTTAAGATCGCACACAAGCAATATTCAAACGATAATTACTACCCTGGATTTTATAGATGATTTGACAGAAAGAAAAGGATTATTCGCTATGCTAAAAGTAGTAGCAGATTCACTTGACGAGACAATCCATAATTTAAATGAAGTCACCAGTATTAGAGCAAATATTAATATTAAAAAAGAGAAGCTTAATCTTTTAAGCTACATCAAAAAATGTCTTGATATTCTTAGTGACAAAATCAAAAGTGAAGACATTCGTATTATTAATCATATAAATTCAGAAGAGTTTATTACATTCAGTACTGCTTATCTTGAAAGTATTTTGCTTAATTTAGTATCAAATGCAATTAAATATAGAGATCCTGAAAAAGATTCTTACGTAGAAATTAGTCTTAAAAATTACAAAGAATATCAAATTCTATATGTAAAAGACAATGGTATCGGAATCGACTTGAAAAAGCATGGTGATAAAATATTTGGCATGTACAAAACATTCTCAGAACACCCAGAAGCAAAAGGTATTGGTTTGTTTATTATCAAAAATCAAATAGAAGCCATGGGAGGAAAAATTGAAGTTGACAGTAAACCAGGCGAAGGATCAACCTTTAAAGTATATATACAAAAATAATGACCGAAACCACTATTTGTATCATTGATGATGATAAAATATATCAATCATTAACTAAAAAAATGTTGCTTCGTTTTCACGAAAACAGTAACATTCTGCAGTTTATGAATGGTAAAGAGGCTTTGGAATATTTTAGATCAAAAATCTACCAAAACGAACATTTACCCAGAATAGTTTTATTAGATATAAACATGCCAGTGATGGATGGATGGGAATTCTTAGGTAAGTTAGAAGAGTTAGAAACCGACTTCAAATCTATAAAAATTCATATTGTATCTTCTTCAATTGCTATTGCCGATATGGAAAAAGCAAAAGGCAATCACAACATTGCCAGCTATATTACCAAGCCTATTCGTTTAGATATCATTAAAAATTTATTTTCATAATTTTCTCACACGCTATTGCAGAATAAAATTTTATTTTTTTACTTTGTTTTTCAAAGTACTTTAAATGGAAACAAAAAATTACTTAAATGATATCACCGAGATTAAGAACATGATGAATCGTTCTTCTCGTTTTATCTCACTCAGCGGACTTTCAGGGATTCTAGCAGGTATCTATGCTTTAGTTGGTGCTGCAGCAGCTCATTTTATGTTACAAGACTTTTTTAGTTCTTATAACAGAGCTACAGTTGGAGATACTACCGATTTTATAGAACTAGAGCTGCATCTAATTCTTGTAGCCATGACTGTTTTGGTGTTGGCTGTAGTTACCGGAATTGTACTTACGTATAGCAAAGCCAAAAAACATAATGCAAAAATGTGGGATGTTTCCAGTAAAAGATTATTAGTTAATTTTCTATTTCCATTGTTAACAGGAGGTGCTTTTTGTTTGATTTTAATTCAGCGTGGTATTGTTAGTCTTATTGCTCCTGCGATGCTCATTTTTTATGGCTTAGCGTGTATCAATGCTAGTAAATTCACTTTTGGCGATATTAAATACTTAGGAGTTATCAATGTAATTTTAGGTTTGATTTCTAGTCAGTTTATTGGTTATGGTTTGTATTTTTGGGCTTTCGGATTTGGTGTTATGCACATCGTTTATGGTAGCATTATGCATTTTAAATACGACAGAAAATAGAACGATTTGGGAATTATCAATAACATAAATAAAGCTTTTGATCACAGAATAAGACTTGGCATTATGTCGATTCTGATGGTGAATGAATATGCAGAATTCACTATGCTGAAAGAATTGCTGGAAGCCACCGACGGTAATTTGGCGAGTCATTTAAAAGCGTTGGAAAAAGCCGAATTTATTGAAGTTCAGAAACAATTTGTTGGGCGTAAACCTAATACTCGCTATTTAGTTACAACTTTGGGAAGAGCTGAATTTCAGAAACATATAGATGCGTTAGAAAAATTGATCAAAGGAACTTAAAAAATTTTAATCAAACACTTTGAAATTCAAAGTACTTTAAATAATTCATCATGAAAAAATTTATCCTCATCTGCGCTGCTTTACTCTTTAGTTATTTGTTCCATTCACAAACTATGGGAATCAATGCACTATTGTTTATTGGAATACTATTATATCACAGCAATCTCATTACAAAAGTTGCTAAGAGTTATGCCGTTGCAACTGTAATAACTGCTATTTCTGTGGCTATCAACCCGTCTGCGTCTTCTTTGGTAGTGCTCTTTTTAACCACACTTACTTTTATAGGCATACAACACAGCACAAAACTTTCAGTTTACTTGGCCATTTTTCAAGGGTTTTTAACCAGTATTTTTGGAGCCTTTCAGCAATGGAGTCAGCCAAAGGAAAAAGGTGAAACACAAGAAAGTAATGCGAAGTTCTGGTTTATCTCGGCCATTATCATCATTCCTGTAGTACTTATTTTTTTAATGCTTTATAAAAGTTCGAATCCTATTTTTAGTGATTGGATAGATCAAATCGATTTAAGTTTTATCAGTTTTGGATTTCTGTTCATGGCGCTTTTGGGTTTCATTTTTTTCAAAGCAATTCAACATCCATTTTTAAAAGATGAAATAGAAAAGTTAGAGCTACAAACTCAGTTACCACTGCTTGCATCAGAAACCATTGAAGAAGAAACACATCAGAAAAAACTAAAAAACGAACAGCTTCAAGCTAGTATTTTAATTGGAATTCTGAATGTGATGCTGTTTCTATTTCTTATTAGTGATGTCTTGTTATATCAAAATTCGGAAGCCTTACAATCCTTTTCTCAAAATGTACATAGCGGTATTAATACCTTGATTACTTCTATCATTTTAGCTGTGATTATCATTAGTATTTATTTTAGAGGCGATCTGAATTTCTACCAAGAAAATTCAACCCTGAAGAAAATCACCTATGGATGGATTTTTCTAAATATTCTATTGGTTGTAAGCACACTTTACAAAGACTGGCTCTATGTTTCGGTACACGGCCTTACCTATAAACGCATTGGTGTTTTTGTGTATTTAACGCTAGTGATTGCAGGTTTGTACAATACGTTTAGAAAAGTAAAAACTCAACAACCTATTTGGTTTGTAGTTCGAAAAACATTCAGCTTCGGATTTGTATTTTTTGTAGTGCTTTCGCTAGTTCCTTATGGAAAATTAGTCACTGTTTACAACATCAAACACGCGCCGAATTTGAATATAGAATACCTATTAACCTTGCCGGAAGACAACAGTGTTATTCTTTGGGAAAACAAGGAATATGTTAAACAAAGAACAGGAAATGATTATAGTAAAAAGCTTCATAAACGCTACTATAACTACCAAACCAATCTAGAAACCAGAGATTGGCAATCGTACAGCTTGGACAATTTCATCTATTCAAAATAAAAACAAAATTGCTATGAGAAGAAAACTTGTTATTTGGATGTTTGAACATTCGCAACGCATCTATACCCGATTTTTTAAAAGAAAACACATCCCATGGGGAATTTCAACCGAAATGCTTCTTGCCTATCCTAGCAACTCTTTTGGATATCATTTAGGTGATTTTTTAAACCGAAATGGATTTGAATTGATTTCGAAAGTAGAGCGCCATGATGCCTATCATGTACTCACACAGTTTGGAACGGAAGTGGAAGACGAAATTGCACTGCAATTTTTGTGCATGGGTAACGGTAAAAAAAGTATGTATATGTACGGCGCCATCATCTTAGGAGCATTGATTTTACCTGAGTTTTACAAGTATTACCAGTTATCCTATCACATAGGAAAAGAAGCCAACACCTTTCACCAATTTGAATACAAACACTTATTGAAGCTGGATTATGACTTCTTTAGATCGGCTATTTTTAGTAAAGAAATAGAAGCAATTCAACACACCAAATTACAAGAATTGAAGCAAAGCTATAAAACTGTACCTGCTCTAAATACGATTTAAACATGGTGAAAAGAATTTTAAACCCGATACATTTGGTCATTGGCGCTACCGGAGCTATTGCATTTTTATTATTGTTGATACGCGTCAAACAATCTCAATCGGTTTTTTTACTTTTTCTAATCTGGAATCTATTTTTAGCGTATGTTCCGTTGATAATAAGTAATGTGATTACCTACTTTAAATTGAAAAAATTCTCATTACCCATGTCGCTCATCGGTTGGCTATTATTTTTGCCAAATGCACCCTACATTATTACAGATTTTATCCATCTTCATAAAAGCAGTACTTTCTTTTGGTTAGATGCTTTTTCTATTGGCTTCTTTGCTTTGAGTGGCTTCCTAGCCGGAATATTTTCTTTGATACAAATTCAATACTATTTGCAAGCTTACTTATCCAAAAGATTTATCAATATTATCACATGGATTATCAGCTTTGCTAGTGGCTTTGGCATTTACTTGGGTAGATTTTTACGATGGAACAGTTGGGATATTTTGCAGCATCCGTTAGCACTTATCAAAGATATTCTACGCATCATTATACAACCACATACACATCAACTTGCCTGGGGCGTGACCGTAGGGTTCGGGGGATTGTTCATCTTTTGTTATGTCCTGTTGTACAATTCTGTACAACCAAAAAAGGAGTAGCTTTTCTGCTACTCCTTAATTTTTTATTTCAATATAAAACTTCAAAATAATAAGTATTTTCGTATATTTAATATCGAATCAAAAACGAATTAGATGAAAAAACTTATGATTGCTGTTGCAGCCACAGCTACACTCTTGTCTTGTCAAGAAGAAAAAGAAGCAAAAACCGGAAAAGACTTTGGTGCCTTGCATATTTCTAAAGCAATGCCCATTCCTGGAGAAACAATTGAGTTAAGCTATCTGGCTGATAGTATTACTATCTTAGAAAGTATTTATCAATACTATGTAAACAATAAATATTACACCGAAGATCTCGATTTTAAACAAACAGAAGATCAATGGAAAGCCTCCATCGCTATTCCCGATTCTGCCACTTTAGTTGCTATCAGTATTAAAGCAAATGAAAAGGTTGATAATAATAAAGGAGAAGGATTTATAATTCCGCTATACAATGATGAAAACAAACTTGTAAAAGGTTCTAAAGCTTCCAAAGGAGCATTTTATCATTTCAATACTTCCAACAAACACTTTGACCTTAAAAAAGAAACCGATTCCGTATTAGCTTTGATGGATGAAGATTTTAAAACTGATAAAACACTAGAAAGTAGTTTTGATAACATTTATCTAAGACAATTAAAAAATAAAGACAAAGCTAGCTATAATGCCTATTTATTAGAGCGAATAAAATATTATGAAGAGAAAAATGAGTTGAATGAAAAAGAAATAGCCAAGCTTGCTTTGTTCTATGAAATCAATAAACAAGAAGATAAATTAGATTCTATAAACCCAATCATTGCAAAAAAATATCCACAAAGTTTAGCATCAAGTGAGTTATTCTACAAAGATTTTATGGAAGCAAAAGATTTAGATGGAAAGTCAAAAGTTGTTGATGATTATTTAGCAACTATGGGATCTCATTCAAATCTTAATTATACCAATTTCTTTTTACAAAGCTTGGCTAACGCTTATGAGAAAGAAGGCGACACTGAAAAAGCAAATTATTATTATAAAAAAATGACACCAGATACTTATGCACGAGTACTAAATTCAAAAGCTTGGGCATTAGCAGAAAAAGGTGAAGAGTTGGAAAAAGCAAAAGAGATGTCAAAAAAATCTTTAGCACTTTTAACCACGTCTATGAACAGTCCTAAAGCAGACACGTATTATTATTATTCTCCTAAACAATACAAGGAATCCTTGTCATCTACGTACGCGATGTATGCTGATACCTATGGACTAATTAATTATAAATTAGGCGATCTTAAAACAGCTATTGAATATCAAAAAAAGGCAGTAGAAGGTGATCAATCACCCGAAATTAACGAGCGTTATGTTCAGTTTTTAGTAGCTGACAAGCAATTTGAAAAAGCAAAAGAACAAGCAGAAATTGCAATTAAAGAGGGAAAAGCTACAGCAAAAACAAAAGAATATTACCATACGGCCTACAAGGAAGTTAATAGCAATGAAAAAGACTTTGAAACTACTTTGGCTGGTTTAGAAGATTTAGCAAAACAAAAAATGCTAAACGACTTAAAATCTGAAATGATCAACAAAAAATCGCCCGATTTTGCTTTCAATGATTTAGAAGGAAATAAGATAGACCTTAAAAGTCTTAAAGGAAAAACTGTTGTTTTAGATTTTTGGGCAACTTGGTGCGGGCCGTGTAGGGCTTCTTTCCCTGGTATGCAAACAGCTGTGACCAAATACAAAGACAACCCAGACGTAGCCTTTATCTTTGTAGATACTTTTGAAAATGGTAAAGATAGAAACCAAAGTGTAGCTGATTTTATTGAAAAAAACAATTACAGTTTCCATGTGGGTATTGATCAGCATGATGAGGAATCAGGAAAATACAATACGGCCAACTCTTTTGGGATAACCGGAATTCCTACTAAAATAATCATTGGTCCTGATGGTACCTGGAATTTCACCAAAGTAGGTTATAGCGGCAACAACGATGCCTTAGTGAAAGAAATTGATATGATGATTGACTTATCAAAGTCTTAAAAAAACAGCTCTTTTCATAAAAAAGGAGTAGCTTTTCTGCTACTCCTTTCTTTTATATTTTTGATTGATTTTATTCTTTGCCGTCTACAAAATCTTGTAAATACGCGTATCGCTCAGTAAGTTTTCCATTTTGCGTCATTCTGGCTCTTTCTAAAACGCCATTTTTATCATTATTGAAAAAAGCAGGAATCACGTATTTTACAAACATCTCTCCAAAACCTTCACTAGCATCTGCAGGTAATTCACAAGGTAAATTATCTACCGCCATCACTGCAATAGCTTTTTCATCCATAAAATCAGTTTCTGATTCTGTCTCAGGATCGTATCCGTAAATAGGATCTGCAATGGTAGAAGGTTTTATGGTACAAGCAACAGGTCCGTCAATATCACAACTTACATCGGCCACTACTTTGATCTTGAACTTTTCATTTTTGGCATCTTCTCTGGTGAACAAATACGGCGCACCATCTCCAAAGAAATGGCCGGCAATGTAAAAGTCCGTTACTTTGGCAAAACGCATAAAATTGGATTCATACGCTTCCGGATGTTGGTAGAAATCTGTTCTTCCTAAATGCTGCCCATCTTTGCGTTTGTTGTATTCCAAAACATCTATTTGACAATATACAGGTTCTTCAAAAGTATGGTGCAAATACTCATTCACCGTAACTTTTTTTAGTTCCATAGCATCGAGCATTTCCTTTGCGCCATTCCCTACTCTTCCTTTTCCGGTTAATAAAATCTTCAGGTTTTGAGGTAATTTTGATTTGATATGATTCAATTCTGAAATCAGCCCTTTTTGATTTGGTAAACTTTCAGCTTTTGGTAAATCAAACGCTCTATATTTTAATCCAACTGTTCTAAAACCGTTATAGGCGCCAACAATTCCGGCATATCTACCAAAGGCTACCAAACGTTGACCATTTTCTTTGGTAATCACTTCATGGTCATACAATTCTATATTTTTCTCCAAAATTGTTTGTAACAAACCTCTATTATAAGGCTGTTTTTTAATGGTGTGCGAAAAGAAAAAATATTTTTTATTTGGAATCAATGCTTCCATTGGGACTTCTTTCACTCCAAGTAATACATCACAATCAGAAACATCATCAGTAATTGAACAACGAGCCTTTTCATAAGCATCTTCCAAAAAAACTCGAATAGGAGAACGTTCAACAGCAATAGAAGCTTTTGGAAATTTCTTTAATAAAACTTCACAAGCTTCTGGTGACAATACCACTCTTCTATCGGGTGGATTTTTTCGTTCTCTAATGATTCCAAATTTCATATGATTGGTTTTAGGTATTACTACAAATTTAACTGGAATGTGATTGGTTTGCAATTTTTAAATTGACAGAATCCAATAAACATAGCCTTTTCAATAGTTATCATCATAAATTAGCCTTAAGTTGATACCTCTAACAAAATTTTAGTATTGGATATTTCATCATATCTATTATTTACAATACATTTGCTACCCTTTTATATAAAAGGAAGTTCTTTTACAAAACTTTAATGGGGTCGACTGGTTTTGACAGCGAGTCTAATTGAGGTGTAAGCATGCCGAGCTATGGAAGTAATGCTCGTAAATCTCTATTCCAACCATTTTAAATGGCGAGAATAACTACGCTCTAGCTGCGTAATCTGAATTTATAGTAGGATTAACGCCACGTTTCCGCAAGGCGGAAAGGCTGGATGTCTCTGGATAGCCCTTGTTGACGGCGATCTTTTTTGAGGCACCATAAAAGTCAACATAGAAACGGATCTTGCTTCGGTGAAGTTTCAAATCTCTCAGAAGCTAAGCGTGTAGTGGGCGGTTTTCGGTCAGTTGCGCGTCGACAATTAAACGAAGACTAAGCATGTAGAAAGCATTTTGGTTGCTTGTTTGGACGAGAGTTCGATTCTCTCCGACTCCACTTTTTATACTCCAAACAACTTTAAAAACCCTGTAATCGTATGATTTACAGGGTTTTTCATTTTTATAGGTGTCATAAAATAGCAAATAAAATCATATTTAGCGACACCTATATGGATACCCCCCTGATACCCACCAAAGGGGGTGTCGCTAAAGCACTAAAAACGTTGTTTTACAGCATTTTACAAATGTTAAAGCATTTTGATTATTGAGTTGATTTTTTCAATTTTAGATCAAATTCTTATATAACTTTTTAATGTAAATGCTTATGAAGACGGATTATCATGTACACTTTTATTTAAAATTAGCTAAGAAAAATAAAGCTGGTTTTGTTCCCATTATCCTTAGATTGGTTGTTAATGGACAAAGAGCAGAGTATAGTATCTCCCGTAGAATTGATCCCAAGCTATGGAATGCCAATAGCGAAAAAGTCAATGGCAACAATCGTGATGCCAAAGAGATTAACGACCATATCTCTAATTTAAAACACAAACTCAACAGAATCCATCAATCCTATATTGATTCAGATACTGAAGTAACCGTAAAAAACTTCATGTATGACCTTAGAGGAGGTTCCAATATCAAATCTAAATTGTTATTAGCCGTTTTCGAGGAACATAACAAACGAATGGACACCTTGGTAGACAAAGACATCAGTGCTTCTACAGCAAGCCGCTATTGGACTTGTTACAGCCATTTAGAAGCCTTTATCAAAGAAGAATACAAAAATGATGATTATCGATTGAATGACATTGATTATCAATTCATCAATAAGTTAGAGTATTATTTAAAAACGGTACGCAAGTGTAACCACAACTCTACGCTTAAATACATCAATAACTTTAAAAAAATTATTCGAATAGCATTGGCCAATGGTTGGATGGAAAGAGATCCCTTCTACAATTACAAAGCCCAATTCAAACCCGTAGAAAGAGAATTTCTAACACAAGAAGAAATCGTGATCTTGTATGAAAAAGACTTGCATTTTGATCGTTTACGCATTGTACGCGATATGTTTCTATTTTCCTGTTATACCGGTTTGGCTTATGCTGATGTGAAGAAGTTAACCACTGATGATATCATTAAAGGAATTGACGGTTACCAATGGATTAAAACCAAACGAACCAAAACGGATTCGGTAAGTAGCATTCCTTTACTTCCCATGGCTATGGAAATTTTAAAGAAATATCAGGATCATCCAGAAGTCAAACGAGGTCCTTATATTTTACCGGTATTAAGTAACCAGAAGTCCAATGCGTTTCTTAAAGAAATAGCTGAACTCTGTGGCATTAAGAAGAACCTAACCACACACTTAGCACGTCACACCTTTGCCACAACTGTCACGCTTTCTAATGGCGTTCCTATTGAATCTGTAAGTCGCATGTTGGGGCATAAATCCTTACGAACTACGCAACACTATGCCAAAATAGTAGATCGTAAAATCAGTGATGATATGAGTATGTTACGAGCTAAATTACATCCGGAAAGTGAACAAAAGAAAGATAAAAAGAAGTAAAACTAGCTATTTACGATAAAGTTATAAAATATTTTATAAACCTACTATCCATTTGAATTAGGTACGATTACTTGCCGGTGTAAAACGTTGTGAGTATACCATTAAAAAGAATTAAAAAAGCCTGATGCTGTTGAAACATCAGGCTAAAAAAACAAAACTTTAAAGGTATCTTATTGAGGCCCTTGATTAGCCGTTGTTGGCCAATTGGGGTTTTGATAAATAGGTGAACTATCTACATTATTACCTTCTGATGTAATTAAGAAATGTTGTATTGCTATTGGTTCTAAATAATGAGCCATGTTCCAACGATATCCGTTGTAAACCAGTTCATTTCCTGTTTTTTCATATGGACGTAAATATTCGCTGGTTGAAGGGGCTGATACATTTGAAGTTCCCGTTCCGTAGGTGAGATCATCATACCAATCTTGCATTGGTCCCCACAATTTAAAACCTTCAATATGGTAAGGGTCATTAACCATTTGATCCATAGCGCGCCATCTTTTGAGATCCATGTAACGAAGTCCTTCAGCCATTAATTCATTTCTACGTTCTCTTCTAATGTTGTATAAAGTTGGAGCAATTAAAGTTCCTCCGGAATATGCTCCCCAATCTCCTTGACCTTCTATATTCATATTTGTAGCAGAAATGGTAGCCTGATAATCTATATTTACCATGGCTCTTTGTCTTATTGCATGCCAATATTGAGCGGCCGTACCATTAATTCCTCCTGTTCTTTCATAACTAGCTTCCATATAATTTAAATATGCCTCTACTGCTCTGAAAACAATTGAACCTGTGGCTCCACCTCCATTAACAGTTTGTGCTTGATCATACGAAAGTCCCTTGCGTATTGTATATCCGGTAGAATATCCTTGTTCTGGATTAGAATTGGTAATATCTGGAATTGGCTCTATTGGTGTAGCATGGTCACCTTCTGAAGCTTCGTATAGAACATTAACTTGATCTGGCTCTTTTAGAAACAACCACAGTCTTCCATCTCTATTCTCACGCACATCACTAATATAATCATCTCCCTGATAACCTGATCCTGATGCATAAATTGGTAACCCATTGCTCATTAAAAAAGAATCTACCATTCCTTTGGTTAATCCTACTCCATTATTCCCTAATTGAGCATATACCGGTACATTATGAGTAACCCCCAAACCTCTGTCATAATCTCTCCACAAAAGTACTTCATCATATCCACTCATATCAACATCGCTAAACATATCAAAATACTGATTGTTAGCATCGGTCAAAGACTGTTGTAATACTCCATTGTTTGCGATTAAGGAGTGTGCACTGGCTACTTCTTCTGAAGCTTCCATAGCCTGATCTAACAACCAATTAATTTCGCTATTGATATCGCCTGAAGGATACATATATCCTTGATTATATGATTTTTCCGCCCCAGGCCATCCCGGACCATTGGGAACAAACGCCGTGTTTTGAAAATACTTTAACCAAGTCCCTTCATACAATGCTACTCTCGATTTAAACAACAGTGCACAATCTCTTGACAATCTGTTTTTACTTCCGTCTGGAGACGACGTTTGTAACAGTTCTATTGCTCTATCCAAATCTTCCAAGATAAAACGAACCACTTCTGTTTGAGGCATTCTTTGACTTGCTTCGGTAAGAATGGATAAATCATCCGGAAGCACTTCTTCTACAATAGGAAAATCGCCAAAGGCCATTACCTTATTAAAGTATTCAAATGCTCTGAAAAAGTACATCTCACCAATGTAATGTTCAATCATAGCACTGTTACCTATGATCTCGTTGTTTTCCCATCTAGGAACTACGGCATTTAAAAAATAATTACAACGGTAAATATTACTAAAACTCCAGTTACCTCCACTTTGTGGCACTCGCCATTGCCCTGGTACAAACCGGTTATTGTAACTCATGTCTGCCATGTTATCTGTGTCGGCATCAATCCCAAAAGTACCAAAACTCCAATTTGCATGCGAAGGTAGCATCCCATACATTTCTACAGAATAAGCGGCCAATTGTGATTCTTCTTGCAGATATTCTTCAGGAGTTACAGAAGATAAAGGTGGTCTGTCTAAATAATCTTCGGTACAACTCATCAACATTAGTAGGCTGACGAGTACTATATGTAGTTTATTCGTATTTTTCATTTTTTAGTAGTTTAAGTTAAGTCCAAAAGCAATGGTTCTAGAAATAGGATATACGTTTCCTCCATACCCACTGTCAATAGTTTCAGGATCAAAAATTTCACTCAAATTAGTAAGAGTCCATAAATTTTCGCCAGAAACATACAAACGTAATTTGGTCATTTTTAGCTTTTCTGTAACACTAGATGGTAATGTATATCCGATTTGTAAATTCTTGAGACGCATGTAAGAAGCATCTTGAAGATATCTGGTTTGTGTCTGATGGTTTTTACCACTGAATACCGGTCTTGGATAATAAGAATCTAAATTTTGACCAAGTGGATGATCTGCATCTGGTCTAAAATAATCTCTGTGCTGTTCAAAACCAGTTGACCACCAAATTCCGGAAGAAGAAGCTCCCCAAAAATAGTAGCTACCTTGCCAGTAATCTCTTTTCATAATTCCTTGGAAAAAAGCTCTGACATCAAAACCTTTGTAATCGGCACTCAAAGTAAATGAAAATGGAAATCTTGGTGTATTGTTTCCTATTTTTCTCATGTCGCCCGCATCGCCTTCTGTATAAGCTCCACTATCAATTCTGCCATCGCCATTTAAATCACGATACATAATATCTCCTGCAGCCCATTGATTACCTAAGGCATCTTGTCCTCCGTTTGGCAAACTTTCTAAATGAGATTGCATTTGCTCGTCAGATTGTGCTATACCAATAGTTTCATATCCCCAAATTTCCCCCATCATTTGCCCTTGTCTGTATGTTCCTAAATCTCCCGTTAAATTAGGATAACGTGTGATTTTTGTTTGAGAGTCTGATAATGTTAGCTGAATTTGGTAACCAAAACCACTTTCAAAGCGCTGTTTCCAAGAAGCTGTAAACTCAAATCCATAAGTTTCTAAATCGGTATTATTGGTATCTGGTACGCCTACTCCTAAAATTGCAGGAAGTTCTGGAGCCGGACCAACCATATCTAAAGTTTTTCTGTTAAACCAGTCAAAACTTGCTGTTAGTTTATTATCAAATGCTGAAAAATCTACCCCTAAGTTAAAAGATTGAATACGCTCCCACGTCATACTTTGGCTTACCAATCCTGGTGCATTTGAAGTGTTTGGCTGTGCACCATTAATCAACCAACTACCATTGGCCGTCCCAACAGGCATAGTTACATACGTTGGATACCAATTTTGGGTATTTTGATTTCCTAATTCTCCCCAAGATCCTCTCAATTTCAACATGTTTACATCTTCTGAAATATTAGACCAAAAATCTTCGTTAGCAATATTCCACCCTAGAGAGAAAGAAGGAAACATTTTCCAACGTAAATCATCTCTAAACCTGGATGTTCCATCGTATCGAGCATTTACTTCTAATAAATATTTTCCGTCATAATCATAATTCAAACGACCAAAGAAACCTTGTGTAGCCCAGTTTTGATATTGCCCTGCAACATAAGGTGCTACAATGTTTCCGTTACTATCAGTTCCTGAAGTAAGATCTAACACTGGAGAAGAAGCTATGATTACTCCTGCTCTTTCGGCAGTGATATTGCGATACTTATTAAGTTCTGATTGCATCCCCACCATAATTTCAGCATTGTGTTTTTCGTTAAACGTTTTGCTATACTTTGTGTAAAGGTTTGTAGTAAAGTAGTTTTCTCTATAAGCGTATTCGTGTACGTTTGAATTTAAATTGTATAGATAAGGGTTTCCGTCAACATCATGATTATAGGTTTGCAATACATCCCAATGTCTAAAATCATTCTGAGTTCGGTAATTAAAGTTTCCAAAAATCTCCCAACCTTCTATGGGGTTCAGCACTAATTGAATTTGCTGATATAACCAATCTTTTTGAGATTCATCTCTACCTCCATCTCTAATGCCTAATGCAGGTGAAGGTGACGAATACATGAATCCATTAGGATCATAAATAGGTAATGTTGGCCATCCCTGACGAGCTAAATCCTGAAAAAAACCATCGTTTAATGCAGAAGGTCTTCCAAAATCTTCACGTACAAAACGGGTACTTACGTTTACTTTGGCCCAATCTGTTAGCTTAGCATCTAATTTAATAGTGGTGGTATATCTTTTAAACAAATCTCTATTAAATTGCATTAACCCTTTTTGATCTAAATAGTTTCCTGAAAAATAATATGTAATCGCTTCTCCTCCACCACGAACACTCATATTGTGCTCTTGAGAAAAAGAACTGTCTCGGTACAAAGCATCGTACCAGTCTACATTGGCATTTCCGCCAGCATATCCATCCATCCAACGCTGAGGATTGTTTGGGTTTACAATGGTTGTAGCTGTTAATTGACCACTTTGATAATCTTGAATTCTTTGCAACCACTCATCATTGAAAAACGGACTGGCTCCCCCATTAATGTTTGCATCGTTAAAGAATAAAGCAAATGAATACGAATCCATCATATCGGGCATATTAATAGGCGATGAAATCCTGAAACTATTGCTATAATTTACGGCAGGAATACCTTTAACACCTTTTTTAGTAGTAATCAAAATAACACCAAACGGAGCTCTTGAACCATAAATAGAAGAAGCGGCAGCATCTTTAAGAACCGATACACTTTCAATATCTTGCGGGTTAATAGCATTGATATCCCCTTCCATACCATCTATCAAAACCAACGGCCCGCCGGTTGAACCTGCACCAATGGTAGCCACACCACGAATGTTGATACTTGCTCTGTTTTCTAAACTACCACCAGTAGATGTAATGTTTAAACCTCCTATAGTTCCTTGGAGCATATCTGCTGCTGTTTGTACCGGCCTTGATTCAAAAACTTCAGAATCTACAGAGCCAACAGCACCTGTTAAATTCACTTTCTTTTGTGTTCCGTAACCAACAACCACAACTTCTTCTAGCAAATTATCTTCTTGAAGATTCACCTGAATGGTTGTTTGACCGTCTAAAGGGACTTCTTTTGTTTTAAAACCTACGTAAGAAACAATCAAAACAGCATTTGCACTGGTTACTTTTAAGGTAAAATTTCCATCAAAATCAGTTGCTGTACCGTTAGAAGTATTCTTTTCTACCACCGAAGCTCCCATTAAAGGAATCTTGTCTCCTTCTGCTATTACTGTTCCAGTTAGGGTGATTTCTTGATCTTGAGCAAAAGCCGAATGACAGAGACCACCTGCAAAAAACATTACCAAACTGAACAGCAAATATCTTTGCAAACAGCTTAGTAATAAACGTTCGTACTTGATTTGTAAATTCATAATTAAATATTTAGTTAGCTAATGGACGACTAAAACGATTTCGTTAGCTGTTAAATTTATCACTTGTTTACATAAAAAAATGATAGTATATCACTAATCTTTACTCTTATATTAACAACAACATGACGTTTACGTGGTTTATTTCTAAAATAGAATCAGTTGACTACTCTAATAATTATGAATGGATATAAATAAAATACATATACTTTAAGCGCAAAAATACTAAATCTGACCACAAACCTTTTACTTAGTCTTAATCAATATCTCTTTTAAAATCTCCGATGTATTGAGCGAGTCATAAGAACTTTAAAGATTTATCAAAAACTCTTGATATATTCATTACGCTTTAACCATGGTAAAATCTAGTTCTTTCAAAATAAAAAATAACTATTTTCAAACAAAATAAGTAATTCCCATTTTAAATAATTAAAATCTAATTTTAAACAGGCATTAGCTCAATATATCAGGTAAATCTTAAATATAAATCAAAAAAAGCACAGCCAAATGCTGTACTCCCTACTAATCCAACCATTAGAATATTAAACTAAATAATTGCATCCAATCTCTTATTCATTCTAAATGTATCAATCATTCTCTACCTCTATACGAGAAGTAAACCTTTCATCATCCGACGGAATCACTTGAACAATTACTCCTTCCTTATATACCACACCAAAAACGACTCCGTATTGTTCCAGTTCCACTAAATAACTACATTCACCTTGGGGTAAAGTTCTTTTATAAATTTCTAGACAAGTACTTTTCGGAAATTCTTGATTTATCAGTACTGTTAATTCAGGAACTACTTGCTCATCTTCCAATGGTATTTCAACCATTAACAATGCTCCGAAGGAATTAAAATAGGCAGTTTTGTAATGGAATTTCATTTCGTAAAACCGGGCTACCCATAGTCCTGGAGATTGCTGTGTCCAACTAACCTCTTGTGCCTTCCCAAAGGTATTCAAAAACGTATATTGAACTTGATCCGGAACCGAATTATGGCAAGACTGAAAGAATAAAGCAATCAATACTAACGAGAACCGGTTTTTAAAAAAGACTTGTTTCATTTTGGAAGATTTAAAAAAGAGGGTGATTCTTAACTAAAAAATTGCGAAAAAATAATCACCCTCCGGTATACAACATTTGACCTCTCTCATTTAATATTCTTCTTCATCCTCTTCACCTTCAGCTACATTCTTTTTCTGATGCTGTATCTTACCATCTTGAGCAAGTAATACCTCATAAGATACTTCACCTTTTTCTATTTCAACTTCATAAAAACCACCATCTATGGTTTCTGAAACGGCAGTTTCTTCTATTGTATACTCAGGGAATTTTTCCGAGAGCGTCTTCTTACAGCTTTCCGGAAGGTTCGTTTCTTTAATTTCATATTCAGTTTCCTTCCAAGTACCATCATTTGCAAAATTGGCTGAATATTCCTTTCCTTCCCATATAAATTCTGCTTCCCACTGGGTAGCATCTTCTTTATCCCAATGTGCTTTTTCGGCTGTGGGAAATCGTTCTACAAAAGCATTTTCCACTTTTGAAGGTACTTCCGGATCCGATTCACAGGAAAATAAACATGATAAAATGACCACACCTATAATTCCCGCTATTGAGATTGCCCTTACGCTATTCATACTCTTTATCTTTAGAAGTTAATAATGATTAAAACTACATACAGAATCTAAAGTTCTTCTTAAGTATTCCTGTAAATCCCATTATTTCAAATAAATGAATCAAATTCAACAGAAAAAATGTGTTTATCCTCTTTATAAGAATAGGTAATGTTAAATCCATAGAGAACACAAATACGTTTTACAATGGCCAGTCCAAGACCCGTAGCCCTGTTAATTTCTGATTCTTTATAAAACCTTATAAACAATTTATCGGGATGATGAATTGGATTTTTTCCATAGTTGGATACGACCAATTGATGTTTGTCCAGTTTAACCGTTATAGGTTGAGAACTATAGCTATACTTGATAGCATTGGAAACTAAGTTGGAACAGAGTATTTCTGCTAGGTAAACATCCATGGTTACATCAGGGGTTGCCTGAGAAAAATAATCAATCCTAACGGGTGAAATTTCAGAGAGATTTGCAATTAATTGTTCTAATATGACATGCAAATATATTGGCTGTATCTTCAGAAATTGGTTATTTTCAATTTTGGTAAGCAAAGTCAAGCGCTTATTTAACTGGGTTAATCTGTAAATGTCACGTTGAATGGATGTGAGCGATTGATACTGTTGATTGTTTAAGAGTCCTTCATTAAGCATATTCTCGATTTTCGCTTGAATAATGGCTAAAGGCGTTTGCAATTCATGCGAAACATCTTCGGTAAATTGTTTCAAATTGCGATAATCAGCTCTTACTTTTTCTGTGAGTACCTCTATTTCACCCCCTAATTCTGTGAATTCCAATATATCGCTATCCACAGTCTCTATGGGGAATTCAGCATGAATAGAAAATGCTTTCATGGTCTGTAAATTGGCAAAAAAAGGCTGCCAAAGTTTGGAACTTGTCTTTTGATTGAAGTAATACAAAAAAACAAACATGATCAAAATAATAATGATATAACTTACTACAATAGCAAAAAGCACTTCGTCCGATTCCACAACTAAAGTCCTCGTCGAAATCTGATAATATTGACCCTTGATTTTTTGATAAGATATTAATTCGCGAAAGGTTTCCATTTCTCTTTGAGAAGGATCATAAATGATCGTATCTTTTAGTATTTCCGGTTTGTATCCTGATACCTTTCTAACTTCTACCATTGGACTTAATTGTAAATCCAAATCTTCCTTCTCTAAAACAGCTGAAATTCTGGCAGTTGTGGAATACAACTCCTCCTCCTCTTCCCTTTGCAACAAATTATTTACGTAGAAATACAAAGCTGATGTACTTAAAATCATCAATACCAAACTTATCTGAATAAAATTTCCTGAAGCTTTGCGTATCAGAGGTATTTTTTTAGCTGCTTTTTTCATATTAATTCGTTGCGACAAACCTATAACCACTCCCATAAACGGTTTCTATGTACTTTGCCCCGGAAGTGGTTAGTTTTTTTCTCAGATTATTGATATGTACATATATAAAATCAAAATTGTCAACCAAATCGCTTTGATCACCCCATAAATGTTCGGCAATCATTTCTTTGGATAATACTCGTCGTTGATTGGTTATAAAAAACAACAACAGGTCATATTCTTTTTTGGTTAAAACAATCAATTCCCCCACAACATAAACTGTTTTCGCCAGTGTATTTACGGTAATTTCATTACATACAACGGTATGGTTTCCTCCGAATTTTCCCCGTCTTAGGACAGCCTTAATCCGGGAATTCAATTCGGCCAAATGAAAAGGTTTGGTCAAATAGTCATCGGCTCCCAAATCCAATCCTTCTAATGTATCCTCTAAAGAATTGTTGGCTGAAATAATAATAACAGCCACTTCAATTTTGTCCTTCTTTAACTGCTACAATACTCTGAGTCCACTACCGGTTATTAAATTAATATCCAATAAAACCAGATCATAGCTGTATACATCAATTTTATACAGTGCCTCTAAATGATTGGAAGCTATTTCACATAAATGACCATCTCTGGTCAGATACGTAATAATTGAATTTCTAAGTTCTACTGCATCTTCTGCAATCAAAATTTTCATAGGTTCTCTTTTAAAAATATGATTCCCTTAAAAAAATTATTTCAAGCTATAGCTGCTAAAATATATTTGATTTTTAGGATGTTTTCCTGTTTACTCAGTTCTAAGTAGTTTTTCCCAAACTCTGTGAAGTATGCATGATCTTGTAAGAAGTTTAAATTCAAGGTATGCCATTGAACATCATCATACTCCTTGTTCCAAACCTGCTTCCACTCCTGTCGAAGCAGCATTTGCCAAAAGAAATAGTCGGTTCCTCCCAAATGGTACAAATCGGCATCACAAAGTATCATTGCCATTAAGGAATTTGGTCTTTGTGGCATTTGTGTGGCCATTATACAGGATTCAATATTCGCTATCGAATCGGCAGGATAATTCTCTGATATTAAAAATTCGTGTGCTATTCGAACACTTTCCTGTTCGTGATTCTCCGGAGAAATAACATATCCTATATCATGAAACCAAGCTGCTATGATCAATTCTTCCATAAGCTTGGCTTCCAATTCAAGACTTCTTCCAAGTCCTCTTACATGGGAAACCACTGCCCGGGTATGCATGATATTATGAAATGAAAATTCTTTAATTGAAAGCTTGCTAAAACGATCGGTTACATATTCAGCTACTTTTTCTATCACATCAGTTGTCTTCATGATTTATTTTAGAGTCTGTTTGTAGTTAATTTTATGCTTGGTATAATGGATTTCGTAATAGACCCCCGTCGTACTGTGTATCTTTTCATACACAATTCGGGAAGCATCATCTACCATTAATTTCACTGAATTTTGAAGTCTATCCGGTATTTCTTCAAAAGAAATTGAGGTTTCTATGAGTAATACCTTTCCCGGGTTCCATTCCAAAGAAAATGTGTCTTCTCTCCACTGAAACTTCGCCTCATAGGATGGATTTACATCCCAATCCCGTTGAAAAGAAATGGATGGTCGATCCTTTGTATATATGGTTTTTCCGGTATGAATAAGCAACAAAACTCCTGAAATCCCCATGGCTATATGTCCTATATTGCGAAACAAACGTTCGGATATGTGAGGCAATATATAGGTAATGGTAAAAGAAGAAACCACTGCCGCTAGTGCTATCAATACTCCAAATCCAAATGCCTTGATGGTAAATAATCCCATACTGGCATACAGTCCGATTTTAATCAAATGTAAAATGATATCGTTGGCTGCTCTGGTGGCTACTACTTCTTCTTTGCTTAAACCATAAGTCAGGTAAAAACGATTAAATAAAAGTCCTGTTGCTCCGGTAACTCCACTGATAAAACCGGCTAAAACGCCAATTATCAGCAACCTATTTTTGGATTTCTTACGGATGGTTTCTGGTCTATCTTTCTTTTGAGAAGTCAAAAATTGTTTCAGGTTCAATAAGAGAAAGAACCCCATAAAAAACTGAAGATATATCGGGTTAATGAATTTTAATGCCCATACTCCTAACCAAACTGCTGGCAATGCTGCTGGTACATAATAACGTACAATTTGCCAACATATATTTTTTCTAAAAACATACAATCGGGAAGCCGAACTGGTAAAGGTTCCCAAGGTAAGCGCCGGAGCTATTTGGGCTCCCGGTAATACACTTGATAGCAAGGGAATCAACAATAAACTTGCTCCTCCCCCACATACGGCGCTAATCCAAAAGGAAATCAACGTACCCAACAATATCCATACAACCATCCACATACATCAAAAGTTTATATTGTTTTTAAAAATTAATGACCGCCGCCAAACCCAACTGTTCCCGATTATAAAATGGAAGTACCATGGCTTGCATAGTTCTAGGTCGGGTTTCGGTATATCCATCAATGGGTTTATACCCCGTTAATAGCTGATCAATCTTCGGATATAACCAGTATGCCAGTTTTACACTGAGAATACCGATACCGGCTCCTGCCGAGACATCTGTAAGCCAATGCCTTTTATTATAAACTCTCAGATATCCGGTTCCTGCCGCAATGGCATATCCGGTAATTCCATACCAAAGAGATTCGTTCTTATATTCCTGATAAAGAAATTCGGCTCCTAAAAATGCCGTAGCGGTATGCCCAGATGGAAACGAATTGTAGGTAGAGCCATCCGGCCGTTGTACATGCGTTATTTTTTTTAGACTTAACACAGTACTACTCATAATCAGATATGAGGTAGCCAGTACAATCGTTCGGTCTTTAAAACTATGTGCTCCCTCAACGCCTATCAAATTCAATCCATAGACACTCAAAGCAGGTACATATTGTGAGAAATCATCAATCCCTATTTTTTCACCCCCATGATGTTCCTCCATCTCTTCTCTAATCTCAAGATTCAACGATTTTAGATGGTCATTTTCGAGTCCTGCAGCTCCGTATCCGATCAAGGTAACCGGAATCACCAAAGATTCCATGGAAAAATCGAGCATCGATTCATGATAAGTATACAGAGAATCTCGACTCTTTGTTTGAGCAAATCCAGGACTTACCAAAACACTTGTTATGACTAGTAAACTTATAACTCGACACCTCATAATTCTCTCAATTTGTAGTCAAAACTAGCTTTCAATTTTGAATTAAATCTGAATTGATTTTCTTACGTATCAGATTTCACTTTTATTTTCAACTAACCTTAACTGGTCATACAAAGAGTTGATTTTCATGATATGAATTCTAGAAATTCTAAATTTCTTCAAAATTGTTTTTCTAACTTACAACCATGAAAATACTGTTAATTGAAGATGAGCCGGGAATCGTAAAGAGTATCAACGATTACTTTAAATCCAACGGAGTACATTGTGAAAATGTAACCACAACAAGCGATGCTCTGGATCGAATCGGTATTTATGAATACGATTGTATCTTACTGGATTTGATGTTGCCGGATGGGGATGGTTTTGATATTTTGAAAGAACTAAAGCGACTCCATAAAACCGAAGGGGTTATCATTATTTCAGCCAAAGAAACGTTACAAACACGTATCGAAGGATTCCAATTGGGCGCTGATGATTACCTGACCAAACCCTTTCATCTTTCAGAACTTCTTGTTCGAATGCAAGCCTTGATTCGCAGAAAAAACTTTCAGGGTAATAACCTGATCGTCTTTAATGAAATAGCGGTTGATGTCATGGCTAAAACGGTTATGGTACATCAAAATACATTGGACATTACCAAAAAAGAACTAGATTTACTCCTTTATCTAATCGGGAATCAAAACAAAGTTCTCAGTAAAAGTGCCATAGCCGAACATTTAAGTGGCGACATGGCGGATATGCTAGACAATCATGATTTTGTGTATGCTCATATTAAAAATTTAAAAAAGAAACTCACCACAGCCGGGGCAGATGATTATATCAAAACCGTTTACGGCTTGGGATATAAATGGCAACATGGATAAAACCAAATTATTAAATAAAACCACCCGTAGCTTTTTATCGTATGCCATTGTAATCCTACTGGCCTCAGCTCCTGTGTTCTATTATATATCTGAATGGTTGTATGTATATGAAACCGACGAAGTTCTTATTTTTCACAAACAAGATTTTGTAAAAAACAGCCGTTCCAATTTTTCGGAAGCCGAACTACAGGCCTGGAACAAGTACAATCACAATATAGAAATCGTTCCCGATATGGGAATTCAAAAGGATTCCATTGTCGGAATTTCTATTTTTGACAGTACTTCTCAGGAAAAAGAACCTTTCCGAATACTCTATGCCCCTGTTACGTTAAACGGCAAAAAATACACCTATATTGAGAAGAGTAATCTGGTAGAAATGGAAGGAATGGTTATTAGTATTGCCTTGATGTTTCTATGCATCATCTTCGTACTTTTTATCGGTATCATCTATATTTCCAGAGCATCTGCCGTTAAAATATGGAAACCTTTTTACGATACACTTCATAAAATACGTGCCTTTGAAATTGATAAAAACCGTGAACCTCACTTTGTCCCAACCGATATTGCCGAATTTGATTCTTTAAATAAAAGTATTGAAAAACTTATTGAAAAGAATACTTCCATATACCAAAGTCAGCGTGAATTTGTTGAAAATGCGGCTCATGAATTGCAAACCCCGCTAACCCTTTTCCAGACCAAAGTGGACATCCTTGCGCAATCGGAGGGATTATCTGATGAAGCCACAACTCTTATTGATTCCCTCAACCAGGATATTGCTCGCATGAATCGTTTGAACAAAAATCTTTTACTGCTCTCCAAAATTACTAACGATTCCTATCTAGAGAAAGCACGGATCAATATCAATATACTGTTGGAGAAAAATCTTGATTTCTTCAAAGAACAGGGAGCATCTAAAAATCTTTCTATAGAATTAGATCTCCAAAGATCCATGTACCTTACTACTAATACAACCTTAGCCGAAGTACTCATCAACAATCTATTTATGAATGCTATCAGGCACAACTTACCAAACGGGAACATTTATATTAGTACAGATGACCGTCAACTTATTTTTGCCAATAGCGGATCTCAATCTCTTGAGCATCCTGAAAAACTCTTCAATCGCTTTTCTAAAGAAAATCCTTCTTCACAAGGAAACGGATTGGGGCTTGCTATCATCAAACAAATTGTTGAAATTAATGGCTGGGATATCAACTATCTTTACAAGCATGAACTTCATTATTTCGTCATTTCATTTCAGTAAATCAATCGGTTACTTAACAGCATACTTCCCTCTACCATATTAAATCAACAATAAAATCTATTACTTTTTATAGTTGATTCTTCCCGTATTATATTATAACCAAAATTAAACATTGTGCTTACTAGTCTGATTTAGTACCATACAAGTAACTTCACTCACGTATATAAAATTCAGTAAAAATTCAGAATTGGTATTCAAATTTGTTCCAAAACATGATTGTGAACACTTTGGAGACCCAGCATTTTTGTTCCCAAGTAAGGAAGCCATTTTTAAGTAATAACAAACAATCCTCTCTAGGCTTATTGTATGGTCATATTATGATACCTGCTAAAACAAACAGCACTCTTATGAGTACTTTGATATCTACAATCACAAAACATCTATGATCAAGATATCTATCCCCATATTCAATAAAATGCCTCTCGGCCTTATCAAAACTTCTATCACTTGACCTAAATCTTTATTAAAACACAGATGTATAGAAAACAACAAACAAAAATGTCCACCACCACACTTAACAAAAATCTCAAATTAACACCTATATTTTTTTTGATTCCAATGTTCATCCTCATAGCATTGGCGCTTTACTTGCATAGCAAGAATGCACTTTCTAAAGAGAGTTATATTCACATTCAAAAAGATACTTTTATTAGGCTTAATTTTCATTTATCTCAGTTTCCCCGATTAGCCTATAACCTAACACAATTTGGAGATACACTTATTGTGATATCCTTTTTAACTTGTCTCTTATTATATGTTCCAAAAATCAAGGAACCTCTTATTTTAGCATCAATCATCTCTGCTATATTTTCAATTTCGCTTAAAAAACTGTTTGCCGTTCCACGACCTCCCTCAGCATTAGACCGACATGATTTTGTCATCATCGGCAAAGCGCTCACCGGACACAGTAGCTTACCTTCCGGACACACCATCACTGTTTTTACCACTTTAACGGTACTTTGGTTCGTATTTTTTCCCAAGAAGATTACCTATAAAATCGGATGGAGTTTAGGTCTATTGAGCATCGGAATTATAGTAGCTTTGACTCGAGTAGCCATTGGTGCTCATTATCCCATTGATGTAATTTCAGGAGGGCTTATCGGATATATTTCCGGGCTATTAGGTATTTTACTTGGTAGTAAAGTTACCTTTTTAAATCGCCTCCATCCTCAAAAATACCATCCCATACTATTAGTATTATGTATCATTTGCAGCATTTTGGTGCTGAACAAAATCGTACAAGAACATCTAATTATATATAATTTGACATTGATAAGTTTAGCATTCACCCTTTACAAACTAATCTTTACGTATTATGTTTACAAGAGATATTAAACTAACTCATTTTGTTTTACTGATGAGTTCCATCAATTTTTTATTCTTTCATTACCCTTTTTTCCAATTTGTATTCGAACATGTAGCCTATCAGACTTTTAACGGAATTCTCTTAATTACCAGTTTGGTTATCCTCATGCTAATAGTTAATGCTTTTGTCTATTATTTATTCTTTTTCTTATCGCTTTATGTGGGCAAATTTTTGTTGGTTATAACCTTTATTATAAACTCTATAGCAGTTTATTTTGTTAATACCTACAGCGTTATTATTGATGAAAGCATGATAAGCAATGTACTGAATACCAATTTTGAAGAATCTAGCAGTTTCTTTTCCTTTAAATTAATTCTATATATTTTGTTTCTCGGTGTACTCCCTAGCATTTATATCATCAAGGCACAAATCATCAATGTACACTGGAAGAAATTTTTAATTACTTCTTCATTAACCCTACTTTTTATTGGAGCGTTAGCCTTTGCCAATGCCAGCAATTGGCTATGGATTGATAAAAACTCCAAAAGATTAGGAGGCCTTGCGATGCCATGGTGTTATTCGGTGAATATTTCCCTATTCTATATTCATAATCATCAAAAAAATCAGAAAGAAATTCTTTTACCAAAGGCCACTATTAAAAATCAAGAAAAGTCAGTGGTAGTACTGGTCATCGGTGAGTCTGCCCGTAAACAAAATTTTTCCCTTTACGGCTATTCTAAAAATACCAATCCACTACTCTCTAAAACTCCGAATGTATTTCATTTTGATGCCACTTCCTGTGCTACTTATACCACAGCAGGCGTAAAGTGTATCTTGGAACATACAAATACCAGTGATCTTTATGAAATATTACCAAATTATTTATATCGAAATGATGTAGAAGTCGTATGGAGAAGCACCAATTGGGGAGAACCACCCGTTCATATTGAAAAATACCAAAACAAAGAAACTTTGGCTAGTAAATGTACAAGAGATCGTTGTGGTTATGATGAACTTCTACTTCAAGGGTTAACTGAAGAAATAAAGGCCAGCTCAAAAAATAAAATTTTAATTATATTACATACAAGCACAAGTCACGGGCCAACCTATAATAAAAAATATCCTCCCGAATTTGAAACGTTTTCACCTGTATGCAATAGTGTAGAATTAGCTAATTGTACGCATGAAGAACTTATTAATGCGTACGATAACACTATTGTTTATACCGATTATCTCTTGCACAAAATCATCGAAGATTTAAAAGGATTAAAAGAGTATAAAAGTACTATGATGTTTGTTTCTGATCACGGAGAATCCTTAGGTGAAAAAAATCTATATATGCATGGTTTACCCTTAAGTATTGCACCTGCGGAGCAATATGAAATTCCATTTATTGTCTGGGTATCCGAAGGATCAAAACACTTAAAATCTCAAAATAACCTGTCACAAAATCATGTATTTCACAGTGTCTTAAATTTTCTTGATATTGAAAGTCCTGTATATAATGAAGAGCTTAGTATTTTTAAAGACTAATATCTAACAACATTTATTATTATATACCTTCTCCGTCACTTCCTGTCCAAGCTCTAGCGCTTACCCTTCCCATGAGTTCCACCAAAGTTCCTTTAGTAAGTATGGCAGCTACCTTAGGACTAATCCAGTATGAGCAATCAAAAAAAGTAGTCTGCTCGATGCGCTCTCCTTGTTTGTTTCGATAACGATCATTAACGGCAACCGAAAAGTTCACTACCTGTTTGTCTTTTGGGGTGGTATGCACCTGTGCATCCCGTGTCAATCTTCCTGTAATGTTCATGATTTCAAATTTTTAAAAGTTCTACAATCCGTTAAAAAAGTCAGTGTAATTATTCGGTAATGAGAGGAGGTGCTGAAGTTTTGTTTCTTGCTGTTTCCAATACCGATATGTGTGATTTTCACTACTGACATTTTTTTTATTCGTTTAAAGAGCCGGAGTATGCTTTGTTTTGTTTCACGAGCAGATAAGGTACGTGTGAAGGCATGGCAAGGTTTTGCATAACAAATACGACCTGCAGAGGTGGAGATTTGTGGGCAAACTCGTTAGAGTCTGACCTTGCAGAAGCCTTACAACACGGAAATACCTTTGCGCTTGAAACGAGATAAAACCGCATACAGGCGCTTGGATAAAAAAATGATGGAAGTCTTGAAAAGCTATAGTCAGGAAGATCTATAGATTAGCAGGCTTAGAAGATTCTAGTGAACCTTAAATGAACAAATAAAAATCTTGAATACATGGTAGATTAAATCAGTTATAGTATACGTAACATCATCCTAAGAAGATGATGTATTAAGTTAACGGTATTAAAGCAAAAAAAAGAGTACAGCTATCCACTGCACTCTCTTTGATTCCCTATCCAAATTAAATTATAGGAATGTGTTTTATTTTTTAGATTCCTCTAAAGAAACCTTACGGAATTCTTTCATCAGCTTGGTAAGCTCTAAGGTTGCCTTACGAGCACGGGTACCTGCGGCTTTGTTGCCATTTTCAACTTGTAAGGATGCATCTGTTTGAAATGCCTCAAATTGCGCTTGAATCTGCGCTACTAAATCTTTCATCGTATTTTTCATTTAAGTATTCGATAGGCTAAAATACAGTTTCTTTTAAATGTATATCTTTCTTATTATACTAAAAAAATACCCCATAATCATATGGTAGATTCTAACCTATTAAACCTCAGTTCTCAAACGTTCTGAAAATAACAAATCATATCAATATCATTATGTACTACCTTCTAATGGAATTGAAATTCCCTGCTTATAAACCTATGACAGCTACAAACAGGGAAATACATTCTTTTAAAATATACGTTACTTAGTCTTTATCTAAAATTATTCCTCACCGGAATTCATTGCTTTCATTAACAAGGTATATGCATTTTTAATCACAAGTTTGGTTTGTTGATTAATTCCGGAAGCGGTAATCTGTTGTTGTCCATGTTGACTAATTCCTGCTTCCACTTTCACCATTTCAAAATCTTGTGCCCCTATTTCTTTAAACACATAAGAATCGCCTCTCCATTGTACTACTGCTTCAGAAGGTACAGTGAGTCCTGAATGATTTTCAATATGTATCTCACCATTGACAAATAATCCCGGATAAAACACCTCTGTACTACCACTAATCACTGCAGTTACCTCTGCTGCATGATCTGCATTCAAACTATGATTGATATATTTGATCACTCCTTCATAATGCTCCTCTGTAGCCCCATTGCTGTAAACTTCCAAGGATTGCCCTACCCTTACATTAGGTACATCCTTTTCAAAAGCGTCAAATACTACCACAGTTTCTTTCATTGCTATGATTTCAAAGAGCTTTTCTGTAGAAGAGATATATTTCCCGGTATTGACACCTACCATAGCTACCAAGCCATTTACCGGAGCTCGTAAAGCTACCGAGTTGTGAATGGTATTGGCACTTAATGATTCCGCAGTAATCCCTACCAGGGCTAACTTTTGCGCTAAGGCAGTCATTAAAATATGTTCGGTTTCTCTTTCTGTGCTTATCTGTTCAAAAAGTTTGTCAGAGGTAGCCTTGTTTACATTCAATTCTTTTTGTCTGTTGTACTCTTGAACCGCTAACTGAAACTTCTCTTTAGCTGTTAAATAATCCTGTTGTAACTGTAGCAACTCCATCCCTTCAATTGTAGCAAGCACCTGCCCTTTGGTTACATGCATTCCTGCCATCACTTGGGTTTCTTTGATATATCCTTGCAAAGGAAAACTAACATCAATCTTATTTTGTGGTGGTACAGTAACCAATCCCTGTAAGATAACTACTTCGTTCAGTTCTGTCACCTGAGCAGTTCCTATTCGCAAGGCTGCATTTTGCATTTGTTCCTTAGCTAAATGAATGGTCTTAGGCAACGTTTCCTGTTCGGTTACTCCTGTTGATTCTTTAGAGGGTGTTTCTTGCTCCTGACATCCAACACTTGTTAATAAAACTCCTATTATTAAACCTATATATTTTTTCATGATATTTTATCTATTCGTTAAAGTTAATACACGTATCACCGCCTGATTGTAACCATTCAGTGTATCCAGATATTCATTTTTAATAGTAATGGCTTGATTTACTACTTGTACCCATCGCAAATAATCAATATCTCCGTTTTCCAATTGGCTATTGGCAGCCTCTATAATGGTTTGGGCATTCGGGAGACCCACGGTCTCAAAATAGGTCAAGGCCTCTTCATATTCCGAAATAATCGTTGCTGCATTAGACAACTCGGTTTCTAATTCAATTTGTAGTGCTTCCGAAGCGGTAACAGATGCTTCATAAGAAGCTTTAGCAGCTTTGTTCTTAGCCTTTTGACTTCCAAAAAATACAGGAATTTTAATCCCTGCAGTCAGGTAGCCAAATCTATTTCCATTATCATAAAACACCTCATTTCCCGATTGATCGGTTTGGTATCCATTAATTGTGGTACTATTATACCCTACTGTAATATCCGGTAGCAAACGTGCTTGTTGCGTTTTCCATTCCCATTTAGCAGCTGTGGCTTGGTACTTGGCTTGCTGTACCATAGGCAATTCTTCGATCGCTGCCAATTTTTGAGTATACGGTATTTTTCGTAAAATGGTTTCGGGCACATATTGAACACTATCGTGCAATATGCTATTAAAAGAAGTTAAGGTGGTTTTGATGTCCATATGCACCAAATGTAATTGATGAATGTACTCCTGACGGGCAGATTTTGAAGCACTACGCTCTAATATATTGGCCTCCCCTACCTTAAAACGAAGTTCTGATTTAGCCTCCATCATTTGATAAATGCTATCTGCATACTCCAACAGCGCTTCTTTTTGCACTAACCACACATAGGTGTAGTACAGTTGACGTACCTGTCCTTGCAGCTCTTGCTTTGCTAAAGCTGTATGCGCCTGTGCTGCCTGATAATTGGCTTGCAGTGCCTTTTTTTGACGTGTATATACCGTAGGAAAACTAAAATCCTGACTGATTCCAAATCGGGTATCCGTATAGCTACTATTGAAACGTCCATAATCTGCATCAATGAGTGTTTTACCGATATCAAATCCTGATTTACTCAGCTCATACCGCGCCTCTTCCCCTTTGGTAACTGATGCCAAATGCTTGTTATGAGCCGAAGCAATAGTCACTGCCTCTTCTACGCCAATTGAAATGGTTTCTTGTGCTTGTAGTTGTGCAGTCCCTAAAACAAAAAGAATTACTGATATTCCTGATATATACTTCTTTTTTTTACGTAAGGATACCTTGGTATGATAACTCATTAAGTAAATAGCCGGTAATACAAAAAGAGTCAATAAGGTAGCAGTGATTAACCCTCCAATAACTACGGTAGCTAGTGGACGTTGTACTTCTGCCCCGGCACCGTTACTCAAGGCCATTGGCATAAAACCAAGTGAGGCAACTGCTGCGGTCATTAACACCGGACGTAATCGGTTTTTGGTTCCCGTAAGTATCACTTGTAACGGATCGGTAATGGCTCCTTTTTTACGAATTGCGTTAAACTCGGAAATCAATACAATTCCATTCAATACTGCTACCCCGAACAATGCAATGAATCCTACCCCGGCAGAAATACTGAACGGCATATCACGAGACCACAAAGCAAATACTCCGCCAATAGCAGACAACGGTATAGCTGTAAAAATAATTATCCCTTCTTTCAGTGACTTAAAAGCAAAGTATAACAACACTAAAATTAATAACAAAGCCACCGGTACGGCAATTCCCAAACGGCTCTTAGCCTGCTGTAAATTTTCAAAGGCACCACCATAGGTAATATAATACCCTGTATCCATATTTAAGTTGGTTTTTACTTTTTGTTGTAATTCCGTTACAATACTCTGAACGTCTCTCCCCCGTACATTAAACCCTACGATAATGCGTCGTTTGGTATTTTCACGTTGTATTTGATTAGGCCCTTCCACTTCCGATACTTTCGCTACTTGGTATAGAGGTATTTGTGCTCCGGTAGGAGTTGCTACTAATAAGTTTTTTACATCATCAATACTCTTACGTCCCTTGTGCTCCATACGAACCACTAAATCAAAACGTTTTTCTCCCTCATAAATATTCCCGGCAACCGCACCTGCAAAAGCTGCGTTCACCGTTCGGTTGATGTCTTGCACATAGAGGCCGTACTTGGCCATTTCTGCCCAATTATAGTCTATAACAATTTGTGGCATCCCGGTCACTTTCTCCACATACCAATCGGCGGTACCTGAAACGGTTTGACTGATAGCGCCTAATTGTTCCGCATACGAAGCCAATTTATCCAAGTCTTCTCCATAGATTTTACATACCACATCTTGCTTGGCTCCTGTCATTAACTCATTAAAACGCATTTGCACCGGAAACTGAAATCCCGTAGTCACCCCGGGTGCAACCCGTTGTACAGTTTCAGTCATTTTAGAAGCTAACTCCGGAAATGAATGCGCACTGGTCCACTCGGTTTTATCTTTTAAAACAATAATCATGTCTCCTCCTTCAATCGGCATGGGATCGGTAGGTATCTCAGCACTACCAATACGAGAAACCACCCGTAATACCTCCGGATATTCTTTCTTCAATTCTTTTGAAATCGTCTGAATACTATGGACCGTTGTAGATAAGTTTGTTCCTAACAGAAGTCTGGTTTCCACGGCAAAATCTCCTTCCTCCAATTGTGGAATAAACTCACCTCCCATTTTACTAAACACAAAGATAGCTGCACACAATAATACTACAGCAATCCCCACAATAGGCTTGCGCCTTTTCATGGCCTTGACCAATACATTTCCATAAAATCGTTCCAGTTTGAGCATCACACGATCGGAAAGGTTTGGTTTCTTCTGTATTTTTTTACTGATTAACAACGAACTGATCATAGGAACATACGTCAACGACAAAATAAAAGCACCTAAAATGGCAAAAGCTACCGTTTGTGCCATCGGTTTGAACATTTTCCCTTCAATCCCCTGCAATGAGAGTATAGGCAAGTACACAATTAAGATAATAATTTGTCCAAATACAGCTGCATTCATCATGCGAGAGGCCGAACCTGACACCTCTTTATCCATCCGGTGCTGATCTAGACGCTCGATTCCATGATATTTATCCGAGCTATGTAAATGATGTAAAATAGCCTCTACAATAATCACAGCTCCATCAACAATAAGTCCAAAATCCAGAGCTCCCAAACTCATTAAATTACCACTCACGCCAAAGGTATTCATCATAATAATGGCAAAGAGCATGGCTAACGGAATGACCGAAGCCACAATAAAGCCGGCACGTAAATTCCCTAAAAAGAGTACCAGCACTAATACTACAATTAAAGCGCCTTCTACTAAATTCTTCTCCACCGTACCAATGGCATTGTTTACCATTTTTGTACGATCTAAGAAAGGTTCAATCACCAGTCCTTCCGGTAGTAATTTTTGAATCTCAGCCACCTTTGCTTTCACATCATCAATGACATTATTGGCATTCTCTCCTTTGAGCATCATTACAATACCTCCTACTGCTTCACCAATATCATCAGTAGTCAACGCTCCATAACGAATGGCCGAAGAAAGGCTCACGGAAGCTACATTCTTTATCAGAATCGGTGTTCCTACCTCTGTGTTTTTAATGACAATATTTTCGATATCGGGAATGCTTTTCGCAAGTCCTACGCTTCGAATATAGGATACGGTAGCTCCTTTTTCGATATAAGCACCTCCTGTATTTTCATTGCTGCGATGCAGAGCTTCAAACACATCGCTAATGGTTAAATTCTGAGCCTTTAAACGCGCAGGATTCACCGCTACTTCATATTGCTTTAATTTTCCCCCAAAGGTAGAAACGTCCGCAATACCGGGCGTACCTAATAAATTTCTACGTACTACCCAGTCCTGAATAGTTCTTAGTTCGGTTAACGAATATTTCTCTTCATACCCTTCAGTTGGTTTGAGCACGTATTGGTATATTTCTCCCAAACCTGTGGTTACGGGAGCCATTTCCGGCAGATTACTATTCTCATCTATGGATACTTTTTTCATCCGTTCCTCTACCTGCTGCCGAGCCCAATACACATCGGTATCTTCTTCGAAAACAATGGTCACTAATGACAACCCGAATCGGGACATACTGCGACTCTCTTTTAACTGAGGAATGTTACTAATGGCTTGCTCAATAGGAAAGGTGATCAAGCGTTCTACATCTTCTGCTCCCAAGGATGAAGCGGTGGTTATAATTTGCACCTGATTGTTGGTTATATCAGGAACTGCATCGATAGGCAATTGAGTTACTTCATATACACCATAGCATACCCACAGCAATATAAAGCCTCCAATTGCCAGTTTATTTTTAACTGAAAATTGAATGATTTTATCTAACATAATATATTTAGTTTTGAATACAAATTCGCGTAGCCTATGAAAAAATCATGGCTATGCGTTTTACACAAAAAATATATTAGGCTATTGGTGGGCGAAACAAATCCCCAAACTGAGGATTTTGATACAGTATTTCTTTATCGAATATAGACAACTTTGATGTAAAGCTATACGTGCTTACGGTTTGATGTGTCACATTTATAAAGGGTAATACCAATTGATATGTACTATGATCTATCTTTTTAAATGGTAATTGCATATCCCGATCCTGATCATTGTCATTCAAATCATGGCCCCAATAGTGCAATGCTAAAAAATCATAAAAGGTAATGGAAGTATCGCGTTGCTGATGCTCTACAAAGTGTTTCACTAACGTAGGTACTTTTACAAACTGTCCAAAAAAACAATTGTTTTGAACAATTAAAATGGTTAGTATAAGAAGACAACACTTTTTCATCTTTCAAAAATACCTGTACTTACCCACACTTACAACCCTCACCATCATTTTTAATAATCTGAAAATTTTCATTCATAATGGTAGCAATAAATTTAATAGAATACTAAAAAACGAAATCATATTTTTATGATTTGACAAGTGCTATTGTATAACGCAATATTACCATATTCACGACAACAACTATCGTTTCCGACTATATACAGATTCTTTAAAAAGTAATCTTCATACTCCGATTCCCCATTACCTCTCCTACTTCCAATTGCAACTCCTCATGAGCCCCAAGAACGGTTTTAGGTAAGACCAATACCCAACGACTTTCACCTCCTGCAACTACCGTTTCAGGCTCCAAATACCGATACGAAACCGGTAACTCCAACTCTTGATACGAAGATTTCTTCCCCTTCCTGCCTCGACTCACAAATACACGCACATCTCCCACCTTAAAATCAATTTCGGATTTATTCTTTAGCGAAATCACCAAATACATCTCCTCTCCAACGTACTTCAATTCTTCCAAGCGCAATCGCAACTTCTTACGCCTTCTAGTCTTCACCTTACCTGCATGGTATTGCAACAATCGCTCACAGGTACTATCATACTTTTTCACTTCAGACCTACTCACCCCATGTTCAAAAGTCTGTACTTTTAAATCCGGTTGTTTTTCCTTGCCTATATGTTCTGGTTCCAAGACTTTGTAATAGGTTTGCTCCAATTGCCCTTTGTAGGCTAACGTATAGCTGTAAATGGTTCCTGAAGTCGTAATCACAAACAAATTACTCTCTACGCCTTCCGTTCCTTGCACCAATCCCATATACTGTCCGGACTCTTTGTTATAGGTAAACACAAAATGTGCATCCCCCACCACTGCTTGTCGTATGGGCTCCGGAAATACCAACATCACTACCTGATGTGCATTCACAAACAAGGTATCTATCTTTTCCGTGGCCTGTGCTTGCAACGCACTTCCCATGCCTATCATTCCCAATAGTATTTTTAAATAATTTTTCATCATCATCTTTCTTTTAATTCAATTGATTTCAATTCATTTTTAACACTTATAACTCCGGTTTTAAAATGAGCTCATACCCATCACTCACCGTTACTTTCACCTTTCGGTTGTTTTTCTGTACTAATTGCTGTAAGAAACTGGTACGCACTGGCATGGTCGGGATATTGATATCGCCTATGGTTTGTGTAACCGCTTCTTTGGTGGCTTCTGCCCGAAACGAATTCACCGTATAAATCCCTTCACTCCCATCCTGCTTATCATAAGCTTTGAGACTCACTTCCAGTGTGCCGATATGGGTAATATGCAATAAAGTTCGATTGGGCTGAAAAGACACAAACCCATACAACCGTGTATACCGCTCAAACACTTTCCCACGTACCCTAGCTGATTTCATCAATTCCAATTCCAATCGATACTTGCTCTGCACGGTTTGGGTTCCTCGTACTTTCACATATAACAAAGCATCTGTATCCGCTATCAAATCCATATTCTCCAATTCCACACCTGTAAACAAGTGTTCTTGTTGTTTGGCCAACTCCTTTACAAGCTTGTCGTTATCTTTCTTATCATAATCATCTCCATCACTTTCTCCACGTGCTTCTTTAAGCCACGTAATTTGAGGTACTTCTTCCTTATCTGCATACCCTGTATGCACAACAGAATCATTACCATCAGCAACACCTTCCCCTACCACGGCTAAAGAATCTATGGTAATTCTCATGGTATCGAGTTGTTTATCATCATACACGCTAGGCGGTGTAAACTCCCGCTCGGGTTCCAACGCATCTACCGCTTCTTTTTTAGTAGCAAACTCAGGTTTCGATGTTTCTAATTCCGGTACTGCTACCGTTTCCACTTCAGCAGCGTCCTCATCCTCCATCCCAAACTTCCAATAGGCATAACCAGCGATAAACAATACTACCGAACCGATGAGGCCTATAAACACTAGTTTTTGTTTTGTCATTTTCATCTTAATCTTCATTTAAATTAGCTACTTCTTCCTCGGTTAACTTGCGTAACGATTGTTCGTAATACTCGGTGAGTAACAGTCCATGGGGATTCTCCGGAAAACTCCGATCCACGCCTATGAGCTTTCCGGTGGTCACCAGTTCATAGGTATCGGTAACCGTACCTCGTTTGATTTCAAATAGCACCACCGTCCGAAAACCAAAGGGCACTGTCTCACCATCAATTTCTGAACGTACCGACAACACTTGTTGTACCAAGGAGTATTGTAACAACCGATTGTACACCCCTTCGGAACGTTTTTGCTGATAGACTTCCGATACGGTCTGATCTCCCAACCACAAAGCCTTCTCGATTCGCTTTTCATAATTCCCGGCTTCCAGTCCGTAAAACAATCGGTGGAACTGCTCCAATTGTGCCAAGGCTTCTACCTTGCTGTACTTCCTGAGTTCTTCCAATCGCAACGGAATCACCGCTCCTTCCGGACTTAATACAAAAGCTTCTTTTTTGGATTGCTGTACACTATATACCACAAAACCAACACTTCCCAATACCGTCACAAAACTTCCAATGACCAAAGCCAATACAATCCAGCGATGCTTTTGCAATACGTCATAAATCGTAGGATATGGATTTTTCATAAGCACTTCATTTTAAATTCATTTTACATCATCATTTCTCAAACCTATAGACTACAACTAAAACCCCTTAACCTCCAGTAAACAATCGTAGTGTAAAACTGTGCGCTTTGCGATACAGTTTGAATTTTAGCAGTACAATAAAACCTATGGAAGCAAATTCGATCACCGGAGCAAAAAACTCCGAACCCCAATCACTGCCAAACAGTTCTGTCCAAAACTCGGTGGTAATCTGCGTGTAGAGTTCATTCACAAACACATTCACCAAAAAGAAGGCCGGTACCAACATATACACTCCGGCATAGAGTCTAAAAAAGTAATACGCCATCCCTCGAAACTTTTCAAACACCGCCATACTAATCACCAGTGGAAAAAACGCTTGCATTATGCCTAGGATAAAATACCGCTCTGCTAAAAACAGCGGATAAATAAAAATATCCAACAGCCACAAAATCACGCCACCTATAAAAGCCAATACCTTCAATCCATACAAAGGAGTTACCAGCGCATCATACAATAAGGCTAAGGCTTTTTTAGCTGCCTCAATCGCCCCTACGTCCTGTTCGATATCCACATTTTTCATTTGTAGGGGCAATAAGGCAGGTGCCGTGTCTCGGTATCGGTGTTCAATACTCACCAGCACATCATCAAAAAAACCTAACACCTCGGAAGAAAAAATAACCACTAACACAAAGGCAAAGTTTTTAAAAAGCTCACTAGGTGACAATCCCCAGGTATAGCCATCCTTCACCGCCACACCCTCAGTATACTTTTTCACAATGTTTACCAAAAAGAAACCAACGGCCAGTGTTTTCATGCCTGTTAAGGTATATTCGGCAAAATCACTGTCTTGTATCACCGCAAAAACGGCATCTACATATTCCAATCCGATACTCATCAGTCCTCTGCTTCTCGATTATTCACCTTGTCTTGTAATTTCCGAAAGGAAATAATCTGCTTATACCTACGGGTTTTAGCCTCGACTTCCGCTACGCGCTCTCGTGACTGCTGCTCTTGTTCTTGCAACACTTCTGCCCGTTGTCCATCATCCATCTTTAAAAAATCACTGGAGAGAATCTGCTGTACATAGTCCAAACTGATTTGTGCCTGATCTACAATCGACTGAAATGAGGCGGTAATCCTCCCAGCTTCCTCCGAAGTGATATAAGGCGAACTTAAAATCTCCGACAAATCATTCTGCACCAATTGCTGCAGCTCTTGTTGGTTTGCAATCAATCCGGATACCGCATCCAATTGATTGAGCACGTTATTCACTTTCTCTAAATTCTCTTTTTGCTGTTTTAAAAACTCCACGGTCTTTAAGAGTTGAGAAGTCTGTTTGGCAGATTCAATGAGTTGCTTGGCCAAACTGATAAAATTGGTATTGTCATACACCGGCATCCCCTGGGAGGTAGCACCTCCCGGCAATAACAACAATGCGATCACCAGCCAAGCACCGAGCCAACTTCTTATAACTCCTTTTGTATTGTTATATAGTATCTTCTTTACTGCATTCATCGTACTTCATTTTAATGGTTATTTACGTTCTCTTAAGAAAGCCTGAATGGCTTGTTCCATGTTTCCCGTTTCTTGGTATAATTCCAAAATTTGTTCGTGTTCGGCTCCATCGGTCAAATACGCTGCATATACTTCCGGCGGTACTTCCAACCGAAAGATGTTACTCTCCTTGCCGATCTTTAAAAAGAACTCGGTATACTTTCGGTCTCCGGTGAGATTGTTGCGTATGGAATGCAGTTGATTCACATCATGGGATGAGAGCTGTAAGCGCTCTACCAATTCCCGATAGCCTTTTTCATTACGCAGACTATAAATCACCTGTGTATTTTCTAAAATACTCGCTGCGGTAGCATTGGCCGGTAATTGATTAATGGATTGGAGTATAATCCCGATGGCTCCATTTTGTTTTCGAATCGCCTGGTAATAAAACTCCACACTTTCCAGCACATTGGGAAACTTCAATTGCTTGGCAAACTCATCAAAGAGAATGATTCCCCGCTCGGAACGATTCCGCCAAATGGTTCGTTGGATAGCTGACTTAATCAGCTTTAACATCACCGACAACACTTCTTTGTTATCCCGTACTTCATCCAATTCAAAAATGAGTAGGCGTTTATCCTCCAACGTAAATGCTTGCGTATCCTCTACCTGAAACAGAAAGCTATAGATCCCTTCCCCTACATATTCGGAGAGCATGTGCAAAAAATACTCCCGATCAAACTCCCGTGAAGAGAGATGCAAGGTTTCCAACAAGTCAGTTCCTTTACCTTCTACAAACTGATACAAGGACTCCAAACTATGTCCCTCAGTAACCTGATGATAATACAGCCGTAGGATCTTTTTTAAGGCCACTTCTTTGGCTTTCTGAGCTCCTACCTTCCAGGCTAAGAGTTCGGCGATAAACACCGTTAAATCCTCCAAACGCTCGGCAGTCATGACCTCCGAAGCTTCTTTATAAAAAGGATTGATCCCTAAATTTTTTCCCGGTTCATATTTGAGTACCAAATGTTCCTCCGGATACAATTTGGCAAACTTATCATAGGAACCGCCCAAGTCAATGATCACCAAGCGTACCTGCTGCTCATACAATTGGCGCAGAATATGATTCGCTAAAAAGGATTTCCCTTCCCCAGTCGGTGCAAAAATCGCAAAGTTCCTTGCTTTGATCCGTTTCTTTTTGGCATCCCAGACATCTTTCAGTACCGGTAAATTGTACTGCCGTTCGTTCATATAAATCCCGGCATTGTCCGAGCGATAATTCGAGGTATTCATATACAAGCAGAGCGCTTGTTTCAAATCCACCACATAAGCATCGGACTCGCTAAAGTGGGTGACATGACAGGGATGGGAATTCAAAAAGTAATGCATCCGCCCTTCACCTACCGGATAATACGGACGGATATCGAGTTCCTTTAACACCGCTTTGATTTTCCCTCGTATCCGTTCCAGTCCACTGGTATCGCTATCCCAATACAACACATTACAATGCCCCCTTACAATACGAGAACTCTCATCATGATTGATCTGATGCATGATCTCCTGTAACTTCTCTAAAATCACTTTGTTTTGGGTGCCAAAATTCACGCTCTTTTTCAGCTCTGTAATGCGCTTTTCCAAGAGCTTACGCCAATATTGCTTGTCATCTAAGTAAATGATTTGATTCACCACATGGTTTTCATTCAATGCTAATCCCAGTCCTTCTAAAAAGCCTTGATGAAACTTAGCTTTATCTGAGCTGAGTTTTTCATTAGGCATACTGGTGGCAACTGTTTCTCCAAAACATGTCTCATTATTAATGGCCAAAGCTTCAAAAAAACGATCGCCCACCCGCAAGTTATTACCTTCCCGAACGATATCGGTATCTAGCTCTTCATACAAACCATTAAAATAGGTTTGTGTCCATTGCCACAATTCAGCACTCTCCATAGGAACGACCTGCAATTGCCGACTGTTATTTAAAAACGTAACGGCATCCCGAACTGCATTTTGAAACTCCAATACCTTCCCTTCCATCCCTACAAAGCGATCCTGCTTCGGTACCACAAACGGATTGCTCCACCGATTACTCGGAAACTTCCCCGAAGCCGGTCGAACAAAAAACAAGTAGGAAGTATGCGCCAGATATTCCCGTCCTTCAAAATAATCCTGTGTCGCCTTTTGTAAAAACGTATGACCATCCTTATCAAACTGAAATCCCTTTTGCTGATAGACGTCTTGTCGATGGACAATGGTTCCAATCGGCAGCGTCTTTAGCGCCTGAAACCATTGGCCGTGCAACTGCTGATAATCACTTTCCGATAAGGCATAGATTTCCGGTAGGATCACCCGATAGCCAAGGACTAAATTTCCATTGGCAGCATACACCAAATTACGGTCCACGTCTAAAATCGGAAACTTCGAATGAATCTCAAGTCTTTTCATGCCCTAACCGTATGTGCTGATTCGATAGCTCTCTAGGAAACACGGTTCCCAAAGAGAAGTGTAATTTTCCTTGTTGGTACTGTAACAGTCCCACATACAAACCAACATTCAAGAGGAACAAGCCTAAGATCAAGCCCACTCCAAAGGAGAAGATCATGAGCAGCAACGACACGATCACAGCAATGAGTTGCACTGCAAAAAATAGCAGTGGTAAACCTAAGAGTTGTGCCCTCTGACGAATAGCGGTATAGGTAGTAAACTGTTTCATTACACCAC
>NZ_FPBK01000001.1:642111-998759 GCF_900116665.1 Pustulibacterium marinum | reverse complement strand
CAAATTTCTCTGGGCTATCCCTCTGTATAAGGTAGATTGCATACGCGTTACGCACCCGTGCGCCGGTCTCAAAATAGCAAGCTATTTCTACCCCTCGACTTGCATGTGTTAGGCCTGCCGCTAGCGTTCATCCTGAGCCAGGATCAAACTCTTCATCGTTAAATCTTAAATAATTTTTAACTATATGAAGCGCATAAACTCTTTATACTCAAAATGGATTTGCTTAAATCTTTGATTTTAAATCTCTTTAAAATCGTGCTGTTAACAATATTTTCAATGAACTTGATTTCTTTATCTTTACCTTCTCTCCGAAAGCGGGTGCAAATATAAGAAGTTTATTTTATAAACTCCAAAACTTTTTTGAAGTTTTTTTTTGGTTTTTTTTCAACCCTAAAATGAATTAAAAAAACACAAACCCTTATCTCACCTGTATTTTAAAGAACTCGCCTTGTTTCTTAAAGCGGGTGCAAAAGTAGATGTTATTTCTAAACTAACAAACTTTTTTGAAGTTTTTTTTTAGTTTCTTTTTTTTAAGACCTAAACCCTAAAAAAAACCACAACACCAACTCTTCAATGAACACCACTTTTCTTCCAAAGCGGGTGCAAATATAAAACCTTTTTAAACCAATCAACAAACTTTTATTTAGATTTTTTGAAAACAAACACCCTTCAATCTACTAACCAGCCTTTTATGGGTGAAATATTTTTTATCAACCCTGTTTGATTATTCATCAAAAGGTTGTCCTCATTACTTCAACATAGGAATATTACCTTAAAAAGAACTTCGTTAAAACAAAAAACAGCCATCAAATGATGACTGTTTTTTGTTTTCTACCCTAAGTAATAGACTAACTAAACAAATTCCAAACCAACCCAAAACGGAAAACAAAATCTCGATACGGATTATTAGGAGCCGAATAATAGTTATAATCTTTACTTATTAACGTATTTATATGTTCTGCTTTAAAAAAGAATCTTGTTTGACGAATTCTAAAATCTAGAAAAACATCGAAAAGCGGATATTCTCCTATTTTGGTTTGATTTTGAATAGAAAATTCTGAAAGCAACGGGTTATACCTATTTGCATAGTACTTAGTGAAATATTTCAACGTAACGCCAGTTTGCATAAAGAGAGCTTTATTGAATACCGGAGTTTCGTAATAGAACGTATTTCTAGTAACTAATTGCGGTACATTTAAAATATCATCATCCTGCACTACCTGTTGATACATTATAGTATTATCCAAAGCAAACTTTCCTACTTTGAACTCTCGCTGCAATTTTACCTTTAAATAATTTATAGTACCAGCATACTGTTTTGGAGCAACTACAGAAATAGAGTCATTATCTACCTCTGAACTTTCTCCTGCTAAATATGTGTAATTATTAAGAATACTATATTCAAAATCTATATTTGCGATCTTTTTCAGTTTGATTGCTGCCCTCAGAGATTTACTCTCTTCCTTTTCAAAAGTATCTACATTGTACCAATTATAATTATAATAATCACTCTGATACATTAAATAATTAAAATTCGGCATTTTGGAATTAGCACTTACTGAAGCCAATAAACTATTATCTTCACCAAAATCATAAGAAGTTTCAGCATAGAATTTAGTACCACCCAACTCCCCAACGATTGTTTGTGCTAAAGAACCGTGCAAATCAAAACCACCTATTTTCTTTCCGTAACTAGCTTGCAAGGCTGTTTCATTTCCTTGGTAATTTCCTGGAATAGTGATTCCATCAATATTGGTAATCGACGTAAAAAGATAATTGTAGTTATAATTAATTACTTTGAACCCTAAGTCTCCAATAATATTATTTGACCATTTTGCAAATGCCTGATTTTCCATTACGCGTAATTTGCTTCGATCTTCTAAATCATCCGATAAATAAGCATCCCCGTAATAATCTGAAGCCTCATCCTGATTATACCTATAGAATTTCGTTTCATAATTAAATCGGTTACCTATACTGATACTATTATAATGGGTACTATCTTTACTATGTACGAGATCATACTGCTGTTGAAGAAAATATCTTTTTCCTACAACACGGTTATCAGCGTCATCTGTAATAACTTCCAGCCTTGATCTATCTTCAAAATCTTCATCCCCAGAGGTGAAATAATCATTATTTAAAATCCCTGTATTTTGTTGGTTGAATATTTTTTGACCTACGAAATGCATTTTTAAATCGTACCTATCATTTTTAGAATGATAGTTGGATGAAAATCTAAAATTACCGGAAGTAGCATCTACATTATCATATTGCCCCAATGAGCGCATTCCTTTATATGCTAAATAAAAGCTCCACTCTTTGGAAGTATTAAAAGCAATGGAAGCATCTAACAATTGTCCTTGTTTGAAGGTTGTTTTAAAAAATAATTCCGTTACTGGAGTCGGAACATGATAATACTTCACGTCCTCCACTTCAAAATAACTAAAATATTTTCCTGTCTCACCCATTTCTGGGAAAAGATCTGTATTGGTATGTAAACTCAATCGATTATAGGTTTGACCTACATTAGAAAATGGAAGTAACTCAAAATCATCTTCCCGAAGATAATTAAACTTATAGTTCTTAAGTATCGTTAGAGAAGTATCTACATAGGTAGTATCGTTCTCCAAAGTATACATTTTATAATCTGTTATCTTATTTGGATTTTTCCATGCAGCCGTGCTGGTTGTATCCACTTTGGTTGAATCACTTGTGTAAAAATTTGATGTTCCTTTGGTTTTCACGTTATTCAACTGTAAATCAGAATTTATTTGTGCGAAACCTATGGTAGTAATGCTAAAAAAAACAATAGCAAAAATGTATTTCATTCTTTCTGTATTTATGGCAAAAGTATATTTTTTAAACGAATATAAGTTTAATTATATTTTGTTAATTCGCATTGCAAACATAATACCAACATGTTAAAAGCCTATCATCATTGTTTATTAGAAGCCGGTACAGACGAAGCCGGTAGAGGTTGCCTAGCCGGACCAGTTACTGCGGCGGCCGTAATTTTAAAGGAAAATTTTATAAATGAAATTTTGACTGATTCTAAGCAACTTTCTGAAAACAAACGTAATTTATTAAAACCTATTATAGAACAAGAAGCTTTATGCTATGGCGTGGTTCACATTTCTCCGGAAGAAATTGATGAAATAAATATATTGAATGCATCGATATTAGGCATGCATCGATCCTTAGAAAAACTTCATACCTCACCAGAATTTATAATTGTTGATGGAAATAAGTTTAAACCATTTTTAGAAATTCCGCATGAATGTATTGTCAAAGGAGATGGTAAATACATGAGTATTGCTGCAGCTTCTGTTTTGGCCAAAACCTACCGGGACGCCTACATGGAAGAAATTCATAAAGAATTTCCAATGTACAACTGGAAGAAAAATAAAGGTTATCCCACAAAAGAACACCGCGCAGCAATTGAAAAATATGGCATTACAAAATACCACAGAAAAAGTTTTCGCCTTCTACCAGAACAACTAAAATTGGAGGTCTAAGCACTTCAATATTTACATTAACTTTGTTCTTAATTATCTTAATCCAATCTTTACATTTTCAAAATATTTTAGCCATATGTATCGAATTTTAGTATTTTTTGTAGCAATTCTATTTACTGCTTGCTCAAGTTCTACTAAAAAGAAGTTAGTAGTCACAGATTATATTTCTAATAATGCCGATTATGTAGTAAAAGTTAATGACGTTACGGCGCTCCTGGGAGAGTTACGAAATAATGAACTTTTGAAAAATACTGAATTGAGCGGTTGCATTCCTGTTTTGAAAAATTTTGAATTTGCAGGTTCCTATACACCTATCTATTTGGTTAAGGAACAAGATGATTTCACAATATTATGGACTTTCCCAAATCAAATTGAGGCAGACAGCACCAACGTAATTGACCTTACAACTTTTCAAACAGAAGAGGTAAAAACGCTCTCATTAAAAAATACAGACTGGTTTGCTGCTACCCAAAACAATATTTTTCTATGCGCCTCGACTAAAAACAAAGTACAAAGTCTTTTAAATACCATCAATGAAAATACAACTATAAAAAAATTCATCAGTATTGTAAATAATGATGTTAGTGCCAATTTATTGGTAAAAAAAGATTCAGAAAATACTTTATTTCAACTTTTCAATTCGCAACTGGGAAATGAAAATTGGAAAGTATTTGACATCAAATCTAACTCCAAAGAGGTACTTCTTTCCGGAGTTGCTCAAAATGAAGAAAAAATAAAGTTTGACATCTTAAAAAATTCTACTCCAGCAATTTCAAGAACACCAACTGTTACCAGCGATAATTTTTCCTATGTAAAAAGCTATATTTTTTCATCCTTTACATATTCGGAATCACTGCCAAAAGTGGATAGTGTTTTTGCTGGTTCCATTGAAGAAATAGGTTTTATAAAAAAAGACACCACAACTGTTGCTGCAGTTTTTGCAACAATACCCGAAAATACCCTTGAATATTGTGTAACTAACAATGTAGCTACTTACAGAGATAAAGAGATTTTCTCAGTTTCCGATTCCGAAGGAATTTCATCTTTCTTTCAAGTTTTTGAGAAAGATTTTAAACCTAAGTTTGTCTCGCTACTTGATGATGCTTTACTTTTTTCCGAAGATCAATCTACACTTGAACAAGAAATAAATGCTGTTTTAAATGGAAAGACACTTGAAAATTCAGCCGATTTTAAAAAAGCAAAAAATAGACTACCAGAAGCTTCGTCTATATTTTCAATAACCAATCTTGAACAAAAGAAAATTTCGGAAGATCTTAAAAATTATTCTTTTGCCATTGAACAGATTGTGGTTGATGCATCTTTTATGCACATCAATCTATTGGCGCTAGAAAATGATGCTCCCAAATATTTGGACGAAATTGGAGAACTCAACAGCATCAAATTGGAAAACCCAATTACTTCTAATCCAAAATTGGTTACCAATTACATTACCAAAGAATTGGAAATAGCTGTTCAAGATGCTAAGAATCAACTTTATTTACTCAATTTAGATGGGAGTATTCTTTGGAAAAAGCAACTAGACAGCCCTATACAAGGAACCATTGAACAAATAGACATTCATGGAAACGGAAGACTTCAATTTGCTTTCACTACCGAGCATAATTTTTACATTATTAATAGAGAAGGGAAAAACATTCGTGATTTCCCTATTCATTTTAATGATAAAATTTCCAACCCTACTGGAATTTTTGATTATGATCTAAACCATAAATACCGATTTCTTATCACTCAAAAAAATCGATTATACATGTTAGATAAAACTGGAAAATCAGTAAATGGTTTCAAATTGAAGAAAACGCTTGGTTCCATTATTTCCACTCCAAAACATATTCGAGTTGGGAAAAAAGATTATATAGTTTTTAAAACTGATGATCAACGCATGCATATCATTAACCGTGTTGGAGAAACAAGAGTATCTGTTTCTGAAAAAATAGATTTCTCTGAAAATGATATTTACTGGTACAACAACCATTTTACTACTACAAATACCGATGGAAATTTGGTAATGGTCTCTCAAAATGGGCAAACCACGGAAACTTCATTACCTCTAAGTACTGACCATAAAATAACCGCTACCACACAAACATTGGTTACGCTATCAGAAAACAATCTCACTATTAAAGGTCATAATATCACGCTAGATTTTGGTATTTATACCGAGCCAAAAATCTATTATCTACATCAAAAAATTTATGTAGCCGTTACTGATAAACAAACGAATCGACTTTTTGTGCTTGACAGCAACGGAGAAATGATTAATGGTTTTCCTGTTTTCGCTAAAGGAATGGCCGATATGAATATCAATACAAAAACAGAAGCCGTTTACCTTACTGCAAAAAGTGGTGGTAACGAATTGGTAGTTTATAAATTACCTCCTCTATTCTAAAAAACAAAAAAGCGACTTCATCTATTGAAGTCGCTCCGAGTTTATATTATTTAATTTTTTCTTCTTAATCGCTACAATGTTCTTTGTACAAGTCTCTAACTTCAGGACCATATTGCTCTGTAAAATCTAATTCCAGAGCTTGGTAAAGATCTTCACATGCCTTTACTTTATCATCCAATTCTAAATACAAAATAGCTCTATTTCGGTAAGCATAGGAATTGTCAGGAAACATTTCTAGCGACTTATTGATATCTATTAAAGCCTCTTCAAACATACCTAACTTAAGCTCACTATAACCACGATTATTATAGGTTAAGGCTACCTCAGGATCTAACTCAATTGATTTATCAAAATATTCTAAAGCTTTTTTATGCTTCCCTAGTTTTTGATAAGTGAAACCCAAATTTGTATATGCAAGAGAAAAATTTTTATCGATCTCTAAGCAGCGTTCCATTAATTCTATAGCCTTTTTACTATCACCGGTTTCTAGGTAAACGTTTGCCAAATCCGATAAAACTCCGATATGATTAGGATCTAGTTTCTCTGCTTCCTTGTAAGCTGTAAAAGCTCCTTTAAAATTGCGATATGACACCCTGACTTCTCCCAACAAAAGCAAACCCTTAATTTTACTTGTAACGTCTTGCGGCAAAGCTAAACCTTTTAAAATGTCATCTTCTCCTTCACTAAACATTCTCATGTAATAGTAAAAACTTCCACGTGTATAATACAAGTCTTTTTCCTCTGGATGTTCGTCTATAGCTTTTGATAAAATATGAAACGCTTTATCTAACTCATTTGCATCAGCAGCGATATAAGCACTATCTACTATTGCTTGAACCCAAGGCGATTCTATTTTTGGTTCCTCTTCCAACTGAGCAAAAACCGGACTGAAACCTATTAAGAAAAAAGTTGTAAAAACAATTACTAGCTTATTCATATAAATAATATCATTTAAATAAAGGCTAAATATAGTGATGTTTTTTAAACCAACCGTTATGGAATTGCCAATGCCTTATATAAATCTAAAGCTGATACAAAATAGGTATTCTTTAGCTCTATGTTTGATATTTTGGCCTTAACCAATTTATTTTCACGTGTATTGATATAAAAAATAGAACTTTCCCCCATCTCAAACAAGCGAACTTCAGCGTCTAACATTTGCTGATAGGAGTTTACCAAATCTGAATTTAATACAATTTGACCTCTATAGGAATTGATTTCATTGTACTTAGCCAGAATTTTATTTTCCAAAGACTTCTGTTGAAATTGTAGCCCGTATTGTGCGTCTTGTAACTTAATCTTAGCCATTTTAAGTGCTGCACGTTCCTTTCGCAGAAAGATTGGAAACGAAAATGTTGCTCCTATTTTATAATCATCCCACTGAAATTCGTTGAAATAATTAGGTTCTGAAAGATAATTATAAGTTAGGTCTAATTTTGGTAAAAGTCCGTTTGCTTTCAACCTTCTATCCACTTCCTGAATTTGAATCTTTGTTGACAATGCATTGATTTTTGGATGATCTTCCACAGAATTCTCCATATTCAACGGATCTATATTCAAAACTTCTAGAATAGCGTCTTCTAATTCATATTCTGGAACCATATTTTCGTCCAACTCTACAGGAATATTATTCTCTGTCCAAAGATAATTGGAAAGTTCAAGCCTACTTTTAATAAGTTTTAATTCTGCCTCGGCCAATTCCAGTTTTCGGGTCTTTACATTAATCCCAGTCTCTACACTATCAATTCTTGGTAGTTCTCCAAGTTCAATTGATTTTCCTACCCAAACCAATCTTTCTTCGGCATTATCTAAAAAACTATCATAAAGCTGTACTTTTTCATAGCTCTGTTTCCAGTTCATGTAAGCAACTGCAGCATCGTACAATACTTCAATAGCTGCTAATGATCTTTCATACTCGCTCAATTGTACATAAAGCTTTCCTTTTTTCAATTCTGCCATACGCTCATTGATCCATAAACCTTGACCAACAGGAACAGTAATTCCCAAAGATGTTAATCCGTCATAAGGAGTTTTATGTTCAGGATTTAAATAATATCCTTCGTTATTATCAAACGCTGCTTTAATTTCTATTCCGTACCAAGTTGGAATTTTAAAAGTTCCATTAAATAACGAATAGTATTGTGTATCATGATAGTCTTTCTCTAGAAAATCTGCTTGAATTTTTGGATCGAATGCTCCACGAGCTTTTAATAATTTAGCTTCAGAATTTGAAAGAATTAAATCTGCCTGTTTCACAAGAGGATGAAATTTTTTCACATGAGCCAAATATTCTTCAAACGTAAATTCATTTGAAAGCTCTTGAGCAAATGTTATGTTTGAAACTCCAAAACAAAGGAGTAGCATTACAATGATTCGTTGTAGCATACTGTACAATATTTTCGAATACGATTTTATTTTTTCTTTTTGGTATCTGCGCTTTTACCTGTAGTTTCAGGAGTATAGAAGTTTGGTGGGAAACCATTTAAAGTTCTCCAAAGTTCAAACCAAATTGGTACCGTATCTAGTAAAGCTAGCGTTTGAGCACCTGCACCAATACTTAATCTTTTTGGCCATTCCTTTTCTTCGGGATCCGGAGCTATTAAAATTCTATATTTTCCGTTGTCACTTATGAAATTTTCTTTGGCTACAATTACCCCTCCAAAAGTTCCGTAGGACACTCCCGGCCATCCACTAAATACAATTGTTGGCCAACCATCAAACCAAATACGAACCTTTTCCCCATTGTGTATTAACGGAAAATTTAATGGATCTACGTAGGTTTCTACAGCAATTTCAAAATTAGCAGGCATCACACTTACAATAGAAGTTCCTTCTTTGATAGTCTCTCCAATACCAGATTTTAATGCCCTGTTTACATAACCGTCCTGAGGTGCAGTAATGTAATAAAATCCATTTCTAATACGGTAATTGTTATACTGTGTTCTCAATTTACTTACCTGAGATTCGGTATCGTACTTTGTACTTATAGCCGTTTGTCTATCACTATTCGCCTTTGCCAACTTCTCAGCATAGTACGCTGTTAATCTAGTAATTTCAACTTCGGCATTGATGAGTTTATTTTGACTAGCTATGTATTTATTTTCCTGAGTAATAATCTTAGCTTGCATTTGTTGAAGTTTCACCCCTTTTTCCTCTACGTATGTCATGGGTTTTAAACCTTCTTTATTCAAATTATAAGCTCGATTGTACTGTGTTTCGGCAATGGTTAATTGTGTTTTAATGGCTTCGAGATCCATACTATCACTTTTTACCTGAAGCTCTGCTTGCCTAAGTTTGTTTTGTGCCTGTTTTAATTTTAGCTTTTTTTCTGCTTGAATAGCTTCAATTTGTAAAGCCAATGCATTTACTTTATCTCCGTAAGAAGCCAAAGCTCCTTCTTTTGCTCGCATTTGATTTTCTGTATTTTCAACCAAATTAGGATCAAAATAGGATTCTTTAATTTCCGAGAGATACATAATGGTATCTCCTTTCTGCACATAATCACCTTCCTTTACATACCACTCTTCTATTCTACCTGCAATAGTAGCATGAATGGTTTGTGGTCTTTGGTTTGGTTTTAGTGTAGTTACATAGCCAGAGCCTTTGATATTCTGGGTCCATGGCAAAAACAAAATAAGAACTACAATGATGGCTACGCCCCAAACTACTTTTCTTATAACCTTATAATGCTTATTATCTGCAAAGATTTGTGTAGACTTATACTTAGATACATCTAAATACTTTGTAATACTGTCGTTTGATATATTCAACATACCTTAAGGTTTTATGCTTTTAACTCTCCTTCTTCAAGAAGAAATCTTTTGTTACACTTTTGTTTCCAATATTCATTTTTAGAAATCACTACTAACGTCCAAGTTTTATCTTCAGCCGTTAAATAATCTATAATTTCATGAGCCGAACTTTCATCTACTTTTTCCAAAGGTTCTTCTAAATACAAGATTTTTGGATTTGATAAAATGCATCTTGCTAAAAGAATTTTTTGAACTACCGATGAGTTTAATTGTTTCCCTTCAGAATGTACGATGGTATCCAAACCGTTTGGCAGCGATTTTATGTAAGGTGTAAGTCTTAAAACTTCAACTACCTTATTCACTTGTTTAATATCTATATTTGGATTCTTACAAGTCATATTTTCAATAATAGTTCCTTCAAAAACATTATCATTGATGGTGATAGTTCCTATGTTTGACCTATATTCATCTATTGGATACTTCTTATAATTGGTATTATTTATAAAAATAGTTCCTCCTGTTGGTTCTATAACCCTGCTTAACAATCTAATTAATGTGGTTTTTCCAGATCCGTTTTCACCTTCGATAATTATTTTATCGCCTTGTTCTATTTTTAAAGAAATATTTTTCAGGATTAAATTTTCTTGATCAGGAAAACGGTAGGAAAGTCTCTCCCCTTCTATACTGAGATCGTCTCCGGCTAAACTATAATCGCTAGCTCCGTTTTGATCTTCAAGATCCATATCTACGACTTTACCTATTTTCTCAAGAGATGTAAGTACATCATAAAACAACTCGATACCAGAAAAAAGTTTTTCTACAGCCGTAACAATAGTTAAAATAATAATCTCTGCAGCTACAAATTGCCCTATATTCATTTGCTGACTTAAAACAAGAATTCCACCTATAATTAAAAGTCCCGCGGTTATTAAAACTTTAAATCCGGTTAACTGAATAAACTGTCTTCTTAAAATGGTAAAGTGACTTTCTCTATGTTCCAAGTAACTATTTACAAGCTCATCGTTTTTATCAAGCGAATGATTAAATAGCTGATTGTTTTTAAAGCTTAGATGATTTCTTGCAATCTCCTGCAACCAGTGCGCAACTTTATATTTATAGTTAGATTCTTCTAAACTTGTTTTTAAACCATTATTGAAATTCACTTTGAATATCAAGTACAATAAAGCTATCAGTAAAATTCCGAAGAAAATAAAAAATGTATGATAAAAGGATAGCAATAAAATTCCGAAGATAATTTGTAAGGCTGCTCCAGAAATATCTAGTAATAATTTGGCAAACCCTTTTTGAACATTTAGTGTATCAAAAAAACGATTGGCCAATTCTGGTGGCGAATAGTTATAAAGCTTACTAAATTTTATTTTTGGAAATCTATATGCAAACTCGAAAGAGGAACGCACAAAAATCTTTTGCTGTAAATTCTCGGTAATTCTGTATTGCATGATACGAAAAGTTCCTACCATTGCAACTCCCGCTACTACAATAATCACAAGAACTACCCAAGAGGTACTCACTTTCCCTGCTTGAAGAAAATTAACAATAGATTGTATACCAAGTGGCAAGGACAAACTAATAATACCTGCTAGAATTGAATATAAAATAATCTGATAAATATCCTTTTTATCTACCCTTAGAAGGTTTTTAAAACGCTGAATTGGTGTCATAGCAATATTTTGTTGATACTTTGAATATAAAATTCGGTTAAGTCTTTATCTTTTTCTGCAAAGTCTGTGATTGTTTGAAAATGTGCTTTCAAATAATGTTGGTGTAATGCTCCTTCTACTATAGAAGATGCTAAACTTTTCACATAAGGATACTCTGGATTCACATCCAACATAAGTTCAGAAAGTTTGCAGATCACATTTTTGTAAACTTTGAAAAATCCTTCTTTGTTTTCTTCGTCCACCTCTTTAGTCAAAAAAGTTTTGGTAAACTCGGCAATGATAATTCTATTTAAAACAGATTCATTGATATAAATAGTTCTATCATCATCCAATACATCTCCTGTAACTACTCGAATGGCTCTGTGCAATTTATCCAATGGATCTTCAATATTATGCACAGCAAAAATCATACGATACTCAACCCAAGACCAATACCATGAGCTCAAATAAAGCATTAATTTATGCTTGTTTTCAAAATAGCGATACACAGAACTTTCATTAGAACCAATGATTTGGCCTAATTTTTTAAATGTAAAAGCTTCAAACCCCACTTCATCAATCAAAAGAATACTATGCTCTAAAATTCTTTTACCTAGATTGGTTGTTTCAGGATCTTTTACAAATAACTTTTCATTAATTACGAGGTGAATGTTTCTTGGTATTGTTTCCATTTCATTTCTAAATCAAACATCAGACACTCAAAAATAATAGTATTACTATTAAATCATAAATGTTTAACATTTATTTTAGAAATTAATTCTATTATAATTAAAAGCGTTACAATTTATAGAAGTGATAATTTGTTCTACTAAAAATTTCTGCCAACACACATAGAACAAGTCTTAAAGAATTAAGGTTTAAATTTCATGTTGCAGAAAGAATACATTGATTGTAAAAATTAAAAGGAAGACGGGAAATGCATGCAAAATAATTCCATAAAAAAACCTCGAGAACTTTTCAGTTTTCGAGGTTTTTAGTGACCGCGGCAGGATTCAAACCTGCAACCTTCTGAGCCGTAATCAGATGCGCTATTCAGTTGCGCCACGCGGCCTTGCTTTTGCGGGTGCAAATATATAACTTTATTCTACACCACAAAAGTTTTTATAAAATTTTATTTAGAAGTGTCTTTTATCGCAATAAAGGTTTCAATTACTTCTTTCTTCAAGATTTTTGAATTTCCAATCTTAATCTTGTCTACAATAATATCAACTGCCATTTGACCTATTTTTTCAGGAAACTGATTGATATAGGAAATTTTTGGATACACCAAACGATTGTATTGCTTGTTTACGTAGCCCAGTAATGAGATTTCTTCTTTAAATTCCTTTCCAATCATACTGATTGCACCACTTGCTAGCATTGTAGAATCTATATCCATCCCAAAAACAGCATCAATCTTTTCAGTCTTCAAAACTTCTAAAAGCATGTTTTGTAAAACACCATTTTCTTGATCCTCTAAGATAGTTCCTTTTACTTCTGGATTGTCTTTTAAGAATTTCTCAAAAGCTTCCTTACGCTTCTTCCCTACACTTAATGCTGGTATGGTAGATGCAAACAAGATACTTCTTGCACCTTTTTCGTATAGATAATCCAATCCGCTGATGATGCTTCCAAAATCGTCCACAGAAACAGAGTCAAAATCTAAATTCTCATCAACACGGTCAAAAACCAATACTGGAGTATTCATATTTTTAACTGCATCAAAATGGGCAAATTTTCTCTTTTTGAATGTTTCTTCAGAAGGGCAAATAATTAAACCGTCTACCAACCCTTTTGAAAGAATTTTTAAACTCTCTTCTTCTTCTTTCAGTTTCTCGTTGGTAAAAAAGGTAACTATTCTATATCCATAACTTTTAGCATGAATCTCGATATTTTTCAATACTGATGCAAAAAATGCATTTTGAATATCTGGTATAATAACCCCAATGGTAAATGTTGCACTATTTTTCAAACTCAATGCAATTTGGTTGGGGGTATAACCACGAAGAGCAGCATATTCTTTTACTTTCTTCTTTGTTTTTTCACTAATTTCCGAGCTGTCATTTAAGGACTTGGACACCGTTGAAAACGAAACTCCCAAATCTCTTGCAATTTCTTTGATAGTAATAGGTTTGTTCATTGAGCTAATTTTAGAACCTAAATATAAAAAATTTTCATTTTTATATTTTTAATTTTAAATTAAAAAAAGGAGATATTTTATTGAATGATTAATATTTAACTAAGGATAAAATAATATTATTAATAAAACCGAATATTTTCAGCATTTAATTCAAAGGCATTTTAAACAATTTCCGCACTCAAACCAGCTTCCAACATAGATGTACAACGTGGTTTTAGGTCATCAAAATCACCAGTTTTAACGGTACATTTTCCGTTATAATGAACTATGAGAGAGCATTGTTCTGCTTGTTCTGGTGTGTGATCACAAGTTCTTATCAAAGTATCGATAACGTGATCAAACGTATTCACTTCATCATTATACAGAACAATCTCATTTTGATTTTTCACTTCTTCCTCAAGTAATAAATCTTCTAAATATTGTTCTTGCGTACTCATTTTCAAATTTTTAGCTAAATTACATATTTTGCTGCAACCCAATTATTTTTTTCAATATTTTCTACAAATTTTAACGCGTTTTCATTACACTTCTCTGTTATAATAGGTAGATCTTCTTGATAAAATCCGCTTAAAAGCAAAACTCCACCTGTATTTAAACACTTGGTATACAATGGAATATCTGCAAGTAAAATATTTCGATTTATATTTGCTATAATAACGTCATAGGTCTGCTTTCTATTGCTTAATAATGAAACATCTCCTTCAAAAACATCTATAAAAGCTACATTATTACGTTCACAATTTTCTATAGAATTTAAATAACACCAATTATCAATATCTATAGCATCCACAGGTTTAGCACCTTTCATTGCTGCTAAAATGGCCAAAACACCTGTTCCACATCCCATATCCAACACTTTTTTACCGGAAAGTTCCATCTGTAATAGATGCTGAATCATCATGTGTGTAGTTTCGTGATGACCTGTTCCAAAACTCATTTTTGGTTCAATTACAATCTCAAACTCCGCATTCGTTTTTTCATGAAACGGAGCTCTTACTGTACACTTTTCATCAACATTAATAGGATGAAAATTTTTCTCCCACTCTTCATTCCAATTCACTTGCTCTACCTCTTCTACTTCGTATGTAATTTGAAATTCATTAGAATTTAAAACGAATACATCAGCTAGAATAGCATCTTGCCAAAATTCCTTTTGGATGTAGGCCGATAAACCTTTATCAGTTTCTACAAAACTTTCAAAACCTAGTTCTGATAATTCAGCAATAAGAATTTCTACTGCCGGCTCTTTTGGCTCCACTGTGAAATGATATCCTATATAAGCGTTGATCATTGATTTTATTTTTTTGCAAAGGTAACAAATAGAAAATCAAACGAAACCAAATGAAATAAATAAAAAAGCGACTCCATTCAAGAAGTCGCTTCATTTTTCTTTAAGTGTATTTTTTTATCCTTCGGTATTTTCATTACCTGATTGGCGAGCCACAATGATATTTTGCAATTTCTGCTGTAATGCTGTGTCCGTTTGAATTACAGTCGCTACTTTCTGGTATCGCTCTAATGTCAATCCATTATCGGTAACTATTTTTTGCATTTTCGCTTCAAATTTTGGTTGCATTTCCATTAAAACACTCATTACAGCTTCGTATGATTTTGTCTCTTCATCGGTTACTTCTGCAGTAGTGTTTGGATCCATTTGCGCTTTTTGAATTTCTTGAAATCTTTGAGGTTCCAATCCATTTTCTTTGATCACCTTAACCATTTCTTGTTGCACATTCTGATTTTCAGTTTGTACTTCCATAAATATGTCTGCAAATTTCTGAAGATCTGAATCTGTTACATTGGTATTTTCCGTTTGTGCCTGAGCTCCTAACATACTTACAAAACTCAAGAACATTACTAATTTTGCTTTAGCTGATTTTAACATAATCTGTTTTTAAAGGTTTATTTTCAATTCTACTATTATAGACGTTTCCATAATATTTTGACCAAGGTAAAAGGATGTTTATGGATGACCAACTAAAAGCAACACCTTAACGCCGATTTAAGTTTTGAGCAAAAAAAAGACGGGTGTACACCCGTCTTTTAACAAATTCTATTTAAAACTATTAAGAAAGTCCTTCTACAATAGCGTTGAAATCCTCTGCTTTTAATGCTGCTCCACCAATAAGACCACCATCAACATCTTCTTTAGAGAAAATTTCTTTAGCGTTTGCAGGCTTTACACTTCCACCGTAAAGGATAGAAACTTCGCTAGCTACAGCATCACCATATTTATCTGCAATTACTTTTCTAACAAAAGCATGAACTTCCTGAGCTTGTTCTGGAGAAGCTGTTTCACCTGTTCCAATTGCCCAAACTGGTTCATAAGCTAGAACGATGCTTTTAAAAGCTTCTGCATCAAAACCAAATAATGCATTTTTGATTTGATTTTCTACAACTTCAAAATGTTTCTCTGCTTTTCTGTCTTCTAATTCTTCACCAAAACAGAAAATAGTACGCATACCGTTTTCTAACACTGCTCCAACTTTTTTAGCAAGTGTTTCATCGGTTTCAGCAAAATATGCTCTTCTTTCAGAGTGTCCTAAAATAACGGTTTTAACACCAACACTTTTCAACATGTCTGCAGAAATTTCTCCGGTATAAGCTCCGTTTTCTGCAAAGTGCATATTTTGTGCTATTACTTCAATTTTATTGTCCTTTAATGCTTCAAAAGCACTATACAAGTTGGTAAAAGTAGGAGCAATCATTACTTCTACTTGAGGATCTTTTATGGTTTCTTTTAATGCAGTGATTAATGTTTCTGTAGCAGAAAGATCGTTATTCATCTTCCAGTTACCTGCAACTATTTTACTTCTCATTGTAAAAATTTTAAATGATTTATGAATTGTTCGTCGTTTGCTTTTATTGCTTTGTAATAGGCTATGTTACCTTCTTTATCAACAATCATGTAGCGTGGAATCCAATCAAGTTCAATATCAGCACAAAATTTACTGGCTTTCCAACCTGCTTGAATGAAATAATGTTCACCTTCTACATTATATTTTTCGATTCCCTTATGCCAGGAATCCTCTACTCTATCTAAGGACAAAAACAAGAATACAGTATCTTCATTACCGTATTCTTCCTGTAATTTCTTAACATTTGGCATTCCTTTGATACAATCTGAACACCAACTGGCCCAAACATCTATTACTACTGTTTTGCCTTTGTATTCATTCAAAATATTTTCAAATGAAATTTGCTTACCATCTAATGTTACCATTTTTTCAGCAAGGGCTTTATCGGAAAATGATGTTTTCTGTGCAGAAAGATTAGCAACTGTAAAGAAGACTAAAATTGCTATTATTTTTTTCATGTAATTCATATTCAATTGGGGGTTTATAATCTAACTTTTGGATCTAACCAAGCATACAGTACATCGACCAAAATATTAATTAAAATAAACATGCATGCTATTACTAAAACAGCTCCCATAATCACTGGCAGATCTGATGTATTTAGAGCGTCTACAATTTCTTTTCCAAGGCCATTCCAGCCAAAAATATACTCTACAAAAACGGCTCCGGCAAGCATACTTGCAAACCAACCTGAAACTGCTGTAACTACCGGATTTAAAGCATTTTTGAGCGCATGTTTACAAATCACTTGAAACGATTTTAATCCTTTTGCTTTTGCTGTACGAATATAATCTAAACTCAGGACTTCTAATAGGGAATTTCGCATTAATTGTATCACAACACCTAAAGGTCGAATTCCTAATGTAAGTGCAGGTAAAATAAGGTTTTTCCATTGCACAGATATTCTCTCTCCAAAATCATCCATTTCATACAAACTTCCTGTCATTTTTAATCCCGTATACTCGTGCAGTACAAAACCAAAAAGCCAAGCAAACAAAATGGCACTAAAGAATGATGGAACACTCATTCCAAAAGTACTTACAACCTGAATTGCTTTATCTATCCAAGTATCTTTTTCCAAGGCAGAAATAATTCCTAGAACAACCCCAATAAACATAGCTACACAAATTGCAGCTATTGCCAAAACAATTGTATTGGGCAAAGTATCCCCAATAACTTCTGAAACGTTTTTTCCTGTTTTTTGAAATGATGTTCTTAAATACGGAAATTTTAATGCTACTGTAGTTTCTCCCATTGAAAACAGCGCTATACCTGTATATTTTTCAGATGAAAAATAGGTGTAATTGGATGACTGATTCCTATGAAAAGATATAGGCGATAAGTCATTCAAATAGTAACCATATTGCGTCGTAAGCGGTTTATCAAAACCATATTTTTTACGAACGATGGCCAATTGTTCACTGCTTTCATTTTGATCTAACATCATGCGAGCAGGGTCGCTTAATAAATTGAACAATAAAAAAATAACCGTTACCACTCCCCACAATGTGAGCAATGCATAACCTATTTTATGTAGTATATATTGTAGCAAATTATAATTCTAACTCATCTGCATCATTGTAATGCAGTTTTTGAACAATGGTTCCTTCATTTAATTTCAACAATCCAGGATTGGAACGTACAATGGTTTTTAAAGTAGTCATATCTGTAAAGTAGAAATCAAAGTTAAAACCATACTTTTCTTTAAAAGGCTGTGCTTGTTCCGGTGAAGAAGAAGTCATAGCAATTACCTTGTAACCTGATTTTAAAGCTTTATCCGTTACATCTTTAATGTTCTGAAGGCCTTCATCTGATGACAATTCTAAATCATACGAAATCATGATGATCAATTTTGGCTCTTGCATCATTTCCTGCGTATAATCTTCACCGTCTCTTTCTATGGTAAAATCATGAATTGGCGGATGATATCCTTCTTCAATCTCTGTAGTTTCAACCCCTAATAATTCTCCATCTACTTTGGGATAATCACCCGTAGTTTTGATGATTTTTTCTTCGCCATTTACATCAAACTTCCAAGCATATTCAAAAACAGCCTCAGGAGCATCTTCGGGCACAATCATTCCTTCGGTAATATTATTTCCAACCTTATAAGGTCTAAAATCTATTATAGGTAAATGTTGTAATACGTAATTTGCCAACACACAACAACCAAGCAGGGATAATAAAGATATTCTGAAAGCAAATTTTTTACTTAAAACAGGTTTAATGTATTTTTTCCCGGCAAATAAAATCAGAATTAAAACGAGCAATACAACATCTTTCCAGAAAGTTCCCCATGGAGAAAGTTTTACAGCATCACCAAAACAACCACAATCGGTAACTTTATTAAAATATGCCGAATAGAATGTTAGAAACGTAAAGAAAACAATCATTAGAAGTAAACTCCAAAGCGTAAACTTTCGTTTAAATCCAACTAAGAGCATTACTCCCAGTAACAATTCAAAAATCACTACAAAAAGAGAAATCCAAAGTGCATATGGTTCTAAAAACGTCAAGTTTAATACGGCTTCGCTAAAATATTCTTGCAATTTAAAAGAGAATCCCATCGGATCTACCAGTTTCACAAAGCCACTGACGATAAATAAAATTCCGACTAGAAATCTACTAATATTGGTTATTATCTTCATAGTTGTTGGTTTAGAGGAGGTTGATTAGTTGGCTGCGGTTTGTTCTTTCATTAAGATCAAAGCAAAAACCGAATAATTGATCATATCTTGGTAGTTGGCATCAATGCCTTCAGATACAATTGTTTTTCCTTTATTATCTTCAATTTGCTTAACTCTCAATAGTTTTTGCAGAATTAAATCGGTCAATGAACTAATTCTCATTTCGCGCCAAGCCTCACCGTAATCATGATTTTTATTCTCCATCAATGTTTTAGTGATTCCAATGTGTTTATCATATAACTCCGCAGCAGTATCAATATCCAAATCTGGCTGATCTACCACTCCTTTTTCAAGTTGAATCAATGCCATGATAGAATAGTTTATGATACCAATAAATTCTGATGATTCATCTTCATCTACTTTTCTCACCTCATTTTCTTGAAGACTACGAATTCTTTGCGCTTTGATAAAAATTTGATCGGTAAGTGAAGGGAGTCTTAAAATACGCCAAGCACATCCATAATCTTTCATTTTATTCATAAATAACTGCCTGCAAATGGCAATTACTTCATCATATTGTTGTGAGGTTTTTTGCATTGTTTCATTCAAATTTCCGTAAATTTCGCTTAAATATTTCAAATGTTCAAAAACAAGGATTGAAAGTTTTAGTTCACTACCCACAACAAAACTTAGTCTTTTAAAAATCAAAACAATACACAAAGTAATGACAATTAATTGTAAAGGAGCACTCATAGATTTTTCCACTCCAAAAGTGATGGGAGTTTTAAACGTAACTCCAGATTCTTTCTTTGATGGCGGAAAACACAATTCTCAAGACGCTATTTTAGAGCAAACGGAAAAAATGATTTCGGAAGGAGCTACTTTTATAGATCTTGGCGCCTACAGTTCGCGTCCCGGAGCTGCAGACGTTTCCGAAAATGAAGAAATTGATCGTCTATTACCTGCTATTGAAATAATTCTGAAAGAATTTCCTAAAGCACTTTTATCCATTGATACTTTTAGAAGTAAAGTTGCCGAAACCTGTGTGAATGCCGGAGCCGCCATCATTAATGACATTGCTGCAGGAGATCTTGATTCTGAAATGTTTGCTACCATAGCTAAGCTGCAAGTTCCTTACATTATGATGCATATGAAAGGAAATCCACAAAATATGCAAGAGAAAACCGGCTATCACAACATTACCAAAGAAGTAAACCTTCATCTATCAGAAAAAGTTAAAAAAGTGAAAGATTTGGGGGTGAATGATATCATAATTGATCCCGGATTTGGTTTTGCAAAAACATTGGAAGAAAATTACGAATTAATGCAGCATCTAGAAATGCTACACATTTTTGACCTTCCCATTTTAGTAGGAATTTCTAGAAAATCAATGATCTATAAATTACTGAAAACTTCAGCCAAAGATGCGCTGAACGGCACTAGCGCTTTAAACACCATTGCACTGCAAAAAGGGGCACAACTATTGCGCGTTCACGATGTAAAAGAAGCCATGGAATGCATTGCCATTTCAGAACAATTAAAAGCGACTGTATCATTATGAAAAAGTACATATTCCTATTTTTAATCGTGAGCTTTATTTCCTGCGGAAATAAAAAAGAAATAGAATTGCCCGAAGTTTCCACGGCTACCAAAACTGATATGTTAGATTACTCGGCAGCTTATTTATTTTTCAATCCTAACGAAAAGGATTCTGTAGAACTCAACCGAAAAAACCTTATTTCTACCACAAATTGGGTTTTGCATGTTGACAAAAGATTAGCTTTAAAACAGGCAATTCCAACGATTAAAATGCTACAAGAAAAAAAGAAAAATAATGAGATGCACAAAAATGAAGATGCCAAGAATTATTTTTCAGTAAACAATAAAGAAATTGAAAACCTATCCTTTATAGACTTCACCGAAACGGAATATTTGGTTGATGATCAGTTTTCTAAATTTTATATTGAAGAACACCATAATGATTATACAAATAAATTCCCAATCACTATTAATTTCAACAAAGAAAACAAAATTACACTGAACGGAACTTCTGCTGAGAGAGGTGAACTCGTAGCTTTTATCAAAGAATTTGCAGACTTTTCTGCTCCAAATAAAGAAACCATTCTCTATCTTAATTTTGACGAGCATTTAACCTTTCAGCAATACATTACAAACCTGCAACTCGCTAAAAAAGCAGCGGGCGATTTGATTACTATTGCTCCCATTCAATTTGTTTATAATGAAGGCAAACTACCAGATTGTGGTTGTACGCTGTAGTTTAAATTTATATTTTTACAAAAAACAAGGCTTTGAAAAACCCGTTTGATTTTCTGGAAATCGGCATTGTAGATTTGCTCGACATCCTTTTGGTAGCTACCCTTTTGTATTATTTATACAAATTGATAAAAGGCACTGCCGCTCTTAATATTTTCATTGGAATTGTAATTATTTATGTGATTTTTCAAATTACAAAATTGCTACAGATGGAATTATTGAGTAGTATTTTTGATAAGTTTTTCCAAGCAGGATTCTTCGCTTTAATTGTGGTTTTTCAGCAAGAAATCAGGAAATTTTTATTGATGGTAGGTTCATCTAACTTAGCCAATAGAAAGAATTTCATGCGCCATTTTCACTTTCTTAAAAATGAAACTTCCAGCGTAAGCACCAATGTAAGCGTAATAATTAAAGGTTGTCAGAAATTGGCGCAAACCAAAACAGGTGCACTCATTGTCATTGAGAGAAATAACCCTTTAGATTTTGTAAAAAATACGGGAGATGAAATGTATGCTGAGGTGAACATTCCGCTCTTAGAAAGTATTTTTTATAAAAATAGTCCGTTGCACGACGGAGCCATTATTATTGAAGACAACCATGTTGTAGCTACCCGTGTAATCTTACCAGTTTCTAATGAGCGTACCATTCCACAACGTTTTGGATTAAGACACAGAGCCGCGGTTGGAATTACGGAAAGAACAGATGCTTTGGCGCTAGTTGTTTCTGAAGAGACCGGACAAATTTCATTCATCAAAAACGGTGAATTTGTGTTGTATGATGATCATGATGAACTCATCAACATGATGACAGAAGATCTTGAATAATTTAATTAAGAAACTCTTCTTTCTTCAGCCATAAACTGAACTTCATACAAATTACGGTAATAGCCATTTTCCTTTTCAAGCAATTCTTCGTGCGTGCCGGATTCTACAATAGTACCAGAATCCATTACCAAAATTTTTGATGCTTTTTTGATAGTTGCCAAGCGATGGGCAATAACAATAGAGGTTCTACCTTCTGTAATTTTTTCAGTAGCTTCTTGAATAAGCATTTCTGAATAAGAATCTACAGATGAAGTTGCTTCATCCAAGATAAGAATACTTGGATTGCTTACATAAGCTCTTAAAAATGCAATTAACTGTCTTTGACCGGAAGATAACATGGTTCCGCGCTCTTTTACATTGTAATGATATCCTCCAGGAAGCGTGTTGATAAAATCATGAACACCTATATCTTTCGCCGCTGCAATGACATCTTCTTCTTTGATTTCTTCATTTTTCAGTGTAATATTATTCAGAATACTATCGGCAAACAGGAAAACATCTTGTAAAACAATGGCTATGTTACTACGTAAAGAGGTCAATGTGAAATCATCAATATTTGTATTGTCAATTTTTATTTCACCAGATTGAATTTCATAAAAGCGGTTCAACAAGTTGATAATCGTAGACTTACCTGCTCCCGTGGCACCAACTATAGCTACTGTTTCGCCAACATGTACATCAAAAGAAATACCGTGCAAAACTTCTTCTTTTTCGGTATATCCAAAATGAACCTTATCAAAAGAAATAGCTCCTTTAATTTCAGAAGCTTCCAAAGTTCCTTTGTTATCTATACTACTTTCCGTATCTAAAATTGCAAATACACGACCGGCAGCTACCATTCCCATTTGTAATCCGTTGAATTTATCTGCAATTTGGCGTAAAGGACGGAAAAGCATTTGTGTTAGCTGAATAAACATAAAAATATCTCCAATAGTCGCTCCGTTCTTCACAGCATCGAGTCCGCCAAACCAAACAACCAAACCTATGGTAGCAGACGAAACTAACTCTATCACTGCCAAGAAAATAGAATTATACCAAACAGTAGCAACCCATGATTTTTTATGGCGTTCGTTAATCGCTTTGAACTGTTTATACTCCTCTTTTTCTCTTGTGAATATTTGAAGAATTTTCATTCCAGTGATTCGTTCTTGCACAAAGGAATTTAAATTAGACACTTCCCTTCTTACTTCTACAAAAGCCTTTTTCATGGCTTTCTGAAACAAATAAGTTGCATATAAAATGATAGGAAGAATACTGAAAACAATTAAAGTGAGTTTCCAACTACTGAACAACATTACCGCAGCGATGACAAATATTTTAAGAAAATCACTAATAATCTGAAAGAAACCATTACTGAATATCTCCCCAATACGTTCCATATCTTGCACGGTTCTCGTAACCAAAACACCAACCGAAGATTTATCGTAATACTTCATTTTAAAACGAAGCATGTGTTGAAAAAGCTTGATACGTATATCTTTGATCAAATCCTGAGCCAGCAGATTAGCATAGAAATTGTAAGCCCATTGCATAGTAACTTCTACCAAAAGAACTCCAAGCATTAAAGCACAAATCAATAGCAGTCCTTTTTCATCACTATCGGTTATGTAATCATTCACCGCCGTTTTTAGCATGTAAGGTCTTGCCACGGCCAAAAATGCTAGCAAAATAGCCGATATAACCACAAAATAATAGGTGGCTTTATAGGGTTTTGTATAAGCTACTAACCTTTTGATTAATTTTAGGTCAAATGCTTTTCCTGTATTTTCTTTACTCATTAATTTTTAATGTAAGGGTAAATAACTTTGGTAAGATACAAAGCATGAGCAGGTACTGAAACTCCGGCATTGCTTCTATCTTTACTCTCAACAATTTTGCGAACATCAACTATGGTTATTTTTCCAGAACCAACGTTTAACAATGTTCCTACTACCGCACGCACCATATTTCTTAAAAATCTGTCGGCCTGAATGGTAAAAACTAACTTTTCTCCTTGCCATTTCCATTCCGCATGCATGAGATCACAAAGATAAGTTTTCACATCGGTATTAGATTTTGAAAAACATTGAAAATCTTTATACTCAAACAATACTTTGGCTGCTTCATTCATCAAATCTACATCCAAAGGATATTTTAAACAGTATGCGAACTCATTTAAAAAAGGATCCTTCTTTGTAACAATCCAATATTCATAGGTACGGCTCTCAGCATCAAAACGAGCATGCGCATCATCGGCAACCAAATGAAGATTATGAATGGCAATAGATTTTGGCAGATAAGAGTTCAACTTATAAATCAAATTTTGATCTAATACTGATTCCACATCAAAGTGAGCAAACATTTGTTTTGCATGCACACCAGCATCCGTTCTTCCTGCTCCAGTGATAGCTATTTCCTTTCTCAATAGCGTACTCAAAGCTTTCTCTAAAACCTCTTGTACAGAAATAGCATTTGGCTGATTTTGCCACCCGTGATAATCCGCTCCGTTATATGAAAACTCCAAAAAGTATCTCAAAAGAAATAAGTAATTTTGCGTACAGCCTACAAAGATACGGAAGTACAAATTAGTATTATAACCCTATTCACATGACCCGAATATTATTACTATCGGACACCCATAGTTTCATTGACGATCAAATACTTAAATATGTAAAACAAGCAGACGAAGTTTGGCATGCCGGTGATATTGGCAACTTAAATGTAACCGACTCCATAAAAAAACTAAAACCACTAAAAGGTGTATTTGGCAATATTGACAACCATGAAGCCAGAGTTGAATTCCCTGAAAACAATCGATTTTTCTGTGAAGAAGTTGATGTTTGGATAACGCATATTGGCGGATACCCAAATAAATATAACATTAAAGTACGAGAAGAAATCAATGCGAATCCACCGAAACTTTTTATTTGCGGACATTCACATATTTTAAAAGTGATGTGGGACAAAAAACTAAATCTACTCCACATGAATCCCGGAGCATGTGGTAAACATGGATTCCATCAAAAAAGGACCATGCTTCGCTTTGTTATAGATAAAGAACAAATTAAAGATTTAGAGATTATAGAACTTGGAAACAAATAATAAAAAAACCCGATTCTAACGAATCGGGTTTTTAACGCACTAATACTACTAAGATGTTAGGTTTATCGTAATCGATCTACAGATTTTACAAGATCTTCGTCCTTTTTAATGGCTCTATTAGCGAGCACTAGAAAAACGATAGAAATAATAGGAAGAAACATCCCAATACCCTTCTCAGAAATTTCACTTTCTCCGGATAAAGTTAGTGACCGATACACAAATACTCCTAGTAAGATAAGATTAAATATCATGTTCAATCTGTTCACTACAAATTGATTTTTTCTATTCTTAAAAAGAAAAATTGCTATCAAAGCTAAAACAGCTATTAATTCATAAGCAACTAAATAAAGAACTTCCGTCATTACAGTTACAGACTCGCCATTTACGCTATAAATATCCACAAAAAAAGGCAATACTCCACTTGCAAGCACCACCAATAATAAATAGACAGTTTGTATTCTTTGTAGCATTTCTCAAATTTGGATGACAAAAATAAGATTTCTTTGGTAAAAAAGAGCATAATTTTTTATTGTATTCATAAAAAATAATTTGTATTATTGCCCTATTCATTAGAATTAATACCTGATTGCCAGACGCAATCGCCTCCCAATAATTATTTTCAATACATTTCAATTTTATTTCAACTTCAACAAAATTTATTTTTCATTATACATGTTTGAAATTTCCGATTTAAAAGCAAAAAAACTACCTGAATTGCAGGATATCGCTAAAGACATGAGCGTTCCTAAATTTAGAAGTTTAAAAAAAATGGATTTGATTTATCAAATCCTAGACGTTCAGGCAAGTAATCCTAAGAAAGCTGCAGAAGATACTCTAGAAAAACAAACTACTATTTCTGCTCCTCAAGACAACCAAAGTACTCCTTCAACTTCTGACAACAAACCAAAGCGTCCTAGAAAAAGAGTTTCAACCACTGCAAAACCTATTACTGCAGAAAAAAGCGAAACTCCGGTAACAAAAAATACTCCACATAGTGATAAAACGGTTACTCCAAAAACCGTAACACCTAAGAATAATACTAACAACACTCCAAGCAATAGTCCTCAAAAAACTGAAATCAAAAACGATAATACTCAGAAAAGGGAACAACAAAACGTTGCTAAAGAAGCTCATAATCCTAATAACAATAAAAAGAAGAAGGATTTCAGCAATAATAAAGGAAACAACAATAATAACAACAACCAAAGAAATCATAAAAACGGTAACACAAACGAAAAAGACAACTATAATAAAGATAGCCGAAATCGTTACAGAGAACCCGATTTTGAATTTGATGGCATTATTGAAAGTGAAGGCGTTCTAGACATTATGCAAGATGGTTATGGCTTTTTAAGATCATCAGATTATAATTATCTATCATCTCCAGACGACATTTATGTATCTCAATCTCAAATTAGATTGTTTGGATTAAAAACGGGAGATACCGTTCTTGGAAACGTAAGACCTCCTAAAGAGGGTGAAAAATATTTCCCGCTTATAAAGGTGAATAAGATAAATGGACTTTCACCACAAGCTGTAAGAGACCGTGTTTCTTTTGAACATTTAACTCCATTATTCCCGGAAGAACGTTTTAGAATCGCAGAAAAAAATACCAGTATATCCACGAGAGTTATGGACCTATTTGCACCAATTGGAAAAGGTCAACGTGGTATGATTGTTTCTCAACCGAAAACCGGTAAAACAATGCTCCTTAAAGATATTGCAAATGCAATTGCAGCCAATCATCCTGAAGTATACTTATTAGTGCTTCTAATCGATGAAAGACCTGAAGAAGTTACCGATATGCAACGAAGCGTAAAAGGAGAAGTAATTGCCTCTACATTTGACAAAGAAGCTACTGAACATGTAAAAGTAGCCAACATTGTTTTGGAAAAATCAAAAAGACTTGTTGAATGTGGTCATGATGTGGTAATTCTACTAGACTCCATTACACGTTTAGCCAGAGCTTACAATACTGTACAGCCGGCATCTGGTAAAGTTTTAAGTGGTGGTGTAGATGCCAATGCACTTCACAAACCGAAAAGATTCTTCGGAGCTGCAAGAAATATTGAAAACGGCGGTTCATTATCTATTATCGCTACAGCACTTACCGAAACAGGCTCTAAGATGGACGAAGTTATCTTTGAAGAATTTAAAGGAACAGGTAATATGGAGCTTCAATTAGATAGAAGAATTGCAAACAGACGTATTTTCCCTGCTATAGATTTGGTTTCTTCCTCAACAAGAAGAGACGACCTTTTATTAGACGAAAAGGCAGTACAGCGTATGTGGATCATGAGAAAATACATTGCAGATATGAATCCTGTAGAAGCCATGGAATTCATAGAACAACGTATTAAGCAAACTAAAAATAATGACGAATTCTTGATGACTATGAACCAATAGAACATCACTAGTTCCAAAATACAGAAAAGCGCGAATGAAACTAAAGTCATTCGCGCTTTTTTTATATCATCCTTTATTCATTATTCAAATATAGAATTAAGAATTATCCCAAAACAAAAAAAAGACTCATAACAATCGTTATGAGTCTTCACAGTATATTTTAGTCTTAAAATTAAGCTAAAGAAGCAACTTTCTTTGCAAGACCGCTTTTTAAGTTAGCAGCTTTGTTAGAATGGATAATATTCTTCTTAGCCAATTTATCGATCATAGAAACTACAGTAGGGAATAAAGTTTCAGCCTCTTTCTTATCTTCTGTTCCACGTAATTTCTTTAAAGCATTACGCATAGTTTTGTGCTGATATTTATTTCTTAAACGAACTGCTTCGTTTCTTCTAATTCTTTTTAATGCTGACTTGTGATTTGCCATTTCTTTTTGTTTTAAAAACCAAAAGGTTCAAAATTTTACTACTCTAATATATAAACTAAGCTTGTAGCCCGTAGGGGAATCGAACCCCTCTTTCCAGGATGAAAACCTGGCGTCCTAACCGATAGACGAACGGGCCAACGAAATGTTAACTCAAAACGTTTGTTAACTAATTTCTTTTTAAAGAACTTTTGTAGTCCGTAGGGGAATCGAACCCCTGTTACCAGGATGAAAACCTGGCGTCCTAACCCCTAGACGAACGGACCATCTTTTTCGTTATTGCGGATGCAAATGTACAACTATTTTTTAATCACACAATACTTTGACGAAAAAAATTTAAAAAATTAATATGCCTTTGCAAATAATACTCTTTTGGAAGAAGTTTTACCACTAAACACACATACTCCCTCTTCTTCTTTAGCGTCTAAAGGAATGCAACGAATAGTAGCTTTTGTTAGTTCTTGGATCTTTTCTTCGGTTTCTGTAGTGCCATCCCAATGAGCAGAAACAAATCCTCCCTTGTTCTCTAAAACATCTTTAAATTCTTCAAAAGAATTCACTTCAGTAATGTGATTAGCACGATAATCAAAAGCTTTTTTATAAATATTCTCTTGTATTTCTTCTAATAGATTCTCTATCAGCTGCACCAAGTCATCTCCACCAACACTCTGTTTTTCAAAAGTATCTCTACGCGCTACTTCAAACGTACCATTTTCCAAATCTCTTTTCCCTATAGCTATACGCACAGGAACTCCTTTTAATTCATACTCGTTGAATTTCCAACCAGGTTTATGCGTGTCTCTATCATCAAATTTCACAGAAAAACCCTTAGCTCTCAATTCTTTTATATAAGGCGTTACACGCTCTCTAATTGCGTCTAATTGTTCCATTCCTTTATAAATTGGAACAATCACTACTTGAATTGGAGCAAGTTTTGGAGGAAGTACCAAACCACTATCATCACTATGTGTCATGATAAGAGCTCCCATCAATCTTGTAGAAACCCCCCAAGATGTTGCCCAGACATGTTCTTGTTTTCCTTCTTTTGTAGTGTATTTTACATCAAACGCTTTTGCAAAGTTTTGACCTAAGAAATGAGATGTTCCTGCCTGAAGTGCTTTTCCATCCTGCATTAACGCCTCTATACAATAAGTTTCATCTGCACCTGCAAAACGCTCTGCTTCAGTTTTCAAACCTTTAACAACAGGCACTGCCATAAAATTCTCAGCAAACTCAGCATAAATATTCATCATTTGTTCTGCTTCTGTTATTGCTTCTTGTTTTGTAGCATGTGCTGTATGTCCTTCTTGCCAAAGAAACTCTGCCGTTCTTAAAAATAAGCGAGTACGCATTTCCCAACGAACAACATTCGCCCATTGATTTACCAAAATTGGAAGATCTCTATAAGATTCAATCCAATTTTTATAGGTGTTCCAAATTATAGCCTCACTTGTTGGACGAACAACTAACTCTTCTTCAAGTTTAGCTTCAGGATCCACAATTAGCTTCCCTTTATTCTCTTCATCACTTTTTAGGCGATAATGGGTAACAACGGCACACTCTTTTGCAAAGCCTTCTGCATTTTTTTCTTCGGCTTCAAACAAACTCTTAGGCACAAACAAAGGAAAATATGCATTTTCATGTCCAGTTTCCTTAAACATTCTATCTAATTCTGCTTGCATTTTTTCCCAAATTGCGTAACCATATGGTTTGATTACCATACATCCACGAACCCCTGAATTCTCAGCTAAATCAGCTTTTACAACTAATTCATTATACCATTTGGAATAATCCTCTGCACGCGTTGTCAATTTCTTGCTCATTATGAATATTTTGGCACAAAACTTGTGCTTTTGTTAAATAAAATAATTGTTTCCACAAAACTAATTATTTTTGTTATGTTCAACAATAAAAATGTGCAATGATGATGACTACAAAATACACTAAAAGCTGGAAGGCATATTCATTTTTTACATTAGTAAGTATGCTGCTAATTTCCTGCGGAACTTATCAAAATTCATCGTATTACGATAATGATGGAATTTACAACACAGCATATTCTGGCCCGGGAAGCGAAGTTAGAGTAGCCGAAACAGCACCCTCAAAAGATATTTCTGCAGACGCCTACAGAGACTATTTCAACCAAGTTGCTGTAGATTACGAATATGTTGAACAAGATTCTACTAATGTTTTTACTGATATTGAGTCCTATGCTAGCGTAAATGATGATTCTACTAATGTAGCTGCTAAAACTGCTGTGAATTATGATTATGTTGACAACTATGGCGGATGGGGACAAAATACAACAGACGTTACTGTAAATATATATGATAACGGACCTTATTGGGGATGGAATAATTATTATTACGGCTGGAATAATCCATACTATAATTATGGTTGGGGATGGAATAGATACTGGGGATGGAATTCACCTTATTACGGATGGAGCGTAGGATTTGGAAACCCATATTGGTATGGTGGTTTTTATGGAGGATTCAATCCTTATTACGGCTACTATTCTCCCTATTATTATGGTAATGGCTATTACTACGGAAGTCCATATTATAGAAACGGAAGACAAAATGTTGCTTATGCTACAGGAAGAAGAGGAAGCACCAGAACTTCATTAGCAAGTTCCGCAAGACGAAATACTCATACTTTAAATAATTCGTCAAGAGGAGGAAGTAGCATTAGAAGTAGAATCAATAATTCAAATAGATCATTAACAAGAACTATTGACAGAAGCCAAGTTTCAGTTGACCGAAATGGAAGAGGTAACAACACCGTTCGAAGCACCCCAAGGAGTATTAACACAACGAGATCAAATACTACTATAAGTCCAAATTATAGAAGAAGAACCTATACTCCTTCTACAAGATCTAATAATAATGTAAGAACCCGTTCAAACAATACGTATACTCCAAGAACCAATACAACAAGAACTTATACTCCTAGTAGAAGCACTACGAGATCTTATTCTCCAAGTAGATCTTCTGGCGGTGTTAGATCTAGTGGTGGTGGTTCTGTTAGAAGTTCAGGAGGAGGAGGTAGAAGAGGTGGAAGATAACATACTTTTCTTCTAGACCTTATTTTCTTATAAATTTATTCAAACCAAAATATAATGAAAAAATTTGCTTTTTTATTCATTATGGTAACTTCTGTTGCCATAGTTAATGCTCAAGATATTACTGACGCATTACGATACAGCTCAGACGAACTGAGCGGTTCTGCTAGAGTACGCTCTATGAGTGGAGCATTTGGAGCACTTGGAGGTGACATTTCTTCTATAACAATTAATCCAGCTGGTTCTGCTGTTATGCTAACCTCCGAAGCAGGATTAACTATTGGAAATTATAATACTCAAAACGAAAATACTTTTTTCGGTAATAACACTTCCGACACAAAAGATCAGTTTGATTTATCACAAGCAGGTGTCGTTTTAGTATATAACAATACTGACCAAAATGCTAAATGGGGAAGAATGTCATTAGGTTTCAATTATGAAAATTCTAATAATTATAGCAATAGAAATTTTATAAAAGGATTAAACACCAATAATGGTATAGATAAATATTTTTTAGCTTATGCTCAAGGCGTTTCACTTGAAAATATTGACTTATTACCAAATGAGACTGTTGACGACCTTTATCAATGGCTAGGCGAAAATTATGGCTTTGCTGAACAACAAGCTTTTCTAGGATACCAAGCATACATCATAGACCCTGTGAGTTCTGATAATCTAAATTCAGATTATAATTCAAACGCCTATTACACTGGTTTAGATCAAGAATATACTTTAGAGACGAAAGGAGCGAATAGAAAGTTCACCGTAAATTTTGCCACTGAGTATGACAAAAAACTCTATTTAGGAATTAATTTAAATTTTCACAGTATTGATCTAAAAAAGGAAACTTATCTCTCTGAAATTGGTTTTGATGCAGATTCTCCTTTACAAGAAACAGGATTTAAAAATTATTTGGAAACCTATGGTAACGGATTTTCATTACAAGCTGGAGCTATTTATAAAGCCACAAAAAACTTACGACTTGGAGCTGTTTACCAATCACCAACCTGGTATCGTATAAATGAGGAGCTTTCACAAGGTGTTTTCGGAATTTCTATTGATGAAAATGGTAATGAATATAGCCCAGATGTTGTTTACCCAAATGTAACTAATATATACGAAGCATATAAATTAACAACTCCCGGTAAATTTACTGGAAGTTTATCATATGTATTTGGTAAGGCAGGCTTGTTGAGCTTTGATTACATCAGAAAGGATTATAGCAATACAAAGTTTAGACCAGTTAATGATGCCTATTTTAGCACTCAAAACAATCAAATTTCTAATTCACTGCAAGCGACGAACTCATATCGTTTAGGTGGGGAAGCTAGAATTGAAAGGTTAAGTTTAAGAGCAGGATACAGATTTGAAGAGAGCCCTTATAAAAATGAATCTACTGTAGGAGATTTAACAGGTTATTCGTTTGGATTTGGATATAATTTTGGAGCTACTACTCTAGACCTTTCTTATGATATTGCAGAACAAGACAGTAATTATCAACTTTATTCAGTTGGGCTAACAGATTCTGCAGCAGTCAATAGCAAATTTCAAACAATTATGCTATCACTTAATTTCAAAATTTAAATAATTACTTTTAGAAAAGTATAAAAAAATAGCCTGCATTCTGCAGGCTATTTTTTATATCTTATCAATCATTGATATAAACCCAGATTAAAACATAAATCCTAAATCAACTTGAATGACAGTATTTTTCTTATAAACAGCACCTAAAAGATAAGTTTCATCTAAAATATCAATCATTCCATGATTATATCTAGCCGAAATAAAAATTCCATTTTTAAACTCGTATGTAAAACCAAGAGCCAAACTAAGATCTAAATCTCTTACTCTATCATCACTAGCAATTCCGTCTACACTTAAATCTTCTTTTATTTTATAACCTACTTGAGGTCCAAGCTCAATACTACTAAAATCTTTTACAAAATAAAACTTAGCCAACACTGGCAATTGTATATAATCCAACTTAAGCTCAACGTCTTGTGCGTCTGTTCGGACTACTTGAGATCCTTGCCCAGAATACATCAATTCTGGCTGTAAAGAGAATTTTTCTGAAAGATGAAACTCAGAAACAATACCCGCGTTAAAAGCTACACGATCTTTTTGACTATCTCTAAATTTACTCCCCACAGTAGAGGAAATATTTGCTCCCGCTTTAATACCGAATTCTACTCCGCTATCTTCGCTCTGTGCGTTGGAAATATAAAGACCTGCAAAGGTCATAAAAACACATAATAAAGTTTTTTTCATAATGAATTGTTTTTTGGTTAAATAAATCTACAAAAAAAGAAGAAATTAACTTTAAAAAAAAATAAATATCCCTCTCTTTTAAATAATTATGCCAAAATTACATGTATTTGTGGAATTACACTTATAATTTCAAAATAATTATATCTCCAAAGAATAAAAAGAGAGTACCTACCAGCACTCTCTTTTTAATTCTACTTTTTAAAAAATAGTTTAAAACATAAACCCTACACCTACTTGCCAAACCGCGTTTTTCACATCAATGTTTTGAAAAATACTATCATCATCAAAAATACTACTTAAACCATAAGCATATCTACCTGACAAGAAGAATCCATTATCAAATTTATAAGATACTCCACCAGCAATACTAGTATCAAAATCCTTAACTGAAGAACTATCTTCAGAAATATCAAAATCTCCTCCATCACTATCGGGATTAGAATCTATTTCTTCATTAACCTTGAATCCAAACTGTGGACCGGCTTCTATACTCAAACCCTTTACTAAATAAAACTTAGCAAGAATAGGCACTTGAATGTAATCTAATTGATACTCCAAATCATCTGAATTATCATATTGCTTAATATCAAAACCTTGTGCCGAGTAAAGAACTTCCGGTTGTATAGAAAATCTATCAGACAACGGCAACTCTGCTAAAAGACCAACATTAAAACTAGTTCTTGGATCTTGCCCATCATCAAAGTCATCTCCTGTAATTGTTGAAAAGTTAAACCCACCTTTTACACCAATTTGTGGTAAACTCTGATCTGCTTGTGCATGGGTTACCAATAATCCTGCTACAGTAAAGAATACAGTAAATACAATCTTTTTCATAAAAATTTTCTTTTAAAATTTATAATGCTAACTTATAAAGTAAGAAATTCCGTGAGCGTTAAGAAAACGAAAAATAAAACCTAATTTTTGTAAAACACTAAAACGATGTAGGATTATTTAACAAACTTTTATGAAAATATACTCAACATTCATTGCTTTATTTTGATGATTTGACTTTTTATTTAAAATATATTGACATAATCAAAATAATAGTTATATTTGTACCAGTAGTGAACTATTAATTACTAAGGATTTTTTTGAAGATTCATTTTGTGTTTGGGGGAATGTAAATATGACTTCAAAATGTAAAGCCACCTTTTTGGTGGCTTTTTTAATTATATTAGCTACCTATGAAATGGAAAAATGCTATTCACGATTATGCCTTCTATCTAAAAATTGAAAAAGGCCTCTCCGAAAACTCGGTCAACAATTACACATTCGATGTAGAAAAATTACACAAATACTTAACAGAACATAATATTAATAAAAGTCCGATTTCTATATCTGAAGAAGATTTATTACAATTCATTTACAGCGTTTCCAAAGACGTACAACCAAGAACACAAGCAAGGCTCATTTCGGGATTAAAAAGTTTTTTTAATTATCTAGTTTTTGAAGATTATAGAACTGATAATCCCACAGAACTTATAGAAACACCGAAAACAGGCAGAAAATTACCCGATGTTCTTTCGGAACAAGAGATAGACAATCTTATTAACGCTATTGATTTAAGCAAACCCGAAGGCACCAGAAATAAAGCTATTATTGAAACACTATATAGTTGTGGACTTCGTGTAAGTGAATTGGTTAATCTGCGAATTTCTGATCTTTATTTTGAAGAAGGCTTTATAAATGTTACCGGTAAAGGAAATAAACAACGTTTTGTACCTATTGCAGATACTACGGTAAAATATATTTCTATCTACAGAAACGAAATTCGGTGTCATATTCCAATTCAGCCGAAGCACGAGGATTTTCTTTTTCTAAATAGAAGAGGGAGACAACTTACTAGAGCCATGATTTTTACAATCATTAAAAATTTAGCTAAAGAAATTAATCTACAGAAAAAAATCAGTCCTCATACCTTTAGGCATTCCTTTGCGACACATCTACTTGAAAATGGAGCAAATTTAAGAGCCATACAACAAATGCTTGGTCATAGCAGTATCACCACTACCGAAGTGTATATGCATTTAGATAGAAAACATTTGACAGAAGTCATCAATACATTTCACCCTAGAAAATAATTCTTAAAAATTCTGATCTATTAAATAAAGTAAACTAGCCATTGTAGCCGCTCCTAATTCTAACTCTCTTTTGTTCACTGCATCAAAACGATCATTTGCTGCATGGTGATAATCAAAATAACGCTGAGAATCTGGTCTTAATCCTGCTAGAATAACGCCATCAGCTTTAAGCGGTCCAACATCTGCTCCACTACCACCTTTTTCAAAGTAATGAATAAGATATGGCTTAAATAAAATACTCCAATTTGCTATGGTTTCAAATTGTTCATCAGTACAATCAAATGAAAAACCTCTAGGAGAAAATCCTCCTGCATCACTTTCCAAAGCAAATAGATGTTTCTCTTTCTTATTTTTTGCGACATCAGCATACTTTAAACCTCCACGTAGACCATTTTCTTCATTCATAAATAGCACTACCCTTACGGTATGTTTTGGTTTATAACCAGTCTCTTTCATCAAGCGCAAAACCTCCATACTTTGAACCACTCCCGCACCATCATCATGCGAACCATCTCCTAAATCCCAAGAGTCTAAATGTCCTCCAACAACCATTATTTCATCTGGTTTTTCCGAACCTTTAATTTCTCCTATAACATTATACGACTGTACTTCGCCTTTATTTTCACAAGATTGTTTGAAGTGAACTTTCAAATCTGGTGTTAACTTAACCATGGTACTCAATAATTCAGCTGCATTGGTACTTATAGCAGCGGCAGGAATTTTTTCTGAATCTGGCAAATCATCGTAACTCATAGTTCCAGTATGCGGTAAATCATCTAAACGAAGATTCATAGAACGAACCAAAACAGCGACAGCACCATATTTTACCGCTTCTTTGGCTCCATGAACTCGCTGATCAACACAACCGCCATAAGCATTAAAGGTTTGAATTAAATCTGCTTGCATTGGTCGGTTATAGAAAACTATTTTACCTTTTATCTTAGCTTCACCTAGTTCCTTTAATTCTTCAAAATTCTTAACCTCTATAACTTCTGCAGTAATTCCCAAAGCAGGTGTAGCCACAGAACCTCCTAATGCACAAACAGGTAGATTTGTATTTCCAGTTGAAGATTTAATGTATGCATATTCTTTAGCGCCACGCACCCATTTTGGCACCATTACCGGTTGCAACCAAACTTTGTCTAATCCTAATTTATCAAGTTCCTCTTTGGTATATTTCACAGCAAGTTCTGCACCAACGGAACCCGACAAACGACTTCCTATTCGATTGGATAAATAATCTAACCAATCATAACTTTGACCGTTTAATAAAGAAGTATCGTAAAATTTTTTGAGTTGTTGTTCTTCTGAAGTTTGACTAAATGAAATTGAAAATACAAGTAGAAAAAGGAAGGTTAGGTTTTTCATGGTTATTCTTGCTTAAGTTGTTCTATAAAAGAATCTATATTTTTTTGTATTGAAGTATCTAAGGTTGGTTCTTTGATATCTTTAAATTTTTTCAACTCTTCATACATTATTTTAGTTACGATGAAGCGAGCTGCATCTTTATTATCTGAAGGAATTATGTACCAAGGAACTTCTTTTGTTGATGTATTATTGATAGCATCTTCATAATACGATTGATAATCTTCCCACAATTTACGCTCTTTTAGATCATCTGGGGAAAATTTCCAGTTTTTATTTTTCTTACGCAATCTTCTTAGCAAACGACTTTTTTGTTCATCTTTTGAGATATGAAGAAAGAATTTAAACACAATAGTTCCTGTTTTTTCAATATGCTCTTCAAAATGATTGATTTGATGAAATCGTTCTTGCCAAAATTCTGGAGTAATGTCTTCTACGGAATGAATTCCGGGGATTTTCTCTGTCAATACTAGCTCTGGATGTACTCTGCTAATCAACACATTTTCATAATGCGTTCTATTGAAAACACTAAATTTACCTTTTTCCGGTAATGCTATATAATGTCTCCAGAGAAAATCATGACGTAATTCTAACTCTGATGGTTTTTTAAAACTATGCACTACAATTCCTCTAGCATTAAAGTCTTTAAAAACTTCCCGAATCAAACTATCTTTTCCAGCTGTATCCATTCCTTGAATACAAATAAGAACACCGTATTTTCCGTGAGCATATAATGTATTTTGAAAATCGCCTAAATCTACCCTCACTTTTTCAAGCTCCTTTTCTAACTTTTTACCAGATTTTCCAAAATCTTCACAAGTAGGAACTTCACTTAAATCTACAGGTGTTTTAGCTAAATAGTCTTCGGTTTTGATTTTCATATTGAAAAGAAAGTTTTATGATTTGCTAGCAAACAATTTTACGTCATCTTCAGAAATTTCTTGTCCGCCCAAAATAATTAATCGCTCCACTACATTTCTTAATTCGCGAATATTCCCTGTCCAGTCGTAACCTTGCAATACCTTAATTGCATCATCTGTAAAATTTTTAGCAACTGAACCTTGTTCCTGAGCTATTTTTTTAGAGAAGTGATGTACCAATTCTGGAATATCTTCTCGACGATCATTTAGAGCGGGAACCTGAATTAAAATCACTGCCAAACGATGGTATAAATCTTCACGAAAATTACCTTCCGCAATTTCTTTTTTAAGATCTTTATTTGTCGCCGCGATGACGCGAACATCTACTTTAATATCTTTATCGCTACCAACTCTTGAAATTCTATTTTCCTGAAGCGCTCTCAATACTTTGGCTTGAGCGGCTAAACTCATATCTCCAATTTCATCCAAGAAAATAGTTCCTTTATTGGCAGCTTCAAATTTACCAGCTCTATCCTTTACAGCAGAAGTAAACGCTCCTTTCACGTGTCCAAACAATTCGCTCTCTATTAATTCTGATGGAATTGCTGCACAATTCACTTCTATCATAGGAGCTTTGCTACGGTCACTTTGTTCATGTAATTGATGCGCTACCAGCTCTTTTCCGGTACCGTTGCTTCCTGTAATCAATACGCGAGCATCTGTTGGAGCTACTTTTTCAACCATTTGTTTTATTTGTTGAATCTGATCACTCTCGCCTATCATTTGATAGTTTTTGCTCACTTTTTTACGCAACCTTTTATTTTCGGTCACTAAAGTTTTGTTATCTAGCGCATTTCTAACAGTATTTAAAAGTCTATTGAGATCTGGTGGCTTTGAAATAAAATCATAGGCTCCCATGCGCATTGCATTGACGGCTGTATCTATATCTCCATGACCGGAGATCATTACAAAAGAAGTTTCAGGTTTTATATTTTTAGCTTCTTCAAGTACTTCTATACCATCTTTTTTAGGCATTTTGATATCGCAAAGTACAAGATCATAATCTTCGCTCTTTACTTTTTCTAACCCTTCAACACCATCTGCAGCTTCATCTAATTGGTAAGTTTCACTTTCTTCAGAGAGAATTTTAACCAGCACTCTTCTGATTGCTGCTTCATCTTCGATAACGAGTATTTTGGACATATTTAAAATTTAAATCGAACTCCCGTTCTAAAATATATAGAATTTTTATCATCTATAACGTAAATATCATCTCTGTCATTGTTTCGAAGTCGGTAATCGTTATAGACTGAATGTGCAATATAGCCGTAATATAATAAATGATCTGTAAAGTAATACTCATATCCGATACCTAAAAGTACATTTGTCATAGAAATATTTTGAGCCAATTGACCATCAACCATTTTATCACCTTGAATATTGGCAAAAAAGTTATCTAATGTTCCAAAGGCCTGAATTCTATTTTTATCATTTAGGTAATAGTGAATATTAGATTTTGGAACACCTAGAGAATAACTCCAATTTTCGTGTTCTACATGATAGTTTACAAAAGGTAATGGATAATTTCTACCAGGAGTTGTAGTATATAAAAGTCCCAAAATTAGCCTGTAGGGATTTTTCAATGTTTCATCCTCCAATCGGTCGTTAATTGCATAGGCAGAAACTAAATATAACATATCGTCACTTACCATTTTGGAATCAAAATTTGAAGCCAAACGAACTCCACCTCTTAAGGCAAACCTCCAATCTTCATTATATTTATAAACATAACCAACTGTACCTTCAATTCTTTGAGTAGAATTAAGATCATTCGTTTCAAAAGGAACATCATTCAGCTCTAATTTTAAATATCGATAATCAAAACTGAAAACTAAATAATCATCTTTGATAGGAATGGGAACTTGCGCTAAAGATCTAAAACGCTGGATGGAATTATCTGTTCCGCTGTTTGGCAAATAGGTGTACTCAACTCTAAAAAGATCGGTAGTTTGTGATCTTAAAACATGTACTGATAGTATCATCAGTAAAACAAAAAAAATAGGACTAGTTTTCTTTGACATAACTTTTATTTGAAACAATAAAGCTAGTTACATAAAAAAAGCTAGTCCTACATTTAGTTTAGGTTCTATTTAACACCTATTTTTAATATTTTAACCACTTGTATAATTCTTTGTATGATGGCTTTTTACCATACATAAGAATTCCTACTCTATAAATTTTTGCTGCCAACCAAACCACTCCAGTAAAAGTGATATAAAGAATAACCATTGAAAGTATGATTTGCCATAGAGGAACTCCAAACGGTATTCGCATGAGCATTACAATTGGTGAAGTAAATGGAATAAAGGAGAAAACAGTAGCCACTGTTCCATGAGGATTATTGATTACCGTAAAGAAACCAACGTAAACTCCCAGCATCAACATCATGATCACCGGCATCATAAATTGTTGTGTATCGGTTTCGCTATCTACCGCCGCTCCAATAGAAACATAGATAGAACTGTATAAAAGATACCCTCCTATGAAATAAATTAAAAATGAAATGATCAAGGTTGCTAAAGGTAAATTAGCAATCTCTGCAAATCCTGTTTGTACCATAGCTTCCATAGCTCCGCTGTTTTCTAGCATTGCTTTTTGCGGCGTATCAACGCTTCCTAAATCAACATGAAAAATGATAGAAACTGTGAAAAATAAAACCGAACCGAGAAACAACCATACTACAAATTGCGTAATTCCCGCAAGAGAAGTTCCTATGATTTTCCCCATCATTAATTGGATAGGTTTTACCGAAGAAATTATAATTTCTATAATTCTATTTGTTTTTTCTTCTATAACACTTCGCATGATCATATTTCCGTAGATAATAATAAACATCATCAAGAAATAACCAGCTGCACCACCAAAAACCAATTTTAATACACCCGCAATTTTTGAGGATTCTTCTCCACTAAAATTTTCTACACGAATATCAATATTTGAAGAAGTCTCACTTATTTGAGACAAGTTTACACCACTCTCTTTTAGATTATCTTCAAACGTTTTGTCTTCAATTTTTTTAGATAAATACCGAAGTAAATCGATACTAGGAGAATCTTCTGCGTAAAATGTAATCTTAGATTTTAATTGATTTTCTGGCAAGTTGGGTATAAACAAAAGTCCATAACCTTCTTGTTCTTCAACCGCTGTTTTAGCCGATTCAAACTGCTGTGATGTATTCAAATATTGAAAAGTAAAACTATCAAAATCTTCAAACTGGTTTGCATACCTTCCTGTTTGATCCAAAACAGTAACAATTTGCTTATCGTCATTGTTCACTCTTGAAAGATAAGCTACCAAACTTATAAGACCTATAAAGATCAACGGACTTAAAAACGTCATTACAATAAATGACTTGTTTCGTATCTTATTGAGATACTCTCTTTTTATAATGAGTTTTAACTGTTTCATTGGTTGTAACTTTTAACAGCTTTAATAAAAATATCATTGGCACTCGGAATCACTTCTTTGAAATGTGTTACCGGCGCTTTTTGCGTTAAAAAACTCAATAACTCATTAGGACTATGACTTTCTTCCAACTGAATGTTCATCTTCAATTCGTTCCCCAATGTTTTAAATTCAGCCTCCGAAACTAAATATTTACTAGAAATCTCTTCTTTCAAACTTCCAAAGTTTTCTGCTTCTAAAGCAACTTCATAAACATTGTTTTTAAATTGCCTTTTGATGTCAATTAACTTACCGTCCAATATTTTATTAGATTTATTTATCAAGGCAATTTCATCACATAATTCTTCAACAGATTCCATTCTATGTGTTGAAAATATGATTGTAGCTCCATTTTTCTTCAATTCGAGAATTTCATCTTTGATGATATTTGCATTAATTGGATCAAAGCCACTAAAAGGCTCATCAAATATCAATAACTCTGGTTCGTGCAAAACAGTTACTACAAATTGAATTTTCTGTGCCATTCCTTTTGAAAGCTCCTGAATTTTCTTGCTCCACCAACCGCCAATTTCCAGCTTATCAAACCAAAACTGAAGTCTTTCTTTAGCTTCCTTTTTACTCAAACCTTTTAATTGAGCCAAGTACAAAGCTTGTTCACCGACTTTCATACTTTTATACAAGCCACGCTCTTCTGGCATGTAACCAATTTTAGCAATATGCTTAGGCTGAAGTCTTTCTCCATTTAAAAGCACTTCACCTTGATCTGGATATGTGATTTGATTAATGATTCTTATAAAGGTAGTTTTACCCGCTCCATTTGGACCAAGAAGTCCGAAAACACTTCCTTTAGGAATTTCTAAAGATAAGTTATTCAACGCCGTATAGTCGCCGTATCTTTTGGAAACGTTAGTAGCTACTAACAGATTACTCATATCTCTAATAAGTTTTTACCAAAGGTATATAAAAGGGAAGATAAATAGTAGTTTAAATAAGCTTTTGATTTGCTTTAAGCTTTTGATTTGGCCTAAAAAAACCCATCCTTAGGTTGTAAGGATGGGAAAAAATTGCTATGAAAAAGAAAAAATTAATGCTAGTATTTCAACTAGCATGTGTCAAATATACATTTTTTTTGATAAAGTTTATGTTAAATTAAGAAAACATGTCCTTTACCTTCTCAAAAAATGATTTATCGCTCTTTTCCGGCTTTGGAGAAAAGTGATCGTCATCTCTCATTCTCTCAAAGAAATCTTTTTGTTCTTTACTCAAAGTTCTTGGTGTCCAAACATTTACATGAACTAATAAATCTCCCGCACCATATCCATTTAAGCTAGAAATACCTTTACCTCTTAATCTTAAAATTTTTCCTGATTGAATACCCGCTTCAATTTTAATTCTCACTTTACCCGACACAGTATCAATTTCTTTTGATCCTCCAAGAACTGCATCTGGCATGGAAATATATAAATCGTAATGAAGATTTTCACCTTCACGCTTTAAAGTTTCGTGCTCAACCTCTTCGATCATTACCAACAAATCTCCTGGAATTCCATTACCTGGAGCATCGTTACCTTTTCCGCCTACTTTCAACTGCATTCCATCAGCAACACCCGCAGGAACTTTGATTGATACAGTTTCTTCTGATACTTTCATTCCTTGCGCATCCGCTCCGGCTGGTCTATTTCCTATAATTTGACCAGTTCCACCACAATGATTACAAGGAGCTGATGTTTGCATTCTACCTAAAATAGAATTCACAATTTTAGTAACTTGACCAGTACCATGACAGGTTGGACATGTGGTATAATCTACACCTTCGGCCTTAACCTTTCGGCGAACTTTTACTTTTTTCTCTACTCCATTGGCAACTTCTTCGAGCGTAAGTTTTACGCGAATACGCAGGTTACTCCCTTTCATTCTGCGCTGGCCACCGCCACCGCCAAATCCTGAAAAACCGCCTCCGAAAGCACTACCGAAAATATCTCCAAATTGACTGAAGATATCATCCATATTCATACCTCCGCCTCCGAAGCCTCCTTGACCACCTTCAAAAGCAGAATGTCCATACTGATCGTATCTTGCTTTTTTGTTAGGGTCACTTAATACCTCATATGCCTCTGCTGCAAGTTTAAATTTCTCTTCAGCTTCCTTATCACCTGGATTTTTATCTGGGTGATATTGAATTGCTTTCTTGCGATATGCTTTTTTTATTTCAGCTGCAGACGCTCCTTTACTTAATCCTAATATTTCGTAATAATCTTGCTTCATTGGTATTAGTTTCGGTTATTATTGTCCTACAACAACTTTTGGGTGACGTATGATTTTATCGCCCAACTTATATCCTTTTTCAATTACATCAACAATTTTTCCTTTTAAATCCTCTGTAGGTGCAGGAATTTGAGTAATTGCATCGTGAATATCAGCATCAAAGCTTTCTCCAGCTGCCGCTTCTACTTGCTCTAATCCTTTTTGTTGTAATGTATTTTTGAATTTTCCATGAATTAACTCAACTCCTTTCAACATTTCCTTGTCTTCAGATTTTGTTAATTCATTCAACGCTCTATCAAAATCGTCTAAAACCGGCAACATTGCCAACATGACTTCTTTGTTGGCCGATTTCATGTTTTCGACACGTTCTTTTGCTGTTCTTCTCTTGTAGTTTTCAAACTCTGCAAACAATCTAAGAAATTTGTCTTTCTCTTTCCCTAGCTCTTCTTTTAGCTTTTCTTCTGCAGAGAGTTCTTCTTTTTCTGCTGCTTCATTCTGATTTTCTGTAGCTTGTGTTGCATCTGTAGTTTGCTCTTCTACTTCTGCTTTATTCTGTTCGATATCTTTTTTACTCATGACGGTCAAAAAATTTTTATTTTGATATGCAAAGATTGGCAAAAGTACTGCCATTATATTCAAAATGCCAAAATGTCACCGAAATTTATAGATGTAATTTTTCTTCAGAATTAAAAAATGGATTTGTGTATTAAAAGATTTTTCAAGGCAGGTTTTAATTGCGGATATTTAAATGTGAAATCTTGAGCTTCAATTTTTTTTGAATCTACTCTCTGACTGGCATATAGCAAATAACTCATTTCACCTAACACCAATTTCAACATAAATTTTGGAACATGAAATGGCCAAACAGGCTTGTCCATAATAACACCTATCTCTTTTGTCATTTTTTCATTGGTAACAGGATTTGGAGCTACTGCATTAAAAACGCCAAAGCATTTGTGCTCCATTACATGTAAATAGATATTTACCATATCCTCTAAATGAATCCAAGATTGCCATTGTTTTCCTGAAGCGAGTGGCGCGCCCATATAATATTTAACCGTTTTTACTAATGGTTCTAACATTCCTCCCTTGGATGTTAACACAAGTCCGGTTCTAATTTTCGTCACTGGAATTCCAAGCATTTCGAAATTGTCAACTGATTTTTCCCATTTCTCTACAACTTCACCCAGAAATGAATCATCAATTTCGTTATCATTTTCATTATAATACGCGGTTAACGAGGTTGGGTATACGCCAATTGCCGAAGCCGCAATAACATGCTTCACGCTATGGTTTGAAAGTTTTTTTAAAGAATTGAAAAGTAAACTTGTAGACAGCGTTCTACTTTCCACAATTTTTTGTTTGTACGATGGTGTCCAGCGCTTTGCTATACTAGCGCCCGCTAAGTGAATGATGGTAGTTACATTGCTAAAACAATTGCTATCAATTACTCCTGCATTTGGATTCCAGAAAAACCCCTTTACTCCTTCTTTATCTTCAATCTTCTCCCGGCTTGTTGTAAGATAATTAATAGCTATATTTTTATTCCTGCATGCTTTAACTACTTCTTTCCCAATTAATCCTGTCGCTCCCGTAATTAATATCTTCATTCGTAGTTTTTCTTCAAATTTACTAGGTTTTCTACAAGACTGTATATTAATTAAATTAGGTTTAACAATTACGGACAAAAAGCTGTTAACAAATTGAAGAACAAAACCTTCAACTACAAATATTTGTTAATTTTTTGTAGCTCGAAGCATTTCTCTTTTCCCTGGAGGACCTGCCAATTTTTCAACCGAAAACCCAACAGAAAGCATAGCTCTACGAACACTACCTTTTGCAGCATACGTTACCAAAACTCCTCCTGTTTCCAAAGCATCATACATTTTTTGAAAAATCTCTTCCGTCCATAAATCAGGTTGCACACGGGCTCCAAAAGCATCGAAATAGATGAGATTAAATGAATTTTTATCTTCAATCTCTGAAAAGAATTGTTTTCTTTTTTTCAGTATAAAATTTTCTGCTATTTCAAATTCTTTTTCCCATTCTTCAGCATGCATTACATTGAAGTAAGACTGCTTTTCTTGTGCTTGCAATTGTTCTACATAATTAAGCACGTCCAATTCTTCTTGCTGAACGGGATATGCTTCTACCCCATGATACTTTATATGTAAATTTCGTTTTTCGGCTTCCAAAAAAGTGATAAAAGCGTTAAGACCTGTACCAAACCCAATTTCTAAAATCCCCAACGTACTATCGTTTGGAAAAAGATTGAGTCCTGACTTTATAAAAACATGATATGCCTCTTGAATGGCGCCATGTGAGGAATGGTAATTTTCATTCCATTCTTCAATATGTATGGTGGTAGAACCATCTGCTGTTTTTACAACTTTTCTATTCATAGGAATTTATAAAAAGCTTTTTAATTCTAGGAATTGGTCCGCCACATTTTTGCTGATGGCATTGCAAACAAACGTTTATGGCATTATCGAAAGCTTCAACAGTCTGTTTTTTATACAAATTTTCTTCAGCAGCCAGATACAAGTCTGCCCATTTTTTAAAGAATTCATCGTTATCACTTTCATCTGTAAACGTTGCAAAGTGAATGTCATAATAATAATCTGGAATACTTCCTAGACTATCATTAGCCAAAACCTTTGTTTTTACATTCTTATGTTCTTGAGCCATGTTCTCCATTAATCTGGCCATTTCAGACATGGAGTACATCTGGAAATTTTCATTTGAAGACTGTTTAGTTTGATCTTTCTTGTTTTGATCACAAGAAACTAAAATCATCAATAGTAAAAATTTAAAAGTATTGGTTAAAAATCTATTCTGTAACAACCTCATTCTCTTCAATTAGAACACCATTAGCTAAGAATGCATATTCTTTTTTTGGCTCAGTTATTTGAGATATTTCTTCTTCTGTTTTTCCGGCATCTTTTGCATAATGTCTTAATTCATCTACCGAAGTTTCGGTAACAAAAGCTTTACCACTTACCACAGCTTCTCTTTTACCAGCATTTAACGGAACAAAAAATCCGTAATCCTTAAAGCGCACAAAAGTTTCTTTATTATCACCAAGATCTACCGTCATCCAACAACCTTTCTTTTGACAAACTTCGTCTATAGTTCCTTCAAATTTTATCTCTAAAGAATCCCCCGGTTTTAGATCTTTATATTCAGCAGCTAGCTTAGAAACCTCTACAGCTCCATCTGCTTCAATTTGTTCACCAAAAGATTTATAATTTGTTTTTTTTGTGCATGCTGTAAGAATTAAAGTGGCTGCCAAAGTGTAAAGTAGCTTTTTCATTGTTTCAAATTTAAAATTAGGTAGTAGTTATTTTACAAATATAACGGTATTAGACAAAAAGTAAATAAATTTTACCGCAATAAGTACTCATATAAAACGCAATATTTGCTTAAATTTGGCCTTTAAAGTTATTTTATATGAAAACCACAAGTATAGTTAAAGTTTCTAAGGCTGAGAAAAGTAAATTAGAACAGATTGATTTTGACAATCTGGTATTTGGAAAAACTTTTACAGACCACATGTTTGTTTGCGATTACAAGGACGGTAAATGGCAAACTCCTGAAATTTTACCTTACCAAGCGCTCACTATTGAGCCATCTGCCAAAGTATTCCACTACGGGCAGGCTGTTTTTGAAGGCATGAAAGCTTACAAAGACGAAGCAGGAAAAGTTTGGCTTTTCAGACCTGAAGAAAACTTTCAAAGAATTAACAAGTCTTCCAAAAGATTAAATATTCCTGAATTTGAGGAAGATTTCTTTTTTGAAGGGCTTAATGAGTTATTAAAACTCGATAAAGATTGGATTAGAAGCGGACAAGAAGCTGGAAATGCGCTATACATTAGACCATTTGTAATTGCCACACAACCTGGCGTAATGGCTTCTCCTGCAACTGAATATAAATTCATGATTATTTGTTGTCCTGTTCAAGCATATTATACTAAAGATGTAAGAGTAAAAATTGCAGACTATTACAGTAGAGCTGCGAACGGTGGATTTGGTGCTGCAAAAGCCGCAGGTAATTACGCAGGACAATTTTACCCTACTAAGCTTGTTCAAGAAGAAGGATTTGATCAAGTAATTTGGACAGACGATACTTCTCATGAATATTTAGAAGAAGCAGGAACTATGAATATCTTTTTCCGTGTAAACGATAAATTAATTACGTGCCCAACTAGTGATCGTATCTTAGACGGTGTTACTCGTAAAAGTGTTATTGCGATGGCAGAAAAACTAGGTATTGAAGTTGAAGTTAGAAAAGTAACGGTAAAAGAAATAATTGAAGCTGCTGAAAACGGAAGCTTGAAAGAAAGTTTTGGTAGTGGAACCGCTGCGGTAATTAGCCCAATAGGAACTATTGGTTATAAAGACAAAACATATGATTTAGTGAAACCAGAAGATTGTTATTCTGCTCAAATCAAAAAAGGAATTTTAGACATTCAATACAATGCAGCAGAAGATCCTTTTGGATGGAGGTATGAGGTAAAATAAAAAGTTTTACACCATATTATATATAGCACTGTTAGAAGCCGTAGAAATTCTACGGCTTTTTTTATTTACTCTCTAGAATATCTTTAATATTTGGTTTAAAGTAATTTGCCCCTTTCATCACTTTTCCATCTTCTCTATAAATAGGTTTCCCATCTTCACCTAGTTTACTCATATTGCTTCTTTGAATTTCATTGAAAACTTCTTCAATCTTATCCTGCATGCCATGTTCTATGATAGTTCCACACAAAATATAGAGCATATCACCCAGCGCATCTGCTACTTCAACAAGGTCACCATTCAAAGCTGCTTCTAAATATTCATCATTTTCCTCAGCCATCAAATTGTGTCGTAAACGGATTTTTGCTTCTCCTAAATCAGTAATAGGAGACTCACTTTTTCCCAATCCAAAAGCCTTATGAAATTCAGAAACTGCTGCTATTTTATTTTTCATCAAATGTATTGTATTAAATTTGCTCAAAAATAAAAAAATATGTTCAGTACCGGACAATGGATATTTGCAGCAGCTTTTGTAATTGTATTTATTACAATCATAACTATCAGTTATTCAAGAGATAAAAAGTTACACAAGAAAAATTACAACGGTGTAGTATGGGTTTTAGTAGCCTTCCTTCTGTTTATTCTTACGATAATTTTAATTAAACACTACATTATTAACTAATTTAACGGATAGAGTTAATTAATTTTTAATTTCTGACAAAAATAACGTGTACATGTAATTACAGAAGATATTCTTTGTACTTTTAACATGTGAAACCCAAAAACACGTTGCTATGATTTTGTTTTTTACCACTCTATCAATTCTTCTTGTATTGAATTTACTTTTGTTGGTATTCAGTGTAAACAAGACCAACAAAAATTCTTCATCTGATCTAAACAAGGTTTATTTTAAACCAAGTTTAGCCAAAATGAAGGTTGAAGAAGGACATCAGTATTCTATAAGCTGATGAAACACTAAATTCTCCCTAAACAAAAATTTAAAACTTCTAATTCAATTGAGAATTAGAAGTTTTTTTATACTCTATAATCTAATCTAGAATTTTACATTTCAATTTGTTACATAAAAACCTTAAAAAAAGTAATTTCGTTATAGATTTAAGAGAAAACTTTTATTTTTTATTACTTCATCCTAATTCAAAAACACAGATATGTTAACGTATTGTGTTTTATTTTACAAAAGACAAAAAACATTGCCGTTTATTTTATCAAATAAATAAATATCAAAACATAATCTATTTTTTATTTCATCTATAACTAATTTAATATAAATTTAACATTCATAAAATTTAGCAACATGAAGAAAATTGAAGCGATTATCAGAAAGTCGAAATTCGACGAGGTGAAAGATGAACTTCATAAAATTGAAGTTAATTTTTTCAGCTATTGGGATGTCACTGGCGTTGGAAACGAGAAACAGGGCCATGTGTATCGAGGGGTAACTTACAGTACTTCGGATATTCAAAGAAGATTTTTATCTATTGTAGTCTCCGATGAATTTGTAGAAAAAACTGTTGAAACAATTCTAAAAACAGCCTACACCGGTAATGTAGGTGATGGAAAAGTTTTTGTATTGCCCGTAGACAGTGCCTATAGAATTAGAACAAGAGAGAAAGATGAAATTTCTTTAAAGTAACAATTTAAACCCTCTAACAAATAACTAAAAAACTATTAATTATGAACGAAGTACAAGAAGCTTTAGATGCTGTAAAAGGAGATATGGGCGCATTGTGGATTACCATTGCAGCAGTTTTGGTATTCTTCATGCAAGCAGGATTTACACTAGTTGAAGTAGGTTTTACACGAAGTAAAAACTCAGGTAACATTATCATGAAAAACATAATGGACCTTTGTATTGGATCTATCATGTTCTGGGCTCTGGGATATGGCATTATGTATGGTAGTGATACTGTTCTAGGAGGCTTTTTTAGAACAAGCCCTAGTGATCAAGGATACTTCTTTTTTAGTGCTGATGACTGGTATAACTTATTTTTCCAAACTGTTTTCTGTGCAACAGCTGCCACAATTGTTTCTGGAGCTGTAGCAGGAAGAACAAAATTTTCAACCTATTTAATCTTTTCAGCGATTATAACTACCATTATTTATCCAATTTCAGGTAGCTGGTATTGGCCTTTTGATGATAATGCCTGGTTAAACGTTGCAGGATTTGTAGACTTTGCAGGATCTTCAGTAGTACACGCAGTAGGTGGTGGAGCAGCTTTAGTGGCAGCTAAAATGGTTGGTCCAAGAATTGGAAAATATGGTCCTGATGGAAAAGTAAATGTAATTCCAGGGCACAATATGACATTTGGAGCCTTAGGAGTTCTTATCCTTTGGTTAGGATGGTTCGGTTTTAACGGAGGATCGCAATTAGCTTGGGGTGGTGATGACACCATTGCAGCAGGAAGGGTAATCATCAATACAAACTTAGCAGCAGCTATTGGTGCTATTGCAGCTTTATTCCTTACATGGATAAAATATGGTAAAGCAGATATTTCTATGACCTTAAACGGTGCTCTTGCAGGACTTGTAGGTATTACCGCCGGTTGTGGTGCTGTAGATGCATTTGGAGCTTTAGCCATAGGACTTATTTGTGGTATAGCTGTAGTTCTTTCTATTGAGCTAATCGATCAAAAAATTAAAATTGATGATCCAGTAGGTGCTATTTCAGTCCACGGAACTTGTGGTTTCCTTGGAACTGTTTTAGTAGGATTATTTGCCACAGATGGTGGACTTTTCCACGGTGGTGGAGCTGGTTTACTTTGGGTACAATTCTATGGTTCTTTATCGTACGTACTTTGGGCAATGGTAACAACATTTGTATTGTTATTCATCTTAAAAGCTACTATTGGTCTTAGAGTATCTGAAAAAGAAGAAATCGAAGGACTTGATATTCATGAACACGGAATGGATGCTTATCCTGAACATATTTCTAATGAAAGAGAATAAAACAACAATATCTCTTTTACTAAATAAAATTTCTTAAAACAAGTACTGAAAATAATTAATAGAAAATAAAAAAGGAGCGTTTGGCAGAACGCTCCTCTAAAAAACCATTTTCTAAGAATTATTTCAATTACAATTTAATTGGTCAAACTTATAATCTTAAACAATTCAGAAAAATGAAAATGATTAACCTTGCAAATATCGTAAAAAAATCTGTTTTTATACTAGCAGTACTAGGTACTTCCTCAGTATTTTCTCAAGATGCTGACTCAACCGCAACAAAGAAATTCTCTTTAAGCGGATCTGTAGACGCATATTACCGTGCAAACATTACCGCACCAAATGATGAAAACGCCATAGCTCCAGGAACTTCTTTTGCAAATTTACCTGGTTTTGCCCTAGGTATGGCAAATGTTGTAGCTAGTTACGAAGGTGAAAAAGTTGGTTTTGTAGCCGACCTTGTATTTGGTCCAAGAGGTACAGATGCTGTTTTTGTTTCACCTATGTATTCTGCAACTGGTGATATTATAAATCAGCTATACGCTTATTGGAATGTGAGCGATGCAGTTACTTTCACTTTTGGTAATTTCAATACATTCTTAGGTTATGAAGTTATTTCACCTGTTGGAAACTTTAACTACAGTACTTCTTACATGTTCTCATATGGACCATTCTCTCATACTGGTTTAAAAGCTGATTTTGCAATTTCTGAAGATTTTTCAGCAATGTTAGCTGTTATGAACAGTACAGACTTCACAGAATTTAATCCTGATGGAAAATATACATTAGGTGGTCAACTTGGTTACAAAGGTCAGTTCTTAAATTTATTATACGGAAATCAAACTTCTACAATGGGGTTAGCAACAGAACCTACTTTCCAAATTGACTACACTGGAGGATTCGATTTATCTGACAGCTTTTTCCTTGGAATAAATGCAACGTATAATGATACAGACGGTGTTGGTTTCTATGGTGCTGCACTTTACCCTCAATACTCTGTTTCAGAAGATTTTGCTCTTGGACTAAGAGCTGAATACTTTGGCGAAAACGGAGATTTCGGAGCAATTGGTACCGGTGTAGAAGATTCAAGTGTAATGGCTTTGACACTTACAGGAAACTACATGGTTGAAGATTTAACCATAAAGCCAGAATTAAGATTGGATAGCGCTTCAGAAGAAGCATTTATTGATAATGATTTAATGGCTTCAAAGAGTTTAGCTTCTTTCTTAGTAGCAGTTGTATATTCTTTTTAAGTAGTTGTAATATAATTTTTTGGTTAAAAAAACCTCCCAAAGTTTTGGGAGGTTTTTTTATTTAATGAAATTTCTTTACTCCAGCTTTAATGGCTACATCCAACCTATTCTCTTGTGGAACTACCGGACATGAGTACTTTTTATTGTAGGCGCAATAAGGATTATAAGCTTTATTAAAATCTATAATCATCTTATCACCATCTGGAATTGTGGCATCTAAATAACGTCCACCACCGTAACTTTCATCTCCATTGGTATCATCTAAAAAAGGAATAAAAAGATAGTCTTTATATTCATCCTGAAGTTTCAGTTCCTGACTTTGATATACATTTAACTGATACTCTTTTCCTTTTAAAGTGAAATATACAATTCCAAAACGTTTATACTCCGGAGCTCTATCTGTAGTGGTTTGCATGTAAAAAGAGTTTTCGAAAGGCGTTTCTTCAAACCTCGCCTCAACCCTGTAGGTAGTATCTATTTCAAAAAAATCTAATGCTACAAATTTCTTTCTATCCTTATCCGCAAGTGGTGACGTATCGGGGTTCTTATATTCTTCATTCAATTCTGCCTGAAATGCTTTTACATCTTGAACAACATCCGTACTATCTGTAATCTGAAAGCCATTTACCTCTTCATGAGACAAATAGCGTTTATCATTTTTACAAGCCCATCCTAACAGTAAAAACGCAATAAATACATATTTTAACTTCAAAATCATGTTATTTTTTTAATTCGATTTATTTTTGGATTGATTTTTTAACTACATTTGAGAAACAAAGAAAAGAAATCCGTGCAAAGAATTACAACATATACCGTGAATTGTTCATATAAATATATATGGCAACATCGGGCTGTGCTGTGATTTTTTGAAATATAAATTCAAATATAACCAGATCCTGATATGAAAATATCGGGATTTTTTTTGCTATACCATTATGAAAAAAGTTGTACTCAATTACATTTCTACATTCAAAGGACTTTCAACAGAAGTTTGGTGGCTTGCATTTATTACACTTATTAACAGAGCAGGCACAATGGTTATTCCCTTTTTATCTATTTATTTGAATGAACATTTAAATTTCTCAAAAGAAGAAGTTGGTCTTGTAATGCTCTTTTTTGGTTTAGGATCTGTTTGTGGTTCTTGGATAGGTGGAAAACTAACTGATAAATTAGGCTACTACAAAGTAATGTTTGGTAGTTTATTGCTTACCGGAATATTATTTTTTGGACTCCAGTTTTTAAGTACATTTCGGGAATTCTGTTTTGGAATCTTTATTGTAATGACATTTGGAGACACTTTTCGTCCTGCTGTTTTCACAGCTTTAAATGCTTACAGCAAAGAAGAAAACAAAACCAGATCATTAACACTCATTAGATTAGCTATCAATTTAGGATTTTCAGCCGGACCTGCGGTTGGTGGACTCATTATAGTTTCTTTGAGTTTTGCAGGTTTATTTTGGGTAGATGCCATTACCTGTATTTTAGCTAGTTTACTGCTATTAAAAGTATTGCACCCAAAAAAAGCAAAAGAATTGGATTCATTTAGAAATCAAAATCCAAAATCTGTTTATACTGATTTCCCTTACTGGATTTTCTTCTTTGCAATGGTAATTTTTGGATTCATTTTTGTTCAATTTTTTTCAACTGTTCCACTTTTCTACAAAGAATTTCATAAACTACCAGAAGATTCAATTGGTCTGATTTTAGGAATGAATGGCTTTATCATTTTTCTAACCGAAATGCCATTAGTGAGTTATTTTGAGAAAAAGAAAATAGATAATATCACAAGTATTATCGTAGGCCTCGCGTTAACCTCGCTAAGTTTTGGTATCATGCTTTGGACGTTTTGGGAATACTCTGTTGTTGTAAGTATGATTGTATTAACATTTGGAGAAATGATTGCATTTCCATTTTCTAACGCTTTCGCAGTTAAAAGAGCAAAGAGAGGAAATTTTGGAGAATACATGGGAATGTATAGCGTTTCCATATCATTAGCTCATATTTTTGCCCATTTCAGCGGTATGATGAGTATTTCAAAAATTGGCTATACAAACACATGGATCATTATGTTTACCATTGGAATTGCCGGGATAGCCCTACTATTTGTATTGAAATCCATTTTACAAAAAGAAACAGAGGTTCAACTTCGCGAAAGTGTTTAAGTACGCTTTCGTGGAGTTTTACGTATTTCTCTATTCTCCACAACATTTGAAAGTACAATATGTGTTCTTGTTTCTCCGTACTGAATAACTCTGTCTATAAAATCTTCTAAGTGTTGCTGATCAAAAAGTAACACTTCCATAATAATGTTTTCAACTCCGGTAATTCGGTAACAGTTAATTACTTCTTCATATTTCTTTACCGTTTCTAAAAAAGGTTTCAACCTACCAGAAAACACTTTAAGAGTAATAATTGCTTTCAACTGATGCCCCGTTGCATTATGATCTATATTGGCTGAGTATCCCTTAATTACACCCAAATCTTCCATCTTTTTAATACGTTCTGCAACAGCCGGCGATGATAAACCTACTCGCCTACCTATTTCTGCATTGGTAAATCTAGCATTCTGCTGCAGCAGCAGTAAAATTGACCAATTGATTTCATCTTTCAACATAAAGGAAATATTTTATAAAAACCTTAAATACTAAGGTAAATATTAATTTCTACCTAAAAAATTAAATCAAACTAACTTTTCATCTTCTTAAATTTGAATAAATCCAAGTTTACCATGTCATCACCCGAAGCACATCATCCTAGCGGCAATATTGTCACTCATTTAGAAGTGTACAAAAGAGCTATTTCTCTTTTTAAAATGAGCAGACATTTGGCTACCTATATCACCGATAATAAAGATATTAATAACATGTACCAATCAGGAAATACATCGGATAGTTACTCCCTACAATTGGTAATGGATTCCATGAGCCTAGCTCCCGATATTGCTGAAGCATCTATCACATACGATTCTAAATTAAAAAGATATCGAATTAGAAGAATGAAAAAAACTTTGATTCGTATATATAGATATTGTGACTATTTGGAAAAAAGATATGAGCATTCTAGGGATTATGTTGCTTTGCTTCGAAAAGAAATTGCACATTACCGCAAAGCTCACAATACTTGGGAAAATAATCTTCTAAAAAAATAATTTTAAAAAACACCCACAAAACCTATAGTTCCAGCTCCAGGTGTAAAATGCCATGAAATTTTCCTTTGCTGTTTGTAAGGAACATCTACATCATACTTTCTTTCTTTAAACAAGAAATTATCAACGGCATCTACAGTAACAACACTTATAAATATCCCTGCGCCTATGTCTGTTGCCCAATGCGCTCCTGCCCATAAACGTGATACCGGAGCTACTAACCCTACAGCATAAATCCCCGACTTCACCCAAATATTATCAAACTGTTTTGCTATTGCGTGCGCCATGGTAAAACTTAAAATTGAATGTCCTGATGGCATTGAATGGTATCCACCTTCTTTACTAAAAGGCTTAAAAAAATGTTTTCCGTCTCCTGTTCCAGGTCTAGCCCGTCCGATTGCATTTTTAGTTATAGTTTGAATCAATCCTGCTGCTGATGCTGCCGAAATCATTAAAACTCCTGTTCTCCTTACTTTTTGATTATTGGTAAAAAGACCAAAAAGATAAACCCCTCCCATGGCCATGTAATTATTCTGAGGACTTCCGTAGTACCAACCAAAATCTTTTAAAAACTGTGGTGCATGTGGAGATTGATCTTGAAAATATCTATTAAGATTGGTGTCTACTGAATATAAAATGGCTTCACTTGCCACAAAAGCTCCAGCAGTTAAAAAATCTTTTTCTTTCCAATGGAAAGGTCGTGAGTACGTATACTTTAACCCCTGATAAGCAGTTAAACCATCATATTTAAAACGTTGCCAAACATTTTGCTCTTTTGGATTTTCTTCTTCAATATCAACTAAACTGTCTATAATTTGAGCTCTTGAAACGTTTACAAACATGAAAATGGTTAACCAGAGTAATAGGTATTTCATATGAAAAAAATTTCCGCAAAATTAACAAGGCTCTATATGATCTTCCAAACAGAATTATCATAACTTTATCTTAAGATTAATTAAAACACGCATAAATGAATCTTTTCATGATTATGATTGGCTGCACTCCAGAAGGCAGGTATACAGAACAACACGATATTTTTTTTGGAATCGCTGAAAACATTTCTGACCTTAAACAGGATTTAATTGATTTTTGGCCAGAAGCAAAAGGCAAAATCCATGTTGATGCATGGCGAAAAATTACAGTTGTAGATGATTATGAAATAACCATTATTTCTAAAAATTCAGGTATTGAAAAAGAGCAACATTTGTTCTTTCTGAATTTAGGAGGTTACAAAGAAGGAGAATTTGAAGAATATCACTATAAAAAATTAGCAATCGCAACCAAACAGAGTGAAGCGATCAAAAAAGCTAAAAAGACAACTTTTTACAAACATTACGGATTTAAAGGAGCCGAATCTCATATTGATGACAAATATGGCATTGATGTGGATGATGTTTACAAGGTGGAAGATATTTTACATCCAAAATTCAAAGAAAAATATAGTATCTCTATTACTGAAACCACTTCAACTAAAGAAGATAAACTACATATTGGGTATCTAAAGTTATCTGCTTTATAAAACCTTAAAAACTAACTACATTTGAGCCAAAATTATCATTGATCAATGTTATTTTCTAAATTCAAGAGTTACTTTTTCTGCTTTCTTTTTTTGCTGATATCTCTCATATCATCAGCTCAAAGTAAGGAAGAATGCGATTCTATCATCAATATTGCTGTACAAGAAATTTTCCAAAAGGAAGATTATGCTTCCGCCATAAACCGATTGAATGAAATTAAAAACATTGCATCGAAAAAGCGTTTTCAAAGGCAACATTTTCTGGCAGAAAACAATCTGGGGGCAGCCTATTATAACATGCTAGATTATGGAAACGCCATTACACATTATCTAAAAGCCTATGAAGTTGCTATTGAAAATGGTGATGCGATGGACGAAATGACGGTTTTAAACAATATTGCCATTGTATATGTAAAAGATGAAAATGCAGAAAAAGCAAAAGAGTATTTTGAAAAATCATTACTGATTGCCAAGAAATTACAACTTCCTGAAAAAATAGCACTCTATGCATCAAACCTATCAAAATTAAATCTGGAACAAGGCGATACAGAAAAAGCTAAGGAATTTATTCAGCTTACTCTCAAACACCCGGTTAAAAATCCGGCAGTTCGTTTGAATGCCTTCAGTACTCAAAATAAATTATTATTTCAACATCAACTTTTTGACAGCGTTATCAAAGTTTCCAACAGCGCTTTAAAAGAGAGTCAAAAATACCAACTGCACGAATCTGCATCAGAGTTTGAATATTTAATTGCGAAGGCATACTATGAGAAAGGTAACTACACCAAAGCAAATGAAATTGTAGAACAAGCCCTCAACAATGCTGCAAACGATTTTTATAAGTTAGATCTCTACGAATTGAAATCACTTCTTGCTCTAAAAACCAATAAAATCAACATTATTTACGCTACAAAAGATAGTCTTGTAGCCATTAACAACCGTATCAACACCAATAAAAACAAAGAGATTTTAGTAAACTCTCAACTTAAGTTTGAGCTTGCTGCTAGTAATCATGAGCTAGAAATCAACAAAGAAAAAACTGCAAATCAGCAACTATTATACACCATTTCTATTGTTTTTCTACTCATTATTTCACTTATCACAATTTGGGCTTTTTATAAAAGAAACGAAGCTTCAAAGCAAAAACACATTTTAGCTGAACAAAATTTAAAAATTACAGATCTCGAACTTGCTCAGGAAAAACAAAAAACAGAATTATTAGATCAGGAGTTGAAAGAAAAAGAACTAAGAAATCAGCTTGAAAAAGAGAAATTAAAAGAAAAAGAGTTGCAACTAAAACAAGAAGTTGCGCAAAGCAACAAACAACTTTCTGATAAAATCTTGTTTCAAAATACCCGAAACGAACTTATTGAAAATATCATTGCAAAAGTTTCTGATTTACCACAAATAAAGAAAGACAGCCAACTTTACAAATCAATCAATCATCTAAAACTACATTTGAAAGAAGATACAAAGTGGGAAGAATTTACTTCAAATTTTGAAAATGTGAACAATGAATTTATCCTCAAATTAAAGAAAAAACATCCAAATTTAAACGCAAACGACATTCGTTTTCTATCTTTCATATACCTGAATCTATCTTATAAAGAAATTGCATCATTGCTAAACATTTCACCAGAAAGTTGCCGTAAGAGAAAAGAACGTGTCACAAAGAAAATGGAACTTTCATCAGGAAAATCCCTATTTGAATATCTCTCCTCCTTATAAAGGTCACAAATTGTCACACTTACTGTCACAACTTGTAGCCAATTCATAATCAAGCTTTAGAAAAATATTATAGTATTTAGCAAAAATATTTTTTCCACTAAATACATAAAATCACTACAGCTTATGAAATTAAAACTATTCTACATCGCACTTATCATTGGTAGTCTAAATTTGATAAATGCACAAACAACCGAAGCTCCTGTTATTGAAGGAGACACCATGCTTTGTCCATACTCTGATGGTACTGCAAGCATTGTAAATGACGAAACGTATGACTCTTACCAATGGTATTATAAATATTGGTTTCTAAGTGGTGATTTTGAAAGTATTCCAAACGCCACAAGTTCAACTTTTGAGTATGATTGGTATACTTATGACCAAGCACTTATAAAAGTAATTGCCACGAAAAACGGTAACACTTATGAATCCAACACAATACAGATTGACTCCTATAACTGGGCAGGATTACTCGTTGAACACGAATCTGAAGATGATATTACTATAGACCAAAGTAATGGCAACTTTATAATGTGTCCAGGAGACGAACTTACGAACACCATTAGCCAACCTTACACTATAGCTCAGTGGTACAAAGATGGCCAAGCTATTGAAGGCGCTACAAACACCACATTTGTAATTACAGAACCTGGCGATTATTATGTAACTGCTGCTCCAGAATACTGCCCAGACGTAACTCAAACTAGCCCTACTTATACCGTAGTATATGGAGATGATTGTGGATTGAACACAGATCAATACGAATTGGAAACGATAGGCATTTCTAATAACCCAGTCACAAATACACTTTCTATTGCAAACCCAAATCACATTGCTATTGAAGACATTTCTATTTACAATGTGAATGGACAAAGAGTATTGCAAGAAACTAAAGGAACAAACATCAATGTTTCAAAACTTTCCAAAGGTTTTTACTTTGCAGTAATCATGAGTGAGCAAGGGAATACCAAAAACATTAAGTTTATCAAGGAATAACATTTGTATGTCACATTTTGTCACATCCTAAATTCTTATTTACATTTTTAGATTTTTAAGTTTGATTTGGTTCTAGAAACTTAATCATAGTATCAAACAATTCTGTTTACATCCCCTAGTAACACCGGTCAAAAACTTTGGCCGGTTTTTTTATTATAAATAATACCGAAACAGAACTCCGCAAAGAATCGCAATTCCAAAACTCAACAAAGTTCCTATTAAAACATATTCTGTGAGTTTTCTATCTTTTGCTCTTGTCAAATCTCCGAATCTAAATATCGACTTGGCGGCAAGTAAAAATCCAATTCCTTCCCAAAAATCTAATAACACAAAACCGAAAACAAACAAACGCTCTAACATTCCAATATACATCCCTGCATTGGAGAGTGATTCTTCCTTTTTGGTGGTTACATCCCAAGCAGAAGTCAATACTTTTATGAGTATTGAAGCCACTACGGTTACCAATAACAAAAATAAAATACTTAATAAAATTGAATATTCATAAGTAGCTAACATAGACCATTTTAGCTCCGAATAATAAGCATTAGCGACTATGAACAAAACCAATAAATGCGCAAACTGATCTGCTACAAACAAGATTCTTCTGTTCTTTTTGTTTGTGAAGTATAGTTTAGCCACATCTATCGCAAAATGAGAGACTAAAATCACTACAATTCCTAAAAGATAAGTGGAATTAAAAGCTAAAAAAATAAGCAGCAACAAGGCATGAACAGCCAAGTGCGCATACAAATAAGGAGATTGAATCTTTTTCTTCTCTTTACTTTTCACCCATTTTGTTGGTTGAATGAGAAAATCACCTATTACATGTGCCAAAAGTATTTTTAAAAAGAATAATCCCATTAGTATGTATAGTTCGTTTTATAAAATGTAATGATTTTTTGAAGCTGATCAAATCCTGCTCTCGACAATCCTTCACTCACACTTCCTTGACTTTTTCCTAATAATTTAGCCAATGCTGTTTGCGATAAATTTGGATGTTCCAAAGCGGTTTTCATGTACAAAGCACTCATTGGCTTCCAAGTATTAAAAGTAAGTAAACCTACATCAAGCAACAAATTCATTACCTCATCAACTTCTTGATTTGTAGATTTTACAGCCATCAAAGGTTTCATCTCATCAAAACATTCTCCCGAATTCACAAAAGCACTTCCGTTAGATTCGGTTACATGAGTTGCTTTATAACTTTGCTCGCCCAAACCAATGGCAATTCTAATATCTAAATCTTTAAATTGTTTGATAGTTGCTTTCAACATGAACGCCGCATACAAAGCATATTCAGGAGTAATGGTTAACTGAAAACTATCACCCCGAAAAACTTCCCAATCGGCTGGAGTACTTCCAAAGACACGCAATTGTTCTTTGAATTTTGGAAGCCAAACTGCGCTATCTAAACTTCTGGAATTGACTATATCGCCTGTTAATACTGCTATCATTTACAACCTCTTAGACTTCAAAGATAACAAAATATCTGATAAAAAGCCGATAATTAAATATATCTGATAAAAAGCCGATAACATTTTTTATCTGCAAAATAACAGATATTACCGTTTCTCTGTTAAATACTTCCAATAACGTTTGGGCACGTGCTGCAAATGCAGCTTGGTATTTTTGCGTTCCACAATATTTGTATGATCAAAATATTCTTGCCAGAGGTGTTGGTATTTTTGCTCTTTTTCTGAAAGTATTTCTTTTTGAAATCGGACCGATTTTGAAAACTCCGCATCTAATTGAATTACCTCAACTTTTTCCAAATCGTAAAACAAACCGTAATTCCTTCGGATGTCATAAATCAACCATTTCTGATCTTGATATCTATTCTTGAAATGATTTTTGATGAGCAACAACACATCAAAATCCGGATCTATTTTTGCCGCATAAATTTCGTCTTTTAGCAATTCAAAACGTACAAAAGCTTTCATACGGTGGCGTTCTCTACTCACACTTTTTGTCAATTTCTGAAGTGCAACCACATGTTCATTCCCGTAATTTTGCAATACATTTTGATTCGGATTTGCAAAAGCTATTCGGATTACTTCTAACAAAGGAATTTCTACCGATTCCTCTTCAGACAAAAAACTCAACAATAAAACTTGAACAGCTTGTTTTCCTAGAATTTCTTCCAATCGTTTCCAAACACGCTTTGCTTTTTCAACATCGGTAAAAATCTCTTCTGCTTCCTGAAACATTCCTGGTTGAAACAACTCACGTTTCATAATACGCACAGCTTTCAACTTGTATTCATAAGCATGAAAAACAGCCGAAAGAAATCCGTCAAATGTATGATCGTACACTAAAAAATGCATTAGAACAAGGATAATTGCGCGTTAAACGGACTTTTGAATTTGCTTTTGGTCTGGTTAACCAATATTTGCTTTAAATCGGTTTTCTGCAAGAATTTCAAATGCTGATTTCCGTATTGAAAATCGATAAAATACTTTGCTCTATTTGTAGCAACGCCCATTCGTTTTAAATGTTCTAAGGATAAGGTTTGGTACCTACGCGCTTTCACAATTTTGTGAGCCGAAGTAACGCCAATGCCCGGAACACGCAAAATCATTTCTAACGAAGCCGTTTGCACATTCACCGGAAACTGATGCACATTTCTGAGTGCCCAACCCATTTTGGGATCAACTTCTAAATCTAAAAAAGGATTGCTTCTATCTAAAATTTCATCAGCCTGAAAACCATAAAATCGCATCAACCAATCGGCTTGATACAATCTATTTTCGCGCACCATAGGCACTTGTGAACCCAAAGCCGGCAAACGATCATCGGCCAACACCGGAACGTAACCCGAATAATATACGCGCTTCAATTTGAAGTTATTGTAAAAATGATCTGCCACTTTTATGATCTGTAAATCATTTTCGTTAGTAGCCCCAACAATCATCTGTGTGCTTTGTCCGGCTGGTGCAAACTTAGGTGTACTTTTAATAATTTTCTTTTCTTCCTTATATTGAATCAACTGATTTTTCACAAAACCCATCGGCTCCATCATTTGCTTGTGATCTTTTTCAGGAGCTAATAATTTCAACCCCGATTCCGTAGGAATTTCGATATTCACACTTAATCTATCGGCATACAAACCAGCTTCTCGCATCAATTCGTCCGAAGCTCCAGGAATGGTTTTTAAATGAATATAGCCATGAAAATTATGTTCTAAACGGAGTTTTTTCGCTACTCGAACCAAACGTTCCATCGTAAAATCGGCATTATTAAAGATCCCAGAACTTAGAAAAAGTCCTTCAATATAATTTCTTCGGTAAAAAGAAATCGTAAGATCTACCACCTCTTCCACAGTAAAAGCAGCGCGTTTTACATCGTTACTTCGGCGAGAAACGCAATACGCACAATCGTAAATGCAATGATTGGTCAACAGAATCTTTAAGAGCGAAACACAGCGACCATCTTGCGTATAGGTATGGCAAATGCCGCTACCAGTATTTCCCAAACCTTTGTTCTTATTCTGCCGGTTTCCACCACTGGAAGAACAAGACACATCGTACTTGGCTGCGTCTGCTAAAATCTCTAATTTCTCTTTGATTCGATCGTAATTCATCCCTGCATTTTTTCAAAAATAAAATTTAGAACATCTTGAAAAAAGTACTTTAACAGTCTGAAAACGAAAAGTTTTTAACAATACGAATTAGCGCACTTTGTAGTAAATATAATCTGTAACCACGGGTTCTAATCCGTTTTCACGAAAGTTAGTAGCAATTTGTGCGCGGTGATACGTAAAGTGATTCATCACATGAAAAAGAATATCTTTTACTGTGGCTTCATACGGCACTCCTTTACTATTTTGATAGTGAATGACTTCTTCCTCCGGAAATTTTGACAAAATAGTTTCAGTATCAATAAAGTTTTGTTGGTTCATGTTTATCAATTCTTCCAACGGAAAATCTCCCCAAATTTCAATACTTGAGGGCTCCCCTATAATTCTATGATTCCAAACATGATGTGTAATAATCATATGATTTAAAAGCTGCATACTTTTTTGTGGAACTTGATTTTCTTGAAAAGCCACGAACAAAGCTTGGTTGCTCACTTGATTATAATCTATCAATTCTGAAAAGAAATTCTTCATAAAAAAACCGTTTCCTACGAAGATACAAAGGAAACGGTTTTTAATACATTATTTTATTTTGAAAAACCTAGAAAGCCTCATCTAACATTTTAGCCAAACGAACGCCTCCTTTTTCTAATTGTACTTTTACTTTCGGGAAATTCTCATACATGTAGAGATAGCTTAATTTGTCACCATCTTCCGCAGAAGCATACACTTCTTCTACCAATTTTTGAGTATCGGCAACCCAGTCTAAAACAGATCCTTTTTGAAGAAACTTTACTTGTCTACGCGTTAATTTCGGATAGTTATCTGCAATTTCCGTGTAGCTCATTTCATATCCATTAATCATATCGCTATCCCAAACACGGTGTAAATTACTTTTATCACCAAACCAAGTTACCTTTATTTTGTTTCCACCTAAATCTTCTGATCGACCTACATGCATTGGCTGGTGCAAATCACCAACAAAATGGATTAACAATTTTAAATAAAATTGCTTGTCTTCTCTGCTTGATGTATCACTTTTTAAAACCGTCATACAGGTATCTATAGCTTTTACAAGATCTCCTTTTTCACTAACTGGATCATCTCCGTAGGACTTTCCTAATTCCATGTTTACATAGTGCCAAGGTCCAAAACCTTTAAAGCGCTTATCAGATTTGATGTCATCGGCATGCGTAGCTACTTCGGCAATAGAATGCCCGTCTAACAACTTCTCTATTTTCCTTGCCGTACTCTTCTTAATATATTTTGAAGCAACTTCTCCCACTACCCTATGGCCTGTTGGACCCCAAAAAAAAGGATTTTCGTTCCCAGCGAATGAAATGCTTGTTATTAGTAAAGTCAGTATAAAAGCTATTTTTTTCATGTTCTCATTATTTATTCGTTGCAAATGTACAGATGCTATTTTAAACAAATTGTTAAAAACAAGCTGTAATTAAAATTTAATTACATATATTTATGATATCATTTTAATATCAATTTAATCATGACTTCTGAAAAAACTATTGTTCCGTCGAGCGGCTATTTTATGCTCATAGTATTATTAGCTCTTTTTGCTTCCAGTATATTTCTGGCAATTCACTTTGAATTACCGTTTCTATTTATTCTAACAGGGGTTATTTTCGTTTTGTTCTTCGGATTCATTCTCATCAATCCAAACGATTCCAAAGTGTTGCTTCTCTTTGGAGAATATGTGGGAACCGTAAAGAAAAACGGTTTGTTTTGGGTAAATCCTTTCTACTCCAAAAAGAAAGTTTCTTTAAAAGCCAGTAATTTTGATAGTGAACGTTTAAAAGTAAATGACAAACTAGGAAACCCAGTTATGATTAGCACTATCCTAGTTTGGAGAGTTATTGATACTTACAAAGCTGCTTTTGATGTTGACAATTACGAAAATTTTGTCCGCGTACAAACCGATGCTGCCGTGAGAAAACTGGCAAGTATGTATCCGTACGATAATTTTAATGACGAAGGCCATGATGAAGATATTACGCTACGTTCCAGTGTAAACGAGGTTAGTGAAAATCTTGAAAATGAAGTGCAAGAACGTTTGGCTATGGCAGGAATTGAAGTCTTGGAAGCACGAATAGGTTATTTGGCTTACGCACAAGAAATTGCCAATGCCATGCTAAAACGCCAACAAGCCACCGCCATTGTTGCTGCCCGACATAAAATTGTGGAGGGCGCCGTGAGCATGGTAGAAATGGCTATCGACGAACTTAGTAAAAAGCAAGTTGTGGACCTAGATGAAGAAAGAAAAGCTGCCATGGTAAGCAATCTTATGGTGGTACTTTGTGGAGATAAAGATGCCTCTCCGGTAGTAAATGCAGGAACCCTAAATCACTAAAAAATGAAGGAATACAAAATGGTAAAACAAGCCCAAGGCTTCTTGAAAGTTCTGAAAGATGAAGAATTCATGGATTTATTAAATCAAGAAGCACGTGGCGGCTGGCGTTTGGTAAGTGTTGTTGCCGGCCAAGGCGGACATTATATGAAAGCTATTCTAGAACGAGAAAGATGAATCAGGAATTCAATGAAAAACAACGAATTGGGAGTTGGATTTACATGTTACTTGGCGCAGATTTCTTTGTAGTGAGTGCCATTCTTTACAACGAATATAACAAAACCCAAATCCCATTAAATCAATTACTTTGGAGTATTGGCAGCATTATTATAATCAATTCGCTGATAGCTTTTTTCATTTACAAAAGCGTGTTGTACACCAAAGTAAACACATCTGGTGTTCATTACAGATTTCCGCCGTTTTGTAATCAGTGGAAAACTATCGAATTACATCAGATAACTGAATACTCCATAGAAAATCATGCTAGTATGAATCATAGCTATTCGGTTGGAAAATGGAACTGGTTCTCTAAGAAAGATTCGGTCAATACCATAGGAACCGATAAAGCTATCAGAATAGTGTATCATGCTAAAAAACCTTTGTTTATTGCGACAGACAAGGCTACCGAATTTTACAACACCCTACATAAATTGAAAAATACTGAAGAAATAGATTATGTATAAAATTGCATTCATACTCATCACATTTTTGGTAAGTCAAATTTCCCAAGCACAAGAAGTTGGTACTGAAGAAATTCAGCTTTTTAATGATCATATTGAGCTTCCGGGAACATTAAGTTATCCAAAAACTTCGGAAAAAATTCCACTAGTTATATTTATTCATGGAAGCGGAAATGTAGACCGAAATGGAAATCAAGCTGGCGTTAACATCAATGCAGCATACATTCAGCAACTCGCCGATTCTTTGAACACCGAAAATATAGCGTTTTACAGATACGATAAACGTACGGCTACTGTTTCAAACCTTGAAAAATCAACCAATGTAACACTGGATGATTTTGTAGAAGACGCAGAAGTTGCTATTGATCATTTTAAAGGCGACAAACGTTTTTCAGAAATTGTACTTATTGGTCACAGTCAAGGTTCTCTTATTGCCATGCTGGTTGCACAAAAAGGAACAGTTTCTAAATACATTTCTTTAAACGGACCTGGTAATAAAATCAGCGAAACTATCATAGAACAAATTGGCGATTATCCTGAATTGGTTACCAAAGCTAGAGAACATTTTGACGAATTAGAGAAAACAGACACCATCGTTCAGGTGCATCCGTTTTTAATGAATATCTTTGTTCCTCAAAATCAAAAGTTCTTAAAAAACTGGAATAGTTATTCCCCTACCTTGGAAATTGCAAAATTGAAGATTCCTGTTTTAATCATTCAGGGAGAAGCCGATTTACAGGTTGGTTTGGAAGATGCTAAAATGCTACAAGCCGCTCAACCAAAAGCGCAGTTAGTTTTGGTAACTAAAATGAATCACGTTCTGAAAACTGTAGAAAATCCAAACGAAAATCAACAGTCATATTATAATTCAGAATTCCCATTATCATCTCAACTAGTAGATACTATTTCAGAATTTATTAAACAATAACATGTCTAAGAAGAAAGCTTTTGCATTACGATTAAATGAAGATATGCTCAAGGCCATTGAAAAATGGGCTTCGGACGAGTTTCGAAGTACCAATGGCCAAATTGAATGGATGCTAATGCAAACCCTAAAAAACGCAAACAGACAACCAAAAGATAAAAAAGATGACGAAGCCTAATATTGTTTTTACTGACATTGACGGTACCCTTTTAAATGCTGACAGAGATCTTTCTGAAGCAACTTTATCCATTGTAGAAAAAATTAAAAAAGACATTCCATTTGTTTTAGTTTCCGCAAGAATGCCAAAACAAATGAAACATATTCAAGAAAAACTTGGCGTGGGTTATGAACCACTTATTGCCTATAATGGCGCTTTGGTTTTGGTAGATAATAAACCAGTACATTCTGTTGAAGTTCCACTAGAAACTGCCGAATATTTAATGGAGTATAACGAAAGTAACCCAAAAGGTCAGTTTCACATTAGTTTATATCATCACGATGAATGGTATGCTCCTCAAAACGACTTTTGGGCAAAACGGGAAGAAAACAACACCAAAGTAACTCCTGAATTTTTATCGAATAAAGAAGCCATTGCTAAATTTAAATCAGAAGGTAAAGGACTTCACAAAATCAATTGCATGGGTGATGCTGATTTGATAGAAGAAGCCTTTGCTCATTTCAAAGAAAAATTTGAGAACGATTTACATTTATACAGAGCAAAAGATACGTATATAGAAATTGCTCCAAAAGAAGTTTCTAAGCTTACTGGTATCAAAAAGGTATTTGAATTTAAATATCCACAGTTCATCACCGAAGATGTTATTGCTTTTGGCGATAATTATAATGATGCTGAAATGATTGGTAATGTTGGTTGGGGAATTGCCGTTGAAAATGCCAGAGACGAAGTAAAAGCTGTTGCCAAAGACATTACCGCTCATCACAAAGAAGATGGAGTAGCTAAATATCTAACCAAAGTTTTCTCCTAATTTTTTGTTAATTACTGTAACAACAAAAGAAAAGTTCGTCATATGATTAATTTTGACGCAATAAATAGCACTTTTTTATGATTAAAAAACTTGTATTATCCTTCGTAACAGCAGGATTCATTGTAAGCTGTGGAACCAAACCAGCGAATGATTTAGCAACAAACAGTCCGGTTAAAGCAATGGTAGATCTTACCAATGTAAAAGACGACAAAGTAATGTCTACAATAGATCCGGGAAGATTCACTACAGAAACCATTACTTTTTATATTCCTAAAACCGTTCCTGGAACGTATAGCGCAGACAATTACGGTCAGTTCATAGACGATTTCAAAGCGTATGATTATGAAGGTAACGAACTTACAGTAACCAAAGGAGATGTAAACTCTTGGGTTATTAGTAATGCAACTCAATTAGATAAAGTTACATATTGGGTAAACGATACTTTTGATTCCGAAAGCGGTGCTTCTTTTCAAGATAGAGAAGATGTTTTTTCACCAGCGGGAACCAATATTTTAGAAGGAAAAAATTTCTTTTTGAACCTTCATATGTTAGTTGGTTATTTTTCTGATTTGGCTGAAAGACCATACCAACTTACTTTCAAACATCCGGCAGGATTTGAAGCTTCTACTTCTTTACCTAGCGGATCTGAAGAAACTGAGACAGCAACACCAAATACAGATGTTTTCTACGCTGACAGATATTTTGAAGTAACTGATAATCCTATCATGTATTCAAAATTAGATCAAGCCAAATTTAAGGTAAATGATATTGAAGTAACACTATCGGTATTTTCTCCATCAGGTTCTATTACGGCAGCAGCCATAAAACCAGCAATGGAAAAAATGATGAAAGCACAAAAAACTTTTCTTGGAGAAATCAATAGTACCAAGACTTATGACATTTTGTTGTATCTATCTACAATGGCAAAAGACGACGCTAAAGGTTTTGGAGCTCTTGAGCACCACACATCTACAACTGTTGTTATGCCAGAGGCTATGGGTATTCAAGCTTTGAGTAAAAGCTTAACAGATATTGTTTCTCATGAATTCTTTCATATTGTTGCGCCATTGACAATTCATTCAGATGAAATTCAATATTTTGATTACAATGATCCTCAAATGTCTGAACACCTTTGGATGTACGAAGGAATTACAGAATACTTCGCAAACTTATTCCAAGTAAATCAAGGTTTAATTACCGAAGATGAATTCTACGGAAGAATGCTTGATAAGATCAACAACTCAAAAGCGATGTATGATGATAATATGTCATTCACCGAAATGAGTAAAAATGTATTGGTAGATCCTTACAAACCAAACTATGCCAATGTTTACGAAAAAGGAGCATTGATTGGAATGTGTATCGATATTATCATGAGAGAGGAAAGCAATGGAGAAAAAGGAGTGCTTTGGTTAATGAAGCAACTTTCAGCTAAATACGGAATGCATAAATCTTTCAAAGACGAAGAAATTATTCCAGAAATCACAGCAATGACGTATCCTGAGGTTGGTGAATTCTTAAACAAATATGTAGTTGGTAGCAACAATCCAATTCCTTATGATGAATTCTTCAACAAAGTAGGATTAACAAAAACAGAAAAAGAAGTTGATGTTTTCAATATCTTTTTATTAGACCAACAAACACCTTTTATTGATGGAAACCCAGAAGACAAAACAATTTTCTTCAGAAAAGGTATTGAACTTAATTCTACATTAAAAGAGTTAGGAGTTCAAGGTGGAGATATTTTAAAATCTATCAACGGAACGGAATACACGCTAGAAAATGCACAACAAATGATCATGACTACTTTCGGCTGGAAAGAAGGAACAGAACTTACCTTTGTTTTGGATAGAGATAGTGAAGAAGTTACGTTAAAAGGAACTTTCAAAAAACCAACTACGAAAAAAGAAATGTTAGAAGTTGATCCAAATGCAACAGCTGAGCAAAACTCATTAAGAAATGCTTGGTTGAAAAACTAATTTCATTCTACAAAATCATAAAAAACGAGCAGCTTAAACAAGCTGCTCGTTTTGTTTATAGACACTTCACAAATAAATTTCGTTTTTTTTAAATAATCCATGATATTTGCGCAGTTCAATTTATCAAATAGATCATGAAGAAAATAGTTCTTGCCCTTGCCATGGTAATTAGCCTTATTGCTTGTACAAACGATGCAACCAATACCATGAAGTTGAAAGGAAACATTGAAGGTTTACGTTTGGGTACGCTTTACTTTCAAAGAATGAATGACACGGCTGTAGTGAATATAGACACGGTCACTTTTAAAGGTGACGGAAAATTTGAGTTCAGCTTACCTCTAGAAGAACCTGAAGTTTTCTATTTATATTTAGACAAAAAAGATGGCAACCCTATGAATGACCGTCTTATGGTATTTGGTGAACCAGGCGAAATCAATATTGAAACTACACGAGAGTATTTTGATGTAAACGCAAAGATTACCGGGTCTAAAACTCAAGACACCTATAACGAATACAAAAAATCTAAATCTCGTTTTACAGATAAAAATTTAGAATTACTCGAAGACCGTTTTAAAGCTCTTAAAGCCGGTGATGAAAAGAAAGCAGATTCTTTGAGTCATTCTTCAGATATGAATACCAAACGTAGTTATTTGTACAGTATCAATTTCTGTTTAAACAATAAAGATTCTGAAGTATCGCCGTACGTTGCATTATCTGATTTATACAATGCACAGATAAAATACTTAGACACCATTAACAACTCGCTTACAAGTGATATTGCACAATCTAAATATGGAAAAGCGCTAAATACATTTGTAAAGGATATTAAAGAAAAAGAAACAAGCGAAACTGCGGAGTAAAGAATTACAAAAAATAATAAAAAAAAGACCGACTAGCTAGTCGGTCTTTTTAGTTTTTGGCAAAAGCTATAAGCGTTTCTAATACACTATCTATTTCCTCTTTAGTATTATATTTTGAAAACGAAAATCGAATTGAAGTTTTCTTCAAATCCTCAGAACTCAATATTGCTTTTAATACATGAGAATCTTGATTACTTCCAGATTGGCATGCGCTTCCCGCAGAACACGCCACACCGCCCAAAAGGTCTAAGTGAAACAACAGCAATTTCCCTTTTTCTGGTGGAAAAGGAAAACGAACGTTTAAAATTGAAGGAGAACTCAGTTCTAAATCACCCGAAGTTCCATTAAAAGCTACATCTGGAAAAGCTTGCTGTAAACCTTCTTTAAAATACTGCTTAATTTTCAAAAGGTGTTCATCAATTTCTTTCTTATTCTGTATTGCTTTCAAAAATGCAGTTTCTAAGCCTACAATGCTGTGAACGGATTCGGTACCTGCTCTTAATCCGCGCTCTTGCTCACCTCCTGTTACTATTGCCCTAAGCCCTGAATCCTTTCTAATGTAAGCAAAACCGATTCCTTTAGGTCCATGAAATTTATGAGCCGATCCTGTAAAAAAGTCAACCGGGATTTTTTGAGTATCTATTCCTAAATGATGTACCGACTGTACCGTATCAGAATGAAAATATGCTTTATAATCTTTACATAAATTGGCCACATTCTCAATATTCAAAATATTTCCTACTTCGTTATTCACATGCATTAAGCTCACCAATGTTTTTTGAGACTCATTCTTTGTCAGTAATGATTCTAAATGCTGAATGTCTACATTTCCATTTTCTCCTAAATTCACATATTCAACTGTAACATTATTATCCAAACAAAGTTGCTCTACCGTTTTTAAAACAGCATGATGCTCAATTTTTGACGTAATAATAACATCGACCCCTAAATTTCGAATAGCAGCTCTAAGAATTAAATTATCGGCCTCCGTGCCTCCCGAAGTAAAAATAATTTCTCCCGATTGGGCATTAAATATTCTTGCTATAGATTTTCTAGCCTTTTCTACCAAGGTTTTAGAGGCTTTTCCAAAACTATGCGTAGAAGAAGGATTTCCGTAGAAATCTCTCATTACAGCGTACATACTATCCAAAACATCAGTATCTACTTGAGTAGTCGCCGCGTTATCGAGATATATCTTTTTCATAAATAAATTCTTTCGTTAACCTAAAAAAATGGTATAACTATTGTTTTCAAAAACCGAAATCACACAGCAAAATTACTTGATTTAAAATTATTATCAAGAAACTTCGTTATAAGTGCGTATTCACTTATTTTTGTCAACCATCAAATGCAATCATCTTTTATGAAAAAAATATATTCTCTGATTATTTTAGCTTTTTTAGCAGCTTGTGACGACGGTGACATCGCTGTAGCCGAAATTGATTTTTCTGATAGCGACGTTGAACTTTGTGGAGAATATCTTTATTACATGCTTGGAGATAATAACACAGAATCGCTTACGCTCTATATTTCAAGCAATAACAATATTCCTTACTTAGATGGATCAGTGGATTATACTATTAACAATAGCACAAATACGCTTATTTATAGAGTATATGATGGAGACGCAACGGACTATTTCTGTAATGATATTCAACCAGCTTCACCAAATGTAATTTCTGAATGGACAGTATTAGACGGTGATGTAAATATTACCACAACACTAGAATACGACGATGAAGATGGAATTGATTTTGAGGATGAAGAACCTGGGTCAATGGACAGCAATGGTGAATATCCTGATGCTTTGGATACCGATGGTGATGGAATTCCCAATTACATGGATGAAGATGATGATGGTGATAATGTCCCAACAATTGATGAAATTGATTTTGACGATGACGACAACCCTATATTAACGGATACAGACGGTGATGGCATTCCGGATTATCTTGACAACGACGATGATAATGACGGAATATTGACCATCAATGAATCTATTGATGGAGATTTAAATCCGGCAAATGACGTTCAAGCAGGAAATGATTTAGCTAATTATCTTTTAGTAGAAGAGCAAGAATCTCTAGAAGCTACAGAATTTATAGAGCATACTTACTATATTACTTTTACAAATGATATAACTCCAGATCCTAACATCTCCTTTGTTAATGATAATGGAACAGAATTACGATTAGATAATTTTGATTTCGGATCATATGACTTTACCGAGACTATAGAATTAACTCCGGATTTTGTAGAATAGTAATACTATCCATTCTGATGAATATAAATCTCGGTTGCCCCTAATCCATATTTTCCGTAATCAGCTTCTTGAAAAGTAACATTAGAATATCTCCCAAAGAGATATTCTAATTCAGTTTTCAAAACTCCAGCACCTACTCCGTGTATAAATACTACTTTTTGAATTCCCTTTTGAATTGCAAATTTCAACTGGCGTTCAGCGGTATCCAATTGAATGGTTAACATGTCATAATTAGACAACCGAGCATAGTCTTTCACCAGTTGTTGAATATGTAGATCCACTTCTAACTGCGGTTGATAGCGCTCTTTTCGTGAATTTGAAACACTTTTTTTTCTTTTTGGACCTTGTTTATGTTTTAATGCTGAAGACACTTCATAATTTTTAACCTCGAACCCCTCATTTACAACCACTACTTCGCTAATATGGTAGACTAATTCAAACCCTTCGTCGCTTTCAATCGTCAACATTTTACCATTGAACTTCAAAACCTTACCACTCATCGGCTCATCGATAACTTCTACATAATCTCCTTTTTTTATTTTCATATTTCAATTACTTTTGTTATATTAAATGACGGATTTACGCCAGAACTAAAATAAAAAAACAAAAGTAAAGCTCGTATAATTTTACACGCTGCTCATTATGAAAAAAATTTTTACACTTTTATCCTTTTTTGCTCTTTTAGCAACGCACGCTCAATTACGAGTTGATGATGGCTCGTTTATTTACGTTAAAGACACTTATGTTTTTGTTGAACAAGACATTGATTTAGAGTCTAACGGAAATATTTATTTAAGAGATGGTTCTCAAATATTACAAGGTGAATCTAACTCTACAAACACTGGAAATGGTGCAATTTCGGTTCTTCAAGAAGGTAATGCTACGTCATATTCTTATAACTATTGGTCCAGCCCGGTAAAAGCTTCTGGAGGCTCTGCCTTTATTCCTAACCAAGTACTTTTTGAAAGAAGCGCAGACACAACAGGTTCTTCTGCAGCATTCACTACTAGTTACAATGGTAGCGCAGATCCATTAACAATTTCCAGTTCATGGATTTATAAATATGTCACTGGTACAGCTTACGCTAACTGGGTATATGTAGGTTCTGCTGGGTCTGTTGATCCTGGATATGGTTTTACTATGAAAGGTGTAGCCACTTCCGCTAGTGATACAGACAATCTAAATCAAGAATATGATTTTAGAGGCATCCCTAATAATGGTACTATAAACATTAATGTTCTAAACGGCGAAGGTGTTTTAATTGGTAATCCTTACCCTTCTGCGCTAGATTTGAATGCATTTTTAACAGATTCGGACAATACTGAAGTAAATGCTACTGCCTACTTTTGGCAGCAAGATATGAGTGTTAATAGTCACAACTTAGCGGATTACTTGGGAGGGTATGCGACTTATACACCAGCAGGTGGTTTCGTTCAAGCTACCTATAATTCTTATGATAGTGCAGGTAACTTGGTTTCTAGCTCAGGTAATGGACAATCAAGTAACACAAATGCAGATTATCAGTATGCAGCTATTGGACAAGGATTTACTGTAACAGGAAGTGCTACAGGAACTATCTCTTTCAAAAATAGTCACAGAGCATATATGCAAGAAAATGCAGGTTCTTCTGTTTTCTATAGAGTAGCAAACGATAATACCACAGCGACTCCAGAAGAAACTTCAAACAATTATACTAAATTCATTTTACAGGTAGTTGTTAATGACACCTATACAAGAGATCTTATGTTAGGTGTAGATGGTAACACTACTTTAGGCTATGATTTTGGATTTGATGGTGCATTATCTTCTACTTTACAAAACGATGCTGGATTTGATATTCTTGGAAATCCATATGCCATCCAATTTGTAAGCAATGATGATAGTTCTATTCTTGTTCCGTTACACTTAATTTCCAATGGAAATACGAGTTTTGAAGTTTTAATCGGACAATATATAAATACAAATAGTGATCAAGATTTATATATCTATGACAGTCTTTTGGATGAATACCATGCTATAAATGGTGATACAAGTTTCACTTTCAATACAAATGGTTCAAGCATTGGTGATAGATATTATGTAACATTCTCTGATAATTCTGCTTTAAGCACTGACCCAGTTGTTGCTTCTTCAGACATATTAGTTCATCAAAACAATAGTACAAAATCTTTATTGATTAAAAACCCAAATTCGTTAAACTTCAACTCCGTTGTATTACATGATATTTCTGGAAAAAGAATTTTTAATGAGTTAGATTTAGGAACGGAAAGTGAGTATACTTTCAATACTTCAAATCTTTCTACAGGGGTTTACCTAGTAACTATAAATACAGTTGCTGGACAATCTATTACAAAAAAGATCTCAATTAGAAATTAAACTTTCTATATACAATATCTTATAAAAATCCTGATACAATGTATCAGGATTTTTTATTTTTGTTTTATTCATATCTGCTATTATGCTTGTAATAGATTTCAGCAAATACATGTTCCCTTGCTTGAACAAAAAAATGTTTGGTATAGATTGCCCTGGTTGTGGAGCACAAAGGGCTACAGTACTACTTTTTCAAGGTAAATTTGAAGAAGCTTTTCACATGTATCCAGCTATTTACACGTTACTATTACTTGGTCTCACTTTAGTCTTTGGAATTTTTAATAACTCAAAACAACTAATAATAGTCAGAAATCTACTTATATGTATTAATGTATTAGTGATTATTATTAGCTATCTTATTAAAATGAAAATCATACATATCTAATCTATTTTTTATGGAACAACAAAAACTACCAAACTCAACTTTAATTCTAGTATTAGGAATTATATCTATCTTAACGTGCTGTTGCTACGGAATCGTAGGTCTCATTTGCGCTATTGTAGCAATAGTACTTGCAACAAGTGCCACGAAACTGTACAAAGGAAATCCTGAATTATACACGGGATATGGAAATGTAAAAGCCGGAAAAATAATGGCCATTATAGGTATTGTATTAAATATAATATTTATCGGCTATATTATTTTTATAATTGCTTATTTCGGTTGGGAAACATTACAAAACCCAGATGAATTGCAACGCCAAATTTTAGAAATGCAACAAGCTTAAAAAGTAAAAGCCACTCTGTACAGAGTGGCTTTTACTTTTTATTAAATGGAATTTACTCCTTTTATTTTTCAAATGCTTTTAGTGTTTTGATAATAATAGCAACACATTCTAATAATTGTTCTTTATTCATTACTAATGGTGGGGCAAAACGAATGATGTTTCCATGAGTTGGTTTTGCTAATAGACCGTTTTCTTTTAGCGCAACACAAATATCCCAAGCAGTAGAACTATCTTCAGTATCATTAATCAAAATTGCGTTTAACAATCCTTTACCTCTAACTAAATTTACAATTGAAGAAGTTTCAATATACTTATTCAATTCTCCTCTGAATAACTTCCCAAGATTCTCAGCATTTTCAGCTAATTTTTCTTCTTCTATAACTTCTAAAGCAGCAACAGCAACAGCTCCTGCAACCGGATTCCCACCAAAAGTAGAACCATGTTGACCAGGTTTAATCACTTCCATGATAGTGTCATTCGCTAATACAGCACTCACAGGATATACACCTCCGCTCAAGGCTTTTCCAAGAATAAGAATATCCGGAGTTACATTTTCATGTTGAACAGCAAGTAATTTACCTGTTCTTGCTATTCCCGTTTGTACTTCATCAGCAATAAAAAGTACGCCGTGCTTTTCACACAGTTCTTTTGCTTTGGCTAAATAGCCTTCTGTCGGCACATAAACTCCTGCTTCCCCTTGAATAGGTTCTACCAAAAATCCCGCAACATTGGCATTTTCAGTTAAAGCTTTTTCTAAAGCTTCGGTATTATCGTATGGTATTTTTATAAATCCTGGTGTATAAGGCCCAAAATTTTTCCTTGCATCTTCATCGTTAGAAAACGAAATAATAGTAGTTGTTCTACCATGAAAATTATTTTCGCAAACAATAATTTGTGCTTCATGCTCTGCTATACCTCTTTTCTCATACGCCCACTTTCTACACAATTTAATAGCAGTTTCTACGGCTTCTGCCCCAGTGTTCATAGGTAGCATTTTATCAAAACCAAAATACTGAGTTGCAAACTTTTCATACTTCCCAAGAACATCATTATAAAAAGCTCTTGAAGTTAAGGTCAATGTTTTCGCCTGCTCTGTCAAGGCGTTAATAATATGTGGATGACAATGTCCTTGATTTACTGCTGAATATGCCGATAGAAAATCAAAATACTTTTTACCTTCTACATCCCAAACATACACTCCTTCTCCTTTGCTTAAAACAACCGGAAGTGGGTGATAGTTATGAGCTCCATATTTATTTTCTAAATCAATTGCATCTTGCGAAGTGATCTTTTCTAAAACTGACATTCAAATTTAATTTTTACGTAAAACATCTTTTATTCCTTCTTTTTTCAGGAGAGAAATCATCCTTTTTAGCCAATTGCTGCAAGTTACTAAATTTAAGACCATTTCTAAAATATGAACATTTCTATACAGAATTCAAATTCAGAATAATTCTGCCCTTGCAAATGATATGTTTGTAAAGAAAAGATTCTATTTTTGCGCTATGGGTAGAAAGAAAAACAACCGAAAGATATTTGAAAATATTGCTGTGGTAGATGCCGGAGCAAAAGGAAAAAGTGTTGCCAAGGCACCAGATGGAAGAGTTATATTTCTAAAAAATGCTATTCCTGGTGATGTGGTAGATGTGCAAACAACAAAACAACGAACCGCGTATTACGAAGGTGATGCTATAAAATTCCACACCCTTTCTGAAAGAAGAACGGAACCTGTGTGTGAACATTTTGGTGTTTGTGGAGGTTGTAAATGGCAACATATGAAGTATGAAGATCAACTTTTCTTTAAGCAGAAAGAGGTAATTAACAACCTTACACGTTTAGGGAAAATTGAGTTACCAGAAACTACTCCTATTTCAGGGTCTGAGAAACAATATTTCTACCGAAATAAAATGGAATTTTCTTTTTCGGACGCTAGATGGTTGACCAAAGAGGAAATTGAAAGCGATACCCAAATTGATAATAGAAATGCTCTTGGCTTTCATATTCCAGGAGCTTGGGATAAGATCTTAGACATAGACAAATGTTGGTTACAACAAGATCCGTCAAATGCGATTAGAAATACTGTTAAAGAATTTGCTACTCAAAATGATATTGATTTCTTCAACGCAAGAAACCACACTGGTATTTTACGAACCATGATGATTAGAACCACATCTATAGGTGAGATCATGGTTCTTATTCAGTTTTTTCAAGAAGACAGCGCAAAAAGAGAGCTATTACTTGATTTCATGAAGGATAAATTCCCTGAAATTACCTCGCTACAATATGTGATCAATGGAAAAGCAAATGATACTATTTATGATCAAGAAGTGATTTGCTATGCTGGTCGTGATCATATTTTTGAGGAAATGGAAGGTTTAAAATTCAAGATCAATGCGAAGTCATTTTATCAAACGAATTCAGAACAAGCTTACGAGTTATATAAAATCACTCGTGATTTTGCAGGATTAACCGGAGAAGAATTGGTATACGATTTGTATACAGGAACAGGTACTATTGCACAATTTGTAGCTAAAAAAGCTAAAAAAGTAGTTGGTGTAGAAGCCGTTCCAGAAGCTATTGAAGATGCTAAAGCAAATGCTGCTTTTAACAATATTGACAACTGTGTATTTTATGCTGGAGATATGAAAAATGTATTTAATGCACAATTCATAGAAGATAATGGAACTCCAGACGTTATTATTACAGATCCACCAAGAGATGGAATGCATAAAGATGTGGTGCAACAAATTTTAAACATTGCTCCAGAAAAAGTAGTATATGTTAGTTGTAATAGCGCTACGCAAGCACGTGATCTCGCGTTGATGGATGCTGTTTACAAAGTTGCCAAAGTACAACCTGTAGACATGTTTCCACAAACACATCACGTGGAGAATGTGGTACTTTTAGAAAAAAGATAACATAGTATGAAATTTAAATTTACGATTGGAATATTGATCACAGCTATTATCTCCATATTCGGTTTTTATAGTTGTGAAAAAGATGACATATGTGTAGATGCCGTTACACCTAGATTAATAGTCAGATTTTACGATCAGACAGATTATGACCAAACTTTAGATGTTACAAATCTTCGTGTGAGCGATTTAGATGGGAATGCGGTATATCTCAGCGATGCAGAAACCGTGATCTCAAATGTGGACAGTATTTTAATTCCTCTAAAAACTTTGGAAGACAGTACTACTTTTATTTTTCATACCAATTACGGAGTTGAAGATGATGGGACTATTAGTGGAAATGCTGATACACTCACCTTCAACTATGTTAGAAACGAATTGTATGTATCCAGAGCATGTGGCTACAAAGTTAATTACAGCGAACTTGCCGACGAGCTTGAAGAAGATGATGATAACTGGATATTTAATGTAACTATAGAAAATAACGAAGTTCTAGATGAAACAGCTGCGCACGTATATATTTATCATTAATATTTTTTGTTCATTATCGCTTTTAGCGCAAAATCAAACAGCTAAAGAAGAAACTGCAGAGACTAAAACAGATTCTGTTTCCTATGACCAAAGATATGGTTTAAGAGCAGGAATTGATATTGCCAGACTTGTAAGATCTTTTACTGATGATAATTACCAAGGCTTAGAAATTGTTGCCGATTATAGATTATCACATCGTTGGTATTTGGCCGGCGAAATTGGATCAGAAGAAAAAACGACTGATGAAGATTGGTATAACTTTACAACAAAAGGGAACTACATTAAAGCTGGTTTTGACTGGAATGCATACAACAACTGGTACGGTATGGAAAACATCATAAGTGCAGGGTTTCGTTATGGTTTTTCCACTTTCAGTCAGAATATAAATAGTTATACTCCTTCTACCAACGATCCTTTTTGGAATGAAGAATTACTCACAGGCTCCAACGAAGATATTCTCGGAGAGCATAGTGGATTATCTGCTCACTGGATTGAACTTGTTATGGCTTTAAAAGTAGAACTTTTCCATAATGTATACATGGGAGCTTCTGTAAGATTAAATAAGATGATTACAGATAAAGAGCCTAGCAACTTTGACAATCTTTGGGTCCCTGGATTTAATAAAGTGACAGATGGCAGCTCTTTTGGGGTTGGCTACAACTACTCTATTTCTTATTTGATTCCACTTTACAAGAAAACTAAAAAGCCTAATTTTGATAAAAATTCAGAAGAAGATTAGCCTATCTCTTTCGGTTCTTTTACCAATAATATTTTCATAAAAACCTTTTCACGCCCTGATTTTTTTATCACAAAAAATTTAGGGCTCAAAATGGTGGTAACAAATGCAGCAATAAACACTACTACCATATGCTGCTCTTCTCCCATCAACATTAAAAGTATATATCTTGCCACAAGAAAAAAGACTGCGAAAGACAAAAAATTAAATACTAATGCTTTGTGTTTTGGCTTCATTAATCCTCTTTTTTATTATTCATATATTTTCCTTTTTTGCTTCCTTCATACATTTCAAAAAGTACCAATCTACTCTCTAACTTACCATTAAAAAGTTTTATTTTTCTGGAAGGTCTCAAGCCAACAAACTTCAATGCCGGAAGGTTTGAGGTAATAAACCACGCATTGGTTCCCGGATAATTCTGTTTCAACGTATCTCCAATAGATTTGTAAAAACGTTCCATATCAATATTCAAACGTTCACCGTATGGCGGGTTGAACACCATGTGTAGTTTACCTTCGGTATGTTTATAGGTTTCAAAGAAATTCTGTTGTTTTACCGTAATATATTCTGCAAGATTGGCATTGGCTACGTTGTCTTTTGCTTTCATTACCGCAGAAGGTGCTTTATCATAGCCGATAATTTTATGATGAAATTCTCTGGTTTTCTTCAAGCTGCTTTCAACAATTTTTTCAAACAAATCTTCATCAAAATCACCCCACTTTTCAAAAGCAAACTCTTTTCTATTAATGTTTGCCGGAATATTACACGCTATCATCGCTGCTTCTACTAGCATAGTTCCACTACCACACATTGGGTCCATAAAATCTGTAGTACCATCCCATCCACTCATTAACAACATTCCTGCTGCTAATACTTCGTTGATAGGCGCAATATTGGTTCTGGTTTTGTAGCCACGTTGGTGCAAAGAATTCCCCGAACTGTCTAAAGAAATAGTTACCTGATTGCGCTGAATGTGAATGTGAATACGCACATCTGGATGTCTGGTATCTACATCAGGTCGCTCGCCATGCGTATCTCTAAACTTATCTACAATAGCATCTTTGGTTTTTAACGCTACATATTTTTCGTGCGTAAATCTACTGTCTGCCAAGGTTGCGTTGATAGCAAACGTACTGTTTACATTCATAAAACGCTCCCAATTCATAGCATACACTTTGGCGTACAAATCATCTTCAGACCTAACAATAAATGTTTTAACTGGTTTTAGAATTTTTATGGCTGTTCTTAAACAAAGGTTGGCTTTATACATAAACCCTTTATCGCCTTCAAAAGAAACGCTTCGCACTCCTTTTTCAACATTTATTGCTCCCAAATTTCTCAACTCAGTTGCTAATAAATCTTCAAAACCAAATAAGGTTTTTGCCAACATTTTATAATTATTCGCCATATTCTTAGGTATTCTAAAATCAGTGTTCCTGTTACTCGTGTTCGGCAAAAATACAGTAAATTTGCAAGATTAATTGTTTGCAGAAAGAAAAGATTATATGCCTCTAAAAAGAAAAGCTACTCCTTTACACAACGAAACCAAAGATCATTGGTATTCCAATTGGTTCAACACCGATTTTTATCATTTGTTGTACAAAGGCCATGACTACCAAGAGGCTCGGGTTTTTATGGATAAAATAACCAGCTACCTAAACCTACCCGAAGAAGGCAGTATTTTAGATGTTGCTTGTGGGCGTGGCAGGCATAGTATATATCTTAATTCACTTGGGTACAATGTTACTGGAATTGACATTTCAGAAAAAAGTATTCAGTATGCTAAAAAATACGAAAATCCCACGTTGAAGTTTCAGTTGCACGACATGTGCGAGATCTTTCCTAAGCAGTTTGATGCCGTTTTTAACCTGTTTACCAGCTTTGGTTATTTTGAAGAAGATAAAGACAATCTTAACGCTCTAAAAGCTTTTAAGGCCAATTTAAACAAAACTGGATTTGGTGTTATTGATTTTATGAATGTAAATTGGGTGATTAACAATTTGGTTCCTAATGAAACAAAAACAGTAGAAGGCATCGATTTTCACATTCAAAAGTATTTCAAAGACAATTATATTTACAAAGAGATCATTTTTGAGTTCGAAGGAAAACCACAACATTTTACCGAAAGAGTAAAAGCCATGAATTTAAAAGATTTTGAAAGGTTATTTGAAAAAGCCGACATATATCTTCTAGATATTTTCGGAGATTATAAACTTTCAAAATTCGATAGTGAAAATTCCGAACGATTAATAATGATCTTTAAATAATAGCATGAACTATATTTTACCCATTGCTTCGGTACTGCTGGGCTTTCTGTTTGTCATCATTATAAAGCCTCAAAACCAACGAAACTTGAAACTTTTGTTGGCCTTTAGCGGAGCTTTTTTGTTATCGTTAACGGCTTTTTCTTTATTACCAGAAATTTACCATGACCTTCATACCAATGAAAATCCTAAAACCATGGGATTATTTATTATGATTGGTATTTTAATGCAAATCTTTTTAGAATTTTTCTCAAAAGGTGCAGAACACGGCCATGTTCATTTAAACAAAAAATCTAATTCATTTCCATGGCTACTTTTTATTAGCCTAAGTATTCATGCCATGCTAGAGGGTTTTCCGCTGCACGACCATGAAATGTTAGTTTGGGGAATTATTATTCATAAACTCCCAGTAGCTATTATACTAAGTACTTTCTTTTTAGAGTCTAAAATCAGCAAACCAAAAATTGCAGGGTTCTTAATTTTATTCTCTTTAATGACCCCCATAGGTACATTTTTAAGCACATGTTTACCTTTTGCTTCAACCTATCAACATTATATTTCTGCATTGGTAATTGGTGTTTTACTGCATATTGCCACCGTTATTTTATTTGAAAGTTCAGAAAATCATAAATTTAATATTAGCAAACTTATTGTTATTGTATTAGGAATTATAACAGCTTATTTTATTTAAAAGTAACTTATGTTTAGTAGAGAAGAATCAAGAAAATTACGTCAAGAATTTTGGATTTCATTTGGTAAATCGTTTCCTAGAAAATGGGTTTTATACGATACAAAAATCAAAGATTTTAGCTTTAAATTTTATTTCGATACTAAAAAAGCACGTGTAAGTTTAGATATTGAAGATCAGGATTTAGAAAACAGAATTAAGTATTACGAGAAGATGATTTCTTTAAAAAGTCTATTTCTTGAATATGTTCCAGACGCTATTTTTGAAGATTATTACTTTCTGGAAGAAACAGGAAAAGAAATTTCTAGAATTTATGTAGAAAAAGAAAGCGTTTGTATTCACAATAAAAATACGTGGCAAGAAACCATGGTATTCCTGAATGAAACTATGCAAAAGTTTGAAGAGTTTTACTTTGAATACGAAGACGTGATCAAAAGCTAAACGATATATTTAAAGATCATCAAAAAGTGAAAAAAACTGCCTGCCAACACAAACAAATGCCAAATCACGTGATTGAACGGTAATTTTTCCCACACATAAAATACAATTCCAGCGGTGTAAGCAATTCCACCAGCAATTAACATATGCATTCCGCCTTCGGGCAAAACCGCTTTTAATGCAGTGATATCAAACATAATCAACCAGCCCATTACTAAATATAGTATGAGCGAAACTGCTTCAAACCTACCGGTAAAGAAGATTTTCAAAATGGTACCAAAAGCAGCAATTCCCCAAACTAACCAAAATAACAGCCAACCTTTACTGTGGCTCAAAGTCATTAAAACCACCGGACTATACGTTCCTGCAATTAAATAGTAAATGGAAATATGGTCTAAAATTCTAAAGTAATATTTGCGCTTCTCCCCTTTTGCGTAGTGATACAAAGTAGAAACCAAATACAAAAACGAAAGAGAAACTGCATACAAAACCAAACTTGCAATATTCCAGGTTTTGGTCTCTTGCTCAAAATAAAGCAACAATCCAAATCCTACCAAGCTCAGTAGAAATCCAATTCCGTGAGTCAGTGCATTATAAAATTCTTCTCTTTCAGTTTGATTGGGCATAACATTTTTTTCTAATACAAAGATACTAATTGTGATTGCTTCCATTTCAAAAAATAACACTTACACAACGCTCATAAGTGAAGAGTTATGTAATTTTACCAACAGAAAATATAACCCAATCCCTGCAAGAATGTTTAACAAAAAACACCTGTTAACCTTAGCCTTTTTAACGTTTGTAACAGTCAATTCACAAGCACAAGAAGAAGAAACGTACCAAGCTTCTGTAGACAAAGAAATTAAAAGCAGTAATCTTATCAACTCCAAAGAAAATCAAGAAAAACCCTATGTAATTATGGTTTCTATTGATGGTTTTAGATATGACTATGCAGAAAAACATGGTGCAAAAAACATTCAGGAAATGGCTAAAAACGGTAGCCATGTTACGCAATTAACGCCATCATTTCCTTCTAAAACATTTCCAAATCATTATAGCTTAGTGACCGGTTTATATCCAGAACACCATGGAATTGTTTCCAATTCTTTTTATGATAAAAAACAAGAAGCAACGTATAGCATTGGCCGAAGAGAAGCAGTGCAAGATGGTTCTTGGTATGGCGGAACTCCGTTATGGAACTTGGCGCAACAACAGCAAATGGTAAGTGCCTCTTACTTTTGGGTAGGTTCTGAAGCAGACATCAATGGAATGCATCCAACCTATTATTACGAATACAATAAGAAAAGAGATTATGGGTATCGTGTAAAACGCGTTGCCGAATGGTTGCAAATGCCAAAAGCCGAAAGACCCCATATAATTACGCTGTATTTTTCAATTGTGGATACGCAAGGGCATAAATTTGGTCCTGACGCTGAAGAAACTAAATCTGCTGTGCAAAAGGTAGACGAACAAATTGGCGCGTTGCGAGAAGAAATTAAAAAATCTGGTTTACCGGTTTACCTCATCGTAACTTCAGACCACGGAATGGATGATGTCAATCAGCTTATCAATCTTCATGATTATATTGAGATAGATGAAAATGAGTTTTTTGCCGGACCAGTTGCTATGATTTACACCAAAGACGAAAGCGAAAAAGATAAACTTTACGAAACCCTATCGCAACAAACCGAGTTTAAAACCTATAAACAAGAAAACGTTCCTAACTATTTAAATTTTAAAAACAATGATAAAATTGGTGATTTGGTATTGATAGCTGAAGCGCCAAAAACCATAGTGTATTCTCAAACAGAAAAAACAACGAAGAAAAAACCGGGTGGCATGCACGGTTACGATCCTTTTTTTAACCAAAATATGGGTGCTATTTTTTATGTGGAAGGTCCAAATATCAAAAAGAATTATACGCAATCAGCCGTAGAGAACGTGAATGTTTATCCGTTTGTAGCACATTTATTAGGCTTAGAAATTACATTGCCTATTGATGGTGAATTGAGTGCATTAGAAAGTATGCTAGAAGAATAAATCTAAAACTGATATTGAAAAACAAAAAACCTCTGAGCTATCAACTCAGAGGTTTTTCTTGAAAAACTGAAACATAATCTACTAAAAAGAATATTCTTCTACTTTAGCCAATGCATTAGGAACTGCTTTTTCTGCAAATTCAGGAATATTCATTCCTTCTGCTCTAAATGCAGTTACATTTGTCATTCCCATAAATCCTAAAACAGCTTTTAAGTAGCTCTCTGTAAAATCTACGGCTGCAGCAGGTCCTTCAGAATAAATTCCTCCTGTTGCAATAGCTAAATATACTTCTTTACCTTCTACCAAACCAACTGCTCCTTCTGCTGTATATTTAAAGGTAACGCCAGCTCTCGCAATTTGATCTAACCAAGATTTTAATACAGATGGTATTGTAAAATTGTACATTGGAACTCCTATTACAATAGCATCGGCAGCCATTACTTCTTTGATGAATTCATCAGACTGATTTACAATATTTTGTTGTTCTTCAGATCTATCTGCTTCTGGAGTTACAAAAGACATTAAGATATTTAGATCAAGGTGTGGAACTTCTTCCTTTACTAAATCTCTTTCAATAACAGTAGCTGTTGCATCTTTCACTTTCAATTGATTTACAATAGCATCTGAAAGTTGGTTACTCGCAGAAGCCTCACCTCTAAAACTAGAAGTTACTTTTAAAATGGTACTCATATGATATTTTTTTTGAACTATTAATGCATCGCGAAACTGATTTTTATTTCAAATCAGATTGCATATATTTGCTATACAAAAGTAAGTACAATATTGAAGCATTGCACTATCATTCATGATAGTACAGCGTTTAAATTTGAGAGCTATGCAAAAAACACCCGTATTTTTAGTTGAAGAAGAAGAAACACAAGTACATACTACAGACAGTTGTTTGGCTGCCATGAAAGCCGTACAAGACAGTTTGTATGTACTAAACGGAAAATGGAAATTACCCATTATCATCTCACTAACTTTTGGAAACAAGCGTTTTACAGAAATTGCTCGCGATATCCCAAGAATTACAGATAGAATGCTTTCAAAAGAGCTTCAAGAATTAGAATTGAATATGTTAGTAGAACGTATTCAGGACGAGGCATCTCCTTCTATAACCCGATATAAACTGACTGCTTACGGAAAAACATTAGATCCGGCCATTCAAGAGTTGTACAAATGGGGAATCAATCATCGCGAAAAAATCAAAGAAGAATAATATTCGTAAGAAATAAGATTAAAGTTTTGCTTTTACAGCAGAACTTTCATTACATTTGAGATAACATTTCGGGGTGCCGCAAGGCTGAGATCACACCCGCAAAACCTGATCTGGTTAGTACCAGCGTAGGAAACGATGTTTCATAATTCTCATTGGTTTAAGAAAACGTCATTGCCTATGCTTTTCAGGTAATGACGTTTTTTAATTTTTAAACCTTTTGTATGAATTTCAACGAAACTACTATCTGTGACCATTTAGTACAACTTAAAAATACAGCTCCGTTAGTACACAACATCACCAATTTTGTAGTGATGAACAATACCGCCAATGCGCTCCTTTCTATTGGAGCATCTCCTGTCATGGCGCATGCCGTGGAGGAAATGAAAGACATGGTAGTTATTGCCAGCGCTTTGGTAATTAATATCGGAACTTTAAATCCGGAATGGATTGAAGGAATGCTCACTGCCGGAAAAGCTGCTACTGAAAAAGGAATTCCAATAGTTTTAGATCCGGTAGGTGCTGGAGCCACTCCGTATAGAACCACAACTTGTTGGAAAATTATCAAGGAATGCAAACCAACAATTATTAGAGGAAATGCTTCTGAGATCATGGCACTTTTAAATGCAAATGTAAAAACCAAAGGTGTAGACAGTGCTGCTGCTTCTGAAGATGCTGTAACGGCAGCACAACAGTTAGCCAAAGAAACCAACACCATAGTAGTTATCAGCGGCGAAACTGATTACATTACCAATGGAACCGAAACGCTACAAATTAAAAACGGACACCCATTAATGCCAAAAGTAACCGGACTCGGTTGTACGGCTTCTGCTATTTGTGGTGCATTTGCAGCTTCCACTGAAAATACTTTAGAAGCTTGTGCTTCGGCCATGGCCGTGATGGGAATTGCAGGAGAAATTGCTGCCGAAAAAGCACAAGGTCCCGGGACGCTACAATTACATTTTCTAGATGCTTTGTATAATTTAGACGCGAACGCTATTCAAAAACATTTCAAAGCTTAGATGGAATTTAGTACACAATTGTATTTGGTTACCGATAGCGATATGGCAAGCATAGAAGGGCTTCCTGAAATTGTTGAACAAGCAGTTTTAGGCGGTGTTACCATGGTGCAACTACGAGAAAAACATGCAGATACAAAAACATTTGTTCGCATTGCGCAACAACTGAAAAGAATATTATCTAACTATAAAATTCCTTTGATTATCAATGATCGAATTGATATTGCTTTGGCAGTAGATGCAGACGGAGTACATATTGGTCAAGATGATATGCCGTACGCTATTGCCCGAAAATTATTGGGTAAAGATAAAATCATTGGTCTTTCTGTAGAAAGTATGCAACAAGTAACGGAAGCAAATGCCCTAGATGTAGATTATATTGGAATTTCACCAGTTTTTGCTACGCCTACCAAAACCAATACAAAGATTGAATTTGGTTTGAAAGGCATTGAAGAAATATCCAAAATCACCAAACACAAAACAGTGGCTATTGGCGGAATTAATGAAAGTAATACTGCTGCCATTATCAAAGCAGGTGCTGATGGAATTGCAGTAGTTTCAGCGATTATGAAAGCGAAAAATCCGCAATTAGTTGCTTCACAATTAAAACAACTCACACTATGAAATGGAGTGCACAAACCTGGGAAACCATTGTTCCCATTTACGATAAAATTTTAGAACATTCGTTCATCAAAGAACTCAAAGAAGGAACCTTACCCAAAGCTACTTTTCAGTTTTACATTCAACAAGATGCCATGTATTTAGCTGATTTTGGAAGAGTATTATCCGGAATTGCTTCCAAATTAACCAATCCTGAACATGTGCAGGCTTATTTAGGTTTTTCATCTGGAACCATTGCCGTTGAAACGGCTTTGCACGAAACTTTTCTTTCAAAATTTGGGAAAGCACATAGCATTTCAAAGTCGCCCACCTGTACGTTATACACCAATTATATGCAAGCCCAATTGGCCACACAACCCTTAGAAGTTGCCATGGCCGCGGTGTTGCCGTGCTTCTGGATTTATAAAGAAGTAGGCGATTATATTTTAGCAACGCAAACTAAAGAAGACAACATCTACCAAGATTGGATTGATACCTATGGCGGTGAAGAATTTGCTGCATCGGTACAAAAAGCCATTGAAATTACGGATTTTATGGCCGCAGAAACTACCGAAAAAATAAGAACACAAATGACCGAGGCTTTTGTTATGGCTTCGAAAATGGAATGGCTGTTTTGGGACAGCGCTTATGCACAAGAATCATGGAAAATATAAAACAATACCCAACTGTACTCACCATTGCCGGAAGTGATTCCGGTGGTGGCGCAGGTATTCAAGCTGATATTAAATCAATTTCTGCAAATGGCGGTTACGCTGCTTCCGTAATTACCGCTTTAACAGCTCAAAACACACAAGGAGTTCAGGGAATTCATGCTATTCCGGTTTCGTTCTTGAAACAACAATTGGAATCGGTTTTTTCAGATATTGAATTTAAAGCGGTCAAAATAGGAATGCTACACAGCGCTGAAGTTATTTCCACCGTGAAAGAAGCTTTGGTAACATACAACGTGAAAAATGTAGTACTAGATCCTGTAATGGTGGCTACTTCGGGCGATCCTTTATTACAACAAGAAGCTATAGAAGCCTTGAAATCTGAATTGCTCCCGTTGGCAACTTTGATAACTCCAAATCTTCCGGAAGCCTCATTATTATTAGGAAAAGAAATTCAACAGCAATCAGAATTAAAAACGTATGCACAGCATTTAGCTGAGAATTTCAAAACTTCGGTATTATTAAAAGCTGGTCATTTTGAAGAAGCTACGTTAACTGATGCATTATTCAATCTAGAAACTAAGGAACATACTATTTTTGAAAATCAACGCATCGCAACTCAAAACACACACGGAACGGGTTGTACGTTATCATCCGCTATTGCAACATATTTGGCACAGAACTTCACTTTAGAAGAAGCAATCCTGAAGGCAACAACCTATTTACACCAAGCATTGGAGTACGGAAAAAACTATCAACTAGGAAAAGGACACGGACCTGTGAATCACTTTTATAATTTTTGATAGTGGTAATGTCCGATAATTTTAAAATCGAATAGACAATCCTCTAACACTTGTCCGCCACCAATATTGTGTACAATCAAATACCGTTTTCCGTCTACTGACTTTTTATTGACTACGATACCAATATGTGTAATGGCACCACCGAGATTCCAACAAACAATATCGCCGGGATGATAATCGGAAGCGTTTTGTGTAATTGGTTTTTCGGTTCCTTTTCGTTTGAAGAATGTCATTAGATTAGGAACTCTACGATGATCTATATTGGTATCGGTTCTTTTGGCGCCCCAGATTTTAGGATATACACCAAAGTTTGCTTTCATATCTTCATGCACCTCTTTTTGCAAGTCGATTCCTAGTTTTCTATACGCTCTAATCACCACATCAGTGCAAACACCTTTCGTTGCCGGAACATCTCCATTGGGATAGTCAATACTAAAATAAGACGGATCGTAGGTTACTTTATCATTCGTCAACGCTAAAGCGGCATTGCTGAGCTTTTCTTCAAAAGTCTGAGCTTGTAAAACTGACGTTACAGCAATAAAAAGAACGCATAGAATTTTCTGCATATTATTTAATTTACTTGGTTTACTACTTCTTTTCCTTTAAAAAAATCAATGATATTTTGCGCTGCCATGTCGGCCATAGCCGTTCTGGCTTCTACGGTGGCACTCCCAATATGCGGCGTTACCGCAACATTTTCCATTTGTAATAACGGATTTTCTTTATCCATTGGTTCAGGATTCGTTACATCTAAACCAGCACCCCAAATGGTTTTGTTTTGCAAAGCCGCTATCAAGTCTTCTTCATTATGAATTCCGCCTCTACCTACATTCACAAAAATGGAATTTGACTTCATTTTTTCGAAAACCGATTTATTAAAAACACCTTTCGTTTCGGCTGTCAACGCACTATGAACCGAAAGTACATCGCTTTGCGCAACGAGTTTTTCAAATGAAACGTAGGTTGCTGCCAACTCTTTTTCAGCTTGTTCATTTTTACTTCGGTTATGATATATAATTTGCATTCCGTAAGCCGATTTGCAAAGTCGAGCCATTTCAAAACCAATTCTACCCAAACCAAAAACACCTAATGTTTTTCCGTACAATTCCTGACCTAAATTTGCTGTAAAATCAAAATTCTCCCATTGACCGTCTTTGATCTTTTGATTCATGAAAATCATTTTTCTAGAGACTGAAAGCATCAATAAAAAAGCCATATCAGCCGTGGCTTTACTCATAGTTCCGGGAGCATTGGCTACCTTGATATTTTTAGCTTTAGCAGTATCTAAATCGATATTATTATACCCTGCAGAAGCTTGAGATATGATTTGAAGTTTCTCATTGGCTTGAATAAATTCTGAAGTAATTTGAATTCCGCCAGTGCTTAAAAAAGCATCATAGTTTTTTAACAAATCTATGGTAGTTTCTTTGGGCAAAGAAAAATTGCCGTCCCAAATATCTACAGTAAAACCGGCACTTGTAAGTTTTAAAATTGTGATTTCAGGAATATTCTTGTTGACGAAAACATTTTTAGAATTTATAGTTTTGGAAGGCGAAGTATGTGTTTTGAGATGTTTCATGTTCTTTTTAGTGTTAAGACTACAAAGTAGGAATAAGATACATGAAACTATGGTAAGAATTTCCTAAAAATAAAAAGCTGCCTTATTCAGACAGCTTTTTCCCCCCAAACCAAACCCTTAAACAATTCGAGTAATTGTTTAAATGTTTATAGGACAAATATCACACTTTGGGAAAAAGCAGTCAATACGTATTTTTACGTAATTTCATATATCGGTTAGCGTAAAAAACCCATTTCTTAATGCATAAACAATGGCTCCAACAAAATTCTTGCTATTTGTTTTCTCCATGATACGTTTTTTATGGGTATCCACAGTTCGGGCATGAATGCTCAATTCATCTGCAATTTGGATACTATTCATTTCCTTTGCTGCTAATTTAATGATATCAATTTCACGATCTGAGAGTGTACTGTGCAATGGCATTTCGGTTTTATCACCATTTTCTAATAGTTCTTTCAACGCCCAATGCAGATCTCTCCCCAAATAAAACTCATGTCCATTAATACTTTTAATGATTTCTTCAAGCTCTTCAGGATCTGAATTTTTTGTAAAAAAACCATGTGCTCCTAGGTCCATGACTTTATGAATGCTCTCTCTGGTAGTTAGTTGGGATACAATTATAATTTTTACTCCAGGATATTCTTCAATCAATTTTTCACATACCTCAAAACCATTCATTCTAGGCATTTGAATATCTAATAAAATGATATCTGGTTTTCTGTCTTCATAAATAGCCAATAATTCAAAAAATTCCTTTCCGTCATTTGCTTGATAAACTACTTCTATATCGTCAAAACTCTCTAGTAACATTACCAAGCTTTCCCTAAAGAGTTTATGATCATCTACTACACTTACCTTAATCATATGCTAAATTTACATTACAGAAGCTCTTATTGCACTTCTTCATCAATCTTTTAATGGGGGAAGTTTTTTAAAAGTATAACTTTAATATACTGCTTTTAATGTATTATAAAGCTACATCTTTATAATTTTCTTTCGAATGGTTCCTTTTTCAGTTTCTATGGTTACTAAATAAATTCCTGCAGAACCATCTATATATATTTTACGATTGCTATCCACATCACTTTTACTTAAAACCACTTTTCCTGTGCTGTCCATAATGGTGATTTTAAATTCTTCGGAAATACCTGTAATTTGGAAATAACTGTTTATTGGATTTGGGTAGATTTTTACAGCTTCCAATATTTCTTGGTGTGTGCTCATTGGTAAATTCCACACTTCACCTGCATTGTCTCCCCAAATGTAGTCCGCTAATTCTGGATAATCAATAAACGGATTTCTGTTGTATTGCCAGGTGTAGATGTAATTGTTTCTATTCATCTCAAAATCATCTGCAGGATCTTGAGTATTCCAAACTAATAAAGTTGCTAAATCTCCCAACTGTCCTACCGTAGAATCATTTGGATTTCCGTTTACAACATCCAAATCATTATACCTAATAGCCATATAAAACAATGAACGTGCTACGTCTCCTTTCCAGCTTCCGGCATTTGCCGTAGGACCTTCATAAGCACCCGAACCATAATCTTGATTTCCTCTGGAACTATTTTCAGGTCCGTCTACTGCTCGTATATGGTGAGCATCTGCATGTCCTGCTAAAATATCGTCTGCATTGGTAGGTAAGTACACATCTATACCATCTGCTTCATATTCTGTTCCTCCTGAAAATCCTCCTCTACTTTGAGGATATATATGTTCTCTATTCCAAGTTCCTGTATTGTTACTTGTAGTCTGAAAATCTATTTTGGCTCTTGGCTGTTCTGTATAAATTAACCAAACTTCGTTATTGTTTTCCGGATTTTGATCGGACTGTTTTAAAATATCAGTAACGTCTCCATAATTCTGAGCGCGGACCACATTTGGATCTGCTATGATATCTTGTATAGCCTGCTCTAGCGCCGCTCCTGAAAGTCCGTCCAAAGAACTATAATAATTATCCGGCGCTGTACTACTTACAATTCCATAGGTTGGATTTAAAGGTGTTCCCCAAGCTGATGTACTGTAGTCATCATCTGTAATAGTTCCTTCTAATAAATTATTCAAAAGATTAAACCCAGCAGGAATATTTATCATATTTAAAACAAAAACCTCATCGCCTTCATCTTCGGTATCATCAATAATTTGATACGTTTCCGTCACAGAACTAGTTCCAGAAGCTATCGAAATAGAAAAATTACCCGAAATATCTTCTGAAGAAAATCCTTCGTTATCAAAAGAAATATCAAACACTAAAGTTTCATCTACATTATCTTCCGTAGTAAAAGTGATTGAAAAACTATCACCTTCAACAAATTCGTTGGCTGAAAGTTGAGCCGTAATCCCATTATAAACTACTCCACTACCATCATTTGGTAATCCTGGAGTTGGTGTTGCGGAAACATACGTTCCATCATTCATTCTTTGAACAGAATTTGAAGTGGTACTTCCATTTCCACCTTCGTTTGTTTGCGTAGTAACTCCCAAAGCAGCCATTAATCCGGTATCGTCACTGTCGTTGGTATCGTAAACTAAGGCATCTATTAAGTTTTCGGTTGTGGGTGGTGTATCTTCAGGATAATCATACCAACTACCTTGATAAATGGCAACGGCATCTGCACCATTTTGAATTACATTGGCTGAAATAAGAATACCCGGAAAAGGAGAAACTCCGGCACTACCTATCACAATAATTCCGTTATCATCAGTAGTGTAACCGTCTAAATCAACGGAATAATAACTATAATCACCATTTCCATTGAACAAAACCACTACATAGCCATCTAATGAAAGATTAGGTGTGTCTGACTTTAATTCGATGAATTCCTGATTATCAACGCCTGGTGTATCAGCATCAACTTCATTGACTACTAACTGGGCATTTAATGTGAATGAAGCAACTAAAAGAAATAAAAATGTAATTTTTTTCATGAATTTGATTTGTAAGGGAGCGCAAAACTAACAAGAATTTAGCGACTTACATGATCAATTCATGACTTTTAGAAGTTAAATGACGTAAAGTTTACACAATACCATCTGAGACATTTTGAATTTTGAGAATACTCACAATCTTAATTCTTTTACCTTTTACTTCTATCAATCCTTTTTTACCAAATTCTGACAGCATTCGAATTAAAGATTCTGTAGCGGTACCAACCATACCTGCAATTTCTTCTCTAGATAATTGAATTTTAATGTATCCTTCTGCATCTTCGCCAAAAGTATCGTGCAAATACAATAAAGAATCAGCTAAACGCTGTTTTACATTTTTCTGAGCCATGTTTACAGTGACGTCATCAGAAGTTTTAAGATCGTAACAAATATCACGAACTACCTCTACTGAAAACTCAGAATTTTCTTTAAAAGAACTCATGATCTCATCACGAGGAATAAAACAAACTTCCATGTCATTAACAGCTACAGCGCTCAAGTTAACAGACTCATCACTAATAACGCTTCGCTGCCCTAACAAATCTCCTTTGGTAATAAATTTTACAATATGATTTTTTCCGTTAGCGCTTAATTTAGTTAGCTTACAAGCACCGTCTCTAATACAGTAAACTCCATTTAAATAATCGCCTTCTTCAAAAAGCACCTCTCCCTTTTTAACTACTTTAGAAGTTTTACAACCTGATATTTTTATCAGTTCCTCCTTGTTCAATGCTCTTAAAGAACTGAACTTCCTGATGATACATTGCTCGCATTTACTCATGATCCCTAACGGTTAAGTTTTACTGTTTTTCTCTTCGTAAAGATACGAAGTGTATGACAAATATCATATATTATTTGTATATTGATTCAGACTTTTGTTTTAGGTAAATGAGCAAATTATGGAGTCAAACTGCTATCACTGTGGAAATCCCTGTGAGGAAGATACTATTGTGCACGATGGAAAGTCGTTTTGTTGCAATGGTTGTAAAACTGTGTACGAGATTTTTTCTGAAAACGAACTCACTTGTTATTACGATCTCACTCAAAATCCGGGAGCTACTCCCAATGAAATTGCAGGAAAATATGATTTTCTAGATCAGCCTTCTATTGCAGAGAAATTATTGGAATTTGATGATGAACATGTACAAATAGTTACACTTTATATTCCACACATTCATTGTAGTTCTTGCATTTGGCTTTTAGAAAACCTTCAAAAATTACAGACCGAAGTTTCATCTTCTATTGTCAACTTTCCAAAGAAAACGGTGCGTATCACGTACAATTCAGAAGCTATTTCGCTTAAAGAAATTGTTCTTCTACTTTGCCGAATTGGGTATGAACCTTACATAAGTTTGGAAGATTATGAAAATGGAAAAAAACCAATAGACCGAAGTCTTATTTACAAACTTGGCGTAGCAGGTTTTGCCTTTGGAAATGTCATGCTACTCTCCTTTCCTGAGTATTTTGAAGTAGACGAATTTTGGCTCAACCAATACAAACCCATGTTTCGTTGGATCATGTTTGCCATGAGCTTACCGGTGGTTTTCTATGCCGCCAACGATTATTTTATTACGGCATTTAAAGGAATACGATCTAAGTTTTTAAATATCGATGTGCCTATTGCGCTGGGTATTTCGGTACTATTTATAAGAAGTGTTTTTGAAATTATAACCGAAGCCGGCCCGGGATTTCTAGACTCACTCACTGGGCTAGTTTTCTTTTTGTTACTAGGTAAATTCTTTCAGCAAAAAACCTATAACTTCTTATCCTTTGAAAGAGATTACAAAAGTTATTTCCCCATTGGAATCACCAAAATAAATTTAGATGGAACTGAAGAAACCGTGCAAGTCTACGATATTGAAAAAGGAGACCGACTCCTAATTAGAAATGAAGAACTGATTCCTGTGGACGGTATTCTTATCAAAGGAGATGCACAAATTGACTACAGTTTTGTAACCGGAGAAGCCGATGCCGTAACCAAACAAAGTGGTGATAAAATTTTTGCTGGCGGAAAACAAACGCATGGAGCTATTGAAATGGAAGCGCTAAAAAGTGTTTCGCAAAGTTACCTAACGCAATTATGGAGTAATGATGTTTTTAATAAAAATAAAGACGAAAGCTTTAAAAACATTACAGACTCCATTAGTAAATATTTTACCATAGCCATTCTGCTTATTGCCATAATTTCCGGTCTAGTTTGGTATTTCGTAAGTCCGGAGAAAGCCTGGAATGTGGTTACTGCAATTCTTATCATCGCGTGCCCTTGTGCGTTGGCGCTTTCAGCTCCGTTCACCATGGGAAATTTACTTCGGATTTTAGGTAAGAAAAAATGCTATCTGAAAAATGCCAATGTGCTAGAACAGCTTGCAAAAATAGACACCATCATTTTTGATAAAACAGGAACTATTACTGCAGGAAATAAAATGGAATTGAGTTACGAAGGAGTCACTATTTCCAATGAAGAGGAAGTATTATTAAAAAACACGCTTAGAAACTCAAACCACCCACTAAGCAGACAATTGTATAGCATTTTAAAAGCCAACAACATTGTTACGCTAGATTCTTTTGAAGAGCATACAGGAAAAGGTATGGAAGCTACATTTCAAAACAACTCTATCAAAGTAGGATCTTCTTCATTTGTAGGTAATGCAACCGCAACAGAAACTTTAAAAACTGCTGTTCACATTAGTACTAACAACCATTATAAAGGAAAATATATTTTCAAAAACACCTATAGGGAAGGCATTCCAGAATTATTCCAAGAACTGTCTAGCCGGTATGATATTTCTATTCTTTCCGGAGATAATGAAAGTGAAAAAGAAACGCTTCAGCATTTACTTCCAAATGCTGTGGAACTTCATTTTAATCAAAAGCCTTCAGACAAATTAGAACACATTAAAACGCTCCAAGAAAAAGGCAAAAATGTGTTGATGATTGGAGATGGATTAAATGATGCCGGAGCTTTGAAACAAAGTAATGTGGGCATTGCTATTGCAGAAAATGTGAACGTATTTTCTCCTGCTTGTGATGCCATTTTAGATGCTTCTAAAGTGAAAGAACTGGCTGCTTACATGAAATTATCCAAAACATCTATTAAGATTATCAAAACCAGTTTTATACTGTCTTTCATCTATAACATTATCGGATTGAGTTTTGCCATAAGCGGTGAACTTTCTCCTGTTGTTGCGGCTATTTTAATGCCACTTAGCTCTATTTCTATTGTAGCATTTGTAACCGTTGCCACTAATATGTTTGGGAAAAACCTAAAATAATTTCAAACATGATAAATATCATTCTTCACAGCTTAATCCAAAACTACATTTGCTACACATTCTAGAGGTATGAGTGTCATTTACATTTTAATTACGGTTAGCATCATTGTGGCTATAGTGTTTTTTACGCTTTTTGTAAAAGCAGTAAAAACAGGACAATACGACGACAGTTATACGCCATCGGTGCGCATGCTGTTTGAGGACGAACTAGTAAAAGAGAATAATAAACAAACTAAGAATAAATAATCGATCAATTATGGAAATGCAACAATTTTATTACGATAACAAAATTGTAAAAAAGTTTCTTTTTGCTACCATGCTTTGGGGAATTGTAGGTATGTTGGTGGGTTTACTACTGGCCTTCATGTTTATATTCCCAGACCTTGGAGGTCTCACAGAGGGAATCTCTTGGTTAAGCTTTGGTAGGTTAAGACCTTTGCACACCAATGCAGTTATCTTTGCCTTTGTAGGAAATGCAATTTTTGCCGGAACCTACTATTCTACACAACGCTTGCTAAAAGCAAGAATGTTTAGTGATTTTTTAAGTAACGTTAATTTCTGGGGATGGCAATTAATTATTGTCGCCGCTGCTCTTACGCTTCCTTTAGGATTTACAAGTTCAAAAGAGTATGCCGAACTAGAATGGCCTATTGATATTGCTATTACATTGGTTTGGGTAGCTTTTGGTATCAACCTTATTGGTACTATTCTAAAAAGAAGAGAGCGCCATATTTACGTTGCCATCTGGTTCTACCTGGCAACATTTGTAACGGTAGCCATGCTTCACATCTTCAATAATTTAGAACTACCTGTAAGTGGATTAAAAAGTTATTCTATTTATGCAGGTGTACAAGATGCATTGGTACAGTGGTGGTATGGGCATAATGCAGTTGCATTTTTCTTGACAACTCCATTTTTAGGATTAATGTATTATTACGTACCTAAAGCGGCTAATCGTCCGGTATACTCATACAGACTTTCTATTGTTCACTTCTGGTCATTGATCTTTATATACATTTGGGCTGGCCCACACCACTTATTATATTCAGCACTTCCAGATTGGGCACAAAGTTTAGGAACTGTTTTCTCTATCATGCTGATTGCTCCATCTTGGGGAGGTATGATCAACGGATTGCTAACGCTTCGTGGAGCTTGGGATAAAGTTCGCACAGATCCTGTTCTTAAGTTTATGGTAGTGGCTATTACCGGTTATGGTATGGCTACTTTCGAAGGCCCTATGCTTTCTTTGAAAAACGTAAATGCTATTGGTCACTTTACAGATTGGATTATTGCACACGTACACGTAGGAGCACTAGCTTGGAATGGTTTCTTAGCTTTTGGTATGATGTATTGGTTGGTTCCAAAACTTCACAAAACCAAATTACACTCCTTACAGTTAGCAAACCTTCATTTCTGGATTGGAACATTAGGTATAATCCTTTATGCATTACCTATGTATGTTGCAGGTTTCACACAAGCATCTATGTGGAAACAATTTAACCCAGACGGAACACTTGTTTATGGTAACTTCCTAGAAACGGTTACCGAAATTATGCCAATGTATGCGATGCGCGCCATTGGAGGTACTTTATACTTAACAGGAACCATCATTGGAGTTGTGAACCTTGCTCTTACGGGAATCAAAGGAACCAAAGTTTCCGATGATCTAGCAGAAGCTCCTGCTTTGAAGAAAATTAGTAGCGGTCGTTTAGCTGGTGAAAAATTACACCCTTGGTTAGAGCGTAAACCAATTTTATTCACTGCCCTATCACTAGTTGCAGTAGCTATTGGTGGTGTTATTCAAATTGTACCAACATTAATGGTTGACTCAAATATCCCTACCATATCAAGCGTAAAACCATATACTCCTTTAGAAATTGAAGGTAGAGATCTGTACATCCGTGAAGGTTGTGTGAGTTGTCACTCTCAAATGATTCGTCCATTCCGTAGCGAAACCGAACGTTATGGAGAATATTCTAAAGCAGGTGAGTATGTATATGATCATCCTTTCTTATGGGGAAGTAAGCGTACTGGACCAGATTTATTAAGAGTTGGTGGTAAATATTCTGATAACTGGCACTTTAACCATATGTGGGATCCACAATCAACTTCATCTGGTTCTATCATGCCAAAATACTCTTGGTTATCTGATAACAAAAAACATGATCGTTCTCAAATTCAAACGAAGTTAGAAGCTATGGTTTCTTTGGGAACACCATATACCGAAGATGAAATTGCCAACGCGCAAGAATCTATGGAAGCACAAGCTGCTCAGATAGAAAAGAATTTGTATACAGATCCTGACTGGGCAGAAAGCTACGAGAAAGCAAAAGCTCAAGCTTCCAAGAGAGGTGAAGATTTTGTAGAAATGAAAGACCGAGAAATTGTAGCGCTTATTGCATACTTACAAAGATTGGGTACTGATATCAAAATTAAAAATGCAGACGAAAGTACTGCACAAAACTAAGAGCCATGCTAAAGTTTATCAAACATCATTTAGACACCATTTCAGATGTGGATATTTATCCTATCATCTCGCTCTTAATATTCTTTTCATTCTTTACAATGATCACTGTAAGAGCATTTACTAGAAAGAAAGAGTACATTAATAAAATCAGCGCTTTACCGCTAGAAGAAGATTCAGATAACAACCAATAAAAAACAATTATGAGAAGTTTTATATCCTATTTAAGAGTCATTGTAATTGTCGCTTTGGTAGCTGCTGCAGCAGAATATTTCATAGATTCTGGTGATCAACCTGCATTTTTAACCTATCCTGAAGTTCCTATTTTTATAGGATTGTTCACTATCGGATTAATTGGTTTAGAAGTAATTGTAGGTACTATGCAAGCAATTACAAACGCCATAATGACCGAAGAGCGCAAAAAGGAACTTGCAGAACAAAAAGCACTTGCAAGAGAAAATGCTTGGTACCGTAAATTATACACAAAACTACTAGATCAAAAACCTATAGAAGAAGAAGGTGAAATTATTTTAACACATGATTATGACGGCATCAAAGAACTAGATAACAATTTACCTCCATGGTGGATTGGTCTTTTCTATGTCACTATTGTAATTGGTTTTATCTACATGGCTAGATTTCATATTTTCGGAGCCGATCTTCAGGCAGCAGAATATGAAAAAGATGTTGCAGAAGCACAAATCGCTATCGAAAAATATAAACTTACGGCTAAAGACTTGGTAGATGAAAACACTGTAACATTACTTACAGAAGCTACCGATCTTACGAAAGGTCAAAATATTTTCAACGCTAACTGCGTGGCTTGTCATGCACCAGATGGTGGTGGAGGAATTGGACCAAACCTAACGGACAATCACTGGATTTTAGGCGGCGGAATCAAAAATGTATTCCATACTATTTCAGAAGGTGGTAGAGATGGTAAAGGTATGGTTGCTTGGAAACAAACACTAAAACCATCCGAAAGACAACAAGTAGCAAGTTACGTGATCAGTTTATACGGTACTACGCCAGCAAACCCTAAAGAACCACAAGGAGATATCATTTGGGCTCCAGAAGGTGCTGATAAGGCTGCTGAAGCTACTTCAGAAGAAACATCTGAAACAAACACTGAAACAGAAACCATGGAGGCAGATGCTGCAGCCATGAACTAAAAACAAACTGTTGTGAAAACTACAGACAAGGAAAAGTTCAGAGATTCCATAGGAACCATCAATGAGGAAGGCAAACGCTCTTGGGTATACCCTAAAAAACCGAGCGGCGCTTATTACGATAAGCGAAAAATTGTTAGCTATATTCTTTTGGCTTTCCTCATTGCGGCTCCTTTTGTAAAAATAAACGGAAACCAGTTCTTACTTTTTAATGTACTGGAACGAAGGTTTAATATTTTCGGATTTCCTTTTTGGCCGCAAGACTTCTATTTGTTTGTAATATCCATGATCGTAGGAGTTGTTTTCATCACACTGTTCACCGTTGTTTTTGGTAGAATCTTCTGCGGTTGGATTTGTCCTCAAACCATTTTTATGGAAATGGTGTTTAGACGAATTGAATATTGGATTGAAGGAGATCGCGGTGCACAAATGCGTTTAGACAAACAAGCTTGGAACGCTGAAAAGATAAGAAAGAGAGTAATTAAATGGTGTATCTTTTTCATCATCTCGTTTATCATTGCCAATGTTTTCTTAGCCTATTTAATAGGTAGCGACGTTCTTTTACAATACATCACAGATGGGCCAACGACACACGTAAGCACGCTTATTTCTTTACTAATCTTCACCGGAGTTTTTTACTTTGTTTTTAGTTGGTTTAGAGAACAAGTATGCATCATTGCTTGTCCTTACGGTAGATTGCAAGGTGTCCTTTTAGATAACAAATCAATCATTGTTGCCTATGACCATAAACGTGGCGAAGCTGAAAATGGTCGAAAAAAGTTCAGAAAAAATGAAGACAGAAAAGCGCTTGGTTTCGGAGATTGTATCGACTGTAATCAATGTGTAACGGTTTGCCCTACAGGGATTGATATTAGAAATGGAACACAATTAGAGTGTGTAAACTGTACTGCTTGTATTGATGAGTGTAACACCATCATGGAAAAAGTGAATCTTCCTAAAGGACTAATTCGTTATGCAAGTGAAGATGAAATTTCAAAAAAAGAGAAGTTCAAATTCACTGCCAGAATGAAAGGTTACTCCACAGTACTTGGAATTTTAACCGCGGTTCTTATCGGATTATTATTCTTAAGAAATGATGTAGAAGCAACTGTTTTAAGATTACCAGGACAACTGTATCAACATGTAGATGAGGAAACCATCAGCAATGTCTTTACATATAAAATTATAAATAAAACCACTGAAGAAATTGGTCATGTAACCTTTCAATTAATGGGTAAAGATGGAGTTATCAAACTAGTTTCTAAAGATGAAATCACCGTCCCAAAACAAGGTTTAGCAGAAGGAACGCTGTTTATTGAACTAGACGAAGCCTTTTTAGATGGTGATAAAACAAAACTACAACTTGGTGTGTATAGTGAAGGAAAATTAATAGAAACCTGCACTACCAATTTTATGGGGCCACGAAGTTTTAGATAGCATTTATGTTGTTAGTTGATTGTTGGTAGCTAGCTATTTCAACCTAGCCACACAAGCCTAAAAATGGTTACTTCCGGCAATCAGTTAACGCATGTAAAAACTCAATTTCATCGGGCAAAAAATCTGAGTTTATTCAATAATAAGTCTTGAAGAGCAACAAGACAGAGCCCATAACTTTATGTGAATTTTAAAATTTGTTAGGTATGAAAATTAAATTGAATTGGGGATTTGGCGTGGTTGTCGCTTTTGTAGCGTTCATTTCATTCATTATGTACTTCATAGTGAATATGACCACCAACAAAAAATATGATTATGATTTGGTAACCGAAGATTACTATAAAGAAGAACTTGCTTACCAAAAAGAGATCAATAAAGAAAAAGTTACCAATATGCTGGGCATGCAGGTATTGGCAGAAAAAACAACAGATGGTTTAAAAATTCAATTTCCCCCTTTGTTAAATCCGAAAGAGATTTCGGGTACAATGTTCCTTTATAGACCGTCCGATAAGCAGCAGGATTTTGAAATTCCTATTTCACTATCTGATTCACATTTGCTCATACCTAACAATCGCTTAAAGGACGGTCGGTGGAACATTCAAATTGAATGGAGCTATAATGGTCAAGAGTTTTTGACCAAAAAACAACTTGTTTTCTAGCATGTTTGCCTCAGCTTTCATATTAGGCCTTTTAGGAAGTTTTCACTGTGTTGGCATGTGCGGCCCCATAGCTTTTATGTTACCGCTAGACCGAGATAAACCATTGAAAAAGTTCTTTCAGATTCTAAGTTACCATTTCGGTAGATTTACAAGCTACGCAAGTGTAGGAGCCATTTTTGGTATTCTAGGCACCGGATTTTATCTCAGTGGATACCAACAGCAACTATCTATTGCAGTAGGAATTCTTATGATCATTGCGGTTGTTTTACCAACTAAAACATTACAAAAAACAGGCATTACAAAACCTATATTCAAAGCCATAAGTAACGTAAAATCTGCACTTGGAAAACAATTCAAAAAAAGAAGTTTTTCTTCCCTTTTTTCGATTGGATTTCTGAATGGATTATTACCATGCGGTTTGGTATATATGGCCATTTTTGGAGCATTGGCTTTGGGAAAACCAATAGAAAGTGCTTTGTATATGATTGCTTTTGGACTAGGAACTTTACCTCTAATGAGTGCAGCTGCTTATTTAGGTAATTTTCTAACCATAGCAACAAGACAACGAATTCAAAAACTAGTACCCGTTTTTGTTGCCATTATAGGTGTATTTTTTATCCTAAGAGGATTAGGTTTAGGAATACCTTATGTTTCACCATCTAACATGAGCTTAATGGTGAAAGCGCAACCAAACTGTCATTAACAAATATTTCAAATGCCTTTAAAAAAAGGGAATGCAATCTGTTGAGTGCATTCCCTTTTTTGTTTTACTATTATTAATAATGACTTACATATTTCTACGGTACTGCCCTCCTACTTCAAACAATGCCGAAGTAATTTGCCCTAACGAACAATACTTGGTGGCTTCCATTAACTCTTCAAAAATATTTTGATTTTGAATGGCTGCTTGCTGAATTTTTGCAATACCTTCTTCTGCTTTACCCGCAAAAGATTGATGCAAGTTTTCTAAAGTTTTAATCTGATTTTTCTTCTCTTCTTCCGTTGCACGAATTACTTCTGCCGGAATTACCGTTGGCGAACCTTTACTACTTAAAAACGTGTTTACACCAATTATAGGGAAACTTCCGTTGTGTTTTAAGGTTTCGTAATACAAAGATTCTTCTTGTATTTTAGAACGCTGGTACATGGTTTCCATTGCTCCTAAAACACCTCCACGCTCGGTAATTCTGTCAAACTCTGTTAATACGGCCTCTTCAACCAAATCGGTCAATTCTTCAATAATGAACGAACCTTGAATTGGGTTTTCATTCTTCGCCAACCCTAATTCTCTGTTGATGATGAGCTGAATTGCCATTGCTCTACGTACCGACTCTTCTGTTGGCGTGGTAATCGCTTCGTCATATGCGTTGGTGTGTAACGAATTACAGTTGTCGTAAATAGCGTACAAGGCTTGTAACGTGGTTCTGATATCGTTGAAATCAATTTCTTGAGCATGTAACGAACGACCTGAAGTCTGAATGTGATATTTCAGCATTTGTGCTCTTGGGTTCGCACCGTATTTCTGCTTCAAGGCTTTTGCCCAAATTCTTCTAGCCACACGACCAATCACTGCATATTCTGGATCGATTCCGTTTGAGAAAAAGAATGATAAATTAGGTCCGAAGGCATTGATATCCATACCACGACTCAAGTAATACTCTACGTATGTGAATCCGTTGGCCAAAGTAAACGCCAATTGCGTTATTGGGTTTGCTCCAGCTTCCGCAATGTGATACCCAGAAATAGAAACTGAATAGAAGTTACGTACCAATTTCTCTATAAAATACTCTTGTACATCGCCCATCAATCGCAATGCGAATTCCGTAGAGAAAATACAGGTATTCTGTGCTTGATCTTCTTTTAAAATATCTGCCTGAACCGTTCCACGTACTTGGGCTAAGGTTTCAGTTTTGATTTTGCTATAGACATCCGCAGGTAAAATTTGATCTCCGGTAACTCCTAATAACAACAATCCTAAACCGTCATTTCCTTCTGGTAACTCTCCTTTGTACGATGGTCTTGCCAAACCTTTGTCGTCGTACAATGCTTTTAGTTTTGCTTCAACTTCAGCTTCCAGACCATTCTCTTTGATGTATTTTTCACAGTTTTGATCGATAGCTGCATTCATGAAAAAGCCTAATAACATAGGAGCCGGACCATTAATCGTCATAGAAACCGAAGTGGTTGGATGACTCAAATCGAAGCCGGAATACAACTTTTTAGCATCGTCTAAACAACAAATGGAAACGCCGGCATTACCAATTTTACCGTAAATATCCGGGCGGTAATCAGGATCGTTTCCGTACAAGGTAACCGAATCAAAAGCAGTGGACAATCGCTTGGCTGGCATACCTAAGCTCACGTAATGAAAACGACGGTTGGTACGCTCTGGTCCACCTTCACCGGCAAACATACGCGTTGGGTCTTCCCCTTCTCTTTTGAACGGATATAAACCAGCGGTATACGGGAATTCACCCGGAACATTTTCTTGCAACACCCATTTTAAAATATCGCCCCAAGCCTGATACTTTGGCAACGCTACCTTTGGTATTTGTGAATGCGAAAGCGATTCGGTATGTGTTTTTATTTCAATCACTCTGTCACGAACTTTAAAGCTGTAGACAGGATTTTTATATTTATTTACTTTTTCGTCCCAAGTTACAATGACTTCCCAATTGTAAGGATCTAGGTTCATTTTCACCTTATTGAATTCGGCAACTAAAAGCTGTAAAAACTGTTGGTTTGAATCGTTGGCATAACTTAGGATTTTTTCTTCATCTAAGCTACTTGTCAATAATAATGATTGCTCAATTGTTTCTGAATTAATGTTTGCAACCGAACAAATCGTTTTGAAAATTCCGTATAACTTTTGAGCAACTTCAGCTTGTGTTTTCGCCGTAGCATCATACGAACGATTGTTTTCTGAAATCTCAGACAAATAACGCGTACGATTTGGCGGAATCACGAAAATCTTTTCACTCATCTCCTTAGAGATCTCAAAGGTAGAATGCAACTCGCTTGTCGTCTTTTCTGCAATGGTATCCATGATTGCTTTGTAAAGCGAATTGGTTCCCGGATCGTTAAATTGAGAAGCAATCGTACCAAAAATTGGCATATCGTTTACATCGGCTTCCCATAAATTATGATTGCGCTGGTATTGCTTTTTCACATCACGCAACGCATCTAAAGCACCACGTTTATCGAATTTATTGATAGAAACCAAATCAGCAAAATCAAGCATATCAATTTTTTCCAATTGTGTTGCCGCACCAAATTCTGGGGTCATCACATATAAAGAAACATCAGAATGATCCAAAATCTCGGTATCACTTTGACCAATTCCCGAAGTTTCCAGAATGATCAAATCATATTTCGCTGCTTTCAACACCTCAACCGCTTCAGCTACATATTTAGACAATGCTAAATTAGATTGTCGAGTAGCCAACGAACGCATGTACACTCTAGGATTATTGATTGCGTTCATTCGAATTCTATCTCCTAAAAGCGCACCACCCGTTTTACGTTTAGACGGGTCTACAGAAATAATTCCGATGGTTTTTTCAGGGAAATCAATTAAAAAACGACGCACTAACTCATCTACCAACGAAGATTTACCAGCTCCGCCCGTTCCTGTGATTCCTAAAACCGGAATTTTATCCCCCTTCAATTCCCCCAAAGGGTGAAAGCTTTCTATAAATTTATCATGAAAATTTTCTGCAAAAGAGATCAATCTCGCAATACAATTTACATTCTTCTCAACTAAAGCAGTTCCAATTTCCTTCCCTTTGGGAAGGGTTAGGGATGGGCTAGGATAATCAGACAATTCCACCAAATCATTGATCATACCTTGCAAACCAAGTTCGCGACCATCATCTGGCGAATAAATGCGCGTGATACCATAGTCTTGCAATTCTTTAATTTCTTCAGGAAGAATTACACCACCGCCACCACCAAAAATTTTGATGTGTCCGGCTCCTTTTTCCTGAAGCAAATCGTACATATATTTAAAATACTCGGTATGTCCGCCCTGATAAGACGTCATGGCAATAGCATTGGCATCTTCTTGAATGGCAGTATTTACTACTTCTTCTACACTACGGTCGTGACCAAGATGTATTACCTCTACACCAGTAGATTGAATAATACGACGCATGATATTGATAGCTGCATCATGACCATCAAAAAGTGATGCTGCGGTTACTATTCTAACTTTATATTTGGGCTTATAGATATTTGGTTGCTTCATTTTTAATAATGTATGCATTTATGTGTCGCAATTTACGGAAAAACCAAAAAACAACACACTTATTTACACTTCGTTCAAAATTATTTTCGGTTTGAAAAAAACTTTTTCAAAAAATGTAACTTTAACTTCTTAATCATTTTTTAGATGGAAAAAGTAATGTTACTGATTCATTGCAAAGATGCAACGGGAATCATAGCGGCGGTGACTAATTTTATTTACCAACAAAAGGGAAATATTGTTTACATAGATCAACACGTAGACAGCGAAAACGGAACTTTCTTTATGCGACTGGAAAGTGTTTTTGAGCACACATCCTTTGCTTACAGTACTTTCAAAAAGGAATTTTCTGAAGCTATTGCTGGAACTTATGAAATGGAATGGCAACTATTTCCATCTGATTACAAACCAAAAATGGCTGTGTTTGTTAGCAAATACGATCATTGTTTATACGATATTTTAAGCAGGTACAATGCTGGTGAATGGGAAGTTGAAATTCCGCTAATCATCAGTAATCATCCTGATTTAGCAACAGCAGCGAAGAATTTTGGAATTCCGTATTATCACATTCCTGTAACTAAAGAAACCAAGGGTGAAGCAGAAGCCCTTCAAATTGAATTACTTCAAAAATTTGAAATCGACTTTATAGTTTTGGCAAGGTATATGCAAATTGTATCGGAAAAAATTATTGATTTGTATCCAAACAGGATTATCAATATTCATCATTCCTTTTTACCAGCTTTTGTGGGTGCTAAACCGTATCATTCAGCTTACAAAAGAGGTGTAAAGATTATTGGAGCTACCAGTCATTATGTAACCGAAGAACTCGATGCCGGCCCCATTATTGAACAAGATGTTGCCAGAGTTACGCACACGCACGACATCAAAGATCTGGTCATGAAAGGGAAAGATCTGGAAAAAATTGTACTTTCTAGAGCCATCAAGCTACATATAGAACGAAAAACGATAGTTTACAATAATAAAACAATCATTTTTAGTTAACTATTATCATGTTAAAATAAATGTAATATAAGAAATTTTCCTATGAAAAAAGTAGAGAAGGCTTTTACTTTGAATTCTCAACCGATAAATATAAAATCATGAAGAAATTATACACAACCCTAGTAATCACGGCAATCACAGCAGTAAGCTATCAAGCAAATGCTCAAATAAATGTAGGATCTGTACTCACTAAAGCAAGCGAAGTTGTTTCAGGTTCTGACATAGACTTGTCCAATGCAGACATCGCTGCTGGACTTAGAGAAGCCTTAGATAAAGGAATTGATGAGCAAGTTGAAAAATTAACCGCTGAAAACGGATTTTATAAAAATGAATTGGTAAAGATTGTGGTTCCGGAAGAATTACAGAAAGTTGATAAAGCTTTGCGAGCCGCTGGTTTTGGTGACCTAGCAGACAAAGGAATATTGGCAATGAACAGAGCTGCTGAAGATGCCGTAAAAGAAGCTACCCCTATTTTTGTAAATGCTGTAAGCGAAATTACGTTTGACGATGCCAAAAATATTCTCATGGGTGCAGATGACGCGGCGACAACTTATTTACAAGGTAAAACTACCACTCCTTTGTATGAGAAATTTTCTCCTGTTATTGAAACTTCATTTTCCAAAGTTGGAGCTGATAAAATTTGGGAAGCCATCATAACTAAATACAATAAATTACCATTTACAAAAGACGTGAATCCAGATATTACAGATTATGTAACGCTAAAAGCATTAGACGGCGTTTTCACTATGATAGCTGTTGAAGAAAAAGAAATTAGAACAGATATTTCTTCAAGAACTACAGACCTTCTACAACAAGTATTTGGAGCTCAGGATTAAAACTATTTCTTAAATATTTGAAAAAGCGCTTATGTAAGCGCTTTTTTTTATCTAGTTTCGAAATAAAATATGCTTAATCATGAAAAAACTTCTTATTTCCTTCTGTATCATTTGCTCACTTGTTAGCTGCGCAGAACTTCAAAAAGCCGTAAATAATTTACCCAATAGTGTAATTACCAATGCAGATATTGCAAACGCTTTGAAACAGGCCTTGGATAAAGGAATTGATAAAGAAGTAACTAAATTGACAGAAACAGATGGTTTCTATAAAAATCAATTAGTAAAGATTACACTACCGGCAGAACTTCAAAAAGTAGATGAAGGATTGCGCAAAGTTGGTCTAGGAAATTTAGCTGATGAAGGTTTGAAATTACTCAATAGAGCAGCTGAAGATGCCGTAAAAGAAGCTACTCCAATATTCGTGAATGCCGTACAAGAAATCACTTTTGCTGATGCTAAAAATATTTTACTAGGCGATGACAATGCTGCCACAAACTACTTGGAACAAAAAACAACTACAGCACTTTATAATAAGTTTTCACCTGTAATCAATAATTCATTGTCCAAAGTTGGAGCAACAGAAATATGGAGTAATTTAATTTCAAAATACAACAGTTTACCACTTACCAACGACGTAAATCCAGATTTAACAGATTATGTAACCAACAAAGCATTAGACGGGGTTTTTACCATGATAGCCGTAGAAGAAAAAGAAATACGAACCAATATAAATGAGAGAACAACTACATTACTTCAAAAAGTATTTGCTATGCAAGACTAATATAATTGAACTTTAGTTTATGAAGAGCTAACGTTAAATTAACTTTATAACGGATTAATAGTAAGACATTTGCACCGTTCCCGTTAAGGAATAGTATAGTTGGAAGAAAATATTTGAATTAGCATTAAAGACCAATTTTGATCAGTTGGTCTTTTTTGTGTTTTAACGCGAAACCACACTATTGTAAAAAGAAGACTGAACATAACGATCGCGCTGTTCTATTTCTCTAAAATACTCTAAAACCGTTTCGTTATACACATCTTTTTTATCAATATTTACTCCATGTCCACTACGTTGAATAATCTTTAAAGTGGCAGATTTATTGGCCTTTACAAACTTCTTTACATAGGGTAAAAAAATATAATCTTGATTGCCACTTATGAAAAGAACCTCAGAACGTAATCCTATCAAATTAAAAAAGTGCATCAACGCAAAATTCTCTTTTGCTAAACGTAACCAAAGTTTATACGAATCTTTAGATATATTGTGAAGATTGGCAAAGAAATGCTCTCTGGTTGGTTTATTACAAGGCATTGGCGTACTCGTTACCATAGTTACAGCATACAAAATTCTATGTGGAATGAATCTTTGCAAAAATATATTTAGATACAACAACATCGATATCATTAAATTGAAATGTAGAATTGCAGAAGTCATGATAACACCGTTCATTCTATCGGGAATATCTTCTAAAAGCTGTCTTATAATTATATTTCCCAAGGATGTTCCTACGAAATGAGATTGATCAATTCTTTCCATATCCAAAACATTCACAACTTCCGAGGCTACATATTCAAATGTAAAGTTTGAACTTGTTGTTTTTTCAATCTCTTCAGACGTAAAACCTTTGAAATCTAATACCAACACATTGTAATACTTTCTGAAAAAATCTATTTGAAATGACCAAACACTAGCATCTGCACTTGCTCCATGAACAAATGTAAGCCACTGCTTTGTGGTTTCGTTTCTATATGTAGTATATGTTAACAATCTAGGTGACTAATGCTCAAATATAGTCATAAATATGACATACAACCTATAAATCAACACCTTAACGACAAATACATTTGCTAAATCATTTTATCAACCGTGTTCCAAACCAGGAAAATAATTCGCCATCAATGAGTTCTATCTTTGAATCTTTAAAGAATTCCGTTAATTGTTGGACATGTTTTTTCTGAAAGGGATAAGGTTCAGACGAAAGAAGTATACATTCCGGTGGATTGGTTTGAAATGCATCTAGCACAATTTGAGGATATCTATTTTCTTGTATTACATTTTGATACCCTAAAAGCTGCATCATTTCATTGATATACGTATCATTTCCTGCAACCATCCATGGATCTTTCCAAATAAAATACAATGCCGACTTAGGCTTTTCTGAATCTGAAATAGTTTTAAGCTTTTCTATTTTTGAATTGATTTGCGCTAGCAATTTATCAGCCTGAAAAACTTTATCAAACAAAATTCCGTATTGCTTAAAAAGGAGCTGAGCTTCAGAAATTGAAGCAACTTCCGAAACATGCACAGGCGCTATTTGTTGAAGTTCAGCAACCATTTCGGCTGTGTTTTCTTCTTTATTGCACAGAATTACATCCGGTTGCAAAGCGATGATTTTTTCAAAATTCACCTGTTTGGTACCGCCAACAACGGTTTTGTTTTTTCTAATATTTGCTGGATGAATGCAGAATTTGGTAACCCCAACAATTGAGTCGGCCAAACCTAAATCTACCAAAAGTTCCGTTTGACTTGGTACTAAAGAAACAATGCGGCTGGGAACCTTATTAAAACTAAGTTTGTTCCCAACCGCATCTGTAATTTGAATCTTCAAAAGATTTATTTTTAGAAATTGGCTTCTAAAATAGTCGCCATTTCTGTTTGTAATTTTTGCGCTTCTTCTCTTGCTTTCACAGCAAAATCTTCTCCTTTAGAAGCATAAATGATTCCGCGTGTAGAATTGATTAACAAACCTACATTTTTGCTTAATCCGTTAGCGCATACATCTTGTAAGTTTCCACCTTGCGCTCCTACTCCTGGAACCAACAAAAAGCTATCTGGAACAATCTTTCTGATTTCTGTAAAATATTCCGCTTTGGTAGCGCCAACTACATACATTAAGTTTTCGCTATTGGCATAAGTTTTCGAAGTTTCTAAAACATGCTTGTACAATTCTTTTCCTTCAAAAACTTTGGTTTGATAATCAAACGCTCCCTGATTAGAGGTCAATGCCAACAAAATGGTATGTTTGGTTTCAAACGCTAAAAAGGGCTCTACAGAATCTTTCCCCATGTAAGGCGCAACGGTAACGCTATCAAACTCCATATCTTCAAAAAAAGCGCGCGCATACATAGAAGCCGTATTCCCAATATCGCCACGTTTGGCATCGGCAATGGTAAATACTTCTGGATGATTTTCATTTAAATAGTCAATCGTCTTTTGCAAAGCTTGCCATCCTTTAATTCCGTAGGCTTCATAAAAAGCTATATTAGGTTTGTAAGCCACTGCTAAATCATGCGTAGCATCTATAATTGCTTTGTTGAATTCAAAAATAGGGTCTTCTTTTTCTAAAAAGCTTTCAGGAATTTTATTCAGATCAATATCCAATCCTACACATAAAAAGGATTTCTTTTTAAAAATTTCTGAAGTAAGTTGTGCCGTTGTCATTGGGTTAGGTTATTAATAAAGCCTCTAAAGAGGCTTTATTATTTATTGTTAAAATACTTCCGATTCCTTCAGTTTCTCGGTATTCGCTACCAACTGAAGTTCGTCAATAATTTTTTGAATATTTCCGTTGATAATTCCGTCTAAATCGTACAATGTTAATCCAATTCGGTGATCGGTTACACGACCTTGCGGATAGTTATACGTTCTAATTTTAGCAGAACGGTCACCACTACTCACCTGAGAACTACGCTTTTTAGAATCTTCTTCTTGCTTCTTAGCCAACTCCATTTCGTATAACCTTGAACGCAATACTTTCATGGCTTTCTCCAGGTTTTTGTGCTGTGATTTTTCATCCTGACAACTTACAATTAAACCAGTTGGTTCGTGGTGCAATTTAATGGCAGAATAGGTGGTGTTTACCGACTGACCACCAGGACCTGTAGAAGTAGTACGCTCAATACGTACATCTTTCATATCTAACTGAACATCAAACTCTTCTGCTTCTGGTAAAACCATTACGGTTGCTGCCGATGTATGCACACGTCCCTGAGTTTCGGTTTGTGGTACACGTTGTACACGGTGAACACCCGCTTCAAACTTCAACGTTCCGTACACATCTTCACCGTTTACTTCAAAGATAATCTCTTTAAAACCACCGGAAGTTCCTTCGTTAAAAGAAACTGTAGATGTTTTCCAGCCTTTACCTTCCACGTATTTAGTGTACATTCTGTACAAATCTCCAGCAAAAATACTAGCTTCATCTCCACCAGTACCAGCACGGATTTCCACCATTACGTTTTTAGCATCTTCCGGATCTTTTGGAATCAACATGAATTTGATTTCCTCTTCTAATTGAGGTAATTTTTCTTTTGCTTCGTCTAATTCCATTTTTGCCATTTCCACCATTTCGGCATCGCTACCGTCTTCAATGATTTCTTCGGCTTCCTGAATATTCGAAGTTAATAAGATATATTCTTCACGCTTATCAACAAGCTCTTTTAAATCTTTATATTCTTTATTTAACTGTACATAACGTTTCTGGTCTGCAATCACATCCGGTTGGATGATCAAATCAGACACTTCATCAAAACGTTGCTTTACGTATCCTAATCTTTCTAACATAGATAATCCTCTGATTAAAGTGCAAAATTACAAAAAATTAATATAAATCTCTTGGTTAGATTTTTCACCAATGACTATCAAAATTAACCAGAAGCAAACATTTGTCATTTTTCATTTTTTTTAGCTTCCTTTTACGATTTAGTTAATTGATAAAGGTCGAGAACATTTGTAAATTTGATAGTAAACAATCAGGTTTCTAGCGTTTATGAAAAGAAAATCAGTTAAAAAGATTGAGCATGCAATTTCTCAAATTGATGCAATCATCAAACAATGTAAAATTGAAGAAGAAAACTACAGGCCGTATTTAAAAAACCTCAATGCTGAGTATAAATCCAGTGCTAAAAATCTGATTCATTACCTAGTCTTCAGAAATTACCATTCTGGAGAGCTTCAAACTTTTCTATTCAAAAACGGATTTAGTGGTTTAAAAAATGCCGAAGGTCATATCATGGCCAATCTTTTAGCTTCTAGAGATCACCTTTCAAAACATGTTAATCAAACTACGCCAGACATCAAAATACCAGCTTTATCTATAAAAAAGAGTGAGAAATTATTAAAAAGACGTACCGAAGAACTTTTAGGAGAAAAAAGCAAGAAAAGAAATGTTCGAATTATGGTGACGCAACCAAGTATAGCGGCTAATAATGCCGATCTTATTGAAAATATGATGAAAGAGGGTATGAATACGCTTCGTATTAATTGCGCTCATGATGATGAAGAAACCTGGAGCGCCATGATACAAAACGCAAAAGATGCAATGCACAAACTTGACAAAGAGGTAACAATTTCTATGGATTTGGGCGGACCAAAAATTAGAACAGGTACTATAAAATCTGGACCAAAAGTGGTTCATCTTACTCCCGAAAGAAATGCGTTGGGCCATGTAATAAACCCTGCAATTGCTGTTCTTATCAAAGAAAATGAACTCTTCCCAGACGAAGACGAACATTATGTTCCGGTTCCCGAAGACATGATAAACGCGTTGGAAACTGATGATATCATTCGGTTTTATGACACACGTGATAAAACCCGAGAATTTAAGGTAGTTGCCAAAGAAAACAAACTTGTTTATGTGCATAGTTATGATTCCGCTTACTTGCAAACTGGAAATGAATTGTTCTTATTTAAAAAGAATATCAGTTTTAAAATTGGAGAAATACCACCACTAGAGCAATACATTCGCTTGAAAAAAGATGATGAAATTTTCATCTATAAAACAAAGAAAGATGGGATGCCAGCGCAATACGACAATGATGGAAATCTTATTAGCCCGGCTTTTATTTCGTGTACTTCAGAAGAAATATTTCAGCATGTAAAACCAAATGAACCCATAGTTTTTGATGATGGAAAAATTGAAGGAGAAATTCTAGAAAATAATGGTGAGTGTTTAAAAGTAAAAATAACCTATGCCAAAGAATCTGGTGCAAAGTTGAAGGCTGATAAAGGCATTAACTTTCCAGAAAGTAAATTAAAACTGGCTGGTTTAACTCAAAAAGATAAAAAAGATTTGGCCTTTGTTGTCAAAAATGCAGATGTAGTCAACATGTCTTTTGTAAATAGCAGTGCAGATGTTGAAGATCTTTTAGCCGAATTAGATCAATACATTAAAGGTCCTAATCTGGGAATTATTCTAAAAATTGAAACCATGAGTGGTTTTAGAAATATTGTAAAAATTCTACTCTCTGCCATGCAACATAAACCTATTGGAGTTATGATTGCACGAGGAGATTTGGCCGTAGAATGTGGTTGGGAAAATATTGGATTGGTACAAAAAGAATTACTACGCATTTGTCATGCCGCTCATATTCCTGTTGTTTGGGCTACTCAGGTTATGGAAAATTTAGCCAAAAAGGGGCTGCCTTCAAGAGCTGAAATTACCGATGCTGTTATGGCGCAACATGCCGATTGTGTAATGCTGAACAAAGGAATGTATATCACAGAAGCCATCAGTTTACTTGACACCATTCTTATCAATCTGGAAAAAACAAGAAATGATAAACGTGCATTTTTTAAACAAATTGATGGTATAGGCTAAAGTGTTATCGTTTTTTTATACATTTTAGAAAGAATCTATATATTTGGTTGACACTAAAAACCAACCAATTGAAACTTTTTAACCTTCTTTTTCTTCTAGGGGTTTTTCCTTTATTCTCGCAAGAAAGTCCTACTAGGAATAGCTTATTTATACAACCTGAAATTTTCTTGGGTAAAACAATGGAAGCAAATAGTAATTTCCCTGAAACCAATTTACAAAGTGGTTATTTCTTTGGGTTTGGGACTTACAACCACAATAATTCATCTGAATGGATCTATCGATTAAACAAACCTAAAACGGGAATTATGGCTGGAATAACACATTTTGGCAATACTGAAAAAATTGGCTTAGCATATTCAATTGTGCCTTTCACAGAGTTTTCCTTAAATAAGAGCAGAACATTTTTTGTACAATTGGGAATGGGTGCTTCTTACTTTAATACTATTTACGATAGTGTCTATAATCCATTAAATAAAGGAATAGCCACTAAAATTAATTGGTCTTTCAAATCGTTACTTTTTTATCAATTAAAAGAAACCAATCAAATAAAGTATAAAATAGGTGTAGGCTATTTTCATCATTCCAACGGACACACACGACTACCCAATCAAGGTTTAAACTCATTTTTAGTTTCGGTTGCGGCAGAAATAAAGACCAATCCAAACAAAACTTCAAAAGAAAGTAACGTACCTCATCACCAAAGAAGTACATATAATTTTATCAAAACACGATTTGGATTGGGGCAAAATGCACTTTCAGAATATTTCAATACGAAAAAAGAAGTGTATAACTTTTCTTTTTCATACGGAAAAGTAATTAACAAAACTTATAAGTTAGAAGTAGGTGCCTATTATAGAGTCTACGAGCACTACTACGATTATATCCGTAATGAAGAACAATTGATTACCGAAGAATATCAACATTTTATAAAAAATCCTTTTGGATACGCCAGCAATGTTGGCGTTTTTGGTAGTGGAGAATTGCTACTTGGCCACGTGGGAATGGAGTTTCAATTAGGCTTAAATATTTACAAACCATTTTATCCAATTGACTATAAATTAAATGGTGGATATGATTATGAATATGAAACTCCGGAAGGAACTCAAATTGCCGTTGTTTTAGGCGAATTAGACTGGTATTACGAAATTAAAAAGTCGATTTCCGCAAGGATGGGTCTTAACTACTACTTCATCAATACCAATAAAACACCGCAACATAACTTTTTTTTAGGAGCGCATATCAATGCTAATTTGGGCCAGGCGGATTTTTCTGAATTGAGTGCAGGTTATGTATATAGCTTTCATTACAAACAAAAAAACCGCTAGTAAGACCAGCGGTTTCTTTTTAAAAAAAATTGATATAAAACATTGCGATGTTTATCCACATTTAGAAGAGCCACAATCTTTACATGTTAAGCAGCCTTCTTGGTACATTAAATTAGTACTATTACAATTGGTACATTTTTGTCCTTTTGCCTCTGTTCCATCTGGTACATAGCGTTTTAAAGCTCTAGCTACTCCATTTTTCCAAGTATTGATAGATTCACTGTCTAATTGTAAACTGTTGATCAAATTCACTACTCTTTCAATTGGCATTTCGTGACGAAGCGTACTTGAAATCAATTTTGCATAGTTCCAGAATTCAGGATCAAATTTATGCGATAATCCTTCGATGGTAGTTTTGTACCCTCTTTTATTTTCGTACTGAAAATCGTAACGTGATGTTCCGTCTTCATTTCTATTTTTAATAATCAAGCCCTTATCTACCCAACGAGGCAATAAAATTCCATCTTCATCATCAGACAATCCAGTAAAAATCTCATAAGGTTTATCATCTATAATTCCAATAAACGCAACCCATTTTTCTTTCGCATTTTGAAAACGAACTACATCGGCTTCTAAAACCTGAGGACGTTTGGTTGGGAAAGAAGTTCCGTTGGTAGTTTCTTCTTCTTTCTTTTCGTCATTAGATATTAAAACACCACTACGAGAACCGTCTCTATATACGGTAACACCTTTACAACCCACTTTCCAAGCTTCTAAATATAGCTGACCTACCAACTCTTCTGAAACATCGTTTGGCAAGTTGATGGTTACACTAATTGAGTGATCTATCCATTTCTGAACTGCGCCTTGTAAATGTACCTTACTCAACCAATCCACATCGTTAGAAGTAGCTTTGTAATAAGGTGATTTTTTCACCAACTCATCTAATTCTTTGTTATCGTAATTTTTGGTGGTATCAATGCCGTTAACTTCCATCCATTGTTTGAAACGGTGGTGGAAAACCACATATTCTTCCCAAGAATCGCCTACTTCATCTACAAAGTCAACACGAACATCTTTATCGTTAGGATTTACTTTTCTTCTTCTTTTATAAACAGGAAGGAAAACCGGCTCTATACCCGATGTAGTTTGCGTCATTAAACTCGTAGTACCTGTTGGCGCTATGGTTAACAATGCAATATTTCTACGACCATGCTCTAACATTTCGTAATACAACTGCTCGTCTTCTTCTTTTAAACGAAGGATGAACGGATTTTCTTTTTCTCTTTCTGCATCAAAAATGGTAAATGCACCACGTTCTTTGGCCGTATACACAGAAGCTCTGTAGGCTTCTAAAGCAATGGTTTTATGTACTTCTACCGAAAAATCGTTTGCATCTTCCGTTCCGTAACGCAATCCTAATGAAGCCAACATATCGCCTTCAGCAGTGATTCCTATTCCGGTTCTTCTACCTTCATATGCTTTTTTACGAATGTTTAACCAAAGGTTTTTCTCTACTAATTTCACCTCTTCTCCTTCCGGATCGGCATCAATCTTAGCCAAAATAGTATCTATCTTTTCCAATTCAAGATCAATAATATCATCCATCATTCGTTGTGCAAAAGCAACGTGTTTTTTGAATAATTCAAAATTAAAAGAAGCCTCTTTCGTAAATGGATTATCTACATAAGAGAATAAGTTGATTGCCAACAAACGACAAGAATCATACGGACATAAAGGAATTTCTCCACATGGATTGGTAGAAACCGTTTTATATCCTAAATCTGCGTAACAATCTGGCACCGATTCACGTGTAATGGTATCCCAGAATAAAATTCCTGGTTCTGCAGATTTCCATGCGTTGTGTACAATTTTATTCCAAATTTCAGATGCATTGATCTCTTTGCTATATTTTGGATTATCGCTATGGATAGGATATTTTTGAGTATAACTTTCTCCTGATTCTACAGACTTCATAAATTCATCATCGATACGTACCGAAACGTTGGCTCCGGTAACTTTCCCCTGCTCCATTTTAGCATCGATAAAATCTTCTGAATCCGGGTGATTTATAGAAACCGAAAGCATCAAAGCCCCTCTACGACCGTCTTGAGCAACTTCTCTTGTTGAGTTAGAAAAACGCTCCATAAAAGGAACAATCCCGGTAGATGTCAATGCAGAATTTTTTACAGGAGAACCTTTTGGACGGATGTGAGACAAATCGTGACCAACACCACCTCTACGCTTCATTAATTGTACCTGCTCCTGGTCTATCTTCATAATTCCACCGTACGAATCAGAATTTCCACTATTTCCTATAACAAAACAGTTAGAAAGAGATCCTACTTGAAATGGATTTCCAATACCTGCCATTGGGCTTCCTTGCGGTACAATGTATTTGAATTCTTTGATAAGATCAAAAACCTCATCTTCGCTCAATGGGTTTGGATACTTTTTTTCTACTCTTGCTATTTCTTTAGCAATTCTCCTATGCATGTCGTTAGGAGTTAGCTCGTATATATTTCCGTCGGAATCCTTTAACGCGTACTTATTAACCCAAACTCGTGCGGCTAAATCGTCTCCTTTGAAATACTTTAAAGATGCCTTATACGCTTCGTCTTGCGTATAGGTCTTGGCTGGCTTAGAAGTGTTTACAATCTGCATTTTCCTTAGATAACTTTATCGTGTGAAGTAATGCTGCAAAAATAGCCAAAAATGAAATATAATTTTTTTTGGATTTTAAAAAGCTTACAACAAAAACAATTCAACATACTGAAAAACAGATATATAAAAATTTACTAACAACTAAAAGTTCACAACTTTAGTCATTTTAATATTTTCTTATCTTGGAAAAATCGAATGATTTTGCTATACTTTAGAGGAGTAAAAATCCCAATAAAAACGTTTTTATTGGGATTTTTTTTGAACTATATTTTGTACAGAAATGTTAATTAATATTCAAATGTCCCATACTCGCTTTTTATTGTAAGTTTTTTCGAATTTGACGCTTCTACTCTACCTACAATTTTAGCTTCCACATTAAACGATTTTGAAATAGCAATTAATGCTTCTGCTGTTTTTTCATCGGTATAAATTTCCATACGATGACCACAGTTGAATACTTGATACATTTCTTTCCAATCTGTTTTAGATTGTTCCTGAATTAACTTGAACAAAGGTGGAACAGCAAACAAATTGTCTTTAATGATATGAAGGTCGTCTACAAAATGTAAAATTTTTGTTTGCGCACCTCCGCTACAATGAATCATTCCATGAATTTCTTCTGAAGAATATTTAGAAAGTATTTCTTTGATAATTGGCGCATAGGTTCTTGTTGGTGATAACACTAGCTTCCCTGCATCAATTGGAGCATCTTCAACAGCATCTGTCAATTTTACTCCACCGGAATACACTAATTGTTCTGGCACTGCAGCATCAAAACTTTCAGGATACGTTTCGGCTAGATACTTTGAAAAAACATCATGACGAGCAGACGTTAAACCATTACTCCCCATTCCGCCATTATATTCAGTTTCATAAGAAGCTTGACCAAAAGACTCCAAACCAACAATAACATCGCCTGCTTTAATGTTAGCGTTATCAATAACGTTAGAACGTTTCATTCTCGCCGTAACAGTAGAATCTACAATAATGGTTCTCACCAAATCTCCTACATCTGCCGTTTCTCCACCAGTTGAATGAATATTTACACCAAACTTTTTGAGTTCTTCGATCAATTCTTCAGTTCCATTAATAATAGCCGAAATAACTTCTCCGGGAATTAGATTTTTATTTCTTCCAATTGTAGAAGAAAGCATGATATGATCTACTGCACCAACACAAAGTAAATCGTCTATATTCATAATCAATGCATCTTGGGCTATTCCTTTCCATACCGAAATATCTCCGGTTTCCTTCCAATACATATAAGCTAAAGACGATTTGGTACCAGCGCCATCGGCATGCATAATCAAGCAATACTCCTCATCATTAGCTAAATGATCTGGAACTATTTTACAGAATGCCTTAGGAAATAATCCTTTATCTACTTTTTTAATAGCGTTATGCACGTCTTCTTTGGAAGCAGAAACCCCTCTTTGACTGTAACGTTTACTGATTTCGGAACTCATAAATTGTGTTGTTTGCGCAAAAATAAGATTTATAAATTAAATTTAATTCATTGAAGCCAAGATTGCAGAAATATCTTCCTCTGTAGTATCTGGATTTATAAAACAAAAACGGGCTACGGTTTCAAATGTATCTCCTTGCTTCCACTTGGTTGGCGTTACCAAGGCAAAACCTTCACGTTGATTTTTGTAGGTCCAATCACGGTAATCATCCGGCGTCCATCCTTTCCTTCTGAATAAGACACACGATAAACTTGGATCTCTCACCAATTCTAAATCACTATTATTTTTTATCAATTCTCCAGCAATTTGCGCTAACTCTAAACCGCGCTCAATAGCTTGTTTATAGCGATCCGTTCCGTGCATAGCCAAAGAAAACCACAAAGGTAATCCACGTACTCGTCGCGTTAACTGAATTTGATAATCCGCTGGATTGAATCCTTGCGCTCCCGGATCTTTAAAAATATCTAGATAAGAACCTTCCTGTGCGTGCGCATTTTTAGCCAAATCTGGTTCTCTGTAAATCACTGCACCACAATCATACGGAGAGAATAACCATTTATGAGGATCAATAGTAATGCTATCTGCTCTTTCAATACCATCAAACAAGTGGCGTACAGAATCAGCAGCTAAAGCTCCACCACCGTAAGCAGCATCTACGTGAAACCAAATATCTTCACCTTCTTTATCGCATACATCAGCAATTCCTTTAAGATCATCTATAATTCCGGCATTGGTTGTCCCTCCTGTAGCTACTACTGCAAATAATCGCTTTCTATCAGTCTCTGATAAAGATTGAATAGTTTCTTGCAACTGTTCTCCAGTCAAACGCTCCTCACTTGGAACTAATAATATTTCAGCGTCAATAACTTTAGCCATAGCTTTTATAGAAGAATGCGCTCCTACAGAAGCGATGATCAAACCACGTTTTGATTTGTTCTCCTCATGCAAATCTCTCCAACATTCTCGTGCGGTTACCATTGCCGAAAGATTTGCTGCCGTTCCTCCACTAGTAAAAACTCCAAAAGCTGGCTCTGGCATTCCGGTTAACGAAACCAGCCATCGCATTGCTTCATTTTCAGCAAAAATACCTCCAGCTCCTTCCATCCAAAATGCACCATGAATACTAGAAGCTGCCGTTACCAAATCAAACATAATAGCCGACCGCGTTGGGGAAGCTGGTACAAAAGCTAAATTTCTTGGATGATCCACAGGAACCGTACTTTTTACCAAAACATCTTTCCAAAGCTCAAAAGCCTTTTCTCCGCCTATTCCTTCAGAAGTAATAGTTTCACCAACCAATCGCTTTAGTTCCTCTTCTTTCTTTGGCATTCCCAATTCGGGATTAGTTTTGGTAATTCTATTGATGACATACTTGGTTACATCCAAAGTCATTTCTACCAAATCTATATCTATATTGTGCATACTAAAAACCTTTTTTACAAAGGTACAACCTATAAATCTTACGATTATCGTATTTTTTGGTTATTTAAATTGCTTTTTCGTATATTGTAAGTAACTAAAAATCAGATTATGACAAGACAGATGCTAACAAACTTATTTTCTGAATTGTCCTCTGCAGTAAAAAAGAAAGATCATCCCTACAGGTATTTCACTATGGCAAGCTGCGGATTTAATGGACATATCAGGCAGAGAACCATGGTTCTTAGAGATGTAATTGATGCTAATTTTTTAGTAGCGTATACTGATAAGCGCTCAAAAAAAATGAGGCATATAAAAGAACACAATGAAGTAAGCTTATTATTTTTTAATCCTGAAACGCTTACTCAAATCAACATGATTGCGTATGTTGAAATAGAAAGAGACAAAGATGCTCTTAAAAAGAAATGGGATAAAATACCAGATTATTCCAAGATAGATTATATAACCAGTGATGGACCAGGAACTATCATTGATCATCCAGACGACATTGAGTACAACGATCATGGAGGGAATTTTGCGATGCTCTATTTTGTACCAGAAAAAATAGAAATTTTACAAATAAAACGACCAAATCACGTTAGAGCAAGTTTTGAAAAAACAAATTTTGGTTGGGAAGGTGTTTTTATAACTCCATAAAAGAATTCAAATCTTTTTTACATTTTTAAAGTCTTTCTTCGGAAAGGCTTTTTTTATGATTTTAGGAACAAAACTGCAATATTTTTCTATTTTTATATTTTTGTAATCTATTTTAAACCTACTACCTAAACATTTCTAACTTCATGGTGAAGCAATTTATAGACGAAGAATCGGGTAAGATCATTGAAAAATCGGTGATCAATGCCATTACTATTGACTGTGTCATTTTCACTTTTGACAATGGAAATTTAGAAGTATTACTTATTCAGCATGCTAATGGTATTAGCAAAGGTAAATGGGCTTTACCAGGTGGATGGATTAAAGAAGAAGAAAGTATTGATGAAGCAGCTCAACGTTTGCTTAGAGAAACTACCGGCATAAAAGATCTTTACTTAGAGCAATTAAAAGCTTTTGGAGAACCTGGACGTTTCCCTTTGGGACGCGTAATTACCATTGGGTATTATGCTCTTATAAAGAAATCTGATTTTGATATTAAAGCAGGATTTACAGCGGCTGACGCTAAATGGTTTAAGCTAAAAGATATTGGAAATTTAATTTATGACCACAATGAAATTTTAAACTTCAGCCTAGAACATCTTCGAGCTAAAGTTAAAAGAGCGCCAATAGGATTTAATTTACTTCCTGAGAAATTTACACTTTTACAACTAATGCAATTGTATCAAGAAGTATTAGGCATTCAACTTGACAAACCAAATTTTAGACGAAAAATTCTAAAAATGAAGTTGCTTATCGCTCTTGAAGAAAAAGAGATGAATGTTTCGCACAGAGCTGCCAAACTGTATCAGTTTGACCATGACAGGTACGAAATGCTTACTCGAAAAGGCTTTATTTTTGAGGTATAGTTATTTTTCTAAAACAAGAAATTCGCCTTTCAATGGTTTTAAATTTTCCAACAACATAGGAATCAACTCGTCTCCGTACATCAAAAACATTTCTGAAAAATTTAGATTTCTTTCTTGTAATGATTGATTTGGGAATAGTTCATTTTGTAAATCAGTAATTCTAAGTACGTGGTCAGATAACTTTCTTTTTTGAGCTTTCAACAATCGTTTTTCTAAATTTTCTAACCCCTTAAGCTGCTTAATTTCTTGAGCTTTTACGGCACCAATAAAAGATGGGTCTGTCTGCTCAGCTAAATTATACAACTCCTTAAATTGTGATTCCAAATGTTTTTTCTGATGCGAAAAATCGATATCTATATTTGAAATCTCTCTAACCTTTTTATTAATAAAACTATCACGTTTCAAAAACAAATCGGGATACGAAATGTTTAATTTCTTTAATTTTTGGGCTTGTTTTGCCGTAACTAATAACGCTGAATTACGTAATAACAACATAGGAAACGGAATATTTACCACATCAAAATTAGATTTCAATTCTAACCAATACGCCAACTCGCCACCGCCGCCAATGTAACAAAGATTAGGTAAAATCACCTCTTGATACAATGGACGCATAATTACGTTTGGACTGAATTTTTCGGGATAATTTTCTAACTCTCGAAGCAATTCTTCTTTTGAAAAAGAAACATCAGTATCCAAAACTTCATAATTTCCTTCTACTTCAACAATACGCTCTCTTCCGTTTTCGGTAAGGTAAAACATATTGATTTCTCTAGGATTTACCTGAACGTTGTATCCTAAATCTGCTAACTTTTCAGCCGATTTTGAAACTTGTTGAAACGCTGTATTTTGAAAAATATCTTCTTTCACATACGGAACAAACAATTCTTTCAAAGCTTTGTCATCGCCATCAACAATCACCAATCCGTACGTACCAAACAATTCGTTTACCAAATAGCGAGTAGCATCCGTTAAATTATCGTGCCTCAAATACGCATTTGTGAATAATTCTCTGAGTGTTTCGGCATTTTTTCCTATTCCTAAATCTTGAGAGAATAATTCAAAAACTTCAGCCAATCCATCTGTAGAAAAATGACCTACAGCACCAGCACTTTCTCTATTCCAATGAATCTTCTTCCCTTTAAAGTTGAAATAACTGATTTCCTCAAAATCGTGGTCTTCAGTGGCCATCCAATATACCGGAACAAAATTATACGTAGGATACGATTCTTTCAATTCCTTAGTTAAATTGATGGTAGAAACGATCTTATACAAAAAATATAACGGCCCTGTAAATAAATTAAGTTGATGACCTGTAGTGATGGTGAAAGTATTCTGATCTTCTAGCGCAACAATATTACTTTCTGAAATCTCTGTTATTTTGAAACTTTCATATTGCTTCAAAAGTGCATTCTTTAAAACAGTTCTATGTGATTGTTGGAAAGAAGACTTTTCATTTATTTGCTTCTGAAAAGATTCAACATTTGGGAAATGATTGTAAAGATCTTTAAGAGTTTCCTTTTGATCTAGATAATCTGCAATAAGAGAAGAAAAGTAATTTGTTTTTCTATAAGAAATACATTCAGCCATAAGTTAGTCTAGTCTGTCGTATGAAAACGCAAAGATACGTTGATAAGACTGTTAAAATCCTAAATTTTAGTTAATATCTAAATAACGAAGATCTTGGATTTAGTTCTCCAAATTCAAACTTCAATCATGAAAAACCGATAGCCTTTATTGCTTAACCGGTTCTCCATATAAATCGAAATCTGCAGCATCTATGATTTTGATATCTACAAATTCTCCTGTTTTTAAATAGAACTGAGTTGCATCGATCAACACTTCGTTATCTACATCCGGGCTATCAAATTCGGTTCTACCTACAAAGTAATTTCCTTCTTTACGGTCAATCATACAACGGAAAGTTTCACCAATCTTCTCTTGGTTTAATTCCCAAGAAATTTGCGATTGAATATCCATAATTTCAGTTGCTCTAGCTTGTTTTACTTCTTCCGGAACATTATCCTCCAAATTGTACGCATGCGTATTTTCTTCGTGAGAATAGGTAAAACAACCTAAACGCTCAAAACGCATTTCCTGAACCCAATCTTTCAATGTTTGAAAATCTTCTTCAGTTTCACCCGGATATCCAACAATTAAAGTGGTTCTGATTGTCATGTTTGGAACAGCCGCACGGAATTCTTTTAACAGCCTGGTAGTTTTAGCTTGTGTAGTTCCGCGACGCATACTTTTCAAAATACTGTCTGAAATATGCTGAAGCGGAATATCTAAATAATTACAAACTTTAGGTTCGTTGTTCATTACTTCCAACACATCCATTGGGAAACCTGTTGGAAATGCATAATGCAAACGAATCCATTCAATACCTTCTACTTTTACCAATTCTTTTAGTAATTCAGCAAGATTGCGTTTTTTGTAAAGATCTAGTCCGTAATAGGTTAAATCTTGCGCAATTAAAATCAATTCCTGCACCCCTTTTTCAGCAAGTTTTTTGGCTTCGGTTACCAAATCTTCAATCGGTGTACTTTTATGTTTCCCACGCATTAATGGAATTGCACAAAAACTACAAGGTCTGTCACAACCTTCTGCAATCTTTAAATACGCATAGTTTTTAGGAGTTGTAGTCAATCGCTCACCAATTAATTCATGGCGATAATCTGCTCCTAAGGCTTTTAATAATATAGGTAAATCAGATGTTCCAAAATATTGATCTACATCTGGAATTTCTTTCTCTAAATCCGGTTTGTAACGCTCACTCAAACATCCGGTAACAAATACTTTATCTACTGAACCTTCTTCTTTACGCTGAACGTAATCCAAAATGGTATTTACACTTTCTTCCTTGGCATTATTGATGAATCCACAGGTGTTGATGACCACAATATTGCCTTCCTCTTCATATGCTACGTCTTTTCCACTCGCCTTTAGTTGTCCCATTAATACTTCACTATCGTATACATTTTTAGAACAACCTAAGGTTACTACATTGATCTTATTCTTCTTTAACGTTTTGGTTCTCATACAGTTTTACCGAATTTGGAGTGCAAAAGTACAATTTTAATTTTGGATAACAGTACTCACACTTTTATTTTACTTACGCTCTATATCGCGTAGATTTTCCATTTTTTTCATTTCGAGGAATCCAGAAATATCTTCGAAATGTTCTTTTACACGTTTGTTACCAAACTCAAACACTTTAGTTGCCAATCCGTCTAAGAAATCACGATCGTGCGATACCAAAATCAAAGTTCCGTCAAAAGCTTTCAGCGCATCTTTGATGATGTCTTTGGTTTTCATATCTAAGTGATTGGTAGGCTCATCAAGAATTAGCAAATTCACAGGTTCTAACAACAGTTTAATCATTGCCAAACGCGTTTTTTCACCACCAGAAAGTACTTTCACTTTCTTAGTCACATCGTCGCCACCAAACATAAAAGCCCCCAAAATATCTTTGATTTTAGTTCGGATATCACCTTCTGCAATAGCATCAATCGTTTCAAAAACAGATAGTGATTCATCTAACAAAGCAGCTTGATTTTGCGCAAAATATCCTATTTGCACATTATGCCCAAGTTGTAAGCCACCTTCAAAATCAATTTCACCCATAATAGCTTTCACCATAGTAGACTTTCCTTCTCCGTTTCTACCTACAAAAGCTACTTTTTCTCCACGCTCTACAACTAAATTAGCATTTTTGAAGACTACATGTTCATCATAACTTTTAGACAATTCAGTTACTGTAACCGGATATTGACCAGATCGTGGCGATGGTGGAAAACGTAAACTTAATGCAGAAGTATCCACTTCATCAACCTGAATAATATCTAACTTTTCTAACATCTTCACACGTGATTGTACTTGTAAAGTTTTAGAATAAGTTCCTTTAAAACGATCGATAAACTCTCTGGTTTCTGCAATCATTTTTTGTTGCTCGTCATAAGCTTTCTGTTGATGTGCTCTACGATCTTTTCGTAACTCTAAATAATCTGAATATTTAGCTTTGTAATCATAAATACGTCCCATAGTAACTTCTATGGTTCGCGTGGTAATATTATCTACAAAGGCACGGTCGTGAGAAATGACCATTACCGCATTGGCTGAATTGATCAAAAAATCTTCTAACCACTGAATAGATTCAATATCCATGTGGTTTGTTGGCTCATCTAGCAGAATTAAATCTGGTTTCTGTAATAACAATTTTGCCAACTCAATACGCATACGCCAACCTCCACTAAATTCAGACGTTGATCTATTAAAATCTGAACGTAAAAACCCTAATCCGATAAGAATTTTTTCAACCTCAGCCTCGTAATTTATTTCTTCAACAGCATAGAACTGCTCGCTTAATTCTGAAACCTTTTCAATCAGTTTCATATACGCGTCACTCTCGTAATCAGTTCTTACCGTAAGCTCTTCATTGATGGCATCTATTTCAGCTTTCATTTTGAAAATACCTTCGAAGGCTTTTGAAGTTTCTTCAAAAACAGTAGCCGAATCTTCGGTTAATAAATGCTGCGGTAAATAAGCCACTTTTCGTTCTTTAGGAACTGAAACATTCCCTGAAGTTGGCTTATTGATTCCTGCAATAATCTTCATCAAAGTAGATTTTCCGGCACCATTTTTCCCCATAAGGGCTATTTTATCATTTTCGTTGATAGCAAAAGAGACATCTGAAAATAATGTTGTTCCACCAAATTCAACCTTAACAGCATCTACTGTAATCATGAGAGAAATATTTTAAAATGAAGAAATAATGATATTAGCCAAGCACCTTATGTAGATATGCCATAAGATCTAATTCGTAACATCGTAATGCAGAAATAAAAATTATTCCAAAAATGGTATATACCCAAGTGTATCTATTTTTTTTGAGAAGTAAAGCACCAATTCCACCTACAATCAACATTGCAATCATAATAATAAGATTGGCATACACCCAGCTTCCTTTAAAAATAGCGATGAGTTTTATAAGTGGAAAAACCAAGCAATAAATCACTACAATTCGATGGGCAGTTTTTAACAGACTAGTTCTTTCCATTACTTAAAGAACGAGTCTACAAATTCAAATTTATTGAATACCTGAAGATCATCGATACCTTCACCTACTCCAATATATTTTACAGGAATTTGAAACTGATCTGAAATACCAATTACAACACCACCTTTTGCAGTACCGTCTAATTTGGTAACAGCTAAAGACGTAACTTCTGTTGCTTTGGTAAATTGCTTTGCTTGTTCAAAAGCATTTTGACCAGTAGAACCATCTAACACCAACATTACATCATGCGGAGCATCGCCTACAACTTTCTGCATGACACGCTTTACTTTTGAAAGCTCATTCATCAAATTCACTTTGTTATGTAAACGACCTGCAGTATCTATAATGACCACATCAGCATCTTGTGTAACAGCCGATTTTAATGTATCAAACGCTACAGAAGCAGGATCAGATCCCATACTCTGCTTTACAATAGGTACATCTACACGGTCTGCCCAAATTTGAAGTTGGTCTATTGCTGCTGCTCTAAAAGTATCTGCAGCACCTAAAACCACTTTTTTACCTTGTTTTTTAAATTGATAGGCTAGCTTACCAATGGTTGTAGTTTTACCAACACCATTTACACCAACCACCATTAAAACGTATGGTTTTTTGTCTGTTGGAACAGAAAATTCGGTTTCGTTTCCTGAATTGGTTTCTGAAAGAAGCCCAGCAATTTCTTCTCTTAGGATTTGATTTAACTCTGCAGTGCCAACATATTTATCTTTTGCAACACGCGCCTCTATACGTTCAATAACCTTTAAAGTGGTATTTACTCCAACATCACTTGTAACTAAAACCTCTTCTAGATTATCCAAGACATCATCATCTACTTTAGATTTTCCTGCTACGGCTTTAGAAAGTTTTGAGAAAAAAGTGTCTTTAGATTTCTCTAATCCTTTATCTAAAGTTTCTTTCTTTTCCGAAGAAAATATGCGTTTAAATAGGCTCATGTAACTTAAAATAAATTTCTGCTTCGGGGCAGATTTATAATTAATAAAAAAACTATTGGCACAAAGCTAAATCAAAAATACATATAAATATAAAAAAAGCTACTCTCGAAAGAAAGTAGCTTATAATATATAACGTTGTGAACTGTTATTTTTGTTTTGCTAACCAGTCGTTAACCTCTTCTGGAGTCATTACAGATTCCACAAAAGTATATGCTCCTGTCTTTGGAGACTTAACCATTTTCATAGCTTTGGTTAATCTCTTTGAACTTGTTTGTAAAGTTGCTACCGTTTTCTTTGCCATGACTTACTTAAATTATTTGATTTCTTTATGAACAGTCATTCTCTTTAAGATCGGATTAAATTTTTTAATCTCTAATCTATCTGGAGTATTTTTTTTGTTCTTAGTTGTGATATAACGTGATGTACCTGGCATACCAGTTTCTTTATGCTCTGTACACTCTAAGATTACCTGAATTCTATTACCTTTCTTTGCCATCTTTCTAAAATTTTTTATTTAGTTAAGAAACCTTTTGCGTTAGCCTCTTTGATTACAGCTGAAATACCTTTTTTGTTGATAGTTTTCAATGCTGCTGTAGAAACTTTTAAAGTTACCCACTTATCCTCTTCAGGAATGTAGAAACGTTTCTTAATCAAGTTAGCGTCGAATTTACGCTTTGTCTTGTTCATTGCGTGAGAAACATTATTTCCCACCATTGCTTTCTTACCAGTTAGTTCACAAACTCTTGACATCTTCTTATTCTTTATGCGTTATTTAAAACAGGGTGCAAAGTAACTATTTTTTTATCTAATAGCCAAACCCGTTTATTAATTTTTTAAAATTTCTTTTCTCAACATTTCTAAAGCCTCTATAACCGCCCTATTTATCACTCTTTCACGGCTTTTACCAAAATTACATTTTTTAGAAAAAACTCCTTTTGGATGTGCCAAAGCAACATAAACCGTTCCTACTTCTGCATCAGAATCTCCTTTTGACGGGCCAGCATTGCCTGTTGTTGCCACAGCAAAGTCAGTTTTTAATAATTTCTGAACATTTAAAGCCATACTTTCTGCAACCTCAGCACTTACTACAGAGTATTTATCAATAATAGTAGAAGGAACTTTAAGGATTTCCAACTTTGTTTCAGTTGCATAACTTACGATACTTCCTTTAAAATAAGCTGAAGCACCCGGAACTGAAGTAATGGTTTCTGCTATTTTACCTCCCGTACAACTTTCTGCAGTAGCTAATGTATATTTTTTATTCTTAAGTAAATTTCCAACTATAACTTCTGTGTCTCCTTGATCTTCCTCTCCATATATAATATCACTCAACAATTCATAAAGATGGGATGTCTGAGTCTTTATTTCATCTTTCAAAAGATCTTCATCAGAGCCCTTAGCTGTTAATCTTAAACGTACTCTTCCAAAATTTGGTAGATATGCAAGTTTAATAAACTCAGGTAATTTCTCTTCAAAATCTGATAATCTATTAGCCACAGCACTTTCGCCCAAGCCAGCAGTTAAAATTGTTTTATGAAGTATAAAAGGGCGTTTGAATTTTTGCTGAATTTTAGAAAGTACAGTTTCCTCCATCAAAGCCTTCATCTCAAACGGAACTCCAGGCATGGAAATATAGACCTTTCCATTTTTTTCCAACCACATCCCAGGAGCAGTGCCATAATTATTCATGAGCACTTCACAGGAGGAAGGAACCATAGCTTGCGCTCTATTCAAATCTGAAATAGGTGTACTTTTAATATGTTTTGCAAATAATTCTTCAACATGAGCTAATACAGCTTTGTTTTGAACCAAAGTATCACCAAAGAATTTACATATCGTATGTTTGGTAATATCATCCTTCGTTGGTCCCAAACCACCAGTAATAATCACAATATCTACTCGAGAAGTAGCTTCAGAAAGTGCATTTAAAATATGTTGTTCATCATCTTGAACAGAAGAAATTTGATACACATTTACTCCTATTTTATTAAGAGCCTTTCCTATATAAGCTGAATTGGTATCTACTATTTGACCTATAAGAATTTCATCACCAATTGTAATGATTTCTGCCTGTACCATTATAATTTAAAATCTTTTTTTAAAGCTTCTACTGCATCCTCAACTTCAGATTTTATAATCGCATACTTTTCAAGAACCTCTGGCATATTTTCTGATTTAGCACTTTGTTCAATTTCCAGAATTTTTTGAAATGCCAAATCTAAACCTACCAAATCTACATTTGGTTTTATTTTATGAGCATGTTGATAGATTTTGGTAAAATCTTTCTCATCAATACCTTTTGATATTTGAAGAATATCTTCTGGAACTTCCTCTATAAACAAAGTAATAACCGAGACAATAAAATCACTATCACCTCCCGAGAGTTCTTCTAATTTTACTAAATTATACATGCTATTTAACTGAAATTTTAAATGCTTCTTTATTATTTATCACTCCCACCAGAACATCATCTGTAGCAACACGACCAACACCTGCAGGAGTTCCTGTAAATATAAGATCTCCTTTTTTCAACATGAAATATTGTGAAATATACGCTATTATTTCATCAATCTTCCAAAGCATTAAGCTCGTATGTCCATCTTGGACTTTTTCTCCATTTTTTTCCAATGAAAATGCTATAGCATTCACATCGTTGAATTCTTCTTTTGAAAAAAACTTACCAACTACGGCAGAACCATCAAAGCCTTTGGCCTTTTCCCATGGTAATCCTTTATCTTTTAATTTTGATTGAAGATCTCTTGCTGTAAAATCGATTCCAAGACCTATTTCATCATAATATTTGTGCGCAAATTTCTCGCTAATATGTTTTCCTACCTTTTTAATTTTCACCAAAACTTCCACTTCATAATGCACATCATCTGAAAACTCTGGAATGTAAAATGGTTGTTGGTTTGGTAACACAGCGCTATCGGGTTTCATGAAAATAACCGGATCTGTTGGTTTTTCATTTGCCAACTCCTTAATATGATCTGTATAATTACGCCCTACACAAATAATTTTCATTCTTGAAAGTCTTTAAAATCAACTTATAGTTTGGTACTCAATTTACGAAGTTTTATCCCTGTTAATACTTTCTTTGTGTACAGCGGAAAATCAGCATTCATTACCCAACCAAAGTAGCCAGGTTCAGTATCTAAAATATCATCTACTTTTTTCCCTTTATGTTTTCCGAAAGTAAAAACTTCTTCGCCGTCTTTATTAAACGCTATAAAACCTGCAAAATCTGCTGTATTTCTTCTTTTTGTAAAGGCTGATAATGACTTGATATTATTCTCTAGTTCATCATACCTATCAAGCTGCGATTTTAATACTTCGTACGTTGCATTGGTATCTGCAGCTGCACTATGCGCATCTTCTAAACTCTTTCCGCAGTAAAATTTATATGCTGCAGAAAGGGTTCTTTGTTCCATTTTATGAAATATGGTTTGCACATCTACCGCAACTGTATTTTTCATATCAAAATCTACTTCTGCGCGCAACATTTCTTCCGCCAATAATGGAATATCAAATCTATCAGAGTTATACCCACCAAGATCACAATCCTTGATCATACTATACACTTGCTTAGCTAACTCTTTAAAAGTAGGTTCATTGGCTACTTTCTCATTACTAATTCCATGCACAGCAATTACTTGATCTGGAATTTTCATTTCTGGATTTACCAACCAAGTTTTACTTTCTTTATTTCCATTTGGAAATACTTTAAGAATAGATATCTCTACGATTCTGTCTTTTGTTATATCTGTTCCGGTTGTTTCCAGATCAAAAAAACAAATAGGCTTAGACAGGTTTAATTCCATTTTATGTACGATTTATAAACAAATTAAGGTAAACTACCCGCAAAGTAAAAACTTTTAGATAATTCACCTTAATCATTGGTATATTGATTAATTCTAAATTTTATACTTCGCGATTTGGATCAAAATTCTCCAAATTATCTGCTACAGCTTTCGCAAACTGACTTCCTAAAGCTCCGTTTACTACACGATGATCATAACTGTGCGACAAGAACATTTTCATTCGAATTCCAATAAAGTCTCCATCCTTAGTTTCGATAACCGCTGGAACTTTACGAATAGCTCCTAACGCTAAAATACCTACTTGTGGCTGGTTGATGATTGGCGTTCCCATTACAGCGCCAAACATACCAATATTGGTTACAGTGTATGTTCCGTCTTTAATTTCATCTGGTTTTAACTGATTTTTACGAGCTCTGTCTGCCAAATCATTTACCACTTTGGCCATACCAACCATATTTAGTTGATCTGCATTCTTGATTACCGGCACAATTAGATTACCGTCTGGCAATGCTGCTGCCATACCTAGATTCACATTCTTATGCTTGATGATTTTGTCACCATCCATAGAAATATTCATCATTGGAAAATCTTTCAAGGCTTTGGCAATGGCTTCCATAAAGATTGGTGTAAACGTTAATTTTTCACCTTCACGCTTTTGAAAAGCATCTTTATGTTTGTTTCTCCAGTTCCAGATATTGGTAACGTCTACTTCAATAAAACTTTGAACATGAGCCGATGTTTGTAAACTCTCCTTCATATGATCCGCAATGATTTTACCCATTCTGCTCATCTCTACAACTTCCGAATCTCCGTTTACAGATTTTGGCGCAACGGATTTTGAAATAGGCGCCACCGGAGTTTCTTTTTGAACAGGCTTTTGCTCTACGACTCCATTTTTCTTGTTCTCTAGATATTCTAAGATGTCATTTTTGGTTACACGACCATCTTTACCTGTTCCGTTTACTTGCTCTAATTCTGATAACGAAATACCTTCTTCCTTCGCTATATTTTTAACTAAAGGAGAATAGAATCTTTCGGTTTCCGAAAAATCTTCTGTTGGTACTTGAATGCTTTCTTTTGCCGACGCGAAAGAAGCTTCTAAAGCAGCTACTTCTTCTGGCTCTTCTTGGTTTTCCTCTACTGCAACTTGCTCTGTTCTTGTAGCCGCGTTTTCACCATCACCTTCAATTTCTATTATCCCAAGTACTTCACCTACTTTTACTACATCATTTGCTTCAAAAAATTTCTCTACCAAAACGCCATCTACTTCACTAGGAACTTCGGAATCTACTTTATCTGTAGCTACTTCCACGATAGCTTCATCTGCTTCAATAGTGTCTCCAACTTCTTTTAACCAGGAAGTTACCGTAGCTTCTGCAACACTTTCTCCCATTTTAGGTAATTTCAGTTCAAATTTTGCCATTTTTATAATTGAATGATGTTTTTTATTTAAGTTGTTGCGAAATTAATTAAAATATCACAAGCTTTCTGATTAGTTGTTAATAAATTTACGTTAAAAGAAAATCACCTCTCCCTTTGCATCGCTAAAATTACTCCCTACCATATAGTTAGTTCCTTTTGGAATCATTTTATAGGTAAAACCTCGACCACTAAGCATGGTGAAATATTGAATAATCTGTTTGTAACATAAGAAATTTACATCAAAAATAACTTCTATTTGTTTATTTTTAGAAATCATCTTTTGTATTTCGCTCACTGTCACCAGCTCAACTTCTTTCTTGGTGCTTTCTTTTATTTTTTCAGCTAGTGAAATATCATCACTAACCAACAAGTATTTTTCAGGGTTGAAATGAACACTGGAATGTTGTTTCATTTTCAAAAGTTTCATCAAACTAAAAGTGGAAGCTCCTAAACGCATCATCAAATCGAAAAGAATATTTACCCGAAAATGCTTTCTATAAAAGAAGTTCATCGCTTCTCGAAATCTTCTTAAAAACGTTTCATCTTTGTTGGTACTTTCACCTTTGTAATGAATCACATTTGTTTTTGGGAAATAATAATTTGTATAACCCGTTTTCATGCTTTCATATGAGATATCTAAATCGTCTGAATACATAAAACATCCTTCGTCAAAACCTCCTAATTCTACATACAAATTTCTCTTCATGAACATAAATGCTCCAACAAGAATCTCCACTTCTCCAACTTGATCTTTATCAAGTTGCATATAATAGTATTTCCCAAACCATTTTGGAGCGTATCTATATAATTCTAAAAACTTGGTAAAAGCAACCCAAGGAGTAGGAATCCCTCGCTTGCTCTCCGGCAAAAATCTACCGGAACCGTCAATTAGTTTAGGGCCAACAATTCCTAATTTTTCTTTATCCTTTACAAAATCTAAGAATTTATCAAAAGTATCTTCTGCAACTACTGTATCTGGATTCAAAATGCAAACATATTCACCTTCTGCAATAGCAACGCCCATGTTATTTCCTTTTGGAAACCCCGTATTCTCTTTGTTGGCTATTAATTTCACATTGGGATATTTTTGCTGAACCATTGATACGCTCTCATCTTCAGATGCATTATCTACCACAATAATTTCAGCATCTAAATGAGAAGTAGCTTTAGTTACCGATTGTAAGCAAAGTTCTAAAAAGTACCGAACGTTATAGTTTAGAATAACAACAGATAGTTTCATTGATGTGGTTATGAATTTTTCAGGGATTTTTCAAAAGGTATTCTATTCACAATACTTCTACCTAATGTTACTTCGTCTGCGTATTCCAACTCTCCGCCAACTGCAATACCGCGTGCAATGGTAGAGGTTTCAACAGCAAACCCTTCTATCTGTTTATAAATATAGAAATTGGTAGTATCGCCTTCCATAGTACTACTCAAAGCAAAGATCAACTCTTTTACTTCTCCACTTTTCACACGCTCTACCAATGAATGAATTTGTAGATCTCCCGGACCAATACCATCTATTGGAGAAATTTTACCTCCTAAAACATGATACAACCCTTTGTATTGACTTGTAGCTTCTATAGCCATTACATCTCTTATATCTTCCACTACACAAACAACGTTCTCTTCTCGTTTTGGATTTGCGCAGATCTCACATATATCTGTATCGGAAATATTGAAACATTTCTTGCAAAACTTAACATCTGATCGCATATTATGCAATGCCGAAACTAATTTTTCAGTTTGATTTTCAGGCTGTTTCAATAGATGAAGTACCAAACGCAAAGCTGTACGCTTACCTATTCCCGGTAATTGCGACATCTCTTCGACGGCATTTTCAAGTAATTTAGAAGAAAAATCCATTGCCGCAAAGGTACAATTTTTAAAATGTTCTAGATTTATTTCCTGTAAATTTTAGAATTTGCATATTGATATTTTATATTGGTTATTTGTTCTTTTAACGCACAGCAATGCAAGCATCATATATTCTTCTCATTATTGCAGCCTATTTTGGAATGCTGATTCTGGTTTCATATTTCACCGGAAAAGAGAGTAACAACGAAACTTTTTTTAGAGCTAACAAACAATCTCCTTGGTACGTAGTTGCGTTTGGAATGCTTGGAGCTTCTTTATCTGGAGTTACATTTATTTCGGTTCCCGGTTGGGTCGAGGCAAGTAAATTTAGTTACATGCAAATGGTTTTTGGGTATGTTTTGGGATACTTGGTCATCATAAAAGTATTGTTGCCACTTTACTACAAACTCAACCTTACTTCTATATACACTTATCTGGAACAACGCTTTGGAAAAGTAACGTACAAAACAGGCGCTAGTTTCTTTTTACTTTCAAGAATTGTTGGTGCTAGTTTTAGACTTTTTTTGGTAGCGAATGTTTTGCAACTAGTAGTTTTTGAAAGTATGGGAGTTCCGTTTTCAGTTACGGTAACAATAACCATTCTTCTTATTTGGCTCTATACATTTAAAAGCGGAATTAAAACCATTGTTTGGACTGATACACTTCAAACCTTATTCATGCTTATAGCACTTGGCGTTGCCATAGTTACAGTTTATAATGATTTAGGAATTAGCGATGTTGGCTTGGTGAGTTACATACAAGAAAGTGAACTTTCTCAAGTTTTCTTTTTTGATGATCCAAAGAGTGGAAATTACTTCTGGAAACAATTTTTATCTGGTGCGTTTATCACCATTGTTATGACAGGGCTTGACCAAGATATGATGCAAAAAAACTTAACATGTAGATCCTTAAAAGATGCTCAAAAAAATATGTTTTGGCTTTCCTTAAGTTTCATCATAGTTAACTTCATCTTCCTTTCTTTAGGATTATTACTCACTGATTTTGCAGCTGCTAACGGAATTAATGCGCACAAAGATGACTTGTTCCCTACCATTGCGCAAAACAATCTTGGCAGTGTGGTTTTTGTATTCTTCTTTATAGGACTTATTGCCTCTGCTTATAGTAGTGCAGATAGTGCACTGACTTCATTAACCACAAGTTTTAGTGTTGATATTTTAGATATTGAATTAAAATACAAACCAGAAGATCAAGTAAAAATTAGAAAACGTGTACACGTATTTATTTCATTCATTTTACTCTTGGTGATCATCAGTTTTAAATACTTGATTCAAGACGCAAGCGTGATTGCCAAACTCTTCAAATTTGCAGGTTATACGTATGGTCCGCTTTTAGGGTTATTTAGTTTTGGATTGTTTACCAAAGCAAAACTGAAAGATAAATGGGTTCCGGTAGTAGCTATTTTAGCACCTGTAATTTCGTACATCATTGATTGGCAATGTTCTACGGTAGGTTTTAATCTCGGTTATGCCATTTTAATTATCAACGGGATCATTACTTTTCTGGGACTTTCAATATTGATTCGTAGAAAGTAAAACCAGCGTACAAGCAACTTGTGATTCAATTCCATGATCGCGTAATAGTTTCATAAATTCAGGATTTTCCGTTCCCGGATTGAAAATAACACGCTCAGGATTCAATTTTAAAATATAGCTGTAATAAGCCTCTTGAATCATGGGATTAATATATAATGTCACTGTATTTACCTCTTGAAAATCTTCTTTCTCGGTTGCAAAAGAAACTCCACGAACTTCGCCAGGTTTTGTTCCTATAGCCACCACTTCATGCCCTGCATCCAATAACTTATTGATAGCTATATTGCTATATCTATCTCTCTTCTCTGATGCGCCAATAACTAATGTTTTCATTTGTTAAATTTTGTTAAAGACTGTAACAGTATTTTACCTGCTGCGTCTTTTTTGTGAATCTTATGAAAGATAAGATTTAAATCATCATCAATCAAAAAACGAACATACGTTATGAAGCGATTTAGCTTTTTTTTAGCATTCCTGATGCTTTTCTTGCAACAGGCACAAGCCCTTACTATAGAAAATTTAGGAGGTGTAACAGGAACAGTCATAGACAAAGAGTTACAACAACCTATTCCATATGCATCGGTTACCATCAAACTCAAAAGCGATGATACAACAGTGACTGGAGTTGTAACCGATGAAAACGGAACATTTCAAATTAAAAATTTAGAAGACAATCAATACTTCTTGGAAGTTCAATTTGTAGGCTACAGTACATTTACCAAAGATTTTTCCATTTCAAAAGGAAATAGAAACATACAATTCGGAACCATATCTCTAGTTGAAAACGTTACACAATTAGACGATGTAGAATTGGTTGCTGAACGTTCTACTATTGAGCAAAAGATAGATAGAAAAGTGGTAAACATTGGAAAAGACCTAACTACTGCCGGAGCTTCTGCAGCAGATATCATGAATAATATTCCGTCTGTAAATTTAGATCAGGATGGAAATTTATCGCTTCGTGGAAACCAAAACGTACGTGTAATGGTAGACGGAAAACTTTCTAATATTCCGGTGGCGCAGTTGCTCAAACAATTACCTTCATCTGCAATCAAATCTATTGAATTGATTACAAATCCGTCTGCAAAATATAATCCGGAAGGAATGAGCGGAATCATCAATATTGTACTTCATAAAAACGCAAATATTGGTTTTAACGGAACTATTAATGCAGGAGTTACACAAGCCATAAAAACAAAATTCAATGGAAATATTGATTTGAATTATAGAAACGGAAAATTCAATCTTTATGGAAATTACGGAAGCAACTTTGGAAAATATGTGAACAACGGCCATATCTATAGAATCGATGAAAACTCTGAACAGTTTTTCGACTTTTTAAATGATAACACATCTCATCTTTTCAAAGCCGGACTCGACTTTTACCTTAATGACAACAATACGATTTCATTTTTCACAAATCAGAATATTTTTGATGGAAAAGGAAACGGAAACACTCAACTGTTGTATTACAATGATGCTGCTAACAATTATAGTCAGAGCTTTTTTAATGATAACAACAATAATAGCGGACAATATAATTTTGATTTTAAACACAACTTTAAAAAAGAAGGCCATAATCTAGAATTGGAAATAGATTACAATGATTTTTCCAGCGATGAAAATGCAGATTTTGTATTTACCGGCGAAAGTGGCATACCCAATTATGAAGATTTTGTTACTACAGAAAGAGATCAAACTACAATAAACCTAGATTACGTAAATCCGCTGAACGAGAAAACAAAGCTAGAATTGGGTACAGAAGCCCGACTTTACGAAACCAATGTAGACTACAATTCTACTGGGTTTTCTTATAACGCCAACGGAGAACTTGCTCCAACACCTAGCACCATTTTCAATTATAAAATGGATATTTATTCAGGCTATATTACGTACGGTCAAAATTTTGAAAAATGGTCTTACCAAGCTGGGGCACGGGTTGAAAATGTTTCGGTAAAGGCAGACACCAACACCGTTAGAGCTTTTACAGATAAGTACACTCAAATTTACCCTTCGGCATTTGTGAGTTATAAACCATCAGACAAAAACACCTACCAAGTTAGCTTTAGCCGAAGAGTAGACAGACCAGGTTTACAACAGGTAAACCCAATTAGAGAATGGAGTACTCCAAGAATTTCATCCTATGGAAATCCAGAATTGAAACCACAATTCACCAATTCCATAGACCTTAATTACACCAGAAGATTAAAAGCCGGAAGTATTACCGGAGGTATTTTTTACCGCCAAATAAACGATGTAATCAACAGAGCTGTTTTGATAGATCCGCTTGATGAAAACCGACAAATATTAACCTTCGATAATTTTGATGATAACAATTCTTATGGAATAGAAATTTCAAGCAATTACAAACCACTTAATTGGTGGAATCTCAATGCTAGTTTAGATTTTTTCAGTCAAGAACAGAAAGGTCTTGTAGGAACAGAGTACGTTGAAGTTAATAATAATGCATTCAATTTACGTTTAAATAACAACCTAACCGTCACTAAAAAACTTACATTCTCTATCTTTGCATTTTACAGAGGCCCCAACAAAGGTTTACAGTTTGAACCTAAAGCAATGTACTTTATCAACTCTGGAGCAAGGTACAGTTTTGCGGAAGGTAAAGGTACTTTTAGCCTAAATTTCAATGATGTTTTCAATACAATGAGATTTGCCTTTGATGCGAGCAGACCTTATCCGCAAACGGGAGAATTCAATTGGGAAAGTCAGTCTGTGTATGCAGGAGTTTCGTACCGTTTTGGAAGTGGAAAAAACCGTGCTTTACGAAGAAAAAATAGAGATAATAACGAAAAACAAGGAAGCAGCGGCATCTTTTAAATTATTGTATAGCTACAAAAACGTTCTTTCCAAGTCCGTTGCAGAATTGAAAGCCGAAGAAAATTTCTTCGGCTTTTTTTGTTACAAACCTAATTAATCGTAATATTGCAATAAATAAATTTAAACGATGGGAATTACCAAATCAGAAATATTTACTGAAGAGCAAAACAAACTGGCTTCCATAGCTAAAGTTCTGGGACATCCTGCTCGCATTGCCATTATTCAGCATTTAATCAAAGTAAATGCATGTATTTGTGGTGATTTGGTTGAAGAAATTGGCCTTGCACAACCCACCATAAGTCAACATTTAAAAGAGTTGAAAAACATTGGAATTATCAAAGGAAATATTGAAGGCACAAGTATTTGCTATTGTATAGATACCGCCAATTGGCAAGCATATCAAAAGCAATTTGCTTCCTTTTTTGACACTTTACCGAAAGTAAAGAACACTAAATGTTGCTAAAAAAATTTGACACATATCATCGTAATATTACAATAATACAACTATCATGAAATTATCAGAATTAAAATCACACTTAGCAAACCTAGAGCGCATTGCTTTTGAATTGCCAGACGGAAATTTGGTTCCAAGTCATTTTCACGTAACGGAAGTTGGTTTAGTTACCAAAAAATTTATTGACTGTGGCGGCACAAAAAGAAATGAAGAAGTTATCAGTCTTCAACTTTGGGAAGAAAACGATTATGATCATAGACTTCACCCAGAAAAACTGGTAGCTATTCTTGAACTTTCTGAAAAAGAACTTGCATTACCCAATTCAGAGATTGAAGTAGAATATCAAGGAGCAACCATTGGTAAATATGATTTAGACTTTAACGGTTCTCACTTTCTTCTCACTTCTAAAACTACCAATTGCTTAGCAAAAGACAAATGTGGAATTCATACTGAAAAACCAAAAGTAAAGTTATCTGAATTACAAAACTCAACCTGCACTCCAGGTTCTGGCTGTTGTTAACATGCAATTTCTAAAAATCCATAAAGCTAATTTTCACGAAGCACTTTCAGCCTACAAGGAAGGAATTGAAACTGGCATGGCTACATTTGAAACAGAAGTTCCTTCCTGGGAAAAATGGAATCAAAAGTTTCATCCTTTTAGTGTTATAGGTTTAGAAGAAAACGAAAAACTAGTTGGTTGGGCTGCTCTCTCTCCTACTTCTTCCAGATATGTATACAAAGGAGTAGCTGAAGTTAGCATTTACATCCGAACTGAATTTCAAGGAAAAGGATTCGGATCCAAATTATTAGAAAAGCTTATCAACTTAAGTGAAGCAAATGGAATTTGGACACTCCAGGCGAACATTTTTTCAGACAATACCAAAAGCATTCAGTTGCATCAAAAACATGGCTTTAGAATTGTTGGCATTCGAGAAAAAATTGGCTGTTTACATGGAAATTGGAAAGACAATACTTTATTAGAAAGAAGAAGTAAAACAATAGGAATTTGATATGAAAAAATTAAGCTTTCTAGATAGCTATCTTACACTTTGGATATTTCTAGCCATGGTAATTGGTGTTGCTCTTGGCTATTTTGTAAAAGACATTCCAGAGATTATAAATGGTATGAGCTTCGGCTCTACAAACATTCCCATTGCTGTTGGACTCATTGTTATGATGTATCCTCCACTGGCAAAAGTGAATTATAAATTGTTACCCACTGTTTTCAAAAATGTAAAGATTCTATCGATCTCGTTACTTTTAAACTGGATTATTGGTCCTATTTTAATGTTTTTCTTGGCGATAATATTTCTACCCAACGAACCTGATTATATGATTGGTGTTATTCTCATTGGAGTAGCGCGCTGTATTGCCATGGTTTTGGTTTGGAATGATCTTGCAGAAGGAAGTGCAGAATATGGAGCAGGTCTTGTAGCACTGAATAGTATTTTCCAAGTTTTTGGCTACAGTTTCTACGCCTGGTTATTCATTACCAAATTACTTCCCGTTTTTGGTTTTGAAGGAGCAATCGTAAACATTTCTATTGCTACCATTGCAGAAAGCGTTGCCATTTATTTAGGAATCCCGTTTTTACTAGGTATACTTTCAAGAACAATCTTAGTAAAACTAAAAGGAGAAAAATGGTATACTGAAAAGTACATCCCAAAGATTGGAAAACTTACGCTTATTGCCTTGCTTTTCACCATTGTTTTGATGTTCTCGTTGAAAGGAGATTACATTGTAGCCATTCCTTTCGATGTTTTAAAAATTGCTATACCGTTGGTAATTTATTTTGCGCTCATGTTTTTTTCAGGATTTATACTGTCAAAAATATTTGGTGCTTCTTATGAAGAAAACACAGCCATTTCTTTCACGGCTGCCGGAAACAATTTTGAACTTGCTATTGCCGTTGCGATTGCCATTTTCGGTTTGAATAGCGGCCAAGCTTTTGCAGGAGTCATTGGTCCTTTGGTAGAAGTTCCTGCCTTAATCTTATTAGTAAAAGTAGCCTTTTGGCTCAAAAAGAAATATTACAAACCATCTTAATGTAAACAAATGAAAAACATACTTGTTCTTTGTACAGGAAACTCTTGTCGTAGCCAAATGGCTCACGGATATTTAAAAAAATTTGCAGGCGAAAAAGCAACCATTTATAGCGCTGGTGTAGAAATCCACGGATTAAATCCATTTGCTGTTGGCATTATGTCTGAAGACGGAATTGATATAAGCAAACACACCTCTAATCATGTAGATGAGTATGCTGATATCACTTTTGATTATGTGCTTACGGTTTGTGACCATGCCAATGAAAGTTGTCCAATTTTCACTGGAAAAACCGAAAAACTACACCATAATTTCACAGATCCTTCAAAAGCTTCGGGAAAAGCAAAAGAGCTGATCGAAGCTTTCAGAAATACTCGCAATGAGATCAAAACGTACTGCGAAAAATTTGTTGCTAAAAAGTTGTAATCAAGATCAAAGAGCGTTTTCCTTTCTTATGAGAAAAACGTTCTTTACTACTTCTTCAAACTAGCTTGCAACTTCAATTGATCAATTCAGATACAATAGCATTAATTTTTCTGTAAAAAGAATACCTTTGCACCATATTTTTACAACCTATGGAGTTCGAATTTACGATTGTAGTACCAATTTATAACGAAGAAGACAACCTTTTGAGACTTGAAAAAGAAATGTCTCATTACCTCGAAATGGCTACCAAAAAAACTAAAGTTCTTTTAGTAAACGATGGTTCTAAAGACAAAAGCCAGCAGCTTATTGAAGAAATTTGTGCAAGAAACACAGCTTTTTCATACATCTTATTTCAGGAAAACAGAGGTCTTAGCGCCGCTATAAAAGCTGGTTTTGATGCTGTAGAAACTCCTTTGGTAGGTTATATAGATTCTGATTTGCAAACCGCTCCAGCCGACTTTAATTTGTTACTCGAAAAAATTGGCGAATATGATTTGGTTACCGGAGTTCGTGCTAACAGAAAAGATAAATTTGTAAAGAACATGAGTTCTAAAATTGCAAACGGAATTCGAAGAGCTTTCACACACGATGGAATGGACGATACTGGTTGTCCTCTAAAAGTTATAAAAACAGATTATGCTAAACGTATCCCTATGTTTAAAGGATTACACCGTTTTTTACCGGCAATGATCTTACTTCAAAATGGAAAAGTAATTCAAATTCCTGTTCAGCATTTTCCTCGTATTGCAGGAGTTGCAAAATTTGGAGTTTGGAATCGCCTATTAGGTCCTTTGATGGACTGCTTCGCATATCTTTGGATGAAGAAAAAATACATTAATTATACAATTGCCAAAAGAGGTTAATGCAAAACTGGATCATTTATGCAATAGGATTTTTGGCACAAATTCTCTTTTCGGGAAGATTGATCATGCAATGGATTCTTTCTGAAAAACAAAAAAAAGTACTTACGCCAAAGTTATTTTGGCAACTCAGTTTAGCCGCTTCTTTTTTACTTTTTATATATGGATATTTGCGTGATGATTTTGCCATAATGCTTGGCCAAACGCTCACTTATTTCATCTATATCAGAAATATTCAGCTACAAGGAGATTGGAAAAAACTACCTGCAGTTGTTAGATATTTTCTTTGGTTTTTTCCGCTTGCGATCGTCATCTATTCGTATAACAACAACACCTACGATGTTGAAAATTTATTCAAGAACGATGCTATACCAACATGGTTATTGCTATTAGGTAGTATTGCTCAAATAATTTTCACCCTACGTTTTGTGTATCAGTGGATCTATTCTGAAAGAATAAAACAATCCGTTTTACCATTAGGTTTTTGGGTTTTAAGTCTTACAGGTTCTCTTCTTATATTGCTTTATGCTGTTTTAAGAAAAGACCCGGTACTTTTCGCTGGACATTGTATGGGTTCAATTTCGTATGTTAGAAACATCATGATTTTAAAAAAGGAAAAAGCATGAAAATTCTAGAAAAATATCCAATTGCATTTGTCTCCATTACTTGTTTGCTGCTGTTTGCCAGTCATCTTGGGTTTATTGACGCAAGTATTATGGAAGCCCGTAATTTTATTGTTTCTAGAGAAATGCTCACGGAAGGTCATTGGTTACTTACTACCATGAACAACATTCCAAGATACCAAAAACCACCTTTACCTTCTTGGATTGCCACACCTTTTGCCTCAGTTTTGGGGTTGAACAATATTATTGCCTATAGATTACCTACTGCATTGATGGCTACTTTTGCCGTTTTAGGATGTTTTAAATTGGTACAATCCATTAGTAAAAACACAATTCTTGGTATTGTTTCTTCGCTGATCATGGCTTCATCGTTTTATGTCATCGGAATTCAAAAGGAAGCACCAACAGATATCTATACACATGGCTTTATGCTTTGGGGAATATATTTCTTATTTCAATTTTTCAACAAAACTACGTTTCAATGGAAATGGATTTTACTAGGTGGTCTTGGTGCTGCTGCTTCTTTGTTGAGCAAAGGCCCGGTTTCTTTATATGCTTTGTTTTTACCCTTTATAATCGCTTATGCATTTACTTATAAGTTTGAAAACTTCAAAACAAAATGGTGGGCTTTGACCGTTTTCCTTTTGATTACTGTAATCTTAGGAGGTTGGTGGTTTATTTATGTAAAAATTGCAGATCCTGAAACATTTACAAAAATAGCAGAAGAAGAAACAGGAAATTGGAGTAGCTATAACGTACGACCTTTTTATTACTACTGGAGTTTCTTTACCCAAAGTGGTTTATGGACGATTCCGGCATTTTTCAGTTTGTTGTATCCAATTATTAAAAAATACAGTTCCTATCCAAAATTGTATAAATTCTCATGGATTTGGACACTAGCAGTGGTAGTTTTATTATCTATAATTCCGGAGAAAAAATCTCGTTATTTAATGCCTGTATTGATTCCCTTAAGCATCAATATAGCCATGTATCTAGAAGTAATTTTTAAACTAGGAAAAGCGAAATTACCAAAACTGATTACCATTCCTGCTTATATTCATTTCTATTTAATTGCCATTATTTCATCGCTAATTCCGCTTGCAGCTGTTTACTTTCTCATTCAAGGACAAGAAATCAATTGGATTTGGTTTTCGCTCACAGCAATTGGATGTTTCTTTGTAGGCATAATTTTGTTCAGAAATATTCGGAAAAAAAACTTTTTGAAAGCAACATTACTTTGTGTTGGTTTTGAAGTTGTAGTAATGACTTTTGGATTTCCATTAGCGGAAAACTTCAATATGAATATAGATTACAACAGAATTTCAGAAGATTATAATGAAAAAACATACATCTACGGAAATGTATCTCCCGAAATTTTATGGCAAGCACATAGCGTAGCGCCGCAACTTCAAGCAAAAGAAAAATTGACTACAACATTTCCTGCAGAAGAAACGTTTGATGTTTTTGTAGCTCCGGAAGAAGTTGATGAATTTATTCATAAATTTGATCCCTATTTTAAAATTATAAAACTCACCACTATCGATTTGAACATGGGTAAGAAAAAGAGAGATAGATTGATGAGTTATCATTACAAACTTTATAAAGAAAATGAATAACATAACAAGAACAGAAAAAAGAGGTTTTTTACTTTTAGCTATTGTATTTGCTCTAAGCTATTTCTTTGCATTTACAAACATGGACTTTTTTGAACATGGTTTTATTGTAGAAGACGGACCTGTTGAATATGGAACTGCTGTAATGCTTTTCTGTACAAGTATTTTATCAATTGTTTATTTGATAAAATACCACAAGAATAAATCGCTTACATGGAAGTTTGGCCTAGTCATGTTTGCTATTTTATTCTTCTTTGCCGCAGGAGAGGAAATTTCATGGGGACAGAGAATTTTTGATATTCAAACGGGCGAATATTTCATGGAACACAATCGACAAAAAGAAATGAATCTTCACAATCTTGAAGTTGGCGGTAAAAAACTAAATAAAATTATTTTCAGTCAGCTACTTACACTTGTAATTGTAGTATATCTTTTAATTGTACCCGTACTGTATAGAAAGAAGAAATGGGCTAAAAACCTATTGGATAAATTTGCTGTTCCTGTAGTGTATTGGCATCACACAATTGCATTTATTGTTTGTACCTTGCTAGTATTAATTATTCCTCACCATAGAAAATGGGAAGTGTATGAATTAGATTTCTCACTGATATTCTTTTTGATCTTTTTAAATCCTTTCAATAAAGAGATCTATTCAAAATCATAATTTAAAACGAAGAACTAATTTTTTGTTCAATACTGAAATTAGTAATGCTATAAGAGTTCCGAAGAAATATCCCGTTAGCACGTCTAGCGGGAAGTGAACTCCAATATAAATTCTACTGTAACCTACTGTTATAGACCATAAAAGAAGCAAAGGCAACATCCATTTTAAATAAGGTTTAAAGAGTTTTCCAAAGAAAACCGCCACTGCCATAGAACTTGCTGCATGAGCAGAAAAGTATCCATATTGACCACCACAATATGGTTTTACCAAGCGCATTTGATCTAGTAAACTTTCGGTATGACAAGGACGCAAACGCTCAACTCCATATTTAAAAGCATTGGCTAATTGATCTGTTCCTGCGATCATCAAAGCCACCATCACCAAAACCAACAACGTTCGTTTCCAACCTAGCTTTACAAAACATAAAACAAGTAACAAGGCATATAAAGGAATAGAACTCCATTTATTTGTTATGAACATCCAAAAACTATCAAAAGTGGTAGTTCCTAGATTGTTCAGAAATAAAAATAATTGCTGATCTGCGTGGACAATTTCGTTCATAGATTACTCTTCGTAACGCGCAACTTCACGATCAAAAAACTCGCTTGCTTGCTCTATTAAACTAGGAAGTTCAGCTTCTAAATCTGCTTTATCAGACTGATCTATATCTTCTAACCATTCAATTTCATCTGAAACTAAATCGATTATAAAACGAGGAAAATCGGTATGAATTACAAAGTTAGCATCAGGACAATCTGTGTTATCCGCCATTAAAAATTTTGGAATTTCCATAAGTATTTATCTTGTTACGCAGTTGTTTGCGTTTGTATTAATTTATTTGAACTATAATTGAAGCGAAGATACAAAAATAACGCAGCACTAGAGAGTCCGGCAAGTAAGCCAAACCAAATTCCTTGACTTCCAAAATCGGTATACAATCCAAAATAAAAGGATATAGGAAAACCTATGAACCAGTATGAAACCATGGTAATATATGTTGGTACAGCTACATCTTGTAAACCTCTCAATGCGCCTAGTGCTACTACTTGTAATGCATCTGTAATTTGAAAAATAGAGGCTACTAAAAGTAACTGAGAAGCTATGGAAAGTACCTCGGTATTATCTTTTAAATTCTTCAAATCATTTTGATCTAGATATAGTTTTGGCAACTCATTTCTGAACAAAAAGAAAAATAGCGCAAAACCAACAGAGAGCACAAAAGCAAGAAGAAAAACCGATTTTGCAATTCTTCTCAACTCTAAATAGGCTTGCTTGCCTTTTTGATTCCCTACACGAATCATGGCTGCAACACTTAATCCTGTTGCCACCATAAACGTCATGCTTGATAAGTTTAATGCGATTTGATTCGCCGCTTGCGGATTTTTACCCAAAACCCCACTCAACCAAATAGCAGCTGTAAAAATGGCTACTTCAAAAAACATTTGTAATGCCGAAGGAAAACCAAGCTTCATAATTTTTTTGATCACCGTAGCATGCAGATCTTTGAAATTATAATGCGTTACATAATCATGAAATTTTTGTTTGTGTTGCAAGAGCCACCACATAAAAACAACCATAGCAATTCGCGAAAGCAGCGTACCTATAGAAGCTCCCATGATACCCATTTCAGGAAAAACCCAAATTCCAAAAATCAATAGGTAATTGATTAAAATATTTAAAAATACCGCTAAGAACGTTGCATACATAGCATAGCGGGTTTCGGAAAGTCCGTCTGCAAATTGCTTAAACGCCTGAAAAATGATCAAAGGAATTAATGAAAACGCAACCATATCCAAATATGGCTGAGCAAGTTCAACCACCTCATCGGGCTGTTTCATTAAGTACATAAGTGGTTTTGCAAATAATAAAATACCAAACAACGCTATTCCTAAAATAGTACAAAGCACTAAACCATGTTTTAGTGCGGCTTTTACGTTTGCCTTATTATTTTCTCCATCAGCCTCTGCAACCAATGGTGTAATTGCCGTAGAAAAGCCAATACCCAAAGACATGGCTATAAATACAAAACTATTACCCAATGAAACAGCTGCCAACTCGGCTGTACCCAATTGGCCAACCATTATATTATCGAACAAACCAATAAGACTATGGCCTACCATTCCTAAAATCACAGGATAGGAAAGCTTCAAATTGTATCGAAATTCTTTTGTATATGCAGAAAGTAACATAGTTATGCAGAAAGTAATTCTAAAATTCTTTGCGTTACCGCTTCAGACTCCCAATTATCATGAATATTTGGCATTTTCATCACCTCATCCATAATTGCTCTTTGCTTATCACCTTGTTCCAACGCTTCGGCATATGGTTTTCTCGAAAAAGTGACTCTACTGTAAAGTGGCACCCATTGATCTGGATATTCATTAAAAAATTTAGCTTCAATTTTTTTACGAAGAATAAAACTAGCATCTGCCGTTTTAGTACTCATTTCCATGAAATTTCTAAAGCTAAGCTCTGCAATGGCATCTGCATTTGGCTTTCTGGAAGTTTCATAAGCATTGAAAATAGCTTCCCAATCATCTCCAAATTGATCTATTAAACCATCCAGTTCTGTAATATCTTCAAAACCTACATTCATTCCTTGTCCATAAAATGGAACTATGGCATGGGCTGCATCTCCAATTAAAGCCACTTTATCCCAATACGTCCAAGGAAAACATTTTATAGTCACCAAAGAACTAGTAGGATGATTAAAAAAGTCTTTTACCAAATTGGGGATATCTTCTAAAATCACCGGAAAATGCTCCTCAAAAAATGCGTGTACTTTTTCTTCGGTATCTAAGGCCTCAAAAGAATTGATTCCTTTGTAAGGCATAAAGAGTGTGCAGGTAAAACTACCATCTGTATTTGGCATGGCTATGAACATAAACTCTCCGCGTGGCCAAATATGAAATGAATTTTTATCTAGTTTATGACTTCCATCTTCATTTGCCGGAATCGTTAATTCTTTATAACCCGTTTCTAAAAATTCCTGACTATAATTGAACATACTTCTACGCTGCATCTTATGGCGAACTCTCGAAAAAGCTCCATCTGCTCCAAAAACTAAGTCGTATTTATACGCTTTTCGTTCACTTTTATCAGCACTACCGGCGTACAACGTTGCTTCTGCTAAATCTACATCCCAAATTTTTTGATCAAAAATAAAAGTTGCTCCAGCTTCTTCGGCAAGGTCAATCATCATCTTATTCAGTGCACCACGAGAAATGGAGTAAATGGCTTCATTTTCTTTCCCATAAGGTTGAAAATACATAGGTTTATCGAGCGTATGAATTGCTCGCTTGTACAATGGAATCGCAATTTTACGAATTGCATCACCTACTCCAACTTCATCTAAAGCATGCCAACCACGAACCGACATTGCTAAGTTGATGGAACGGCCGGAAAATTCAATCTTTCGAATGTCAGATCTTCTATCGTAAACATCTACTTTATGACCTCTTTTAACTAGATAAATAGCCAGTAAAGATCCTACTAAACCACTTCCTACTACCGCAATATTCTTGGGTGTTTGCATGCGCACAATTTTCTGAATAATAAAAGTGGCAAAGTTACGGAATTATTACCATTGGCTTAAGAGTTTACCCCTAGAGTTTAGTATAACCTTAACGGAAATCAGCTAGTTCATTTTTTAAATTTGAAAAAAATGAAACATATGAAAACAGAACAGCCCTTATTAGAAAGTTATGTAATGGGAGACCTTACACTTAAAAACCGAGTGGTAATGGCTCCAATGACGAGATCTAGAGCAAGTAACGAAGCTCACAAACCTACAGAATTACATACTGAATATTACACGCAACGAGCAGGAGCAGGTTTGATTATTTCTGAAGGAAGTCAAGTTTCTAAACGCGCCGTTGGGTACATTAATACGCCAGGAATATACTCCAAAGCACAAGTTGCCGGATGGAAAAATGTTACCGATGCAGTTCACAAAGCAGAAGGAAAAATATTTATTCAATTATGGCATGTAGGTAGAATGTCTCACCCAGATTTTCACAACGGTGAATTACCTCTTTCTTCTAGTGCCGTAAATCCAAATTCTAAATCATATACGCCCGAAGGTTTTAAAGAAACCGTGACACCAAAAGCTATGAGTTTGGAGGAAATTAAAGAAACAATTCAAGACTTTAAGAACGCTGCTATCAATGCAAAAGAAGCAGGATTTGATGGTGTAGAAATTCATTCGTCTAACGGTTATTTATTTCATCAATTTTTTAATAATTCTTCAAACAACCGTACCGACGATTATGGCGGAAGCATAGAAAATAAAGCTAGATTACTGTTTGAAGTATTGGATGAAGTAAAAGAAGTTTTCCCGGAAAACAGAATTGGAGTTCGTTTAAACCCTTCTCTAAACGGTGTTTTTGGAATGGAAGCAGATGAAGAAACTATTCCAACTTTTGACTACATTGTTCAAAAACTGAATAATTACGATTTAGCATATTTACACCTTTCAGAACCTTTTACAGATGTTTCTGAAATAGACTATTTGGTTTCCAATATCGCTGAACATTACAGACCGTTGTACAATGGAACGCTTATTATCAATAGCAATTTTGACCAAGAAAAAGGAAATAAAGTACTTGAAGATGGTAATGCTGATTTAGTAGCTTACGGAAAATTATTTATTTCAAATCCTGATTTACCGAAACGATTTGCACTCAACGCACCATTAGCAGCTTGGGACGAAGATACGTTCTATAGTGACACTGGTAGCAAAGGTTATACCGACTACCCAACGTATGCTGAAACCATGGAAGCCTAAGAACATTAAAAAATAACAGCCTGAAGACTTTTCAATTTCTTCAGGCTGTCTTGTTTATTTATTGGATGAATAGATTCTGAAAACGCGTTCAATACAAAAGGCATCAAACTATATACCAAAACGGTATATTTTAAATTTTATTTTATAGTTTGATTAAGTTTTTAAGTTGAATACTATCTAGCGATTTCAGATTCACCTTCCCTTTTTCGCTTTTAAAGTTGTTTAAAGGAATGGATTCAAACAGCTTATCAAAAGGGGGCTTTTAATCTTCATATACTACCAGAGATTCTACTATTTTATCATGAATCGCTTGGGGATTTTTTTTAGACAGAATGAGAAAAGAAAAAACACCCAACCCCATTTTGATTAAAAAACGAATCATAGCAGATAAAAAACTTATTTTTTCATCCGTATCTTTCTTTTTTCGAACTGTAATTTTAGCAAATGAATGACCAATTGTCCCTCCATAGAAACTTACAAAAAATGGCTCATATAAGACAAACAGTATAATAAATGCTAATATTCTGACCTCATTTGGCACTTCATCAAATGATTCTAGAATTTCGGTTACGGCATACATTGCTCCTATTAACAAACATTGATCTACGCATAACGCTTTAATTCTCGAAGATAAACTAGCATCCATTTTTACACAAAGTTAATTAGCGTATAAAAATACTAAAACTCTTCTTCTTCTTCTACCAATTGAAAAGACAATCTATCTGGCGTAGCTTCATCCGTTGCATAAATTTCAAAAGTATAATTACCAGAACTCAACGGTTCTACTTCTTCAACATTTTCGTTAGAAATGGTATACGTTTCTCCATCTATAACCAATTCAACATCTGGATTGGAATATGCTATATTTTGAATTTTATAACTAGAATAAGTTCCGCTAACAATATCTCCATAAGGTTTATCTCCGGTTCCTGTGTTCATGTATACATTTTCAAAATTATAATCACTCGCATTATAAACTCGAATTTGAACTCTACCGCTACTGGAATCATCGGAAGTACAGCTACTCCATAAAATAACTGCTATAAGTATCGTGAAAATTTTCTTCATCTACCTAAGATACAAATTACCATTTAATAATGGCACTTGCCCAAGTGAATCCACTACCAAAAGCAGCCAAAACTACTGTATCCCCTTCCTTAATTTTCCCTTGCTCCCAAGCTTCGGTTAAAGCAATTGGCACAGAAGCTGCCGTAGTGTTTCCGTATTTTTGAATGTTATTAAAAACCTGATCGTCTGTTAATTTGAATTTATGCTGAATAAATTGCGAAATGCGCAAATTCGCTTGGTGCGGAATCAACATATCAATATCAGAAACTTGTAAATCGTTAGCTTGTAAACCTTCCATAATTACTTCAGAAAAACGAACTACTGCATTCTTAAAAACGAATTGACCGTTCATGTGTGGAAAATAGCTTGTATCTTCAGGATCGTTATCTTTTACAATATCGCTTACCCAACGTTCACCCATTCCAGGTGCTATCAAGGCCAATTCTTCGGCGTGTTGCCCTTCAGCATGTAAATGTGTGGAAAGAATACCTTTGGAAGTATCTTCGGAACGTGATAAAACAGCCGCTCCGGCTCCATCTCCAAAAATAACTGAAACACCGCGTCCGCGAGTAGTCATATCTAACCCTTTGGAATGCACTTCAGAACCAATAACCAGAACATTTTTGTACATCCCAGTTTTAATAAATTGATCGGCTACAGAAAGTGCATATACAAAACCAGAACATTGGTTACGCACGTCTAGGGCACCAACGGTTCTTAATCCTAATTCTTTCTGAACTAAAACTCCAGGACCAGGAAAATAGTAATCTGGACTCAAGGTTGCGAACACTACAAAATCTATTTCTTCCTTGGAAATTCCAGCTCGTTCAATGGCAATCTTAGCAGCTTTACAACCCATGATGGTAGTATTATCTTCACCATCTTTCAATACATGTCTACGCTCTTTAATTCCGGTGCGTTCTTGAATCCATTCATCATTGGTATCCATAACTTTTGCCAAATCGTCATTCGTCACCACATTTTCGGGAACATAATATCCCAAACCTGAAATTTTAGATGTATACATTGAGTTTCTTTTTTAGGTACTTAATTGATGATTGCAATTTACATCAAATTGTCAATTTTATAAAACAGAAAGATTATTTTATCATAAAAACAAAAAATCATTCCGAAATGGAATGATTTTTAAATTTAGTCTAAATATTTTTGAAAGTGATTTACTTCTACCTTTGCCTTGAGATCGTGTAATAAATTGTACAAACCAAAGAATGTTCGGTTGATATATAAGAAGTGTTTTGAACCTCTATTTCCATTCATTTTTCTGATGGTTTTATCGCCGGAATATTGTTCGCTTAAAGCGGCAATTCTATTCCAAAATTCATCTGAACCAAAATCAAAATACTCTTGATTGAACGGCGCTGTGAAAATAGTAAGCATTTCTTTGAACAATGCCTTGAAGAATTTTAGCTCTTCCGGAGAATCATCTTTTCTTAGAATTTCTAACGCATACATTTTTTCCATAAACTGGGCTTCGTCATTAATTACTTCGGACTTTGCCAATTCAAAATATGGAGTGTAAAAACTTTCGGGAACTTCTTTGATACAGCCAAAATCTATCGCAATTAATTGATGATCTTTGCTTACCAGAAAGTTTCCAGGATGCGGATCTGCGTGTACTTTACGCAAACCATGCATTTGAAACATATAAAAATCCCATAAGGCTTGCCCCAATTTATCACCGGTTTCCTGAGTAAATGGTTTTTGAACAAATTCACTTAAATGTTCGCCAACCATCCAATCCATAGTGATAATTTTTTCACTCGAAAGTTCTTCATAATACTTTGGAAACAATAAGTTTGGAATCTTTTGACAAGCTTCAGTAATTTCTTTACTCTGCTGAACTTCTAAGGTATAATTGGTTTCTTCAATTAATTTATTTTCAACTTCTTTGAAGTACTTTTCAGAATCTTTCCCTTGTAGATTAAACATTTTTATAGCCACCGGCTTTACCAATGCCAAATCGCTGGAAATACTGTCTGCAACTCCTGGATATTGTATTTTCACTGCCAGCGTTTTACCATCTTTTTCAGCTTTGTGAACTTGGCCAATACTTGCAGCATTCACGCTATCTTTTGAGAATTTATCAAAAATTTCTTCTGGATATTTACCTTGATATTTTTTAAAGGTTTTACGCACTAAAGGAGCTGAAAGTGGTGGAACTGAAAATTGCGACAACGAAAACTTCTCTACATATGCACTTGGTAGTAAGTTTTTTTCCATACTCAACATTTGAGCTACTTTTAAAGCGCTTCCTTTCAGGCTTTTTAATCCGTCATAAATATCTTCTGCATTGCTCTCATTCAGTTTGTCTTTAGTGGTATTGGGATTTACTAGTTTCTCACCGTAGTACTTCACATAATTACCACCAATTTTCACACCCGTTTTTACCAATTTACTGGCGCGCTGAACTTTTCCTGTAGGTATTTTGTCTAATGATTTCACACGCTTGCTTTTGCTTCTTTTATTAAAAACTTACCAAAATCAATTAAACTTTCTATTGGAGTATGATCGAACACATCAAAAATTGTATTCACAGATTTTTCAATAGCTACATCTGTTCTTTCAAAACCTTGGGAATCATCATTCATCCAAAATTTCATTAAAAACATTAATTGCAACCAAGAACCTTCGGCAACCAATTGTGGAGATTGTTTTAGGAATTTATAGTTTTTACCTTCATTATTTTCTTGAGCCAATTTAGCTACAAAATCCTTGAACTCTTTTCTCAGGTTTTTAAGCTGTGACAAACTTTTCAAAACATTTTCATGTTCTTTCAAAACGAAAAGAATGTAACTCCTATTAAGCGTGAGCATTTCAAAATACGTAAAAAAGAACGTCAACATTTTTTCTCGAGTAGACATGCTTTCATATTCTTCGTTCTTTTCTAGAAGATCTTTGGTGTTGGTGAAGAATTTTGTCCAGATTTTTTTCTGAACAGCTTCTATAGACCCAAAAAATTGATAAAAATCTTCTTCCTTGATTTTTATCTCTTTTGAAAATTTAAATACTGTCTTGGGTGCTCTTTCGTGCTCCAACACAAAGTTCATGTAAGCACTAATGATGTCATCTTCGGTAATTTTTTTTGTCTTAGCCATTTTCTTTTCTTTTAAAATTTATAGTCACAAAAGATATTCCAAAAAGCAAATTACAAATAGGCTTAAAAAGATGAAAACGCACCTTTAAAGAATAAAGTGCGTTTTCAAACAACCTAACCAATAAATAAACAAACTAACCTATTTTTTAATATCTTTTTTCTTTTTCTTTCTAATTCCACTTAGCAAAGTTTCCCATATTTTTCTATAGCTAAGATAATTATGTTTAACAATCACACAAAACGATTAAACATAAGGTTTTGTTAAAAATATTAATTTCCTGTTGCTGCCTCGTTTACCATTTGCTCGTTGGCAACAATAGCAAATTCTACTCTTCTGTTTTGTGCTCTACCTTCTGTGGTTTCGTTACTCGCAATAGGATCTGCCTCTCCCATTCCGGTAGTTTCAATTCTTGAAGAACTGATTCCTTTAGTTGATAAATATGATTTTACAGAAGCTGCTCTTTTATCAGACAAGCTTAAATTATATTCATCTGAACCTGTACTATCCGTGTATCCATAAATTACAATATTTGTATTCTCGTAATCATTAAACACAGGCACAAGCTTATCTAAATTTGTTTTAGCAGCAGATGTCAGCGTAGATTTATTATAATCAAAACGGATAGCGTCTTCTCCAAGCGTTAACTTGATACCTTCACCTACCCTTTCTACTTCTGCACTTGGCAAAACCTCTTCAATTTCCTGAGCCTGTTTATCCATTTTATTTCCAATAGCAGCACCGGTTGCTCCACCAATAACTCCACCTAAAATAGCTCCAAGAGCTCCATTATTTTTATTACCAACATTATTACCAATTACACCCCCAACTACAGCTCCACCAGCTGCACCAATAACGGCTCCTTTTTGGGTATTGTTAGAGTTTTTAACTGCATCACAACTTGTAAACATTCCGCTTACTAAAATGGATCCGGCCAATATATATGTACTCACTTTTTTCATGACTAATTAATTTTTTGAAATTGATATACTACTTTGGTGCTTTTACCAGCAACATCTACATAATCTACAAGTTGGAAACTTGTTTCTGTTTGATTGGTTACATCCAAATTATAACCAGAAGTTACGTTTTTTGCTTTTAGACTTTCGTCAACAAACTTTAATGTAAATTTTCCACCGGAAGTAATCGTCCAAACAATTGGAGTTTCGTAATAGGTACAATTTGCATTATTAATTGTCATGGATCCTTTATTGTTATTTGGTATAAAGTTCCATACACTTCCTTCTAAACATTTCGCCTTAGTAAAGCCAAAAGCATTCACTTGAAAAATGTCTGAATTATTGTAAGCAACCGTGGTAACTGTCCAATCACCTTTTAGGTCACTTTGTGCAGCATTGTTTAGCTTAGGCCCACAAGAGACTAGCGACGCTACTGCAACAAGTAGTATTAATAAATTCTTTTTCATAGCAATTTTTTTGAGTAGTTTTTCTTGTAGACAAATTTAGTTTTGGGGTCTATCCATACCTAAAAAAATCACTTATTCTTTTGTTAAAGAGTTTTAGACATTTGTTAAAAATGCCAATCTGTCACTTCATTTAGTATGGTATCTTATTTGACTATGATCTGAAAAATTTAAAATAAAAATTATGGCAACTGGAAATATTAATGTATCTGTAGAAAACATTTTTCCGCTAATCAAGAAGTTCTTGTACAGCGATCACGAAATCTTTTTAAGAGAGTTAATTTCTAATGCAACTGATGCAACTTTAAAGTTAAAACACCTTACCAGCATTGGAGAAGCTAGTGTAGAATATGGCAATCCTGTTATTGAAATTAAAGCTGATAAAGAAGGTAAAAAACTTCATATTATAGACCAGGGAATTGGTATGACGGCTGACGAAGTTCAGAAATACATTAACGAAGTAGCTTTTTCTGGAGCTGAAGAGTTTTTGAACAAATACAAAGACAGCGCTAAAGATACCGGAATCATTGGACATTTTGGTTTAGGATTCTACTCTGCATTTATGGTGGCAGAAAAAGTAGAGATCATTACCAAATCTTTCAAAGACGAACCTGCTGCACATTGGATTTGTGACGGTTCTCCAAAATATGCTTTGGAAGCGTCTGACAAAACCGAAAGAGGTACCGAGATTATTCTTCACATTGCAGAAGATTCTGTTGAATTTTTAGAAGACAACAAAATCAGTGAATTGTTAGTGAAGTACAACAAGTTTATGCCGGTTCCTATCAAATTCGGAACTAAGGAAGAAACGTTGCCTTTAACAGAAGACGCTGCGGAAGATGCAAAACCAGAAACGGTAACGGTAGACAACATCATCAACAATCCAAATCCGGCTTGGACAAAACAACCAACCGATTTAGAGGAAGAAGATTATAAAAACTTCTACCGTGAGTTGTACCCAATGCAGTTTGAAGAGCCGTTATTCCACATTCACTTAAATGTAGATTATCCTTTCAACTTAACAGGTATTTTATATTTCCCTAAGTTGAGCAACGATCTTCAAATTCAGAAAGACAGAATTCAGTTGTACCAAAACCAAGTTTTTGTAACTGATAATGTAGAAGGAATTGTTCCTGAATTCTTAACCATGTTAAAAGGGGTTATTGATTCTCCAGACATTCCGTTGAACGTTTCCAGAAGTTATTTACAAGCAGACGGAAATGTGAAGAAAATTTCTAGTTACATTACACGTAAAGTAGCTGATAAATTACGTGCTTTATTCAATGACAACCGTGAAGATTTCGAAAAGAAATGGAACGACATTAAAGTGGTGATTGAATACGGAATGCTTTCAGAAGACAAATTCTATGATAAAGCTAAAAAATTCGCACTATACCCAACTGTAGACAATTCTTATTTCACATTTGATGAATTGATTGAAAAAATCAAAGAAAATCAAACGGACAAAGACGGAAATACCGTTGTATTGTACGCAAGTGACAAAGAAGCACAACACAGCTATATTGAAGATGCAAAAGCGGCAGGTTACGAAGTATTGTTGCTAGATTCTCCTATTGTTCCGCACTTAATTCAGAAGTTAGAAGGCGACAATGAGAAAACTCAATTTGCACGGGTAGATGCAGATCACATTGATAATTTGATCAAAAAAGACGAAGAAAAGATTTCTAAACTTTCTGAAGAAGAGCAAGAAACCTTGAAAACTAAGTTGACAGAAGCTATTCCAGCAGAAAAATATACGGTTCAATTAGAAAGCAGAGACAGCAACGCTGCGCCTTTCATTATCACAGAACCTGAGTTTATGCGTAGAATGAAAGAAATGCAACAAACCGGCGGTGGCGGATTTATGGGAATGAACAACTTCCCAGAAATGTACAATGTTATTGTAAACACCAATGCCGAATTGGTTGGCGACATCTTAAAAACTGATGACAAAGAAACACAGCAACGTTTAATTTCTCAAGCATTAGACTTAGCGCGTTTATCTAAAGGTTTATTAAAAGGTGAAGAGTTAACCAACTTTGTAAAAAGAAGCTACGAAATGATTAAATAAGCTTTGCTTTTATCATAATCCAAAAGCCACTCAAAACGAGTGGCTTTTTTATTTTCTGAGAATACACTTAATTTTCATCTATCTTTGCAAAAAACATACGCTATGTCGTTTAAAGACTTACAACTCAACAAACCTATTTTAAGAGCCATTGCCGAAGCTGGTTACGATAATCCTACGTTGATTCAACAAAAAGCCATTCCAGCTATTTTAGAAGGTAGAGATGTGATTGCTTCTGCCCAAACCGGAACCGGAAAAACAGCTGCATTTGCGTTACCGATTTTGCAGCGTTTATTACACAAACAAGACGCTCCTAAAACAGGAAAAAAAGTAAAAGCACTTATTGTAAGTCCAACCCGCGAACTCGCGCAACAAATAGAACAAAACTTTATTACGTACAGTACGCACACCCAATTACGCACTGCGGCTGCGGTTGGTGGCGTAGCCATTGAACCGCAAAAGGAAGCGCTCAAAAAGGGAGTAGATATTCTTGTGGCAACTCCGGGGCGTTTGTTAGATTTACACAAGCAAGAAGCGGTGAATCTTACAGCTGTCGAAATTCTAGTCTTAGATGAAGCCGATATGATGTTAGACATGGGCTTTTTAGACGATGTTCAGAAAATTGAAAGACTGTGTCCAAGTGACAAACAAAGTTTATTGTTTTCGGCTACGATTCCTTATAAGGTTGAAAAATTTGCGCAAAGCATTTTATTACAACCAGAACGCATTGCCATCAACCCAAATGAAGCCACTACCGACAAAGTAGCGCAGTTGTTATATTACGTTCCGAAACCACAGAAGATAGAATTGTGTATTTACGTATTGCGAAATACCATCAAAGGAAATGTGATCATTTTTAGAAGAACCAAATACGGAGTAGACAAACTGGAAAGTTCTTTGACTAAAAACGGATATACGGTTGCCAGTATTCATGGTGATAAAAGTCAAACGGAGCGACAAGAAGCGTTGAAAGAGTTCAAAAAAGGAAATGCACAAATATTAATTGCGACCGATGTTGCTGCGCGCGGAATAGACATTAGTGATTTAGATGCCGTGATTAATTTTGATGTTCCAAACGTAACCGATACCTATGTACACCGTACCGGTCGTACTGCGAGAGCCGGAAAAGAAGGTATCACATACACCTTTTGCAGTGCCGATGAGAAAAATTACATTGCCAACATTCAAAAAGCAATTGGTATTCAATTAGACGTTATCAAAGACCATCCTTTTCCTTTAGATCCTGAAGCCAAACCGCAAGTTCACAAAAAACAAGGAAGCAAATACAAAAAAGGCAGAAAAAGCACCGCTTCAAAAAAGAAAAAGAAACGCTGGTATTAATATCTTGATTGCAAGATAGTTTATGACAACTATAACATTTTCGTAATCACATATTTTGTAAATTATGTAGATGAAAATCTCTTAAAAAGTTGCCATGAAATCAATATTAAAAAAATTAAACATTAACAATCAGACTGATATTTTAGTGCTGAACTTACCGAGCGAGTTTGAAAAAAATTTCAACGAAATAGCTGATCTAGAAATCTATGAATCACTAGTCCAATTAAACAAATTCTCTTATGGAATTCTATTCACTACATCCATAAAAAATCTCAAGAAACAAATGGAAACTGTGCTTCCAAAAATTTTAGATGACGGTATTCTGTGGATTGCTTTTCCCACTGAACTTTCAGATTTTGAAACAGACATTCACAGCAGTTATCATTGGGAGCATTTACGAAATAATTGTTTAGAAATTGTTGAAGAAAAACGCATAAATCATAATTGGAAAGCTAAGCGATTTAGAAAGTTGGAATACGCTAAATGGAAAGAAATGCTAGCAATCAATTAATATGGCGTTTCCCTGGCATTACTACCTCATGGCTTCTCTCTATATTTTGGCAGGATTGAATCATTTTAGAAAACCTAAAATGTATCAAAAAATTATGCCCCCATACATTCCTGCTCCTAAAGCAATGGTTTTTTGGAGCGGTGTGGCTGAAATTATTTTAGGGTCTGCACTATTTTTTCCAACCATTAAAGACATTGCTCTCTGGAACATCATTATCATGCTGGTCATTTTCTTTTCTGTACACATTCATATGTTACAAGATGATAAAATACGTTCTAAATTCCCTCTTTGGCTGCTTTGGTTTCGAATTCCACTTCAGTTTTTGCTTATCTATTGGAGTTATTCGTACCTGAATTTGTAATTTTAAATGCATTAAATTTTCAACATTGTTCTCAATCAAGACTACCAAAATCACATATCAGTTACCCGACGCTGATGTTGTTTACTTTCCTTCTTTCTCTTCTGAAAAAGACAGTGATATCATTTTTAATCAATTACTCAATAATACGCACTGGCAAGAAGATGAAATTAAGGTTTTTGGAAAAACTTACTTACAACCAAGGCTCACGGCTTTGTATGGTGATCATGGAAAAAGCTACAAGTATTCTAATATTACCATGCATCCAATTCCTTTTAACGAAACTATTATAGAAATAAAAAAAGCTGTTGAAGCTATTGCAGAAACAACGTTTACAAGTTGTTTACTCAATTTATACCGAAACGGACAAGATTCTAACGGATGGCATGCAGACAATGAAAAAGAATTAGGCAAAAATCCTATCATTGCATCGGTAAGTTTTGGAGAAACAAGATTATTTAAATTGAAACACAGAAAGCTTCCGGTAAAACAAGATATTCTATTGACACACGGAAGTCTTTTGATTATGAAAGGAGCTACACAACATCACTGGCTACATACCATTCCAAAAACAAAAAAACAAAAATCTGAACGCATCAACTTAACATTTAGAACCATATTCTAAAGAAAAAAGCGACTGCTCCAAAAGAAACAATCGCTTTAAAAACAACTTAAAAATATGGCTAATTATATTTTGAAAGTAACCACTGGTTTTAATGAGTGGTTTGCTATATCTTCTCCAATACTTCCATTGAAAAAGTGAGCCATTCCTGTTCTACCGTGTGTAGGTATGGCAATTACATCTGCATTTATAACATTAGCAAAGTTTAAAACTCCTTCTTCTACCGTGTAATCTGAATAATACGCTACCGGAAAATCTGGTGCCTCTGTTGCTTTTGCCAAGAATTTATCTGTTAAATCTTTAATTTCATGAGTACTCATAAAATAATCATTTGGAAGATTCACATATAACAACTGTACTTTTGCCCCAATTGCATTAAATAATTTTTGTGCTTTGTTATACGCTGGAAGACTTTCTTCTTTCAAATCACAAGCAAAAACAACTGTTTCTACATCTAAATCTACTACAGGCTCTTTCACTACCAAAACAGGTACATCTGATGTTCTTACTACCTTTTCGGTATTAGACCCAATAAAAAACTCTTTTGCTCCAGAACTTCCTTGAGATCCCATTACAATTAAATCGGTTCCATCGGCCATTTCTGCCAACTCAGAGAATACTTTGAAATGTCTTACTATTGGAGTTACATTCAATCCCTCTAAATATTCTTTATCAAGAAAATCTTCAAATTTCTGTTCTGCTAAACGCAAAAAGTAAATAGCTTCCAATTGCTTATTAGCTTCGCTTTTATTTATCAAAGTCTCTTGCAACTCTAGCATATGCACTACCTCAATTTCAGCATTAGATTTTTTAGCTAACAAAGCAGCTGTATGCAAGGCATATTCTGAATATTCTGAAAAATCTACGGGTACAATAATCTTGTTCATGGTGTTTAAATTTTAGCTTTATTTCGTTTGGTTTATTATATAGTCATTGAAAACAATTTGGTTTCCGGTTTGTTACGTTGCAATCGCAAATCGAACGCCATACAAATGTTTCTCACAAATGGTTTTCCTTTTTCTGTAACCTGAATGGTATTTTTTGAAAGCTCCAAGAGACCATCTTGTTGCATTTCGGACAATTTGATAAGCACTTCGGGAATTTCATAGAACCTCATCATCTTATCTGCCCAGGAAGTTTTAAAATTGCACATCAAATGTAAGATATGTTTGCGAATTACCAAATCCTCTTCGGTCAATAAATGCCCTCTGTATACAGGTATTTTACCTTCTTCTAAAATTTGATAATAGCGCTCTATATTTTTTTCATTCTGAGCAAAACCTGTCCAACTATCACTTATACTACTAACGCCCAAACCTATCATTAAATCGGTTTTTGAAGCGGTGTATCCCATAAAATTCCGATGCATTTTTTGGTTTTCCATGGCTTTAAACAAGCTATCGGTTGGTAAAGCAAAATGATCCATTCCTATTTCTATATAACCCATTTCGGCTAGCATTTGCTTTCCGGTTTCATAGAGTTTTCTTTTTTCATTCCCGGAAGGAAGATCAGAATCTTGAAAACCTCGTTGGCCGTTTCCTTTGATCCAAGGCACATGTGCATAGCTATAAAAAGCTATTCTATCTGGTTTTAAACTTTTTGTTTTGTTGATGCTTTCCACAACATCATCCAATGTTTGAAAAGGCAATCCAAAAACCAAGTCATGGCTAATAGACGTAAAACCAACTTCTCGTGCCATTTCGGTTGCTTGCTGTACATGTTCATAAGGCTGAATTCTATTAATTGCTTTTTGCACTTTTAGCGAATAATCCTGAACGCCATAGCTTACTCTGGTAAAACCAACATTGAATAATGCTTGTAAATGTTCTTTCGTTGTATTGTTGGGGTGTCCTTCAAAACTAAATTCATAGTCTTCACAACAATCTGCACTTTTAAAAATTCCGTTAATCAATCGTTCTAAATTAGAAGGAGAAAAAAAAGTTGGAGTTCCGCCTCCTAAATGAATTTCTTTTATTTGTGGGCGCTCATCAAAAAGAGCTGTATACAACTCCCACTCTTTTAGGAGTCCTTCAATATATGGATGTTCTACATCATGACGCTTGGTAATTCGTTTATGACAACCACAGAACGTGCACATACTTTCACAAAATGGTAAATGAATGTACAAACTTATTCCTTCGGAAAGATTACTTGCCCTAAACGTTTGTTGAACACTATAAATCCAACTTTCATAAGAGAAAGTATCTGCTTCCCAGTACGGTACAGTTGGGTAACTCGTGTAGCGCGGACCAGCCACGTTATACTTCTGAATCAAAGAATTGCTCATATCCTTTTAATTTACTACAAAGCTATGTAGAGCAAAGTGCCTAAAATATGATAATTATCAGTTTCTTGTGAGATAGGCTAAATTAGGTTCTTTATATTTACAAAAATTCTAATCCTTAGACACACCAATCAATGACGTTAAGTATTGAAAACATATTATTAATTGGCTCTTTGCTACTTGTAATTAGTATTGTTGCCGGAAAAACATCGTATAAGTTTGGTGTTCCTATTCTTGTGTTTTTCCTTCTAACTGGAATGATTGCAGGTTCTGAGGGTTTAGGAGGTATTCACTTTGACAATCCTGTTTTGGCCAGATTTGTAGGCGTTGTTGCCTTCAATTTCATTCTCTTTTCGGGAGGATTAGAAACTCGTTTTTCAAGTATAAAACCCGTATTATCTCAAGGAGTTACACTGTCTACCATAGGTGTTTTAATTACAGCCGGAGCGACGGGCACCTTTGTTTACTACATTACTGATTTTTCAATATTTGAAAGTTTATTGGTGGGTTGCTATTATTTCTTCTACCGACGCCGCTGCTGTCTTTTCTATTTTGAGATCTAAAAATATTGCTCTGAAAGACAATTTAAGACCTACGCTAGAACTTGAAAGCGGAAGTAACGACCCCATGGCAAACGTGCTTACGGTAGTTCTCATTAGTCTTGTAAATATTCCTGATAAAAGTTATACCGAAATTTTAGTTTTCCTTCTTAGTCAAATTATTATTGGTGGCGCTTTAGGTTTGCTTTTTGGATATATAAATACCAAAATCATCAATAAAATAAAATTAGATTTTGAAGGTTTGTACCCTATTCTCATTATGGCGTTGATGTTCTTAACTTATTCTGTTACAGATACTTCCGGAGGAAACGGATTTTTAGCTGTGTATCTTTGTGCTGTGTACTTAGGAAATCAAAACATAATGCGAAAAAAGAGTATTATCAAGGCGTTTGATGGTTATGCTTGGTTAATGCAAATTATACTTTTCCTTACGCTTGGATTACTCGTTTTCCCCAGTAGAATTCCGCCAATTATGGGCGTAGGACTTTTAATTTCGGCTTTTCTCATTTTCGTAGCTCGACCTCTTGCAGTTTTCCTGAGTCTTTCCTTTTTTAAAGTGAAAGTAAGAAATATGCTATTTATTTCTTGGGTTGGTTTGCGTGGTGCATCACCCATTGTATTTGCCACCTATGCGTTAGTTGCACAAATTGATAAATCAGATACTATTTTCAATATTGTATTCTTTATATCGCTAACGTCTGTTTTACTCCAAGGAACTACGCTTTCATTGGTTTCTAAATGGCTAAATGTGGCACTTCCGCAGAATCAAAAAGTAAGAACTCCCGTAGACATTGAACTTTCGGAAAACGTAGAATCTGAACTTGTAGAAATTCATTTAGATACTCAAAGTCCGGTAATTGGAAAATCTCTTATCGATCTTAAAATGCCAAAAAACACACTTATTGTAATGGTGCAACGAAACGGAAAATACTTTTCTCCTAACGGTGCAACTGTTCTGGAAAATGGTGACCGACTTATGGTAATGGCTCAAAATGAAAATGAGCTTGATACCATCTTTAAAATGTTTGGAGTTTAGTTAAATTTCATCGCTTTTACAGGAGAAATTCTTGTGATAATGAAAGAAGGTAAAATTAGCATGAGTGTACAAACCAACAATACTCCAACGTTTAGAATGATAATTTGAATCGGGTTCAAATACACTGGCGCTTGCGTTACATAATAGTTGGTAGCATCTAACTTTACAAAGCCAAATTTTTGTTGTAATAGTAATAAACCGATTCCAATAAAATTCCCCCAGAAGATTCCAATACTTATTAAATACGCTGCATTGTATAAGAATATTTTTCGAATGCTCCAGCTGGTATTCCCCATAGCTTTTAACGTCCCAATCATTGGAGTTCTTTCTAAAACAAGTACCAATAAAGCCGTGATCATATTGATTCCGCCAACCAAAATCATAATACCAATAATCAAGATGACATTGAAATCAAAATAGGAAATCCATTCAAAAATAAAAGGATATTTTTCTAAAATAGATTGTGAATTTAAGGTGGAAGGCGTCATGTTATAAATTTCATTTGCCGTTTCCTGAATCTCATCAAAATCGTTCACCAAGACTTCAAAACCGCCAACTTCGTCTTCGTTCCATTTATTCATTCGTTGAATATGGCGAATGTCCATTAAAATATAGGAAGCATCAAAATCTTGAAAATTACTATCATACAAACCTACAATATGCAGTTTCATTTGATTGGGAATATCACTTCCATCATTTTTCAAAAAGAAAGCATTTACTTCATCATCCACACCAACTTCCAATCGGTTCGCCATGTAGCGCGACATTAAAATATCTTCATTTCTACCGGCTGAATAATCTGGTAATGTTCCTTCTACAAGAAAATCTTGCATGTATTTCCAGTCGTAATCTTGACCAACACCTTTAGCAATAATTCCTTCAAAAGTTTCTTCGGTTCTAATGATTCCACCTTTTCCGGCAACTGCCTGAATATGTTTTACGTTTGGAATTTGTGTGAAATTTGGATAAAAATCTTGGTGAATAGAAACCGGATTTACAGAAACATCCGATTGATTAGCATCATAATTGAAAATCTGAATATGACCATTAAAAGCGGCTACTTTCTCTCGAATTTTATTTTGAAGTCCAAAACCAGTCGCAATAGCAACCAACATCATCACCAAACTAATAGCAATAGCTACAATTGCAATTTTTATTATTGAAGACGAAATACTATTTTTATTGCCTTTGGCAGTAGCAATGCGCTTTGCTATATAAAATTCAAAATTCAAACTCTAATGACTTCACTGTTCAAGTTCAAAAATACATTTTTATTAGCTCTCATACTACTTTTTTCCTGCGGAAACAATCAGGCTAAAAATGAGACTCCTACAAAACAACTCATAGAAAAACCAGTACAACCAATTGTAACAGGTGCTGAAAACTATGAAGCGTATTTACCTTTATTAGAAGGAAAAAATGTTGCTATAGTCACCAATCAAACTGGAATTTTAAGAGCAAATGCTGAACGGAAAGAAATTCATTTGGTTGATTTTCTGTTAGAGAAAGGAATTAAGATTGAAAAGATTTTAGCTCCCGAACACGGCTTTAGAGGAAAAGCAGATGCTGGCGAACATGTAACTGACGGAAAAGACAGCAAAACCGGTTTGCCTATTATTTCGCTCTACGGAAATAATAAAAAACCAAAACCAGAGCAACTGAAAGGAATTGATTTGTTGGTATTCGATTTACAAGATGTTGGTGCTCGCTTCTATACATATATTTCCACGTTACATTATGTAATGGAAGCCTGTGCAGAAAATAAGATTCCTGTAATGATTTTAGACAGACCAAATCCTAACGGAAATATCATAGACGGCCCAATTAGAGAAGAAGCTCAGAAGAGTTTTGTGGGGATGCATCCAATTCCGGTTTTACACGGAATGACTATTGGAGAATATGGAAAAATGATCAACGGAGAACATTGGTTAGCAAACGGAATTCAATGTGATATTACGGTAATTCCTTGCTTAAACTATACACATGAAAAATTCTATAGCTTACCTGTAAAACCTTCGCCTAATTTACCAAATGATAAGTCTATTAACTTGTATCCAAGTCTTTGCTTTTTTGAAGGAACAAACATTTCTGTAGGAAGAGGAACCCAAATGCAATTCCAAATTTACGGTTCTCCATTGTTACCAAAATCTGATTTTTCTTTTACCCCAAAACCTAATGAAGGCGCTAAAAATCCCAAATTTAATGGAGAAATATGTTGGGGAGAAAATCTGCAACAATCTCCAGTTTTACATCAATTAGAGTTAAAATGGTTATTGAAAGCTTACAAAGAATATCCACAAAAAGAGAGATTCTTTAGTTCGTTCTTTACCAAATTAGCAGGTACGAAAAAATTGCAGGAGCAAATAGAAAACGGATTGACAGAAGCTGAAATTAGGGACTCATGGCAACCCGGATTAAATCAATTTAAAACAATCAGAAGAAAATATCTATTATACCAATAATTACATCTTTATACGTTTTTTCATTTCCTCAACGATATTAAAAGCAGCCGGACAAATAGCAGTATTCTTCAAGGTAAGATTGGTGATTTGATGAAACTTTTTCCTGTCGGTATGCGGATATCCTCTACATGCTTTTGGCCGAACTTCGTAAATAAGACAGTAATTATCGGGTGCTAAAAACGTACACGGAACTTCTTGCAACACATGATCGTTATCTTCATCAACTTGCAAATATTGTTCAATAAACTGTTGTGGTTTCAATTTTAAAAACTTCGCTATACGCTCAATATCGGCATTGGTAAATAGTGGTCCAGTAGTTTTACAGCAATTGGCACACGTAAGGCAATCAGTTCTTTCAAACTCTTCTTCATGCAATTCCTGCATCACATAATCTAAATTCTTTGGCGGCTTTTTTTTCAGCTTTGCAAAGTATTTCTTGTTTTCGTTATGCTTATCTTTGGCCAGTTGCGGCAATTGTTTCAAAAATTCGTCCACAGCAAAATCATTAACATTAAGACTGCAAAAGTCTTATTTATAATTGAGTTGGCAAAACATGAAAGATCTGTTTGGAAAAGCAATTTTAGATTATCAATTAGGTAATTACACAGAAGACATTAAAACCGAAACTTCGATCTCTGAAGAAGACGATTTACCGCTTCCGTATTTATTTAGATCTTTCAAGGAAATGCCACAGTTGGAGCAAAAAGCATTACAACTGGCCAAAGGAAAAGTTCTGGATGTTGGCTGCGGTGCCGGAAGTCATTCACTATACCTTCAAGATGAAAAAAAATTAGCGGTAACAAGTGTAGATATTTCGCCCAACGCCATTGAAGCTTGCAAATTAAGAGGTTTGAAAGATGCTCGTTTTCTAGATATAATGACTTTAGAAAATGAAAAGTTCGATACTATTTTATTGTTGATGAACGGTGCAGGAATGTGTGGACGTTTGGATAAACTAGGCGAATTTCTTTTGAAAATAAAATCGTTAGTTGCTGAATACGGACAAGTTTTACTAGACTCTTCAGACATTATTTACATGTTTGAAGACGATGAAGAAGACGGCGGTGTTTGGATACCTGCAGACAAGGATTATTACGGAGAAGTAGATTATATTGTACGCTACAAAGGCGAAACCGAGCCTGCTTTTGATTGGATGTACATTGACTATAATACATTAAAAAAAGCCGCTGAATACAACGGCTTTACTTGTGAACTTATTTTGGAAGGTGAGCATTACGATTATTTGGCAAAGCTAACCTTGGCTTAATTTATCTTTTAAAAGATGCAATCCAATTTTTTCGAATAGCTCTTTCCTTAGTTGCTATTTCAGTTTTATTTGCAATGTATGTTTGCATAGCGTCTCCTGCTATAAAATCATCATACTCTTTTTGTTGATCTGCAGTCATTGCAGCACGATTATTAATAAGAGTTTTTCCTGTATTTGACTTATAAAAAGTAATCATATCTTCAACCTGAACTTCTGATAAAACTTTACTGTAAACATCAGCCAATTTGCTAAGTGCTTCATCAACTTTTTCAGTTTTGTTTATTTTATTAGAAGCATAAGCATTGAATAACATAGCATATTCAGCTTGCTTACCATTAACATCAAAAAGATTTAAGATTTTCTCTGTTTTTGTTTCCTGAGCTTGTATAGAAAAGGATACAAAAAGTACAAATAGAAGTAATAGTTTTTTCATAAGATTATAATTGGAATCGTTGCTTAAAGAGTAAAAATAAACTTTTTTAAGAAAATTCTACAATATCTCATCAAGTTTTAACAGCTTATGGAATATTCAAGTATTTATGCGTTTGTAAAGAAACTTTCCATCTAGGATTTTTCATTACATATTCCACTATTTCCGGAATCATCTTGTCGCGTTTACTCCACTCCGGTTGCATGTATAAAATACAATCCTCAGACACTTGAGCAGCTTGTTCCTCGGCAAATTTAAAATCGTGCTGATTGTAAATAATCACTTTGAGCTCATTTGCCTTTTTATAAACTTCTTCTGTAGGCAATTTCATTTTTTTAGGAGAAAGACAAATCCAATCCCATTCTCCTGATAATTCGTAAGCTCCTGATGTTTCTATATGAATTTTTAATCCTTTTTCCTTTAAAGCTTTTGTTATAGGATTCATATTCCAACTTAATGGTTCTCCACCAGTAATAACAATTGTATCTGAATACGAAGCTGCATTTTCAACAATGGTACTAACAGCTGTTGGTGGATGTAAATCTGCATTCCAACTTTCTTTTACGTCACACCAATGACACCCTACATCGCACCCTCCTACTCTAATGAAATAAGCTGCAGTCCCTTTATAAAATCCTTCTCCTTGAATGGTATAAAACTCTTCCATCAAAGGCAACCATTCTCCCTTTTCTACTAATGCTAATTGCTCTTCTTTACTCATTTTCATTTTGCAAAGATACTAACTAAAAAATGATTTGAATTCAGACTGCTCGGCTAAATGGAAATGTGATTTTATAAAACTTTATTAATTTCCTTCAAATTGGTTTTCTTTTCCTTAAGAATCCTATACTTTTATAGTTTAAGCATGAAAAAAATGGATGCTCTTTTCAATTGATTATTGAATAATAACATCCAAAACCGATACCATGAAAAAGAACTACCACAAGCCAATATTAAAACACAGTTACCTATTAATTTTATTATTTTACATTTCTTGTGATTCTGAAGCGGAAAAACAATATCTAGTTACAAATAATAGTGTTGGCCCCATTTCGAGAGAAACTACCATACAAAACTTAGAATCGCTTTTTCCTGAAGATTCGATTGCAGAGAGTGCTTACGAAGGTGAACTGAGATATGCTAGTACACAACATATCAATATTTATTCTAAAAATGGTGAACAATTGCTTGATATTACTCCGAATCAAGATTCATTACACACCATTGCAAGCATTCAAATTCTAAACGAAAAATATCATACCAAAAAAGGGATTTCCAATAAAAGCACTTATGGTGATTTAAAGAAAAAATACACTATTACATCTATTGAAAATGCCTACAATAATGTCATTATATCTATAAAAGAAATTGATGCATACTTTGTCATTGATAAAAAACATCTTCATTTCACAGTGCAAATTGATAATAATAGCAAGATTTCTGAGAAGGATATCCCAAATGATACTCCCCTAAAATATTTTATGATCAGCTGGAATTACTAATGGAATCAGTACTAATTTTTCACAACAATCAGACAAATACACATGATATTGCTGATAAGCTTAGAAAAAATCAATTCTCTGAAATTGAATTAAAAAGCATATCTAATATTAAAGTATACAATCCAAAAGCTTTGGAAGCTTTCATTCGGGAAGAAGAAATTCATGACACCAATGTTTTTAATACCACAGGACAACCTATAAAAACCATGTCTGGCGGCGAGCAAAAGAAAGCCATGCTCAATTATTTGGTTACACAAGCTCCAGAAGTTTTAATCTTAGACAATCCGTTTGACCATTTGGATCTCGCTTCCCAAGAAGCTTTGAAAAATCGTTTGGAAAAACTTGCTGAAAAAAGTCAGATTATTGTTTTAGCCAGCAGAAAAGAGGATGCTCCAAACTTTATTTCAAAAAAATATAAAGTAGAAAATGATTCCTTAATTCCGTTTGAAGATTCGGGAAATTCAGAAACGATTCATGCAGATATTCAAATTCCAGAACCGATTATCCATCAAACTTTTGAAGCACCCTATTTGATTCAACTTAAGAATGTTTCCGTTTCTTATGGTGAAAAACATATCTTAAAAGATATCAATTGGAACATCAAACCGGGAGAATTTTGGCAACTCATTGGCCCAAATGGTTCAGGTAAAACCACCATTCTTTCCATGATTACTGGAGATAATGTAAAAGGTTATGGGCAAGATTTGTTTCTCTTCGGAAAAAAGAAAGGTACAGGTGAAACCGTTTGGGAACTGAAAGAAAAAATTGGCTATTTCACTACGGCTTTGACTCAACAATTTAATGGAAATAATACCACTTTGGAAATGGTTATTGGTGGTTTCTTTGATGCCGTAGGCCTTTATAACAAAGCAACAGATTTACAAAAACAAATAGCTTTTCAATGGCTAAAAGTGATTAACTTAGAGAACGAAATCAATACGCGTTTTAGAAATCTATCTTTAGGCAAGCAACGCATGGTTATGATTGCCAGAGCCATGGTAAAACATCCGTTATTATTAATTTTAGATGAACCAACCACTGGCCTTGATGACGAGAATGCACAACTTTTGGTAAGTTTCATTAATAAAATTGCAGCAGAAAGTAAAACCACTATCTTATACGTATCGCACCGAAAAGAAACAGGTTTACAACCAGATTATAATTTCACTTTACAACCAACCATCCACGGATCGGAAGGTTTTATAAACTAGTTCAAGATGAAAAAATATAGTATTCAAAAGAGTCCATTTGTGGTTCCTACAGACGATGGAAAAGTAATCAAAGAACACTTTGGTAACGCAACCAACGGCAATAAAAATATGAGTCTTGCACACATGATTGCACCTCCGGGTTGGAGCGAACCTTTTCAAACTCCAGAATTTGAAGAATATACCTTTATCATAAAAGGTAAAAAACAGTTTAACATTGATGGTGAAATTGTGGTACTTTCAGCCGGAGAATCTATCAAGTTAGAAAAGAATATTCGTGTACAATATTCCAATCCATTTGACGAACCTTGCGAATATTTAGCTATTTGTACTCCGGCATTCTCCATGGATTTAGTCAACCGTGAAAACGAATAGTATGAAGCTGAATAAAGTTCATCATATTGCCATTATTACTAGAAATTACGAAGCGTCTAAAGAGTTTTATACCGAAATTTTGGGACTTGAAATTTTACAAGAAGTTTATAGAAAAGAGCGCGATTCTTTTAAGTTAGATTTAGCACTGAACGGCCAATATATTGTAGAACTTTTTTCATTTCCCAATCCGCCAGAACGACCTTCAAGACCTGAAGCGGCAGGATTGCGCCATTTAGCTTTTGAGACTCCCGAAATTCAAGAAACGTATTCTTTTCTTATCTCTAAAAACTTGCAACCGGAAGACATCCGAATTGATGAATTCACAGGAAAGAAATTCTTCTTCATTGCTGATCCAGATGATTTACCAATAGAATTTTACGAGGCATAGTTCATTTCAACCTGTATTTTAACAATTGTAAATCCTCTAGTTAAAACTTCTGTTTATGTTTTGTTAACAGACTTTACACGAAGAAAAATCATTCTTAATTTGAAATAAAAATTTTAGAATGAAAAAGTTAGCCATTGCGTTTTTAGGAACATTTTCCGTTATCTTTTCAAGTTGTTCTTCTTCAAATTATCAAAACACTTCTACGTTTTCTGAAGATAACAACCTCAACGCAGTTGTAGAAATCCCAGCCGGAACAAATAAAAAAATAGAATACCAAGAAATCTCTAAAGAGTTTAAAACAGACCAGCGAAACGGTGAAGATAGAATAATTGAATTTTTACCTTATGTTGGAAATTATGGTTTCATTGCCGGAACTCTTACCAAAAGAGCAGAAGATGGTGATGGTGATCCAGTAGATGTTCTTATTCTTTCTGAACATCAAAAAACAGGAAAAATCGTATCTGTAAAACCTATTGCCCTATTAAAATTGGTTGATAATGGCGATCTAGATTATAAAGTTATTGCCATTCCTTCCGATGGAAAATCAGCTGTAATTGACATTAATTCTTATCAAGAACTACAGAAAGAATATCCAGGAATCATTAGCATTGTAGAAACTTGGTTTACCAATTATGATAAAGTACAGACTCAAAATATTGTAGGCTGGGGAGATGAGAAAGAAGCTTTAGCCTATGTAAATGCTAACATCAAAAACAAGTAGTTATGCCAGATAAGAGAATGAATTCTATAAAAAATGAAGAGCAATATGAAGCCCTTCGCGATCAAGGAATGAGCAAGCAAAAAGCGGCTAGAATTGCAAATACTCCAAATAGTGGTAAAAAGGGTGGAGAAGCTTCTAAATATGAAGATAGAACTAAAGAAGAACTATACGAGCAAGCCAAAAAAGTAGGTATTGACGGAAGATCTAAAATGACTAAAAGTGAATTAATCAAAGCCTTGAGAACTAACTAATGACCTTTAAAAATATTACAAAAAAGCACGCCATTCATCCCAACTTAATACGTCAACTTTTCATATTAAGTGTTATCATCTTTTTGGGCTATTTGATCACCAAAGAGATGATGCCGTATTTATCTGGTATACTTGGAGCCATCACACTTTATGTGCTCTTTAATAAATGGATGCATCGTATGTTGAAAAGCGGTTGGAAACCTTGGTTAGCTGCAACCACTATATTGATCACTTCTATTTCCATTATTATCATTCCGCTTGGAGCCATTGCTGTAGTTTTTGTTTCAAAGATTAATGATCTGTTTAAAAACAAAGAAGAAATTACTCGGGTTATCAATGAAACTATTCAAAAGATTGAGGACTTAGTTCCTTTTAGCGTAACCTCTGGTTTTGACACGAATAAATTAACTAGTTGGATTTCCAATTACTTTACGAATATTGCCAATTCCACTTTCAATATTTTCATAGCCATTACGCTTATGCTGTTTTTGCTATATTTTATGCTAATCAACAGAAACTACATGCGCGGGTACATTATGATGTACATACCGTTAAGTGATAGAAATATAAGAACACTAGCCAAAGAAAGTAGAGAAATCGTAAAATCTAATGCAATTGGTATTCCTTTAGTAGCTTTGATTCAAGGTGTAATTGCTTTAATTGGTTATTGGATATTTGGAGTTCCCAATCCTATGCTTTGGTTTGTAGTTACTTTTGTTGGTTCTATGATTCCATTTGTAGGAACCGCACTTGGTGTAATACCCGTTACGCTTATTCTCCTAAGCCAAGGACATACTTTTAATGGGTATGGAATTTTAATTTACGGTACTGTAGTTGTAGGTTCCGCTGATAATTTATTCAGGATGATTGTTCAAAATAGATTGGCAAATTTGCACCCTTTAATCACACTGATTGGTGTTGTTATCGGGGTTCCGCTTTTTGGATTTATTGGACTCGTTTTTGGTCCTTTGGTGGTAAGTATATTTTTATTACTGCTGAAAATGTACAAAGATGAATACGGAAAAAGTGATCAAGAACTTCAGGAAGAAAATATAAAAGATGAAACACTCATTGGTCCCAACAGGGAAGATGAATACACTAAATTATAAAAGAAAAAAGCGCCGAAAACGGCGCTTTTTTTATCTATAAAAATCACTTCTTATTTTGCATTGTGACGTGCTCTTGCCAACAAAGTGTTTTGCAACAACATGGCAATGGTCATTGGACCAACTCCACCTGGAACCGGTGTAATATAACTTGCTTTTGGCGAAACCTCAGCAAAATCTACATCACCCGTAATTCTATATCCTTTTGGTTTAGTTTCATCCGGAACACGAGTAATACCAACATCAATAATCACAGCGCCTTCTTTTACCATTTCAGCCTTTAAGAAATCTGGACTACCCAAAGCGGTAATTACAATATCAGCCTCTTTAGTGATAGCTGTTAAATCTTTTGTTCTACTGTGTGTTAACGTAACGGTAGAATCAATTCCTTTTTGACTCATTAAGATACTCATAGGACGACCAACAATGTGCGATCTTCCGATAACAACGGTATGTTTTCCACTAGTTTCTACGTTATATCTTTTCAAGATTTCCATGATACCAAATGGCGTAGCCGGAATAAATGTTTCTAACTCCAAAGCCATTTTACCAAAGTTCATTGGGTGAAAACCGTCTACATCTTTATCAGGATCTATTGCTAACAAAACTTTTTGCTCGTCGATGTGTTTTGGTAATGGTAACTGAACTATGAATCCGTCAATGGCATCATCTTCGTTCAATTCCTTGATTTTAGCTAACAATGCTTCTTCAGTGGTTTCTTCCTCCATCTTTACTAAGGTAGATTCAAAACCAATTTTTTCGCAAGAACGCACTTTGCTTCCTACATAAGTTAAACTAGCACCATCGCTCCCAACTAAAACAGCCGCTAAATGAGGTACTTTTTCACCTCTAGCTTTCATTGCCGCAACTTCCTCGGTAATCTCTTGCTTTATTTGTTCCGAAATTTTCTTTCCGTCTAAAATTTCCATCTGTTGTTGTGTTGTTTTTATGTTGAATAAAAGAACGCCTGAAAAAATCAGGCGCTGAGTTTATTTATCGCATTTTGTTCATCATGTTCATCATCTGTCGGCCACCGCCGCCTTGCATCATCTTCATCATTTTGCTCATCTGATCGAACTGTTTCATTAACTGATTCACCTCTTGAACTGTACGTCCGCTACCTTTAGCAATACGTTTTTTTCTACTAGCGTTGATGGTTGAAGGTGTAGAACGCTCACCTGGCGTCATCGAATGAATAATAGCTTCTACATGTTTGAAAGCATCGTCATCTATATCAATTCCTTTCAAAGCTTTTCCGGCACCAGGAATCATTCCTAATAAATCCTTCATGCTACCCATTTTCTTGATTTGCTGAATTTGGGAAAGGAAATCGTCAAAACCAAACTGGTTCTTAGCAATTTTCTTTTGAAGTTTTCTTGCTTCTTCTTCATCGTATTGTTCCTGAGCACGTTCTACTAACGAAACAACGTCTCCCATACCCAAGATACGATCAGCCATACGATTTGGATAGAATACATCAATAGCATCCATCTTTTCGCCTGTACCAATAAACTTGATTGGCTTATTTACTACCGATTTAATAGAAATAGCAGCACCACCACGAGTATCACCATCTAATTTGGTAAGAATTACACCATCAAAATCTAACACATCATTAAAGGCTTTTGCAGTATTTACCGCATCTTGCCCTGTCATAGCATCTACCACAAACAAAGTTTCTTGTGGCTGAATAGCTTTGTGAATGTTAGATATCTCGGTCATCATCGCTTCGTCTACAGCCAAACGCCCCGCGGTATCAATGATTACTATATTGTGACCGTTTGCTTTTGCATGTGCAATACCTGCTTGTGCAATAGCTACCGGATCTGTATTTCCTTTATCAGAATAAACATCTACTGAAATTTGATCACCAACCACGTGTAACTGATCTACCGCAGCAGGTCTGTAAACGTCACAGGCAACTAATAAAGGTTTCTTAGTTTTTTTGGTTTTAAGGAAGTTAGCCAACTTACCAGAGAAAGTTGTTTTACCAGAACCTTGTAAACCAGACATTAAAACAACAGATGGAGTCCCAGAAAGGTTTACACCTTCGGCATCGCCACCCATTAATTCGGTAAGCTCGTCTTTAACGATTTTCACCATTAATTGTCCTGGTTGCAAGGTAGTTAATACGTTTTGCCCAAGTGCTTTTTCTTTAACTTTATTGGTAAATTGTTTTGCAATTTTAAAGTTAACATCGGCATCTAAAAGCGCTCTACGAACTTCTTTAATGGTTTCGGCAACGTTAATTTCGGTAATTTGCCCATGCCCTTTCAGGTTATGGAGGGCTTTATCTAACTTATCACTTAAATTATCAAACATAGATTTGCTTCTTTTTTCAAGAGTGGCAAATTTAAGCAATTGGTTTTGAAGTAGGAAACGCGTTTTGTAGATTTTAGAAAAAGAAACGACTCAGTTGATGCTGAGCCGTTTCTCTTTCCACTAAAATTATATTCTAAAAATTGGTTCTATTAATTTTTAGAATAGAAAGATACTTAATTTATCCTTTATTTTCATCAAAAAGGCTTTAAAAAAAGAAAGCCATCTTTTAAAGATGGCTTTCTTCACTCTCAATTAAACAAAAACCCGTTCTCCTTAAAAGGATTTGTTAACCACAACAACGGGATATTTTCAATTTCCTTTATTTTAAAATCAGCTTTTTAGTTTCGGTATAATCTCCTGATGTAAATTTCAATATATAAACACCTGAATTTAAAGCTGAAAGATTTAAAGTATTTCTATAAAAACCAGCATCTGACGTTAGATTTTTTTGAAATACCATAGCTCCATTTAAATTATAAATAGCAACCTGATTTTCTGAAGTAGCAGCATTTGGAACATCATATAGAACTGTTACTTTTTTATCTAAAGATGGGTTTGGATATACTCCAAAAGTTACGTTATTATCAAAACTAGCAACATCCATAGTACTCGTAACATCTTCAATTTCGAACTCTACAACACCTGTACTACTTCCTTCAAAATCTGTAAAAACTAAACGATAGATTGTTTCATCCTCATACTTGATGTAGTATGCCATATCTGAATTTACATCATATGCAAACGTAGTCATGTTAAACGTTTTCCAATCATACCCAATGGTATTGATATCTGTACTGTATGTAATACCTGAAGTATCTGATGAAGAACTTTCATCATTCATAGCTACTTCTAAATTTGGATTTTGTAAAACACCTGTAACATTATACATGAATGAACCGCCATCATTGTAATAATCTGTATTATACTTTGTAAATAGTAAATCCCAATCCGTTGGCTCAACAGCTACAGTGGCATCATCTTCTAAAGAATAGTAGTTGAAATAAGTATCTGAGCTTGCAGAATTTGCTAATGTATAGGAAGTATCATCACTCCAAGTTTGAGTATCTGCATCATAGGTTGCATACTTAAATGTATAGCCTCCGTAGAAATCTTCTATCATAAATTTACGATACGTACCGTCTGGATAAACAAGTGCGAAAACTACTTTTCCTGTAATGTGATGTGTAGTCATATTATATTCTCCCCAGCCATAACCAAGTGCATAACCATTATCTGAATCATAAGAAGCATTATCAAAAGCTCCTACAACCCAATCGGTTTCACTATTATACAAACGAGTCCAACTTGATTCGTTTGCGATATCTACTGTGCTATAATCAGTTGGATCAATAGACACTTCATACACTTCAATCCCTTTATGAGCATTGATACGAGTTCCAAATGAAAATGAGCTCATTCTATAAAAAGCAACATCCCAAGAACTGGCAGCTACATCTGTTTCTGTTTCTGTTGATAATTTATAGTAAGCTTGATCTGTATAACCGGCTCCCAAAGTAACAGAACCTTCTACTACCTGAGCCTTACCAGCGATTGCGAAAAAAATCGCGCATAATGGAAGTAATAATTTTTTCATGCGATAATGTATTTAGTTTTATTTTATTTTTAATTAATTAATTGATATTCAAATTCAGGGTAACCTCTTTCTCCACTTTCACTAAGCAAAGCAAGCATCTTAATTTTATAGTAATTTCCTTCCACATCTTTCAACACGTAGAATCTATCATTATAAACTCCTCCAGAAAATACATCTCTCCAGTCAGCACCTATGATTCTTTGATCATCGGATAAATTGATTTCATCAATATTCTCAAACGAAAAATCTGCATAGGAAACATCGTCTGTACTCATTTCGTAAGCAGTTACTCCACCTACTACATTGGTAATCACAAAATCTGAATACCCATATGAACCTGCACCATCAATAATATTTGTAAATACAGTGAACGATATGTCCCAATTCGTTTTCTCTGGCTCAACAGTAACTACTGTTTCATCTTCTAAACTGAAAAAAGAAAAATTATAGGCGTCATTTTTTGCTATTGTAACCTCGCTATGCGTAGTAGCGTCAATATCTGCATACTGTAAAATGTAACTATCTGAAGTTTGGAGTATTCTCACTTTTTTCCAACCTCTATGTTCACCTGCAATGGCTACACTTCCAGCCGCCGGAGTTTCTGTTCCTATGTAATAACCCATATTGATTAAATAGACTTTATTATCGGCATCGGTAGCTGAAATTTCATTTATTGCTGTTCCAGAAATAGCACCAGAGGGATCATCTATATAAGCCTCATTATTAGGATCAAACGTTCCTACAGCAACTGAACTCTGTATTTCTTCGACATCAGCTAAGGAAACTGCATCAATATCTGTACTTTCCAATTCCGCCGCAGCCATGTAAATAGATCCATTGATTTTCACTCTAAATTCATCACCTCCATAAAAACCTAGATCCCAAGAATCTCTTTGAGCAGATGTTACTTCTTCTGTACTCAAATCTATAAATACTTGATCTCCTTCATTTGGCCCACCTACTTCTGGAGAGATTACTGCTCCAAGCGATGTTTCAAAAGAGAGTATCGTACTTGTATATCCTTGAATGTTTGAGTACCCTGAGTAGTTTATTCCTATGATTTCAAAGGTGATAGAAGTATTGTTATCATCAATCGTGTAAGGATACATTAAAGGCTGAAATGTAAAAGACGTTTGATCATCTCCCTCAGAAAAAGGTATTATAATTTGATTACTTTCAGTTGCTGGAATAGTAGCATAATCCTCCCCATATACTGCTTCCCCTGAAGAAACTTGAACTATTATTTCTCCACTACCAAAGGCTTCCTCAGAAAAAACGATAGCAATTTCTGAATCCTCTGTAATGGTAGAAAGGTTTACCGATAATTTTTCAAATGCAGCTACAAATGGCTGTGCAGGGACATCGTCATTCTCCTCACATCCAAAAATTAGCGTTGTAATAAATAATAATATGTATATTTTTTTCATCTTTTTAAAAATTGAAATTATATAACAGCTTTAAAAAATAAGATCTACCATACCCTAACAAGTTATTGGTACTCCCTGCCGAATGTACTGTACCACCTTCTGTTGTATTACGAAGTGTTGTTACATCAAAAATATTTCGGGCTCCAAGTGTTGCCTGCAATTTGTTATCCAAAAATGATTTTCTAACTGTGGCACTTAACCAAGAATAATCTGATTGTTTCCCTTTTAAAATTGCGATCTCTCCATTTTCATCTTGTTCTTGTACATATTGATATTGTGGCCCATTGTACTTTAAATAAGCAGAAACTACAGTATTCCATTTCGGGATTTGGTAAGATGCGTTCACATTTAACTGAATACCATATAAATAATCATCTGTATCACTTTCTTCCGACTCTAAAACTTTGGATACACCTAAAAATGTTGCTCCTCCATTTATTCTTACATTGTTTATATTAGCCGTGTTTGTGAATGTTAATCCCCATGCATTGTACGTATCAATATTCGTATACTCATATTGAAGTGGTGATTGGTTAATGATGACCAACTCTATTCTATCCTTCACATTCATGAACCATCCTGAAAGTTTATTACTCAAATACCAATCATTGATTTTTGATTTCTTCTTTAAATGAATAAATGCCGAAGTACCTTGCTCTGGATTTAAATTGGAATTCCCTCTTACATCGTGGTTTACGTCAACAAAATAAGTATACAACTCTTCGTAACTTGGCAATCTCGGCGATGTTCCTAGAATTCCACGGAGTTCCCATCCATTTTTCAGAGCATATCTAGCACTCAAAGAAACCGCTGCTTGTGTATTGAAATTAGATGAAAAAAGTGCACGTGCCCCAGGGCGTAATGAAACTTTATCAGACAACACGATCTCAGAAGATGCAAATACATCATACGAACCTAATGTTCTTTCAATATTTTCGGAAGAATACATACCTGATACACTGGAAGCAAAACCTTTGATACTATTTACTTCATACCCTATTTGTATATCAGATTGCTTTTTCGGCAAAAAATTACTAAAATTTCCACGAGAGTAATAAGCCTTTCGTGACTCGTATTCATAATCCTCTACATCAAATTTCTCTTCAGTTCTTATACGATAATTGTAAGCTTCTACATTTCGTTTTTGCTCTTGATATGATAAAGAAACATCATAATGCACTTGCTTAAACACTTGACCATTTGCATTTAAATGATGAAAAAAACGAGCTGAAGAAAACACCTCATCAGAAGCTACCGGCTGTGTAGTTTCTGTTTCGGGCATATAATTTTCACGAACTTCCTCTGCATAGCGTTCTGTTTGCTCATCAAAAAATTCGAACTTATAGAAAAGATTGAAATTTTTCTTTTTGTAGCTCCACAAAGATTTTACTGTGTATTGTTCTTTTGGCAACCATTCATAACCTCGAAGGCCATCATTGTACAAATAACTTTTACCTTCTTTGTCTCCCCAAAATCCATTAAAATTATTTCTTGTAAAAATGGCATTCCCGTACAGTGATTCATTAAAATTATGCCCCAGCTTAATGGATTGAATATGCCTTCCTTTATCTACCCAGTTATATTCATCACCAATAGTTTCTTCTTGCACATAAGGAGATACCTGCCATTTATGCACAGACGATTTCTTGGTGATAATATTGATGATTCCTGAAACAGCATTGGCACCATATTGAACTCCCATAGAACCTTCTACGATTTCAATTCGTTCTATATCATCCAGATTTATCTGAGTTAAATCGGTATTATTCCCTAGTCCTTCATCATTAATTAAAGGAATATTATCTACTAATATTTTAAAATACTGTGCATCTAATCCAAATAATTGAACACCAGATTTACCTGTAGAAGCATTCGGAATAATATTAATATTTAATGTTTGATTAAGAATATCGGCCAAGTTATTACCAGCAAGTTGATCTATTTCTCGTCTATTTATAACTCTAACTTCAAAAACAGATTTATCAACAGACTGTGCATTGTACTGCCCTGTAACTACAACTTCCTCTAAATCTTCGTGTTTCTCTTTAGGTATTGAATCATTTTGTTGAGCATTTAACTGAATACCAAACAACAAAAAAAGTAGGATAAATTTGTTTCTTTTGCAAGAATTCATTAGTTGGTTTTGATTTAAATTTTATTTAGACTTACTCTCGATAAGGCGGTGCAAATATATTTATTATTTTTAACCAATCTAAATAAATTTACTATTTTTGCCCCTAGATTTATTAACCGTAACGTATTAAACAATTATGAAATCAACTTTAATAACCTGTTTATTAGCAGCGTCATTATTTAATTTTACATCTGCTCAAACTAAAAAAGAGCAAGACAAAAAATCTATAAAAGATATGTGTGGCTGTTATGAAGTAAAATTTAACTTCACAGAGACTTTTAGTTATTCAAAAGATTCTACTTACTATCCCTCAGAAACAAAACATGACGCTGGCTTAGAATGGGTTCAATTAGTTGAAGACAGTGAAGACAAAATTTCTATGCAACATTTATTGCTAGTTGGTGGTGGAATGATTGTAAAACACTGGAGACAAGATTGGCTTTTTGAAAACACTAATTTATATGAATTTCACAAAGATAATACTTGGAAATTCACACAACTTTCTCCTGAAGAAGTAGAAGGACAATGGACTCAAAAAGTTTATCAAGTTGATGATAGTCCAAGATATGAAGGTACAGGTTCTTGGGTTCATGTTGATGGAAAACACTATTGGGTAAACACAACAGATGCACCTTTACCAAGAAGAGAATATACAAAAAGACACGACTACAATGTTCTAAATAGAAGAAATATTCATGCTATTACAGATTTTGGTTGGACACATGAACAAGACAACAAAAAAATAGTAAGGAGTGATGATGCCGAAGATGTTCTTTTAGCAGAAGAAAAAGGATTTGACGTGTATACTAAAGTTGATGACAGCAAATGTAAAGATGCTCAAAAGTATTGGGCAGAGTACGGATCGCTTTGGAAAAATGTACGTGCAAGATGGGAGAAAATATATGCTAAAAACCAAGATCTAGCATTAGAAAAAGTTGTAGAAGGAAAACCACTTTACAAATTCTTATTTGCACTAGAACCAGATGCAAAAAAGAAAACAACTGACAAGATTATTGACAGCTTTGTGAAATAATCCATATTTGATTTTTTATTTTGTTTGAAGTAAAAACCACCCAACCAACGGGTGGTTTTTTATTTCTTTACGGGAACAAAAATTTGCTCTTTACTATTTGGATCTAAAGGATGATACCCTTCACCCAATTCTTCAAAATGCGGTCTTGTGTCTAATTGATAACCCGATTTTGGCAACCATTCCGTAAACAACTTTTGAACTTCTACTTGACAATCTTGTGCTAAACCTTGATATTCAAAAGTTGCATAATACCCCGCTTCCAATACAAATTTCTCAAAACAATCAGGAACTTCGGTACTTTCTGGAACTTCTACCAACGCCCACTTATCAAATTCTTTATTCGGATTGAATGCTGAAAAACTAAAATCAGCTGGATAGTTATGTAAATTGACAAAAGGAGTTTCAACACTTATAGATTTCTTTGCTAAATCACTCCTGAAAGATTGCCAAAGTTCTCTTGATTTATTGTTTGCAAAAGACATGCTCATACATTTACCAATAAGCACTCTTTCTTTTACATAAACTATTTTCACCTCCATCATTCAATTTTAATTTTGAGATGTTGTACAAGTCCGGCAATATTTTCTTTGGAAAACTTAGCGCCTTTCATTCTATTAAATTCCGGATGAATTTGAAAATATTCCGAAGTTCTAAAATCGGTTCCTTCTAAATTGGTTTGTTCAAAAATTGCTCCGCTTAAATCACATTCTGAAAACACTGCCTGTGACAAATCCGCTTCCGAAAAATCAACTTCCACTATTTTACAACTATTGAAATAAGTTTTCTTCAACTGAACTTGATAGAAATTGGCATGCATTAATTGACACGTATTGAACGTAACTTCAAAACCAAAAGAATCACTTTTACTAAAATCGAGTCCCATCAATTTACAATTGGTAAACGTAACGTTTTTGAAAGCCGTTGCCACCAAATTCGCATTACTCAAATTACAATCTTCAAACTCACATTCCAAAAACTTGAAACCATTTAGAAAAGCATTTGACAAATCGCAATTTACGAATGTGCAGTATTCATATTCGGCTCTTTCAAGCTGATTAACACCAGTAAAAGTCTCATCTTCTATATACATCTCTATCTATTTTGAATGCAAATTAGCCAAATATCCATTCGATTAAAAATTGGATTTTTAGTTTCTTTCTATCCATAAACATCATAAAAAAAGCGAAATCGTGGATGATTTCGCTTTAATTTTTCAATATATTATTTGAATTACATTCTATCCGGAACTTGAATTCCTAACAATGCAAAACCGTTTTTAATCGTTGTCCCAACGGCTTTTGCCAATTGTACTCTGAAGACTTTTTTCTGTTCGTCTTCTTCTCCTAAAATAGATACATTTTGATAGAATGAATTGAATTCTTTTACCAAATCGTACACATAATTTGCAACTAAAGCCGGACTATAATTTGCCGCTGCACTTTGAACCACTTCCGGGAATAATTGTAATTGTTTCAACAATTCTTTCTCTTTCTCGTGCAATTCTACAGTTGAAACCTCAACATCTAAGTTGAAATCTGCTTTGCGCAAAATGGATTGAATACGCGCATGAGTATATTGTATAAACGGCCCTGTATTACCTTGAAAATCGATAGATTCTTTCGGGTCGAACAAGATTCGTTTTTTAGGATCTACTTTTAAAATGTAATATTTCAAGGCTCCTAAACCAATAGTTTTATACAACTCTTGCTTTTCTTCTTCAGAAAAACCATCTAACTTTCCAAGCTCTTCTGAGATTTCTCCGGCAGTGGTTGCCATTTCAGCTACCAAGTCATCAGCATCTACAACCGTACCTTCTCTACTCTTCATTTTTCCACTTGGTAGATCAACCATTCCATAACTTAAATGGAATAATTTTTCAGCCCAGTCAAATCCAAGTTTTTTCAAGATCAAGAACAATACTTTAAAATGATAATCTTGCTCGTTACCTACTGTGTACACCATTCCGCCAACATCTGGATGATCTTTCACACGCTGAATAGCCGTCCCAATATCTTGTGTCATGTACACTGCTGTACCATCGGCACGCAATACTATCTTTTCATCTAGTCCGTCTTCGGTTAAATCACACCAAACCGAACCATCTTCTTTCTTATAAAAAACACCTTTAGAAAGACCTTCTGCTACAAATTCTTTTCCCAATAAATAGGTATTGCTTTCGTAATAATAATCGTCAAAATCGACGCCTAGGTTTTTGTAGGTTACTTCAAAACCATCGTACACCCATTGGTTCATGGTTTTCCAAAGTGTTACCACTTCTTCATCACCAGCTTCCCATTTACGCAACATTTCCTGAGCTTCTAACAATAACGGAGCTTGCTTTTCAGCCTCTTTTTTATCAACTCCCTGCTCAACTAATTGATTGATTTCTTCTTTGTAAGCCTTATCAAAAGCCACATAATAATTCCCAACTAACTTGTCTCCTTTTAATCCGGTAGACGCTGGTGTTTCACCATTTCCAAACTTTTGCCAAGCCAACATCGACTTACAAATATGAATTCCACGATCGTTGATGATCTGTGTTTTGTACACTTTGTTTCCGGCTGCTTTTAAAATTTCAGCAACTGAATAGCCTAATAAGTTGTTTCGGATGTGCCCCAAATGCAATGGCTTGTTGGTGTTTGGCGAAGAATATTCTACCATCACCGCTTTTGCGTCTGCTTCCGAAGTTACCAAACCAAAATTGGCATCGGTTTTCATTCCGTTGAAAAAGTTCATGTAGAACGAAGGATCAATTACTAAATTCAAAAATCCTTTTACCACATTAAAATCGCTCACTTCTGCAACTTGCTCTTTCAAATACGTTCCAATTTGCTCTCCAATCACTTGCGGATTTCCTTTTACCACGCGTAACATTGGGAATACAACAACGGTGATATCGCCGGCAAATTCTTTACGGGTTGCCTGAAATTCTACCGATGGAAGTTCCGCATCAAAAATAGCTTTAACAGCTTCTTGTACTTTTTGAGTTAACAAGTTTTGCATATTCATGAGTTCTTTTTCTTTTAAGAGGTGCAAAGATACATTTTATGTTGTTATTCTTAAAGCTAGATTGACACAGTTCGCTAAAGCAGTTTTCACAACCATTTCTTAAACTTTCGGTAAACACTAATGTTGGCTTTTAGATGACTTTTGCCGCAAAAAACTATGGAATTATTCGTTTACATTTTTGCAGCGCTTTTTTCAGTGATCAATCCACTTGGAACCGTTCCGGTTTTTGTAGGGTTAACGCAAGACGACAGCGCAAAAGAACAAGCTAGAATTTCACTTTGGACCGCCATTAACACTTTCATTATTTTACTCATTTCCTTTTTTAGTGGGAAATACATTTTAGGGTTTTTCGGTATTACGATTGATTCTTTAAGAATTGCTGGAGGTTTGATTATAGTAACTTCAGGTTTTGCCTTGCTTACAGGAACATTTTCGAAACATAAAGGGATGGAAAAATCCAGAGTCAAAGAAGATATTCAAGAACGAAACGACATTGCATTAACTCCGCTTGCTATTCCCATGCTTGCTGGCCCTGGTTCTATTTCATTATTAATCACTTTAAATCAGACTTACACCAAATCCATAGAAATTGTCACAGCCATTTTAGCGGTTACAGCGGTTTGTATTGTAGTCTATGTGATGCTGAAATTTGCTCATTTTATCGTGAAATTCTTAGGAGCGTCTGGGATCAACGCTATTTCCAGAATCATTGGTTTTATAGTAATTGCCATTGGGATTGAATACATAAGTACTTCTGTAATTTCAATACTTTCTAGTTTGAAGTAAATTTTAGTATCTTCAAAAGAAAAAATGCTGGTAAACGATTCCTATAATCTCCCAGAAATCAATGAGAAAATTGATACTGAAGTTGGAAAACAGTTTGGTTTCAAAGCACGATGGAAACTGAAAGGAAATGGCTCGCCAAAACTCACTATTATCAATGCAAGTACGGAAATCAATACACTATTAGCGCTAGACCAAAACACCAATACCTGCAATATAGAAATGCGTCCAAAAGGTATTATTATTAGATTTCGGTCACTGTTGGAAACATTTGCTTTTGTTATTCCGTATTACAAACTGAATATTTACAAAGGAGAATCTCACAGTTATACTATTTATAAAGATCAAAATTTTGTAAAGGTGAAAGCCACTACCAACGTTCACCCTTTCATAGAAAAAGTTCTTGGAGAGAAAGCCTTACAAACTCCAGAAAACCCAACTCTTTTTTAAGAGAATGCTAAGAGGTTTTTGGAAAAGTGTTCAGAAAAAATTCTGCTATTTTCAGTATCTTAGGAAAAACTGCTGAAAATGAAAATTTTACTCACCGGAGCCAATGGATACATTGGAATGCGTTTGTTACCCAAATTGTTGGAAATGGGACACGAAATTGTTTGTGCCGTTCGCGATGCAAATCGGTTAGCGCTAGATGAAGAAACACGTGCTGAAGTTTCGGTAATTGAAGTTGATTTCTTGAATATTGAAAATTCAGATCCTATCCCGGCAGATATAGACGCGGCTTACTATTTGATTCATAGTATGACTTCTTCCACAAAGGATTTTGACAAGAAAGAGGCAAAAGCTGCAGAAAATTTCAACAAACTTGTTTCCGAAACCTCTATTGAACAAGTCATTTTTTTAAGTGGAATTGTAAACGAGGAAAAACTGTCAAAACATCTTTCTTCACGCAAGAATACTGAAGAGATTTTACAAAAAGGAGATTTTCATCTCACCACCATACGAGCCGGAATTATTGTAGGTTCGGGAAGTTCTTCCTTTGAAATTATTAGAGATTTATGTGAAAAACTACCGGTGATGATTACTCCAAAATGGGTGCTGACCAAAACGCATCCTATTGCTATACGAGATATCATTTTTTACCTTTCACATGTTCTGGGCGATGAAAATTGTTATGATGATTCTTACGATGTTGGCGGACCCGATGTGTTGAATTATAAGAAAATGTTGAAAGGCTATGCTAAAGTACGTGGCTTGCAGATACACATTGGCGTAGTTCCCGTGATGACGCCAAAACTTTCGAGTTATTGGTTGTATTTTGTAACATCTACTTCTTATAAGCTAGCAGTTAATTTAGTAGATAGCATGAAAATGGAAGTTGTAGCTAGTGATTCTCGTTTGCAAGATTATTTCAATTGGAAACCACTCTCCTACGAAGAAGCTATTCAATCTGCATTCAAAAAAATAGATCAGAATGAAGTGATCAGTAGTTGGAAAGATTCTATGGCGAGCGGACGTGTCAAGAAAAGTCTGAATAAATATATTCAAGTTCCCAAACACGGTGTACTTACGGATAAAAAAGAATTAAAGATTGATAATCCTGAGCAAACTTTGAAGAATATTTGGAGTATTGGTGGCACTACCGGTTGGTACTATGGTAATTTTCTATGGAAAATTCGTGGTGTTATGGATAAAATGGTTGGCGGTGTTGGGCTACGAAGAGGAAGAACTCATATGAATAAAATCTACGCCGGAGATTCTCTTGACTTTTGGCGCGTTCTATTAGCTGACAAAAAAGAAAAAAGACTACTACTCTTGGCCGAAATGAGACTTCCCGGAGAAGCATGGTTAGAATTTAAAATTGATAAAAACAATGTACTGCACCAAACAGCAACATTTAGACCCAAAGGAATTTGGGGAAGACTGTATTGGTACAGTGTTTTACCATTCCACTACTTTATTTTTGGAGGGATGATACGTAATATCGCCGCTAAGAAATAAAGTTTACTCAAATCCAAAAATCGTATAATCAGTGAACATATTTCCTGTGGCATCTGGAATATTTTCTTTGTCACGCTTGCCGTTTGGATAATGTTGCTGTTTGATAAAAGAAGTTAATAACAAACCTATTTGATCATCTTTATCTTCTTTAAAAAGTGCAATCAACGTATCCGCTACAATGGAAGTTAAAGCCGTAACCATTGATGCTGTGGCTCCGGAAACTTTGGTAATATCATTAAATTTCTCCACTATATCCGTGATTTTCTCATCGGTCAAAATTGAATCTATAATTTGAGTTGTTTCTCTAGTTTTACCATCAGATTCAATAGCCAATAACATCCAGTTTAAATCCTGCGGAATAGTTTCTGAAACAAACAAATTATATCCGGTATCACCAAAATAAATAACCTGATTATCTTTCACTTTTTGAATTTCGGGCATCACACGGGAACTAACAATTTTTGAAACGGAAGATTTCAAAATTTCCTTTTTCTCATCAACGTCGTTTGTTGCCAGGTAATCTGTTATTTCAGGAAAATCGGAATCTCCTAGAGTAACAAAACTGATAAGCTTTACTTCAGCTTTCCCAATAAATTCGCGATTATTAAGTATTTTTAATTTGTTAAGTCTTAAATAAAACATACGGATTCGGTTTTAAAATCGACTTAAAAATACTACAAATTTTAGAGAAAATTAATTTTACTTGATAAGATCTTCTAAGGTTTTATTTTCTAAGACGCTTAAGGTTTTATCACGTACTTCTATCATTACCCGGTTAAGCTGACAAGTTTCTTCACTTTTGCAATCTTCACACTTTTCATAATAATTGAGACTCACGCAAGGAAGAAGCGCAATAGGACCTTCTAAAATTCTGTACATAGAAGCCAACTTAACTTCACGAGGTTCTTTGAGTAAATAGTAACCACCGCCTTTTCCCATTTTGGAACCTAAAAAACCATTATTTTTAAGTTGCAATAAAATAGCCTCTAAAAATTTTTTGGAGATATTTTCCTCTTCGGCAATTTTAGAAATAAGTACAGGAGTTCCTTTTCCTTTCTTAGCAAGATTGGCAAGAGCCTTGAGTCCGTATTTTGTTTTCTTTGATAGCATTTGGGTAAATATACTATTTTTTGCGTTAGGGATTGAGGCATTTGTTGGAGCTCTTTTTTGATTTTGTATCAAAAAAAGCGACTGCCGAAAGCCCGCCCACAGTATTCACTGTGGGAACGCCCTCTTATAATTTATTATTGTTTAGGCAAAAATACTTCTGCCAGCATGCAGCGTGCACTACCGCCACCACACGTTTCTATAGTGTTTAGATCACTGTACAAAATGGTACAATGATTTTCTATTTTTTGAATTTGATCTTGAGTTAAACTCTTATAAGCAGTTTGACTCATTACCAAAAACTTACGCTCATCTGAACCTTTTACTTGCAACATATTCCCTGCAAATTGCTGCATTTGGCCTTCGGTAATAGCAATTACCTCTTTCCCATTCTCCTTTAATTGATTGACCACCAATTTACGTTCTTTCTTATCGTCTATGGTTGCCAAGCAAACAACTGCAAAAGTTTCTGCAATGGCCATCATTACATTGGTATGATAAATAGGTTTTCTCTCACCATCTACAGTTTGATTAGCCGTAAAAATCACTGGAGTATATTCAAAATCTTCACAAAACTCAATGAATAAATCTTCATCTGCACGTGGAGAAAGTGCACAATAGGCTTTGCGATTTTCGCGATCTAAAATGATACTTCCTGTACCTTCTAAAAATAAACTTTCTTCCTCTGCTTCAGTATAATCAACCACATTATTGATGATAAAACCTTGACTTTCCAAAGTCTCTAAAACAGTTTCATTGCGCTCCAATCTTCGGTTTTCTGCGAACATAGGGTACAATGCAACATCTCCGTTGGCGTGAAAAGAAATCCAGTTATTTGGAAAAATAGCATCGGGTGTGTCTGGCTCTTCGGTATCTTGAATGACAACGACATTCACGCCGACCATTTTAAGTTTCTGAACAAATGTGTCAAATTCCTCTTGAGCCTTTTTGTTGATTTCCTGATTTTGAAGTTCAAGATCTTCCTGAAAATAATTGTTTACGGCTGTTTGCTCATTCATTCTGAATGTCGCCGGACGAATCATTACAACGGTATTGGTTATTTGTGACATTATTCTCTAATTAAGGGCATGGTGGAACAACGTAATAAACCTTCTTGCTTAGAAATTTCAGCATATGGAATTTCTTCAACGGTAAATTCATTATCACGCAGCCAATTATTTAATCTAGTAAAATTTCTTTCAGATACAACAACATCAGGAGCTATTGAAAATACATTGCTATACATGTGATACATTTCTTCTCTTTGGATATGAAATAGATTTTCTTTACCAAAAAGGTCTACTAAATACATATAATCTGCTTCTTCGCGAAAACCACTTTTATAAATGATTCCTTTGTTGTTTCCTACTGGTTGAAAACAGCAATCTAAATGCAAAGCATTATCACGCGGCTCTATTTTAGATTTTACCAGATCGAACTCTTTTACGGTTTTATTTGGAAACAATTCTTTGATAAAATTCACTCCATGTGTATTGGTTCTTGCTGTGATATAATTTTTGTAATCGCTTCCTTTATAAGTTCCCACAAAAATATGATCGTTATGTACCATAACATCTCCACCTTCTATATGAACTTCCTCTGGTGGTGTAATTACTTTAGAAGCTTCTATTTGATCTATTACATATTGAATAGCCTCCAATTCCTGTTCACGATCTGGAAGTATATTTGCTTTGATAAATAAATCGTCTATAACAAAAGCAATATCACGTGCAAAAATCTGGTTGTAGTTTTCTATTAATTTTGGTCGAAATACTTCTACATCATATTTTTTAAAAACATTGCTTAGCGCATTCATTTCCTTCATCATATCTGCTTCTACAGGATATGTACCAGCTTTTATATGCTCTAAAGATTTTGGATCATACGCTTCTTCCAAAGAAGGGGTTGGTCCGTTACTTTCTGCGGTTCCAAGAACTACAGCTTTTAAACGTCCCGTTTCATTCTTTACATTTAAGTTTAACATCTTTCTGTTTTAGCTTGAATGGCAAATATAAAAAAAGCCTTGCTGATGATAGCAAGGCTTTTGATGTTATCTAAAGAATGTAATTATCTACTTTCTAAATCTTTGTAATCTCTATGGTTTTCGCCAATGTAAACTTGTCTTGGTCTACCAATAGGTTCATTACGAAGTCTCATTTCTCTCCATTGAGCAATCCAACCTGGTAATCTACCTAAAGCAAACATTACAGTAAACATTTCAACAGGAATTCCTAAAGCTCTGTAAATAATTCCAGAGTAGAAATCTACGTTTGGATATAGTTTTCTATCTACAAAGTATGGATCTTCTAAAGCTTCTTTTTCCAAACCTTTTGCAATGTCTAAAATTGGATCTTGAACACCTAGTTCCCCTAAAACTTCATCAGCAGCTACTTTAATAATTTTAGCACGTGGATCGAAGTTTTTGTATACACGGTGACCAAAGCCCATTAAACGGAAAGGATCATCTTTGTCCTTAGCTTTTGCCATATACTTTTTAGTATCTCCACCATCAGCTTTAATAGCTTCTAGCATTTCTAAAACAGCTTGGTTAGCTCCACCATGAAGTGGACCCCAAAGTGCAGAAATACCTGCAGAAATAGATGCGTATAAACCTGCATGAGAAGAACCAACGATTCTTACTGTAGATGTAGAACAGTTTTGTTCATGATCTGCGTGAAGAATTAATAATTTTTCAAGAGCCGCAATTACAACCGGATTTGGCTTGTACTCTCTGTTTGGCTTACTAAACATCATTTTAGCGATGTTTTCTACATAACCAAGATTTGCATCACCATAATCCATTGGTAATCCTGTTCTCTTGTGATATGTCCAAGCTACTAAAACAGGGAATTTTGCTAGCAACTTAACAATTGCCTTATACATAGCCTCTTCTGAATTTACTTCTACAGAAGAAGGATTGAATGCTATAAGAGCGCTTGTTAATGATGACAACACACCCATTGGATGAGCGTATTTAGGGAATCCATCGATGATCTTTTTCATATCCTGATCAACGATTGCCTCATCATCAATATCCGCTTTGAATTTTTTAAGTTGTTCTTGTGTTGGAAGTTCTCCAAAAATAAGCAGGTAAATAACTTCTAAGAAAGTAGATTTCTCAGCTAAATCCTCTATAGCGTAACCACGGTATCGTAAGATACCTTTTTCACCGTCTAAATAAGTAATGGCGCTTTCGCAAGAGCCTGTATTTTTAAATCCTGGATCTATTGTGATTATACCTGAACCTGCACGTAGTTTTTTGATGTCAATAGCTAATTCGTCTTCTGTACCTTTAATTACGGGAAACTCAAATTTTTCGCCATTGAACTCTAACGTTGCTTTATCTGACATTGTATATTTTTAATTTTATAAGTGAAATAAAATTTACTGCTTGCGAATTTACAAAATTTAAGTGTATTTATAACCCTAAAAATTTGTTATTTGCTAATTTACCATACAATAATTGATGAAATATTTTATTCACTCACAAAATTTTCTGACTTCGATTTATTATTAACAGTTTTTTTATTGACCACCTTTCTTGCTCTGGTTACTTTGGGCGGCGTATAGGCAATTTGATACAAATGTGAATAGTATAACTTAATGGAATTTTGCCATGTAAACTTTTGTCTTTTGGCAGCTCTTGCTATCTGGGTATATTGTTTTTTATTATTAAAGAACATATCTAGAATATGCTCAAAAACTTTAATAAAATCTTCTTTCTTAGACTCCAGATTATCTCCTTCAAAAACAAATCCTGTTGTATCATTTATAACGGTATCCCTTAAACCACCAGTGTTATGAACTAAGCAAGGTTGACCATTACGCATCGCCAACATTTGACTAATTCCACAAGGTTCAAAAAGACTTGGCATTAAATACAAGTTGGATTCTAGGTATAATGAATCTATAACCTCCTCGGACTGTAAATTTATAAATATGAAATTATCATAAGCATAACTCACACTTTTGAAAAGCTCCTCGTAATCTGGCGCTCCAGTTCCTAACAGAATATAAACTCCTCCAACGTTCTGAAGTCTTTTCAGCATATTCTCTAAAAGTTCTGGATCTTCCTTGAAAAAATAGAATTTTTGCTCTGTAAGCCTTGCTACACTACCACAAACAAAAGAAGGTTTATTCTCCATAAAATTAAGAACCTTATCTGCTGTATGTCGCAAAAAGCTGTGTTTATAGGCTCTTTCCTCATCTTCTAGCATTGAAAATATAGCTCTCAATGCGTGTGTATATAACTTACCACGTTTTACAACGGTGTAGTTCTTATAATTACAACCATTTAATATCCCAAATAAACGACCTTCATTTTGTGCTACTCGCAAATCTTCCTCTAGACCTTCACCTCCAACAAAATGAGGAAAATTACTTGGTTGTTGTATGTTTTCCTTATATGAATGCGAAACAGTATGAACTGCGTCTGCTAACCGAATTCCAAGAGCCATCAAATTCATACAGTCCCAATACCTTGGATCTCTTAACGTATCATAGTTAAAATCTACATCTGGATAAAAAGCTTTTAAAGAAGAATGATTTCCATCAAAAGGACGAATTCCTTGAATAGCCAAATTATGAATTGAGTACACAAATCTATAATCCTTCAAACAAGCAAACTCTTGATGAAACTCTTTTAAAAACAACATCAAACTTGTATGCCAATCATGTAAGTGCACTATTTGAAGATGTGAAAACGCATCATCTTTAATAGCCGCAGCCACAGCTGTACAGAAAAGTGAAAAGGTGCAAGCATCTGTAAAAAATGGCTCGGTAAAGTCATTCATATAAATATCTGCAATATTACCAGATTTAATGTCTGGATGATCTATCACATAATGTTTAATATTTTCAACTTCCTTTTTCCCGGGAACCTCATAAAGATCAGCTGATGTTAATTCTCCTCGATATGGAAAAACTAGTTTTTCTACCAATTTTCCTTTTCGGTGTAACCTACCATATGCAGGCGTAACTACGTGTACGAGATCACCTGTTTCGGCAATCTGTCGTGGAATGTCTCTAACTACGTCCCCCATCCCTCCGGCTTTACAACCGGCAATGGCGTCATTTTCAGCAGAAATAAATAAAAAGGCTCTTTGCAAAATTGTTGGTATTAGATGTGGTTTAACAGTACTGTTAATTTATTGATTCTAAAACAAATAAAAAAGGCCTTTGCTATTAAAAAAATATTAATACTTCATTTTTACCAAATTCAAATAAAAAAACCCCTTATAAAAAGGGGTTTAAAATTTTTTAACAAATTTTAGTATTTTACTTACTGAACCTTAAAAGCTTTCTTTTGAGGATAATAAGCTACAGAACCTAGTTCTTCTTCAATTCTCAATAACTGATTGTATTTTGCCATACGATCTGAACGAGAAGCTGAACCTGTTTTGATTTGTCCACAATTTAATGCAACCGCTAAATCTGCAATTGTATTATCTTCTGTTTCACCAGAACGGTGAGACATTACAGAAGTATACCCAGCATTTTTAGCCATGTTTACAGCTGCAATGGTTTCTGTTAAAGAACCAATTTGGTTTACTTTGATCAAGATAGAGTTAGCAATACCTTTTTCAATACCAGTTGATAAACGCTCTACATTAGTAACAAATAAATCATCACCAACTAATTGAACTTTATCACCGATTTTCTCAGTTAAAGCTTTCCAACCGTCCCAATCGTTTTCATCCATACCATCTTCAATAGAGATAATTGGATATTTAGCAACCAATTCAGCCAAATATTCTGCTTGTTCTTCTGAAGTTCTTACCACTCCTTTATCTCCTTCAAATTTTGTGTAGTCATACTTACCGTCTACATAAAATTCTGCAGAAGCACAGTCTAAAGCAATCATTACCTCGTCACCGAATTTATAACCCGCTTTTTCAACTGCTTTTTGGATAGATTCGATAGCATCTTCTGTACCGTCTAAAGTTGGAGCAAATCCACCTTCGTCACCTACTGCAGTGCTTAAACCTCTATCGTGAAGTACTTTTTTAAGGTTGTGGAAAATTTCTGTTCCCATTTGCATTGCATGTGTAAAGTTTTTAGCTTTCACAGGCATTACCATAAATTCTTGGAATGCGATAGGAGCATCTGAGTGAGAACCACCATTGATAATATTCATCATTGGAACTGGAAGAGTGTTTGCACTTACTCCACCAACGTAACGATATAATGGCATTCCTAATTCATTTGCCGCAGCTTTTGCCACTGCTAAAGAAACTCCAAGGATAGCATTTGCACCTAATTTTCCTTTGTTAGGAGTTCCATCTAAATCAATCATAGTTTGGTCTATCAAATTTTGTTCAAATACTGACATACCTACTATTTCTTGAGCGATAACATCGTTTACATTTTTAACGGCGTTTAAAACACCTTTACCCATGTAATTATCGCCTCCGTCACGCAATTCTACAGCTTCATGTTCTCCGGTTGAAGCTCCCGAAGGAACCGCAGCTCTACCAAGAATACCGTTTTCGGTAACTACATCTACTTCTACTGTAGGGTTACCTCTTGAATCTAAAATCTGACGAGCGTGTACGTTTACTATAATACTCATACTGTTGCTGATTTTGTTAGTTTTATGTTATTCAAAAATTGATCAAATAAATACGAAGCGTCATGAGGCCCTGGACTCGCCTCTGGGTGATATTGAACCGAGAATACTTTTTTAGATTTCATTCTTAAACCTGCAATTGTATTGTCATTCAAATGCGTGTGAGTTACTTCAACATCAGGATGGTTTTCTGTTTCTTCTCTACTAACAGCAAAACCATGATTTTGTGATGTAATTTCACCTTTACCCGTTATAAGGTTCTTAACCGGGTGGTTAATTCCTCTATGTCCATGATGCATTTTATAGGTAGAAATGCCATTTGCTAACGCAATAACTTGATGTCCTAAACAAATTCCAAATAAAGGTAAATCCTTTGCTATAATTTGTTTGGCAACTTCAATAGCACCGTTCAAAGGTTCAGGGTCACCAGGACCGTTTGAAAGGAAGTAGCCGTCTGGCTCCCAACCTTGCATTTCTTCAAAAGTTGTATCAAAAGGAAAAACTTTAATATAGCAATCACGAGAAGCTAAATTTCTAAGAATATTCTTTTTAATACCTAAATCTAAAGCTGCAACTTTGAAGGTAGCACCTTCTTCTCCTATAAAATATGGTTCTTTGGTTGATACTTTAGAAGCCAACTCTAAACCATTCATATCTGGAACCTGAGCCAATTTTTCTTTTAGAGCTTCTATTTGATCAACCTCTGTTGATATAACTGCGTTTTGCGCACCGTTATCTCTAATATACGAAACCAATGCTCTGGTATCTACATCAGAAATAGCGAATAAACCATTCTTATCTAAAAATCCTTCTAGAGAATCATCAGCTGCTGGTCGTGAATAATCATAGCTGAAGTTTTTACAAACCAAACCAGCAATTTTAATACTTTCTGATTCCACTTCTTCAGAATTGGTACCGTAGTTTCCAATATGGGCATTGGTAGTTACCATAATTTGTCCAAAATACGATGGATCTGTGAAGATTTCTTGATAACCGGTCATTCCGGTATTAAAACAAACTTCTCCAAAAGCCGTACCTTCTTTTCCTACTGCTTTCCCATGAAAAATTGTACCATCTGCTAATAAAAGAACTGCTTTTTTACGTGCTTTATATTTCATTTATAGTTGTGTAAAATAGGGTTTGAAATATTATACAAAATAACATAAAAAAAGGATAAACTAAAAAGTTTATCCTTTTAAATAATCAATAATATTTTGCAAAAATGTTACTCATTTGTTGCTTTTGTATCGTCTTCTTGAGTAGCCTCAGTTTCAGGAGTTGTTTGAGCAGCATCAGAAGCTTTTTTAGATCTACCTCGACGAGTAGATTTCTTCTTAGCTGTCTTATCAGCATTGTAAAGTTCGTTGAAATCAACAAGCTCTATCATTGCCATGTCTGCGTTATCTCCTAAACGGTTACCTAACTTAATGATTCTTGTATAACCACCTGGTCTATCACCAATTTTCTCGGCAACTTCAGCAAAAAGTGTTGCAACAGCATACTTATCTCTAAGTTGACTAAAAACAACTCTTTTGTTGTGAGTACTAGTTGCTAATTCCTGATTGTTTTCAGTTTTCGCTTTCGTAATCAATGGTTCTACAAACTGCTTTAAAGCTTTTGCTTTAGCAACTGTTGTATTAATACGCTTGTGTTCTATTAAAGAACATGCCATATTAGCTAACATTGCTTTTCTATGAGCAGTCTTTCTACTTAAGTGATTGATTTTTTTTCCGTGTCTCATGACATTTGTGTTTAACTTTCATCTTGCTACAACTCATTTTGAGGAGCAAACTATGAAAGAATTAATCTTTATCTAACTTGTATTTTGAAAGATCCATTCCGAAATGTAAGTTCTTATTATGAACCAACTCCTCTAACTCAGTTAAAGACTTTTTACCAAAGTTTCGGAACTTCATCAAATCATTTTTATTGAAAGAAACTAAATCTCCCAATGTATCTACTTCAGCAGCTTTCAAACAGTTTAATGCTCTTACAGAAAGATCCATATCAACAAGCTTAGTTTTTAATAACTGACGCATGTGTAATGATTCCTCATCGTAAGTTTCTGTTTGCGCTATTTCATCTGCTTCTAAAGTTATTCTCTCATCAGAGAATAACATAAAATGATGAATCAATGTTTTAGCTGCTTCTGTTAATGCATCTTTAGGGTGTATCGAACCATCAGTAATAATTTCGAAAACTAATTTTTCGTAATCAGTTTTTTGTTCTACACGATAGTTTTCAATGCTATACTTAACATTTTTTACCGGTGTAAAGATAGAGTCAGTAGCTATAACTCCAAGTGGAGCATTTGGCTTCTTGTTCTCTTCAGCAGGAACATACCCTCTACCCTTTTCGATAGAGATTTCCATGTTAATTGTAATATCTGATTCCATATTACAAATTACTAAATCTGGGTTTAGCACTTGGAAACCAGAAATAAATTTTTGGAAATCGCCAGCAGTTAATTGTTCTTTTCCGCTAACAGAAATTGATACAGTTTCATTATCTATATCCTCTATTTGTCTTTTAAAACGTACTTGTTTTAAGTTCAAAATAATTTCTGTAACGTCTTCTACTACTCCAGGAATGGTAGAGAACTCATGCTCTACTTTATCAATTCTAACAGAACTGATAGCAAACCCTTCAAGCGAAGATAATAGAACTCTTCGTAAAGCGTTACCAACGGTCAATCCGTAACCTGGTTCCAAAGGACGAAATTCAAACTTTCCTTCGAACTCAGACGAATCGATCATGATAACCTTATCGGGCTTTTGAAAATTGAATAATGCCATAATACGACTGCTGTCTTTTTATTTATTATTTAGAGTATAACTCGACTATTAGTTGTTCTTTGATGTTTTCCGGGATTTGAAGTCTTTCCGGAATAGCTACAAAAGTACCCTCTTTCTTCTCTGTATTCCAAGTAATCCATTCGTATACAGTACTATTAGCAGCCAAAGAGTTTGTTATAACCTCTAATGATTTTGATTTTTCTCTTACTCCTACAACATCACCAGCTTTAAGTCTGTATGAAGGAATATTTACGATTTCACCATTAACAGTAATGTGACGGTGAGAAACCAATTGACGTGCACCCCTTCTAGAAGGAGAAACTCCCATTCTATAAACTACGTTATCTAAACGAGATTCACATAATTGAAGTAAAACTTCACCAGTTACACCTTTACTACTATTAGCTTTTTCGAAAAGGTTTCTGAACTGACGCTCTAAAATACCATAAGTATATTTAGCTTTTTGCTTTTCCATTAACTGGATTGCATATTCAGATTTTTTTCCTCTTCTACGGTTATTACCGTGTTGACCTGGAGGATAATTTCTTTTTTCAAAAGACTTATCATCTCCGAAAATCGCTTCACCAAACTTACGAGCGATTTTAGTTTTTGGACCAGTATATCTTGCCATTTTAAATAATTTTTTAAGAGCAATTATGAATTAAGGCTATCCTTCGATAATCGTTTTCGCGCTCTTAAACGTTATGAATACTATAAATTAAACTCTTCTTCTTTTTGGAGGACGACATCCATTATGTGGTAATGGAGTAACATCGATAATTTCTGTTACTTCGATACCAGCATTATGGATAGATCTAATAGCAGATTCTCTACCATTTCCAGGTCCTTTAACATATACCTTCACTTTTCTCAAACCAGCTTCTTGTGCAACTTTAGCACAATCTTCAGCAGCCATTTGAGCAGCATAAGGAGTATTCTTTTTAGAACCTCTGAAACCCATTTTACCAGCAGAAGACCAAGAAACTACATCACCTTTTTTGTTAGTCAAAGAAATGATGATGTTATTGAAAGTAGCAGAAATGTGTGCCTCTCCAACTGATTCTACTATAACTTTACGCTTCTTAGAAGTTTTTGCAGTTTTATTTGACTTTGCCATTGTTAACTACTTTTATTTAGTTGCTTTTTTCTTATTAGCAACAGTTTTTCTTTTACCTTTTCTTGTTCTTGAGTTATTCTTTGTACGCTGACCTCTTAATGGTAAACCAGCTCTATGACGAATACCTCTTTGACATCCAATATCCATTAAACGTTTAATATTCAATTGGATTTCTGAACGTAATTCTCCTTCAATAGTGTAAGCACCAACAGCATCACGAATACGACCAATTTCGTCATCATTCCAATCTGATACTTTCTTGCTTTCATCTACTCCAGCAGCCGCTAAAACTTCTTGCGATCTGCTTTTACCAATACCAAAAATATAAGTTAATGCAATAACTCCTCTTTTGTAATTTGGGATATCAACACCTGCGATTCTAGCCATAATTATCCTTGTCTTTGTTTGAATCTAGGATTCTTTTTATTAATTACGTACAATCTACCCTTACGACGCACAATTTTGCACTCGGGACTTCTCTTTTTTAGTGATGCTCTTACTTTCATCTAACTACTATTTAATATCTATAAGTAATTCTTGCTTTTGTAAGATCATATGGACTCATTTCCAACTTCACTTTATCACCAGGTAGTAATTTAATATAATGCATACGCATTTTACCTGAAATGTGAGCTGTAACCACATGACCATTTTCTAACTCTACACGAAACATTGCATTTGACAATGCTTCAATAATGGTTCCGTCTTGTTCAATTGCAGACTGCTTTGCCATAATTATGCCGTTACTTTTCTGTTTTTACCTGTTTTCATTAAACCATCATAATGTCTATTCAACAAGTATGAATTGATTTGTTGAACCGTATCAATAGCAACTCCTACCATAATTAGTAATGAAGTACCTCCATAGAACAATGCCCAACCTTGTTGTATACCAACAAGCTTATAAGCAATTGCAGGAAGCACAGCAATACCTACTAAGAACAACGATCCAGGAAAAGTAATTAAAGACATTACTTTATCTAAGAAATCTGCAGTTTCTGTTCCCGGCTTAACACCAGGAATAAAACCTCCACTTCTTTTAAGATCATCAGCCATTTTATTTGTAGGAACTGTAATTGCGGTGTAAAAGTAAGTAAAAATTATGATTAATAACGCAAACACAAAATTATACCAAAAACCAAACACATCACTGAACTGAGCCTTAACACTTTGAGCAGTATCAGAATCAGATAATCCAGCCACAGCAGCAGGCACAAACATAATCGCTTGCGCGAAAATGATTGGCATAACTCCTGATGCATTTAATTTTAATGGTATAAATTGTCTAGCTCCCTCTTCATATCCACCAGTAGCAGTTCTTCTAGCATACTGAACTTGAATTTGACGTACGGCCATTACAAGCATAATACTTAGAAGAATTACAACAAACCATAATATAACTTCAATTAAAATCATCATTAAACCACCACTATTTTGCTCTGTACGCGATATTAATTCTTGCATAAAAGCTTGTGGAAGTCTCGCAATGATACCTACCATGATCAATAATGAGATTCCATTACCAATACCTTTATCTGTTATTCTTTCTCCAAGCCACATTGCGAAAATTGTCCCTGTAACTAAGATGATTACAGAAGGAATGATAAAGTCTAATCCTTTACCAAAAACGAAAGCTGAGTCAGGAACTCCAAGTTGGCCTAATCCCCACAAATATGCAGGAGCTTGAACCACACAAATACCGATAGTTAACCATCTAGTAATTTGATTGATTTTTTTACGACCACTTTCTCCTTCGTTCTGCAATTTTTGCAAGTATGGTATTGCTAATCCCATCAACTGAACTACAATAGAAGCAGAGATATATGGCATAATTCCCAAAGCAAATACAGAAGCCTTTGCAAAAGCTCCACCCGTAAATGCATTAAGAATATCTAATAAACCACCACCCGATGCTTTTTGGGTAAGTTCATTTAATTGTCCAGTATCAATACCCGGAAGAGCAACATGAGATCCTAATCGATATACTAATAACAAACCTAACGTTAAAACTACTCTATTACGTAGTTCTTCAATCTTCCAGATATTGGTTAATGTCTCTATAACTTTTTTCATGGTTAATTTTATGTTATAAATTTACAGCTTCACCACCTGCAGCTTCAATAGCAGATTTAGCACTAGCCGTAAATTTATGTACAGTTACTTTTAATTTAGATTTCAATTCTCCTCCTCCAAGGATTTTCACTAACTCAGTTTTCTTTGCCAACCCATTAGCTACAATAATATCTAAATCAACAGTGTCTGTGATAACACCGTTATCAACCATTTCTTGTAATTTACCTAAATTGATACCAACGTATTCTTTACGGTTAATGTTCTTGAAACCAAACTTAGGAACACGTCTTTGAAGTGGCATTTGACCACCTTCAAAACCAATCTTTTTAGAATAACCAGAACGAGATTTAGCTCCTTTATGACCTCTAGTAGCAGTGCCTCCTTTTCCGGATCCTTGACCTCTACCAACTCTTTTTCCGTCTTTATGAACTGAACCGTTTGCTGGTTGTAAGTTACTTAAACTCATAATACACTATTATTATTAAGCTTCCTCTACAGAAACTAAGTGTTTAACTTTATTTACCATACCAAGGATGTTTGGTGTAGTTTCATGTTCCACTACCTGACCAATTCCTTTAAGACCAAGTGCAGCAAGCGTTCTTTTTTGATCTTCAGGACGCTTGATCTTACTCTTAACTTGTGTAACTTTAATCTTTGCCATTTTATCCTTGTTTTATCCTTTAAAAACTTTTTCTAAAGATACTCCACGCTGAGCAGCAACAGTTTTTGCGTCTCTTAATTGTAAAAGAGCATCAAATGTAGCTTTTACTACGTTGTGAGGATTAGAAGATCCTTGAGATTTTGATAATACATCATGAACCCCAACTGCCTCTAAAACTGCACGTAAAGCACCACCAGCAATTACTCCGGTACCATGAGAGGCAGGTTGAATATAAACTCTTGCTCCACCATATTTACCTTTTTGCTCGTGAGGAAGTGTACCTTTATTTAAAGGAATTCTTACTAAGTTTTTCTTAGCGTCTTCAACCGCTTTAGAAATTGCATCAGCAACTTCTTTAGATTTACCTAAACCATGACCTACAACACCATTTTCATCTCCTACAACAACAATTGCAGAAAAACCAAATGCTCTACCACCCTTGGTTACTTTGGTAACTCTTTGTACTCCTACTAAGCGATCTTTTAAATCAAGTCCGCTAGGCTTAACTAATTCTACGTTTTTATAATTCTGATACATACTTTCTTAGAATTTAAGTCCTGCTTCTCTAGCTCCTTCAGCTAATGATTTTACTCTACCATGGTATAAATAACCACCTCTATCAAATGAGATAGTATCAATACCAGCCTTTAAAGCCTTTTCAGCAATAGACTTACCTACTAAAGCCGCCTTTTCAGATTTAGTGCCTGTTGCAGAACTGATCTCTTTGTCTCTAGATGATGATGCAGCAATAGTTTTGCTGTTTACATCATCTATTAATTGAGCATAGATCTCATTATTACTTCTAAAAACAGCTAACCTTGGTCTAGAAGGTACACCAGAAACAACTTTTCTGATTCTGCTTTTAATACGATTTCTTCTTTCAGTCTTTGATAATGCCATATTGCTAGTTATTAAGCTGATTTACCTGCTTTTCTTCTAATTACTTCACCTACAAACTTAATACCTTTACCTTTATATGGCTCTGGCTTACGGAAAGCACGGATTTTAGCCGCTACCTGACCTACTAATTGCTTGTCATGTGAAGACAATTTAACGATTGGGTTTTTACCTTTCTCCGATACTGTTTCTACTTTAACTTCTGGAGCTAACTCTAAAACAATATTATGAGAAAAACCTAAAGCCAAATCAAGCTTCTGGCCTTGGTTACTTGCTCTATAACCTACACCCACTAATTCTAATTCTTTAGTAAAACCTTCTGAAACACCAATAACCATGTTATTAATCAAAGCTCTGTAAAGACCATGCTTTGCATTGTTATCTTTAGTGCTTGCAGTTGGCTCTAATACTAATTGTCCATCCTCTTGTTTTACAACAATGTCTTTAACTTCTTGAGTTAATTCGCCTAACTTCCCTTTAACCGTTACTACATCTCCATTAACGGTAACTGTAACACCTGAAGGTACTGTAATTGGACTTTTTCCTATTCTTGACATTTCTTCTTGTCTTTAAATTTTAGTAAACGAAACACAAAACTTCACCACCAACGTTCTCTAGTTTAGCTTGCTTACTAGTCATTACTCCGTGAGAAGTAGACATAATTGCAATACCTAAACCATTTAATACTCTTGGTAATTCTGATTTACCAGCGTATTTACGTAAACCTGGTTTACTAACACGAACAATTTTCTTGATAACAGGCTCTTTAGTTGCCTTATCATATTTCAAAGCAATTTTGATAGTGCCTTGAACTGAAGCGTCATCAAACTTGTAACTTAAAATATAACCTTGATCAAATAAAATCTTAGTCATTTCTTTTTTTAAGTTAGAAGCTGGTATTTCTACCACTCTGTGCCCTGCACTGTTCGCGTTTCTAATTCTTGTTAAGTAATCTGCGATAGGATCTGTATACATCTGTATGAAATTGCGGTAACAGTTTTCTTAAATTAAATAGAACTTGTTACCAGTTAAAATTTATTACCAACTTGCTTTTTTAACCCCTGGGATTAAACCTTTGTTAGCCATTTCTCTAAACATAACACGAGAAACGCCAAAAGTACGCATATATCCTTTAGGTCTTCCTGTTAATTTACAACGATTATGTAAACGTACAGGTGAAGAGTTCTTTGGTAACTTCTGTAGTGCCTCATAATCTCCAGCTTCTTTTAAAGCTTTACGTTTTTCAGCGTACTTATCTACCAATTTTTGTCTTTTAACCTCACGGGCTTTCATTGATTCTTTAGCCATGCTTAATTCTTTTTAAAAGGTAATCCTAATTCGGTTAATAGTGATTTAGCTTCTTTATCGGTTTCGGCCGAAGTTACAAAGGTAATATCCATTCCAGAAATTTTATTTACTTTATCAATATTAATTTCTGGAAAAATGATTTGTTCTGTAACCCCAAGGTTATAATTACCTCTTCCGTCAAATCCGTCAGCTTTAATTCCTTGAAAATCTCTTACCCTCGGTAAAGCAGAAGTAATCAATCTATCTAAAAACTCATACATTCTTTCTCCACGTAAAGTAACTTTAGCACCAATTGGCATTCCCTTACGTAATTTGAAAGATGCAACGTCTTTTTTAGAGATAGTTGAAACAGCTTGTTGACCAGTGATTTTAGTTAATTCATCAACTGCATAGTCAATCAATTTCTTATCAGCAACAGCTGCACCCACACCACGGCTTACTACGATTTTCTCTAGAACAGGAACTTGCATAACGTTCTTATATCCGAATTCTTCTGTAAGAGAAGACATTACTCTGTCTTTATACTCTTGTTTTAGTCTTGGAATGTAAGCCATAATTATAGTACTTCTTTAGATTTTTTTGAAAATCTCACTTTCTTACCGTCACGCTCTTCGTAACCAACTCTAGTTGTTTCATTAGTCTTAGGATCTAATAAAGACAAATTAGAAATATGGATAGGAGCTTCTTTCTCTACGATTCCACCTTGTGGGTTAGTTGCGCTAGGTTTAGTATGTTTCTTAACCATATTCACACCTTCCACTGTGGCTCTATTTTTTTCACGATCTACTTTAAGCACCTTACCTTCAGATCCTTTATGATCTCCAGCAATAACTTTTACAGTATCTCCTGATTTTATTTTAAGCTTTATCATTTCTTTTACAATGTATTAAAGCACCTCTGGCGCTAATGATACAATCTTCATAAATTGTTTCTCACGAAGTTCTCTGGCAACAGGTCCGAAAACACGAGTACCTCTCATTTCCCCTGCAGCGTTTAATAAAACACATGCATTGTCATCGAAACGGATATAAGAACCATCTGGTCTTCTTACCTCTTTCTTAGTACGTACAACTACTGCAGTAGATACTTGACCTTTCTTAACACTTCCGTTTGGTGTAGCTTCTTTTACAGTTACTACAATCTTATCTCCTACAGAAGCGTATCTTCTTTTCGTACCACCTAAAATACGGATAGCTAAAACTTCTTTAGCACCAGTATTATCGGCTACTCTTAATCTAGATTCTTGTTGTACCATAATTACTTCGCTCTTTCAATGATTTCAACTAATCTCCAACATTTGGTTTTACTTAATGGACGAGTCTCCATAATTTTCACAGTATCTCCAATGTTGCAATCGTTCTTTTCGTCGTGTGCAACGTATTTTTTTGTTTTTAACACGAACTTACCGTACATAGGGTGCTTTACACGTTTAACTTCTGAAACCACGATTGATTTCTCCATTTTATTACTAGTAACAACCCCTACTCTTTCTTTTCTTAAATTTCTATTTTCCATCATAAAGCAGAATAGAATTATTGTAATTCTCTTTTAGTTAGCTCTGTAGACAATCTTGCCACTGTTCTTCTAACACTTCTAATTTGAAGCGGGTTATCTAATGGCGTAATTGCATGAGCCATTTTTAAATCTGCATACGTTTTTTTGTACTCACCAAGCTTTTCTTGTAGCTCAGCAACAGATAATTCTTTGATCTCTGATTGTTTCATAATTACTTAAAATTAAGCTGAGTAATCTCTTGCTACAATAAATTTAGTTCTAACAGGTAACTTTTGAGCCGCTAAACGCAATGCTTCTTTAGCTACATCCATAGGCACACCACCTACTTCGAACATGATTCTACCTGGTTTTACAACAGCTGCCCAATATTCTGGAGCACCTTTACCTTTACCCATACGTACCTCTAGAGGTTTTTTAGTGATAGGCTTATCTGGAAATATCTTGATCCATAACTGACCTTCTCTTTTCATGTAACGAGTAGCAGCCACACGAGCCGCTTCGATTTGACGAGAAGTAATGAAAGAAGAATCCAATGATTTTATACCAAACATACCGTTTGAAAGCTCGTGACCTCTTTGAGATACACCCTTCATACGGCCTTTCTGCTGTTTTCTAAATTTGGTTCTTTTTGGCTGTAACATCTTTTACTTTTCTTTAAAAATTACTTTCTACGACGAGATTTTCTAGGACCAGAACCTTTACCACCTTGTTTCTTAGACATTCCAACAAGAGGAGAAAGCTCTCTTTTCCCGTAAACCTCACCTTTCATAATCCACACCTTGATTCCCAATCTACCATAAGTAGTATGAGCCTCATCAAGCGCATAATCAATGTCAGCTCTAAATGTAGATAAAGGAATTCTACCTTCCTTATAAGATTCAGAACGCGCCATTTCAGCTCCGTTTAAACGTCCTGAAATTTGAACTTTAATTCCCTCTGCATTCATACGCATAGCAGCAGCAATAGCCATTTTTACAGCTCTTCTGTACGAAATTCTATTTTCGATTTGACGAGCAATACTTGCAGCTACCAAGTTAGCATCTAACTCAGGTCTTTTAATTTCAAAAATGTTAATCTGAACCTCTTTATTCGTAATCTTCTTAAGCTCTTCTTTTAACTTGTCTACCTCTTGCCCTCCTTTACCAATAATGATACCTGGACGAGCCGTAGTGATAGTAACGGTTACAAGCTTTAAAGTTCTTTCGATAATTACTCTAGAAACACTAGCTTTAGATAGACGAGCGTGAACATATTTTCTGATCTTATCGTCTTCGGCTAATTTATCACCGTAGTCATTTCCTCCATACCAGTTAGACTCCCATCCTCTGATAATTCCAAGGCGATTTCCGATTGGATTTGTTTTTTGTCCCATTCTCTATCTTAGCTTTGAGTGTTATTATTAGATCCAAGCACTACTGTAACGTGATTGGAACGTTTTCTAATTCTGTGAGCACGACCCTGTGGTGCAGGACGTAATCTTTTCAACATAGCACCACCATCTACTCTTATCTCTTTGATAAATAAATCTGCATCCTCTAAACTTGCATCTTCATTCTTAGCTTGCCAGTTTGCAATTGCAGACAAAACAAGTTTTTCTAAACTACGTGAAGCATCTTTAGAATTGAATTTCAATATAGCAAGCGCATGTTCTACTTTCTTACCTCTAACAAGATCTGCAACGATTCTCATTTTACGAGGAGAAGTAGGGCAGTTATTTAACTTTGCAAACGCTAAACTCTTTTTAGCTTCTTTGATTTGCTCTGCTCTTTCTTTTTTACGAACTCCCATAGCTTACTTTATTTTTTTCCTTTATTCTTTGCTCCAGCGTGACCACGGAAAGATCTTGTTGGTGAAAACTCACCTAACTTATGACCAACCATGTTTTCTGTAACGTAAACAGGAACAAATTGTTTTCCATTATGAACAGCTATTGTTTGACCAACGAAATCTGGAGTAATCATAGATGCTCTAGACCAAGTTTTAATAACTGTTTTTTTACCTGACTCTATATTAGCCTGAACTTTCTTCTCTAAACTATAGTGTACGAAAGGTCCTTTTTTAAGTGAACGTGCCATCTTTTACTCTTTTATTTCTTTCTACGTTCTACGATATACTTATTACTAGCTTTGGCTTTAGCTCTTGTTCTAAATCCTTTAGCTGGTAATCCTTTTCTTGATCTTGGGTGACCTCCAGAAGATCTACCTTCACCACCACCCATTGGGTGATCAACAGGGTTCATAACAACTGGTCTTGTTCTAGGTCTTCTACCCAACCATCTACTTCTACCTGCTTTACCAGAAACAACCAACTGATGATCTGAATTTGAAACCGCCCCGATAGTAGCCATACAATCAGCTAATACCAAACGCGTTTCACCAGATGGCAATTTAATGGTTGCATATTTACCTTCTCTAGCCATCAACTGAGCGAAAGCTCCAGCTGAACGAGCCATTACAGCACCTTGACCAGGACGTAGCTCGATACAAGAAATAATTGTACCAAGTGGAATGTCACTTAAAGGCATTGCATTCCCAATTTCTGGAGCAGATCCGCTACCTGAAACTACAGTTTGCCCTACCTGTAAACCATTTTGTGCTATTACATAACTTTTCTCACCATCAGTATACTGAATTAAGGCGATAAAAGCCGTTCTGTTTGGATCGTATTGAATAGAAACAACTGTTGCATCAACCCCAGTTTTAGTTCTTTTAAAATCGATCAAACGATACTTTCTCTTATGACCACCACCTAAATAGCGCATGGTCATTTTTCCTTGACTGTTTCTACCTCCCGACTTTTTTAACGGAGCAAGCAAGCTTTTCTCCGGCTTGTCAGCAGTAATCGCGTCAAATTCGTTTACTACTCTAAATCGCTGACCAGGAGTAATTGGTTTTAATTTTCTAACTGACATCTTTCGTCTTTACTTATAAATTACTATAAAAATCGATAGTATCTCCTTCTGCTACCTGAACAATCGCTTTTTTAATTGCGTTTGTTTTACCATGCTGAATACCAGTTTTAGTAAAACGAGTTTTACGTTCAGGTCCGTAATTCATGGTACGAACCTTTTCAACTGTAACTCCATAAGTAGCTTCAACCGCTTTTTTAATCTCTACTTTATTTGCAGTAGTAGCAACAACAAAACCATAACGGTTGTTTAATTCGCTATCAGCAGTCACTTTTTCCGTAATAATCGGCTTAATTAACACACTCATTTTGTTACTTATTTACTTAAATTCGACTCAATTCCTTCTAAAGACCCTTCTAAAAGCACTATATTATTTGCGTTAACAATCTTATAAGTACTTAATTCAGAGCTATTTACAACTTCAGAGCTTTTCAAATTACGTGACGACAAATATACGTTTTTATTTGAATCTCCCAACACAAACAGTGATTTTTTACTATCTAACCCTAAAGCTTTCAAAACATTAGAGAATTCTTTTGTACTTGGAGCATCGAAATTAAAATCTTCTAACACGATAATTGATTGCTCTTTAGCTTTCAAACTTAAAGCAGATCTTCTAGCAACCTTCTTTAAGCTTTTTGTAAGCTTCTGTGTATAATCTTTTGGTCTAGGACCAAAAACTCTACCACCACCTACAAAAACAGGAGACTTGATACTACCAGCTCTCGCTGTACCAGTTCCTTTTTGTTTTTTAATCTTACGTGTACTACCAGCAATCTCAGCTCTTTCTTTAGCCTTGTGAGTACCTTGACGTTGATTAGCCAAGTATTGCTTAACATCTAAATAAACAGCATGATTATTTGGCTCTACACCAAAAACAGCATCAGAAAGATTAATCTTTCTACCCGTTTCTTTTCCGTTGATATTTAATACTGCTACTTCCATTACTTCTGAACGATTACATAAGCATTTTTGTGACCTGGAACACATCCTTTAACAACTAAAAGATTTTTATCCGCAACCACTTTCAATACTTTTAAGTTTTGAACTGTTACTTTATCCGTACCCATTCTACCAGCCATACGCATTCCTTTGAATACACGTGACGGATAAGATGAAGCACCAACAGAACCCGGTGCTCTAAGACGGTTGTGCTGACCGTGAGTAGCTTGACCCACACCACCAAAACCGTGTCTTTTCACAACACCTTGGAATCCTTTACCTTTTGATGTACCTGATACATCAACAAATTCTCCTTCTACAAACTGCTCAACAGTTACTGTATCACCTAGTTTGTAATCACCTTCGAAATCTTGGAATTCAACAACTTTCTTCTTTGGAGCCGTACCAGCTTTTTTAGCGTGACCTAATTCAGCTTTGTTAGCACGGTTTTCAGATTTGTCATCGAAACCAAGTTGAAGAGCTTCATACCCGTCAACCTCTACGGTTCTGACTTGGGTAACTACGCATGGACCAGCTTGAATCACTGTACATGGGATATTTTTCCCATTTTCATCAAAAATGCTGGTCATTCCGATTTTTTTACCAATTAACCCAGACATAGTTATAATTAATTAAACATTGTTATTAAAAAAATTCAGGGTCAAAAAACACCTTCAACCCTGAATGTATTTTTTATTCCGTTTTTCCCTTGCATACTAGCTCAGGACATGTTGAAAAAACTTCCGTTTTTCCTAAAAGTTTATCAAACTTTGATTTCTACTTCTACACCACTTGGCAATTCTAACTTCATTAACGCGTCAATCGTTTTTGAGGAAGAACTGTAGATATCCAATAATCTCTTGTAAGAACTCAATTGAAATTGCTCACGAGATTTTTTGTTTACGTGTGGAGAACGTAGTACAGTAAATATTTTTTTGTGAGTTGGTAATGGAATTGGCCCAGTTACAACAGCACCAGTAGTTTTTACTGTTTTAACGATCTTCTCAGCAGACTTGTCCACTAAATTATGATCGTATGACTTTAATTTTATTCTAATTTTTTGACTCATTTCCTTTTAATTTAAGCATCAACGCCTTTAGCAGCTTTAATCACCTCTTCAGAAATATTTGAAGGAGTTTCAGCATAGTGAGAAAATTCCATTGTAGAAGTTGCTCTACCAGAAGATAATGTTCTTAATGAAGTAACATAACCGAACATTTCTGATAAAGGAACATTAGCCTTAACAACCTTAGCTCCATTTCTATCATCCATGTTGTTAACCTGTCCACGACGACGGTTAAGGTCACCTACGATATCACCCATGTTTTCTTCAGGAGTAATCACCTCAAGCTTCATGATTGGCTCCATGATCACAGACTTAGCAGCTCTTGCTGATGCCTTATAACCCAATTTAGCCGCCAATTCAAAAGAAAGACCATCAGAATCCACAGGGTGGAAAGATCCATCTTTCAAGGTAACTTTCATAGCGTCCATTTCGAATCCAGCCAAAGGACCATTTTTCATAGCCTCTTTAAATCCTTTTTCGATGTTAGGAATATATTCTTTAGGCACATTACCACCTTTTACTTCGTTAACAAACTCAAGACCAGTTTTCCCTTCTTCAGCAGGTTCAATAGTAAATACGATATCAGCAAATTTACCACGTCCACCAGATTGCTTCTTATACACCTCTCTGTGATCTGCAGTAGCTGTAAGCGCCTCTTTGTACTCAACCTGTGGTTGACCTTGAGTCACCTCTACTTTAAACTCACGTCTAAGACGGTCTACAATAATGTCAAGGTGAAGCTCACCCATTCCAGAAATAATTGTTTGACCAGAAGCCTCATCGGTTTTAACCTGGAAAGTTGGATCTTCTTCAGCTAATTTTGCTAAAGCCATACCTAATTTATCAACATCTGCTTTAGTTTTTGGCTCCACCGCGATACCAATTACTGGATCTGGGAATACCATACTTTCTAAAACAATAGGATGCTTTTCATCAGATAATGTATCTCCAGTTTTAATATCTTTAAAACCTACTGCAGCCCCAATATCTCCAGCTTCAATAAAATCGATAGCGTTTTGCTTATTAGAGTGCATTTGATAGATACGAGAAATACGCTCTCTCTTACCAGAACGATTGTTCAATACGTAAGAACCAGCATCTAATCTACCAGAATACGCACGGAAGAATGCCAAACGACCTACAAAAGGATCGGTAGCAATTTTAAAAGCTAAAGCAGCAAATGGCGCAGTAACATCTGGTTTACGAGTTTCCTCTTCTCCTGTATCAGGATTAGTACCTACAATCGCTTCCTTATCTAAAGGAGAAGGTAAGTATCTACAAACCGCATCTAACATGAACTGAACTCCTTTATTTTTGAAAGAAGATCCACATGTCATAGGAATGATAGCCATATCCATAACAGCAGCTCTTAATGCAGCATGAATTTCATCTTCAGTGATAGAGTTTTCATCTTCGAAGAATTTCTCCATCAACTCTTCATCATATTCAGCAACAGCTTCAATCAAGTGAGCTCTGTATTCAGAAACTTCATCTTGCATTTCAGCAGGAATATCAACTACATCAAAAGTAGATCCGAAATTATCTTCGTGCCACACAATTGCTCTGTTCTTAACTAAATCTACAACCCCTTTAAAGTCAGCTTCATCACCAATAGGTAAAACGATAGGCACCGCATTAGAACCCAACATTTCTTTCACCTGCTTACACACGTTTAAGAAGTTAGACCCTTGACGGTCCATTTTATTTACAAACCCCATACGAGGCACCTTATAGTTATCTGCTAATCTCCAGTTAGTCTCAGACTGAGGTTCAACACCATCAACTGCACTAAACAAGAAAACTAACCCATCAAGAACTCTTAATGAACGGTTTACTTCTACAGTAAAGTCAACGTGACCAGGAGTATCAATAATATTAAACTGGTAGCCTTTAGCATCAGGAGTTGGTACACCATCTTCTCTAGGAAACTGCCACTCACAAGTAGTTGCAGCAGATGTAATGGTAATACCACGCTCTTGCTCTTGTTCCATCCAGTCCATAGTTGCAGCACCATCGTGTACTTCACCAATTTTGTGACTTACACCTGCGTAAAACAAAATACGTTCTGTAGTTGTTGTTTTACCAGCATCAATGTGCGCAGCAATACCTATGTTTCTAGTATATTTTAAATCTCTTTGTGCCATTTTATAATGCTCTTAATGATTAAAATCTAAAGTGAGAGAATGCTTTATTCGCTTCAGCCATTTTGTGAGTATCAACTCTTTTCTTAACAGCTGCACCTTCTTCTTTAGCTGCTGCTAAAATTTCTGAAGCCAATCTCTGAGCCATAGATTTTTCGTTACGCTTACGAGCATATCCGATCAACCATTTCATAGCCATAGAGATCTTTCTATCTGGTCTAATCTGCATTGGAATTTGAAAAGTAGCACCACCCACTCTACGGCTTCTTACTTCTACGTGTGGCATCACGTTTGATAACGCATCTTTCCAAATTTCTAAAGCAGTCTTTTCGTCGTCGTTTTTCTTTTCTTCTACGATATCAATTGCATCATAAAATACTTTAAAAGCTACTGACTTTTTACCATCCCACATTAGGTTATTCACAAAACGTGTTACTAATTGATCATTAAATCTTGGATCCGGTAAAAGAGGTCTCTTTTTCGCCTGTCTTTTTCTCATTTCTTCTAATTAAAAGTTATGATTACTTTTTGTCTTTCGGGCGTTTTGCTCCGTATTTTGATCTACGTTGCGTTCTACCTTGAACACCAGCTGTATCTAATGCACCACGAACGATGTGGTAACGTACACCTGGTAAATCTTTTACCCTTCCGCCTCTTACTAATACTATCGAGTGCTCTTGCAAGTTGTGACCTTCTCCAGGGATGTAAGCGTTTACTTCATTTCCGTTAGTTAAACGAACACGCGCTACTTTACGCATCGCTGAGTTCGGTTTCTTAGGAGTAGTAGTATACACACGCGTACACACACCTCTTCTTTGAGGACACGAATCCAAAGCAGCCGATTTACTCTTCTTAGTAATACTAGCTCTTCCTTTTCGTACTAATTGTGAAATTGTTGGCATAATTTACTCTATAATAATAAAATATAATATAATCTCTCTTTTTAGAGGGTGGCAAAGGTAGAAATAAAAATCAATAATTCAAATCTTAATTGATTAATTTTCACTAATTTATTAAATCTGGATTTCGAACAATAAAAACAAGTCAAAAGAACAAAATACCACAAGCCATATTTTTTACGTTATTTTGACATCAACTAAAAGAGAAAGCAACCCAATGAATCAATTTAGATTCTTTTTACTTTTTATAACCTGCACAGCTTTTAATAATTATATATATGGACAAGACATTGAACTTTCTATACATATAAACGACAGCGTCAATTTAAAATCAGGAATTGCTTATAAAAAAAATCATCAGGACTTCTCATCCGCCCAAACAGAATTAACACAATTCATATCCCAACTTGAAACTCTTGGATATTTCAACCATAGCACACCAAAAACGGAAATTCAACAAAAAAAAATTATCTCCAAAATTTCAATTGGCCATAAAATTGATTCCGTATACATATCAGAAAACCATTCAGTCAAAAAAATTAATATAGAAGAATTCAATCAATACATTTTATTTAAATCTGATTCACTCAAAGCAATTGGAAAACCATTTGAACAAGTAAAACTGATAAATCAAGAAATAATAGGAAATAAACTATTGACTCAAATTATATTCCACAAAAGCGAAACTAGAATTCTTGATTCAATAGAAATAAAAGGATACCCTAATTTTCCTCAAAAATTTCTAAAGCATTACGCAAAAATTCAAAAAGGACAATTATTCAACATTTCCAACATTAAAACAAAAGCAAAAAAACTTAGTAACCTAAATTTTATTTCTCAGTCAAAACAACCAGAGACATTGTTCACTAGAGATTCTACAACCCTATTTTTGTATTTAAAAAAGACAAACAACAATTATTTGGATGGATATATAGGTTTTGGAAATAACGAAGAAACAAACAATTTTAAATTAAACGGCACGGTTGATATAAACCTAATGAATAATTTAAACAAAGGTGAATCTTTAAAAATATACTGGAAAAACAACGGAGACAATCAAAGTACTTTTCAATCAAAAGCAACTATACCCTATTTAGCCAACACCCCAATCACAACCGAAGCTGGAATTAATATTCTAAAACAAGATAGCACCTATAACAATACTTCTATTTTCACCAATACCTATTATCAATTAGCCCCAAAACACAATTTAGGAATCACTTACTCAAACCTAACTTCAACCACTCTAAACACTTCCGATAATTCAATAGAATTTTCAAAAAATCTCTTTGGAATAAATTATCAATTTAACTACAACCAAACAAACCTTTTAAACCCCGAATCATGTTTTACAATAGCAATATCTACAGGGAAAAGAAAATCCTATTCTCAAGAGACAAACCAGAATCTTTTATCATTCCAAGGAACATACATTTTTAAGATAAAACCTACAGATAAGATATTTTTACACAACACCACCGAAATTTTATTTTCAAAAAATTACTTATTCAATGAATTATTTTTCATCGGAGGAATAAACTCAATAAGAGGCTTTAATGAAAACAGTATTTCCACAAATAACTACAGCATATTCAACTTAGAATATCAAAAGATTTTAACGAAAAAACTATACTTAAATAGCATCACAGATTTCGGATACCACAACACCTATAACACAAACGAAATCAACAAACTATACAGCCTAGGTTTTGGAATAGGCTTGGTCGGTGACAACAACCTATTTAAGCTTAATTACGCTGTGGGATTTACTAGCCAAACTGCTCAAAATTTAATTAATTCTAAAATACACATAAGTTACACTACATTTTTCTAAAAAAATTCTCGTTTTTTCCAAGAATTACATAAGAATCAAAAAAATTAAGAATAAAATATTGGATTATTAACATAGAATTAAGATTTTTGGCGCTAGCTAATTCAAATAATTTTAAAAATGAGAACAAAGTTTAGTGGACTTTTAACACTAGTACTAGTGTTTATTGTGCAAATTACATTTGCTCAACAAAAAACTATCACCGGTACTATTACCGATTCTGACGGCCTTCCGTTACCGGGAGCTACCGTACAGATTAAAGGGACAAGTACTGGAACTCAAACTGACTTCGATGGAAATTATTCTATCCAAGCAGCAACTGGAGATGTTCTAGTAATCTCCTTCCTAGGATTTAAAACAACAGAAGTATCTGTTGGAAATCAATCAACTTTAAGTTTGACTCTTGAATCAGATGTTCAGGCAATAGACGAAGTGATTGTAGTTGGGTATGGTACTACAACAAAAGAAGCATACACAGGTACAGCAACTAAAATTGAAACTGAAAATATTGAAGCAAAAACTGTTTCTAACGTTTCTCAGGCACTTAGAGGTGAAGTTGCAGGTGTTAACGTAGTTACTGGTTCTGGTGCTCCAGGTTCTGACGCAACTATCCGTATTCGTGGTTTTGGTTCTGTTAATGGTAACAGAGCTCCTCTTTACGTAGTAGATGGCGCTCCTTACGCTAGTGATATTTCATCTATTAACCCTGCTGACATCGCAAGCATGACTGTACTAAAAGACGCAGCAGCTACTTCTATCTATGGATCTAGAGGTGCGAATGGGGTAATCGTAATCACAACAAAGCAAGGTAAAAAAGGTAAATCTGTAATTTCTGTAGATTACAAAACTAGTGTTAACACGTTAATGTTACCACAATATGATGTAATCACTTCTCCTGAACAATACATTGAAACTGCATGGAGTTCTTTAAAAACTAAAGCACTTGTAACAGGTCAATCTGACCCAGCAGCATGGGCTAGCGCCAATTTGTATGGTGATGGTACTGGAGAAGGAATCAATTCTTTCTACAACATTTGGAATGTTGAAGGATCTCAGCTAATTGACCCTACAACAGGTAAAGTTGCTAATGGTGTTCAAAGAAAATACACTCCAACTAGCTGGTCTGACGCTGCCTTTGGAACTGGATACAGATCTGAAGCTAACATTCAATTTAGTGGAGCATCAGACAAAACTAAATATGCAACATCATTTGGATATCTTAACGATGACGGTTACGCAATTAACTCTAACTATACACGTTACACAACAAGATTAAACTTAGAGCACAAACCTAAAGATTGGTTAACCGTTGGAGGTAACATGGCTTTCACAGGTTCTAAATACATTAACTCTTCCGATTCAGAAGGTTCTTCAGGATCATCTGCCAACATTTTTGCATTGACAAACACTACTCCAGCAATTTACGATGTATACTTGAGAGATGCTGATGGAAACTTGGTAGAAGACCCAATCTTCGGAGGAAATCAATTTGATTATGGTGCTGAAACTGGTCGTAGAGCATGGACAAGTACCAACGGTATTGCAGACTCTAACTATGACCTTGCAAGAACAGATGTTGCTACAGTACTAGGTAACTTCAACATTAGCGCAGATATTACAGACTGGTTAACTGCTAGCGTAAGATATAGCGGACAGTTACAAACTTCAGAATATGCTAGTGCAGCAAACCAATTCTACGGAGGATGGGCTGAAGCTGGTGGATATCTTTACAGATCTAGCAGTAAAAATATCAATCAAAACTTTCTTCAAATGTTGCGTTTCAATAAATCATTTGGAGAACACAGTATTGAAGCTTTTGTAGCTCATGAATCTACAGAAAATAAATACAAATTAATGAGTGCATCAGCCACTAAGGCTATCACTCCATTAAGTACGGATTTAGCTCAATATACAACCGCTTACGGTAGAGCTAGTTCATATACGCAAACATGGTCTATTGACAGTTACTTTGGTCAATTAAATTATGATTACCAACAAAAATACTTCTTAACAGGTTCTGTAAGACGCGATGGATCTTCTCGTTTCAAGAATGACAAATGGGGTACTTTTGGATCTGTAGGACTTGGTTGGGTTATGTCTAAAGAAGACTTCTTAAGCAATGCTAGCTTCTTAGATTATCTAAAATTGAAAGCTAGTTATGGTATCATTGGAGATCAAGGAACTAGCTTACAGTACGGATGGCAGCTTTGGAGCATCAACCAAACATCTACTGGAGACTATTCTTTTTCTGTTAGTTCTACATTTGCCAACCCAGATTTAACTTGGGAAACTTCAAAAATCGCACAAGTAGGTGTAGAAAGCACATTATTTAAGAACATTTTAGATGTTAACATTGATTATTACATCAAAAATACTGACAATCTATTTTTCGTTCAAACTCTACCGGTATCAACAGGATACTCATCGATGCAATTCAACGATGGGCAGTTAAGAAATAGTGGTTTAGAATTTGATATTTATGCTAAAGTAATTCAAGAACAAAACTTCACCTTAGGCCTAGGTATTAACGGTGAATTTTTAAGTAACGAAATCACAGAAATGCCTGGTGATTATTACACCGGAGAAACAAAAGTACTTGATGGACAATATTCAGAAGGACATTCATTATACGATTTCTACATGCGTGAGTGGGCTGGTGTAGATCCTGCAACTGGTGCTGGTATGTGGAACATGTACTATAATGACATGAATGGTAATGGTGTTTTTGACAGTAGTGACGAGGCTATCCAAAGTATGACACTTTATCAAAATGAAAACCCAGGAGCAAACGTTCAAAAAACTACTACTACTACTTATTCTGACGCAACTACTAAATATGTAGGTAAATCAGCTATACCAACAGTAAGAGGAGGTTTCCGTTTAAATGCTGGTTACAAAAACTTCAACCTAACTGCTCAATTCAACTATAGTTTAGGAGGATACATGTACGACAACGGATATGCTCAGTTAATGGACAATGGAGATCTTATTGGCTCAAACAACTGGCATAAAGATATTTCAAATGCTTGGAAAGAGCCAGGAGATGTTACTAACGTTCCAAGACTTACTTCAGGATTGGATACAGATGTTCAATACAGCTCTAGATCCACCCGCTTCTTAACAAAAGCCGATTATTTAGCCTTGAATAATGTAAATTTAGGATATACATTTTCTAAAGAAATAACTGATAAATTAAAACTTTCTAAATTAAATCTTTACGTTTCTGGTGACAACCTAATGATGCTAAGTAGAAGAGATGGTTTTAACCCACAAACTATGTTTAGCGCTTCTAATTCAGGTATCTATATGCCTATGACTACATTTAGTTTTGGTGCGAAAGTTCAATTTTAAAAAAAGCAATAATGATGAAAAAAAGAAATTTAATCTATTCAATCGCTCTAGCCTCCACACTTTTCGTTGGATGTAGTGAAGATTTTATAAATCCTGACGAGCGTAATACAGGCGTAATAACCAGTGACGAAATTTCAGATTATTCCCAAGTAAATCCTGAATTAATACTCGGGGTATTAGACGGTGTTGGTAGTTTCACTATTGAACCTATGGGCGTAAATGGCACTGACGCAAATCAACACAATGACTTTGGTCAAAAAGGTGTAGATATCTGGTTAGATATCGTTTCAGGAGATATGGCACTATCTGCAAACTCTTATGGATGGTACCAAAATACAGCTAACTTGGTATCAACTGTAGATTTTACTTATGGTGAAAACTACACTATCTGGGCATTCTACTACAGAATAATAAATCAAGCTAACTTAGTAATTGGGAATTACGGAGGAAATGATGTAATCCCTGAAGATCCTGATGAACGTAGAATCGTAGGACAAGCAAAAGCTTATAGAGCTTACGCCTATTTCTATTTAACCCAAATATTCCAAAGGTCTTATGATCCATCTCAGGAAATTCTACCTTACTATGACGGGGAAAATGACAACCAGGCAAAAGTTCCAGCTTCCCAGATATACGCTCTAATCGAATCTGATCTTTTAAATGCCATTGATTTAATGAGCGACTATTCTAGAACATATAAGCATCAAATTGATGCCACAGTAGCTTCTGGGATTTTAGCTTACACATATGCAGCTATGGGAGATTACACCTCTGCTGGTCAGTATGCAGACGACGTAATCAATGCAGGATACCCACTTACTTCAGAAGCTGAACTTGCATATCCAGGTACTGGATCTGGATTTAACAATTTAGACACAGCATCTTGGATTTGGGGTTATGATTTAACTGAGGATATGGGGCACCAATTAGTCGACTGGTGGGGACAAATAGACCTGTTCACCTATAGTTATGCTTGGGCTGGAGACAGAAAATCTATTGACAATAGCCTTTATGCTTCAATTGATGATAATGACATTAGAAAAACTCAATTCTCTACTGATTATTATTTAATGCCTGTAAATAAATTCTACGCACCAGCAAGATCTATTGCAGGTCAACAAGCCATTACTACAGATTTAATCTTTATGCGTTCTGATGAGTTTTATTTGTTAAGCGCTGAGTGCGATGCTAAAACTGGAAATGAATCTAGTGCAAAAGCTACCATGATAGAACTTCTAACAGATCGCTTAGGTGCCGATGCTGCTAGTGATTATATCACTCCACTTTCTGGTCAAAGTCTAATTGATGCTATTTATCTTCAAACAAAAATTGAGCTTTGGGGTGAAGGTAAATCATATTTGGCAATGAAAAGAAATGAAGCCACTGTAACAAGAGGTACAAATCACGTATTCCGTGCAGGAGAATCTTTCAATTATAACTCTGATGAATTATCATTCCAGATTCCTCAATCTGAAATAAATAATAATTCATTAATAAGTACTCAAAACTAAAACCCTTTATTTAAAGTTAATATCATGAAAATTAAAAATAAATTAGCTCCTTATCTATGTATGGCTGCAATGGTTTTTTCAGGTACCTTTGTAAGTTGTGAAGATGATGTGGCTACAGAAAATGCAGTTATTGCAGATCATGTTTCTTTTGGGCTATTTACAGAAACCATCTCAATACCTGAAGGTGAAACGGTATCAGTAGAAGGAACTGTATACGCATCTTCAACCTCAAGCGCTGACCGCGTTATTGGTTTAAATGTTGTCTATGCTTCGCCATACAACACAGAAAATGAAGATACTACAATCCCTGTAACTACTGCAAACCCAGAATATTTCACAGTACCAGCATCCGTAACAATCCCAGCAGGTTCAAAAATGGCTACTTTTGAAGTAAGCATTACCGGTATGGATTTAGGTTCAGGTTCTGATATTGTAATTGAATTAGTAGATACTCCAGAAATTGATGTTACCAAAGAATACTATGGTAACTACGGGGAAGATGGATATGAAGTTGTAAGTGAGCGTTTGATTATTACAGCAGAACAAATTTGTTCTGCGAACCCTCTTTTAGTTGAGATTTATACCGATGCATATGGGTCTGAAACTACATGGGAAATCTACAGTCAGGACGACACTTCTACTCCACTGTATACTGGAGGGCCTTATGAAGATCAAGATGGAGCAGGAGAATATTTACAAGAATCTACAACTCTTTGTATGGAAGACGGAAGCTATATTTTCGTTATTTATGACGCTTACCAAGATGGTATGAACGCTGGTTACGGTGAAGGCTATTTCACTCTTACACTTGTAGATACCGATGGCAATACAGTTGAAGATATAGAAAATGACCCAAACAATGGTTCGTTTTCTGATTACAACCTAGTTTATTTTGATTTACCATAATTAAATTATAAACAATAAGAAAAACCGATGCTAAAGCATCGGTTTTTTTATTTCAAAAAATAAGCAAATATTATTCCAAACCATTATAAATGAATATATTTGGAACCTGAAAATACATTCAACAATTAACATGAAAAGAACAATACTTACCTTTGCACTTCTTTCAATAGGCCTAATAAGCGCTCAAACTAAAGATGAACAAAAACAAATTACCAAAAACTATAATATTAGCAAACTATCAACTCTTGAAAAGCAATTCAACCAAGTAAATAAGAGCATCTCGAAAAAGATAAATAGCTTTTTAGAATCTCATCCAAGCTTTCAACTTGAGTATACCCAAAATGGAATTGGATACCGCCTTGTTAACATCATAGAGGATAAACCAATATACATATGCACAGATAACTACAGTAGTGCACGAGCTACACAAACAGACGCACTACAAGTTAATGGGTCTCTAAACCTAGATCTTACTGGCGAAAACATGAACATTGGTATATGGGATCAAGGTTATGCACTTGCAACCCATAATGAATTTACCAATAACGGGACTCAGACATCTAGAGTAACATTTCCAGATACAGGATCTGCTAATCCTACAAGTGCATTCCACGCAACTCACGTAACTGGCACAATTGGAGCTCAAGGAATTACACAATCTGCACGCGGAATGGCCACTCATGCAAATTTATATTCATATAACTGGACTAATGATATTTTAGAAGTAACCAACGAAGCCTCCTCTGGTTTACTAATATCAAACCACTCTTATGGAGCTCCTATCTATTCAAATGGTGAAATGAATGTTCCTACGTGGTACATGGGATGTTATAACACCGCAGCACAACAATGGGATCAACTAGCTTATAATACTCCTTACTACTTAATGGTTGTCTCCGCTGGAAACGATGGAAGTGAGAGTTACGAAGGTCAATTATTTGCTCCATTCGACAAGCTAAACGGTAACAAAAACTCCAAAAACAATCTAGTAATTGCAAATGCCAATGCAACAGTACATCCATTATTTGGGTTACAATCTTTTGTTATAAATAGTTCTAGCAGCCAAGGACCCTCAGATGATGGTAGAATTAAACCCGATATAGCTGGTGAAGGAACACAAGTTTATTCTACATCAAATGAATCAAATAGCTCTTATGATCCTTCTACCGGTACATCAATGGCTTCTCCAAACGTGGCAGGTAGTCTCCTCTTACTACAAGAATACTACAACAACACTTATAGCTCCTATATGAAATCATCAACATTAAAAGCACTTGTATGTCATACAGCAAATGATGATGAGCAAAAAGCTGGTCCAGATCCTATGTTCGGATGGGGATTATTAGACACCAAAACGGCAGCTGAAACTATCACTGAATCTTCAATCAACGAGGCGATGATAAGTGAAAACACGCTAAACGAAGGAGAATCATTTACAATTACTGTAACCACGGATGATCCTTCATCACTAAAAGCAACAATTTGCTGGACAGATCCCGCAGGCGAAGACCAATCTGGTGAATTAAACAGTTCCGTACCCGCATTAGTAAATGACCTTGATTTAAGAATTTCTGATGAAAACAATACATTTTACCCTTGGAAATTAGATGCTACTAACCCTTCAGCTTTAGCTACTACGGGTGATAACTTAGTGGACAACGTAGAAAAAGTAGAAAATATAGAAAGTACATCTACTACTTTTGAAATCACCGTTTCCCATAAAGACACCCTAGCAAACGACGCTCAAGATTATGCCTTAATCATCACAGGATCTAATTTAACAATGAATACCGATAATTCTCTTTCATTTAAAAATATCAATGTATATCCTAACCCAGCTTCAGACTTTGTTACGGTATCTTTAAATGAAACTTTTGACGATGTTCAATTTGAACTTTATGACATTTATGGCAAAAGAGTATTTACATCAGGAATCCAAAATTCCATTCAGGAGTATCATATTCCACTTACATCACTTAGCCGTGGAATGTATTTAGTAAAAGTTTCTACAAACTCTTATAATTACACTACCAAAATTGTCAAAAAATAGACAAATCATACTTTTCATATAAAAAAAGAGCCTTTAAAGGCTCTTTTTTTATTTCTAAACATTATAAATTATCAAAAAATCACATTATTTTCACAATAAATTAAATAAATAACAAATTAAAACCCCTAACACTTCAATAAAAATAAAACATTAAGATAATATTAAAAATTAATAACGATTTTTTGCTAAAGTACTTTCATTTTTTAAAATTTGTTTTTAGCTAATTCAAATAATTTAAAAGATGAAAACAAAGTTTAGTGGACTACTAACACTACTCTTAGTGTTGGTCGTGCATATTACGTATGCACAAGACAAAACAATCACTGGTACTGTAAAAGATAGTGATGGCGTCCCCCTTCCCGGAGTAACCATCCAAATCAAAGTTGCAACTACCGGTACTCAAACAGATTTTGATGGTAATTATTCCATAACCGCCCCCGAAGGATCTGTTCTAGTTTATTCCTATGTTGGTATGACAACAGTGGAAAAAACTGTAGGGGAAAGTTCAACAATTGATGTAACTATGAAAGTCAACGCCACGGAACTGGACGACGTAGTAGTGACAGCACTAGGTATTAAGCAAGAAGTAAGAAAACTTACGTATGCCGCCCAAGACGTGAAAGAAGAAGAATTAAACGTTACACAGAACAACAACGTAAATGCCGCTATTGCAGGTAAAATTGCTGGTGTTACAGTGGCCTCACAGGCCGGTTCTAAACTTGGACAATCTGGAGCTATTCGGTTAAGAGGAGCTATCTCCGCAACAGGAACAGAAAATCCTTTGTACGTAGTTGATGGTGTTGTTACATCACCAGAACAGATAGATCCTGAGAACATTGCTTCCATCAATGTTTTAAAAGGCCCTAACGCAACCGCACTATATGGTCTACGTGGGAACTCGGGAGTACTGGTAATTACTACTAAAAAAGGGACCACAAACAGTTTAAAAATTGAAGTTTTTAATTCTACTACTTTTGACAAAGTAGCTTATTTACCTGAATATCAAAATCAATATGGTCAAGGATACAATGGTCAGGACTCTTTCGGAACCTTTCAGTACGAAGCGGGGTTTCATCCAGATTACTGGGCTTCCTTTGATGGCGGACGTTTCAATACTGAAAGTAACGCAGATGAGTCATGGGGACCAAGATTTGATGGTCAAGATTATTATCCATGGTATACTTGGTTTCCAGATTCTCCGTATTTCGGACAAGCACAACCTTGGGTAAGCCAGGAAGACAATGTTAAAGACTTTTATGACACTGGCGTTACGTTAAAAAATGGGTTCACCCTTAGCGGTGGTGGTGAAAATTTCACAGGTAGATTAAATTACACCCGTCAAGATCAAAACGGTATAATCCCAAACTCCACATATGCAAAAAACTTAATTAACGCTAGCTTTGATGTTGATCTTAATGATAGACTAACTATTGGAATGAACCTAAACTATTCTAATGACAAAGTAGTAGGTGATTTTGCTGATGGCTATAGTAACAATTTCTCAGGATCGTTTAATTCATGGTTTGCCAGAGATTTAGAAATGGATAAGCTTAAAGAACTTTCTTGGTTACGAAGTGGTCAAGACGGAACTGGCTATGCAACTTCATGGAACTGGTGGGGGCCTGATTACTTTCCTGGAACCAGTGGAGACAACGCCTACAAAAAGGCTGTATTCTGGTTTAATCCCTACTACTGGGCAGAGCAATACAAACCAGAAGATAGAAATACTCGATTAGTTGGAGACATACACGCAAGCTACAAGTTAACAGACAACATTAACGTTAACCTATTAGCTTCAAGAACGTCAAGAAATTATGACCGAGTATGGAAAATCCCTTACGAAGTTGAATATTCTAGTGCACCTGCTGCTTACAATGATTACGTAAACTCATTTGGAACAAGAAAATATACTTCGGAAGAAAATATCATCAAACCTACTATTGATTTTGATTTTGACTTAAGCGAAGATTTTTCATTGGATGGTGTTGTCGGTGGACTTTTTCGAGTAAACAAATACACCAATACCTCTTCGCAAATGACCCAAAATGGTTATCCAGGAGGCGGTGATTTTGTTGGATTGGTAATCCCAGATCTATACCAATTCACCAATTCAAGAGAACGTGTAAATCCAACATATGAAATGCAAAAATATAGAGTTAACTCTATGTTTGGACGTGTAAACTTCTCTTATAAAAATTTCTTGACTTTGAGTGGAGATTTAAGGTCTGATTATGATTCTAGATATGATGTATTCAACTCAGGAGATCGTCAAAATGATTCCAATAGATTTACATTTGGATCCATAGGAGCTAGTTTTGTATTTTCAGAATTGATTGACAATGCAGATTTCTTTGATTTCGGTAAACTATTTGTAAGTTATGCCGAAGTAGGTAAGGAGATTGATGCTTACCAAGTAAATCCTCCATATAGATTATCTAGTAACACATACGGCAGCAATCCATTAATGTACGCTCCTAGTTCTGCAATTGGTTCAGGAATTGAGCCAGCTACTTCAGGTTCATTAGAGGTTGGTATCAATACTGCTTTCTTTCAGAATAGAGTTAGATTAAATGCTACTTACTATAATGAAGACAGAGAAAGAGAAATTCTTAATCTAGACCTACCTACCTCTACAGGATACAGTTCCATTGTAACAAATGGAGGTTTGATCAATAGAGAAGGTCTAGAAATAACATTGGGATTAACTCCAGTGAAAACTACAGATTTCACTTGGGATATGAACATCAATTTCTCAACCAATAAGACCATGGTAAAGGAACTTGAAGGACTAGATGCCTACGCTATCGCCTCTAGCACATACAGCTATGTTACATTAACAAATGTTGTTGGCGAAGAATGGGGACAACTTGTTGGCGCGGCTATTGCACGAGATGAAAATGGAACACCAATTTTAAACTCCAACGGTACTTATGTATCTGAAGCAGGCCATAATTATGGTAGTATATTACCCGATTTCAATGGTGGTATTTTCAATAGTTTTTCTTACAAAGGATTAACACTAGCAGGAACACTAACATTCCAGAAAGGTGGTAAATTCTTCTCTTTATCAGAATCTTGGGGTGCTTATTCGGGCTTACTTGAAGAAACTGCCGCAACAAATGATTTAGGAAACAATGTTCGTGATGATGTAGCCTCAGGTGGTGGTGTGCATTCTGTAGGTGTTGATGTTGATGGCAATACTGTTGATCAATATTACCCTGCATACAATTGGTTTGGTCAATATTACAGTAATAGATTAGCAGAACCATTTGTCCATGATGCTAGTTATTTAAAACTGAATGAACTAAGCCTATCATACACATTACCAAAAAATTTAATTGGTGAATTCATGGAAAGTGCATCAATTGGTTTTGTTGCTAGAAATGTAGCACTATTAGCACTATCTAAAGACAATGTACACAACTGGGATCCTTCTGAACTTTCTCAGGTATATGGAGAAAACGGACAATTACCAGGAACAAGATCTTATGGTTTCAACGTTAAATTTACATTCTAACAAAAACAAGAATATAAAATGAAAAATATAAAATTAAAAGTAACGTTATTTTTATCTCTTATTCTTGCTACTTCTGCTTGTAGCGATGTAGATTATGGAGATACTAACGTCAACCCATACGCAGCTCAAACTGGTGAACCAGACGCGTTACTACGAGGAGCTATTGTCAATTATTTTGACGCAACAGGTAGAGATTATTTAACAAGACCTACGTTATACGTTCAGTATTTATCACAAACACAATACACAGATGAACAAAGATATAACGAAGCTCCAGCTGATTGGTCAAGCTATTACACCCTTACGCTAGAATCTTTAAAACAGGTAGCTAACACGACTGAGGACCTTAGAGGAACTACAGAAAACATGAATGCTACAGCAGAAATCCTGTCGGTACTAGTTTGGAAAAGAGTTACAGACACCTTTGGAGATATCCCATACTTCGAAGCTTTACAAACACCCGCAATTTTAAATCCTGCATTCACCCCACAAGAAGAGATTTACACAGATCTAATTGAAAGAGCAAAAGCTGCACGTGATATGTTTACGGAAAGTAGCACTTCTTTTACACTTGATCCAAGTACCGATATTATCTATGACGGAGACATCGATATGTGGAGAAAATTTGCAAACTCTTTAATTCTTGGATTAACTATTCAATTATCAAATCAATATCCGTCAGCTGGTGGCTATGCTGCTACTGAATTTTCAGCAGCACTGAATAACCCATATGGTGTTTTGGAATCTACATCCGAAGACGCTGTATTTACACCAGATGTATCAGGAGGTGTTGTTAATCCTTATAGTCAATTAAGAGTTGCAGATTACAGATTATCTCAAGAATTGACAGATGCACTAAAGGGAAATGATGATTCTTCATTAAACCCTACAAGTAACAGAACATTAGATGAAAGATTGTATATCTTCTCAGACACTCCATCTGGTGACGGACTTCCTTATGGCTACGCTACTTATTCTAGCTATACAGATGCAAGCCATATTCAAAATTGGATAAGACTTGGTTACTCACCCGCTCCTATTTACACATCATCATACACCTACTTAAACAGAGCAGAAGCTGCCGCTTTAGGATGGACATCTGAGGATGCAGAGGCGATGCTATCTGCAGGAATTCAAGCATCTTTTGATTATTGGGAAGATTACCAGCAAGTGGCCGTGGATAATGATGACACCTTCTCTAGTGAAGATGTTATCGAGTTAAATGCTGATGATTATATTGCTGCACGTATAGTTGATGCCACTACCGTAGGAATTGAACAAGTAATTGGAGAAGAAAAATGGATTTCACTTTTCTTATCAGGATTCGATGCTTGGGCGGAACAAAGAAGAACAGGATATCCAGAATTAACTCCTTCTTCCGCTCCCTTTAACAATGGTACTATTCCAGAAAGATTAGTTTACCCAACAGAATCTTCTTCTGTTAATACAGCTAATTATGATGTTGGCGTAAGCGGACTTAGTCCTGCTACTGATTTAAACAGTTCCTCCGTGTGGTGGAATCAATAAAATCATTTTTAATAGAATTATTTGAAAAAAGGTTGCCAAATTTGGCAACCTTTTTTTCTTTACATTTGCCAAATGAAAAACGATTATCAAATTTTTGGAATTCGTGCTGTTATTGAAGCTATTAACGCAGGAAAAAGTATAGACAAAGTTTTTATCCAGAAAGGATTGCAAGGTGAACTTTTCAAAGAGTTAGACCAACTTTTACGTGAACAACAAATAAGTAAATCCTTTGTTCCTATTGAAAAACTTAACCGTCTTTCTAAAAAAAATCACCAAGGTGTTATTGCCAATATTTCTCCTGTAGAATTTCAAGATTTTGAAGAAATTGTTATGCAAGCAACGGAAAGTGGCAACACTCCTAAATTCTTACTTCTAGACCAAGTTTCGGATGTTAGAAACTTTGGAGCTATTATCAGAACAGCCGAATGTACAGGAGTTACAGCTATCATTATTCAGAAATCTGGTGCTGCCCCTATTAATGCAGACACTGTAAAAACTTCGGCTGGAGCGGTTTTCAATGTTCCTATATGTAAAGTAGACCATCTAAAAGACGCAGTGTTCTATTTACAAGGGAGCGGGATTCAAGTAGTAGCTGCCACAGAAAAAACAGAAGACACCATTTATGATGTAGATTTTACAATTCCATCTGCTATCATTATGGGAGCGGAAGATGTGGGTATTTCTCCATCAATTTTAAAAGCTGTTGATAAAAAGGCGAAACTCCCAATGTTTGGAAGTATTGGTTCTTTAAATGTATCGGTAGCTTGTGCTGTTTTCCTGTATGAAGCAGTTAGACAAAGCTATTAATCCCATATAAATATTAATCATCGTCTGAAGACTTATCATGGTTTTCAGACGATTTTTTATATATGTAGATATAATCTATTTCCTCCACTTCCTCCTCCTCTGCTCTACGGTTCCACTCGCTTTCAGGAACAAAGTTACCTTCACTATCAAAATGCCTCATAAACACATCATCTTCCTCATTGTATTCCGGATGTTCCCAATCAAATCTTTTTATATTTTTAAATCGATTTGCTTTCAGTATAAATGCCAAAATTAATCCAGTAATGAATCCGGCTAAATGGCCTTCCCAAGAAACGGTATCTTCTATTGGAAACAAATACCAAATAGTACTTCCATATACAAAAACAACAATAAGTGACACCGCTACTAACCTAAAATATTTGGTTAGAATTCCTTTAAAAAATAAAAAGCTCGTCAATAAATAAATAAGTCCACTAGCTCCAATATGATATGAACTTCTTCCAATAAGCCATGTAAGAAATCCGGTTCCAATCCATCCAAGAACTACTACTTTCCAACTCAATTTTGGATAGAAATAAAATAAAGCCGATCCCAATATTAATAACGGTAATGTATTGTTATACAAATGCGAAAGCGAACCATGAACAAAAGGACTCGTAATAACACCTATAAGTCCGGGAAAAGTTCTGGGATACACACCAAAAACAACGGCATCCCAATGAAAATTCACCTCAGCATAAAATACTGACCAAATAATCAATATCATTAAAAATGGGTAAATAATCACGCCATTATAAAATTTGAAATCTTCTGAGGAATTATTTTTCATAATTGATTGATATCAAAAAAAGAACCATTCAAAAGCATCCGATAAATTGTCATATAAATCTAATACCTTTGTGTTATGAATGAACCATTAGCAGAAAGAATTCGTCCTAAAAAATTAGAAGATTATGTAAGTCAACTACATTTAGTTGGCCCAAACGGATCTTTAACCACTCAAATAAAAAAAGGACTAATTCCATCTTTGATTTTATGGGGACCTCCGGGGACCGGAAAAACTACCCTGGCAAACATCATAGCCAACGAAAGCAACAGACCATTTTACACTTTAAGCGCCATAAACAGTGGCGTGAAAGATGTAAGAGAAGTAATAGACAAAGCGAAACAAAGCGGAGGATTATTTACAGCAAAGAATCCCATTTTATTTATTGATGAGATTCACCGTTTTAGCAAATCTCAGCAAGATTCATTATTGGCAGCTGTGGAAAAAGGATGGGTTACGCTTGTTGGCGCTACTACAGAAAACCCAAGTTTTGAAGTTATCCCTGCACTACTTTCCCGCTGTCAAGTCTATGTTTTGGAGGCCTTTGGAAAAGAAGATTTAGAAGCCTTACTGGAAAGAGCAATTAAGACCGACAACCTGCTTCAAAAGAAAAAAATTGATTTAAAAGAAACAGAGGCTTTACTCAAAATTTCAGGTGGCGACGGTAGAAAACTACTAAATATTTTTGAGCTTATCATTAATTCCGAAAGTGATGATTCTATTATCATTACAAATGATCTTGTTACTCAGAAAATACAAAAGAACACGGTACGGTATGACAAAACCGGAGAGCAACACTATGACATTATTTCAGCATTTATAAAATCTATAAGAGGAAGCGATCCCAACGGAGCTGTTTATTGGTTAGCTCGCATGATTGAAGGTGGTGAAGATGTAAAATTCATTGCGCGTAGAATGCTTATTTCGGCAAGTGAAGACATAGGAAATGCAAACCCAACAGCTCTGATTATGGCAAACAACACTTTCCAAGCTGTAACAACCATTGGTTATCCAGAAAGTAGAATTATCCTCAGTCAATGCGCTGTTTATTTAGCAACGTCACCAAAAAGTAATGCTTCCTATATGGCTATTGGAAAAGCCCAACAAGCAGTAAAAGCTACAGGTGATTTATCTGTTCCAATGCATTTGCGCAATGCGCCTACAAAATTAATGAAGGATCTAGGCTACGGAGAAGATTATAAATATGCTCATGACTACCAAAATAGTTTTGTAGATCAGAATTTCCTACCGGATGAATTAACGGGTACCAAATTTTTTGAACCCGGTGATAATAATAGAGAAAAGAGTATTCGAGAATTTCTGAAAAACCGATGGAAAGATCGATACAATTATGAATAACAAAAAACGGAATCAATTTGATTCCGTTTTTCTTTTATGTTTACCATTTTATGGTCAACGCTTTTGCCGTCATGCTGGTTCCGTCGGAGACGAAGTGTATCCAAACACCTTCTTCATTTTTGTAAACGATAGCATCTTCATCTTTCACTATATACACATCTTTGGACGGAGTAAATAATAATGTCATTACTAATTCTTCTTTAGCATTGTATATTTTATAATTTACACCTCCAAAGCTCTTAGCTAATAAAACACCTTCCTCTATCTTCGCTGATTTTTCATCCTTTACAACAACTTCTTCCGACTTCTTTTGAAGTTCAACAACTTCCTTTTCAACCTTTGGTTTCTTCATTTTTGTTGTTGATTCTACTGCCGCTACATCAGATTCTAAAGGCTCGTAACTATAATGCAATGCTTCAATATCCTTAAAAGCATCTCTTGTTGCTAAGTTGAATGATTTGCTATATTCTTTCTCCTTGCTTTTCCCCTCTTCAGATTCAAAAACAACATTATTTCTGCAGTCAACCAAAGTTACTTTCACCTTTGTGGTAAGCATTCCAGATTCATTTAAAATATTAGTTTTTAATCCATCGCAAGGTCTATTTAGCAATTCTTCTGGAACTTCTCCTTCCAGATACGCTTCAAACCCATACTTTTCAAATAAAAACTTGGTAAGTCCATTGATTTGATATTGCCCGGGTTCATCCTGAAATTCAAACTGATTTGGAACTATAACATATTTAAAATTATTTACACTCTTTTGAGCGCTCACGGTGATCATTCCTAATAAAAAAAATGATACAATTATTAACTTCTTCATTCTACAAGTATTTTTTTAATTCTTCTAATTTATAAATAGTGATTCCCTCATCCAACTCGTCTTCTTCATTCGAATTGAAATGAATGGTATGCATTCCTACATTTTTTGCCCCTAAAATATCTGCTTCTGCATTGTCTCCTATCATTAAAGATTTTGTTGCTTCTACCGACGCTTTTTTCAAGGAATACTCGAAAATTAATGGATTTGGTTTCTTTACGCCAACCATTTCAGAATCTATAACGCAGTCAAAATAATCTGCAATTCTTGAATTTTTTAATTTATAATTCTGAACCTCTTGAAAACCATTGGTAATGATATGTAATTTATAATTCGGTTTCAAATAAGTCAATACTTCATGAACACCATCAAACAAATGATTGAAAGTGGAAAGATGTGTTATATAGTCATCTGCCAATTGATAAATCATATCATCAGCAACCGTAACATTCATTTGCGTAAATGTTGTGTTCAATCTGGAAAAACGAAGCTCTTCCTTTCCTATTTTTTCCTCTCTAAACAGTTTCCAATGCGCTGCATTAATAGGCACATACAATTTTAAAAATTGCTGTATATCTACTTCTAACTGGTTTTCTTTAAATATTTTCTGGTAAGTAAGTGCTGAGTTCTTTTCAAAGTCCCACAAAGTGTGATCCAAATCAAAAAAAACATCGGTTATCTGTTCTCTGAACATATTTTCTTGTATACTTTTTGATAAAATTTTCGAAATCCTTTTTCATTCCCGTAGTTTCCCATGCTTTCATTGGAAAAAACTGCAGCAAAACAGCCATTCACATCTTTAACTTGCTGATAAAGTTCAAAGAAAGTTTCTTCTGCCTTGGACGGATTCATTTTTTTAAGAGCCAAATCCTGTAAGCAAACCGGATGTACTTTTAAAATAGTTTGCATTTCTAAACTCAGATCATAAAATTTAAAAGGAGTACAGGTTCCAGCTCTAAAACCAACATTTTTAGGATACCCCATGGTGTAATCTTCGGTAAATTCAGCTTCAATGAGATCTTTATATGTATCAGGAAGATCTAATCTATCCAAACGCAAGCGAACCCGTTTTATAGGGCGATTAATGATTTCTGTAAGTTTTTTTCGTTCCTCTCTTAATTTCGGAATGTTTTTAAAAGACTGATAGGAAGCCATTAACGAAACGATATGGTAATCGGCTACAGATTTCATCAACTCTCTGAACGACTTATTATTTAAAGAAATATTCTTGTCATAAGTACCATATTCGCCCACCATGAAGAAAAATATTGTATTGATTCCATATTTATTTTTGAACCAAGTAAGCTTATCAAAATTATCGGAAGGATCTGGAGTTAATCCTAAAAGTACTTTATACCGTTCTATAACTCTCCCCACTTTCAAATTGAAAAGATCTGTAAGACTACCGCCTAAACTGCGCACAAAACCCTTTTTCTTAAAGGTATATGCACACGCCACATCAATTATAGACAAAACCTGAGGTTTCCTATCTGGAAAAACGGTATCTGGAAATCGTCTTAGCAAAGCTTGTTTCAATCTTTTAATCCAAATATCCACAACCGGAACATCTAAAAAATGATGCTTATATGCTAAACTTTCTGTTGCAGGAAAACGCCCGTGTTCATCTTTTACGTGTGGCACGTACTCTTCATATCTACTCATCAAATAAAATGCTGCCGCAAAAACATCAAATGGCAAAGCACTTTTTTCTCCTGCCGGAAAAAAACAAGGAGTTTCTTCCCAATCATGTATTTTTATTTCGATATCATCAAAACCTTGCTCAAAGAGCAAATCATTACTTCTTATGTGGAACTCATTCTGCAACGGTTGTTTGCAGTACGTTATTTTAGGACCATTGTGCGCTATAAAATCTTCCACTTTGGTACTAAACTTCACCTCAACCTGAAGCATTTGCACAAAAACATGCTTCATGACATAGGTAAAACGTGGTGTTATTTTGTGGGTATAAACTAAAAACATAAATTATAAAACTCCCTCATCTGCAAAGCTAAAATACGTTTTTTCAGTCACAATAAGATGATCTAGAACTTTAATATCTAAGCTCTCTGCTCCCGTTTTGAGTTTTCTTGTAATTTGTTTATCGGCTTCGCTTGGTTGTAGAGTTCCTGAAGGATGATTGTGCGCTAAAATTAGAGCTGTAGCTCCCAAAGAAAGCGCTTGCTTAAATACCAAACGTACATCTACCAGCGTACCTGTTATACCTCCTTTACTCAATTGAAAAGTACTGATTACCTTGTTCGAATTATTCAAATAAGCAATCCAAAATTCTTCATGTGGTAATTCTCCAATGATGGGTTGAAAAATTCCATAGGCAATTCGGCTACTGGTAATTTTAACTTGTTGCGGCTGTTCTTCACTCTTTCTTCTTCTACCCAATTCTGCTGCAGCTACTATGGTAATAGCCTTGGCTTCTCCTATTCCCTTAAACTTCATAAGTTCTTGAACTGTCAATTTCCCTAATTTATTCAAGGAATTATCCACAGAATGAAGTATTCTTTTTGATAGATCTACCGCGCTTTCATTTCTACTTCCACTCCCAATGAGTATTGCTATAAGTTCGGCATCGGTCAAGGCACTTTTACCTTTTTGTAAAAGCTTCTCTCTTGGTCTGTCATCTTCGGACCAATTTTTTATAGAAAATGAGGTAGATTTTTCTTGCATCTTTTAAAGATAAAAAATTGTATTTTTCCAGAAAAGAAAAACCTAACTAACATGAAATCAATATTTGAAAACGAAAGCTACCAAGAAATACTGGATAGACTTGAAAAACTAACTCCCGAAAGTGTAGCACAGTGGGGCAAAATGAATGTTTCGCAAATGATAGTGCATTGCCAAAAACCTTTGGAATTAGCTCTGGGAAAAATTCAACTTAAAAAACCCAACTTTTTAATGGGATTTATGTTGAAACAAATGAGCAGTTCTTTGTATAATGACAAACCATGGAAACAAGGCTTACCTACAGCAAAAGAATTTGTGATTGTTGATGTAAAAGATTTTCTATCGGAAAAAGAAAAATTAGTTTCTTTAATTAAGCAAATGCATGAACGAAAAGACAGCTCTGAAACTTTTCCTGTTCACCCCTATTTTGGGAAATTCACGCATGAACAATGGGGCAAAGCATCCTACAAGCATTTAGATCATCACCTTACTCAATTTGGAGTTTAAAAACATAAAAAAAAGCGTCACATTCAAGTGACGCTTTCTATGTATTCGCATCTATTTTTTAAAAGAGTTCTTGTACTCCTTCAAAATTAAGCCCTCCATAATTACCGCTGCTCATCAGCAGTAAAGCTGTATTTTTAATTTCCTTTGTAAACAAGAAACCTCTAAACGCTTCTGGATTTGTAAAAATTTTCAAATCTTTTCTTTTAAAAGCTTCTGCAATCTGACTTTCAGTTACTTCATCTAACTGTTTTATCTTCACCGCATCTGGCGAATAGAAAACCACCGCTTCGTCTGCAGCATCCAAAGCTCCTTCATATTCTTTTAAAAATTCTGCATTCAAGCTACTATAGGTGTGTAATTCTAAACATGCTAACAAATGCTTATCACTATACTGCTCTTTTACTGCTTGGGTGGTTGCTTTCACTTTACTGGGTGAATGCGCAAAATCTTTATAAGCAACGCTATCATTATTTTCAGCAATTTTCTCTAATCGTTTACTAGCTCCGGAAAATGTACTAATTGCTTCGTAGAAATCTTCTTCATCAATTCCCATATGTTGACAAACCCATTTTGCACCCGCCAAATTACTTAGATTGTGTTTTCCAAAGATTTCAATAGGCATTGGTCCTTCGGGTGTTTCTAGTAACGTTTCTCCATCTTCAACTTCATACACTGGTGTAGTATATGGATTTTTTCTAATAGGATTTTCTGAAGCTTCTACTACTTTTTTAAGTTCAGTATCTTCTTCATTGTACACCAAAATGCCTCCATTCACGATGGAATCTACAAAAATCTTAAACTGTTCTACATAATTTTCATAGGTTGGAAATACATTGATGTGATCCCAAGCAATTCCACTTAACAACGCTATATTTGGTTGGTACAAATGAAATTTTGGACGACGATCTATAGGCGAACTCAAATATTCATCTCCCTCTAAAACAATAAAATCATTTTCATCCGTTAAATGCACCATGGTATCAAAACCTTCCAATTGCGCACCAACCATATAATCAACCTCTTTTTCGTGATAATTCAACACGTGTAAAATCATAGAAGTGATAGTAGTTTTCCCATGACTTCCACCAATAACAACACGTGTTTTATCCTTAGATTGCTCATATAAAAATTCAGGATATGAATAAATCTTCACACCTAATTCTTGTGCTTTTAACAACTCAGGATTATCAGGTTTTGCATGCATTCCTAAAATAACAGCATCCAAGTCAGTCGTTATTTTTTCTGGAAACCAACCAAATGCTTCGGGTAGTAGACCTGCCTTTTGTAAACGCGATTTTGATGGTTCAAAAATAGCATCATCGCTACCGCTTATAATGTATCCTTTATGATGTAATGCCAAAGCCAAATTGTGCATGGCGGCACCGCCAATGGCTATAAAATGAATTTGCATGGTTATAATTTTAAAATCTTAGATCGTTCTTTTTTTGCAAGTTGGAAGTCATTATTCATGGCAATTGATTTATCAATCCAATCTAATGCTTCTTGCTTATGATTTTGAAATCTGTTCAGTTGCGCTAGTCGTAAATACGCCCATTCCAGAGGGTAACTATCGGTGTTTTTATAATTTGAAATATAACTTTCTAATGATTCAATTCCGGTATGTACTTCTATACCATGAACTGCTGAAAGTTTTCCAATTTCGTACTGATAATTATTTATGCGCAATGCTTTGTAAGCTTCTTTAAGTGTAAATAATGCTGAATTATATCGGTTTTCATCTTGATAAAGTTCAGACAATTTTTCATAACAAGTTGCTGAACCTCCTGTAACAACCGCCTTTTTTAAGTAATGTTCGGCTTGCGCAAAATCGTCATCATCTTTGTAGATAAAACCTTTTGCCAAGTAGCCATCTACAGGAGAAATGACTTCTAATTCGTTTGCATACTTCAATGCTTTCTCTTGTTTACCACCTAGAATTCCTGGAAGCTCCGTGAAAAAGTTCACCAATGCCCAACGAGTATCTATGTGATTTGCATCTAGTTCTGCAGCGGTCACAAATTCAGTTTCTATTTCATCTAATAAACCCAGAGCTGCCATTTTGTTTTCCAATGCTTTCATACCCAAAGCTCCTCCGTATTTGTAGTGATAATTTGCATTGCTATCATCTATCTCTACGAGCTTTTTATAGGTAGTAATACAATGGTCCCATTGTTCTAAATGACCATAAGCATCACCAAGAAGTTCTATTGCTACTGCATCAGTTGGATGTGAATCTACAGTTTTTTTCAGATGCGTAATCGCCGATTGGTATTGCGCTTCATCAAAAAATTGTTTCCCTTTCTGAAAATCAGATTGAGAAAAAATTGTTCCTGTGAAAAGAACCAAAAAAATACAAATGAAATAGCGCATACTTTTTTTGTGAGCACTCAAAAATAAGAAATAGAAAGTTCTTCTATAAATTTTCGGACACCGAAGTTTATTGGACTATCAAAATTTGATATTCCATTTCTCAAACAAAAGCCGCATTCAACCAACAATATTTGGGAAAATTATACCCAAGTAATTTGCTTTAGTCTTCCTTCTGAGCATTCAACATTTGCCACAAACGATCTTTCAATTGCTGAATATTTTGCTGCGCTACGGATGAAATAAACATATAAGGCACTCCTTTTAAGTTTTCATCGAGCTCAGCTTTTAATTCTGTTTTCAATTCATCATCTAACATATCCGATTTTGAAACAGCAACTAATCGTTCTTTGTCTAACAATTCTGGATTGTATGTTTTCAATTCATTGAGAAGAATTTCATACTCTTTTGCAACATCATCAGCATCTGCCGGAATTAAGAAAAGTAATGTTGAATTTCTTTCGATATGGCGCAAGAAATAATGGCCTAAACCTTTTCCTTCAGAAGCTCCTTCAATAATCCCAGGAATATCTGCCATTACAAATGACTGAAATTCGCGGTATTGAACAATTCCTAAATTCGGTTTTAAAGTGGTAAAAGGATAATCGGCAATTTTAGGTTTTGCCGATGTGATTACAGACAGCAAAGTAGATTTTCCAGCGTTTGGAAAACCTACCAAGCCTACATCTGCTAGTAATTTTAACTCTAAAAGATACGCTGCTTCTTGCCCGGGAATTCCTGGTTGCGCGTATCTTGGAGTTTGGTTGGTAGAACTTTTAAAATGCCAGTTTCCACGGCCTCCCATTCCACCTTCCAATAGAATTCTTTCTTCGTTGTGTTCGGTTATTTCAAATAAAATTTCGTTGGTTTCTGCATCACGAACCACAGTTCCTAATGGAACTTCCATGTATTTATCTTCGCCATCGGCTCCTGTACTACGGCTACTTCCACCGTGTTCACCATGACCAGCACGAAAATGTTTTTGAAATTTGAAATGAATTAATGTCCAAAGGTTCTCGTTTCCACGAATAATTACGTGTCCACCACGGCCTCCATCACCTCCATCGGGTCCACCTTTATCTATATATTTTTCTCTATGTAAATGGGCAGAACCTTTTCCTCCGTTGCCGGATTCCGCATATACTTTTACGTAATCTGTAAAATTTCCTTCAGTCATTTATTCGGTAACCTTATTAATTATAATGTGTTGATCACAGCACTTAAACGCTCGGTAATTTCTTCTATAGTACCAATACCGTTTACACTATGAAACTTATCTTGTTTTTTGTAAAAATCGATAAGCGGAGCCGTTTTTTCATTGTACTCTTCAAATCGGTTTCTAATCTTAGCTTCGTCTTGATCATCTGATCTTCCACTTACTTTTCCGCGTTCTAACAAACGTTGAATAAGTATTTCATCATCTGCTTCAAGAGCAATGGTTCCATCAATTTTCATTAGATTATCGCTCATCAAAACATCTAAAGCTTCTGCTTGAGCAATAGTTCTTGGAAAACCGTCAAAAATAAATCCTTTAGCTCCAGGATTTGCTTTCACCTCTGAACTCAACATATTGATGGTAACTTCATCAGGCACTAAATCGCCATTATCTATGTAAGATTTGGCTAGCTTACCTAGTTCTGTTTCGTTTTTAATATTGAATCTGAAGACGTCTCCGGTTGAAATATGAACCAAATCATACTTTTCCTTTAAGAAAGCTGCCTGAGTTCCTTTACCAGCTCCCGGCTTTCCAAATAATACGATATTAATCATGTTGTGTATTTAGTTTATTCATGCAATTGATATACTTCTGGCAAATTTCTACCCAATTCATCATAGTCTAGGCCGTAACCTACTATAAATTTATTTGGGATTTCCATGCCTATGTAATCAATTTTGATTTCTTTTTTATAAGCTTCGGGTTTAAAGAATAGCGTTGCTATTTTCAGCTCTTTCACACCTTCATTTTCAAACAATTTTTGAAGCTCTTCTATCGTATTACCCGTATCTACTATATCTTCTAAAACCACTACACTTCTACCTTTCAAAGCTGTACTAAGACCTACAAGTTGCTTTACTTTTCCTGTAGAACCTGTACCTTCATAAGAGGCTAGTTTCAAAAAAGTAATTTCACAATTGGTAGGATATTTTTTTACGAAGTCGGCCGCAAACATAAAAGACCCGTTTAAAATTGCAACAAAAACAGGAATCTCACCTCCCAAATCTTTTGCAATTTCATTGGCCATTTTTTCAACAGCCTGGTCTAGTGTTTCGGCACTTATAAAAGGCTTAAATTTTTTATCGTGTAATTGTATCACTGCAAAGCGGTTTATAAGAAAAGGCAAAGATAGACAATTGATTTTAGTTGCACGATTTTAAGCTTATGTTTTCATAATTAATGGTATTTTTGTATTTCTAAATCAAAACCGATTAGTTACAACACAATTTTTTTAGAATGAATTATTTCTCATCTGACTTTACATTAGGCATTTTAGGCGGCGGACAACTTGGAAAAATGATCCTTTATGAAACACGCAAGTATGATATTGCTACCAAAGTGATTGACCCTAGTAACGAAGCTCCCTGTAAAATTGCCTGCAATGAATTTGTTCAAGGCGATTTGATGGATTATGATACTGTTTTTAATTTTGGAAAAGACGTAGATGTACTTACGTTTGAAATTGAACACGTAAATGTAGATGCGCTTGAGGCACTGGAAAAAGAAGGCGTGAACGTGTATCCTTCCTCCAAAACTTTGAGAATAATTCAGAATAAAGCAACTCAAAAATTATTTTATACAGACCATAACATCCCAACAGCGCCATTTACAAGATTTGCATACACTTCAGAAGTAAAAGAAGCTGTAAGCAACGGTGGCGTTACCTTACCTTTTGTTTGGAAAAGTGCTCAATTTGGTTATGACGGAAATGGTGTGAAAGTAATTCGAAAAATTGAAGATTTAGAAGGATTACCTAACGTAGAATGTATTGCTGAAGAAATGATTCCTTTCAAAAATGAATTAGCAGTAATTGTCACTAGAAATCCAAAAGGACAAGTAGCTACCTATCCTGTTGTTGAAATGGAATTTCACCCAGAGGCAAATCAAGTCGAGTATGTTATTTGTCCAGCTAGAATTGCTCCGGAAGTAGCACAGCAAGCACAACAAGTTGCAGTTGAAGTTTCTAATGCCATTGGCCACGTTGGTTTGTTAGCCGTTGAAATGTTTCAAACTGAGAACGACGAAATTTTGGTAAACGAGTGTGCTCCACGCCCACACAATAGTGGTCATTACAGTATTGAGGCAAGTTATACCAACCAATTTGAGCAACATTTACGTGCTATTTTAGATCTTCCACTAGGAAATACACAAAGTAAAGTAGCAGGAATTATGGTGAATTTAGTTGGTGCAGAAGGCCATACAGGAAATGTGAAGTATGAAAATATAGAGCAGATTATGGAACTTCCTGGCGTAACTCCGCATATTTACGGAAAAAGAGAAACCAGACCTTTTAGAAAAATGGGACACGTAACCATTGTGAACGAGGATATAGCCAAAGCAAGAGAAATTGCTGCAGAAGTAAAAGGAACCATCAAAGTAATTAGTCAATAAAAAACAAAACGCAATGAATAAAGTAGCTGTAGTTATGGGTAGCACAAGTGATTTACCTGTAATGCAAGACGCCATAGATATTTTAAAAGAATTTGGGTTAGAAGTAGAAGTAGATATTGTTTCTGCTCACAGAACACCGGAAAAATTATTCGATTTCAGTAAAAACGCACATACTAGAGGAATTCAGGCAATTATTGCCGGAGCCGGTGGTGCTGCGCATTTACCAGGAATGGTAGCTTCTATGTCTCCACTTCCTGTGATTGGAGTTCCCGTAAAAAGTAGTAATTCTATAGACGGATGGGATTCTGTTTTATCCATTCTTCAAATGCCGGGCGGAGTTCCTGTAGCCACGGTAGCCTTGAATGGTGCTAAAAATGCAGGTATTTTGGCTGCTCAAATCATTGGAGCTTCCAACGGAGAAATTCTTCAGAAAATAATAGATTATAAAGAAGGGTTAAAAACCAAAGTAATTGAAGGTGCTAAATCCTTAAACCAATAAAGAATATAAAAAAAGACCTCAATGTCCCGAGGTCTTTTTAATTATCGCTATTAATTACTTAAATCCTAAAATGGAAGACCAAAATTGGTCTAAAATTTTAATTATCAGTAATTCTAACTACAAAGATGTAGTTATAAATCATAATAGTGAATTTTACGGTCATCATTTTTTTTAGTTTTCGATTAAATAACCGTTTTTTTAGTTTAACTAAACTGTTAAGCATTAAAATCCTACCCCTTATAAGACAAAGACTACTTCACGTTTTCAAAAAACTGTATTTCCACGCTCATTTGGAATAAATAATCTACATCATTTGAAGATTAATAAAGAGATATATTCTAATAGCACATTTTCAATACTTCCCTAAGTAACTCTAGACACATTATATTATTTTTAGCATAATTGGTTTCAAATCTTCTTAAATTTGGAATCTTACAAATTCAGAAAAATACATTATGTCACTTTTAGATACTAAGTATAACACTGCTCCATTTTCCAAAATCAAAGCAGAAGAATACCTTCCTATAATTCAAAAGGAAATAGAAAACACTCAAAAAGAAATAGACGCCATTACCAATAATCCGGAAGCGCCAACTTTTGAAAATACCATTGAAGCTTTGGAATTTACCGGAGAAGTTTTAGACCGCGTTACCAGCATGTTTTTTAATTTGAACAGTGCCGAAACCAACGATACCATCCAGAAACAAGCCCAGGAAATTTCACCAATTCTTACTGAATTCGGAAATGATATTCGTTTAAACGAAGCTCTTTTCAAAAGAGTAAAAGCAGTGTACGATCAAAAAGACTCGCTAGATTTAACTCCGGAACAAACTACATTGCTCGACAAAAAATACAAAGGTTTTTCTAGAAACGGAGCCAATTTACCGGAAGACAAAAAACAAGAATTAAGAGCTATTGATAAAGAGCTTTCGCAATTAAGCTTGAAATTTGGCGAACATGTTTTAGCCGAAACACAAAAATTTGAATTGCTGATCACAGACGAAAAAGATTTAGCCGGCTTACCAGAAGGAACTGTAGAAGCTGCTAAAAATTTAGCCGAATCAAAAGAAAAAGAAGGCTGGTTATTTACGCTAGACTACCCAAGTTACATTCCGTTTGCAACTTATGCCGAAAACAGAGACCTGCGCAAGCAAATGTCGTTGGCTTTTGGTAGCAAAGCATTTCATAATGATGAATTAGACAATCAGGAAATTGTACTTAAAATTGCCAAATTACGTCACCAACGCGCTAATTTGCTAGGCTACCAAACTCACGCCCATTTTGTTCTAGAAGAACGCATGGCAGAAACTCCTGAAAAAGTAAACAGCTTTTTACAAGAATTACTAGAAAAAGCGAAACCTGCTGCGGAAGCTGAATTCAACAAATTAACAGAATTTGCCAAAGCCACTGACGGAATTGACACTTTACAAAAATGGGACAGCGCTTTCTATACTGAAAAGCTAAAACAACAGTTATTCAACTTAGATGATGAAAAACTGAAACCTTATTTCCAACTTGAAAATGTAGAAAAAGGAGCTTTTGAAGTCGCTAACAGATTATATGGTTTACAGTTTGAAGAAATCAACGATATTGACAAATACAACGAAGAAGTTACCACATACAAAGTAACGGATGCCGATGATAATTTTGTTGCTATTTTCTATACAGATTACCATCCAAGACCCGGAAAACGTAATGGGGCCTGGATGACGGTTTATAAAAATCAGTATGTAAAAGATGGCGAAAACAGCAGACCACACATTTCTATTGTGTGTAATTTTACCCGACCAACAGCTACCAAACCATCATTGTTAACATTCAATGAAGTTACTACTTTATTCCACGAATTTGGACACGCCTTACACGGAATGTTAGCCAACACTACCTATCCTAGCCTAAGCGGAACAAGCGTTTTCTGGGATTTTGTGGAATTGCCAAGTCAGGTGATGGAAAACTGGTGTTATGAAAAAGAAGCTTTGGAATTATTTGCCAAACATTACGAAACCGGTGAAGTAATTCCGATGGAATATGTAGCAAAGATCAAAGAATCAGCTACGTTTATGGAAGGCATGCAAACCGTTCGTCAATTAAGTTTTGGATTGCTCGATATGAGTTGGCACGGAATTGATCCAAGCAATGTAACGGATGTACAACAACATGAAAACGAAGCTTTCGCAAGTACCAAATTATATCCGGATACGCCGGAAACTTGTATGAGCACCGCTTTTTCGCATATCTTCCAAGGAGGTTATTCTTCTGGATATTACAGCTACAAATGGGCAGAAGTTTTAGATGCTGATGCGTTTGAGTATTTCTTAGAAAAAGGTATCTTCAACAAAGAAGTTGCTAGCAAATTTAAGGATTTTGTATTATCGCAAGGTGGAACTCAAAACCCAATGGAATTGTACAAAAAGTTCCGAGGAGCTGAACCAAAACCGGAAGCTTTGTTAAAAAGAGCTGGATTGATTCCTGCATAAATTATTCCATACATAAAACATAAAAAAACCGCTTCTAGAATTTAGGAGCGGTTTTCTTCTGAAATAAACTTTCAATATTTTTTGAAAGTTTAAAAACTTATTCTACATTTGAACTATGGAATTTTCACAAGCAAAAAATAAATTCATTCAGAGCTGGGGAGCATTAGGTTCTCAATGGGGCATTAATAAAACCATGGCGCAAATCCATGCGTTTTTAATGATTTCTCCTGAATCTGTTTCTATGGAAGAAATTATGGATGAACTGAAAATTTCAAGAGGAAATGCCAGTATGAATCTCCGCTCCTTAATTGATTGGGGAATTGTTTACAAAGATTTTAAGCAAGGTGAACGCAAAGAGTTTTTCTATGCCGAAAAAGATTTAGATGAATTGGCTATTAAAATTTCTCGCGAGCGTACCAAAAGAGAAATCAAGCCCGCATTAAAAGTTTTAAAAGAAGTTTCTGCTATTGATGCCAACGCTACCGAAAAAGAAAAACACTTTAAAACACAAACATGCGCATTGTATAATTTTGTTTCGAAAGCAGACAATGCTATTGAAAAAATTACTGAATATAATGACAACTGGTTATCTAAATTATTAAAAAGATTACTCACGTAGTCTATTTTTTTAATCAAAAGTTTCATTTTTTTCTGAAACTTTAAAACATTCAATCATGAAAGAAAAACTAATTATTGCTAGTGGCACCGGATTTTTAGGAAACATACTCCTCACCTATTTCAAAGATTTGTATGACGTAGTGATACTTACCCGAGGTAAAACACAGCTTAAAAATGGCATTAAACACATTCATTGGAATGCAAAAACACTTGGATTATGGCAGCATGAATTGGAGAATGCTGCCGTGTTAATCAATCTTACAGGGAAATCTGTGAATTGCAGATACACACAAGCCAACAAAAAAGAAATTTTACAATCTAGATTAGACAGTACTTACATTCTTAACAAAGCCATTTTAGAATGCAAACAGCCGCCAAAGCATTTCATCAATTCTTCTACGGCGACCATTTATATTGATTCGAATACCAAAAAAATGACTGAACGGAATGGAGATATTGGGAACGACTTTTCTATGACAGTAGCCAAAAAATGGGAAGAAAAATTCTTTGCTACTAAAACTCCAAACACTCTAAAAACAGCTATACGAACCAGCATTGTACTAGGTAAAAAAGGAGGTGCTTTTATCCCGTTAAAGCGATTATCAAAATTTGGTTTTGGAGGAAAACAAGGCAATGGAAAACAATTAATGAGTTGGATTCATGAACTAGATTTTGCCAGAAGCATTCATTTCATCATACAGCAAAAAATAACAGGAGTTATCAATGTGACAGCTCCCAAGACCGTCCCAAATCAAGAGTTTATGAAAAGTTTAGCTAGAAATATAAAGCCAATTGTATCTCTTCCAACTCCCGAAAGCTTATTAACCATAGGAGCTAAAATCATAAGAACTGAACCGGAACTTGTTTTAAAAAGTAGAAATGTGTATCCGGAAACTTTACTAGAAAATAACTTTCAATTTCTATATCCAACCATCGACAGCGCACTTGCAACTCTAGTATTATGAACTATAATATTCTGGCATATTTCATTTATTTTATAGTAACCACAGCAACAGTTATCAAGGTAGGTATTATTTGCTATACCAACGGTAACACTTTTGTGGCCAACTTACTTCCAGATGACCGAGAGCTTTCAAAAAAAATCAACACCACATTGTTGGTTGGTTATTATCTACTAAATCTTGGGTATTGCGCCACCACATTAATTAGCTGGACAACCATTACAAACTCACAAGAACTTATAGAAATGGTGTGCACTAAAACTGCAACAATTCTATTCATCATAGGAGTTCTGCATTATATCAACATCATTTCAATCATCAAATTTATTAAATCAAAACAGTAAAATTATTCATTATGGAAACTACAAAAATCATCATCGGCTACGCAATTTATTTGCCCATTGCGCTTGTACTTACGTATTATGTATCGCGCACTCTTTTTAAAAATAGCGTGGTGTATATGAACGACATTTTTCATGGAAGAGAAGAAATTGCAAATGCTACCAACACCCTCTTTAAAACCGGATTCTACCTATTAAATTTAGGTTTTGCCTTTATCATTCTAGAAATGCGATTGTATGACAACACCTATCAAAATCTGATTGAAGAATTAAGCAGAAAAATAGGCGGGTTCTCTATTTATTTAGGCATTATGCTGTTCTTAAACTTATACTTTTTCTTTAGAGGAAAACGCAAAGCGAAATTAAATGCAAAAGCGAATCAATTTAAGTCTTCATATTCATAGAAATAATTCTATTTTTGATAAAAAGCTTTTAATGCCGCCACACAAATTACATCCAGAAGGTTGGATAGCAAACCATGCCGATTACCTTTACAATTATACCATTGCTAGGGTAAGCGACGAGGAAGTTGCTGAAGATATTGTACAAGATACTTTTTTGGCGGCATTAAAAGCTGCTCCCAATTTTAAAGGAGAAGCTGCAGAGCGCACTTGGCTTTTTGCTATTCTGAAACGAAAAATTATTGATCACTATCGAAAAATCAATTCAAACAAAGGAAAAGCAGAAGTACATATGCAACTTGGCGATCCTGATGAAGATTCAAAAGATTGGATAGAAGTGAGAGCCGAGGATGATACAAAAAATGCTGAAGATCTTCTGGAAAATGAGGAATTAGGATTGGCTATTCAATCATGCCTTGCAAAACTACCAAAAAAGCAAGCGCAGGTTTTTAAAATGAAAACTATAGAAGGATTGGATACCGATACTATTTGTAATGAATTGAATATGACTCCGTCTAACCTTTGGGTGATTATTCACCGCGCTCGAACTGCTTTAGCCGACTGCCTCCAGAAAAATTGGTTTTAAATTTAAGTTTATGAAGAATAATTTCTTATCCGTTTGTCAAAAATCGTGTTATATCTGTGACCAAAGCCAATATGAAGAAGCTGGATTTATAGATAAGCTAAAATTGAAAATGCACTTGGCTCTGTGTAAATCCTGTAGGGAATACAACCAAAAAAACTCTAAACTTTCAGCGTTGATTCAAAAGTCAGATGTAAAATGTATGTGTTCTAAAAAGAAAAAAGAACTTCAGAAAATCATAGAATCTGAAATGAAAAAATCATCATAACTCAAGATAAATCAGTAGCCAAACTATAGGCAAACTTTCTACCCAAAATCCTGCATAATATTTTGATCTTTTTGTATCTGCAAAGAAAATAAAAACCAATAGCAGAAAGGTCAAAACAACGTCGGCAATGATGTGATTTGGTTTCTCCTCAAAAAACAATAAACCGAACGCTATGAAAATTGCCGTAAATCCATATCCCACATATTTCGCATTTTTCACTCCAACTTGTTGAGGAATAGTCCCAAGACTTATATTATCGTCCTTCAAATCTCTTATATCAAAAGGAATCAATAGTGCCAATACCAAGAAAAATCTTTGAAAAAACTCTAGCCAAACAGCACTATCAATTTCTCTGTTATCATCAACAACAGGAATAATAACCGTAGTTAGTGCCCAGCACAAGGCTACAAAATAAACCTTCAGTCCGCTTAAACTTCGGAAACTTTGTTGATTTGGCAAAAAAGGAAGTGAATACAAAACCGTTAAAACTCCAGTTAATGCTAATACCAGCCAAACCTTCCAATCAAGCTGAAGCACCAAAAAACTCATTACCGCAAAAGATACAAAACTTATAAACTGAATTAATTTCATATAAAACCCAGAAACTCTAAAATAAGATTTTGCTTTGGTTCCAAATTTCATGAAGTTATAACTAAAAATGGTAGCACAAAACCCTACCAAACACAAGTTAAGATCAAACGGAATATGAAACTTATAAAACGTAAGTGCCATTAAGCACGCAACGGATAACGCCACATGCAAACTAGCGTCTACATAAAACTGAAGTAGTTGTTTTAAAAATTTCATCTGGCAAATGTATCATATATTTTTTTCTCTTGAGAAGGAGTTTCTTCACCTTTAATTTTAAAACAGTTCATCAACAGTTTGTTATACATATAGCAAACTGTTTACAACCTGCATTTTATGGTTCAAAACTTTCAATTTAGTTCTTAGTAAAATCAAAAATTTAATCAGTACTTTTGCGCGCATAAAACGCAACTATACAATTCAATAGACATTTAAGCGAATGAGAACAGATTCTTTTGCATTGCGCCACATTGGCCCAGATGAAAACGATTTACAAAACATGTTAGCTACAGTTGGTGTAGAAAGCTTAGACCAACTTATCTACGAAACCATTCCAGATGACATCAAACTTCAGAAACCGCTAGATTTGCCAGCTGCAATGAGCGAATACGAATATTTGAATCATCTTTCAAAAATCGCTTTAAAAAATAAAATTTATAAATCTTATATTGGTTTAGGATATCATGAAGGCATCACTCCTTCTGTTATCAAAAGAAATATTTTGGAAAATCCGGGATGGTATACAGCTTACACGCCTTACCAAGCCGAGATTGCTCAAGGTAGATTAGAAGCTTTGTTAAACTTCCAAACCATGATCGCTGATCTTACCGGAATGGAATTGGCTAATGCTTCTTTGCTAGATGAAAGTACCGCAGCTGCCGAAGCTATGACAATGCTTTTTGCATTACGTAGCAGAGCTCAGAAAAAAGCCAATGCTGTAAAATTCTTTGTTTCTGAAGAAATTTTACCACAATCACTTTCATTATTACAAACCAGAGCACTTCCTTTAGGAATTGAGTTAGTTATTGGAAATCACGAAGATTTTGATTTCTCTACTGAATTCTACGGTGCTTTATTACAATATCCGGGGAAATACGGACAAGTAAATGACTATGCTGCTTTTGTTGAAAAAGCGCATGAAAATGAAATTCGTGTAGCTGTTGCAGCCGATATTTTAAGTTTGGTATTGTTAACGCCTCCTGGTGAATTTGGAGCTGATGTGGTCGTAGGTACTACACAACGTTTTGGTATTCCGTTAGGATACGGTGGACCGCACGCTGCTTATTTTGCTACAAGAGAAGAATTCAAAAGAAATATTCCGGGTAGAATTATTGGTGTTACCAAAGACAAAGACGGTAACCGTGCGCTACGTATGGCGTTACAGACCCGCGAACAACACATTAAAAGAGATAAAGCTACTTCAAACATTTGTACCGCTCAGGTATTGTTAGCAGTAATGGCCGGAATGTACGCTGTATACCACGGACCAAAAGGCTTAACATATATTGCCAACAAAGTTCACGGAGCAACAAAAACCGTTGCTGAAGAGTTAGGTAAATTAGGGTTTACTCAAAAGAACACTTCTTATTTTGATACGATTTTAGTAGAAGCTGATGCTGCTAAAGTAAAAGCTTTGGCAGAAGCGAAAGAAATAAACTTCTATTATGTAGATGATACTACAATTTCTATATCTCTGAACGAAACTGTTTCTTTAATGGACATCAATACAATTGTTGCCATTTTTGCTGAAGTTGCCGGAAAAGAGTTTACAGAAGTTGAAGCCTTATCAGAAGCCAAAGTTATTACAGGAAGCAACAGTAGAACTTCTGAATTTTTAACGTTGGATGTTTTCAACAGTTACCATTCAGAAACTGCTTTGATGCGTTACATTAAAAAATTAGAGCGTAAGGATCTTTCTCTAAATCATTCTATGATTTCGTTAGGATCTTGTACTATGAAGCTGAATGCTGCTTCTGAAATGCTTCCAGTAAGTTGGGCAGAATGGGGTAACATTCACCCTTTTGCTCCTGTTGAACAAGCCGAAGGATATCAAATTGTTTTAAAGAAATTAGAAGAACAATTAAATGTGATTACTGGTTTTGCAGCTACATCTTTACAACCAAACTCTGGTGCACAAGGAGAATACGCTGGTTTAATGGTAATCAAAGCATACCACGAAGCGAACGGAAATGGAGAAAGAAATATTTGTTTGATTCCTGCTTCTGCTCACGGAACGAACCCTGCTTCTGCGGTAATGGCCGGTATGAAAGTAGTGGTTACCAAAACCGATGAAAAAGGGAATATAGATGTTGAAGATTTAAGAGAGAAAGCTGAGAAGTACAAAGACAGTCTTTCTGCTTTAATGGTAACATATCCTTCAACTCATGGAGTTTTTGAATCTTCTATTAAAGAGATCACAAAAATCATTCACGATAACGGCGGACAAGTTTATATGGACGGTGCTAACATGAATGCTCAGGTTGGTTTAACAAACCCTGCAACTATTGGCGCAGACGTTTGTCACTTAAACTTACACAAAACCTTTGCTATTCCTCACGGTGGTGGTGGACCAGGTGTTGGACCAATCTGTGTAGCGGCGCATTTAGCAGAATTTTTACCAAGCAACCCAGTTATTAAAACCGGAGGAGAAAAAGCGATTACTGCCATTTCTTCGGCTCCTTGGGGTAGTTCTTTAGTTTGTTTAATTTCTTACGGATACATTACCATGTTGGGATCTGAAGGATTAACAGATGCTACCAAATACGCTATACTGAACGCAAATTATATCAAAAATAAATTAGAAGGTCATTTCCAAACGCTTTACACAGGAGAACGTGGAAGAGCAGCTCACGAAATGATTATTGATTGTCGTCCGTTTAAGAAAAACGGAATTGAAGTTGGTGACATCGCAAAACGTTTAATGGACTATGGTTTCCACTCGCCTACGGTATCATTCCCTGTTGCAGGAACTATTATGATAGAACCTACCGAAAGTGAAAACAAAGAAGAACTGGATACCTTTTGTGATTCATTAATCGCTATCAAACAAGAAATCGATGCGTGTACGGCTGAAGAACCAAATAACGTTATGAAAAACGCTCCGCACACATTGCAAATGCTAACTTCAGACAATTGGGTACTTCCTTATTCAAGAGAAAAAGCTGCATTCCCTCTAGAACACCTTCAGGATAATAAATTCTGGCCGACTGTTCGTAGAGTTGATGATGCATATGGAGATCGTAATTTATTCTGTACTTGTGCTCCTATCGAAGAGTACGTAGAGGCATAAAATACGCTTTAAACCTATAAATAAAAAGGCTTTTCAGAATATTACTGAAAAGCCTTTTTTGTATAAATCTTTTGTGCAATGATTTTGAACATCGTATCATTTTTGAAAAAAAACTAATTTAGAAGTTCGTAAATTATATCTTTAGCAAATTTTTAAATCGGAATTTCATGAATGTTAAAATTTCAGGAATAGGATCTTTCATTCCCTCAAATATTCAAATGAATGAAAACTTTAGTGAACATGAATTTTTAAATGATGATGGAAGCAAGTTTGAACAACCAAATGATGTGATCATAGAGAAATTCAAGGCTATTACAGGAATTCGCGAACGCCGTTATGCAAATACAAACCACAACACATCAGATCTTGCTTTTTTAGCTGCAAAACAAGCTATAGAAGATGCTAAAATTGATCCTGAAACCATAGATCAAATTATAGTTGCCCATAATTTTGGCGATGTAAAACACAATACAATCCAAAGCGATATGGTACCTAGTATCGCTGCAAGAGTAAAGCACTTTCTAGAAATTCAAAATCCAGCTTGTGTTGCTTACGATCTCATTTTTGGATGCCCAGGCTGGCTGCAAGGAGTAATTCATGCAAATGCTTTTATCCAAAGTGGTATGGCAAAACGCTGTTTGGTTATTGGGGCAGAAACACTTTCAAGGGTTACTGATAAGCATGATCGTGATTCCATGATATTTTCTGATGGTGCTGGTGCTACAATTTTAGAAGCTACTGAAGACAATCATGGTATTCTTTCTTTTGAAGCAGCCACTTATTCCAAGAACGAAGCGCAGTACTTAGGCTTTGGAGCTTCTTACAATCAAAATTCATGTCAGGATACGCGCTACATAAAAATGAACGGTAGAAAAATCTATGAGTTTGCTTGTACACGAGTTCCTCATGCCATGAAAACATGTTTAGACAAATCTAACGTAGACATTTCAGATTTAAAGAAAATATTTATTCATCAAGCCAATGAAAAGATGGATGAAGCCATTATAAAACGTTTCTATAAACTTTACAAAATGCAAGCTCCAGAAGGTATTATGCCTATGTGCATCCAAAAGTTAGGAAATAGTTCTGTTGCAACCATCCCTACGCTTTTAGATATGGTAAAACGTGGTGAAATAAAAGATCAAAATATAGAAAAAGGAGATATTATAATGTTTGCGAGTGTAGGCGCCGGTATGAATATCAATGCGGTTACTTATAAAGTATAAAGTTTGAATTGTTATATTCGTGGGAAATTTTACTGACTCTTAAAAATGTATAAGTATTACCCCACCAAACGCTACAAAGAAACCCTTTCTTTTCTTCACAAATATGTTTCTAAAAATGAAACTATTTTAGATTTGGGTATAGAAAATCCCTTTTCTAAAATCATGAAAGAAGAAGGATATCAGGTTGAAAACACTAGTGGTGAAGATCTTGATGAAGACAGAAGCACCATTGAAAATTCAAATTCAGATGTTGTTACAGCATTGGAAATTGCAGAACATTTACTAAATCCTTATACGGTTCTTAAAAACATTCGATCGAAAAAACTAATTATTTCTATCCCATTAAGACTTTGGTTTGCTACGGCATATAGAAGCAAAACTGATAAATGGGACAGACATTACCATGAATTTGAAGATTGGCAACTAGATTGGCTTTTAGAAAAAACCGGATGGAAAATTATTGATTCAAAAAAATGGACTAACCCTACTAAGAAAATCGGTATTCGCCCATTGTTAAGATATATCACTCCAAGATATTATATTGTATATGCTGAACGTAAATAACAACAAAGCCTCCAATTCTGGAGGCTTTGTTGTTATTTATATAAATCTCTATCCGATTTCTTAATCGCTATTATTTCTTCATCGAAAAGTGATCGGTGTATTCTTTCACTTGGCCAGTGTTTGGTTCGGTATACACGACCTTGAACCAATAGTCGTTGGAAGTGAGTATTTTTCCATTGTATGTTCCGTCCCAACCTTCACTGGTAGCACTCATCTGTTTTAACAGTTTTCCTTGTCTGTCAAAAATGAAGATCTGTGCATTCTCTTGATTTTCTAATCCGATGATCTTCCAAGTGTCGTTGACACCATCGCCGTTTGGAGTGAAGTATTTCATATAGTCTACTACACTTACCTCGATGGTTAAACTTCCACAGCCGTTTTCCTCTGCTATCGTTACGGTATGTACACCGGGGATTACGCCTAAGAACAGTCCTGTGTCTTGTGGGGTATTGTCATCTAACTGATAGGTGTAGCTGGCTATTCCGGTTCCTTCGGCTATCACTTCTACACTATTGTTTCCACTAAAAATTTCTGATTGGATCACTGTTGGTGTGACACTTGGTAACGATGCTTCTTCATACACCACCGTGTTACTGGTGTAACTACATTGGTTCTCTGTATTGGTATTGGTTACCGTTACATAGTACTCGCCTCCCTGAGTTACTTCTATCGTTGGTGTGGTGGCTCCGGTATTCCACTGGTAGCTGTAACCTGTTCCTAGATCCATTCCGATCACAGGGTTGTTCGTTGCATCGATACATACGATCCCTTCATTCTTTTCATATAGCGTGATCTCTGGTAATGGTTCTACGATCAGTTCTATCTCTATAGGTTCTCCATTGGTACATCCGGTAGCATCATTGGTTACCACGGCGTATACAATGGTTGAACCGCTCTCATAGGCTGCTACATCTTCAGAAGGCATAGCATTAAGCTGCGCTAAGGCATCATCATAGTTTTCATAGAAGCTTACGGTAAAACCATTAGGGTCCTGTCCTGCAAGAATGGTTGCTTCTAAACTGCTTAAATCAAATACTTCTATACCATCGTTATTGTAATAACCTTCTGCCGTTAAACTTTCACAAAGTACATAAGACTCTGGTGTTTCTGCTAGTGGTGCTTGTTCTATGTCTATGGTATAAGCTAGTGTCTGTGCACAACCCGTGATGGTATCCAATACGCGGGCAGCAATGTCTCGGGTACCTTCTACTGTTATGTTAGGCCCCACGATCTCTCCTGTGCCAGCCTCGGCTGCTGCTTCAGTAGCGTGGTAGGTGATCACAAGTCCGGTTGCATCGCCTCCGTCCAATACAAAACTATCCATATCGGTCAAGGGAATGGTTTCTACATCATCGTTGTCTACTTCACATAAATAATATACTGGTTCTTCCGTAACTTCCGGTAATGGATGAACAATCAATTCAAACTCTGTAATAGTCAAACAACCCGTCATGTTGTTGGTCACGGCTACATAGATCGTTTGGTTGTAAGGGGTTACATTGTAGTAACTCTCTGGATTGTCAATCGCATTGGTACCCGCAAAAGCATCATCATAGTTTTCATAATAGGTTGCCGTTACGCCGGTTTCACCATTTAAAATAGTCAATTCATCCACTGTTAAATTAAATACGGTTTGGCCGTTGTTCTCATCACCATCCAAGTCATCATCACAGGCTTCCTGTGCTTCGATCTCTGCAAGCGGCGTTGGATTGTTCAACACTCGTAAGGTTACTGTGGTGAACGATGTACAACCTGTAAGGGCATCTTCTACTCTTACAAAGATCGTTTGTGGGTTTTCTAAATTGGTATACGCTGTATCTGGAATGATCTGATTGGTATTGTTCTGTGCATCTGCCAAGGTTTCGTAATATAGCACCATATAACCATCTACGCCACCGGTTACTTCTTCATTTTCTACAGTAAGATCGAATACTAAAGTTTCATCACCATCTTCTCCAAAATCATCACACAAAGCTAGTTCGTTGTCATAATCTGGATTGATCACTGGATTTGGGTGTACGATAAGATCAAACTCTCGCACCGTGTAACAACCCGTAGCGTTGGTTTCTAAACGTACGTAAATGGTTTGTAAAAATGGGGTGATGTTGGTATAGTATGTTGGTAAAGGGCTTTGATCTGCTATCGCATCATCTTCGGTTGCGTGGTAGCTAATACTAAACTCTGAAGTACTCTGAGTGCCGTAAACTGCTTCGTTTTGAAGACTCAAATCAAACTCTGCTAAGCCATCGGCTACTGAATCATCACAAATTTCTAAAGGCTGCAAGTTCACTGCTACTACAGGAGTTGGATGTACGATCAGTTCTAAAGGAACTACATCATAACAGCCCGTGATAGCATCTTCTACGCGTACATACATGGTCTGATCATTTGGATAAATGTTTTCATACATGCTTTCAAAGGCATTCACATTTGTATCGGCATCTGATTGCGTTTCGTGAACCGTTACAATATAGTCTCCGTCATCTGGAACTACTTCACTAGCTACTGCATCTATGTCAAATTCACCATAACCGTCATTGTCAGGATCACAGAATTCCATTGGCGCTGGCGCCACAGCAACGGGTGGTGTGGATACTACTAATTGAAGGGTGGTGAAGTTTTCACAACCGGTTACCACATTACGTAACACTACAAAAAGTTCCTGTGTTGGCGTGGCTATATTGGTATATGCACTAGCAAGCGGACTCTCACCACTCATATAATCTGCTTCGCTTTCAAAATAGCTAACACTGATATTGGATTGTCCGTTTACAATCTCTGCATTCTTCTCCGTTAACATGAATTCTACATAACCGTCTGTAGGTGCGTAATCACAACCGTATAAAGGGGTGGGCGTTAGAATTTCAGGTAAATCGTGAACAATCAAATCAAAACCTACGGTGTTATAACAACCGGTAGTCATATCTTCTAAGCGAGCATATACTGTTTGTTCATAAGCTGTAGTATTAACATATGAATCCGGAGTTGATATTAATTCATTGAAATCAGACGTTATAGCTGCCTCTTCACTTTCAAAAAATAATACGATATAATCATCTGACGAAGCCCCATCCAGAATAACATCTATTGTTGAATTCAAATCAAATGCTTCAAAACCATCATTTAAAGTTTCTTCATCACAAACCTCTAAAGGTTCAGGTTCTCCAATATTTGGTTTGGAAACATATAACGTAAAGGTTCTAACATATTCACAATTATAAGCTCCAACTCTAACAAAAATTTCCTGCTCGTAAGGAATTGTATTTGTAAAAGCTTCAGGAACGGCTATTTCATTCACCGAATTTTCTAAATCTTCTTCAGAAGTGTAGTATTCAAAGATGTAACCATCAACCCCTCCTGTAATTTCATATTCTTTTGATGTTAAGTCAAATTCAGTAAATCCATCACTTACATCATCCTCACAAATGACATAAGGCAGTATTGGATCTGTAGGCAAATTTTCAAGAAATTCAATCTCAACAGAATCATCAATAACACAACCTTCGCTACCCCCAATTTGAGCAGAAACTCCATAAGTACCTGAACCATAACCCCCAAAATCTGAACTAGTTGCAGAATATGTTGAATTAACTTCACCAGGAATAGGCATTCCATTAAAGGTCCATTGATACGAATTCCCATCACCCGCTAATAAAGATAAATCAGCTGTAGCGCCATAACAAACAGGATTTTCATTTGCCAAGGTCATATCGCCACCTAAATCACCTCCAATGCTAAAAGTACCAGCTCCAAGAAATACTGCTGATGGTAATGCATGATCCGTAGCATTTGCTACCGCCAACTTAATATGGTATGTTTCCCCAGGAGTAACATCAGAAGAAGCCGTCATCACTTGTGTTATTCCATTAAAATTTACCGGACCTGTTCCGGCATCAAAATAGGTGTCAAAATAATCTGGATTTGCTCCACCACATACCGTATTTGAGTCAGGATGCACCGTAGTAACCGCAACCGGAATATCTGTACCAGGAACTACAGCTAAATTAGTTGTATTACCATCAGAATCCGTTAACAAAAAAGCAAAAACATCTGTATAAGTACATTCAAAACTATCACTACCATATTCTTCAGAAGCAAAAAGGAAGTCAAAACTTATAGATCCTGTCATAGGCACAAAATCAAACTCAATGACAGTAGCATCATTGGTAGAAGTAGCACTACTTCCTGGTATTGCACTAACAATAGCATCTAAATCTGAATCTCCTGGCCAGTTTCCCCCAGGGTAAGTCCCATTGGGTCCACCAGCACTGGCCGCCCCAGCAGAAACCAAGACCACTCCTTCATTGAATTCAAAAGTACCATCTGGATCTTCAAAATATCCTATTCCACTTGCTCCTCCATAATCTGTTCCGGTCAAAGATGAATAATTAGAGGTATTAGCACAGGAATTTCCAATCAAAATATCCTGAACTAACTCTTCAACAGTGTAAGTATCGGTTTCTACTGTTACCTGAGAAAAGCTATAACCGCTCACCAGTAATAGCAATACAATTAATAATTTAGAGTAGTTTTTCTGCATAGCGTTGGTTTTATGAACGCTAAAGATAAGAAATACTGTATTTTATGAAATAAAAAATTTAAATTATAGTTAAATAATTCATAATTTAACAGAAATAGGTAATTTTGAATAAAAAGTAGTGAATATTTCATGTCTATTTTAATCATCATTCCTGCTCACAACGAAGAAGCTTCCATTTCCTATTGTTTAGATTCCCTAGTAAGACAAACACTCAAACCTACCCGCTTAGTTTTAGTAGACGACAGCTCTACCGACACCACTTTGAGTATTTTAAAAACTTACGAAAAGCAATTCGATTTTATTCAGGTTATTCAAAAAGAAGGTGAAAGTGAACACATTCCCGGAGCAAAGGTGATAGATACTTTTTACAGAGGTTTATCTGAAGTTTCCATTGCTGATTTTGATATTATTTGCAAGTTTGATGCTGATATTATATTTCCTGAAGATTATTTGGAAAAACTATCTCAAAGCTATAAAAACAATCCAAATCTTGGTATGTGTAGTGGTTTATGCTTTATAAAAGCACAAGATAATAAATGGATTTATGAAAATATTGCGCACAAAGATCATGTTCGCGGACCAATAAAATCATATAGCAAATTGTGTTTTGAAAAAATTGGTGGTTTAAAGAAATCCATTGGTTGGGATACCGTAGATGAGCTGCTAGCCAAGTTCCATGGTTTTGATGTAGAAACTATAAAAGATCTTCATGTAAAACATTTGCGCCCAACAGGAAAAATTTACACTTCAAAAGCTAAGTTGTTACAAGGAATTGCGATGTATAAAATGCGTTATAAATTACCTTTAACTTGTATAGCTTCTGCTAAAATGGCTCTTCAACAGAAAAAAAAGACTGTTTTCATCAACAACTTAAAAGGATATTTTACTTCTAAAAAAGAAAAAACGCCTTTTATGGTTACTCCACAAGAAGGCGCTTTTATAAGAAAATATCGTTACAAAGGAATTCTGAAAAAACTCCTTGGAAAATAAATTAATCTAATACTTCAGGAATTGGATTTCCTATGGTACCGCTAGGAAAAGCAATACCTAACAAAGCTGAAATAGTTGGAGCCACATCTGTAATTTCTGTTCTTTTCACAGTACTTCCTTTATTGACACCAAACCCATAAAAAAGCAGAGGCACATGCGTATCATAGATAAATGGAGAACCATGTGTAGTTCCGGTTCCTAAAGAACCATTACCACCAATATATCCTGGTTTGGTGATTACAATTACGTTTCCTGATTCTTTAGCATTGAATCCTTTTTGGATTAGTGAAGCAATTTTATCTGTATAATTATTCTCTTTCATTTCCGTTGCTGTGTAGGTTTCAAAAACCTCTGGACTTTCCAGAATTCTTGCTGCTAAATCTTCTTCAAGATCTTCCACCTCAATATCAAGTTTTTTCAATTCATCCATATTGAAGAATATTTGATCATTGGAAACATTCTCTATCAAATTCTCTGAATGGTACTTGTCTTTCAAATATTGCTGAATTTCCAATGCCAATCCTGAAGTATTGGCATAGCCACCGGGAACATGAACATCATGTAAATAAGACGGTGTAGGAACTGCACCATGGTCAGCTGTTAAAAATACAGTATAATTACCTTCTCCTACTTGCTGGTCTAAATATTTTAATAATTTTTCAAGATCGGCATCTAATCGAAGATAGGTATCTTCTACTTCTATGGAATTGGTTCCAAATTTATGGCCAACATAATCTGTTGAAGAAAAACTTACGGCAAGAAAATCTGTAACATCATCTTTACCTAAATCCTCTTGCTTAATAGCTTCCATAGCAAACTCTGCTGTTAAACTATTTCCGTAAGGCGTTGCTTTCAATAAACTATACCCACCGTTATCTTTCCAGATTTTTTTCAATTCATGAGGAAAAACTGGCGCTTCTTCACCTTTAAACCTCCCCTCAAAAGTATTATTATCACTACCGCTTTCTACATATTGTTTTATAGGAAGCATGGTGTTCCAAGTTTTTTTGTATGATTTCGCTGCATTTGACTTATTGAACTTTTGTACCCAACTCGGCAATTCATTCATATAATACGTACTAGTTACCCAAGCACCTTCGTCACCACCTTGAAACCAATACGCAGCATCTGCCATATGACCAGCCGGAAGAATAGAACCTCTGTCTTTTAACGATATTCCAATAACTTTCCCTCTTTTCTGAGTTGCCAATTTTAGCTCATCAGTTACTGTTGATGTATGCAATCTATTTGGAGACATTCTACAACCTGGATCATCTGTACCTACAGGTTGAATGCTATCATCTTGCGCACAATAGACCAACATTTTTAATTCTTTATCATACCAATCATTCGCTATAATCCCATGAAATTTAGGAGTTGTACCTGTATAAACTGAAGCATGCCCAGGCCCTGTTTTGGTTGGCATATAATTAAAATGATTGTTTTTACAATTAAATCCATCTGTAACCAATCGTTTAAAACCACCATCTGAATATTTGTTCCAATATCTAGGAATGTAGTCATATCGCATTTGATCTACTACAATACCAACAACAAGTTTTGGTTGCTTATAAGGGTTGCTGTTCTGTGCCAGCATTATACTCCCTGAAAAAGACGCTATTACAAGCGCCAAAAATCTTTTATACATGCTACTATATTTTTAACAAAAATAAAGGTTTGAAGAAGGTAAAACTTTAAATCAAGGTTAAAATTAGAATGCTGTGATTTTTTTTTACTTTAGTAGCTGTAATTTTAGAACATGACATATTTAACCGCGATAGGAGGATACTTTTTAATGATTAAAAATGTATTCCGAAGACCCACAAAGTGGTCAATACTTAAAGATTTGATCTTTAAAGAAATAGAAGATCTGATTTATAATTCTATGGGAATTGTAATTTTTATCTCATTTTTTGTGGGTGGTGTAGTAGCCATTCAAACCGCATTAAACATAGACAACCCGTTAATCCCAAAATATTTAGTTGGGTTTGCAACCAGACAATCTGTTATTTTAGAATTTGCACCAACATTTACCTCCATTATTATGGCTGGTAAGATGGGATCTTACATTACCTCGAGTATCGGTACTATGCGCGTAACAGAACAAATTGATGCACTGGAAGTTATGGGCGTGAACTCTATTAATTATTTAGTCTTACCTAAAATCATTGCCTTAATGTTATATCCGTTTGTGGTTGCAACCAGCATGTTCCTTGGAATTGTTGGTGGATGGGCTGCTTCTGTCTATGGAGGTTATAGCAACAGTGCAGACTTTATTTTTGGTCTACAAGATGAATTCATACCTTTCCATGTTACCTATGCATTTATAAAAACGATACTTTTTGCATTTATCCTAGCTACAATCCCTTCTTATCATGGTTATTTTATGAGAGGTGGTGCATTGGAAGTTGGAAAAGCAAGTACTACCGCTTTCGTATGGACAAGTATCGCCATTATACTCGTTAACTATTTAACCACTCAATTGCTTTTAGGATAATGATAGAAGTTGATAACTTAAGAAAATCTTTCGGAGACACTCAAGTGTTGAAAGGAATTACCACTACTTTCGAAAGTGGAAAAACTAACTTAATTATTGGACAAAGTGGTTCAGGAAAAACGGTATTCTTAAAATCTCTCTTAGGATTACACACACCAGATGACGGCACAATCTCATATTCTGGAAAACCCTATTCTGAAATGGATATTGATGAAAGAGTAGGTCTTCGCCAGAAAATAGGAATGGTATTTCAAGGAAGTGCATTATTCGATTCTATGACTGTTGAAGAAAACGTGATGTTTCCATTAAGAATGTTTACCAAAATGTCTAAAAGCGAACGTCAAGACAGAGCTGATATGGTTTTAAAACGCGTAAATCTAGTAAATGCACACAAAAGATTTCCAGCTGAAATTTCTGGAGGTATGCAAAAGCGTGTTGCTATTGCAAGAGCCATAGTTAACCGCCCTAAATACCTGTTTTGCGATGAACCAAACTCTGGATTGGATCCTAAAACTGCAATTGTGATTGACAATTTAGTAAATGAAATTACTAAAGAATTTGAAATTACAACCGTCATCAACACCCACGACATGAACTCTGTGATGGAAATTGGAGAGAAAATCGTATTCTTAAGAAAAGGATTAAAAGAATGGGAAGGAAGTAACAAAGAAATTTTTAAAACGGACAATGAAGCCGTAACCGATTTTGTTTATTCTTCCGATCTTTTCAAAAAAGTGCGTCAGATGTATATTGAAGAAAGAAATTAACAAGAAACTCTAATTGACATAAAAAAAGAAAAGGATGCTTTAGGCATCCTTTTCTTTTTTTATAATTATTTATGATCTTATACTAAATCATCACCAAATTTATCCTGAACAGCAGATCTAATTTTCTTGATATCTTGTTCTTTAGATTTTGGATAAATCAATAACACATCATCTCTATCAACAATTATATAATCGCTAATACCATCTACTACTACAACTTTTTTGCCTTCAGTTCGGATGATATTATTATTAGCATCTACTGTATAAGTATCTGCATTTACTACAGCATTTTGGTTTTCATCTTTATCTAATTTTGAATATAAAGAACCCCAAGTACCAAGATCATTCCAATCAAAAGAAACCGGCAAAACATGTACGTTGGGAGCTTTTTCCAAAATAGCGTAGTCAATAGAAATATTTTCAGCTTCACCATAATTTTCATTGATAAAAGGAATTTCATCATCCGTATTATAAGACGAAATTCCATCTGAAAATAGAGCAGTCATTTTCTCTTGATATTGAGCAAATGCCTTTGTAATACTCTTTGCACTCCAGATAAAAATACCCGCATTCCAAAGATAACTTCCAGTAGCTAAAAACTGTTTTGCAGTATCATAATCTGGCTTTTCAGTAAACTGAGCTACCTTTTTAATATCTCCCTCAGATTCTTTTTCAAATTTGATATAACCGTATCCTGTATTTGGAAATGTTGGTTTGATTCCCAAAGTTGTCAACATATCGTTCTGTTCACAAGCATCAAAACACTGCTGAACATTGTCTATAAAAGTAGTTTCATCTTCAATCCAGTGATCACTAGGCGCTACAATCATAACAGCATCTGGGTTTTCTTTTTGAATCTTTAAAGATGCATACAAAATACAAGGTGCTGTGTTACGCATTGCTGGCTCTAGCAAAACTTGTCTCTGGGTTACTCCTGGCAACTGTTCAAAAACAAGATCATTGTATTTTTCATTGGTTAGAATAAAAATATTTTCTTTTGGAATCAACTTTCCAAGTCTATTAAACGTTTTTTGAATTAATGTTTCTCCAGTTCCAAGCATATCATGAAACTGCTTAGGAAAAGAGTTGGTACTCACTGGCCAAAACCTTGAACCTACTCCACCGGCCATTAAAATTGCATAATAATTCTTATTCATAACTAATTTTGTTGTTTGACTGTTATAATGATATAGTTAGTGTAATAATTCTACTTCAGCATTGGGCTGAAAAAGGTAAACTCTACCCGTAGAGACCTCAAGGCATTCATAACGTTTTACACGTTTATTTCCTTTTTTAAAAATCTTTCCATTATAAATCCTGAAAATACTACCGTGAGGCACTTCAAATATATAATTTTTATCCGTCTTTTTGTCGTATTCTTTTAAAGCTAACGATAATTTAGCATCAGTATCGCTGCTGGCGGTTGGATTTCTAAAATGATTTAATAATAAAGGAAGTAACCTTTTTGGAAAAATAGCCGGATGAATGAATGGTGTCATCATTTCTGAAAATGTGTGTTTCCACTCCTTCCCGTGCGGTTTTATTCGCCTACCATACTTGGTAAAAGCTACCAAATGTGCCAGTTCATGAATAAGCGTAATCAAAAACTTATACTTATTTAAACTAGCATTAATTGTTATTAAATGTTGCCCGGTTGGAAGTCTTCTGTAGTCTCCATGCCTTGTTGCACGTTCGCTTACCACTTTGATATGCGCATTGGTGAGTTTAATCAACTCCAAACAAGCATGAACAGACTTTTCCGGTATGTATTTTTCTAAAACATTATTCATTTATCAAGGGGTTGTACTAGAAACTTCCAATACTTTTCCATTGTAAAATTTAGCTCCGGTAAGAGCAAACTCTTTTATATATGATGCCATTTCCTCAGGAAGAATAGGTGCTTTGTATCCTGGAAAGGCCTCTTGTAACATTTCTGTTTGAACAGCACCTAACGCTAGTACATTAAAAGAAGGACCATTATCTTTGTATTCTTCTGCTAATAATTCTGAAAGCGTAATAATAGCTCCTTTACTAGAACTATATGCCGCTAAACCAAGAAACTTCATACTTCCTTGAATTCCGCCCATCGAGCTTACTGAAACCACATGAGAATTGGTATTCATGAATGGTAACAACGTTTGAATTGTTTTAGCTACACCAAAAACATTCACTTGATAAACTTTTAAAAACTCGTCCTGTGAAATGTCTTTAAAAGGTTTATTTACAATAGCCCCAGCATTATTTATTAACACATCCACTTTTGAATCCCAAGTTGAAGCAACAAACTCGCTTAGCGTATCAAAGCTTTCATCTTTTGATAAATCAAAAGTAAACGAATGAACATTTGAATAACCCAAGGCTTCTACGGAAGCTGTATTTCTAGATAATGCCAATACTTGATAACCTGCATCAGCAAAAAGTTTTACCATCTCAAATCCAATTCCTCGACTGGTTCCGGTAATTACAACATTTTTCATTCTAATTCATTTTTACAACATCATCCTGCGTATTAGCTAACTTTTCTAATACAGGAATAAATGTATTGATGAAATTTGTCATATGATCAAAATCCATTTCGCTAAGCTCATCATCTACTTTGTGATAATACTCAAAATTGGTGAAATCAAATGTACAAACCGTTTGTGCAGGAACATTAAATTCCTCATAAAATGGATAATTATCAGATCTTTTGAAAAGCTGAAATTTCTTTGCAGTTTCCAAAAAACCAACCACTTTTTTATTAGAAAATGAATTTAAAGTAGCAGCCATATTGCTTTCATTGTAACCTGTAAGATAGCTTAAATAATCCGTAGTCATTGGAACACCCACCATCTCAAAATTCACCATACAATAAAGATTGAAATTCTCTTCTTTCAATTTACCAGCCAAATGTTTTGAACCTAATAGCCCAGCTTCTTCAGCAGAGAATAATACGAACAACAAACTTCTCTTATTGGTATGATGTTTCCCAAAATATTTAGCGAATTCCAAAACCGAAGACGTCCCAGATGCATTGTCATTAGCTCCATTGGCTATTTCGTCTCCATTTTCGGGTTTTATTAGACCAATATGATCGTAATGCGCTCCGATAATAATGAACTCCTTTTTTAATTCAGGGTCCGTTCCAGGAACTACTCCCACTACATTGTACCCAAGCTCTGTAATATTGGACAACGTATCCTTATAGGTTTCAAAATAAGGCTTTACATTATTTTTCTTGAAATACTGGGTTATATAATCAGCAGCTTTCGCTATACCTTCTGTACCCACTTTTCTTCCTTGTAAATCATCTGAAGCAAGAAAGCTCATATGTTTTTCTACAGTTTTCTTTGATGTCTGTGCAGATAAAGTCAAAGAAGCGGTTGCTATAACCGCAAATACAATTTTTCTAATCATTCAATTTAATTTTCCTAAATATAAAAAAAGCATCCAATAAATTGGATGCTTTTTGTTGTATAATATCTGTAAATCTTAAGCAAGCATAGTTACAGGATTCTCTACATACGCTTTTAACGTTTGTAGGAACTGAGCTCCTGTAGCACCATCAATTGTTCTGTGGTCACAAGCTAAAGTTACTTTCATTGTTTTACCAACTACAATCTCACCGTTTTTAACAACTGGTTTTTCAACAATTGCACCTACGGAAAGAATTGCAGAGTTTGGCTGATTGATGATAGAAGTAAATTCTTCAATACCAAACATTCCTAAATTAGAAACTGTAAAAGTACTACCATCCATTTCTGCAGGAGTCAATTTTTTGTTTCTTGCTTTACCAGCCAATTCTTTTACTTTACCTCCAATTTGAGTCAGGCTCATTTCGTTAGTAAATTTAAGAACAGGAACCACCAAACCATCTTCAACAGCTACTGCAACACCAACATGAACGTGTTGATTGAACTGAGTAACATCTCCTTTCCAAGAAGTATTTACTTGAGGATGTTTTTTAAGTGCCATAGCACAAGCTTTAACAACCATATCGTTGAAAGAAACTTTGGTATCTGGCAAACTGTTAATTTGAGCTCTAGAAGCAATTGCTTGCTCCATATCTAACTCAACAGTTAAATAATAGTGAGGCGCAGTAAATTTAGATTCACCTAAACGCTTCGCTATTGTTTTTCTCATTTGAGAATTTTTCACTTCTTCTACACGCTCTTCACCTGCAGGAACAAATGGCATAGCAGCCGGTGTACTTGCAGCAGCAGGAGCAGCAGCTTCAGCTTTTGGAGCAGCAGCGGCAGGAGTTGCAGCTGGCGCTTTATAATTTTCTATATCTCTCTTGATAATTCTACCATTATCTCCAGAACCTTTAACCGTTGAAAGATCTATTCCTTTATCAGCAGCCATTTTCTTAGCTAATGGAGATGCAAAAATCTTACCTCCATCTGTAGTAGTAGTTTCAGCAGCAGGAGCTGATTCTTCTTTAGGAGCATCTGCTTTTTCAGTTTTTGCTTCTTTCTTTGGAGCAGAAGTAGCACCACCTTTTGCAGCAGCAATTGCAGCTTCTATATCAGTTCCTTCAGGACCGATGATAGCTAAAAGAGAATCTACAGGAGCAGAACCTCCTTCTTCAATACCTACATGCAGTAGAATTCCTTCGTAGAAAGATTCAAATTCCATAGTAGCTTTGTCTGTTTCAATCTCAGCTAAGATATCTCCTTCTTCCACTTTATCTCCTTCTTTCTTCAACCAAGTAGCTACAGTACCTTCGGTCATTGTATCACTTAAGCGAGGCATGGTTACTACTTGAACACCTTCAGGCATTTCAGAACCACTTTCTCCAGAAACTTCTTCTGCTTTTTTTTCTTCAGCAGGAGCTTCTTCTTTTGCTTCTGGTGCAGGTGCACTTCCACCATTCACTATAGAAGAAATATCCTCACCTTCTTCACCTATAATAGCTAAAAGTGTATCTACCGGAGCAGAATCACCTTCTTGAACACCAATATGTAAAAGAACCCCTTCGTTGAAAGATTCAAATTCCATGGTTGCTTTATCGGTTTCTATTTCGGCTAGAATATCGCCTTCTTCTACTTTATCTCCTACTTGTTTTAGCCATTTTGCAACGGTACCTTCTTCCATGGTATCGCTCAAACGAGGCATATTTACAATTTCTGCCATTTCTTATTATAGTTTATGAGGTAAAAAAGGATAATCTTCTTGTTCGTAAACAACGTCATACATAACGTTCTTATCTGGGAACGGAGATTCTTCTGCAAATTTCTCGCATTCTTTAACCAAATCTTTTACGCGCTTATCAATTGCTTTGATTTCCTCTTCGCTAGCGTATTCATTTTCTTTGATCACATCTAAAACTTGCGTGATAGGATCAATTTTTTTGTATTCTTCTACTTCTTCCTTTGTTCTGTAGTGTTGTGCATCTGACATAGAATGACCTCTATAACGGTATGTTTTAACCTCTAAGAAAGTTGGTCCCTCACCAGCTCTAGCTCTTTCCACTGCTTCACTGATTGCTTCTGCCACTTTAATAGGATTCATACCATCAACTGGACCACAAGGCATTTCGTACCCTAATCCTAATTTCCAGATATCGGTGTGGTTTGCTGTTCTTTCTACTGAAGTACCCATGGCATAACCGTTATTTTCACAAATAAAGATTACAGGTAATTTCCAGTTCATAGCCATGTTAAAGGTTTCATGTAACGAACCTTGACGTACAGCACCATCTCCCATATAACACAAAGTAACACCTCCTGTTTCAAAATACTTGTCTGCAAATGCAAGACCCGCACCTAAAGGAATTTGACCACCTACAATACCATGACCTCCGTAGAAATTATGCTCTTTTGAGAAAATATGCATAGAACCTCCAAGACCTTGAGAAGTACCGGTTGCTTTACCATAAAGTTCTGCCATAACTCGTTTAGGATCTACTCCCATACCAATTGGCTGAACGTGATTACGATATGCAGTAATCAATTTATCTTTAGAAGGATCAATTGCGTGCAACGTTCCGGCTAACACAGCCTCCTGACCGTTGTACAAATGAAGAAAACCTCTAACTTTTTGTTGAATATAAACTGCAGCAAGTTTGTCTTCAAACTTTCTCCAGAAAAGCATGTCCTCATACCATTTTAGGTAGACTTCCTTGGTTACTTTTTTCATGTGTTATTTTAAATTTCTTTGTACTGAATAAATTTTCAACTTTGAATGGCTAAAGTTAAGATTTTCAAATCACAAAACAGGACTTATTTCTTGGAAACTTTAGTTTTCAAAATTGTGGAATACAAAAGTACTATTTTAGTTAAAAGATGAAAAACTAAAACAGGGTTTTGTAGTGCTTTTTTAACAAAGAAATTTAGATTGTTGTAGAATTACAATGCAGAACCATCAAAAATTAATGGCAATAGATCTTTCAAGGAATTTGATTTGATCACTTTTCCTGTTTCTCCCATAAAATAGATTTCTATGGGCGCACCTTGTTTTACTTCGTACTCTGCAATTGATTGTCTGCATGCTCCACAAGGCGGAATAGGCTCTATAGTAACCTTGGTATCAGAAGTAGCTGAAATAGCTATTCTTTTGACAATAGCATCAGGAAATTTAGCGCCAGCATAAAATATAGCTACACGCTCAGCGCACAAACCAGAAGGATACGCCGCATTCTCTTGATTACTACCTACAACAACTTCATCATTATCTAACAATAATGCTGCTCCTACTCTAAATTTAGAATAAGGAGCGTAGGCTTTTTTTCGAGTTTCGATTGCCGTTAACATTAATTGCTGTACCTCTTCTGATAATTCATTCAAATCATCATACACATATAAGGTAGATGTAAGTTGTAGTTCTTTCAAAAAATTGAAATTTTATATTCTAATATTCGTCGTACTCTTCTCCAAAATTAAGCGTAAGCGAAAAACGAAGTGTATTTTCTAACGGATTTCTCACTTTTGAAGCTGAGAACAAGTATGACATATCTATTTTGATCACATTATAAGTAAAGCCAGCTCCTAGCGTAAAAAATTTACGAGCACCTTTTGATTCCGCCTCGTTGAAATAACCAGCACGTAACGCGAAAGAATCTGCATACCAATATTCTGCTCCCAAAGCCCATGTAAATTCCTTTAACTCTTCACTTAAACCTCCCGGAGCATCGTAGAATGATTGAAACATTCCTGACACAAAAGATACATTATCATCCTGACCACTATATATCACTTCATTTGTTCCTGAAATATTTTCGTCTAACTCATCAACATTTTCATCGTACTCTCCATTCCCATCATTATCTACATACGACCATTCTGTACCTAAAATCGGCGGCGTTGGAACCAATAATTTATTCACTTCTCCAACTAAAGAAAGTTTACTGTATGCATCAAAAATGAAATCAAATCCAGCACCAAGTCTTAAATTGGTTGGTAAATAACTATCATATTCATCTCCTACACTTTGATCGTATTTAATAGGAGGCCCAATATTTGTTACTGCAAAACCACCTCTCCAACGTCCATCATAATTATCATAGGCAATTTCTTCTGATTGATAATAACCTGAAACGTCTACGGCAAAACTATTTGCAGCTTTCGCATCTACTCCTTCAGAAGGTATTTTTAAATCTGAACTTAGAAAACGACCTGTTACAGCCATTGCATACCTATCTGTTAATCTTAATGTATAAGAAGCGTCAAATGCAAATTCATTGGGACGCTGAGTACCTTGCGAAACAATATCGTTACCTACTTGTTCTGTAAACTCAATATCTCCTAAACTAAAATATTTGATACTAGCAGCCCACGCACTACGATCACTAATACGGTTATATACCGTTAAATTCATCAATGCGATATCATTCACCAACTGACTTAGATATGGTGTATAGCTTACTCCAACTCCAATCTGTTTTTCAATAAAACCATATTTAGCAGGATTCCATTGCTGAGAATAGGCATCTGCAGAGGTAGCAACCCCCATTTCTCCCATACCTCCAGCTCTAGCATCAGAAGCAATCATTAGAAAAGGAACTCCGGTAGTAATAACTCTAGTATCGTTTGTATTGGGTAGAATAACGGTTGGGTTGTCTTGAGCCAATGCCTTTGCTGCGCATAGTATAAGACTCAAAAAGAAAATTTTTCTCATCTAGATTTCAAAATTTGAACAAATATAAGTTATAATTAGAGTATGACAAGTTTTTCATACTTTTCTGCCTTCTTGTTAGATAACGTAGATTTTACCGTAATCTTATATACATAAACTCCTTTTCCTATTTTATCTCCAAAATCATCTCTTCCGTCCCACGTAATTTCTCTTGATAAATATCCTTCCGTAGTAATGGTTTGGTTATGCGTCCAGACTATTTTACCAGAAACTGTAAAAACCTGAACTTGTACATCTAATGGTTCAAAAGGCTTGTTATGCTGAAACCAAAACTCAGTATAGCTTACAAAAGGATTTGGGTAATTTAAAACTTTTTCCAGTTTCATTTCGTCATCATCCACAACCAAAAACTGAATCTCTGCAGTAGAAGAATTATTATAAGTATCCCATGCTTTGAAAGTAATTGTATGCAAGCCTGGCTCCAAATCACTAAAAGGATAATTAACAGCTCCACTTGTATACACATCTGTATCTGCTTCATAATAATCATTCATCACATACGGATTGGTTTCATCTCCATCGAGTATTGCAACAATATCGTGACCTATTCCACTTGATGTATTAATCCCATTTTCGTCTTCTAGGAATGCTAGAAAAATAGGTGCTTGATTGGTCATTCCTCCATAAATAAAGTTTTCATCATTCATGTACAGCGTTATTTCGGGACCTTCGTTATCTGCAGGTGCGTTTTCATTTAATCCTCCAACTAAAATATCTGTATTATACCCTGTTTGATCTTCCGATTTATCATCTTTATACGCATAGAAACTAACCCTACCTTCATCCACAGGAATCAATGCATCTCTTGGAACTACAAAGTTAAACTCAAATTCACCGTTGGTTACAGTAGCTTTTCCACGAAACAACACTTCACCCAAGGTTTCAAAATCCATAGTAACCAAGGTATTATCCACTTGAACACCATCATTCCCCAAGGTTGTTCTTTCAATATTCTTATCATAAACCGTTGCAAAAACAGTTCCGTTATACTCATTCAAAAGTACATCGTTTGCATTGGTTATATTTCCTGAAAGCTTTACTGTACTCAGTGCTTTAAGCGTATCTACAGATTGAGAAACAGGAATATCATTTATATGTGTAAGATTTATTTTTGGTTTTGGAATAGCTAGCTTTAAAGCTGGATCCCCAATAAAATGGATCAAACGCTTTTGAGCCCCGGAAGCCAAGTCTATTTTTGCTAAGCGAACAGATTCTGCCATACTCGTAAAATCGTCGGAATTATAGGAATATAGATATTCAGCAAATACAGGATTGTAATTAATTCCGTTTGTAATATAAATCTCTCTTGTGGTAGCTACCAACGCAATAGCTCCTCCTGATGGATTTAAAAACATGTACTCTCCTCCGGTAGTCAACTCAGGATTATCGAACCTAGTAAAATCACATGTAATAGTAATGAATAGTGGGTATTTGTTTTCGTTATCTAATTCTTGAATATCTGTTGACTGAAAAAGACGCTCACTAGATAAACCTTCCTCTCCTCCATGTCCAAAATAATTCATGGAAAGCACACCCATTTTTATTTTATCTAACAATTCTTCCTTGGCATCTGGATATCTTTCTCCGCCAGAAGAAGATTGCTGTATATAGGCATCCTCATAAATTTTTTCTACATTAAACGAAGGTCTGTTGGTAGCAATTTCCTGACTTACGGCATCTAAATCAAATTGAAAATACACATCTGTACTATCATCTCCGTCATCAGAAATTTGGATTACATTGTTTCTCCATCTCCCCATAGCCTCCTCACTACGGTATGCTACTATTTTATCTACCATTTCTGTAGCTTCTTGTAGATCGCGCGCAATAATTCTACCTACGGCAACATCCAAAAGATCATTGCTCATATCACCTTCTGTAGCATCCATCATTCCATAAAAATCATCGGTAGCGTATGAAGTTGCCAAACTAAAACTTTGCACATTGTGATAAAGCGGAACAAAATTGGTATTATTACTAATTCTATCTTTATAATCATAGGAGCCATCACCAAAAAGACACACATATTTTAATCTATCATCTGCTGAAGATGCATTGTCATACACGTACTTAATAAGATTACGAATCGCAGCAATATCTTGATTTCCCGTACTAAACTCGCTATAGATTTCATCTAAAGTAACTACCCTCACATTCAAACCTGAGTCATTTTCATGAAAGCTTGCCAATCGGTTTGCCTGCGACACAAATTCCTGAGGTGTTACGATAATGTAATCTACACTTTCTGAACCTCCAGAAGCATTTTGAAAAATAGTACCTTTTAAATTTTGATTTGCAACAGTTTTATCAGAGGAATTAATTCCCGGCACATAAAAATCGTTATCATCTACTACAACATATTTTCTGGATGAACCCAACTGAACCTTAAACGAAAAATCGCTTGCATTATCATCATTTTCATAGGTAGTTACGCTGTACATATCCGTAACATCCCAAACTTCATCTATACCAGATGCATCTGAAAAACTATATGCTCCGACATTAAACAAGTTTGCAGCATCTTCTCTTGTAAAAGGATATTGCGAATTCCTTCCTTTTAATAGTCGTTTTGAACTTATTAATAAATAGTCCAAGTAGCAAAGTGAAGATGGATTACCAGCATTATTATAACTCAGAGTAACATCTAGCTCTTCCGAAGATAAACTTGCATTATAAGAACCTACTCCTCCTGTCATTAAAGTTACAGCACTAGAAGTCCCACTTAAGTTCAAACTTCCTATGGATTGCCCATTTGCAGAAACCGCCATAGAAGTACCAACGCTAGAAACAGCCACAGCAGAAACATATACGTTTACATCTTCGGAACTATCCAAATCCTCTAAATCAAAAGAAAAAGTTTGTTCGTTTTCTACATTAAAAATTTCACCATACCATCTTCTTCCTACTTTAATAGGGCTATACTCATCAACTTCATGAAATTGATAATCGTCATAATTTGTAAATGTATAACTAGGTGATGCTGCAGGCTGCGTTGCTACTTGAATTCTATTCCCATAGTCACCACCATATGTAATATAGTAGTAAGCAATATCTGTATACACATTATTGCTTGTATTACTTTCTTCATTCCATTGATCTACTCCAGTTGCATAAAACAGAACATAATCTGCAGCATCAAAACTCCCATCACTTTCCCCTCTTACCTTTATAGACAATTCAGGAAGATCATAATATGACGTATTTCCATTTCGCAAGGGAAGCATTTCACCACCATAACCATAAATTTTTAGAGTTCTTGGATCTATTTGAGAAACATTTATACCCAATGATGACAAGAAAGACTTATCAATTTTGTAAACCCCAGATTCCTGAACATAAAATTTAAACCAATTTCCAGTTGCCAACACTGAATTACCTACTTCCGGAACATCAAACAGGCGTTGTGCACTCGCAGCATAAGAATAGTTGAAAGTTACCGAGGTCACTCTTTTATAAACACCTTGATCATATATATAAGGTGAAAATTGCAAAATACTGTAAAACTTACCTCTTGCCTTTGTAGTTTCTATAATTCCATCAATAGAATTTTGAAGACCGTCTATAGATAAATCATACAAATTACTTTTGGAGACTGTTTCATAATTAATATTTGAAATCGTTACCGAGGTTTCATCTATATATTGATTATCTTTCCATTGTGTACGATATATTAAAACACCGTCTTCAAAATCAAAATTAACATCGGTGGCATTAGGAATTCTTACGGAACCGGACTCATTCACCAATTCCTTATATCCATCCCAATCAAAAGTCACTACTTTCTGTTGTGCTTTTACATTTAAAAGGATAGCGAAAAATAAAATTAAGGGTAAAGCGTTCTTCATTTACAAATAAACGTTGTAACAAGTATAATCGTATCGCAAAGATTAAAATAATTATAAAAATCACCATCAATAAAATAATAATAATGCAACCAATACGTTAATCAAAACACATTACAACAATAATTTAAAGTGAACCATCATATTTTTTTTAAAAAAATTGATTATTTATACTTAATTATTATCTTGCGAACGTTTTTTGATAACCCTAATTCAATTACATGAGAATGCGATCTATTAAATTTCTTTTAACCGCCTTGGTTATTTCTTCGGCTTTTGTGAGCTGTAAAAAATCAGGAGGAGGAACGGATGTTTCCAGAGGTACCGGCTGGAACATAAATGACAAAGACGGAGGTTTTCAGTACAACACAAGCTATACTGAACAAGAAGCCGCTCCAGGACTTGTTTTTGTTGAAGGAGGAACTTTTACCATGGGTAAAGTTCAGGATGATGTAATGCATGACTGGAACAACAGTCCAAATCAGCAACACGTTCAATCTTTCTACATGGACGAAACCGAGGTTACCAACATTATGTACTTGGAGTACTTAGATTGGATTAAAAGAGTTTTTCCACCAAGTAATGAGAACTACAAAAACATCTATATAGGAGCTTTACCAGATACATTAGTTTGGAGAAGCCCACTTGGATTTAACGAAAACATGACCAACAACTACTTAAGACACCCTTCTTATGCAGAATATCCTGTAGTTGGTGTTAACTGGATTCAGGCAACAGAATTCGCTAAGTGGAGAACAGATCGTGTTAACGAAAAATCTCTTGTTGATGAAGGCTACATAGATCGTACTGTTATGAGCAACAAATCAGAAGACGGTGAGAGCCCTGGAATGTTCAGTACAGAAACATATCTTAACAATCCAACCTCTACTTACAATGGAGCTATCGATTCTTTACAAGGTAGAAAACAAAACAAAAAAGATTCTGTAAGTGTTTTTGCAGGAAGAGAAACAGGAGCCATTTACCCAGAATACAGACTTCCTACCGAAGCTGAATGGGAGTACGCAGCATCTTCTTTAAACGGACAGAGAGAATACAATAATATTAGAGGTAGAAAAAAATACCCTTGGTCTGGTGAATACACTAGAACTGGAGACAGAAAAACTAGAGGTGATCAATTAGCAAACTTCAAACAAGGTAAAGGTGATTACGGCGGAATCGCTGGATGGTCTGATGACCGCGCAGATATCACCAATGAAGTAAAATCTTACCCACCGAATGACTTTGGTCTTTATGACATGGCTGGTAACGTTGCTGAATGGGTAGCTGATATTTACCGTCCTATAGTTGACGATCAAGCAAATGACTTCAACTACTATCGTGGTAACGTGTATACCAAACCAAAAATTGGAGAAGACGGTAAAGTTGTAGTAGTTACAGCAGAAACTGCTCAATACGATACTCTTGTAGATGGTAAAATCGTTGCAAGAACTTTACCTGGAGAAATTGCTACTGAACCTGTTGGAGAAGAGCAAACTTACTTGAGAACAAACTACAACAAAGCAGACAACAGAGACTATAGAGATGGTGATCCACAATCAACCAGATTCTTTGATAGATTTAGTGATGATAACAATCCTACTGCAGAAGAGAAAAATAAGTTCGGAATGTACAACTCTCCTCAAGGAGTAGTTTCAGCTGATTCAACAGGTCTAGTTAGACAATATGACCAATCAAACAGCAGAACTACTTTGATTGATAATCATGCAAGAGTATACAAAGGAGGTTCTTGGAAAGATAGAGCTTACTGGCTAGATCCTGCGCAACGTAGATACTACCCTGAATATATGGCCACAAACTACATCGGATTTAGATGTGCAATGTCTAAAGTTGGAGCTAAATCAACCAACGGTGGAAGAAAAACAAAAGCAGACTAAATAATCTTAAAGATTATAACATAATTCATAAAAAGCTCTGAGTAATTTCAGAGCTTTTTTATTTTTACATATATCGAGATTAATTTACGTAAACATGAATATTGAAAAACTTCACCAACTATTCTTAGAAAGCTCAGGAGTTACCACGGACACTAGAAACATCAAGAATAACAACATTTTCTTCGCCCTAAAAGGCGAAAACTTCAATGGGAATACTTTCACCCAAGAAGCCTTAAATCAAGGCGCTAAAGCTGTTATTATTGACGAAGAATCATATTACTTAAATGAAGAAACCACAATAGTAGTAGAAGATGTATTAAAAACACTTCAAAAACTTGCCAATTATCATAGAAACCAATGCAACGCTACTATTATTTCATTAACAGGAAGTAACGGAAAAACCACCACCAAAGAATTGATTTTCCATGCTCTCAAAGAGAATTATAATACCATTGCTACCCAAGGAAATCTAAACAACCACATTGGAGTTCCCTTAAGTCTTTTACAAATTAAAGAAGACACACAGTTCGCTATTATAGAAATGGGAGCCAATCATCAAAAAGAAATAGAATTTCTATGCAGTATAGCTGAACCAGATTACGGGTATATCACCAATTTTGGGAAAGCACACCTTGAAGGATTCGGTGGTTTCGAAGGTGTCATCAAAGGAAAAAGTGAACTCTACACTTATCTTACATCTAACAACAAAACTATATTTTACAACTACGACGATAAAATTCAACGTGAAAAACTAAGTAGTTACCATAAAACATTTTCGTTTAGTTTATCCAACGAATCAGAAGCCGATATTCAAATTGAAACCTCGATAGAAAACGAATTTATTCAAGCTAATTTTCAGGATTCAAAAATTACATCCAATTTAATTGGCTTCTATAACAGCACAAATATTGCCGTAGCTATCACAATAGCAAATTATTTCAATGTTCCTTTAGACCAAATAAAACAAGGAATTGAAAATTATGCCCCCACAAATAATAGATCTCAGATAATTCAACAGAATTCTAACAAAATCATTCTAGACGCTTACAACGCCAATCCCACAAGCATGCAAGCTGCACTGAATAATTTTGACAAAACCGCAGGAAAAGAGAAGTATGTTATTATTGGAGACATGCTAGAACTAGGAAATGAAGCATCGAAAGAACATCAAGAAATCATAAACATCACTAAAGGCTTTCATTTCAACAAAACGATCACATTAGGAAAAATTTTCTATAATTGCGATGGACAAACTGAAAAATTTGAAGATTTTGAAGGCTTAAAGAAATACATAAGTCAGCTAAATATCAAAAACAGCATTATCCTCATCAAAGGATCACGAGGGATGAAAATGGAAAGACTTTTGGAAATTTTATAAATAAAAAAAACCTCAACAAATGTTGAGGTTTTTTTGTGGGCCCTACTGGATTCGAACCAGTGACCCCCTGCTTGTAAGGCAGGTGCTCTGAACCAACTGAGCTAAGAGCCCGAATAAACAATAAAGAGAAAGATTTTCATTTTTGTGGGCCCTACTGGATTCGAACCAGTGACCCCCTGCTTGTAAGGCAGGTGCTCTGAACCAACTGAGCTAAGAGCCCTTATTGCTTATTGCGGATGCAAATATATAACAGTTTTTAAATCTCGCAAAAAATAAAATAGCTTTTTTTTAAATTATTTCAGCAACTACAAAAGTACTACCTCCCACATATATGAAATCATTCTTCTTAGCAGATTGAAATGCAGTATTATATGCCAATTCCACCGAAGAAAAACTTTTTCCAATTAAATTAAAATTTTCTGCTACATTTTTTAAATATTCTGCATCCAATCCTCTCGGAACATTTGGACAAGCGAAATAATAGGTTGCTTCAACTGGAAATAACGGCAAAATTCCTTCCAGCTTCTTATCTTTTACAAAACCCAAAACTAAATGCAACGTATTATAATTTTCTTTTTTCAATTGATTTGTAATGATCGACAAACCATCTTTATTATGAGCTGTGTCACAAACAACCTTCGGGCTTTCATTTAAAATTTGCCATCTACCCAAAAGCCCTGTATTGTTTACCACATTCAATAATCCATTCTTAATAGAACTATCGTTTATAAGAAAAGACTTCTTCAATACATTTACAGTAGCTAAGACTCCCTTGATATTCATTTCCTGATAAACTCCTTTTAAATCGCTCTTAAGACCAGTAGTTAGAGTCTCTGAGGCAATTATGATTGGAGCGTTATTTTCATTTGCTATCCTTTTAAAAACAGGCTCAGTTTCTCTTTGGTATTCACTAACAACTACAGGAACATTTGGTTTGATAATTCCTGCCTTTTCTGCTGCAATTTTCTCTAGCGTATCACCCAGAATATCCATATGATCAAAACCGATATTCGTAATAAGCGAAACTAAAGGAGTAATAATATTAGTTGAATCTAAACGTCCTCCTAAACCTACTTCTATTATAGCTACATCTACTTCTTGATTGGCAAAATAGTCAAACGCCATACCCACAGTCATTTCGAAAAACGACAATTGATTTACCTCAAAAAAACTTTTGTGATTCTCTACAAAGCGAATTACCTCTTCTTCTGAAATACTAATTCCATTAATCTTTATCCGCTCTCTAAAATCTTTTAAATGTGGTGATGTGTACAACCCAACTTTATATCCTGCTTCCTGTAATATTGAAGCTAGCATATGACTAGACGAACCTTTCCCATTGGTACCAGCCACATGAACACTTTTAAACTTTGTATGTGGATTACCTAAATGAGCAGATAAATTTAAAATATTATCAAGCTTATGCTTTAAGGCAGAAGCACCCTGCATTTGATACATTGGCAATTGATTGAATAGCCAATGCAATGTTTCTGAATAATTCATAAATAGAAAATAAGGATATTACTCCCCTAATCTGAAGTTTACAACAATAAAACCTACCTGCTGTGCTGGAGCTTTACTATCTGATGGCCATTTGTAAGTTAATGCCGTTTGCTTTGCTGGCTCAAGGAGACATGGATTATTATTGGTAGTACCTTTAACTCCCGGCGTAGCTTTGACTACATTACCAGCTCTGTTTACCACAATTTGAACTACCACCGTACCCGATTCATTACAATCTTGAACCACTTTACCATTGGTTGGCCTTCCTCTACCATTCAAACCCCAACCGCGGCCACCGCCGCTACCAGTGCCAGGTGCGCCATAATAACTTGCAGCATATGGATCTCCATTTTCCTGGCCTTTATCTCCTGCCTCCGTTCCATCGCCTTCACTTTGACTTGAAGTTCCGTTACTCGTTGGACCGTTTATAATGCTATTTAAAGCATTCGTAGTCTCTTTAGATGGTTTGGGATCTGGTTTTGGCTCAACCTTCTTCGGCTCCTCTTTTAGAGTTTCCTTCGGTTTCTCTATAGGTTTTTCCTTAGGAGTTTCCTTCTCAGTAGGAATCACAGGAGCCTCTACATCTTCACTTGTCAGCACTTCTTCGGTTTCTTCGGGAACCACCTCTTGAGGAGTTGGCGGAGTTGGAGTTGGCTGTGGTTGTGACTTTATTTTTTCTAATGGCTGTACATTTCCACTCCCTTGATCCATGTATCCCAAATTCACAGAAATACCACCGTTTGGAATTGGCGGATCTAAATAACTCATTCCTGCATAAAACATAATAAGCAACAATAGCAACAGCAACACCGTAGTTATTGTAAATGATTTCTTTTCATGTTTTGTGTTTAGAATACTCATGATGCTATTAATTTGGTCTTACTGCCAAGATTACTTTATAACTATTTTGATTTGCGATATCCATTACAGAAACAGCATTTTCAATAGGAACAGATTCTTCTACTCTTAGAATAATAGTAGGTTTATCTTCGGCAGATAATGCATTCATCAATTCTTGTTCCAAATTTTCCGGATCAATCTTTACATCATCTACAAAATAATCAAGATTCTTGTTGATACTTACTGAAACATTCTGTGTGTTGGTAGATTTCCCTCTTGCCTTTGGTAATAACAAATCCAATGCATTTGGAGAATTTGCCGTCAACATAAAAAACACGAGCAGTAAGAAAACAATATCCGTCATAGACGACATACTGAATTCTGGACTTACTTTATTTCTTCCTCTTAACTTCATAAATCAGTTTATACAGGTTCGTTTAATAAGTCTAAGAATTCTACCGCATTTGCTTCCATCTGATGGACTACTTTATCTGTCTTTACAACTAGGTGGTTATAGCCAATGTACGCAACAATACCCACGATAAGACCTGCAACAGTAGTTGTCATAGCCGTATAAATACCATTTGCCAACATACCCATTTCTGCTTGACCTCCACTTGTTGCCATTTCATGGAATGCCAAGATCATTCCTATTACAGTTCCAAGAAATCCAATCATAGGACCTGCTCCCGCAATGGTTGCCAAAACACTTACGTTTTTCTCTAACTTGTACACCTCTAGAGTCCCGGCATTTTCTATGGCTTTATTGATATCTTCCAAAGGCTTACCAATTCTTGAAACTCCTTTCTCTGTTAATCTAGCTACTGGAGAATCTGTATTTGCACATAATACCAATGCTGAGTCAATTTTCCCATTTGAAATATGATCTCTAATTTGATTCATAAAGTTCTTATCGATCTTGGAAGCTGCTTTAATAGCAAATGTTCTTTCAAAATAAATAAACAATGCTATCCCAAGCATTATAAACAGAACGGCAATAATAACAATACTACCAACACCACCATTTACTACTAAATCTATCAATGAAAGTGTTTTTTCTTCAGAAGCGACTTCCTGAGCCATTTCTTCTACAGCAGGATCTTGGAACAATAGAAACATTTAATTTTTTGGTTTAATTAAGTTTATGTTTTGCAATTATAGTTAACTAACGACTATACGTGGTTAAAATTATGGAAAGATATTCAAAATTTAATAAAAAAAAGAATTGTCTTTTGTAGCGATATCACATCTACCACAAATAAGACAATTCTTTTCTAAATTTTATGAAAATCTGAATGTTAGTTCAGAATGAAATTTCGTATCAACATAAATCCTATAGATCCAGAAATAAAACCTACAAATGCTAACCAAGAAATTTTCTTTAGATACCACATAAAGTTGATTTTTTCCATCCCCATAGCCACAACACCAGCAGCAGATCCAATAATCAACATACTACCACCAGTACCAGCTGAATAAGCTATAAAATGCCAAACAGGATCATCTACAGGCACTGAGAACATACCGATACTTGCAGCAACTAACGGCACGTTATCTATCACAGCAGAACCAGCTCCTAGTAACATGACCACTAAATCTGAAACATGTTCGCCCGCAGATTCTGTACCTAACATTGGCATTGAAGTATTCAATACATCAGCAAATTCGAACAACATTCCTAATGATTCTAAAGCTGCTACTGCCAACAAAATACCTAAGAAAAATAAAATACTTGGTAATTCTATTTTAGACAAAGCTCTGTGAACCGGACTGTGATGAGCAGCTGCTTCACTTTCTTTATCTACATGGGAAATACTAATTTTTGTATTACTGTAGAATTCAGCAAAAGTAGCCACAACAGCCAATGCTAACATCATTCCCACATATGGAGGTAAATGTGTTACAGTTTTAAAAATTGGCACAGATACAATTGCAGCTAGTCCTAAATAGAACATTGTAGAAGCATATTTACTACCTGATTCTTCAGTGCTTTCATCCACTTCAACATTTCCAGTGAAAATCTTCATTCTTGAAGCTACAAAAGTTGGCACTGCAAAACATAAGATAGATGGCACCAATACATGCTCAATTAATGAAGGAGCAGAAACTTTATTCGCAATCCACAACATAGTTGTAGTAACATCTCCAATTGGAGACCAAGCTCCACCCGCATTTGCAGCAATAATGATAAGCCCGGCAAACCATAAACGAAGGTCTTTGTCTTTAACCAATTTCTGAAGAATTGTAATTAATACAATGGTTGCAGTTAGGTTATCAATAATGGCTGATAACACAAACGCCATGATAGAGAAAATCCAAAGTAACGTTCTCTTTTTCTTTGTTTTAATAAATGATTTAATGGTTGAAAACCCATTGAAATAATCAATAATCTCAACAATAGTCATAGCTCCTAATAAGAAGACTATGATTTCTGCTGTTTTTCCTAAATGGTGTAGTAAAATCTCGTCAATGTGTGTAGGCTCTAGCTCACGGAGTTCAGTGTTCACTTCAAAAACAGGAAGATGTGCTACACCTATTATAGCCCATAAAACTGCCATCATTATTAAAGCCGGAATTAGCTTATCTACCTTCACACTATGCTCAAAAGCAATACCCAAGTATCCAAGTACGAATACTATAATAATAATTGTTTCCATCCTTTATTTATACTTACTTCTAATTATTTATACTAATTGGTTTAAGGCAATCTCATATGCGGTACTACTAATACCACTTGTTTTGTTACTTTTTTGATATGTTTTTTCTAATGCTTTTTTAATAGTGTTAGATGTATCTTCAAAAATAGCTTCATCTGTCATTGCAACTCTTCGCTCCATAAAATAAGCAAAAACTCTAGCCATTCCACAATTGGAAATGAAATCAGGGATCAAACTAATTTTTTCATCGGTATATTCCATAATCTCACCATAGAAAATTTCCTGATCTGCAAACGGAACATTTGCTCCACAAGATACTACTTCTAAACCAGATGCAATTAAAGAAGCAATTTGATCTTTTGTAATAAGTCGGGAAGCGGCACAAGGCGCAAACACCTCAGCATTCAATTTCCAAACTCGTTCGTTCATTTCTTCAAACGGAATCAAATTATCTGCTTCCAGTGTATTTCCTTTTTTCTTAAGAAACAACTCTTTTATCTCTTCAAAAGTAAAACCTTCTTCATTGATCATTCCTCCAGAAATATCAATAATCCCCACAACTTTCGCTCCCATTTGAGCCAAATAATATGCTGCTGCAGAACCTACATTCCCGAAACCTTGAACAATTGCTTTTTTTCCTTTAACATCACCACCATAAATATCGTAATAATGCTTTACAGCCTCTGCAACGCCAAAACCAGTCACCATATCTGCAACTGTGTACTTTTTGGTAATGTCTGGAGAGTATTGTTCATTTTCAAGCACCTTTATAACTCCATGACGCAATTGCCCTATTCTATTGATCTTATCAGCCTCGGTTGGATGAAAATGTCCGTTAAAAACTCCTTCTTGTGGGTGCCAAACACCACAATCTTCAGTAATCGGAATTACTTCATGGATTTCATCAACATTTAAATCTCCACCGGTTCCATAATAACTTTTTAATAATGGAGAAACCGCTTTGTACCATCTTTCTAATACGCCTTTTTTGCGAGGATCTTTTGGATCAAAGTTGATTCCTGACTTTGCGCCTCCAATTGCAGGACCGGAAACTGTAAATTTAATTTCCATCGTTTTAGCCAAGGAAAGCACCTCGTTCATATCAAGTCCTGCTCTCATTCTAGTTCCTCCACCAGCGGCTCCACCTCTTAAGGAGTTGATTACTGCCCAGCCTTCTGCTTCGGTTTCAGAATCTTTCCAGTTAAATACTATTTCCGGTTGTTTGTTCTCGTATTGATTTATTAGTTCTTTCATTAGTTCTTTTTAGTTGGAAGCAACAAATATATAAAAATGGAGATGTTTTAATTTAAGGATATATTAAGGTTTATAAATATATCCTGAGCTATGGTCATGTTTTGCTCCTGTAACCGACTTTAAACAATTGACTTTGTTACACATACGCAAAACTCCCAAAAATGCAAAAATCAAAGCTTCTTTGAACTCTACAAGTTCATTTTCAGGTAATTCAATCGAAACACCAGCTAATTTTTCAGTACGCTCCATAAGAAAGCTATGATAAGCGCCACCGCCCGTAACCAAAACCGTTTTATTGGGTTGAATTACCTCACTCAACTGAATAGCAACATGCTCTACAAATGTTCTTAAAACATCTTTTTCTACTAATGTGAACTTCTGAATTATGGGTAAAACTTCCGCTTTCACCCATTCTAGCCCCAAGGATTTTGGGGGTGTTTTTTGATAATAAGAAAGTTGATTGAGTTCATTTAAAAGTTCTTCATGTATTTTACCTGTTCTGGCAATTGCACCTCCTTTATCATATTCTTCACCCAATTGACGTGCAAAAACATTCATCACAATATTCACAGGGCAAATATCAAAAGCTATACGGATTTCATTTTCTTGATAAGAAACATTTGCAAAACCACCCAAATTCAAACAAAAATCAAAATTTGAAAATAACAATTGATCTCCTATTGGAACCAAAGGTGCTCCTTGCCCACCCAATTCCACATCTTGAACTCTAAAATTACAGACCACAAGCTCATTGATCAAACTTGCCAATTCTGGCCTATTTCCAATTTGCTTGGTAATACCATTGTGAGGTTCATGAAAAACCGTATGACCATGAGAGCAAACAGCATCAATATCATTTAAAGAAAATTCACTCTTGAATTGATTGATTACTTCAGAAAGATATTTGGTGTACGCTATATCCAATTCTTCCAGTTCTTCAGCAGCAAGCGAAATAGCATTTTCTAATTTTGATTTCCATAAAGAAGAGTAAGCATACGTCCTGGCTTCATAAATATTGAATTTCCAAGTAGCATCTTCATAAATTTCGCAATAGACCAAATCTACTCCATCTAACGAAGTACCAGACATTACACCTACAACCTTGTAATTTATATTTTCCATTTTCACAAAAATAGAAATTGATTATTGAAAATATCACATTTAAAATCTATATTTGAAACAATCTATCAACAATACGTTAATTATATTACAAAACATATGGACTTTTCTTTATCAGAAGAACATTTAATGATACAACAAGCTGCTCGTGATTTTGCAAATAATGTACTGCTTCCGGGCGTGATTGAAAGAGACGAAAAACAACAATTTCCTACTGAGGAAGTGAAACAAATGGGAGAACTTGGTTTTCTAGGAATGATGGTTGATCCCAAATATGGCGGTGGCGGAATGGACACACTTTCCTATGTGATTGCCATGGAAGAACTATCTAAAGTAGACGCTTCTGCATCTGTAGTTATGTCTGTTAATAATTCTTTGGTGTGCTGGGGTCTAGAACATTTTGGAACCGAAGCCCAAAAAGAAAAATACTTAACCAAATTGGCTACTGGAGAAGTTATTGGAGCATTTTGCTTATCGGAACCCGAAGCAGGTAGCGACGCTACTTCACAGAAAACTACTGCCATTGAAAAAGATGATCATTACGTTTTAAACGGAACCAAAAACTGGATCACCAACGGTAGTTCAGCCGATTTCTATTTAGTTATTGCGCAAACATATCCAGAAAAGAAACACAAAGGCATCAATGCTTTTATTGTAGAAAAAGGATGGGAAGGTTTTGAAATTGGACCAAAAGAACAAAAAATGGGAATTCGAGGTTCAGACACGCATTCGTTAATTTTTAACGATGTTAAAGTTCCTAAAGAAAATAGAATTGGAGAAGATGGTTTCGGATTTAAATTCGCCATGAAAACATTAAGCGGTGGAAGAATTGGGATTGCATCGCAAGCTTTGGGAATCGCAGCTGGTGCTTATGAATTGGCCAGAAAATATTCTAAAGAACGAAAATCTTTCGGAACAGAAATTTGTAACCATCAAGCTATTGCTTTCAAACTGGCCGATATGCATACACAAATTGAAGCTGCCCGACATTTGGTTTACAAAGCTGCTTGGGACAAAGATAACGGAAATAATTACGACGTTTCTGGAGCTATGGCAAAACTATATGCTTCTCAAGTTGCTATGGACACCGCAATTGAAGCTGTTCAAATTCACGGTGGAAATGGTTATGTAAAAGAATATCATGTAGAACGTTTGATGCGTGATGCCAAAATCACACAAATTTACGAGGGAACTTCTGAAATTCAGAAAATCGTAATCTCAAGAGGGTTACTTCAGGATTAATTACTGAAAAATACCTAAGAAATTTACTTAGTTTTTACATTTTAACAACATTCTATTTACTTCAAAAACAAAACAACCCTTCCAAAAGAAGGGTTGTTTTGTTTATATTTTTAAAAAATGAATCAACCCCCTCTTTTTTTAGGGGTAAATTATATTTATTTCACAAATTATCTTCAAACACCCCTTTCTAGTCACAGGATAACCCCGAATTTCAATTGCAGAATTAAGAAATTATAAATAACTTGAAGTGAAATATCTGAGCTTTGAATTTTATGCAACTGTAATTTAAAAATTCAGTATTAATTTCAAACTACTGTTAATTTAAGTTAAAATATTACAATTAATAACTTAAATTGGTAAACATTTCTCAATTAAACAAAGGTAAACATGAAAGGATTATATAGAGATTCATTTGAGCATGATGCATGTGGAATAGGGTTTATCACCCAAGTGAAAGGAGAAGCCAATCATCAATTGGTTTTAGATGGTATTACCATGTTAGAAAATATGGAGCATCGAGGTGGAACAGGAATTGACGTTTGTTCTGGTGACGGAGCTGGTATGTTAACCCAAATCCCAGATGAGTTCTTTAGAAATCAACTTGAAAATTTTGGGCTAGATCTTCCTGAAGCTGGCAAGTATGGTGTTGCCATGCTTTTTTTACCTAGTGACAAAAAATTAAAATCGAAATGTAGAAACGATATCAACGTAATTCTAGAAAAGAATGATTTTGATCTTATTGGTTACAGAAAAGTTCCTGTAGATAATTCTACCTTGGGCGATACTCCAAAAAGTACAGAACCTGCTATAGAGCAACTTTTTGTTACGCATGAATCCTATGCCGAAGATTCTCGTGAGTTTGAAAGACGCCTTTATGTATTGAGAAAAGAAATTACCAATACAATTCACTCCGGAAGAAACATGAGCGATGAAGATTTCTATATTCCTTCATTTTCTTCCAGAACTATTATTTACAAAGGACAATTAACTACCTTTCAATTAAAGGACTATTATAAAGATATTACCAATCCTTTATATAAATCTAGAATTATCTTAATTCACTCTAGATTCTCAACCAACACATTTCCAAAATGGCATTTGGCGCAACCATTCCGCTATTTGGCTCACAATGGAGAAATCAATACCATTCAAGGAAATGTCAATTGGATGCAATCTTTCCAAAACCACTTAGAGTCTTCTCATTTTTCTCCAGATGACATCAGAACATTAAATCCTGTAGTAAAACATACAAATTCTGATTCCTGCAATCTTGACAATATGTTAGAATTGCTATATCAAGGAGGAAGAACTATGGAAAACAGCGCCATGATGCTCATTCCGGAAGCGTGGCAAGAAGACGATATTATGGATAAAGAGCGAAAAGAGTTTTACCAATATCATGCTTCACTTATTGAACCTTGGGACGGACCCGCTTCTCTTTGTTTCACGAATGGAGAAATTGTTGGAGCCACGCTAGACCGTAACGGATTACGACCATCGCGTTTCTGTTTCACTAAAGATGGTAGAATTATTTTGTCTTCGGAAGCTGGGGCATTACCTGTAGCAGAAGAAAACATCAGCAGAAAAGGTAGATTGGAGCCAGGAAGAATCTTTTTAATTGATTTGAAAAAAGAGCAATTCATAGAAGATGAAGATGTAAAAAAACGCATCATAACCGAAAAACCTTATGGTCAATGGTTAGAAAATAATGAAATTGAAATTGATGCTTTACCAAACAAAAAGTTATCCTACACCATTTCGGATGAACAACTATTCACCAAGCAAAAAATGTTTGGTTATACCGAAGAAGATTTACATAGAAACTTAGTAGATACGGTAACGGGCGGAAAAGAACCAATCGGCTCCATGGGTGCAGATACTCCTTTGGCTGTTCTTTCGGACAAACCTCAACATTTAAGCAACTACTTTAAACAACATTTTGCTCAGGTAAGTAATCCACCAATTGATCCGCTTAGAGAGCGAGTAATGATGTCTACTAAAACCAGTATTGGTAGATCTTTCAATATTTTATCAAGTACACCAGCACATTGTAAGCAAATTACATTTGAACATCCAATCGCCACCAATGAGCAATTGGAAAAAATGCGAAGAATAGATCATACCAATTTTCGTACTCGTCAATTGAATGCAGTTTATTTGGCGGACGGAAAACCTGGAAGACTGGAAGAAGCTTTAAAACAACTTTGTAAAGAAGCCGATAAAGCATTACTTGATGAAGGGATGAATGTACTGTTAATTTCGGATCGTGAAGCGAATGAGTTATACGCTCCAATTCCTTCATTATTAGCAACCGGAACAATTCATCACCATTTAACCCGAAAAAAATTAAGAGTACGTACCGGAATTTTAGTAGAAGCTGGTGACGTTATGGAATCTCACCATTTTGCTACTCTAATTGGTTATGGTGCCAATGTGGTAAATCCGTATATGACTTTTGCTAACATTGACGAAATTGTAGCAGAAAGCAAAGGAGAAATCACAAAAGAAAAAGCGTACGACAATTATATTAAATCTGTAAATGCAGGTTTATTGAAGATTTTCTCTAAAATGGGAATTTCTACTTTACAATCTTACCACGGAGCACAAATCTTTGAAGCAGTTGGAATTCACCCAGAAGTGGTTGACTACTCATTCACTGGAACTGTGAGTCGTATTGGAGGATTAAAATTTGATGATATCTCAAGAGAAATTTTGAGCAAACATTCATTGGCGTATGATGAGCATACCAATTATCTACAAGCCGGTGGATATTTTCAATGGAAAAAAGATGGAGAAGAACATTTATTCTCTCCAGAAGTTATTCATTTACTTCAGCAGTGTGCATGGAAAAATGACTATCAAGTTTATAAACAATTCGCAAATCTTATAGATAATACCAGTAGAGTTTCATTAAGAAGTCTATTGAAATTTAAAAAACGTGTACCAGTTCCTATTGAAGAAGTAGAACCGGTAACCAATATCCTAAAAAGATTTTCTACTGGCGCTATGTCTTTTGGTTCCCTTTCTTGGGAAGCACATACTTCATTGGCCATTGCCATGAACAAAATTGGTGGAAAATCGAATTCTGGAGAAGGTGGTGAAGATCCAGAACGTTATACGCCAAAAGAAAATGGAGACTATATGCGTTCTGCTATTAAGCAGGTTGCTTCAGGACGTTTTGGTGTTACTATTGAATATCTATCAGAAGCAAATGAATTACAAATTAAAGTAGCACAGGGCGCAAAACCCGGTGAAGGTGGCCAATTACCAGGATTCAAAGTGGATGAATGGATTGGACGCGTTCGTAATGCTACTCCTGGAGTGAGTTTAATTTCTCCTCCTCCACACCACGACATCTATTCTATTGAGGATTTAGCTCAGTTGATTTACGATTTGAAATCAGCAAACCCTTCAGCAAGAATCAATGTGAAATTGGTTTCAAAAGCAGGAGTTGGTACCATTGCTGCCGGAGTTGCCAAAGCAAAAGCCGAAGCTATCATGATTTCTGGTTACGATGGTGGAACAGGAGCTTCTCCTATTGGCTCTATCAAACATGCAGGTTTACCTTGGGAACTTGGTTTAGCAGAAGCAAACCAAACTCTTGTAATGAATGGACTAAGAGACCGTGTAGTTTTACAAACGGATGGGCAATTGCGTACCGCTAGAGATATTGCTATTGCTACACTTTTAGGAGCTGAAGAATGGAGTATTTCCACAGCCGCACTGATTACACAAGGTTGTATTATGATGCGTAAATGTCATACAAACACATGTCCTGTTGGGGTTGCTACTCAAAATAAAACACTTAGAGAATTGTTTAGCGGTAAACCGGAATATGTAGTGAACTATTTTACACACATAGCTACCGAACTTCGTGAAATTATGGCAAAACTTGGTTTCAAAACCATTAATGAAATGGTGGGTCAAGTTGAAGTATTAAAAGAAAATAAAAACAATGGCTTCTGGAAACTTCAAAATTTAGATCTGAAGCCTATTCTATACAAACCAACCAACAATTTCAATGTTACCAATCACGCCTTTATTTGTCAGGCTTTTGATTTAGAAGGAAGTTTAAATCAGCGTATGGTGAACGACTTACTTCCAAAATTCAATCAGGAAAATGTAATCTCTAAAAAGTATAAGATTATAAATCTTGACAGAGCAGTTGGAGCAACTTTATCCTACTATCAAACCAAATATCAGAAAGAAAATCTTAAAAAACCTCCATATATTGATTTGGAGTTCGAAGGATCTGCCGGACAAAGTTTTGGAGCGTTCACCAATGAAAACATGAAATTGACGCTTACCGGAGAATCCAATGATTACCTTGGAAAAGGATTATCTGGCGGAACCATTGTGGTAAAGAAAAATAGCATTGCTACTTTCCGTTCTAGAGACAACTCCATCACTGGAAATGTTGCTTTGTACGGAGCTACAAGTGGTCATGTTTACATAAATGGTAGAGCTGGTGAACGTTTTGCTGTTAGAAATTCAGGAGCTCATGTTATTGTAGAAGGAATTGGTGCTCACGGCTGTGAATATATGACCGGAGGTAGAATCATTGTTATGGGAACCATTGGTAGAAACTTTGGAGCAGGTATGAGTGGAGGAATTGCTTACATTCTTAACAATCAAGAAAACTTCAAGGAAATGGTGAATATGGAAATGATTGAATTTGATACACTTCAACAAGAAGAAATTGAATATATCAAAGATAAAATTGAACAACATATCAAATTTACCAACAGTAGTTATGGAAAAGAAATTCTTGAAGATTGGGACAATTATGTATCCAAATTCGTGAAAATCATTCCAACAGAATACAAGAAAATATTATCACAACAAACCTTAGAGGTTCAAAAATAAAAGGTACTTACTATGGCTACACAGACAGATGGATTTTTAAAATACAAGAGAGAGAACGCTAAAGCGGAAGCACCGGAAAACAGAGTTCAACATTATAACGAATTCTACAAACCTTTTGAACCAAAGGCAGAGAAAGAGCAAACTGCACGTTGCATGGATTGTGGCGTACCGTTTTGCCACTTCAAATGTCCGTTGGAAAATAACATTCCAGACTTTAACAAAGCAGCATTTGAAGACCGCTGGGACGATGCATACAACATTCTACTTAAAACAAATCCTTTCCCGGAATTTACAGGAAGAATTTGTCCTGCTCCATGTGAACAAGGTTGTGTTTTAGGTATCAATAGCGATGCAGTTACTATTGAAGAAATAGAGAAAACAATTGCCGAAAAAGCATTTGAAAAAAATCTAGTTCAGCCAAATACTCCCGAAAAATATATTGGAGTTAAAGTTGCGGTAATTGGTTCTGGTCCGGCAGGAATGGCTGCTGCACATTTTTTAAATGGTTACGGATTCAATGTTACTATTATTGAAAAAGACCAAGAAGCAGGCGGACTTTTACGTTACGGAATTCCAGATTTTAAACTTGAAAAACAATTTATTGAACGCCGTGTAGAAGTAATGAAAGCTTCTGGTGTTGAATTCAGAATGAATACCGAAGTAGGTAAAGATATTACGCTGGAAGAACTAGAAAATGAATTTGAAACCATCATTCTAGCCTTAGGTGCTCAAGAACACAGAAAATATGATGAAGATATTTCAAACATCAATGGCGTATACTATGCGATGGATTATCTTGCAGAAGCAAACCGATTTGTCTCAGACGAAGATACCAACCGAACCATTGATGTAAAAGACAAGCATGTGATTGTAATTGGTGGTGGAGATACAGGTTCTGATTGTATTGGTACCGCTAATAGAGATGGAGCGCAAAGTGTAACACAATTAGATTACCACGAACGTCCACCTATCAAAAGATCTGATAAGACTCCATGGCCTATGGATGCTTTGAAATACGCTGAAAGCACTTCGCACCAAGAAGGTTGTAATAGAATTTTCAAAAGCTACGCAAAAGAGTTTCACGTTGACCAAAACAACAATCTTATTTCTGTAACTATTACCGAAGTAAATGTTGGAAGAGACGCCAAAGGAAGAAGAACAAAAGAAGTAGTTCCAAATACAACAAGAACAGTTCCTTGCGATGCTTTGTTTATAGCTATTGGATTTACAGGTCCGTCTAATGCACGCTATTTTACAGAAAAAGTAAGTCTAGAAAGAAAACCTTTCAACTTGAAGGATTATGCCACAAACAATCCAAAATACTTTATATCTGGTGATGCTCGAACAGGACAATCCTTGGTAGTGAATGCTATTGCTGAAGGTCGTGATACTGCAAAACAGATCAAAGCTATGTTTACACTATAAAAACGTTGAAACATTTTACATAAACAAAAAGAGAGGTTCTTATGATAAGAACCTCTCTTTTTGTTTATCGCTATTTTTAGTTTGCTACAACTTCGCTGCGGCAGCTTCATCTACTAACCAAATTGCCTCGCCACTATCAGGTTTTACAATTTGTGATGGATATTGCTCTACATTTGGCACTCCCTTTAAAACTTCATACAGCGCAGGAGCTTTCTTTTCTCCAAATGCTATAAATGCTACATTTTTAGCTGCATTTAAAACTGGAGCTGTCAACGTAATTCGATACATATCCTGCGGCTTCAAGAAATAGGCAGCCACTCTTTTTTCAGTTTCATGAATGATACTTTCTCCTGGAAATAAAGAAGCTGTATGTCCGTCATCTCCCATTCCTAAAAAGATCAAATCAAATGTTTTTCCATCTTCCAAAACTTCATCCATGATAGCTTCGTATGCTTCGGCATAAGCTTCCGGAGTTACATCATCTTTCCACATTGGAAAAATTTGGGATTCAGGAATATCAACTTTATTCAGTAAATCTTTATAAGCATTTCCCGCATTGCTACGATCATCACTAATAGGAACCCAGCGCTCATCACACCAAAAAACATAGATTTTTTCCCAATCTACCTGTTCTTTGTATTCTGTAAGTAGTAATTCATACATTCCTGCAGGGGAAGAACCACCTGTCAAGGCTACGGTAAACTTTCCACTTGCTGCAATAGCTTCCTTAGATTTTTCTACAAAAAGTTCGGCAGCTGCTTTGCTTGCCGCTGCTTTGTCTTTAAATATGTTTAGCATTTCTTACTATCTATTTTTTTTGTGTTTACAGACCAAACATGACCTTGTTGGGCTACTAAAATCTCTGCGTTCTCTGGGCCCCAACTTCCAGCTTGGTAATTTGGAAAATTGATAGACTCACGACCTTCCCAAGATTCTTGTACGGTTTTGATCACATCCCAAGCTTCTTCAACTTGATCTGATCTCATGAACAACGTGGTATCACCCAACATAGCATCTAACAGTAATGTTTCGTATGCTTCTGGAGTATCAGTTGCACAATCATCATAATTAAAAATCATTTCTGAAGGATTTAAGTTCATTTCCAGACCAGTTTTCTTAGTCATGAAACGTAAACGAATATCCATTTGCGGCTGTAAATTGATGGTTAATTTATTCGGAACAATATTATCGGCTTGCGCTCCCTTGAAAGTAGAATGTGGCACCGGACGGAACTGAATTGTCACTGAAGATGTTTTTTCTTGCATACGCTTTCCTGTTCTCAAATAGAACGGAACATCTTGCCAACGCCAGTTATCTATAAAGAACTTCAATGCTGCAAAAGTTTCGGTATTGGATTTTGAATCTGTACCGTTTTCATCACGGTATCCTGGCACTTTTTCACCTTCTATCCAACCTTCACTATACTGCCCACGCACAGCGTTGTGGCTCACTTCTTCTGGTTTGATTCTACGTATAGCACGTAAAACATCTACCTTTCTATTTCTAATTTCTTCTGCATCAAAAGAAATTGGCGCTTCCATAGCCACCATACATAAAATTTGCAGTAAGTGGTTTTGAATCATATCGCGTAGGGCACCAGAACCTTCGTAATATCCGCCACGCTCTTCTACCCCAACTTTTTCTGCCACTGTAATTTGAACATAATCTATATAACTTCTGTTCCAAAGTGGCTCAAAAAGTGCATTTGCAAAACGAAACGCAAGGATATTTTGAACGGTTTCTTTTCCTAGATAATGATCAATTCTAAAGATTTGTTCTTCAACAAAAGTTCGTTTTAAAAGATTATTAAGCTCAATTGCCGATTCTTTATCGTAACCAAAAGGCTTTTCAATAATAATTCTATCTTTCTCTACTTTTTCAACCAGATTTTGATCTTTCAGATTTGTAGTTACCGGCTCTATAAAACGCGGCGAAACTGACAGGTAAAATAATCTATTGGCTCTTTGCCCCCAACTTTCATCAAGCTTTACTAACTTTTTCTGAAGCGCAGCATATGACTTTTCATTGGTGATATCTGATTTAAAATAAAATATTGATTTTTTGAAAGTTTCCCATTTTTCGGCATCTGGCTCTCTTCGTGAAAATTCTTTCAAACTATCATACATGGTTTCGCGGTATGACTCGTCATTATAATCGGATCTACCAAGACCATAAATGGCAAAATTATCGGCCATTCTTCCGTCTACATACAAATTGTAGAAGGCGGGAATCAATTTTCTATTGGCAAGATCTCCTGTTCCTCCAAAGATAACAATGATGGTGGGAGCTGCTTTTTTTTCTGTTTTCATCTTGTTTTGGGTTTGATAGCGGTGCAACTTTTATGAATTCCATTCAGTATGGAAAATACCTTCCACATCGGTACGCTCATATCTGTGCGCACCAAAGAAATCGCGTTGTGCTTGGATTAAATTAGTTGGTAATGTTTCGCTTCTAAACGCATCAAAATACGCTAATGCAGAAGTAAATACTGCTGCCGGAATTCCTTTATCTATAACTTTTTTTACAATTGCTCTCGCTGCAGTTTGTTTCTCAACCATAGATTTCCCAATTGTTTCATCCAATAAAATGTTTGGCAATGCTGCATCTTTTTGATAAGCTTGTCTAAAATCTTCTAACGCAGCTGCACGAATAATACAACCACCTCTCCAGATTTTGGCTACTTCTTCTAAGTTTAATCCGTAATCATATTCTTCAGAAGCAATGGTTAATTGTGCCAAACCTTGCGCATAGATAGAAATCATACAGAAATAAAATGCATCTTTAATTTCGGCGAATAATTGTGCTTCTTCAACGTTTTCAGCCGGAGCTTCCCATGTCAACGATTTTGAAGCCGCAACACGTTGTTCTTTGTATTTTGAAATATTACGCATTACCACCGCACTATCTATAGACGGTACTGGCGCTTGAATATTCATAGCATCTTGCGATGTCCATTTTCCGGTTCCTTTTGCTTTTGCAGTATCTGAAATATAATCTAAAAGCAAACCTTTTCCGGTTTTCTCATCTGCTTGTTTTAGAATGTCTGCTGTGATTTCTACTAAGAATGAAGACAACTCCGAGTTGTTCCAATCTTCGAATAATTTTTGAATTTTATCGGTACTGATTCCGTATCCTCTTTTCAAGAAATCGTAGGTTTCAGCAATCAGTTGCATGATAGCATACTCAATCCCGTTGTGAACCATTTTCACATAGTTACCGGCAGAACCACGACCTAGATAGGTTACACAAGGTTCATTGTTCACTTTAGCAGCAATTGCTTCAAAAATTGGGCGTAGACGTTCGTAAGCACTTTCGTTTCCACCAGGCATCATACTTGGACCAAAACGCGCTCCTTTTTCACCACCGGAAATCCCCATTCCAAAGAAGTGAATTCCGCCTTTTTGTTCTAATTCTTTTACTCTTCTATCGGTATCAGGGAAAAAAGAATTTCCGCCATCCACTACAATATCACCTTCTTCAAGAAATGGTAATAATGAGTCTATTGCAGAATCTACAGGCTTACCCGCTGGCACCAACAACATAATAGCTCTTGGTTTTTTTATCAATTTTACGAACTCCTCAGCTTGGGTAGTTCCTTTAATTGTATGTTTTTCTGAAGCTTCTTTTTCTAAAGATTCGGCTTTTTCCGGATCAAGATCTAGTCCGGCCACAGAAAAACCATGGTCGGCCATGTTTAGCAATAGGTTTCTTCCCATTACTCCCAGTCCTACCATTCCAAAATCGAATTCTTCCATAATTGTAATTTCGTTTCTATATATTTATTTAAAATGTCTGTTTTCCAATTCTTGTACTTTGAGCAATCTTCTAACAAAACGTTCTTCTTCTTGAAAACTCGCTGCTAAAAAAGCTTGAATAATCTCCCAAATCAATGAAACTCCTAACACTCTACCGCCTACACAAATAAGATTCATAGCATCATGCTCAACACCTTGATGTGCCGAATACGTTTCTGAAATTAAAGCGGCACGAACTCCAGGGAATTTGTTGGCTGCAATAGAAACACCCACACCACTACCGCACACAGCAATGCCTTTGGACACTTCACCTATACTTATTGCTTTTGCTAACGGACTTACAACATCTGGGAAATCGTCATCGGAAATGTACTCATGAGCACCAAAATCAACTACCTCAACTTGAGCTTCTTTTAAGAGTGAAACGAGTTTTTGCTTTTGTTCTAAGCCGGCATGATCTGCTGCTATTCCGATCTTCATGTTTGGGTGAGTATTTACGTCTTAATTGATTTAGTACATTAAAATTAACCAATTAAAATTGCTTACAGACAAAATTACAAGCAATTAATATTTTATTAAGACTTGTTCTGGAGAAATACAGGTACAATTTGAACAATGTATAGCACATTCCTCTAATGTATTCACAGATATCCAAACAAAAAAATGCTAAATGTTATAAAATCTACTATTGGAAGTAATTTTATTAAATTTTTCAATTCCACCATTTTTCATAAGGAAAATCTTCTTTAAGCGTAACAACCTCTCCAATTTTTGGTGTTACAATTTTTACTTGAGAAGTTTCTCCAGCCGTCGTCAATCTATTTAAAGATTCATTCCAAGGATGGTTGGCTAAGGTAAATTTTGAGTGGTGAACCGGTATTAAAACCTCGGCTTTTAAAATCTCTGCAACTTGCAAAGTTTCTTCTGGTTGGGTGTGAATATAAGGCCAATACTTTCCATATTGTCCACATTCTAAAATAGCTATATCAAAGGGAGCAAATTCATCGGCTATGGTTTTAAAGTGATTTCCAAAACCGGAATCACCACCTATAAAAATCTTCATACCGTAAAATTCTAATACATAAGAAGCCCACAACGAAGTATTTCTTTTCAATCCTCTACCAGAAAAATGACGCGCCGGAGTTGCTGTAATTTTTACATCCTTTGAAACATGAATGGTTTCTCCCCAGTCCAATACAGTAATTTTTTCGGGCGAAACGCCCCAACGCTTCAAGTCTTCATCTACTTTTTCTGGAACTACATAGGTAGACGTTTTATAAGTCAATTTCTGTACACTATCCTTATCTAAATGATCGTAATGATTATGAGATTGCAAGTGTAAATCTATATTTGGCATGTCTTCTGCCTTATAAACATCTGCCCCTTTATACGCTTTTATCATAAAAGAAAAAGGAGAAGCACTACCGCTGAAAACAGGATCCATTAACAAATTAAACCCTTTACAACTTAATAAATACGAAGAGTGACCAAACCAGACAAAAGTTGGTTTTTCCGCTCTTAGCGACTGTAGATTGGTAAAAACATGTGGAATTTCTACCGATGGATTTGCCTCTTTAGGGCGCTTGAAACTTTCTTTTAAAATTTTGGTATACGATCCATCTTTGGAAAGTTGTGGTGTATCTTCAATATTTTGAAACACTCCATCTATTTGAATAGAAGACGGAATATTCGGATTTTTTGATTTTCTCATTCTAAGGGTTTACAATGCAAGTTAGTCCTTATCCTTCATCAAAACTTACAAAATTCAAATATTCTATACGAAAGAAAATACTGCCCACAGAGAAAAACCCGCTACAAACATCCACAACAAAACTCCTTGCAATAACGGTTTTATCCCAACGGATTTTAATACTTTGAATGACAGACCACTTCCTATTAAAAACAACGTAAGTGTGAGTCCTATTTTTGAAACATGAACCACATAAGGTGCTATTTTTTGCACAGGTTGCCAATATGTATTTGCCAACATTGCTAAAACAAACAACCCAATAAAATAAGGAATTTTGATTTTACTTTTCTCAGTTTTAAACATTCCAGCAGAAATGAAGGAAACCGGAATAATCCACAAAGCTCTCGCTAGCTTTACGGTAGTAGCCACTTCCAGCGCCTTTTCACCATATTTAGCTGCAGCACCAACTACAGAACTAGTATCGTGAATAGCAATGGCGCTCCACAAGCCAAATTGAGTCTGTGACAAATTGAAAACATGACCAATCGTAGGAAAAATAAACAAGGCTACAGAATTCAAAATAAAAATAACTCCCAAGGCTACAGAAATATGTTTCTCTTTTGCCTTGATTACCGGAGAAACCGCAGCAATAGCGCTACCCCCGCAAATAGCAGTTCCAGCGGAAATTAAGAAAGAAGTTTTCTTTTCTATTTTTAAAAATTTCCTCAATATAAAACCAAGGAATAAGGTTCCGAAAATAGAAGCTACCGTAAACAAAACACCTTCTTTACCTGCATTGACGGCGCTGTTTACATTCATCCCAAAACCTAAACCCACAACTGATAATTGCAGTAAAATATGCGTTGCTTTGTGATTCAAATGCAAATAAGGATGACCAACTAATTGAGCTATAATGATTCCTAATAATAATGCAATTGGAGGTGAAATAAGATTAGAAACGCATACGATTATTAACCCGACAAAGATCATCTCTCTTAAGGAGATGTTTCTATCAAAAAAATGTTGAATTGAATATATTGAATGACTAATTGCCTTGTTCATTTCGTTTTATTTGATAACAAAATTGAAGCTTTGATATCACAAAAAGAAATCACAATTTAAAATAAGATATTACCTGAAGTTATAGCTAGATGAAAATTCTGTGAATAACCTTACCAAATAATTCATTTCAGCTTGATTGGTTACAAAGTAAAAATTTCGTTCAATGGTCAAATTCTCTACTTCAAGTATCGTAACTGTTTTTTGTTTCAATTCATTTAGAACGGCATATATGGAAAGAAAAGCTAGGCTATCTGAATTTAAAATATATTGTTTCATACTCTCAGAACTACTTAATTGCATAAGCGTTTTTAACTGAGAAATCTTCATTGATTTTTCTACCAATGCATGCGCAATTACTTCTAAAGTCCCAGATCCTGGTTCACGTATCAACAAAGGTAGTTGCTGCAATTCCTCTAAAGAAATGATCGCTTTTTCACCTAATGGATTCGCAGTATTGACAATTAAAACAATTTCATCTTTTAAAAATTCTTGATATTGCAATCCGGCAGCTTTTGAAAATCCTTCAGTAATTCCTAAATCAATCTCCTTGTTTTGAAGTGACTTTTCAATTTGCTCTGTATTGCCAATATGTAGTTGCAAATTGATGTCTGGATATTCTCTTTGAAAATCTGGTAAGACCAGTGGTAACACATAATTTGCAATCGTAGTACTTGCTCCCAAACGCAATGTTCCCGCATGTTTATTTTGCTGCGCATGAATATCAATCTCCAATTTTCGGTAAGTATCGAAAATTTCTTCAGCATATTTCAGTAATATTTCACCCGATGCGGTGAGCGAAATATAGGTTCCGTTTCTATGAAATAATTTGGTATTAAAATGATTTTCTATCTCTTTGATGTGCTTGGTCACCGCCGGCTGGGTAATAAATAATTCGCGTGCAGCTCTGGTAAAATTGAGATGCTTGGCGACTGTATAGAAAACTTTTAATCGAAAATCGAACATGAAGTAAAAGTACTGTATTCTTTTTAATCTATATACTTCATAAAAAAAGAGATTCGGCGCAAACCGAATCTCTTAACATTAAAAAACCCTTAAAATAACTCTATTCACAAAGTATAAATAACTTATATAGATTTGGCTTCACAAGCCCCATCCTAAAGCAATTTTGCTCAGCCTAACTAAAAGTTATTTCAATGTAAACGATTTTTTCATTTCGGTATCAGAATTAGTTCCTACGAAAACTTCGAATTCACCCGGTTCTGCAACGAAATCTAAGTTATAATTATAAAATTTAAGATCCTCAGCAGTTAACGTAAAAGTCACTGTTTTGGTAGTTCCTTTCTTGATCATTACTTTCTGAAATCCTTTTAATTCTTTTACTGGTCTGGTAACTGTTCCTACCAAATCTCTAGTGTATAATTGAACAACTTCTTTACCATCATAGTCCCCTGTATTTTTCACGTCTACAGAAACTGTAATACTACCATTCATTGGTAAAGTGGTGTTGCTAATTTGGAAATTACTATACTCAAAAGTGGTATAACTTAAACCATAACCAAACGGATATAATGGTTCTATACGCTCATCTAAATAGTTAGAACGGAATTTTTCAAAATTTCCTTCCTTATTAGATAATGGCCTACCTGTATTTTTATGATTGTAAAACAATGGAATTTGACCTTCTGTTCTTGGGAACGTAGCCGTTAATTTTCCTGAAGGGTTTACATCTCCAAAAAGAACGTCTGCAATAGACAAACCAGCTTCACTACCCGGAAACCATACATTTAAAATTGCAGGAACTTTTGCTTCTTCTTCTACCAAAACCAAAGGTCTTCCTGTAAACAGAACTAAAACTACTGGCTTTCCGGTTGCCAACATGGCATCAAGTAAATCTTCTTGTGCTTGGGGAATTCTGATATGGGTTCTGCTTGAGCTTTCTCCACTCATTTCTGCTGATTCACCGATGGCAGCTACAATGACATCTGCTTTCTTGGCAACCGTAATAGCCTCATCCAACATTTCTTTATCTGTTCTACCATCACGTGGAATAGTTTTTCCAAACATGGTAGCATTGGTTTCAAATTCTTTATCGTAAGAAAGATTGCTTCCGCGAGCATACATGATTTCTGCTTTATCACCAGCAACTTCTTTTAGTCCTTCTAAAAATGGAATTGATTTTTCCTGATCTGTAGAAACACTCCAAGTTCCTGCCATGTTCACCGCATTGTCGGCTAATGGACCAACCAAAGCAATGGTTCCTTCTTTTTTCAATGGAAGTACTTGACCTGCATTTTTTAACAATACTGTAGACTCAGCTCCAACTTTACGTGCAAAATCTCTATTTTCTTGCGTATAAACTTCGGTTGCTGCTCTCTCTACATTACAATATTTATAAGGATCTTTGAACAAGCCTAATTCATATTTTGCTTGTAAAATTCGCTTCACAGCCAGGTCAATTTCGTCTATAGAAACTTTGCCTTCTTCTAAAGATTTCTCCAAAGTACCTAAGAAACCTTCACCTACCATATCCATATCTACACCAGCTTTTAATGCTAATGCCGAAACAGTCTGTAAATCTCCCATTCCATGAGCTATCATTTCTGGAATACCGGTATAATCGGTCACTACAAAACCATCAAAACCCCATTTATCTCTTAATAAATCGGTTAATAGCCAGCGGTTTCCGGTTGCAGGAATTCCATCAACTTCATTGAAAGATGCCATAGCAGAACGCGTACCAGCATCTACCGCAGCTTTATATGGCGGAAAGTACTCATTGAACATTCTAATTCTACTCATGTCTACCGTGTTGTAATCTCTACCCGCTTCAATAGCGCCATACAATGCAAAGTGTTTTACACAAGAAAGAATGGTATTTTCTAAAGTAAGATCGTCTCCTTGATATCCTTTCACCATGGCAGCAGCAATTTGGCTACCTAAATACGGATCTTCTCCATTACCTTCGGAAACTCTACCCCAACGTGGATCTCTAGAAATATCTACCATCGGAGAAAACGTCCAGTTGATACCATCGGCACTTGCTTCTTGTGCAGCAACACGGGCTGTTTGTTGAATCATCTCCATATCCCATGAAGATGATAACCCTAATGGAATTGGAAAAGTAGTTTTATAACCATGAATTACGTCCATACCAAAAAGTAATGGAATTCCAAGCCTACTTTTTTCTACAGCAATTTTTTGAACTTCCTGAATTTTTTCGGCTGTTTTTATATTGAAGAGACCACCTACTTTTCCTTCCTCAATCATCTTAGCTACATTAGAACTTTTTGCTTGCCCTGTAGTAATGTCTCCTGAAGAAGGAAGATTTAATTGTCCTAATTTTTCCTCAAGCGTCATTAAGCTTAAGATAGAATCTATCTGCTTCTCAAACGGACTTTGGAAAGAAAGCGTTGCTACGGGTTCGGGTTTTGTAGCAGACGCTTTCTGTACTTGGGGGGAAGAAGCATCTTTCACATTAGAACATGAAGCCAAAATGGCTCCGGTAGTCACTAAAGTAATTACTCTTTTTAATCTCATTTTGTTGTATTTATGTTTGTTGTATTTTTATTTGAAAATAGCCATGATAGCAACTTGGGTTGATGAAAAGTAGCATCCCAGCTGTTATGGTTTGCATCTTCATATAAAGTATATTGCGGAAATCCTCCATCTTTCAAGATTGCCGAAACCATCTGTAAAGAATATTTAGGATCTACAACATCGTCTTTTGCTCCATGAAATACCCAAATAGGTAAATGATCTGCATAAGCCTTTGCCGTATTTGGATGCGCACCACCGCAAATAGGAATTGCTGCTGCAAACATATTTGGATTTCTAAAGATCATTTCAAAAGTTCCCATTCCGCCCATGGACAATCCCATAATATATACTTGATCTTTTTGAACGTACTCTTGCTGAATAGTTTCTTCCATCAACTTGGTTACAAGTTTTAATGCTGTAGTTGGTTCTTCGCCATCTTTAAAATCTAGCTTCAAAGGATAAGAAGATCTGTCTACATCAACATTCGCCCAATAATCCTCTTTTGGACATTGCGGAAAAATTACAATTGCAGGATATTTTGTTCGAACTGAATCTGATAAAAACAATGAGCTACCATGCGTTAATTGAGCTTTATTATCATTCCCGCGCTCTCCGGCTCCATGTAAAAATAACACTACCGGATACGTTTGTGTTTCAGAAAAATTTTCAGGATATAAAATCTGATACTTTAACGTGTCTTTCCCAGAAATATATTGCTTTGGTTCAAAGGTATCTTGCGCTTGCAAACTACCAAAAGCAAATAGAAATAAGAAGAATATTAATTTATTCATAGCTAAAACCTAAATTGGTTAATCCGTTTTGGATGTCTTCATTCTGCATAAACAAATCCCATAACAAGCCAGATCTATAATTTTCAATCATAATTATTTGTGGTCCTTGATCTATGGCTAAATATGCTTCGGCAACCCAAAAGTTATAATGCGGGCTGAAAGCATCATAAAACCCAGCTTCACCAGTTAAAATATCATCATACAAATAAAAATAGTGCATTGCGGCCAAGGATTCTTCCGGAGTATATGGGATAGAACTTATGGCTGCAGTTGGAGAAACAATACCCAAATCATTTGTTGGTGTATGTGCTGAATACCCCAAACTACCATCTGCGTTTCTGGAATAACTTGCAGTTAATCCCCAAAAGTCTTCGCCATAATGCGTATAACCCATCGGATTTTCTACGCAGTACAAATAATTGATCATGGAATGGTTTACATTCACATTCCAATAATTTGCATACGAGTCTGATAAATTTCTTGGATCTAAACCCAAATAAGAATAATGAGCCCAAAATAATGGACCTCCATAACTTTCATTTCCTTGATGTTTTACCAACAAAGGATAATCATATTGCACGTTTCCTGAAACAATAGTACCACTGGAAGCCCAACCTTCTGTATATACTTGTGAATCTATGGCATAATTAGGCGATGATGCTGCCATTACGTACGTAATTAAACACTCATTATAGCCAGTAATGGGTAAATTCATTGCCCAACCATTGTTTGGTGACCAATGCCAGTATAAGATATTTTGATTTTGCGTAAACCAATTCCATTCTACACCTTTCCACAATTCATCTGCTTTATTGGCTAGTGCTATTTCTTCTTCAGTTCCTGATTTGAAATATTCCTTTATACAGATTAATCCCTGTGCCAAAAATGATGTTTCTACTAAATCTACTCCGTCATCATTTGTACTAAATGGTAGCACAGCTCCTGTTTCACCATGTAACCAATGTGGCCAAGCACCATGAAAACGATCGGCATTTTCAAGAAATGTAAGTAAAGTGTTTAATCTGGTTACAGCTTCAGATCTGGTTACATATCCCCGTTCTACACCTACCAAGATTGCCATTAAGCCGAATCCGGTTCCTCCTGTTGTAACAACATGTGCATCTTGCGATGGGTTTGCCGCTACATAGCGCTCACGAGCTCCACCAGAGTTGCTCTCTGCTAAATCCCAGAAATACTTAAAGGTTTCTTCTTGAACATAATCCATTAAATCTTCATCAGAAATCTCTGGATCCGGTGTTGGTGTTACCGGATCCGGTGATTCCTCTACCTGAGCAACATTTTCATCTTTGCTACAGGAAAAAAATGAAAGGGAAACAAAAAAACATGTTATGTAAACAAATAACTTCATTAATTAAAATATGTGCTTTTGAAGCCTAAACGTTTTAGCCCATTTTGAACATCATCGCGCTTCATAAATAAGTCCCAGAAAATCCCAGAACGATAATTTTCAATCATTACAGGAATTGGACCTTGATCTATAGCTAAATATCTTGGCGTATACCAATCAAATTCATCACTATAAGCATCATAAGGGCCATACTTTCCTACTAAACTATCTGCATCTTTATATAAATATTCAATCATTTGCATACTTTCTTCCGGCGTGTAAGCCATAGAAGACAATGCAGCAGTTGGAGAAATCACACCCAAATCATCACCAGGGCGATGTCCGTGATAACCGTTGATAGAATAACTAGACGTGAAACCCCATTGTTGCTTCCCGTAACCTTTGAAATTCTTTGGATTATCTAGTGCATATTTATAATGAATCAATGCTTGATTCTGAACTAATTTCCAATAATCTGCATAAGTATCTTCTAATCCTTTTGGACTTAAACCTGTATAGGAATAATGAGCCCAAAATAACGGGCCAATTGGAGCATCTGAATGTTCAAAATAATCAAGCTCTGTTTTTAAACCATAATAAGTAGTATCTTTTGCGATGTCGCCACCACGAGCCCAACCTTCATGGTAAACTTTTGGATCTATAGCATGTGTTCTTGATGAAGCTGCCAAAACATACATTACCAAACACTCGTTATAGCCACCGACAGGAAAATTCATTTCCCATTTATATTCTGGGGACCAATGCCAGTAGAGTACATTTTTACCTTGAGTATACCAATCCCACTCTACTTCGTCATACATTTTTTCTATTCGGTCTGATATTTTTTGCTCTCGTTCAGAACCATCTTTAAAATATTCTGAAACGGTAAGTAATCCTTCTATAAGAAATGCAGTTTCAACCAAATCTCCACCGTTATCTTTTTTTGAAAAAGGCTTTACTTTTCCTGTTTCACCAATCATCCAGTGTGGCCAAGCTCCGTGAAAACGATCTGCTGTTTCCAGAAAATTTAGAATGGTTTCAAAACGCTCTACCGCTTGTTCTCTGGTAATAAAACCACGTTCTACTCCAACAATAATAGCCATAACACCAAAACCAGAACCTCCGGTTGTTACTGTGTTAGCATCGTTTTGAGGGTAAACTCCATCCATGTGAATGCGTTCTCTGGCTAAACCAGAATTTGGTTCGGCTCCTTCCCAAAAATAGTTGAAGGTTTGATACTGCAACGTATCTAAAAGTTGGTTATTAATAATTGGGGCTTTTGTATTTTCAGAAACTTCTTTGGGGGACAACAAAGTTTCCTCAGCTTTCTTAGACTTTTTACAGCCTATTAAGAAAATGAAAATGAAGCAAAAAGCTACTACTTTTGTATATTTCATTTGTTTGTTTGCATTTAGGGCATTCACTATATAAATTGGAAAAAAACTGCAGCCGTTACTAACTGCAGTTTTGTATCACAACTAACTATATTTACCAACCCGGATTTTGTTCCATTTCCGGAGTTTGTATTAATTGATTGTTTGGTATTGGAAACAATTCATGCTTACCGGTTACAAATGTTTTTCCATCTGCTGCCATAGCATCTGACGCTTGTCCTGTTCTTACTAAATCAAACCAGCGGTCATGTTCAAAAGCTAATTCAAGTCTTCTTTCTTTCCAGATATCTTCCAAAGTTGGATTACTAATATCATCAAGATTCACTCTCTCTCTCACTTGATTTAAAGGTTCTGAGCCATCCATACCCAATTCAACAGCCGCTTCGGCCTTGATAAGTAAAATTTCAGCATAGCGAAGCATTCTAACATTTTTATCTGTATCTTCTGCTCCACCATTTGCACTGGAATAGGCTTTTTCACTGTACATTGGATTTTCTGGGTTTGAGATAATTACAGTACCATCCCATAAAGTTTCACCAGGAAAAATAATGGTTGCATCTCTACGAATTTCATCGCCTTCTTCATTAAAGGCATCCAAAAGATTTTGAGAAGGAATATTGAAACCCCATCCAAACTGACCACGAACTCCTTGCGTTTGTGAGTACTGTTGTACGCCGTGTGCTATAGACTCTCCTCTTCCTTGTACTTCAAAAATAGATTCAACTCCATTTTCGGTATCTGCATGCCACAGTGTAGAGTAGTCTGCCGCTAAACTATATTCTCCAGAGTTTATTACATTATTGGCCATATCATATGCCTCCTGATACTTTTCTTCATAAAGGTATACTTTGGATAACAATGCTTGAGCAGCTCCTTTTGTTGCTCTACCTAAATCTTCTGAATCATATTCACTTTTCAATGGCAAGGCATCAATAGCATCTAATAAATCTTGCTCTATGAAAGCGTATACATCTTCTTTTGGCTGTCTGATTACATAATCAATATGTTGTAAAGGAACATCCCCAAAAGATCTTACTAACCAGAAATAGTTTAAAGCTCTAAGAAATTTAGCTTCACCAATCAATCTGTTTTTATAACTTTCATCAGTTATGCCATAGTTTTCGGTATAATCAATAGAAATGGTAGCTCTACCAATGGTTTTGTACCAAGTTTGCCACACTCCTAAAACAGAACTGGCACTAGCTGTAAAAGTTAAGTTATCTAATACGTCTTTGTCTGAACCAGTATCTGAAGCAGAACTTCCTTTGTCTGCATTATCAGAAATAATTTCGGTTACACCTAGATATGAAAAAGCATACGTCCAGTCTGTTAAATACCCATAAACTCCGTTAACCATTTGTTCTGGTGTTACGGTTTCGGTATCCGCAGCCTCATAACCATCTGTCTTATCTACATCTAAGAAATCTTCGTTACAGCTTACCAATAAAAGCGCGGAAGCCATAATGGATAGAATACTTTTATTTATAATTTTCATTGGATTCTTCTTTTTAAGTTTTTTTTTATAAATCAACGTTTACACCAAACATGAATGTTTTGGTATTTGGGTAAGCTGAAAGTTCAATACCTCCTGTTCCTGCAGCTGTTCCAGAAATTTCCGGAGTAAATCCGCTATACTTTGTAAATAAAAATGGATTTTGTGCTGTTGCATAAATTCTAATTCTAGAAACTTCTTTGATCACATCTCTTAGGGTATAACCTATGGTCATGGCATTGATTCTAAAATAATCTCCATCTTCTAAATAGTAGCTGGAAGCATATGAATCTCTTGCTGCACCAGGGTTTGTATTGGTAGATCCTGCTCCTGTCCAACGATCTTCAAATACGTCCGCAGCAATATTTTCTCCTCCGTTGATACGAACACCTTTCAAAGCATTATATACTTTGTTTCCTCCTGCTCCAAATCCATCAACAGAAAGATCCCAGTTTTTATAGTTCAAAGTAACATTTAAACCTACATTATAAGTTGGCAAGTATGATCCAAAGAATTTTTTATCATTGTCATCAATAACACCATCTCCATTCTGATCTTTATATCTTAAGTATCCTGGCATTGGAGTACCGTAATGAGCGTTGCTATCAATTTCATCTTGTGTTTGCCAAACTCCATCGGCTTCCCACATCCACCAGCCATATAATGACTCGCCTTCTTGTAATCTTTTTGTAATTTGACCATTACTCAAGCTTCCTCCTGTTTGTCCGTCATATGCAGATTTTACATTTTCTACAGTATTTTTATTTGTAGAGAAGGTTGCTCCTACACTATAAGAGAAGTCTTCGTTCACACTTTCTCTCCAAGTTAGTTCAAATTCCAAACCTTTGTTAGAAATTTCTGCTCCATGATCATAATAAGAGTCTACTGATTCTGATGTATAAATTGGTGTTACATTTAGAATTGCATTATCAGTATTTCTATTGTAATAGTTTACAGCACCACTCAACTTAGAATTGAACATTGCAAAGTCAAAACCTAAGTTAGTTTCCTCTGTAACCTCCCAAGAGATTGGATAAACATTGGCTCCTAAAGCAGCTCCGTATGTCAACGTTTGAGATGGTCCAAATACATAATTCACATTATTGTTAGTTGCACCGGTATTGGTTGTGAACGAACGAACGTTGAAAGGTACATCTGAATTACCCATTCTACCCCAACCAGCTCTTAGCTTTAAGAAGTTTACAAACTTTACGTTTTCAAAAAATTGCTCATTAGATAACGCCCATCCTAAACTGAATGATGGAAAGTTTCCAAAATAGTCTGTACTAGAACCTGCTTCTGATTCATTTTTAAATGTGCTTACTCCGTCACGTCTAAAGTTTGCTTGTAAGTAGTATTTAGAATCATAGTTATATTGAAGTCTAGCAAAATAAGATAATTGCTTATACGGAGTTCCAATAGTTTGCGTAATTTGTTTTTCAATTTCATCTCCAGCAAAATTCATACTCCAATATTGCTCTTTCTGAGGAACATTATACCCCAACATATAAATGGTCTCTGATTTATCCCTCATACCTCTGGTAGTACCTAAAGTCGCATTTACGTTATGCTTATCATTAAAAACTTTATTAAAAGTTAAATACGTATCCCAGTTATAGGTGAAATTTTCATATTTGTTATAAGCTAGACTATTATCTGCATACGTAGTTGACGTTGGGTTATTTTCTTGGTTCGTATCAAAATCTGATTCAGACAAATAAGGGTAACTTGTTAACCATTGATTTCTAATATCGTTGAAGATACGTTGATTAGAAAATGATTTTGTTCCTGCAAATCTAGAAGTCAACGTCAAATAATCTGTCACTTTTAAATCAGCTTGAAACAACGCTTGAAGATCGATACCTGTATTCTTCTCGTTGTTATAATACACTTGAGAAACTGGGTTTCCAATAGAATTCAATTGTCCTCTTGTTTCACCAGCTCCAACATCATAGGTAGCAATACCCGTAGACTGATTCCAAAACGGTTGACCAAATTTCCCATCAGGATAGTAAACAGGAACCACCGGTGCTTGACGATAAGCAGAATTAAATGAACTAAAAGGTTTTGGAGTACTCTTTATGAAAGACGCACTCATGTTAGAAGTTAATTTCAATTTATCATTGAAGAAATCTGCGGAGTTATTAGCTCTAATTGTATTACGAGAATAGTCATTGTTTTTCAAAATTCCATCTTCGTTATAATTACTATAGCTCATATAGTAGCTCACATTATCCGATGCTCCAGAAAGGGTTACCTCGTTGTTGTTTACAAAACCAACATCGGTTAGTGCATCATACCAATCTGTATCATACGGCTGATCTTCAGATAAAAATGCTGTTGCTCCTTCAGAAGTCAAACGCTCATTAAAATACGTCACGTACTGACTTGCGTTTGCCATTTCAACAGGATTCAACATACTTTTTGCTCCGTAATAAGTATTTAAACCTACTTTCATTTTACCCGCTTTACCTTTTTTAGTGGTAATAATAACTACACCGTTTGCGGCGTCCATACCATAAATTGCAGCAGAAGCAGCATCTTTTAAAACGTTCATAGATTCAATATCTCCAGGGTTAATGTTAGAGATATCTCTTGTTTGAATACCATCTACAACGTACAGTACATTTGTACCACCAGCAGCAGTACCTGTACCACGAATAATAATGTTTGGAGTTGCTCCAGGAGCATTGCTATTCACAATATTTACCCCAGACATTTTACCTTGAATAGATTGTGTTGCATTTACAGCAGGTTGTTTGATAAGGTCTTCAGCTTTCACACTAGAAACTGCACCCGTAACATCTGCTTTCTTTTGTGTACCATATCCGATAACAACTACTTCATCTAATTGAGATGCTTCGGGTTGTAAAGTAATGGTAAGGTTTGTCTCAGAACCCACAGTCAATTTTTGAGACTGGAATCCTAGATAACTAATGTTTAAAACATCTCCCTCTTCTGCTTCAACAGAAAACTTTCCGTCGAAATCTGTAATGGAATATGCGTCTTTACCTTGTACAGTAACATTGGCCCCTGGTAAAGGCATGTTATTGTCATCATAAACAGTTCCGGTAATAGTAGTTTGTGCTACCATACCCACTGTAGAAAGTAAAAATAAAACCAGAAATAAAGTTTTAATTTTCATTGCGTATAATATTTGTTCTTGATTTTCGATGTAAAAGTATCACGAAAACACGAAATCGTTTTAGACGTAGTAACCTTAAAAGGGCTCATCAACTTAAACAATAATTAAAAAATTGATTTACAGCTCATTACATATTAAATAATTCACTATGAATTTAAAATTTTAACATATTGATGTAGTGATGATGTGGTGTTATTTACGAAAAATTAAACTACAATATTGAAAAATATTTAAAATGACAGTAGATATTTTGTCAAATCCTGTTCTTTGGATAAATCCAATTTTTTACGAAGACGATAACGATGTAATTCTACACCTCTGGTGGTAATACCCATTAATGGTGAAATCTCTTTTGACATTAATCCCATTTTAATGTAGGCACATAATTTTAAATCCTTGGAGGTTAACTTCGGATATGCTTTAATCAATTTTTTAAAGAAATCGTCATGGAGCTCATTGAAATTAGTTTCAAAAACTTCCCAATCTTCTTCATTACTTATAGCATCTGTAGTTTTTGCTATTAAACTTTTCACACGATATTCATTGACTGAATTATCTTTTATTCGTTTGAATTCATTTTTTAACTCTAGTAATAGCTCATTCTTTTTACTAATAATTAAGGTAGAATTCATAAGTTCTTTTTGTTTCAACTCTACCTCCTTGTGCAGAGCTACACGCTCTAACTCCGCTTTCTTTTTAGCCTCCTCTTCTTGCATTTTCAAGTGGAGTTTTCGCTGGTATTTTTGCATACTTCTTTTATTCAAATAAAATATCAAATAAATAAGTAAAACACTCAGTAGTATATACCCTAGAATCATTACTTCAGAAAGATACCAAGGAGGTAAAACCTTAAACGTGTAGGAAAGAATTTTATCATCGGAGTTTGGTAGTAAAACTTTTAAAATGTATTGACCATAGGTTAAGTTCTGGAGGATTACATCGCCATTCAATGTTTCACCGGTTTGATCAATTGGACCTTCGAGCTCGTATGTAAAATCTTCTCCGTCACCGTATGGAAACCCAAAAGACACTGTTAAGCTAGTGGCTTCATCAAAAGGTATTTCACTACCATTTTTTATTTGATACTCATGTTGATCTGTGTAAACTCTTCGTAGTGTAGCTATTCTTACTTCATCACTAATTCGTTCTTTTTTAAGCTCATTTAGATTTAAACTCGCAAAACCATCATTTAACGGAATGGAATAAATACTATCATTCTTCTGAAATATTTTTTCATAAAGAGGCGTAATTCTAGAAAGTAAATCGGTATTGGTTACCGCTAGTGCCAATTTCTTGCTTACAAATTGTAATTCATTTCTATCTGAATCAATAAACCAATATCTACCTTCATTATTGAAGATTAATTTATAGCCATTCAAATGCTTGTATTCATCGAATTCTATAATTTGATTCTGCTCTTTATTATAGGTAAACCATTTATTACTCACATAAAATACTATGTTATCATTTATTTTATGAATTCTAGTTTGATAATCTGTAAGCCGCACTTCATGATCATTAAACTTCAGCAGTTCAGCTTCCGTCATATTATCATTTAGAGCGATTCTGTACAAACCTTTATAAGGATGTGTAGCCCAAATGGTATCTTCTGCTTCAAAAACAATTGCGCTTACAGGAAAATCTACATTCCTAATTCTGCTAGTTTGCCATTGACCATTATAGTATGTCAATTTAGAAATACCAATATAGGTTCCCGCCAAATATGAGTTGGCTTCATTTGGAATTTTAGAAACGCTAAAAGTACCTTCTAAACCAGCAATAGGCTGAAAAGTTTTATTCTTAATTTGAAACAATCCATCATTATGCCCACATAATAACTTCCCGTCCACTAAAGTGAGAGACCAAACGTGTCCTTGGCTACCTTCAAGAAACTTCAACTGCTCATTTTCAAAATAAAAAACTCCGGTATTACTACCTAGATACGTAGTACCTTCAAACTGTTTAACATCGTAAACTGTTCCCAGCTGACCACTAAGATCATTGAAAAATGTGATTCCACTAGTGACATCCAATACAGAAATACCATTATCCTGAGCCACCCATAAATGATCTTTGCCACAGGCTAGTCCGAGGATTGTATTATTCTGCAATCCTAAACTTCTATTGAAATGTGTAATACTTTTTTGATTCAGATCATAAAAAACCAATCCATTTTTAATAGTTCCAAAAACCACTTCCGAACTATTTATAACGGCAATCTTATTTAACTGATCTTCTTCTAATATTTGATTTAATTCTGAACTCCACCTTGAAAGTTTTTTATTTCTGATAGAAAAAACACCATCATACTTAGATCCAATAATCAATTCATCTTTGGACAACAAAGCAATATCAGCAATAGACAAATCTGAAATTTCTTCTGAACCTTCCAACGGCAGAATTCTATATGTAGAAGTACAAGAATAAACGCCTCTGTTCTCTGTCCCAAGAATCAATTGATCTTCAAACGGAAAAATTTTAGTGATAATTAAATTAGGTTCTACAACCTGAATAGTTTTTCCATCATATATATAAAGAGCTCTAAAAGATCTAAATACTATTTTATTATTCCATTTAACAATCTCCCAGAATTCTTCGCTCTGAAATTCATAACTATTATCTATTAATGAAGTTAAAGATGTATACTCATACACTCCAAATTCGTTTTCTTTCCAATAACCAAATTCCTCATAAGAACCAGTATACACTCTATTATAATCTGACAATACGGAGCGTACAATGGTATTGTTTGGCAATTTCTTTAATTCCCAATGCTGACCGTCAAATAGCAATAAACCTTGATGATTCGCAACAAAAACATGTTCTTTATCATTTAAAGAAATACCCCAATTTTGATTTGCAGCTCCATATTCGTTTACCGCATAATTGGTTACTGGATACGTTTCTACTTGCGCCCTTAGCGTAGAACTTATAAGAAAAATTAAAATAAATATATAGGAATGAAATCTCATCATAGAATTAAATAATCTACAGTGCTAATGTAAGTTATTTTATGCCTTCAAAAAATAATCAAACTTTTTTGTAACATTTGGAAGCATTCATACGTATAACTAAAAGCGCACGCACTCAAACCCAAATTAAAAACAAGGACAAGTACATATGAGACAGCTTAAAATTACAAAACAGGTTACCAACAGAGAGACAGCATCATTAGACAAATACCTTCAAGAAATAGGTAAAGTTGATTTGATTACTGCAGATGAAGAGGTAGAATTAGCACAGCGAATCAAAGCTGGTGACCAAAGAGCACTCGAAAAACTTACAAAAGCAAACTTACGTTTCGTAGTTTCTGTAGCGAAACAATATCAAAACCAAGGGTTAACCTTACCCGATCTTATTAATGAAGGTAACTTAGGACTTATCAAAGCAGCACAACGTTTCGATGAAACACGTGGATTTAAATTTATCTCTTATGCAGTATGGTGGATTCGTCAATCTATTCTTCAAGCATTGGCAGAGCAATCTCGTATCGTACGTTTACCGCTAAACAAAATTGGTTCTATTAACAAAATCAATAAAACTTTCGCTTTCTTAGAGCAAGCACATGAACGTGTTCCTTCTGCAGAAGAAATTGCAAAAGAGCTAGACATGACTGTGAACGATGTAAAAGAGTCTATGAAAAACTCTGGTCGTCACGTATCTATGGATGCTCCTTTAGTGGAAGGTGAAGATTCTAACCTTTATGATGTTTTGCGTTCTGGAGAATCTCCAAACCCAGACAGAGACTTGTTACATGAATCTTTACGTACCGAAATTGAAAGAGCTTTGGAAACATTAACTCCAAGAGAAGCAGACGTAATTCGTTTGTACTTTGGATTAGGTGACCAACACCCAATGACACTTGAAGAAATTGGAGAAACTTTCGATTTAACTCGTGAACGTGTTAGACAAATCAAAGAAAAAGCTATTCGTAGATTGAAGCACACTTCAAGAAGTAAAATCTTAAAAACATATTTAGGTTAATTTTAAGTTTTCGTTTCATTTTTAAAAACATTGATATTAAAAATCTTTGTTTATATTTGTATGAACGCTTCTTAAAGAAGAAATATCTATTTAAAAATATATAAGACTACAACAGTTTATCATAACTGTTCGTTTTTTGATTGATGAATGAACTCCGGCTGATTACCGGAGTTTTTCATTTTTAATATGTACATTTGAGTACTTAGTAAAAGAATTTACGATGAACAATAAATTGATTGCTCCTTCCTTACTCGCAGCAGATTTCGCAAATCTTCAACGCGATATAGAACTTGTTAATAATAGCGAAGCAGATTGGTTTCATATTGATATTATGGACGGAATGTTTGTTCCAAATATTTCTTTTGGTATGCCTGTTTTGGAAGCAATAACAAAACATACTACCAAAGTAAACGATGTTCATTTAATGATAGAGAATCCTGATAGATATATCAAAACGTTTGCTGACTTGGGAGCAGATCATCTTACCGTTCATTACGAAGCATGTACACACTTGCATAGAACTTTACAAGCCATAAAAGCTGAAGGTATGAAAGCTGGTGTGGCGCTCAATCCTCATACCCCAATTTCTTTATTAGAAGATATCATAACGGATATTGACATTGTTCTCATCATGAGCGTTAATCCAGGTTTTGGCGGACAATCATTCATTGAAAACACTTATCGAAAAGTAAGCACTTTAAAAGAAATGATCCTTACCAAAAATGCAAGTACATTAATAGAAATAGACGGTGGAGTATCATCTGTCAATGCAAAAAAACTAGTTGATGCAGGTGCAGATGTCTTAGTAGCCGGAAGCTTTGTTTTTAAAAGTGACAATCCAATAGACACTATTAAAGAGTTAAAGAATCTTACAAACTTTGAATTATAACAAAACACTGAAATAAGCATTTGTATATGTTAGGTTTTTTCCTTAAAATTGAAGTTTATAAAACACTTCACCATACTATGAAAAAAATTTACACACTATTTATCTGTTTCTTCATGTTTGCAGGCATTACAGCATATGCACAAACCAGTGTTGATTATGATGCCATGGCAAAAAGAAAAACAATGGAATTAGTTGGAGCTTTACAATTAACCAAAGACCAGCAATTTGATATGTTTGACGTTATCAAAAAATATGAAGAAAACAAATTAGACTATGTTGATGCTACTGCATCTCCATATCCTAACAGCAAATTTTCTGTTATGAGAGAGAAATATGCTGCAGATATCTTACCAGAAATTAAAGATGTTCTTACAGACGAACAGTATGATACTTTTATGGGGTACGTTCAAATGCAATAACCCACACATACTAAAGAATAAAAAAATCCGGTTTAAAACCGGATTTTTTTTATTTGCTATATTTTTTGTTTACAATGTTGCTACAACTTTCTCAAAAGCAGCGATTGTAAAATCTAAATCTTCATAAGACAAAGCATCATTTAAAAAATAACTTTCAAATGAGCTTGGCGGCAAATAGATTCCTTCTGCCAACATACCATGGAAATACTTCTTAAAAGTATCATTATTTGCTGTTGCTGAAGTTTCAAAATCCACCACTTCATCTTTTGCAAAAAATACCGAAATCATAGAACCAAATCTATTTATGGTATATTCCAAAGAAGTTTTAGACAAGGCTTTCTCAAAACCTTCGTGTAGGTAAGCTGTCTTCTTTTCTAAACTTTCAAAAACTTCAGGAGTATCGTTTAATGCTGTTAACATGGCTAGACCGGCTGCCATTGCTAAAGGATTTCCGCTCAAAGTTCCTGCTTGGTATACTGGACCTTCCGGAGCTAAATAGCTCATAATTTCGGCTCTCGCCGCAAATGCTCCAACCGGCAAACCGCCACCAATTACTTTTCCAAAAGTTACAATATCAGCATCGATTCCTAATTTTTCCTGAGCGCCACCTTTTCCAAGACGAAAACCTGTCATCACTTCATCAAAAATCAACAGTGTGTTGTGCTTATCACACAACGCTCTTAAACCTTCTAGAAAGCCTTCTTTAGGAATTACACACCCCATATTTCCGGCAATTGGTTCAATAATTATAGCTGCTATTTCATCTTTATTGGCTTCAAAAAGTGCTTCAACAGCGTCTAAATTATTATACGGAGCTAGTAAAGTATCCTTCGCTGTTCCCTGTGTTACTCCAGGACTATTTGGTGAACCAAAGGTAACTGCTCCACTTCCTGCCTGAATCAAAAAAGAATCAGAATGCCCGTGATAACAACCCGCAAATTTGATGATCTTATCTCTTCCTGTAAATCCTCTAGCTAGACGGACTGCACTCATACAAGCCTCGGTTCCACTATTTACAAATCGGATTTTATCAATATTAGGAACCATCGCCACTGCCAATTCAGCAATTTTAGTTTCTATTTCGGTAGGCGTTCCAAAAGAAGTTCCTTTTTTAGTTTTTTCAATAACAGCATTGGTTACAGGCTCATATGCATGTCCTAAAATCATTGGTCCCCAAGATGCGATATAATCTATCAAACGGTTTCCATCTTCATCATACAAATAAGCTCCTTTTGCTTCTTTTATAAAAATAGGTGTTCCTCCCACTGCTTTAAAAGCTCTCACCGGAGAGTTTACTCCGCCAGGAATCACTTTACTTGCTTGAGCAAACAACTCACTACTTCTTTTATATAACATTACTTAACTATTTTTAATTTTTGACCAATTGAAATACCACTTCCCTTTAGCTTATTGGCTTTTTGAATAGATTCTACGCTTACACCATATCTCTTAGAAATATTGTACAAAGTATCTCCTTTAACTACGGTGTGATAGGTTTCACCAGCAGTTACTACCTCTTCTGCATTGTCTTTTTCAACTACTATTTCATAATTATCCTTCAACACCAATTTATCGAACTCAAACAATTGATATTTCTCAATTATGGTAATTAATTTGTTTGGATATTTTGGATCTGTAGCATACCCTGCTTTCTTTAAGCCACGAGCCCAACCTTTGTAATCGCTCTGTTTCAGATCAAACAAAAAAGCGTATCTGCTTCTTTCTGTTAAAAACAGTGAATGATCTTCAAATGATTTATTTGGATTGTCATATTTTCTAAAACACTCTCCTCTTCTATCATCATCATGCGTAACACTTGGTCCATGCCAATCTGAATGACATTTAATACCAAAGTGATTGTTTGCTTTAAGTGTTAATTCTCCTTTACCAGAACCACTTTCTAAAATTGCCTGCGCCAAAGTAATACTGGCAGGTATATTGTAACGCTGCATTTCTACCATAGCAATATCTTTATACACATTGATATACTCTTCAACTGTATTCGTTTTAACGGCTACGGTAGAAGTAGCTTCTAACAATTCTACCTGTTCTTTTTTTGTGGGAGCTTTAATAACAATGGTATTCTCTCTTTTGGGAGCTGATTTTTTCTTTTTCGAAACCTTCTTCTTCCCTCCACAAGAAATAATTGCTAAAGAAAGAATGCATATAAATAGATATTTAAACTTCATAATTAATGGTAGTACTACCTTTCTTTTTTAGTTTTTGATTCATTCCCTTAATTCCTTGTAAACCTCCGGTATGAACCAATAAAATTTTTGAATTTTCTGGGAAATATCCTTTTTCCAATAAATCGTAAACTCCGTAAACCATTTTTCCTGTGTAAATAGGATCCAGTGGAATTTGAGTTTCTTCGTAAAACGAATTTAAAAATTGAATCAATTCATAATTTACTTTGGCATATCCTCCAAAATGATAATCATGAATCAGTTTCCAATTAGTTTTGGTTACAAATGTAGTAATATCATTTTGTAAAAATTCACCTTTCAAAGCCGGAAACCCCAAAATTGTTTGGCGTGGTTCACTTGCGTTGATTAACCCGGAAATTGTTCCTCCCGTCCCTACAGGAACGCAAATAAAATCAAAATCTTTTGTTGAATCGCACAATATTTCCTCGCAACCTTTTACCGCCAATTCATTGGTTCCTCCTTCGGGCAATAGATAAAACGCTCCAAATTCTTGTTCTAATTGATTCAAAAATAACTCCGAAGACTTTTCACGATAAGCACTTCTAGAAACAAATTTAAACTGCATACCCAAATCTTTTGCAAAAGCTAAAGTTGGGTTTTCATCAATTTTAGAGACAAGTTCTTCACCTCTAATAACTCCTATGGTTTTGAAACCATACTCCTTACCAGCCGCTGCTGTCGCCGCAATATGATTTGAAAATGCTCCACCAAAAGTAACAATGGTTTTTAAACCCATATCTTTCGCTTTAAGCACATTGTATTTCAGCTTTCGTAATTTATTACCTGATATAAATGGATGGTTTTTATATTCTGGAAGTAGGATTAATCTGTTTTGGATTACACTTTTATAATTTTTCACTTTCAAGAAATATAATTTATCTATAAAAATAACCGTTTAATTGACTAATAACTTTATTTTCCCATGTTTTCAATCTAACAAAATTAAAAATTTAATAATTTTGGCAAGCCAAAAAAAAACATGTAAAATTTAATAAACAGGAATAACCCCAAACGCATGATCAACTTTCCTCTAGGAAGAAAGTATTTCTTCTTTATGCTTCTGTGTTATGTAGTATACGCTCCTCTATTTGGGAATATTGCTCCAACTAAAGTTCTTGACACTCCATCTGGAACCGATGTTACTTTTGATATTATATTATCAGATGCTATTAAAGATTCTACTTTTTTAATTGAAACTGTAAGTTACGTTCCATACGAAACAACGGCCTATTGTACGCCCACTACCACAAATAGCGCTAGCCAACGCTACATAAAAAAAATGGATTTTATAGGTACCTTAAATGACACCTCTAATTCGTCCACATACGCGTCGTCTTCTCCAATAGGATATCAAAATTTTACATCCGCAAGTACTGTTGCTTCACAAGCTCAAAACGAAGGAGTAAATATTTATGCAGAGGCAAACTCAAGAGGAAGATGGAAAGCCTGGGTAGACTGGAATAAAGATGGACAATTTAATGAAAGTACTGAAATTGTTTATAATCCTGGAAGCTATGCTGCTCTTACTACAACTTTTGGATTCGTCATTCCAGAAAATACAACTCCAGGTGATTACAGACTTCGTATTCGCGTATATAACAGTTTCACTACTATAAATGGATCCACGATCGAGTATTTTGGGTATAATTTCAATGCTTGCGAAACTTTTGATACAAATACAGTTTATTATGCTGGACAAAACAGAAATTTTCAGGAATATGGTGAAGCTGAAGATTACACATTTACTGTTTTAGAAAGTTGTGACGCCTACATAACCGATATTATTGACGGCGAGACCTGTGGTAACGGAATAGTAGACTTAGCCGTCTCTGGTTCCGATGACGTAACTGAATTTAGATGGTACAATGCGCTTACTGGCGGAAGTCTTGTTGCAACCACTGTTACAGGAGACTGGACAACACCAAATATTTCTACCACAACTTCATACTACGTAACGGCTTACAATGGTTTCTGCGAATCTTATGAGAGAACTGAAGTTATTGCCCATGTAAATCCTATTCCTACGTTAAACTTCTCTCCTGAAAATCCAACAGTTTGTGGAGATGATGACATTCTTACACTATCTGCAACGGGTGATTTTGAACAGATATATTTAATTGACGAAGACTTTGAGTCTGGCTTAGGAGTATTCGAAAATATTAACAATGATGGCAATACATCTTCCTACGACCAATATTCAAAATGGCAAACTTATACAAGTACAATAGTTCCAGAAGGAAAAGTTTGGTTTCCAGCTATTTCCTCAGGTTTTGGAGATGATCATTTTGCTATGGCAAATTCTGACTTGATAAACAGTCCGGCTCCTAACAATATCAATAACATGCTCACACTTACAAATGCCGTAAATACGAGTGAGTTTGTATCATTGAATTTAGAGTTTGACATGTTTTATTCAAGATATTTGCCTAATGACAATGAAACATTTCAAGAGTATTTTCTTTTTCAAGTATCTACTGATAATGGAAATTCATGGAATACTGTTCTCAACTACAATGAAGACGTAGGAATTGGCAGTAGATTTGAAAACATCTCTATTGATCTCAGTGAATTTGTAGGGTTTGAAAACTTAAAAATCAGATTTAACCATTATTCCTACTCAACTTCTTCTGGTTGGTTACCGGATGGAGTTGCCGTAGATGATGTAAAACTATATGGAGACAAACCTTTGAACACAGCATTCAATTGGATTAGCGATACCACTGTAGATGCCTATACCAATGAAGCTTGTACCATTCCTTATGCAGAAGGAACTCCTGTTGATACTGTATTTATAAAACCTACTTTAGACCAACTACAGTTACCTTCATACACTTTTACCGCAAGCGCTACTTTGACTAATAGTTGCTATGCTAACACAAGTGTAACGGTTACCAATACTACAAGAGTTTGGCAAGGAAATTCGGATGATTGGACAGATATAAATAATTGGTTGCCCGCAGAAATACCTACATCAGAAAATTGTGTAATCATTAAAGATGTTCAAACTGCTAGTATTCCAGAGAATACCCAAGGCCACGCTAAAAACTTCAAAGTAAAGAACAATGGCGAATTTACTATAGAGAGCAATGCTGCATTAACAGTAGAAGAAACAATAATTGTTGAAGAAAATGGCACATTCCATATAGAAGATAATGGAAGTTTAGTTCAAGTCCAAGATGTAGCTAATACAGGCATTATTACTATGGATAGAAATAGTACCATTGGTTTATTTGATTACGTGTATTGGTCAAGTCCGGTAGCTAGTTTTGCTGTAAATGATATTTCTCCAAACACGCCATCAAGTTACATTTATGAATGGCTACCTACAGTAAACAATTCAGTAGGTAATTGGGTAAATAGTTCCGGAAATATGATGTTAGGTAAAGGTTATATTGTAAGAGCTCCTTCAGAATATTCATCAACTGAAACACAAGAGTATACCGCCACTTTTGATGGTACTCCAAATAACGGAACAATAACTACCACCATTTCAAGAGGAAACTATACTGGCGAAAATTACGAAAATAGTTATGGCGCTACAGTAACCAATATGGATGACAACTTTAATCTTGTTGGAAACCCATACCCTTCTGCCATAGATGCAGGAGCATTTCTATCAGCCAATGAAAATATAGAGGGAACTATTCAAATCTGGACGCATGGCGAAGCACCTAGTGAAAGCTATGATGATTCTTTCTATGATGACTTTCAATACAACTATACACAGGAAGACTACATAGTTTTCAACGCTACAGGATCTTCTGCCGGTCCTGATACATTTGATGGTTATATTGGTGCAAGCCAAGGTTTTTTCATTCAAATGACCGATGGAGCAGAGATTACTTCTTCGGTTATTTTTGATAACGGCATGAGAAGTGGAGAGTTTAATAATTCTCAATTTTTCAGATCTATGCAAACAACCGAAACCACAACTCCAGAAAATCTTGAAGGAAGATTTTGGTTAGATCTTATTACACCATCCAATGACATATCAAGGACTTTGGTTGGTTACCTAGAAGGAGCTACAAACGAAAAAGATAGATTGTATGATAGCTATACCATTAATAATCCTTCATTATTTACCTTATTAGGAACAAAAAGAATGGAAATCCAAGCCAGATCTATTCCCTTTGATAATACAGATATGATACCCTTAGGATTCAATGCTACTTCTTCTGGAAATTATACCATCGCCCTAGCAAATGTGGATGGTATTTTTGAAAACTTGGATGATTACACCATTTATATTGAAGATACATATTCAAACCAAGTTCATAATTTAAGTCAATCTCCGTATACATTTAATGTGAGTACAGCAGATATTTATAACGATCGATTTTACATTAAATATGTTGAAACAGCGCTAAATTCTGATAAATTCTTAGATGAGAATACTATCTTAGTGTACCAATCATCAAACAGAAGCATATTGAACATCAGCTCCTCTAAAGAGAATTTAAAAGAAATAACGATTTATACCGTTAATGGTCAAAAGCTTTTAAGTTTGAATAATTTGAATACATCTTCGGTTCAAATTCCTTTAAAACAATTGAACAACGTAATTTTAGTCAACATACAAACGATAGATAATCATTTAGCCACTAAGAAAATTGTTCATTAATTAAAGTATTTTTAAATAATTTCGAAAAGCAATCCAAATGGATTGCTTTTTTATTTCAATACTAAAAAACAACTTTACTGTGTAAAAAAACACGTACTCTTAACGATAAAAAAATGCACTTTATCGAAGTTTTTACGCTTTCAACGATTATAAAGACATAATCAACAGTTTGATACTAAGAGCCATTAGTTTTGTGGTGCTCAAATTTTTACAATTAACAACTATCGCAAAAAATTACCTCTTAGCATGAATTCTAAATTTCCCCACAGAGTCCACAGCTCTTTGATTGCGCTATGCCTACTATTCTCAGCTGTAGTATTTTCACAAAATAATCAAACCGAAACTTTTAACACCCCTGGAAATAGCACTTTTGAAGTCCCATGTGGTGTAACTTCAATTACCATCGAAGCCTGGGGCGCAGGTGGTGCAGGTGGTGGAAGTTCAAATAACAATGCCGGTGGTGGTGCCGGTGGTGGTGGTGGTGCCTATGTAAGACGAACCTTTAACAACCTATCCGGAGGAGAAACTGTATCGTTTACTATTGGTGCTGGTGGAGAAGGACATTATAACGCCGATGGTGACAATGGAGAAAGTACAATTATAAACTTCACCGGTTATACAATGACCGCTGGTGGAGGCTATGGTGGTCAAAGAAACCAAAACGGACAACCAGGACAACCAGGACAACCTTCAGGCGGAAGTCAAAATAACAACGGCCAAAATGGAAGCAATGGAAATAACAGCACTGGTGGAGACGGTGGTAACGCGGGAAACACGAATGCTGGTGGTGGTTATGGTGGAGATGGCCAACAAAGTCAGAATGGTGAAGACGGTGAAAATCCTGGCGGCGGCGGCGGCGGCGGCGAAGGTTATCACAATGATAGTAAAAAAGGTGGCGACGGCGGTAATGGTCAAGTAAAAATAACGTATTCTCAATCTTCAGGTAGTTATTGTATTCCTACTTTTGGAACCACTAGACCCATTACCAATGTAACTTTTGCAGGTATTAACAACAGTTCTTCTAATTCAACTAGCTATGGTGCTTATGATTCGTATTGCGATGAAGCTACCGTTACACAAGGTGGAACTTACAACATATCGGTATCATCCGAAACTAACGGATATTATTCATATTATATCAGTGTATATATTGACTGGAATCAAAACAACAGTTTCGATAGTAATGAAAAATATAATATAGGAAGCAATAACTATAATGGTTCAATTTCTAACACTATCGAAGTTCCTTCTTCTGCTCTTAATGGAATCACGAGAATGAGAGTTATACAAAAATACGGAAGCTACATAAATAACCCTTGTGGATATGAAAGCTATGGTTCCGCAGAAGATTACAACGTCACTGTGAATGCTGGAAGCGGAGGTGGAAACGATGACCTTCCATCCTACTGTACTCCTAATGTGAGTTATGAAAATAAATCTTATTTCTCTCAAGTTAACTTTATAGGAACTTTAAATGATACCGAAAATAGCTCTACGTATTCCTATAATGGATACCAAGATTTCACGAATTTAGATGAAGTAAGTTCTCAAGCTCAGGGAGAAAGTATTAATATTTTTGCAGAAATCACTTATAACGATCAAGATTTATCAGCTGTATACGCATGGGTTGACTGGAATAAAGATGGAGACTTTAACGATTATAATGAGCAAGTGTATTCATCTGGTGGTACTGGTATTGTATCTACAACTTTTGGATTTGTAATTCCTGAAAACACTACCCCAGGCAGCTACGTTTTACGCTTAAGAAACGACAGCAATAGCACTTGTGACAATAGTTATTATGGGGAAGTAGAAGACTATAAATTTACAGTAGTTGAAAATTGCGAAGCTCTAATTACAAGCATCACAGAATCTGAAGGTTGTGGTGAAGGCTCTCAAGATCTAAGCGTTACTGCTAGTTATGGCACCACAGAATACAGATGGTATGGCGCTGCAACAGGCGATAATTTAATTGCTACGACCACAAATACAACATGGACTACTCCCGAACTTACAGAGACCACTACATTTTATGTAACAGCCTACAATGGTAGTTGCGAATCATTAGAAAGAACAGCTGTAAAGGCCACTGTAAAACCTGTCCCTACATTAGGGGTTACACCAGCAAACCCAGTAGTTTGTGGTGAAGATGCCGTTATTGAACTTTCTGCAGGTGGCGAATTGGAGGAAGTATATCTTATCAATGAAGATTTTGAAAACAATAATTTAGGAAGCTTTTACAACCAAAATGTAAGCTCTTCTTCTAATGGATCTAACTGGCAAATAAAAGAGAGTCCATATGTTCCTAATAACACACAAGTATGGTTTCCGGCCATTGCATCTGGTTTCAACGGAAATCACTTTGCTATGACTACTTCAGACTTAGGGAATGGCACTTCTGTAAATAATGCTATTACATTAAGCAACAGCATTAACACCGAAAACTTTCAAAGTCTAACACTTAATTTTGATCTATATTATTCTAACTATGCTGGGGTAAGTGATGATGACCACATTATTGTTGAAGTGTCTACCAATAACGGATACAATTGGTCTACTTTTCATGATTTTACTCAAGATGTTGGAGTTGGTTCAAATTTTGCTAATTTATCATTCGACTTTTCCAATTACATAGGATACACACAATTAAAAGTACGTTTTAGATACCGAGCAGGTTGGAAAGATGGTGCGGCAATAGACAACATTTCTTTACATGGTTACAAACCGCTAACTACCGCTTTCTTGTGGAGTGGAGACAATGTAGATGCCTATTTAGATGAAGCTTGTACAATCCCTTATATAGAAGGTACAGACACTTCTTCAAACGTGTACATCAAACCTACTTTAGAACAGTTAGAAGTAAGCGAATACACATTTACGGTAAGTGCGCAACTATCTAACGGCTGTATTGCTTCTAGAGATGTTACCGTAACCAACAATTCAAAAATTTGGCAAGGAACCTCTTCTAATGCAAGTTGGAACAACCCTAATAACTGGTTACCATTTGGAGTTCCTACATCGGAAAACTGTGTAATTGTAAAAGATGATTTCATTTCTGACATTACAAACAATCAAAATGGTCAAGCTAAAATATTTAAAGTTAAAAACGGTGGAGAATTCACTATTGAAGGTGGTGGCACCCTTACAGTTCAAGAGGAAGTAACAGTGGAAGATGGTGGTATTTTCCATATTGAAGACTCTGGTAGCTTAATCCAAGTACAGGACGTTCAAAACACGGGGTCAATTACTATGGATCGTGACGCTTCAATTAGCAAATACGATTATGTGTATTGGTCTTCACCTGTACAATCTTTCAACGTTCAAGATGTATCACCCGACAGTCCAACATGGTCTATTTATGAATGGATTCCTACCGTAGCTGGTGGATATGGTCAGTGGTCAAACACATCAGAAGATATGATTGCCGGAAAAGGGTATATCATCAGAGCTCCAATGGACTATCCGGTAAACACCGATCAAGATTTTACAGCTACATTCGAGGGGACTCCAAATAACGGAACTATTACAAAAAGCATTCAGCGTGGAAGTTATACTGGTTTAGATTTCCTAAATATCATCAATGGATCTTGGGTGACCAACTATGATGACAACTGGAATCTTATAGGAAATCCATATCCATCATCAATCAGTGTAAACGCTTTCTTATCTCAAAACTTAAATATAGAAGGAGCGGTTAGAATTTGGACGCATGGAAACAACCCAAGTAATAGTAATGCGAATCCTTTCTATGCAGATTATGGCTTTAACTATAGCCAAGACGACTACATTGTATTCAACGCTACCGGACTTATTAGTGGACTATTAGGTTTTGATGGCTATATTGCTGCAGGACAATCTTTCTTTGTAAAAATGGCAGACGGTAGTGCCGCTACAGAAACTGTTACATTTAGCAATGAAATGAGAAGTGAATCATTCAACAATTCATCTTTCTTTAGAACTGCAACAACAGAAACCGAAACACCTACAAACCCTGAAGGAAGATTTTGGTTAGACATCATTTCACCAAATCAAACATCAGTAAAAAGAACCTTAATCGGTTATATTGATGGCGCTACCAATGATAAAGATCGTTTATACGATGCATATGCAGATGAAAACACATCATTGAATTTATATTCAATTATTGATGATGAAAATGTGATGATCCAAGGTAAAGCATTACCTTTTGAAAATACAGATACGGTTTCATTAGGGTATTACACAGGTACTGCAGGTAATTATACCATTGCAATCGCAGATGCTGATGGATTATTTACAGATGGTACGCAAACTGAGATTTATCTTGAAGATACTTATTTGAATGTAACCCACGAGTTAACAAATGCTCCATATACCTTTGCTGCTTCAGTTGGTAGATTTGACGATAGATTCGTTGTAAAATATGTAAATACAGCACTAGGTTTAGAAGATATCGCCGTTAACGCCAATACCATCAAAGCCGTAGAGATCAATGATCAGAAAGTAAGAGTATTATCTACTCAGGAAGTTATGAAAGACATTACAATTTATGACATCAATGGTAAATTGGTTCTTTCTTTACAAGACATACAAACACTAGACAAAACGTTCTATTCAAAAAGAACAAATAGTACCCTGCTAATTACTGTAACCACCACTAGTGGAGCTACAATTACAAAAAAATTAGTACACTAAAATTCGAGAAATATAGCACTCCAAGAAAGCCTTCCAATAATCGGAAGGCTTTTTTTATTTACTTTTCAAAACACACAATTCTTATATCTTTGTAATTCACAGATCATATAATGAACAAACGAATTCCTATAGAAGAAGGCGATTATTACCTAACTCCGGAAGGCTACCGGTGTTTCACAGAACAATACCACCTAAAACGCGGCTATTGCTGCCAAAGTGGATGCAGGCATTGCCCCTACGGATTCGACAAAAAAACAGGAAAAGTATCAAAATAATTTGCTGGGCGTGCCCCTACCCTTTCGGTTCGGGTCGCGCTTTCGCCAGTCGCTTTTGGTTTACCAACCAAAGAGCTCCAACAAAGGCTCAATCGCTCACGCAAAAACACAAAAAACTATGACATTTCAAGAACATATTTTACAAGGAATTCCGGAAATACTTCCAGAGCCAAAAACATACGATAATTCCATCAACCATGCGCCAAAACGCAAAGACATTTTATCTGCCGACGAGAAAAAGTTAGCGCTTAAAAATGCTTTACGTTATTTTTCACCGGAGCAACACGCTACACTAATTCCTGAATTTAAATATGAATTAGAAACCTATGGCCGCATCTATATGTATCGCCTACGTCCCGACTATAAAATGTACGCGCGACCTATAGAAGAATATCCGGGAAAAAGTTCACAGGCCAAAGCCATCATGCTCATGATTCAAAATAATTTGGATTATGCTGTGGCACAACATCCGCATGAATTAATCACCTATGGCGGTAACGGTGCCGTGTTTCAAAACTGGGCACAATACCTGCTAACCATGCAGTATTTGGCCGAAATGACAGACGAACAAACTTTGGTAATGTATTCAGGACACCCAATGGGTTTGTTCCCTTCGCACAAAGATGCGCCGAGAGTTGTAGTCACAAACGGAATGATGATTCCGAATTACTCCCAACCAGATGACTGGGAAAAATTCAACGCATTAGGCGTTACACAATACGGACAAATGACAGCTGGAAGTTATATGTACATTGGGCCCCAAGGAATTGTTCACGGTACTACGATTACGGTATTGAATGGTTTCAGAAAAATTAAAACTGAACCGGCAGGAAATCTTTTTGTTACTTCCGGATTGGGGGGGATGAGTGGTGCGCAACCCAAAGCAGGAACCATCGCAGGTTGTATCACGGTTTGCGCAGAGGTAAATCCTAAAATCACTAAAATTCGTCATGAACAAGGCTGGATTCACGAAGTTATTGAAGATATCGATGCTTTAGTAACCCGTGTTCAAAAAGCCAAAGCTGCCAAAGAAGTGGTGTCACTTGCTTATTTAGGAAACGTAGTAGATGTTTGGGAACGTTTTGATGAAGAAGATCTATACATTGATCTAGGATCCGATCAAACTTCATTGCACAACCCTTGGGCTGGCGGTTATTATCCGGCAGGTTTAAGCTATGAAGAAGCCAACGATATGATGGCTAACAATCCTGAAAACTTTAAAACAAAGGTTCAGGAATCGTTACGCAGACAAGCCAAAGCGATTAACAAGCACACCGAAAAAGGAACTTATTTCTTCGACTATGGAAATGCTTTCTTACTAGAAGCTTCCAGAGCCGGCGCCGATGTGATAGCCGAAAATGGAATCGATTTTAAATATCCTAGCTACGTACAAGACATTATGGGACCTATGTGTTTTGATTACGGATTTGGACCTTTCCGTTGGGTATGTACTTCAGGAAAACCGGAAGATTTAGCCAAAACCGATGCCATTGCGTGTGAAGTATTAGAAGAAATCAAACAAACAGCTCCGGCAGAAATCCAGCAACAAATGCAAGACAATATTCAATGGATCAAAGGAGCGCAAGAAAATAAATTGGTGGTAGGTTCACAAGCACGTATTTTATATGCCGATGCCGAAGGCCGTACCAAAATTGCACAAGCATTCAACAAAGCCATCGCCAATGGCGAAATTGGCTATGTAGTTTTGGGAAGAGATCACCACGATGTATCGGGGACTGATTCTCCATACAGAGAAACTTCTAACATCTATGACGGCTCTCGTTTTACAGCAGATATGTCCATTCAAAATGTAATTGGCGATAGCTTTAGAGGCGCTACCTGGGTATCTATCCACAATGGTGGTGGCGTTGGCTGGGGAGAAGTTATGAATGGTGGATTCGGAATGGTATTAGACGGTTCTGATGATGCCGAACGCCGACTAAAATCTATGCTTTTCTGGGATGTGAACAACGGAATTTCCAGAAGAAGTTGGGCACGTAACGAAGGTGCTATGTTTGCCGCCAAACGCGCCATGGAAGCCGAACCAAATTTAAAAATCACCATCCCCAATTTAGTAGATGAAGATTTATTGTAACATAAAAAAGGCTGAACTCATCGTTCAGCCTTTTTCAATTAATTATCATCCGTTTTAATTTTCATGTCGCCGTCATCATCTTCTTTTATTTTGACTTCTTTATTCTCTGTTTCCATCTTTATTTTCTCTTCATCACCATCTTTCTTCATTTTAATATCGGCTCCCTCTTCTTTCATTTCATCAATCAATTCTTGCTTCTTCTTTTCTTTGCTATCTCTACAAGAAACCAAAGAACCTGTAGATAAACTCAATGCCATTAAGGCTATTACTAACTTTTTCATAACATTTTTGTTTTAAGGTACTCATTCTTCGAAAACTTCAGACCTAGTCTAGCATTTTTTTAACATTCTACATATCAACACCATAAACATTAACAAAGATTTTTACTTAGGCATAATTTTTGTTTTCTATCTTTAAGTAAAATAACCCTCAAAAAATTTGAAAGATGAAATGGATAAAATCAATTATGATACTTGCATTGGTAGCGGTTACAGCTTCATGCTCTAGTGTTAAAGTAGTTTCAGATTATGATCAACAAGCTAATTTCACCAGTTATAAATCGTTCGCATTTTACAAACCGGGAATCGACAAAGCTGAAATTTCTGACCTAGATAAAAAGAGAATTTTAAGAGCTATTGATGCTTCTATGACCCAAAAAGGTTTTCAAAAATCTGAACAACCAGATTTGTTGGTAAATATCTTTACCAAAGAACAAAAACAGGTAGACGTGTATAACAACTACGGTTATGGTTGGGGTTGGAGCCCTTGGTATTGGGGAGGAGCTTATAACAATGTACGTACTTCTACACAGGGAAGTTTATATATTGATTTGATTGATGCTAAAACCAACGAACTTGTTTGGCAAGGTAAAGGTTCTGGCTACCTGGAAGTTGATGATATTGCTAAAAAACAGGAACGTATCAATGAATTTGTATCAGAAATTCTATCGCAATATCCTCCGCAGAAACAATAATGAAGTAATAAAATGATATTAGAAAAGCTGTCTTTTTAAGGCAGCTTTTTTTATGACTAGAACCTGTGTAACAATTATTACGCTACGTTTATCCAAGATGTATTTCCTTTGTTAAAAAATAAAACATATGGGATTTTTAAATAATTTATTCGGAAATAAAATGGAAAAAATAAATGACTTTATAGAAAGAGATGCTGTGATTCTGGATGTAAGAACTCCCGGAGAATATAGTAGTGGCGCCATACCAGGTTCTAAAAATATTCCATTACAAACCTTAGGGAGTAAATTAGATACTGTTAAAAAATGGAATAAACCTGTGATCACTTGTTGTGCCAGTGGTATGCGTAGTGCAAGTGCAGCGGCTATGCTAAAAAGTAGTGGTATAGAAGCACTCAACGGTGGTGGATATATGAGTTTATACAAGAAACTTCAATAAAAAAATAGCGGTCAATGACCGCTATTTTTTTATCATATTTAAAGTAAATCAAAACCTACATTCCAGCTCCTCCCATACTTGTCAATTGCTCATAAGTAACTTCTGTATACCCCTCAGGAATCGAAGACATAAAATCAGAAGCTTTTACTGTATTTTCTTCTATACCTTCCACAGTTACTGTAATAGTAGCTCCATGTGCTTTGGTCACATACTCTAGAGGCAAACCATCTACACCGCTAATGGCTACTTGATTAGCTCCATCTATATCTAAATTGTTCAACTTTTCTGTATAATACACATCGCTTACAGAACCATCTTTTCCGGTAACAATAGCATGCTTACACAAATACCCTAAAATAGTTTTTGTTTTGTTTGTTTTTTCAACGCTTTGAGGAGTTTCAACCTTGTTTTGAGACTTCATGGTATCATAATCAGCCGGATTAATCTTAGCTGCCATTTTTTGTCCCATTACATCCATTAATAAAATACCGTTTTTACTTTCAGTATCTAAAGATGTTTTCATGTTCATTTGCATTCCCATCAAATTCATATTCATGTCTATGGCGGCTTTTTTATTCAAAACTTTTAGAACAAGCTCCATGTTAATAGTCATTTCTTCATTTGTCTGCGGATTCATAGCATCGGTAGACATTTGATAGGTAACGGTTGCATTTTTTAGTGTTTTTTGTGCAAATGCAGAAGTAATTCCTAATACTAAAATTGCGGTTAGAACCGCGTTTTTCAAGTTTCTCATAAGTTAGTTTTTGATAAATATACAATTATCATTCATTTAATTAGAATTTTAAAAATGAATAACGTTCTTTTAGTTTGGTTATTTTCATGTTCAATTTCTCCAAAAATTGTTGATGTGCTTCGGATTGCGCATTGAACGAGCGGTGCGATAAGCCTTTTTGAATTTGATCTATTTCTTTAGAAAACTGAATGGCTTCTTCTGAAAACCATACATCCAAAAATTTCTTCCAGATATAAGTTACTGCCAAAGCATTAGGATGAATCATGTCTTCTTTATAAAAACGGTAATCACGTAATTCATCCATCATCAATTCATAGGAAGGAAAATAATACAACTGTTCTCTTGGAGTTACAACTTGTTGTACAGCCGCTAGTAAATGAGCTTTGCTTTGCATGTTCTCTACAAAACCATCTTTCAAGTGACGCACGGGAGAAACCGTGGTTATCATTTTTAATTGAGGATTGATACTCTTTAAAAGGACCGATATGTTTTCCAACGAAGCAACAACTTCTTCTACAGACAGGATTTCTTTTAAAAACTTCTTTTGTGGAATTTTATGGCAATTGGCTACTAGATCATCTTTTTCTATCAAACGATATACCCAAGCAGTTCCAAGTGTCAACACAAAATAAGTTGCATTGTGAACAGACGCATGAAGGTTAGTCAATTGTTTATTTAAATTTTCTAAAAAGATGTCTTTATCAGCATGACTCAGTTCTGAATGAACATCAAAACAATGCCATTGCTCGTTAGCGAAAAAAATATCAGCATCTGTAAAAGCTTCTTTATTAATGGCTCTAGTTAGTAACTTTTCTATGGCTATTGGATGAAAAAGCACACCAAACGGATTCACAACATGCTGAAACTTATAATAAGCTAATTTCTCTGCCATGTTAGAAGCAAAACAAGATCCCATCAATAGCAATCTATCCTCATACCCTATAGGCTGTGGTTGTTTTTGAAAAGGGATTTGCGTTTGCAACTTCATATATTGAAAATAAAAGCCTGAAATGGTAATGCTACAATTTCAGGCTATTTTTTAAGTTCTTAATTTAAGACAAATAGGATTTCACAGCTTCCAAAGCAGCAGGAATTCCATCTGGATTTTTACCTCCTGCGGTAGCAAAGAACGGTTGGCCACCGCCGCCTCCTTGAATGTGTTTTCCTAATTCTCTAACAATAGTACCTGCATTCAGGTCTTTATTTTTAGCTAAATCTTTATCTATATAACAAGTTAAAACAGCTTTTCCTCCTTGATCGGTTGCGAACAAAGCAAACAAGTTTGACACTTCACTTCCTAAAGCAAAGGCTAAATCTTTAATTCCTCCAGCATCTAAATCTACTTTTGTAGCCAAGAAATTCACGCCATTCACTTCGGTTATTTGCTCTTTTAACTCATTTTTCAATCCTTTCGCCTTGTCTTTCAACAATTGCTCCAATTGCTTTTTCAAAGCAGTATTTTCATCTTGCAATTGTTCAATAGCTTTCACAGGATCTTTGGCATTCTTCAATACCGATTTTACTTGTTGAAATCCTTCGGTCTGTGTTTCAAAATAAGCTTTTGCTGCATCGGAAGTAATCGCTTCTATTCTTCGAATTCCGGCAGCCACAGCACTTTCACCTGTAATGATAAAATGCCAAATCTCTCCGGTATTCTTTACATGTGTTCCTCCACACAATTCGGCACTTTCACCAAAACGAATCACACGAACCTCATCGGCATATTTTTCACCGAACAAAGCCATAGCGCCTTCTTCAACTGCTTTATCAAAAGGCACTTTTCTATTTTCTTCTAACGTAAGTTGCTCTGCAATTCTATTGTTTACAAAAATTTCTACTGCTTTCAATTCTTCTGCAGTCATTTTACTAAAATGAGAAAAATCGAAACGTAAATAACTACTACGAACCATAGATCCTTTTTGCTCTACATGTGTTCCTAAAACACTGCGCAGTGCTTGGTGCAACAAGTGAGTAGCAGTATGATTACTACATGTTTGTGCTCTTTCAGCTGCATCTACAATGGCTGTAAAAGTAGCTTCAGGATTTGCAGGAAGCTTCTTGGTAAAGTGAATAATCTGGTTGTTTTCTTTCTTGGTGTCTGTGATTTTAATCGTGCTTCCATCATCCGATTTCAAAACACCTGTATCACCTACTTGACCACCGCTTTCTGCATAGAAAGGAGTTACATCTAACACCAACTGATACATTTCACCATCCTTCTTACTCTCTACTTTACGGTATTTGGTAATGTGAACCGCAGCGGTTAACGTATCATACCCCACAAAGGTTTCATCTTTGGTATCAATCAACACGGTCCAGTCACCAGTAGCCACTTTGGTAGCTGCTCTCGAACGTTCTTTCTGTTCTTGCAAAGCTGCTTCAAAAGCCGCCTCGTCCAACGTATAACCACGTTCTCTTAAAATCAAAGCGGTTAAGTCGATTGGAAATCCAAAGGTGTCATACAATTCAAAAGCTTTTGCTCCAGAAACTTGCTTGCCTTCGGTTTCTGAAATCACATTTTCTAACAATTGTAATCCTTGCTCCAAAGTTCTTAAGAACGATTGTTCTTCTTCTTTTACAACATTGACAATTAGATTTTGTTGTGATTTTAACTCAGGGAAAGCCACTGACATTTGATCACTTAGGGTTTGAACCAATTCATAAATAAAAGGCTCGGTCATATTTAGGAAAGAGAATCCATAACGGATGGCTCTTCTTAAAATTCTTCTGATGACATATCCTGCTCCGGTATTGCTTGGCAACTGTCCGTCTGCAATAGCAAAAGCCACTGCGCGAATGTGATCTGCAATCACACGCATTGCAATGTTTTTTTCTTCGTCCTTGCCATACGCGTTTTTGGTCACCGCTTCTATCTTTGCTAATAACGGTGTAAACACATCGGTATCATAGTTACTTTGCTTGCCTTGCAACACCATACACAAACGTTCAAAGCCCATTCCGGTATCCACGTGTTTGGCTGGTAAAGACTCTAAACTTCCGTTCGCTTTACGGTTGAACTGCATGAATACCAAATTCCAGATTTCCACCACTTGAGGATGGTCATGATTCACCAAATCTTTCCCGGAAATTTTTGCTTTTTCTTCTGCAGAACGAATGTCGATATGAATTTCAGAACAAGGTCCACATGGTCCTTGATCTCCCATTTCCCAGAAATTATCTTTTTTGTTCCCTAACAAAATACGATCTTCCGGAATGTGTTTTTTCCAGATATTATAAGCTTCCATATCTTTTTCAAGGCCTTCACTTTCGTCCCCTTCAAAAATGGTTACATATAAAATATCTTTATCTACTTTAAAAACTTCTGTTAACAACTCCCATGCCCAGGCAATGGCTTCTTCTTTAAAATAATCGCCAAAACTCCAGTTCCCCAACATCTCAAACATGGTGTGGTGATAGGTATCCATCCCCACTTCTTCGAGATCGTTGTGCTTACCGGAAACGCGCAAACACTTTTGCGTATCGGTCACACGGGTACTTTTAGGATCTGAATTTCCTAAAAAGAACTCTTTAAACTGATTCATTCCCGCATTGGTAAACATCAGTGTAGGGTCGTTCTTAATTACCATAGGAGCCGAGGGTACAATGGTATGTTGTTTGCTTTTGAAAAACTCTAAAAATTGAGCTCTGATTTCTTGAGAAGTCATATAATTTTGATTCTTAACCGATTTAAAAAATTGCGTTCCAGCGTACATTGTTTATATTTGTGAATTACACATATACGAATTCATAACGATGAAACGTTTGAATGCAAAAATAGCAATTTTCACTTATGAGTAAGGTAAAATATTATTACGATCCTGAAACACTATCCTACAAGAAAATAGAAGCCAAGCGTGGTAAGAAAATCAGAAATGTTTTTTTACTTTTTACAGCGGCTTTTATAGCTGGTGGATTGGGAGCCATTGTTCTGCTAAACCTTAATGTTGTAAATACTCCAAAAGAACTTTCACTGGAAAGAGAGAACAAACAATACGAACTTCAGTTTGAGATATTAGACAAAAAAATGTCTCAAATGGAAGAGGTGTTGGCATACATTGAAGATAAAGACAACAACATCTACCGTTCTTATTTTGAGGCGAACCCTATCCCGGAAGAGCAAAGAAAAGCTGGGTTTGGTGGTGTAAACCGTTACAAAAATCTAGAAGGTTATAACAATTCTGAAAAAATCACAGAAACTACCAAGCGCTTAGAAGTATTACAAAAACGGTTGGTAGTACAATCAAAATCTTTGGACGAAATCATCAAACTAGCGGAAGACAAAGAAGATTTTTTAGCTAAAATACCAGCAATTCAGCCGGTACGTAATGAAGATTTAAAAAGAATGGCTTCGGGATATGGATGGAGATCTGACCCATTTACCAAAGCTAGAAAATTCCACTATGGAATGGATTTTTCCGCCCCAACAGGAACGCCTATTTATGCTACGGGTGACGGAGTTGTGATAAGAGCAGACCACCGTGCAACAGGGTATGGAGAGCACATTCGTATAGATCATGGATATGGTTACACCAGCCTTTATGCACACTTAAGCCGCTATAATGTTCGAAAAGGTCAAAAGGTAAAGCGTGGTGATCTTATTGGGTATGTAGGTAGTAGCGGACGCTCTCAAGGTCCTCACTGCCATTACGAAGTTTGGAAAGACGGAGACCGTATCAACCCAATGAACTTCTACTATGGTAGTTTAACGCAGGCCGAATTTGATGCAATGCTTCATGCTTCTTCATTAGAAAACCAATCGCTTGACTAATGCACGTTAATCTTCCTGATAAATTATATTATAGTATTGGTGAAGTTGCCGAAGCTTTTCAGGTAAACACTTCGCTAATTCGCTTTTGGGAAAAAGAGTTTGATGCCATCAAACCAAAAAAGAACGCAAAAGGAAATCGTAAATTTACCAAAGAAGATATCAAGAATCTCCAACTGATTTATCATTTGGTAAAAGAGCGCGGATTTACCTTGGAAGGCGCCAAAACACATCTAAAAGAAGAAAAGAAAAAGACACTTGATAATTTTGAGATCATTCGGAAACTTGAAAATATCAAAGCAGAATTGATAAAGATTAAAGATCAACTATAAACTAAAAAAGAAATGAAAAAAGGAACTATTGGACTCATCATTATTGGAATTTTGGTACTTATCATCGGAATTTTTGTTTTCCGAGGATTTGTGTCAATCCCAAATACAGCCTTGGAAAGAGATCAAACTGTTGAACAAGCTTGGGGAAATGTAGAAACATCATACCAGCGTAGAAACGACCTTATTGGCAACTTGGTTAAGACGGTTCAAGGGGCTGCTGATTTTGAGAGAAACACTTTGAAAGAAGTGATCGAAGCTCGTTCCAAAGCAACTTCGGTAAATGTAGATGCTTCCAACTTAAATGCTGCACAAATAGAACAATTTCAGAAAGCACAATCGGGTGTATCTTCAGCTTTATCAAGGTTATTGGTATCGGTAGAGCGTTATCCGGAGTTGAAAGCAAATCAGAACTTCTTAAAGCTTCAAGATGAATTAACGAGTACCGAAAACACCATTCAAACAGCCAGAACGCGTTACAACACAGCGGTAAAAGAATACAACGTATACATTCAAAAAATACCGAACAGCTGGTTCTTGTCGGGTTATGAGAAAAAACCATTCTTCAAATCAGATGAAGGTGCAGAGAAAGCTCCAGATGTAGATTTTAACTTCTAAAACAGCACACTATGCCTTCTATAAAAGATTTTTTAAGTAAGGAAGACGAAACCGCTATTGTAGCTGCCATTAAAACGGCCGAAACCAATACCAGTGGCGAAATTCGGGTACATATTGAAAAAGGAACCGATAAAGATGATTTTGACCGTGCCTTAGAAGTTTTTCAAATGTTGGAAATGCACAAGACTGAATTACAAAACGGAGTGCTTATCTACGTCGCTGTAGAGAAAAGAACTTTTGTCATTTGCGGTGATAAAGGTATCAATGATGTTGTGCCAGATAACTTCTGGGACAGCACCAAAGATGAAATCATCAACCAATTTAAACAAGGTAATTTTAAACAAGGTTTGGTAGACGGAATTTTAAAAGCAGGCGAGCAACTAAAAGCGCATTTCCCTTACCAAGACGATGATGTAAATGAATTACCAGATGAAATTTCTAAAGGCTAATATGTTACAACAAATAAATTTTAAACAGTACTTTACCTTAATTGCATTGCTCATTACTTGTGTAGTATCTGCACAATTTGAGATCCCAGAAAAACCCTCTAAAGAAACCAGTGTATATGATTATGCTGAAGTTTTATCAAAAGGACAAAAGAATGCATTAGAGAATAAATTAGTACGTTACTCAGACACTACCTCAACACAAATTGTTTTCATTTCTATTAAAAGTCTTAATGGCGAAAACATAGGATTGCTAGCTCCAAAATGGGGACAACAATGGGGTATTGGTCAAAAAGGAAAAGATAACGGTGTTGTAATTCTTTTGGCAGAAAAAGAACACGAAATCTGGATAGCTCCTGGTTACGAAGCGGAAGAAAAACTAACTGCCGGAATCAATGGAGAAATCATTAGAAATATCATTATTCCAGAATTTAAACGAGGCGATTACTACGCAGGCTTAGACAAAGGTACCGATGCTATTTTTGAAGTATTACAAGGCACTTTCAAAGGTACACGTAAAAGAAGTGGAGGTTCTGCTGCTCCCTTGGTGGTCATTGTTATATTCATCATTATTATAATGCTTATCTTCAGAAACCGTAGAGGCGGTGGCGGAGGTCGAGGTGGCCGAAGAGGTGGTTTTGACCTTACCGATTTTATCATTCTAAGCAGCTTGGGCCGTGGTGGAAACTATGGCGGAGGTGGCTTTGGTGGTGGAAGCAGCGGAGGCTTTGGAGGCGGAGGCTTCGGAGGCGGCTTTGGCGGCGGTGGTTTCTCTGGTGGAGGCGCCGGTGGTAGCTGGTAAACAAATAACAATACTCCAAAATATACGATATAAAAAAGCCATGCATTTGCATGGCTTTTTCGGTTCAAAATTAAAATCTCTATAGCAATTTATAGAAGTCTTTTTAGAATCTCATAAAGTGGCGCTCTTTCTTCTTCTGACCGCCAAACATTTCTAGATTATACGTTAAAGAGAACATTACATAACGCTTTAAAACCGTATTCTGTTCATCTACAATAGCGGTAGGCGTAATGGTTCTGGTAGCGCTTAAGTTTTGATCTAATAAATCATATACTTTTACTTTCGCTAAAAATCTGTCTTTGTAAAAATTGTACCCTAAACTCATGTTCCATAAATAAAAGTCTTTACGGAAACCATCAGCAATATTAGAATTATAGGTGTATCCAAAATCATTACCCCAAACTACGTTCTTTGGCCAGTACAAAGTAGTTTGCACGTTGGCGGTGTGGGTTACATTGCTGGTAGCATCTATAACGTAATTATCATATTTGGTATCATAATAATTCAAACGATAGCTTGGTTCTATGGTCACTAGTTCCGGAATTTCATAGGTTACCGATACACCCGGACTTAACGTCCATCGGTCTGACTCGTACAACTCTGCATTGGTCAAACCTTTACTTTTACTATAATTAGCATCTATACTGGCACGGTATCGTAAAGAATTTCCGTTTTCTCCTTTAAATGACTTACTATAACTAAAACCTCCAAATCCAGAATACACATCATCTAAATTCTCATAGGTAGTCGTCGCTTTGTTGGCATCGTCATAAGTGGTTGAAGAAACTACCTGATTATTGGTAGTACTTCCTCCTCCCCAAATAAACAATCCGGTACGTGTGGAGAAATCAAAATTATTAAAGTTGAAATACAAGTTATTATTTCGAGTAGGATCTAAGTCTGGATTACCAATAATGGTACTCAATGGATTGGATAAATTGGCTACCGGCAAAAGCTGTTGAGCAGAAGGCAAGCTTACGTCGTAGTTATAATTCATATAAATAGACTTCGATTTCCCTATTTGAATACGCCCTCTTGCACTTACGGTTGGAAATACGTAAGATTGATTTAGTTCTGTAGTTGCTCCCACATAGACCGATCTGTTTTTAAAATCAATGATATCTGCTCCCAAATCTAAACTTAACCATAGATTTTTTTTCTGAACACTCAATCCTGCCTCTGGAGAAAAAGTATTGGTTTTAGAATCGTAATAATAAGACTGTTCTGCATTGAGATCTGTATAGGCCGTACCATCAAAATCAAAAGTATTTCGTTGATCCAAATCATTGGTGTATTTGTACGTCGCATCAATATTCAATCGTAACGAATCTGTTAACGGTTCACGGAATCCTGCGCTCAATCGGTATTCATCTGTGGTATTTCTGGTAAATCTATTTTGATCTCGTATATCCGAAGGATCACCAGTTTCATAAAAGTTGGTTTCCGATTGGGTATTCAAATCGGTATTGGAACGGCTGTTCGTATTGTTAAAACTCACATTGTAGCCTCTCCCCTTCTTCGCCAACTTTTTAAAGAGATACAAACGATTTTCAAATGAAGTACTTTCCTTGTTGGTGACAGATTTTGACTGACTATCATTTAACAAGGCTCCTTCTTCATCGGTAGTTGCTTCTGCCTGGGTATAATTGTTTACATTGGTACTCTGCTTAAAATTCGGGTTGACACGAATGGTTAAGGTAGAGTCAATTTTTATGGTAGTTCGGTCTCCACTCACGGTGTGTGTTCTGCTGTAATTATCGGTAACACTGTTTGAGTTGGTAAAGGTAGTGCGGTCCGGCTGAAAGTTTTCGGTACTGGTTACGTTATCATTATCAGTATTCGTTTCTGTAAAATAGTACGTTAAATTAGGTTCTATTTTTTCATCCAGAAAGCTGTCTGCATAATTGAATCCTATCATATTGGATTGGGTAATACCATACCTTGTAGCCGACTGTAACTCATCAAAAGTATCCCATGAATTTCGTCCACCACCCATATTATCAAATACTTCATCCATAGAAAAACCTACAGAATTGATATTGTTAGAGGAAGCTAATACACTTATTTTTCGGTCGCCTTTAAAGGTATTGAACAGTAAGCTAGACTCATACCTATCGTCGGTACCATACCCAGCCATGGCTTTTCCAAACAAGCCTTTGTTTTTATCTTCGGCTATGGTAAGGTTTATGGTCTTGTTATCGCCACTTGCTTTATCACCGGAAAGTTCTTCTTCGTCTGTTTTGGTATTGGTTACCTGAATCTTTTCTATCAATTCTGCCGGTAAATTTTGCGTTGCTATTTTACCATCGCTTCCAAAAAACGGTTTTCCGTTTACCAGAATGTTGTTAACCTCTTTTCCGTTCACCGTAATGGTTCCGTCTGGCTTTACATCTACACCAGGCAGTTGTTTCAGCATCTGTTCTACATTGGAATCTGGCGCTACTTTAAAAGAGCTTGCATTAAACTCCAGCGTATCTGCCTTTACGGTAATAGGAGCACTTTCTCCCACGACACTTACTCCTTCCAGCTCCATAGCATAAGGCTGCATTGAGACGGTTCCCAAGGCAAAAGTTTCTTTGGTAAGGGTTAATTCTTTTCGGTAGGTTTGATAACCATTATAGGTGATTACAACTCTGGCTTTGGGCTTTTTGGTTTTAAATTCTAGCTCAAAGACACCATTTTGATTGGTAACCGTATAGTTGATTAAGGTACTATCGGCAATGGTTTCCACAAATACAGTGGCAGATTCTAGTGTGTTGTCAAATTCGTCTTTTACGGTTCCCGAGACCGTATAGTCTTGTGCTTGCCCTATAGCCATACAAAAAGCACAGAGCAAGAAAAACAGCACATTTTTCTTCATGATTGGTTGATTGTTAGTTTTTAGTTGATGAATGAATAACTTGCAAGAAAAGTAATCAACTTTTCAGTGTAAAAACGTTAATAGCTTTACTTTAGTATTATTTTAACAAAAAAGAAACACCATTTTCTTTAAAAGTCTCCCCACTCATATAATGATGAATGCTACAAAAAATATAGCATCAAAAGCTTAGACTGTCTTCTAGGAAAAAGGTTTAAAGAGTACCTAATAATTCTAATGCATAAAATGAAAAAAGGAAGCTAATAATAGCTTCCTTCTAGGTAGTATGTATAGGAATAAATCTTATTTCTTTCTAAAATAAACATCAATAGGCACTCCGGTAAAACCAAAGTGATCGCGTAACTGATTTTCTATAAATCGCTTGTACGGATCTTTAACGTATTGTGGTAAGTTGGCAAAGAATACAAACTGTGGCATTGGTGTAGGCAACTGCATACAATATTTGATCTTTATAAACTTCCCTTTGGTTGCCGGTGGCGGCGTATTTTCTATGATAGGCAACATGGTTTCGTTAAGCACGCTGGTTTTAATGCGTTTGCTACGATTCTCATATACCTCTACTGCTGTTTCAATAGCTTTATAAATACGTTGCTTGGTCAAAGCAGACATATAAATAATTGGCACATCGGTAAACGGTGCTATTTCGCGTTCTATGGCTTGGGTAAATGCTTTTGCAGAATTGGTATCTTTCTCTATCAAATCCCATTTGTTTACCAAAATCACCACGCCTTTACGGTTACGCTGTGCCAACCAAAAGATATTTACATCCTGTCCTTCAAATCCACGAGTGGCATCTAACACCAACAAACATACATCTGAATGTTCTATGGCACGTACCGAACGCATAACAGAGTAAAACTCTAGATCTTCTTTAACTTTGGCTTTTCTTCTTATCCCGGCTGTATCTACAAGGTTGAATTCAAAACCAAAACGGTTGTAACGGGTATCGTTACTATCACGCGTTGTTCCTGCAATATCGGTAACTATATACCTGTCTTCTCCAATTAAGGCATTGATAAAAGATGATTTTCCGGCATTAGGTCTTCCTACAACGGCAAAACGCGGTAACTCGCTTACTTCTTCCTCTTCATCTTCTGGCAAGGCTTCTACTACAGCATCTAGCAATTCTCCGGTACCACTACCGTTAATACTGGAAATGGTGTAATATTCGCCTAACCCCAAACTATAAAACTCTACTGCGTTTGCTTCGCGCATGGCAGTATCTACTTTATTTACTACTAGAAAAACAGGTTTGTCAGAGCGGCGTAGCAAATTGGCTACATCCTCGTCCATTCCGGTAACTCCGGTTTCTACATCTACAACAAAAACAAGAATGTCTGCTTCATCAATAGCTAACTCTACTTGTTTATCTATTTCTTGTTCAAAAATATCATCGCTACCCACAACGTATCCACCGGTATCGATCAATGAAAATTCACGACCATTCCAATCCGATCTTCCGTAGTGACGGTCTCTGGTAACCCCGCTTACAGCGTCTACAATAGCCTCTCTTCGCTTAATCAAACGGTTAAACAAAGTGGACTTCCCTACATTGGGCCTACCAACTATAGCTACAATTCTACTCATGTGCTTCTAAAAATTATGTGCAAAGGTAGTGTTTAGATTCTTATGATAAAATAGTTAGCGACCCCGAAGACTGTAATTTTCAGTTTTTCAAGGATTAAAGTCGGGTTGAATCCGATGGATCTTGACGGAAACACTTTTCTAGCATAGCATACAATTCCGGATGCTTTCGCTGCATCAACTTGGGCCTGCTAAAAAAATACTCCGAAGCCACCGCAAAAAATTCCTGTTGTGATGTACCTCCGTACTTGCGTATATCAGATTGGTTCTTATTAATTTCTTCCATGGTATCGTGCATCAGTTTTAACCACGGCAGCGTATTGGGTTCTTGTAACAACTGCTCCGGTACGCCATCCACAGCACCATCTACCCCATCTATTAAATGCACAAACTCATGAATCCCTGTATTCAGTTTATCAGATTCGTTATCAAACCCATGGTGCAATGCTTTTTTAGATAAAATCATGGTATTCTTCAAACGGCCATTGCCTACCATCCCCATGATCACGCGCTCCTTGTCTTCTTTGTTAAAGTCAAATTCTTTATTAAAAGACGCGGGATATAACAATACCGAACTCAAATTGGGATAGTACCATGCTTCAAACCCCATGGTGGGAATCACGGCTGCGGCAGCTACCAATACTTTATCTTCGTCGGTAACTTCGGTCTGTACGCCTTCTATATAGACTTCGGTTAAAAACTTCATGATGCGGTTCTTAAACTGTTGCTTTTCCTCTGTAGGAAGACGCTTGTAGAAAACCGAATGCTGAATGTACGGCTCCCACTTCTTTGGAAAAGCTTCCACTTTCTTTTTCTTCTTTCTTTTGTTCCAAAAAAACAGCACCAAGGCTGCAAACAAGATCACACTTATATATTGTCCCATGCTATAGATATTGCAAATCCAAATGTAGTTGATTAAAGTGGAAAGCGATGGTAGGCGCATGGCTTTCTAACATTTTATTGACGATTAATAACGCACCTTTAACAGCCGGCGCACGAGTTACATTGTACATTCGTAGTAGAAAAAGAAAGAAAAAGAACTATAAAAAAAAGAATTGTTATGAAAAAATTAAAAACTGTATTGGCCAGTGCTCTGGTATGTTTGTTTACTGCAAATGCCGTGGCACAAACAAGTAAAGATCAAAAAATCATGAAAGATGCCGCAAAGGCAAAAACGACACTCATGGCAAAAGATGCCGGACTGGAAAGTTTCTTTGATGATGCAGCCGGATATGTGATTTTTCCCAATGTAGGGAAAGGCGGTTTCATTATTGGAGGTGCTACCGGAAACGGTGTAGTGTATGATGATGGTGTTGCTATTGGAATGGCCGATCTAAAAAAAATTAACGTAGGTCTACAAGCAGGTGGTCAAGCCATTACCGAAGTAATTTTCTTTGAGACAGAAGGGGACCTCAAAGATTTTATGAAAGGAAACTTCCAATTTTCTGCCGAGGCTTCAGCGGTTGCCGTAAAGTCTGGAAAAGCAGTGAATGCGAAGTATAAAGATGGTGTTGCCGTATTTGCAATGCCAAAAGGTGGTTTGATGGCCGATGCTTCCGTAGGCGGACAAAAATTTGATTATGAATCATTCTAAGTCCATAGTTGATTTATAAAAAAAGCCCGGTACATACCGGGCTTTTTTTATGTATTTTATGTAGAAATCTAAAGGTTCTCGACTACGCTCGAACTGACAATACATTCTACCATGTCAGGCTGAGTATTATCGAGAGTAAAAGATATACCTCTACCACTATGTCAGGCTGAGCGGAGTCGAAGCCCCATAACTACTAAAATCCCAGTGTCACGCTGAGCATTATCGAGAGTAAAATACATTTTAATCGAAGATACCTTACGAAGTAACCGAAGCCAATCATAACTAAAATCCCGGTGTCAGGCTGAGCAGAGTCGAAGCTACTAAACAACTAAAAATCAAAATTATACCACCATGTCAAGCAGAGCAGAGTCGAAGCCATTTAATAGTTCAAATACCAATCTTAAACCTCTCAACTCCATTAACCATCCTTTTTCTTATGGCCGATATGATTCATATAATGTGAGATATTTTTGCATTCGGAAAGTTCTGAAAGCATTTCATAAGCACCATTAATCAAGGCCTCTTTCTTTGCTCTACTCCACTTCTTTATTTTCTTCTCAAATAGTATAGCTTGTACAGGTTCTGTAAAGGATTGACTCCAAACAAGCTCCACAGGTCTTCTATTATAAGTATAAGCATTTGGCTTTCTTCCTGAGTTATGATCTATCAAACGTTTTTCTACATCAGAGGTGATTCCCGTATAATAAGAGCCATCCGCACAGAGTAGTATGTAAACGTTATAGAATTTCATCGCTCATTTTCAGCTTAAGGTACTAAAAATATATTCATTATAAATTATACAACACGAGTCAATTAAAAGTTTTGTTCTCGACTACGCTCGAACTGACAATATATTCTACCATGTCAGGCTGAGCAGAGTCGAAGCCCAATAACAACTAAAAACCCAGTGTCAGGCTGAGCGGAGTCGAAGCTGCTCAACAACGAAAAACCCAGTGTCAGGCTGAGCGGAGTCGAAGCCAATCACAACGAAAAATCATACCTCTACCACCATGTCAGGCTGAGCATTATCGAGAGTAAAATACATTTTAATCGAAGATACATTACGAAGTAACCGAAGCCAATCATAATTAAAATCTCGGTGTCAGGCTGAGCGGAGTCGAAGCCCCATAACTACTAAAATCCCGGTGTCAGGCTGAGCATTATCGAGAGTAAAATACATTTTAATCGAAGATACCTTACGAAGTAATCGAAGCCAATTATAACTAAAAACCCGGTGTCAGGCTGAGCGGAGTCGAAGCTGTTGAATAATTCAAAACACTTCAAACTTACTTCTGATTGTACCCAAAACGCTTAAGCTGATTTGCATTGCTACGCCAATCTTTATTCACTTTTACATAAAGCTCAATATGTATTTGTTTACCAAAGAATTTCTCCAGGTCAGCACGCGCTTGCATCCCTACACGCTTAATCGCTTCTCCTTTATGACCAATAATGATTCCCTTTTGAGTTTCACGCTCTACCATGATCACAGAACGAATACGAATGATCTCTTCACTCTCAAAAAACTCCTCAGTATCTACTTCTACCGCATACGGAATTTCCTTCTTGTAGTTCACCAAAATCTTTTCGCGAATGTTTTCATTCACAAAAAAACGCTCTGGCTTATCCGTTAGCTGATCTTTTGGGTAAAAGGGAGGCGAAGCTGGTAACAACGATAAAATACGATCAAACACTTCCGGAACATTAAAGTTCTCCAATGCCGAAATAGGATATACTTCTGCTTTCGGTACTTTTTCTTTCCAATAAAGCATTTGCTCCTCCAATTGTTCCTGCGAAGTGGTATCTATCTTATTCAATAACAGCAATACAGGAATCTTAGCCTTGTTGATCTTTTTGAAAAAAGCCTCATCTTTCAGTTCCTTCTCGCCTATCTCCACCATGTATAGCAACACATCGGCATCTTCAAAAGCACTCTTTACAAAGTCCATCATAGAAGATTGCAGCTCATAGGCAGGTTTAATGATTCCCGGAGTATCAGACAATACCACCTGAAAATCGTCTCCATTCACAATCCCCAAAATACGGTGGCGGGTAGTTTGTGCTTTGGAAGTAATAATGCTCAACTTCTCGCCTATAAAGGCATTCATCAAGGTAGATTTCCCCACGTTTGGGTTTCCTATGATGTTTACAAATCCTGCTTTATGACTCATATGTAATTGCTTTGGGGCAAAGATACGGTTTTAGTTGAATGTTATCAGCTTTCTACGTACAGCAATAACCCAAAAGTTACAGGCACTACCAAAAGATCAAAAGAAGGTTGAAGGAAGGTAGACAGAACCTTGGTAAAAGCATGCACAGACCATACTTAGAAAACCTAAGAGCCAACTAAGAGAAAGCATAGGGATTGCTTACAGAAAGCTTACAGGATGAACACAGAACACTAACAGAAAACAACACAAGTGTCCGCTTTATTTTAACTAAAATACAGTAAAACAACACTTTACCAAAACACAAGTGTCCGCAACTGTAATGGAAGTGTTATGTATAGTGGTTTTACATAAATTAATCAGCTAATAATCAGTTAATTATATTTTTTAAAAAAAGAGACACAGAAAGCATGTAATGACAAAAAAAAGAAATACGCCGCCTTGAATTACAACTGTTTTATGATATGATGTGAGGTTTTGTTGTATATTTAGGCACTACTACAACGAAACTTTGAACCAACAACTAGCCAAATACACCAAATACTTTCAGACCCTAAAACAAGGTTACAGCAAAGGATTAGGAAAAGCACCCCACAAACCGGTACTATTGCTTTCGGTCATTCAATTGATCCAAAATGGCAGCATCCGCAGTCCAAAAGTATATGTGAGTCCAGAGTTGGTCACGGCTTTTCAAACTAATTGGGAGGCTTTGGTCATCACAGCACATATTCCCACATTCTCATTGCCCTTTTTCCATTTAAAGAACGAAAAAGGAGACTTTTGGAATTTGGTCACTTGGAATGGATTGGATAAACTCACCACCACTTCCCGAAGTATCAAAAGCTTCAAAATGCTCGAAGAAGAAGTACGCTATGCAGAGCTAGCCCCAGACCTGTTTCAACTACTCACAAACCCAGTACATGCAGCTTATCTAACAGAAGTATTACTGGCTACCTATTTCCCAGCCACCAAACAAGCCTATGATGCAGAAGGTTTGGAAAAACGCTATACTCAACTAGCTGACGAAATGTTACAAGAGCCTGCGGAAACCTATCAAACCAAAATGAAATGGTTTCAGGAAAAGCCCTCCAAAGAAATTTATCAAATAGAACGCTATGTACGCAGCGATGTATTTAAAAAAACCATTCCAAAACTCTACCAACACCGGTGTTGCATTTCGGGCATGCAGGTGCAAACAGGCTTGCCCATACAAATGGTAGACGCCTGCCATATCATACCCTTTAAGACCTCTTTAGACGATACCGTGACGAATGGTTTTTCACTATCGCCCACCTTACACCGCGCGTTTGACCGTGGGTTGATTGGGGTAGATGACGATTACCGCGTCATAGTTTCACCAGTAGTTACCGAACAACCCTCGGTATATGCCATTTCGCAATTCCAAGGGGCAGAACTCTTGCTACCCAAAGAACCCGCCTACCATCCATCACAAGCTGCATTTGCATGGCATCGTTCGCAAGTATTTGTAAAAGGGAAACGATAATAAACTAAGTGATTTATAGGAAAAATAAGATTATTAGAAATTCCTCTTATGACAAAAATAGCACACAATATCATTAGTATATCTCCATTATAACAGGTTTTGTCTAATGCCAAGAATCTTATTGACACAAAAGAAAATGAAATGAAAAGAGCATATTACTCAAATACGATAGACCAATTTTTAAATGATTCAGTTTCCAGTATAATCGGAGAATTAAGTATGAATCATAGCAACAGAAGTTTAGATGAGTTGCAAACTAACGCCTGGAAAAAGCAAATTGAAATTCTTAAAGATCAATTAAATGGATTGGAAGGACAAATCTATTTTGAGTTTGCAATCCCAAGAATGGGAAAAAGAGTTGATAATATCGTCATCGTAAAGGACACTGCATTTATCATAGAGTTTAAAGTTGGTGACGGTTGGTACGCAAAATATGCAATCGAACAAGTTATTGATTATACAATTGATCTAAAGAATTTTCATGAAGGAAGTCATTGTATAAAATTGATTCCAATTCTTGTTGCAACAAATGCAGAAACTATAATTAATGAATTACAAGAAATTATTAAACATAGAACAGCTGCCAAATCGAATAAGAAAAATTTACAAGAAGTCATAAATTCTTTCATTACTGAAAATAATAAATCAATTGATATAGTTTCTTGGGAAAACTCTATTTATAAACCAACCCCGACTATTATTGAAGCTGCTCAAGCCCTGTATAAAGGACATGATGTAAAAGAAATTACTCGTTCTGATTCGGGAGCAATAAATCTTTCAAAAACTACAACTTGTATAAACGAAATTGTAGAGTATTCAAAAACTTCAAAAGCTAAATCAATTTGTTTTGTTACCGGAGTTCCTGGTGCCGGAAAAACTCTTGCGGGATTAAACATTGCAAATGAACGAATGAATGCTGACGAAAACGAGCATGCGGTTTTTCTTTCTGGAAATGGACCTCTGGTTGATGTATTAAGAGAAGCTTTAACTAGAAATGAAGTCCAAACAGCAAAAGAAACCGGAGAAAATAAAACAAAAAAAGAAGCAGCAATAAAAGCAAATGCTTTTATCCAAAATATTCATCACTTCAGAGACGATAATTTATTATCTGAAAAAGCTCCAATAGAAAAAGTTGTTGTATTTGATGAAGCTCAACGAGCATGGACAATGCAACAAGCAAGTTCATTTATGAAAAGAAAAAAAGGAATTGAGGACTTTAACATGTCTGAACCTGAATTCCTAATTAATGTAATGAATCGTCATAAAGATTGGTGTACAATAATCTGCTTGATTGGAGGTGGCCAAGAAATTAATACAGGAGAAGCAGGATTAGAAGAGTGGATTATAGCATTAAAAGAACATTATTCTGAATGGGAAATACATTATTCAAATTTGATAACTGAAAATGAAAATTATTTAAAACAAACTGAACTAAAAGATTGGTTAACTATCAACGCAAATATCCAAACGGATTTACATTTAGCCGTTTCGGTAAGGTCATTTCGCTCGGAGAAACTCTCAGATTTCATTCATGATTTATTAGATTTAAAAAAGGATTCTGCAAAGGAACTGTACCAAGAGATAAAGTTTGATTATCCTATTATGTTGACCCGTGATTTAGAGTTAGCAAAACAATGGGTAAAGAATATGTCAAAAGGAACGGAGCGCTACGGATTAATTGCTTCTTCTGGCGCGCGAAGATTAAGACCTTATGGAATTGATGTCAAGAACGAAATAAAGGCAGCCAATTGGTTTCTGAACGATAATGAAGATACTAGATCATCATACTATATGGAGGATATTGCTACTGAATTTGATATCCAAGGTCTTGAGATTGATTGGGCTTGTGTCGCTTGGGGTGCAAATTTTCATTTAGATGATTTGTCCTGGAAATATCAAAATTTTAAGGGTACTAAATGGCAAAACATAAGAAAAGAGATTGATCAAAGTTATTTAAAAAATACATACAGAGTTTTACTTACAAGAGCACGTCAGGGTATGGTAATTTTTGTCCCTGAAGGCTCCGACTTTGATAAAACAAGGCCAAGCGAATTTTATAATGGTACATATAAATATTTGAAAGAATTGGGAATACCAGAATTAGAATAAACAATAACAGTGTTATACGGTATACAGTTCAAAATATAGGAACACAAGTGACTTTAACAAGTTTAAACACGACATGAAAACCTATTTATCAACACGTTACAATAATGGAATATCTCTACATTTAATCAAACTAAAGGATATTTAAAATCTGTTACAGGCATACATTATATGTTAAAGGTATATAATGTGCTAGGCAAAAACTAAAACGAAATGTATTTAGAAAAACCAACTAATAAAATTATAGTAAAAGTTCTCGACTAATATTCTCATGAAGCAGGGAACGAATAAAAAACTTCTAGACAATATTTAAAATAGTAGTTACTCTAATTTCTACTTTTTTCAAGAACATTAAACTGCAAAGATTAAGATTTCATCAATTTCAATCTTCAAACTAAACAACCTATAACCAAATTCCCCCTTGCAAACCCCAAATCAATTCCCTATCTTACAATCAAATAAGGGGTAACAGCCAACGTTCCGGAATACAATAGAAGGCAGTGTTTATATACACACGTAAAGAAGCATTAAAAAAGTGCAACAACGTCTTTTCGTAAGAAAAAGATGTAAAAAAATAGGGTGTAAAGAGCTTTTTGAGCATCGCGGTTCACGACCGCTCCACGACAAGTTCACGACACTCCCACGACCCTTCCACGACAAAAGCCGACGTTTCCACGAGGCTGCCACGACACGTTCACGACAATCACCCGAGGAGCTATCGACCAAACCCCGAGCGGGCATCGACGATTCCCTATGAATCCCCCGACGATTCCCCGAAGTAATTACAGAGCATCCACAGAGCAACGACGTACTAACCACGATAAAGTACCGACAAGGTATCGACCAAACTACGACTTTGCCATTTTTTGTGACCCTTGTTGCTAAAAGCGATACCCAAAATGCGCCTACTTAATTTTTGACGTTTCCTTTTGACTGTAATCAATGATATTTGTTAGTTTTCAAAGGATAACCTACTTATAATTAAGCTTCTGCACAGAGTGGCGTTTCACATTTTTTTTGTCAAAATGAAATTTTCAGAGGGACAAAAACGCCTAATTAGAAATACAAATGAGGTGGTTTTTATAATTTCCTATTTCTTAGGGATATCACTTAAAAAAGTGGAGAGAGATGGTTGTGGCGGTTGTTTATGGTGTACCTTTAAAAGAGTAGAGGTAATAGCAAAAGATGTATAAATGCTAAACACAAAACCTTATGAAAGCGACCATCACAAAACTACAGAACAGCGTCCAGGGGTATCAACCCATTGAAGGGACCGCACAAGACATGTTTCAACACAAAACAACGGCCGATTGTTTTGCCTATGCCTATGGATTTTTAACCTACCGAAACGAACAGATACGCAGTTTGGGCGTATGCCTTCTGGGGCGTATTGCTGTAAAGAACCCGCGAGCTTTACAAGTACTTCGGCAAGAAGTAAGTACCGATACCAGCCAACGGGTACAGGAAGCCCTGGTGCGCGCCTTTGATTATTATTGCAGCACCGTAGGCCATGCACATGCCCTACCCGTTATGGTAGATTGGTTGCAAAGCGATGAACCCACCGTATGCAAAGCTGCCATACGCAGCATCAGCCATGCCCGCAACGATTCCTTTTTTAGAAAATATCCCGAAGTCGCCATTCAACTCATTGCAGGCAAACGCTTCTTAGACGATGATGACCTGCAACAAACCCTGGCCCTGGCCCTGCATCAATTGCGCCAGTTAGATAACGATGCCGTCACTGCCGAACTCAACTCCTGGGATCGTTCCATCCCCGAAGTACAAAGCACCTACGAAAAAACACTACACTACCTCACTAACTAGAAATGTAGAAATAAACCGTTAGTAAAAGTGCAACAGCCATTGATAAGAGGGGAAGTCAGTGGCTGTTGTTTTAACACCAATACGCCTTCGCCATAACAGGCCACTGAGTGGTTTTCAATACTACGAAGTAAAGAATTGAAAAGTGTACCGAAGTGCCGAATCATTACTACCATACACCAAGGCAGGTCACTGAGTGGTTTTCAAT
>NZ_FPBK01000001.1:0-641271 GCF_900116665.1 Pustulibacterium marinum | reverse complement strand
GCAGGTCACTGAGTGGTTTTCAATACTACGAAGTAAAGGATTGAAAAGTGTACCGAAGTGCAGGGGCATTACTACTACATATCGGGGCTTCGGTACAATTTACTACGTTGCACTACGTAAATCACTCAGCCACCTAGATGCTTTATAGTATCCACAAAAAAAAACCGCCCGAAGGCGGTTTGAATCACAAGAACTATCTAGTATTGATACACTTTAATGTAATCGATACTATATTGTTGTGGGAAGATGGTATCATCTACTTCCGGGCCTCCAAAGTTGCCTCCTATGGCCATATTCACCAATATGTAAAACGGTTGGTCAAACGGCCATACCGCTTCGGTTTTGTTTTCGGGAGCGAAGGTGTATACAGGTTGTTCATCTACAAAAAAGATGATACGCTCGGCATCCCAATCAATCGCAAAAGTGTGATAGCCTTCTTCTATATTTTCAAAAGCCGTCTTTTTACTATTGATCGTTTCTCCATGGCTGTCTTGCGTATGTAAAGACGTGTACACCATATGCGGTTCTTTGCCTACATACTCCAAAATATCAATCTCGCCACTCCACGGCCATCCTTTTTCGGTAATGTTGCTTCCCAACATCCAGAATGCCGGCCAAATGCCTTGTCCCGTAGGTAGCTTCGCTTTGATTTCGATATATCCATATTGAAACTCCTGCTTCCCTTGTGTCGTAATTCGGGTAGAAGTATAAAGGTCACCCTCTTTCTTTGCAGTGATGATCAATTGACCATCCTTCAGTTCGTGGTTCTCTTGGGTATACACTTGGCGCTCATTGTTTCCCCATCCACAAATGTTTGGGCAACCATCGCCTAACTCAAAATTCCAATCTTCATCATTTAAAGTAGCTGCTGTAAAGTTCTCTTCCCACACCAATTGCTTTCCTTTCTTTTGGGCGAAAAGTGAAGTACTGAACATACTTAGACAGATGACTGCTACTACTAGCTGTTTCATATCTTTTTAGTTCTTAAGCGTGAATAGCGTTTCTGGCATCCCTGAAGAATCTCCTGAAATCATCAGTTTGAAGTCTCCCGGCTCGGCTTCCCATCTTTGTTTTGCTGTGTAGAATGTTAACAGCTCTTCATCAATGGTAAAGCTTACCGTTTTGCTTTCGCCTGCTTTTAATTGTATTTTTTGGAAACCTTTCAACTCTTTGATAGGTCGGGTTAAACTCGCAAACAAGTCACGCACGTACAATTGCACTACTTCCTCCCCTGCCACTTTACCAGTATTGGTTACCGTTACGCTTGCCGTAATAGCGCCACCTTTCTGAAAGCTGTCTGCACTGAGCGTTACATCGCTATAAGTAAACGTAGTATAGCTTAATCCAAACCCGAATGGATACAACGCATCTCTTCGGCTATCAATGTAGTGCGAATAGGTAACCTCGGCAATTTCCGATGGTCTTCCCGTACTCTTTTGATTGTAATATAACGGCTCCTGCCCTACGTTTCTAGGAAAAGATACCGGCAATTTACCTGATGGATTGTAGTTACCAAACAATACCTCAGCCACTGCATTTCCATGTTGTGCCCCTAGCAACCAACTGTCTACAATAGCAGGTAGGTGTTCTGCACTCCAACTGATATCCATAGGACGACCGTTCATCAGCACCATCACCACATTTGGATTGGCTTCGTAAACCTTTTGTATCAGTTCATCTTGTACACCTGCAAACCCAACATCGGTTTGGCTACGGCCTTCCCCAGATTGAAATGCATCTTCTCCAACCACTAAGATCACCAAGTCTGCTGCTTTTGCTTTTTTCACTGCATCGGCAAAGCCACTGGTATCATCTTCATTAAAGGTCATATGTTTTAAGAACGAACGATCTCCGGTAGATAAATCAGCTCCTTTCGCATAGGTTACTTTTACTCCTTTCCCTGCGTAATTTTTGATTCCTTCTAACACAGATACTGCTGAATTGGCTTCTGCCTGTGCTCTCCAGTTTCCTAACGGACTGTCTTTGTCATCTGCTAACGGACCAATCACTGCAATATGTTTTACTGATTTTTGGATTGGCAATACATTCCCTTCGTTCTTTAATAAAACGATGGACTTTTTACCAGCTTCCAAGGCTAATGCTTGATTGGCTTTGGAATAAAGCTCCGTTTTTTCTGCTTCTTCATCACAATACTTGTAGGGATCCTCAAACAAGCCTAATTGGAACTTTACGCGTAGCACTCTGCGCACAGCATCGTCTACCAATTCCTGATCCACGCGACCTTCTTGTACCAATGCTGCCAAGCTAGACTCGTAGGCATTGCCTTCCATATCCATATCGCTCCCTGCCTGAATCGCTAGGTATGCTGCTTCTTTTAAATCTTTGGCATACCCATGAGGAATCATTTCTGAAATAGATCCCCAGTCAGATACCATCAATCCTTTCCAGTTCCAGGCACCTTTTAACAAGGTACGCTGCAAGTATGGGTTTGCGGTAGAAGGCAATCCGTCAATCTCATTGAAAGAGTTCATAAAGGTTAAAGCCCCTGCATCGGCCGCTGCTTTGAACGGAGGTAAGATGGTATTGTTCAGTTCGTTCATCCCAATATTTACCGTATTGTAATCGCGCCCTGCTTCTGCAAATCCATAGCCTGCAAAGTGCTTGGCACAAGCCGCAATAGACGTAGGGTTAGTATAATCCGTCCCCTGAAATCCTTTAACGCGTGCAACTCCTATTTTAGATACCAAATACGGATCTTCACCCGCGCCTTCCATGATACGTCCCCAACGGGCATCTCTGGAAACATCTACCATGGGTGCAAACGTCCAACCGATTCCGGCTGCTGCAGATTCTCTTGCCGCTGCGCGTGCTGTACGTTCCATCAAGTCTAAATCCCAACTAGCACTTTCGCCTAGCGGCACCGGATACATGGTCTTGTAGCCATGGATCACATCGTACCCAAAAAGCAAAGGAATCTTGATACGTGAATGCTCCATATTTAAACGCTGAGCCTCGCGGGTAGCTTTTACCCCAGTTACATTCAGCATAGAACCTACCAATCCCTTCTTTAGGTTTTCGCGCTTGCGCTCATTTCCTCCGGTAGCAGGTCCGGTTACATCCCAACTAGCACTGTACTGCACTAATTGACCTACTTTTTCATCTAGCGTCATCAAAGAAAGTACCGAGTCTACTTTAGACTCGATGGCAATTTCACTTGCAACGTTGGATAGTTGTGCTTTTACACCCGTGGCCATCAAAGCCAGCAACAACAGTGTGATACTATTTTTTTTCATCTTGATTGTCTTTTTAAGGCATGTAGTGGTACAAAGAAGCGCTCCCGAAAAATCTTCGGGAAGCGCTGTCTTATTGAATATAACTCACTAAACACACTACATTTTATTGATATACACGTACATAGTCTACCTCCATAGAAGATTCTGTAAAGGCAGGATCTATATCTCCACCAAAGTTACCTCCCATAGCCACGTTCATGATGATAAAGAAATCACTATTGAACGGTAACGCATCTGAATTGGCCACCGTGTGAAACGCTTCCTGATCATCTACAAAGAAGCGAATACTATCTGGACTCCAAATAACGCTGTATACATGGAAAGCTTCGGAAGCATCGGATACTGTAGTACTACCTGTATTGGCATTACCGCCAGAGTTTCCAGGATAGTGTAACGTACCATGAATGGTATTTTGATCGTTTCCTACATGCTCCATCACGTCAATCTCACCACAACCCGGCCAGGTATTGGTAGCATAATCTGATCCTAACATCCACAATGCCGGCCATGTTCCTGCTCCTTGCGGTAGCTTCGCTCTAAATTCTACTTTTCCGTAGGTAAAATCGAACTTGTTTTCTGAAACAATACGCGCTGAAGTATAGTTAGATCCCATAAAACTTTCTGCTTTAGCAGTGATCTTTAATACGCCATCTGCAACACTAATATTGTCAGAATCATCTGTATAGTATTGCTGCTCGTTGTTACCCCAGCCACTATCGCCTGTTCCTAAGTTGTAAGACCAATTGTCTGCATTTGGTGCTCCATCTACATCAAATTCATCTGACCAAACTAGGTTGGTATAATCTGTATCATCTTCTCCCTGATCTGGTGGATTGGTTGTAAAGGTGTGATACCATGCCAATGAAGGGTCGCTACCCGGAATGGCTCTTACCACCATTTTGTTGCTTTCCAAAGAAAGAATTTCATAGGTACTGGTTCCAATATAATACCCCATAAACCCATTATCTGAGAAGGTCATACTAGTTCCTCTTGTATTTTCTGCCGCTACCAATGAATTGGATGGAGAAAGAGTTACCACGCGTTCACCAGACGTATCGTAGTCATAACACATATCTTGACCAGCACTACCTCCTACAACACCTTCGTATGCAACGTTGAAGAAAGTTCTTCCGCCATTATCCAAGGTATAGGTTAAGGTTTCGCCATCTAACATAAAGGTCAATTCATTTTCATACAAACAGTTGCTGTCTGCAGAACCCGCTTTTTCATACGGAGTTGCTGCATAATAGGTAGGTTGATAATTGCTCGCCAAATCATCGTTATTCGGTCCTACCCCTAAATGCCCAGGTGTAGCTGCCGCCCAGTACCATACTTTAGAAGAACCACCTGTTAACAACTGTAATGCTTCAGGATCTGAGAAGTCACTAAACACCTTTACTTCCGTTGATGTATTAGAAGCCGATCCACCTGTACCGTATGCTATAACTGTAACAGTATAGGTATTTACTCCATTTTTGGTAAACTGTTTTGTAAACACACCACTTGGCACACTTGCCGAAGTACCGTCTGAATACATTACTTTATAGCTAGATGCATTGTCTGCTGTTACGGTAAAGTTAACCGTACCGGAACCATCGCCGTATTCGTTTTCTGCATCGACTCCAACAATCTCGTAGCCGATCTCTATATTAGTGGGTGCCACGATGTCTCCAAAAGTCTGGTCGTCATCCTGACAAGAAATGGCCGCTAAACAAATAGTCAATACCACTCCTATTCCTGCGAATATCTTTTTCATGTTTGTTTTAGTTTGTAAGTTCAACATCATCAAAATAATAATCAGTACCGGTACCCGCGGTTCCAAAATCGAAGAACAATACTACATTCTGGTATGCATTGTTGTTGTCGATCCCTGTAAAATCGAACACCAATTCTTCCCATTGATTGGATACGGTTGTGTTTACTGAAAGTTCTGTAGCGATAGCGCTATTGCTGGCATTCTCCATTTTAAACAATACCGGAATGCCTGCTTGTGGCGACCATACTTTTACTTTTACTTTCTGATAGGTGGTAAAATCAATAGGTTCTGTTAACAAGATGGCAGTACCCGCCCAGGTTTCTGCGCCTACAACTTTGGTTACTTTGGTTACGTTGTCAGAAGTATTCAATCCTGTCATATCAGGATTTGCCACTTTAGATGCATACGCATTCCCGAAATCACCATATCCATAATCCAAGGTAGTAGACTCAAAGGTTAACGGAAGAATTTTAGGAGCTGCTCCATCTGTCAAATACACATCATCAAAATAGAAGGTATCGCCTGCTCCGTTGTTTCCAAAGTCAAAGAAGATAACCACTTTGCTATATTCCTGTGCTGTATCAATTCCAGAGAAATCAAAGGTTAAATATTCCCATTCATTAGCTACCGTTGTAGTTTGATCTACTTCATACGCTATATTTCCATCTGCTAAGTTTTCTACTTTTAACTTCACAGTGGCTCCCGCGATTGGTGACCATGTTTTTACTCTGAACATTTGATTGGTTGAGAAATCGATAGGATCTCCTAGTGTTAATAAGGTTCCTCCCCAAACTTCGGCACCAGCAGTTTTTATTGATTGACCTACTGTAGCACTTAAGTTGATTCCTGAAATATCTGGGTTTGCTACCACTGACGAAGCTACACCTCCAAAGTCAGAGAACTCATAACTTAATGTTGTATTTTCAAAAGTGATAGGTAATAATAGTGGATTGGCAATCACTACCTCCTGAGTATAAGATACTGTAGCGGCACCACCGCTATACGCAACTACGGTTACCGTATATGTACCCACTGCGGCATAGGTATGTGTAATGGTTTCCCCTTCCATAAAAGCAGTTGGTTCTTCGTCTTCTACGTCTCCAAACCAAACAGCAAAATAGGTTTCATAATCTGCCGAAGCCGATACATCTATAGAAAATGTATCTCCCGTAGTTTGAGCAATATTAACCATGAAATTTTCTGGCGCTATGAACGATACGGTTAACGGCATTACCGTGGATGTTGTTTTTCCTGTAACGCCAACTCCTGTAATGGTAACATCGTACACTCCTTCTGTATAGGAGTGTTCTACACTATTTCCAACAGCTACTTCTGCAGCATCACTAGTTCCGTCTCCAAAATCAACCATGTAAGTTCCCACGCCTTCTCCTTTTGGCGCAATGGTTACCAAACCAGAATTGTCCTGTGTAATGGTAAACAAGGCCGAAATATTGCTTGGCGGATTTACGTCATTGATAAAATCGATATTGTCTTCATCATCGCTACACGAAGTGGCAAACAATGCAAGAACAAACGCGCATATATATGTTATGTTTTTCATATTACTTTCCAATTAATAGTTAGGGTTTTGTTCCCAGGCACCCTGAGAGAATTGAATTTCCTGTAATGGAATTGGGAATACTTCGTTTTTACCAGCGGTAAATCCGTCTATGGTTCCAGCCGCCTGATTGGTACGTACCAAATCAAAGAAACGGTGACCTTCTCCCATAAGTTCCAGTCTACGCTCGTTCCAAATTAAATTTGTCAATGTATTTCCGGTTGCAATTACATCATGGTTTTCATCACCAAAAGCTCTTCTTCTTACTTCATTCATGTATTCTTGAGCTGTTGCATCACTCAATCCGCCACGGTTATAAGCTTCTGCTGCCATTAACAATACATCTGCAAAGCGAATAGCTCTATAGTTATTTGGTTGCGTAAGATTTGCGTCTCCCTGATTGTCATTAATCCTTGGTAAATATTTGCGATTGTAATATCCTGTATGCCCTGTTTCCGGATCTTGATTTCCGATGGAGTATTCTACGGAAGGATTGGCTGCTGCCCATGCTTCGATATCTAAAACGGTTACATCTTTACGCATATCGTCTGCATCAAAAGCATTGTATGCTTCTTCCGTTGGAAGGTTAAACCCATAACCACCTTCAAAAGTTGGCCCTGAATACCCACGAATACCGCTAAAACCTACGGCTACGTTACCTTCTGAACATTGCAAACATCCAAAACCAGCACCTTCTGTACCTGTATACTGAACCTCAAAAACCGACTCTGCACTGTTTTCTGCCATGTACTCAAACAAGTTTGAATAGCTTTCGCCCTCTACACTTCCGTATAGATGATACATCCCCGAATTAATGACATCATCCAATTCAGTTGCTGCCTCTGCAAATTTATCTTGATACAAATATGCTTTTCCTAATAGTGCCTGAACAGCTCCTTTTGTAACTCTACCAACTTCGGGAGCTGTAGCACTTACCATTCCTTTTGCTGCTACTAAATCGCTCTCGATATATGCATATACCTCTGCTGTAGTAGCTCTGGGATATGATGTTTCGTCTCCAGAAACAAATTGCCCTTCTGGTTTGATAGGAATAGGCCCAAACCATTTTACCAATTCAAAATTGAAATACGCTCTTAAGAAATACGCCTCTCCAATGATTTGGTCTTTTCCTTCAAATTCTATTTTATCTTTATTTTCCAGAATGAAAGCGGCACGCTGTACACCTGCAAAGTTCCAGTCCCATACATTCTTTAGATTATCATTTACTGGTGTTTGCACCATTCTATCTACCTGTTGCCAACCAATTACATCGGTAGCACTTTCTCCTCCACAATGAGCATTGTCTGAGGCTATTTCTCCCATGATTACATTTACATACGTAGACTGTAATACATCATACGCACCTACCAAGGCATTGTAATAATCATCCTGACTAGAGAAATACGATTCTGAATTGATTCCGTAAGGAGCATCTGTTTCTACAAAGTCGTCTCCACAACTTGTGAACATTGCTGAAGCTACCAAAGCCCCTACTACTATTTTATGTTTTATGATGTTTTTCATCTTTGTCTTCTAATTAAAATTCAACATTTACACCTAACATATATGTTCTAGGTAATGGGTAAAACCCAAGGTCTATACCACCACCAATTGGCGCACCGGTAGAGGCTGTAGGATCATATCCTGAATAATTGGTAAACGTGTATACGTTGTCAACTTTTCCATAAATTCTGAATTTATCAATCCCAACTTTCTCTGTGAATAGCTTTGGAATAGTATATCCTAAAGACATGGTTTGGATACGAGCAAATGAACCATCTTCCACAAAGAAATCTGAGAATACTTTGTTTGAAGTTGCTGCAGTTGTAACTCTAGGTACTGTGTTGCTAGTTCCAGGTCCCGTCCAACGATCTAACCAATAACTCATTTTATTCACATTTGGCTGATCGCGCTCAAAGTTACGTACAATGTCGTTTCCTAAATTGGCATAGGTATAGGTAGCAAAGTCAAAATTCTTGTAGTTGATGGTTAAATTGAATCCCATCGTTACATCTGGAATAGGGTTTCCTATCATGGTACGGTCATCTGAATTTACAATTCCGTCTCCATTTAAATCCTTGAAACGAATATCACCCGGATGTGCCGCTGCTCCTAAAGCCTGCTGAGATGGATGTGCATCTACCTCTGCCTGATTTTGGAAAATTCCATCAGTTACATATCCGTAGAAATATCCTAGCGGCATACCTTCTTCCATGCGTGATGGCGCTAATTGACCAATCCCAAAAGCTCCACCTTCTACAAATTCGGTTCCGTTTACTTCAGTTACTTCATTCTTCAAGGTACTTATGTTGTAACCTACAGAGAATGAAAAATCATCTGAAATATTCTCGGCATAATTAATAGCAAATTCTAAACCTGCATTGCGCACCGCTCCTGCATTTTTAGTAGGACTCGCAGCACCTGGAGCTCCTACTCCTAAAATACCAGAAACCGGAATATTGGATATCAATAAGTTATCGCGGTTGTTGATAAAGTAATCTGCGGTTACTGACATTTTATCATTCCAAAAACTCATATCAACACCCACATCAAACTTCTTAGCTTCTTCCCATTGTAAATCAGGATTTGCTAAAGTTCCCAAAGCATTTCCGTTTACCAAGGATTGATCTGCACCCAATACATAGGTAGCTTCTCCATTTAATAATGAAACATACCCATAATCTACAATTTGGTCGTTACCCAAAACACCATAGCTACCACGAAGTTTTAAGCTACTTACAAAGCCTTCCTCATTAAAGAAATCTTCTTCAGAAATTAACCAACCTGCCGTAGCGGATGGAAAATATGCTACGCGATTATTAGGCCCAAAACGTGTAGAACTATCTCTACGCAACATAGCAGACAACAAGTATTTTCCTTTATAGTTATACTGTAATCTGGTAAAGTATGAAAGTCTTCTTAACAAATAGGCATAAGATGAATTGGTCTGTTCTTCGCCAACTCCATTTGCGCTGCTTAAATCAGCAAAATCCCAACTATTGGCTTGTACTCCCGTTCTAGAACCATACAATCCTTCTCCATTGGTTTCATATACCGTCATCCCAAGTAAAAATGTCACGTTGTGTGCATCTGCAAAGGTATTTTGGTAGGTATTGAAAATATCGAAGGTATAATCATTATCATTGATTTTACCCAGTGTAACAGAGCTGATACTGTTTGTATAAATCTTGTTGGCTCCATAATAATAAGAAGGAGAAAAATCACGATTCTTGGTATTAGAAGTATTAAAACCAATACGCCCTTGTAATTCCAAGTTCTTTGCATACTCCAAAGTTGCCTGAACCGTACCACTTAAACGATTTGTAATATACTTATTATACGTATTATCTATTTGAGCTAAAGGATTCACTACCTCATTTCCCAAATTGATAGTTCCATCTAAGTTGTACTGATCTGTAGCGATGGTTGGCGCAATATTCGCTGCATTGAACAATACAGAACCCAAGCTAAATGAATTGATACCTCTGCTCGTAGTACTGTTGTAAAAGAACTTGGTAGACATTCTGAATTTATCTGTAATATCTGCATCCAATGTAATGGAAGCCGTTCCTCTTTGAAAATTAGCCTTATCTGGAGCTATAATCCCTTCCTGATCTAGCAGTGATCCACTTAATGAATAACTTATCTTTTCCGAACCACCAGAAACGGATAAATTGTGACTTGTAACATTGGTAGTTTCAAAAACCTCATCTTGCCAATTGGTTCCTGTACCTAAACCAGCAACATTGCTAAATGGCAAGGTTTGCCCTGCATTTGCATAGCTTTCATTCAATAATAATGCATACTCCGTTGCATTTAACAAAGAAAGCTTACGCGTAGTTTCCTGAATACCAGTATAACCTTGATAAGAAATCTTCGGCGCCTGATCTCTTCTTCCTTTTTTCGTAGTTACCAAAATAACCCCATTAGCACCTATAGTACCATAGATGGCTGCCTGAGCATCCTTCAAAACTGTAATCGTTTCAATATCTTGAGGGTTGATAGAATTTAATCCACCTTCATATTGAAAACCATCTAAAATAATCAAAGGCTTGTTCTGTCCATTGGTAGACACCCCACGAATACGAATATTTGCTTCCGCACCTGGTGTTCCACCTGTTGGCGTTACATTTACACCCGAAGTAGTACCTTGTAGTGATTGTGCAACGTTTACCGGATCTAAATTTTCAATAGTTTCTACTCCAACAGTAGCTACTGCCCCGGTTACTTCTTTTTTCTTTTGTGCACCATATCCAATAACCACTACTTCTTCTAATGCATTGGTGTCTTCTTCTAGATTAATGGTTAACGCTTCCCCATTTTGAATGGTAATGGTTTTACTTTGAAAACCGATATAACTGAAAACGATTTCGGAACCTTTTGAAATTCCATTTAACATAAACTTACCGTCGAAGTCTGTAGAAGTACCTTTTGAATTATCAGCAAGTACTACATTGACTCCCGGCATTGGCATCCCGGTTGATGACTCATAAACGACTCCTTCTATATCGTATTCCTGTGCAAAGGTGAACAACGACATAAAACCGAAAATGAGTATTAGAATTTTTGATTTCATATAGTTATAATTTGTGTTTTGGTAAAATTATAACCTCTGATTGCGAATTTGATAATTTTTGGTGCTATAAAAAGTATACAACATACAGATTTGACAATTGAACGAAAATGAAGCAATCTTCAAACCCTTATAGACAGGGAAGTTAGCTAATTTCTTACTTATGAAAAGAATCTTAAAAAATCTTAACGAAAATAGAATTACAACGTTATTGTTGAGGTATTGTATAGGTAATTTTAAGAAATGTTGTGGTTATTTATATGTTTAAAATGTAATCAACCAAGCCTTGTTCATGGACTAAATTCATTTTCTTACGCAAACGATATCTTTTGATCTCTACACTACGAACAGAGATATTTAAAAGCGGTGCAATTTCTTTAGATGATAGGTTCAAGCGTAAGTAAGCACACAATCGCAAATCGTTTGGAGTTAGACTTGGGTGTAGTTCTTTAATCTTCTTCAGAAAATCTTTATCAGCATTATTAAAAGCCTCCGAGAACTTATTCCACGTATCTTCTTCATTGATATTGGAATTGATGGTAGTGATCACCGATTTTACATTTTTGGTACTATCTAGCTTTTTCAAATCATTTTTGATAGCTGATAACATTTCGTTCTTTTTGATAAGGTTTAAAGTAGAAGCGGCCAACTCTCTATTCTTGCTTTCAATATCCTTTTCCAGCATTTCCGTCTTCGCTTTCATCAATTTCTTTTCAGCTTCTAATTGATGTAATTCTATTTCACGCTGACTGTCTTCAATAAGCTTTTGTTTCTGCTTGTTGTAGTAATTCTTATAAACTTGATTGATGATCAAAGCTATTATCAATAGTAAAATTGCATAACTGATGATGGCTATATTGGTGGCAAACCAAGGTTTCGCAATCACAAAATTGTAGGACAACGTATTGGTGGTTTGGCTATCGCCTACTTTCCCTCTTACTTTAAAAGTATAGACACCAGGAGCCAAACTTTTGAAGGTGCTATTTGGCGCAGAACTGTAACTACTCCATTCATCATTAAAACCTTCTAGCTTATATTGATATTCAGCATTTGCATACTTACTAAACTGCGGAATGCTATAAGCAAAATTGAAATTATTCTCCTTGTAATTAAACTCTTCGCTTGCAGAAAAAGACAAACTACTTATGGTATCGTTTCTTCGGTATGCCGAAATTTCGGTAAAATGAATTTGGTAATCGCGGTGTGGTTGATCTTCCGGATCAAACAAATAATAGCCATTCACCGTTCCTATCAAATATTTGGCCTCTATACCATTTATATATGTAATATTTTCGTATCCCGACATCGCATTTGCCAGTACATAGGGAATAGGAATGGAATGATGTCTCAGCTTGGCATCAAAATTACTGTGGGTAAAATAATTGATATGGTTTTGCGTGAATAACCACAATTTATCTGAATCGTCTACAATTAAACGGCCAGAAGTATATCCATCTTGTAGAACCACATTGGTTAACAGGCTATCTTTTTGAAATGTTGTTTCTTGCAAATTCCATTTAAACACCCCTTCCTTGGAAGCATATAAAATTGTGTTCTGAAATTTGGTAATACTCGCATTTTTCGTTTTTACAGGTTTTTCTAAAATTTCAAAATCTTTAATATTCTCGAAATCCTTATTAGGATGAATTTTAAACACGCCTTTGTATTCGTGACTTACGAAAAGTGTTTCATCCAAAATTTCTAAAAACCGACTAGAATATTGAAATCCGTCTAACTTGTTCCTAAACTTCCATGTTGCGCCAACTTTCTCCAGAACAGAAATTCCATAGTAATTTCCTTGTAATAAAATAGTAGGTTGATTTGGAACTGCAGTAAAGGTCCACGTTCCCGATTCTGAAAAAATACGGTCAGCCACATCGTCGTTCACGATAAATGTACCGGAATCATGACCACAGAAAAGTGTTCCGTTGATCACTTTTAAATCCCACACCTGCCCTTTGGTATTGTTAATAAATTGAAAGGATTCCGATTTGTTGAAATGCTTATAAAACAAACCTTGATTTGTACCCAAGTATAACATATTATCTACCAATGCCGATGCATAAATGGTTCCCAGTCTACCTGTATCGTCAATATAACTTTCCACGGAAGAAGTCAGGTTAATGCAATTGATACCGTTATCTAACCCCACCCAAAGATTTTTGTTGGCATCTTCAAACAAAGCCAGCACTGTATTATTGCTCAATCCGTTTACCTGATTGATATGCAATTGTGTTTCACCTTCTGAATTGATGATGTAAATACCATCTGAAACCGTACCTAATGCAAAATTTCCGTTGGAAAGCTCAATACTATTATAAATATTTTTGGGAGGAATGTTCAGAGGAATTGGTGTCAATTTTTGTTCTGACAATTGAAACAATCCTTCCAATTGTGTATGGATGATATATCCATTTTTGTTTGGATATAAATTCACGATTTTTGCTCTACGCAATACATCGGCATCCGAAATTAATATGGGATTTCCGTTCACTATTTCAAACAAACCTTTATTAATGGTTTGAAAATATACCGAAGCACCAATATTGAACACTTTTAAAATTCCTCCCTCAGGATGAATCACTTCTATATTTTCTGTTTTTAAATCATATAAGAACAATTGATCTAGCGACTGAAAAATGACCCAATTATCGTAGCTTATAATATTCCAAAATTGTTCATCGTCTAGAACCAAGTCGGGCACACGATCACTTAATGAAGAATATTCTAATGTTCCATTTTCTTCTCGATCCCAAAACCCAAAATCCATATAACAACCTGTGTATACCTTATTATCTACCACCCGTACTGAACGTACAGTTGTTTCGTTGGGTGTTGTGTGTAATTTCCATTCAGAGCCATTAAATTCTAAAAGGCCAGAATGATTGGCAGCATAGATAAATTGATGATCATCTTGTGCAATCATCCAGTTTTGATTCCCTGCTTTGTAAGCATCGGTTTCATAGGTAACAATAGGCGGCAACTCCTGTGACCAAACGGAAAACTGGGCAAAAACAATTAGAATTAAAAAAAAAGAAAAAATATTTTTGAAGTAGCTCATGCTATAAGAATCTGATTTCTTATTGGTTACCAAAACATAACCATAAAATTGAATTAATTTAAAACAAAAGAATGAAAAAATTATCGATTTACATTTGGTTTGTAGTTAAAAAAGGTTCTATATTTGCACCACAATAGCGCGGGATAGAGCAGTAGGTAGCTCGTCGGGCTCATAACCCGAAGGTCACTGGTTCGAGTCCAGTTCCCGCTACTAAGCAAGAGTAATCAGCAATGATTACTCTTTTTTTTGGGTAAATTGAAGGTTTTTAAAGAGTTAGGTTTTTTAGGTGATTATCGACTTTTGACAATTCCTTGAAAATCTACTAGAAAAAGGTATACAAAAAGGTTCCTGTTTTTTGAAAAAGGTTACCACTATAAATTCAAAAATCATCAAAATTTAAAAGTTGATATAATTTTCCCACATAATAGCAGATAAAAAGATCGACCAAAAGCATGCAGCTTTCCATCTAGCTATCTTTGAAATTCACTCATCGATTCTATCTATCATTTTATCTAAATAAAAATCTACAATCTTCATTTTGAAATACATTTGTTTGTTTTCTTTTAGCTTTCAACTAAAGGAAATCCAAAGACAATTTTTTCACCTTATAAATGAATTTAAATACCTTGGTATTGAACAAATTTACTAGCACCCCAATTATCATGAAAAAAATCCTCACTACAATACTGTGTATCACAGGGTTTGCTACCTATGCTCAAATAGGTATCAACACTACTTCCCCAAAGGCTAACTTAGATGTTAATGGAGCTCCAACAGAAACAACAACTCCAGATGGTATCATACCTCCGAAATTAACAAGAACTCAGTTAGTTTCTAAGACCGCTTATGGCGCTAACCAAACAGGTGCTTTGGTCTATGTTACTGATTTATCTGGCACCACCAATGCCACTACTACAAATGTAACTGCTGTGGGAATGTATTATTTTGACGGTTCTGTTTGGCAACGTCTTAATAACAATGCATCTACAACCCATAGTGTTTCTAGTTCAGGGAATGTTTTGACAAGTACCGTAAATGGTCAAGATGCTACTGCCAATATTGTTAACAGTGTTACCAATACTTCTAATAACAACGTATTCACAACAGCTGTGAATGGCGTAACCGCTGCAAATGTTAATTTGATCAATAGTAATAGTTTGGTTGTTTCTAATAATACGATTACAAATCAGTTAAACGGTGTGAACTCAAATGCAGCTACTGTACCAAACTTGTATACTACTAACGGAACCATTTCCGGGAATAGAACCGTTACTATGGGAACCAATACCTTAGCATTTACATCAACGGCTACGAGCGGTACCAGTCACTTTACAGTAGATGGTAACACACTTAGCGTAGATGCTGTAAACAATCGTGTAGGTATTGGCTCTAATAGTCCAGTTGCCAACCTAGATGTTAGAACCAATGCAGGTAGCTCTACAGACCCAGGAGCAGGATACATAGGGCTTGGTACCACTTCAACTGCTGCTAACACGGCAGGTGCAGGAGCTATACGATACAATACTTCCGGTGGTGGTATTATAGAATACAGTAATGGTGTTGTTTGGAATACACTAGAAAGTGAAGTTCAAAAATCTATTGTGATCGCAAAAAAATCATCTTCCCAGTCTGTAGCCAACAATTCTGAAACCAATATTACCGGATGGACCGAAAACACAGACTTAAACGGAGATTACAACCCTTCCACAGGAGTCTTTACAGCACCTAGAACGGGCAGCTATGTGGTTTCCTTTAGTTTCAATTTTAGCAACGGTTCTATAAACAACAACTCTCAAGTAGAAGCTCAGTTAAAATACACAAGTGGAGGATCTACACAATATAGAAAATCGGTAGTTTCCTATCCTGTTGGAGGAACTGCACAAGCCGGAGCTACTATTAGTTTTACCATTCAGTTAGATGCAGGTGAAACCGTAAGACCTAGTGTTTGGCATAGCCTTGGTGGTTCTAGAAACCTTCGTGTTCCTGGAAGTATTTATGATGACGGATTTATCAACTTCTCAGTTGTAGAACTTTAATACATACTAGAATTTATGAAGAAGTTTTTAATTCCTTTTATAATAGGGATCATTGCAGCTTTGCCTGCCTCCGCACAAGTGGGCATTAATGCAAATGGATCCAACGCGAACGCTACCTTAGAAATTACTGCCGAAGCTAATGATGCTGCGGTTGCAGATGGTATGATTCCACCAAGATTAACCAGAGCTCAATTAATTAATAAAACAGCTTATGGTAACGATCAAGAAGGTGCATTTGTTTACGTGACGGATCTTTCCGGAACAAACAATGCAGCAACTACTAATGTCACCAATGTAGGTTTATATTATTTTGATGGCACAGTATGGCAAAATATTGAAACGTATGTAAGCAATCAACATGATATTTCAACTTCAGGAAATGTTCTTACCAGTACGGTTAAAGGTATTACAGACACTTCTGATTTGATTAATTCTGTTTCTAACAATAGTAGTAGTAATAATTTGGTTACTACTGTAAATGGTGTAGCTGCATCAGGTGCTTCTATTATCAATAGCAATACAGTAACCATCAATAGTAATAGTATGTCCAGCACAGTAAATGGTGTTGTCTCCAATTCTGTTACACTGCCAAACATGTATATCAACAACGGTTCACTGACAACCAACAGAACAGTTACTTTGAATGGGAATTCACTGGCTTTTCCTTCCACAGCTACTTCCGGAACAGGGCAATTTTCTGTAGATGGAACTACGCTAAGTGTAAATGCAGCTAGCAACAAAGTTGGTATTCAAACCAGCAATCCTATAGCTAAAATAGATGTACGTCCTAGTGCAGGAAGCACCAACCCTGGTAATGGATATATTGCGGTAGGAACCACTTCCAATACCGCTTCGGCTGCAGGTGCAGGTGCCATAAGATATACTACAGAATCTGGAGGAACTATTCAGTATAGTGATGGTAGTAACTGGCAACGTATTTATAGTGATGTTGTAAAAAGTATTATTATCGCAAAGAAAACAAGTGCTCAAACCATCAATCAAACAGTAGACCCGGTTTTGATTACCAATTGGAATGAGATAACAGATGCTAACGGAGATTTCAACCCCAGCACAGGCGCATTTACGGCCCCGAGAACCGGAAATTATATTATTTCCTTTGGATATAATTTTAATAGTGGAACTATCAATGGAGGAACTCAGGTAGAAGCCATTTTATATTCACCACTCGGAACGTCTTATTTTAAAAAATCGGTGGTTTCTTATCCACAAACCGGAACTGCAGAGTCTGGAGCAGTGATTACTTTTGGAGTACGTATGAATGCCGGTGAAGTATACAGACCCAGCGTTTGGCATAACACAGGTAGTTCTAAATCTTTAAAAGTAGGCTCAGGAAACAATGACGGTTATGTCTTTTTCTCTGTGAGAGAATTGTAAAATTTTTAACTATCCATACACAAAAGGAGGCACTACGAGTAGCCCCTTTTATTTTTTATACGTTTATTCCGTTTGTATTAAAATATTTTATAAATTTATAAACAACTTAAAATCAACTAATACCCCAAGTATTACTGACTACGACCTGGTTATATTAAAATTATAGCAATGGTTAATTTTGATGAACATTTTAAATATCGAAAGAAAAACAATGTTGAAACAGCAAACAGCAGGCTGCATTTAAAGAAGCTTTACCGTACCAATGACTTCTATAACTATGGAATCCTTACAGCTTTGAAACGATGCGAAATGGATTCTAAAAAGTTCTGCTATAAAGTGATTTCAACAGATTATCACGATAATATAATAGATCTATTGAAGTCTAACAAGGAAAATTTTGAACATGTATTCAGAATTTACATTGCTACCAACAGTTACAAAGCGTCAGAAACCTGTTACGATGAAAAATATCTCCTTATCAACAACGTAAGCACTTCACAGGTACAAATCATTTTACAAAGAGAAGGCTGTGACATCACTAGTGAAACTTTCATAGAGCATGAGTATTCCAATGCGCTGGATTATAAGAAAAAGCTCATTTCTCTTTTCAACGAGTTATTCGATATCTATACGCAAGGAGATTCATCTTCTGCGGTTGGGTAGTTAGTTTTCACTTAAAATTCGCATCACAATATTTTATCAAAATAATCTATTGTCTTAACAAGACCTTCTGATAAAGGAACTTTTGGTTCCCATTTCAATTTCTCTTTAGCTAATGAAATATCAGGTTTACGCTGTTGTGGATCATCCTGAGGCAATGGTAAGAACTCTAATTTTGAAGAAGAATTAGTAATATCGATAATGTTTTGAGCTAATTCCAACATCGTAAATTCGTCTGGATTTCCTAAATTTACAGGTCCTACAAAACCATCGACACTCATCATATTTTTCATACCCGCCACGAGATCATCTACATACTGAAAGGACCGTGTTTGCAGACCTTCACCAAAAATGGTAATAGGCTTGTTTTGCAGTGCTTGTACAATAAAATTAGACACCACTCTTCCGTCATTAGGATTCATATTAGGACCATACGTATTAAAAATTCTAATAATCCTGATATCTACATTATTCTGATGGTGATAATCCATAAACAAGGTTTCCGCACATCTCTTGCCTTCATCATAACACGAGCGAATTCCTATAGGGTTCACATTCCCCCAATAGGATTCAGGCTGAGGATGAACGGAAGGATCTCCATACACTTCGCTGGTACTTGCTTGTAAAATACGAGCTTTTACCCTTTTTGCTAATCCAAGAGTATTAATAGCTCCCATAACGGAGGTCTTGATTGTCTTAATAGGATTGTACTGATAGTGTACCGGACTTGCAGGACAAGCCAAATTATATATCTGATCTACTTCTGCAAAATAAGGAGCCGTAATATCATGACGAATCAACTCAAAGTAAGGGTGATCCATCAAATGCACAATATTACCTTTAGAACCCGTAAAGTAATTGTCTAAACACAATACTTCATGTCCTTCATTCAACAATTGTTTACAAAGATGTGAACCTATAAAACCTGCTCCTCCTGTTACTAATATCTTCATAAGACCTATAAATTATAAAGTTAATTTTAAAATCAAACTATTTTTTTCGCCTAAAAAATCTTTTATTGGATGATAATTCCATTTCATCCTCTTCATCTGAACTATACCCGTAACCATAACCATAATTATATCCATAACCATACTTATAGCCATATCCGTATTTTTTTGAAGATTTACCAACAGCATTCACTACAAAGGCCATGTTATTCAACTTGTCATGTGTGTGGAGTTCTTTAGGGAAATTCAAGATTTCTTTTTCTGTATAGTCGGCACGGGTTACATACACTGTTTCATCTGCATACTTCGAGATCATCAAGGTATCGGTCACTAAAATTGTAGGAGCCGTGTCTACAATCACATAATCAAATTCTTTACGCGCTTCCTCCAGGAACTGACCGTAACGCTTACTAGCCAATAATTGTGGCGCATTCGGTGGTATGATTCCACTAAAACAGATCTTATGCGTGGGAAAATCTGTAAACCCTTCTTCCAAACACTCCTCAAATGCCAATTGCTTATCAAACAAATACCCGCTCAAACCTTTGGAGAAGTTCTTATCCTGATCAAAGTACTTATGCAATTGTGGGTTACGTAAATCGGATCCTACTAATAATACTTTCTTGTTTAAACTCGCCAAGGCCAACGATAAGTTCAAGGCTACAAAGGTTTTTCCTTCACCCTTCTTCGTAGATGTTACAAACACCACACGCCCATTTCCTTCTTCTTCTTTGGGTAATAAGTATTCTACATTGGTACTTAAAATTCGGAAAGCTTCTGCCAGACTCGATCTACTATCCCCCGCATTTAAAATCTCTTGTCCTTCCACAAAAGGCAATTCTGCTAATACCGGAACTTGTGGCACTTCTTTTTCTAAATCTACTTTCCCATGGATTTTGTTGTCTAGTAGGAATTTTATATATAGTATCCCAAAAGGTACTGCACCCCCGATAATAAGAGCTATTAGCAATATAATTTTCTTTTTGGGAGCTATAGGTATCAAATTTGTCAAACCATAATCTACTACCTTAATACTTGGTGCAGTAACTGCATAACTAATGGCTGCTTCTTCCCGCTTTTGCAACAATAGTAAATACAAGGCTTCTTTCAGGTTTTGTTGACGCTCTATTTCACGGAGCATACGCTCTTTTCTTGGTAATTGTGCAAAAGAACCTTTGGTGGTTTGCTGCAAAACCTCTACTTGCTCCAAGTTTTTCTGTAATTGTTTTTCGTACACCCCTATACTTGTTAAAATATTCTGCCGCACACTACCTATTTCGTTGGTCAATACTTTAACTTGTGGATTGTTTTCACCTGCAGTAGCTAGCATTTTAGAGCGTTCTAAAACTGCTTCATTATACTCTATTACCAAATTGTTTATAGACTGATTTTCAACACCTATATTCGCAGGTAACAATGTAAATTTAGCGCCTTTTGACAAGGCATCCCCAAGTAGGTCTACTAAAGATATTTGTGTCTGTAATTTGAACACTTCTGATTTAGCCTCCTCACGCTCAGCTATAGTTGCCTGTGCGTCGGCTTCTATATAAGACAAAACACTTTCCTTTTTAAAATCTTGCTTTTCAATTTCTATGGAATCCAGTTCTTTTATCAAAAACTCAAAGCGATTGTCAATAAAATCAATGGTTCGCTTATTCACTAATTGCCTATCCTGTATACCATCCAAATTGAACTTATAAATAATCGTGTTTAAAATGGTCTCATTACGATTAGGGTTTTGCCCTTCTAAAGAAATCCTTAAAATTTCACTTTCTTTGGTTGTAGGACTAATGTTTATTACTTTTTGTAAATTCAACACAGCCATTTTCTTTGAACTCAAATTAACTTGATATGTTTTATCAAGTAAATGTTGAACTTGTGTTGTATCATGTAAAGTCAATTGAAAAGGAATTCCTTCTTCAATACCTCCACCATAAGCCACCTTCCATCTCCTACCTTCTTCTTCATCTTCTATTAGATACTGTTCATTTTCAAAACGTACGACATATGATTTTCCTGAATCCTTTTCAGACAAATGCTTCTGTAATGAAAAGGGTAAATACCACAACTGCTTTTTCCTAATTTTACCAACTAACTCTACATTAACATCTAAGTCTAAACTATCTACCACCTGGTACAACAAACGATATGAGGATAATACGCCAATTTCATTGTCTAAATTAATACCTCCTCCCATCATCATCGACTTTAAATCAAAATTCATTTCACTCTGTTTATCTTCATCAATGATCTTTACCTTAGCATTAGAGTCAAATACATTGGGGGTTTTATACAAATAAAAAATAGCGATACTGATACAAATAAATGACGATAGTACAAACCAAGGCCAAAAACTTACATATTTATAGATAATTTCTTTGATATTTATAGCTGCTTCTTCTTGAAACATTTCTTGAGACTCTTTCATAAATAATTAATTATTTGTGATTAATACTACCGCACTTAAAATTACGGAGGCCGCACTCAACACGGTTGCTACACTCCCTACCACCGTACTGCTAAACACTTTGGCCTTGTTAGGGCTTACATAGATGATATCGTTTTGACGGACGTAGTAATACGGGGATGTAAAAAAGTCAGTTGCAGTCATGTCTATTTTCACAACGGTTCGTTTCCCCTGCTCTTCTCTAATCAGCATCACATCTTCCCTACGTCCGTTAATCGTTAAATCTCCTGCATACCCTAGCGCCTGTGGCAAAGACACCTGTTGTTCTGTATAGGTATAGGTCCCAGGTGCTTTTACCTCTCCTAAAACAGTTATCTTTGGATTCAATAGTCTAACACTTACAGTTGGCGAAATTAAATGCCCTCCAGATTCTAATTTTTCAACAATTTCTTGTTCTAGAATTCCTAAGGTCTTTCCTACTACTGATACTTTCCCCAATACTGGTATAGTCACCATTCCCTCTTCGGATACTAGATAACCTTGAAGCTTCATTACTTCCAAATTATTGATCGCTACTCCAGATGAACTTGAAGGATTGTAGGGTAAGGCAGTTATTGGATCTGCCGCGCTGATTTTGATACTAAGAATATCGTTTACTTCTATGTGTAGTGGTTCCATTGTAGTTTCAGAAGTAGTATTGGTTTGTGCATCCTGAAAATACATTAAATCTTTTTTACTCACACAACCTACTAATGCTGCACTGACTATATAAATGCAAATGATTTTGACTATTATCTTTTTCATATCTATTATTTAATTCTTTCAATATACTTTTTAACCTATTTTATGATCATTGAACACCAATGATCCTCTCTTTTTTGGCAACTTATTTTTAGAGAGCACAAATCCCAACAAATATAACTTATTTGTTAAAAGTAGAAATATGTGTTGTTCACATACTCTATAATACCTGATATAACATTTTCAATCGTATAATTACTTTAAGACTTTCTTCCTAAATTTACTATCATACACCAACTTAATTACTCTTTGGGGCATCAACCTCAACGCCAACCTACTAATAGGATAAACATATCTAAAAGTAACTCCTTTCAGCTTAGCTATCCCTTTCATATAAATTTTAAATTCATGAAAGGCCTTAGACTTATTCCTTCTCGAAAAAGTATCTTTGGTGATTCTAAAAAGAAACAAAATCTCAGGTATATTGGCTATTTTATGCCCTGCTGCTAACACATCAAACCATAGTGCCAAATCCTGAGTCATTCTGTATTCTTCATTATATGTAATACCCTCATCAAAAATACTCCTCCTAATCATTACTAAAGAGTGCTGTAAAGGCGTTGCCTTACATATATAACTCAAAATTTTATCATTTGTTTCAGGGTATACTCTAATATCTGTATAATTATTATCCTCATCAATTTCTTGCGCATTTGCACCTACTACAGCAATATCCTTATGAGCTTCCAAAAAAGCCACTTGTTTAGAAAAACGTTCTGGTAAAGAAACATCATCAGAATCCATACGAGCTACGTATTTAGCGGTCACATAATTCAAACCAATATTTAACGATTTAGTAAGTCCTAAATTCTCTTTATTCTTGTGTATGATCAGAACATCTCCTAACTCTTGTTTCCATTGCTCTAATGAATCATATAGTTCTGGTGTAAGTGCACCATCCTCTACTAAAATAATTTGAGTTGGTTTTAAAATCTGATCTGTCCATATACTATGCATAGCCAAATCCAAATATTTAGGCTGCTCCTTGCGATACACAGACATTAAAACTGCAACACTACTGTTATTCATAAATATCTATTTTTCTTGAGCTATTAACGATTCTATATTAGTTATGTACTGTCTACGTTTATTATCATGAACACCATCAAAACTGATAAACCTTCCATCAGAAGAAAATCTCGGATGTAAATCTACTCGGGTTTCACCTTTATATTTTGTACTCTGATATAATTCTGCCAACTCATACAATTGTTTTGTTTTATAATTAAAAACTAACAAACGTTGCATTCTACTTTTATCAGGGTAAGAGTCAAACACTATCCAATCATTAAACACAGAGGGATGACCATCTCCTAAGTTTAAACTACTCATTTCTTTACATAAAGTGGCCTTACCTGTTTTTAAATCTAGAAAATAATATCCATTTTCTCCATGTGCTTTCAAATACCCTACTATAGTATTTGTATCTACCCAAAAACAATGACTCACGTATTCCTCATCAATCAACACGCGTAATGATTTAAAATCTGAATACATTAATCTATCAAAACGTCTCTTTCCTAAATAATAACGATGAATAAACATAAAGCCTTTTCCGTCCGGACTAATAATTAAGTGATTCACCTTATGAGTACATTTATCAAATATATCTTTAGGAGCTATTGAAGCTACTTCTTTTAAAGTATGTAACATCGTAGTTTGTCCTGTATTATAATCTGTTTTCCAGATTCCGTCATTCTCTAAATCATGCATTTCTTCATTAGACAACAAAGGCAAGTCACGATATCCATAATCAGGACGCATATTTAAAAGACGACGATAACTTAGAGATAAAAAATAATCGGTTTTATAAGATGCTTGAACAGGGTAATCAAATTCGTTAACCACAGCTTTAGCCGCTATAGAATATACCTTTGTTTTGTAAGATTTACTCTTCGCATCAAAACTATTAAACATAAATAAATCATCTGTAACCCAATGTAAACGGGCTCCCTGTTGCCAATTGTAAGCAGAAGTTTCTGCTACTTTCTCAGATTTTTGAGTATTTATGTCTGTCACAACAATATCAACAGGTTTATCAGCAGATGGCAACTTTACCGATGATAAATTAGCACTCACATGCGTTAACAACAACCCTTTACTATTTAAAGTGGCTATATCATAATAACCGCCAAAAGCATCTTTATCTGGATGATAAGATTGCAATGGATCTTCAATATTTACAGCTATTGGACTCTCCATCAGCTTAACTCGATAGTTCTTTTTAAAAGCTACCGCATTTACCCTGATATACATATCCTTTATAAACAATTTTAATCCGGGAGTTGCAGATAGTACAGAGGCTATAATTCTTTCTTTTTTACTGTAAGTTGCCATTACAATTATTTTAATTTCATTTTTAATTTGTTAACAATACGCGATATAATCATGATGCGTATTTTAGCAAGGTCCATAAAGGCTGTATCGTGTTTTAATGTAACCTCTTTCTTCGGAGCCTTTGGGTTCATTTGGTCAAACTGTTCTGCTAATACTTGAAACAGATTGTACTTATCAAGCACCAAATTTTTCGCTTCGTCAATTAATGCTTCTCGTTTTCCGTAGTAGTCATTTTCAATAACTTCTTCAATTGTTTTAACAGCTGCATCAAAATTCTTAATATCAATATTTACATAAGCTTCTTTATTGAAATACTTATCTACATTGGTACAACCGTAGTATATAGGAAATGTATTTCCAAGATAACAATCAGCTAGCTTTTCTGTCCAATAATCTGGATAGGATGAATTTTCTAAAACAATATGATATTTATAAGGCGCCATAACATCCCATTTGTCATCAAAGGAGTTAAATCCATGCCCAAACAAGTCTAACTTATCACCAAAATGAGCCTTTAATTTTTGCACAAAATCTATACGCTCTTGATGCCCCTTGGTAAAAGCCTTATTACTAGATATAACAGAAATTAACTTTGTTTTTTCAGGTTTAGTCGATTTTAAATCATCATAATTCTTTGTAAAAGTAACATTACCATCTTTACCTGTAATTTTACCAATATGCCATGGTTGCGCTGGCTGATATGGTAATTGATTAGGATGTTTTAACCCATTTTGACAAACCACGATTTTACCAAACTGATTTACAAACCCTTTAGAATAATGATATACCGTTTCAGGTTCTCCAGTAACAAACACGGTGTTTTCTGGGGCTACCAAACAAGATTCAGTTTTACGCTCTCCTTTACTATAAACAGCCCAAAAATCTGGATCTTTAACTTCTTGATTAATATAAAACTGATAATTACCCCATTGCGCTTTACCAGAAGGGGTTTGCCTAGCACAGCCTTTATTGTCGTTAGCTATTGATAATTTAACTTTATACATCTTTAAACTCATATTTTTTCTTGATCTTTTTTATACAGCTACTTTCTTTTGTCTCTTACCCACTGTAAAGAATAAGTATTTATTAAAAATAAATATAACCGGAACCATTAATATAAAACAGATTACAACCATTCCTAATGAAAACGGGATTGACAATCTTAATTCTTCAACACTTAAAGGTGATATTTTAGCACTTAAATAAATCACCACCCTTTTTATAGGCTCTGAAAAACCAATAAAATATAAGGTGTTACGCCCAAAATACTCTAACAACGACATTTTTAAAACGGCAAATGCTAATAACAATGTTGCTAAAGACCCCGTGAATGCAGTAACTACAAATAATAACGGGTTTTGAAGCTCTGCATATTTCACATTAATTCCTGGATTATGTTGAGCTACTTTATAAGTAACAACAAAAAGTATCATAGAAATAATAAAGTAGATAATTCTCTTTTTTACAGCTAAGTCTAATGTTAATACACCTTTACTGTAATAACCAACCCCTATAAAGAAAACAGCTACAAATGAAGCTCCTAAACAAAATGGCAAATGTTCGGTTTGTGCATAAGAAAGAGTAACAGCCACAACCAAAGAAAATACAAATCCACCAACTATTAATAGCTTCTTTTGTAATTTTAAGATTAAATAAAATATACTCTCAGCTGCAAATAATGCTGGTAGAAACCACAATATACCATTCACACTTTTAAACTCGCCTATGTCACAACCATATACAAATGCTACTAACGGATTATAAAAAGGCAAATCAAGCCCTGGTCTAACATTCTTTTCAATAAAAAACCAATATAAATAGCCTAATATGTAAAAGGTAACATAAGGTAATAATAGTGTTTTCGCTTTTTTAACAACAACTTCTCCAAAGCTTTGAAATTTCTTTTCATTAAAAAACAAACCTGAAATAATAAAAAACAAAGGCATGTGAAATGAATAAATAAAGACAGAAACATCAACATTTCTTATAGTATGCCCTAAAACCACTAAAAAAATAGCAATTCCCTTTAACACATCAATATGATGAATTCTATTAGTAGCGCTCATAAACCTAATATTATGTTGATTCTATAAATTCCAAATGTTTATTTTTTCCCTCTAAAGATTCAAATCTATCTTTAATTTTCTTTGCTGGACTTCCTCCCCAAATTTCGCAAGGCGGAATATCTTTAGTAACTATAGAACCAGAAGCTACTATAGAACCTTTACCTATAGTTATACCAGATAAAACAATAGTTCCAAAACCAATCCATACATCATCTTCTACTATGGTTACTTTAGATTCTCCTCTGGGGCCATCCCAGATATATTTACCGGGCACGTCAAATGTATGATCTGCTCTACCAACAAAACTTACAGATCCTCCCATGAGTATATGATTACCAAAATGTACATCTGAAGAAACTTTACATTCCCTACCAAACTGAACTCTATCCCCAATCTTTACGTCACCCTTCAATATTTGAGTATCCCATTTAATTCTAACAAAACCATGATACTTAACCCAACGATATTTTAGCTTAAAAATAATCCAAGTACGCACCTTGTTCATTATATAATTAGCTATAAATGAAAGCTTATTGGCGCCTTTTGGCATATTTGTAAATTGAATATTAAACATTAAAACAAGTTTTATACTTATAAAAATTCATTAAATACACTAACATAGCTTTCAAAAGAAACTGGCATTAAATCTTCTTTGCTTTTAAAGCTACTCTCATTAGAAACACGTTTATAAAAACTATTAAGCTCTGTAACAAATTCTGTTTCGTTTAACGGATCAAACAATACCCCATTATCCGGCTTTACAAAATCAACAGCACCAATATACTTACTTGCCATTACTGGAACTCCAAACACCAAAGCCTCGTTAATCACTGCCCCAAATGGTTCAAACCTACTTGGTAAAACATAAAAATCTGCTATATCATACCACGCATACAAATTAACACCTGAACAAAATCCTACAAATTGAACTTTTTCAGTTATATGCAGCCTATTGCACTGTTGCTTTAGTGACGCTAACTCTTTACCTTCACCTACAATTACTAATTTCCAATTATCATTATCAGACTTTGCAAAAGCATCTAGTAATAAATCTAGTCCCTTTACATCTACAAGCCTGCCTGTATACAATAACACGTTACAATTAATGAGAGCATAGTCTTTCTTGTACGACTCTACTATTAGAGGAAATTGGTTTTTAAAATTTAATAGGGTTTTAGGATTCTGTATATTAGGACAAATCTTAACTTCAAGATCTTTAAAAGACTCTTGATACCATTTTTTTACATCTTCACTATAAACTACTACGCCATTCGAATTATCTAATACGAATTTTCTAGCTTTTGCCTTTGCTCCACCAACGTTTTCAGCTATGCTCAAATTATCTGAAGTGGTTATAACATATTTGAAAGAACATAAGCCTAATTTACGATATAGCGCTAAAAGAATACTTGTAGGGTTGTATTCATGAGAAAATATAATGGCAGGTTTAATACGCTTTATAAGTTTATATACTCCAAACCTAAACTTATAATGCCCCACTTCAAATCCATTATCTAAAAAAATGGTATCAATACTTCCATCTAACCTTTTTAAAAGCTCTTCTCTGTTATAGGTAAAGCCTTCTGAATTTGCATTGGTAAAAGCAATGGATAAATTATAAAACTTAGCCATTGAATTAAAAACATCAATACGCCACGGGGGTAAGTATTGAAAAAATATGATTGCTTTTGGTTTTCCCATAAACTTAATTTAGTTTACTTTTTAACTTTTTAATCACTTGACTTTTCAATGCTTTATAAACAGGTACAAAACCATTAATTTTTATAGAAAACATAATTGGATGTTGCTCCTTTCTTGCTAATTTAATTAGCTCTTCTATGGGTGAATTTATAACCTTAAGTAAGCTAACCTTAACAAAAGGAATCCCATGATTCTTTGTTTTATAACTAAGAAAAGTTAATTCCTTCTCCTTAATATGGTTGTATTGAATTAAATCCCAAGCACTTTTATTTGAATAAAAGTAAAAAATAGACTTAGGGTTATTTACAAATTTTAAAATTGAATAATACTTATTTATAATTGGATTATCCTGTTCTCTAAAAACTATAGGGTTCTTATCTTCAGAGGTAGTTTCTAGCAAATCATATAATTGTGTTTGCCCGTTAAAAGAAATAATCTTCTTAGCTTGCATTAGCTGACCAAAAAGCATCCCGGCATAACCACCGGCAGAACTACCTACTATAACCACTTCTTTACCTTCGGTTTCTCTTTTTAAAAATTCTAAAACTTTTTCTATAGAATTTAACTTGCTATTAATACCATGAAGATACCATTGCTTAAAAACATCTCTAATAAATATGTGTTTATAAGCACCTTCTACACGAGTACCATACCACTCAAAAGCATCTTTATCTACTATTCTAGCTTTAAAAACAGATGCCTCATTTGGATAATAAATATCGTTACTACTAAAATAAATAGCACATAAGGACTTATTTATACAAGAATCATCATGCACTATTTTATAGTTATCACGAGTCTTATACACTTCTTTAACAAGATCTGAATCTACTTGAAAAACATAAGGCCTATTATTTACTTCCATAATTGCGGTAATATTACTCTTAAATGAATAGATATATAATGTTTAAAAGCTTGTGAAAAACCAAAATTTCTATTTTCATAAATGAAAAAATACTTAGGATGCGCATTACCCAATGGAGAATACAAAGCCTTAAATCTTTCTCTAATTGGTGTTTTAGCATAACACCACTTTGGTAGATTTACATTATTCTCACAAGTACCTATAAACTTTTTAGTAGAATAACTTTTAAACCCTTTACGTTTAGCTCTTAATCCGTAATCAAAATCTCCTATTGCATGAGGAAATATAGGATCTAGCATACCTACTTTCTTATAAACCACTTTAGGTACTAAAACAACATTTCCATTAATTAAAAATGCTTCTTGTAAAGTTCCATCAGGTATTATAAGTGATTTTTTGGTTCTAGGCCCATAAGTTACCTTAGTACAATCATTTTCTGAACATAAGGAACCACAAACAATAGATTTATGATTTAATTCTTCTGAACACGCTAACAAATGCTCCAAAGTATCATCAAAAATAAAGGTATCATCATTTAACCAAAGGTAAAAATCATATTTCTTGGTTGCTACTGATTCTTCCCAGGCTCTGTGCATTCCACGATTCCAAAACAGATTTCCACTACCCGTGATTACATTAACTTGAGGAAAGTTACTTTTAACTGCTTCTGCAGTACCATCAGTAGAGCCATCATCTACTAAATATACATCTAGCAAATAGCCATCAGGCAGTTTGTTATAAAACAATTGCTCTAAACACTTTAGCGTTTTCTGTTTTCTATTATATACTGTTAGAAGTGCTGCTATTAGTTTCATTTAAATATCCATCTTTTTGTTCCTAAAATACTTTTTAACCAAAGCTCAAATTCTCTATTTGTCATTTTTCTAAAAGCGGTAGAAAAACTAATACCTATAACAATCCATAAAAAGAAATAATTCAAATCGAACCTACTAAAGTCTTCCACCCAAGCATATGCCCACCTAAAGGCTACATACAAACCTACTAACTTACTATAATCATTATTAGATTTAGTAATAGCACTATTAGAAGCTATTAAAAAAACTAGAAAGTAAATTATTACTCCTACCAAGCCAAAATAGTTAAAAATATTTAGCACGGATACCTCAGAACTAGGCCTCTCATTTCTACCAGTTTCTTCTTGGGTTTCATTTCCAAATTCAATAAAAGAAACTGTATCATAACCTCTAGCCATAGAACGACCAAACAACCAATAATCATTATTAAGAGCCGAAGTAATCTCTTCCACATACAATAAAGTTCGGGTATCATTTAACAAAGATTGTTCATTACCTTCATCATTAATTATAATAGCTTCATCACTTACACCTGCTAAATACTCCGACATATCGAACGGGTTAAATATACCCGTTGCTGCCAATACAAAACATAAAAAAGGCAATCCTAAAAGAAGCCAACTTCCAATAACTGCCATAATTTTTAAAAATCTACCTTTAACAAATAATAACATAGAAATTGATAAAGGCACTATAAATTTAATTACATTACTTCTTGAGTCTGGAGCTGATATCACAAGAAATATAATAACGGCTATAGCAAACATTTTCCAATTTAATGGAAACCTAGGATAAAATAACAATAATATGCTAAGTGGTACAAGATACCTCCCATAAGCTTCACTATCAATGATAGGCAGAAAAAACGGAAATAATAATAAACCATACTTCAACCAAACAGAAAATGTTTTTTTTAACAACAATGGACTACTATAGGCGAATATAGTTATAGGCATTGAAAAAACCATTAAATTTCTAACAAGTAACTTCCAATCCCAATAATATTCAGCAATCAATACTCCATGCACAAAAGATATTATCACACAAAGCAAAAACAGTCTAATAATCCATACTTGTTTTTTTTTTGTTTTATTAAAAAACTGTTTTCCTAACAAGAGTAAATATAAAATTAAAGCATAGACTGCATACCATAAATAAGTGTTCCCTATAGGCACTAATGACCATGGCTCTACTGAAGACACTGAAATCAACAGTATCATAAAAGGTAGAAACTTATATACTAGACTACTTAATTTCATGTATTACTAAAAGTTGCCATTTTTAATGCAATATCTTTTGGATTTGCATTCCACCATTCAGATGCTTGTAATTTAGCTATTTTATCATCTGCAAACCTATACTTTATAATTTTAGCAGGAACTCCTCCTACAATGGCATATGGTGGTACATTTTTAGTGACCACAGCTCCAGCAGCTACAATGGCACCGTTGCCAACAGTTACTCCGTCCATAACAGTTACTCTAGCTCCTAACCAGACATCATTACCAATGGTGATAGGCTTATATTCATCAAAATCTATATCTTTTTCAACAATTTTAATCTTTAAAGGATTTCTCTTACGATAAAAAATTGGTGATGTTGAAAATAAATCTATCGGGTGCTGTCCCAGACCTATATTAACCTCATGGGCTATTGAACAAAAATTACCTATCATCGCATTTTGAATAAGAGCTCCTTTGCCTACATACGTATAATCACCTATTCTTGAATGATTAACCACACTGTTTTGAAAAACATGAGAACCTTCTCCAATGTATGTATCATGAGTAAAAGTACTCCCTTCATCAATAATAGCCTGAGGAAATCTCTTTCTATTTTCTACATCGCGCGCACCCTTATTGATACTATCTTTGAATCGCTTCAGGAAACCTAAGGGCACGTACATTATTCTTTTTAAATATTTCATACTATTACCAATAACAAGCTCCTTCTACCTTACTTGCATTTTTAGGTTTTTCATCAATTATGGGTCTTACCCAGTGTTTATTCATCATATTAGAGTAAGAACCTTCAGGTATGCCCCATTCTTTAACTCCATATTGCGGATCTTCCCACCTTTTTCCACGTATACCAAATAAAAGCTGTAACGCTCCCCCCATATGAACCCCCATTTTCCCTATTCTTTTAACATGTGCAGCTAAAGGTAAACCGTATGCACCTGCACCAATCAAACAGACATCAAAATCCGAATTATCTATTTGATGCTTCATGCTGTCTAAAGCTTCAAACCAATCCTTAAATTGAGTATTCCCTCCTCCAATAGATTGTACTGCTTTTATAACTTGTAAAGATTTAAATTCGGGCAACAAATCTTGATCATCAAATAACAACTCTCGTTTTTCATATTGTTTAACAATTGTTTCAGCAAAAGGATGTATTACTAAAATTTTCTTTCCTTTAAGGGCTATAGTCCAAGGTTGTTTAGACCAAAAAGGTTCCAGCAGTCTTAAATGAATTAATTCACAGTTCATTCTGGGTAATACATGACTTTCTAAGGAGAGCCAACTACCTAATAAATTTACCTCTTTAATATCATTTAGCATCAATTGACCAAATTCCATAAGTTTTTCTTCGGTAGGCGGGAAAAAACCTGCACATTCATTCATTTGATGAATTATATATTCATCGCACCACCATGGTAATTTCTCTCCAGTAATATACCCAAGATAATCCTTAGTTTTAGCAGTAATACCAAGAAAGCTCGTTAATGCCATCAACTCATTATTTCCAAACCTAGCAATCATACATGGTTCGTCATTCAGCAACTTTTCTAATATAATAGCAGAGGCTACTTCTGGATCCTCTTCACAATTAGGCTTAGATAAACTAGTATTTCTATTAAACCTAGAATACAACTTCCTTACCCCTTTTAGTATGAATATTATAACACGATTCATTTTTAAAAAAATATATCTTTAAAACACCATTAATATAATCTTCAAGATTGTTATTTGCTTAAATAAAATGCTTTGTACCAATCAATGAAGGCTTCTACACCTCTATCGATGCCTGTAGTGCTTTTATAGCCTAATTTCTGCAATTCACTAGTGTCCGCGGACGTTCTTGGCACATCTCCTGGCTGCATAGGCAGAAAAACTTTCTCTGCCTCTTTCCCCATATGCTTTTCTATTGCTTCTATAAATTCCATTAATGACTGTGGTTCTCCATTCCCTATATTCGCTAACCAATAAGGTGGTGTATTTTCCTTGGCAGGCTCTTTGTTTATTAAAATTTCGATACCAGCAACGATGTCATCAATATAGGTAAAGTCTCGACTCATTTCTCCATTGTTAAACACTTTTATAGTGTTATCTTTAGCTATAGCATCAGTAAACAAAAACAAAGCCATATCCGGTCTTCCCCAAGGGCCATATACGGTAAAGAAACGTAGGCCTGTAGTCTGAACACCATACAGATGACTATAGGTAAATGCCATTAGTTCGTTACTCTTCTTAGTAGCAGCGTATAAACTCATTGGATGATCTACTCGATCTGCTATTGAAAACACTGGTTCTTTACTTTCGCCATATACACTAGAGCTACTCGCATATAATAAGTGCTTTATACTATTATGCCTACAAGATTCTAATATATTTAAAAAACCAACTACATTACTATCTATATAAGCTTCAGGATTTTCTAAACTATACCTTACACCAGCCTGAGCTGCTAAGTTACATACTACATCAAAACGTTCATTTCTAAATAGTGTTGGTAACTCATCTCTATTTTCTAAATGCATTCTAACAAAAGTAAAATTCTCTTTAAACTTATCAGATTCAGAAAGCACGTTCCAACTTTCAGCATCACTTCTCTGGATTCCTAATTCATTTAGTCTAGCATATTTTAAATTAACATCATAATAGTCGTTAATGTTATCTAAACCAACTACTATGTGCCCTTCTCTAATTAATTTTTTAGACAAATGGTACCCAATAAAACCTGCAGCTCCGGTAACTAATATTTTCATTTTTATAACTCTTTATTTTTCATAGCAAACTATGACCTTTTTAAACAACATTATCAGCAAAGACAAGTTTTTTTAAAAGCAGTTCAGTTAAAATAATCTAAGTTTTGCTTAACTTAATCTATATTTCCCCATTCTTAACTACTGACACACTACTTTTTAACAAATGTTAAGACATAATTCTTGTATAATCTAAAATAAAAATCAAAACTGTTCCTGTACATTTATATTTTCTCACCCAAAACAACTATATGATTATCAACTACCAGAAAACAATAAATAATTGCTTTATGTATAAACTAGTACACTATGTCTTTCTAAAAAAACTTATTTTCCTTAACAATTTAGTAAAAATCTCCTTTTCACTTGGCGTAACAAAGACAAGACTTATCATCACTATAAATGTCAAAGATGTAGTCACCCCCACAAGAAAGAGTCTAACTAGAGAACTATCCATACAATATAAAGGCAAATACCCAAATAAAATCATTGCCAAACAAATAGTAATGCCTGGCAATAAAACCTTGTTAAAATATGCTCTATAAGACATCCCGCAATTAAATTTCGAAAACCACAAAATGACTGCTCCCCTAACTATCCCCCACATTAATATCCATGAAATATATAAGAAATATGGAGGATATCCCATTTCAAAAAACACATAAGTCAAGATAATTGGAAAAATGTTTAATACACTCGTTATAACTGAATATTTTTTAATTCGTCCTTCTGCTTCTATAACTTTTCCTATTGAAAAAGTAAATTGTTCAATAACAAATCTCAACAATTGTAATCTTACAAAAATTATTGCGAAATCAGGAATATTTTTAAGCCATAACTTAAGTAAATATTCCGTTTCAATAATAAAAGGAATGGCAAAAAAAGCTAGCATATAAATGGAGAATTTAGCACTAACCATCGAAATTTCCAGCATTTTTGTTCTGTTCCCTCCTCCTTCACTTTTGACTATTACTGGGTTTACTGCTTTAAACATATTGTTTGAAAACACCATCAATTGCCCCGATATTTGATTCGCCACTCCCTGTGCGGCATTTAGAACAGCTCCAAAAAAATTATTTAAAACTAGTCCCATACCATACTGTGTAACCATACCACTTGAAGTAACCAAAAAACTCCAACCTGCAAAAGAAGTCATCTCTTTCATCAACGACTTTTCAAAATACGTTCTAGGAGCAATCACACATTCTTCGTATTTCCTTCTGCAATACACTTGCATGATAACCCTGCTTATAAACGGCACCAACACCATTAAAATTCCATATAAAACTAACTTATCTCCCACATAATACACTATCATTACTGCTACCGCCAACTTTAATAAAGATTCAATTATACCAACAATAGAATAGTACAACATGTTTTCATGGGCATTTAATACAGCCTCATAGGGCACACTTACGACAGTAAAAACAGTACTTAAAATCAGGGATCCATAAATTACCTTGGCAGCAAAAATGCGATCTTCAGGAATATTTAAAACTCCATTAAAAAAAACTACACCTGCGAGCAAAAGTAAAATCACCAATACAAAAGCAATACCATAATGCAATACATTACTTACATTAAAAATATATTTTTGCATTTCTTTATCCCCTCTACCCTCATAAAAAGACATAAATCTTTGAGTTGTAGTTGACATAGCTGCATGTAAAAACCCCAACATAGAAATAGCTCCCCCTACAACATTGTATACACCAAAATCAGAAACACCTAAAGCATTTAATATCAAACGTGTAGTATACAAAGAAATAAATACTGTAACCCCCATTTTGGCATACAGATATCCTGTATTCTTAATAACTCTATTTGCTGTTGACACTTATTTGAACAATTAAATTAAAAAAAACGACTTACATCATGAACCGTAAATTACATATGTAAGTCGCATGCTTTTTTTACAGACTGAAGTTATTAATGAATTACTCCACTTGTTTTAAAATCGTATGTCCGGCTTTAAGTAAGTCCACATCCTTTTTCATTAAGGCTACATCTCCTTGCATCATATCTTTGACCAATCCAGCCAAGTCATATTCTGGTGTCCACCCCAATTGCTCTTTGGCTTTGGTTGGGTCTCCTAACAACAAATCTACTTCAGTTGGGCGGAAATACGATGGATCTACCGACAACACCTCTTTCCCTACCTCTAATTGATACTCTGGGTTATTACACGCTTTGATATACGCTTTTTCGTCTACGCCTTCCCCTTTAAATTCCAATTCAATCCCCACTTCTTGAAACGCCATACGTACAAAATCACGAACGGTAGTAGTTACTCCGGTGGCAATCACCCAATCCTCTGCTTTTTCCGCTTGTAAAATCATCCACATCATACGGACATAATCTTTGGCATGTCCCCAATCGCGTTGTGCTTCCAGGTTTCCTAAATACAGTTTTTCCTGTAAACCCAAAGCAATTTTGGCCACGGCACGCGTAATTTTACGGGTTACGAAAGTTTCTCCTCTTCTTGGCGATTCGTGGTTGAACAAGATACCGTTACACGCATACATATCATAGGCTTCACGGTAGTTTTTGGTAATCCAAAATCCGTAGATCTTCGCTACTCCATACGGAGAACGTGGGTAGAAAGGACAGGTTTCATCATAAAAACCTCTTTCGTTTTTATTTTCCGGCAAACCACCATACAATTCAGACGTAGACGCCTGATAAATTCTAGTTTTCTTTTCTAATCCAAGTAATCTAACTGCTTCTAAGATACGCAACGTACCTAAACCATCTACATTCCCTACATATTCCGGAGAGTCAAACGATACTTTTACATGTGACATGGCTCCCAAATTGTAGATTTCGTCAGGCTGAGTCTCTTGAATGATACGAGTCAGATTCATAGAATCAGTCAAATCTCCGTAGTGTAATTTTAATCGTTGTTTCGGATCGTGCGGATCCTGGTATAAATGGTCGATACGGTCGGTATTAAACAAAGAAGATCTTCTTTTGATTCCATGAACCATATATCCTTTTTCTAATAATAGTTCGGCCAAATATGACCCATCTTGTCCTGTAATTCCGGTGATTAATGCTACTTTCATAGTTTTCATTTTTGGTGAGTGGTGAAAAGTGACTAGTGAATGGTTCACTTTCCCAGGAAAACCAATGCCACTTTCACGTATTTCTTACTCAAGGTTTATTTTTTAAATAGTTAATGAGTCCTAATATTAATTTTTTAATAATTTCTAATTCCTGTAAAAGATCGTGTATAGAAATCGCTTCCAAATAATTGACACGAACTGCCACTAGTAATTGTGTTTCTACTTCTGCAGCACTTCCCAAAGCAATATATAAAAAACGTATCAACTCTTTATCACTTTGTCTTGCGGCTCCTTCAGCTATATTCGAAGGAATTGAAAGCACAGACCGTTTTAGCTGACTACTCAAACCGTACAACTCTGCTGCTGGAAACATGGAAACCGTCTTATAAACCTTCGCAACAAAACGCATGCTTCGTTTCCATACTTCCAAGTCCTTATGATCCATGACTATCTGCTATTCACAATTCACTTCTTCACAATTCACTGATTACATCTTCACTTGTTTAAAGCTATCGATATTGGCTAAGAACCATTCGTAGGTTTTTTGTATTCCTTCTTGCAGTTCCACTTGATGTTTCCACCCTAAGGCATGCATTTTTGATACGTCCATCAACTTACGAGGGGTACCATCGGGTTTGGAACTATCCCAAACGATGTCTCCGGTATGCCCTACGGCTGCCTGAATGGTTTCCGCCAATTGTTTGATGGTGATGTCCACACCAGTCCCTACATTGTACAAATGTTCCGGCAATACGTTTTCTAAAGCAAACACTACGCTTGCCGCCATATCATCTACAAACAAGAATTCACGCATCGGTGTACCACTTCCCCAAAGGGTTACAGGAGTATGGCCATTTTCTTTGGCTTCATGAAACTTACGAATCATAGCTGGCAATACATGCGAGGTTTTCAAATCAAAATTATCGTGGGTACCGTATAGATTGGTCGGCATCAAGCTGACAAAATCTTTTCGAAATTGTTTGCGGATCGCCTGACACGCTTTTACCCCTGTGATTTTTGCAATCGCATACCACTCATTGGTAGGCTCTAAGGAATCCGTTAGTAAATATTCCTCTTTTAAAGGCTGTGGTGCCAATTTTGGATAAATACACGAACTCCCTAAGAAGATGAACTTTTGCACATTCAAACGGTGTGCTGCATCAATCAGGTTGTTTTGGATCTGCATATTCTCCATAAGGAACTGAAACGGATAGTCGTTATTCGCTAAGATCCCTCCTACACGAGCGGCAGCATCAATGATCACATCCGGTTGCTCGGCAGTAATGAACTCGGTAACCGCTTGCTGATTGCGCAAGTCAAGTTCCTTACTCGTTTTTCCGATCAAATTGGTATAGCCTTTGGCTTCCAACGCGCGGCAAATAGCACTTCCCACCATTCCTCGGTGTCCGGCTATGTAGATTTTGGCAGTTTTTTCCATAGCAGTTTTGGTTTTTTATTTGGTTCTCGACTCCGCTCGAACTGACAGCTTTCAATGTAAAAAATGCCAATAGGAACAAAGTCTAAATCTAGGCTAATTTTAATTTCAAAGGGTGCTTCGACTTCGCTCTGCATCCCCTTTGAAGGTATTTCTGTTCTTGACTCCGCTCGAACTGACAGCTCCACCATAATAGACAGCGCATACTCCGTTTGGTCTATGTCAGGCTGAGCGGAGTCGAAGCCTCTTTTATTTTCCTATAGTCTTATATTCAAACCCAATCGCTTTGAGTTTTTCACCATCTAACAAACGACGTCCATCAAACACAAAAGCTGGTTTTAACATTCCATCATAGATGCGTTGCCAATCGTAGTCCTTGAACTCATCCCATTCCGTTAGCACAGCAACCGCATGAGCCCCTTCACAAGCCTTGTATGGATCAGTTACCACAGTAACTCCTGCTTCATTTTCTTCTTTCGTACGACTTGCTAAGTAATTCAAATCAAAAGATATTTGAGCTTCCGGTACTTTTGGGTCATATACTGACAATTGCGCCATTTCCGACAATAAAATATCTGCTACATAGATAGCTGCAGATTCACGCGTATCATTGGTATCCTTTTTAAAGGCCCACCCTAAGAAAGCAATCTTTTTGCCATTCACCGTATTGTACAAGGTTTTGATGATCTTTGACGCAAAACGCCCTTTCTGATGATCATTCATAATAATCACCTGCTCCCAATAATCTGCTACTTCATTCAAACCATAGGATTTAGCAATATAAACCAAGTTTAAAATATCCTTTTGAAAACAAGAACCTCCAAAGCCTACAGAGGACTTTAAAAATTTTGGTCCAATACGGCTATCCATTCCAATAGCTTTTGCCACTTCATCCACATCTGCTTCGGTCACTTCACACAATTCAGAAAGTGAATTTATAGAAGACACACGCTGCGCTAAAAAGGCATTCGCCGTTAATTTTGACAACTCCGACGACCATACATTCGTGGTTAGGATTTGTTCTTTCGGCACCCAAGAGGCATAAACCTCTACCAAGGCCTGCATGGCTGCTCTTCCTTCTTCTGTATTGGTATCTCCCCCAATAAGTACGCGATCTGGCGCATGCAAATCCTCAATTGCAGTACCTTCCGCCAAAAATTCTGGATTGGATAAAATTTGATACTTTACATCATTCCCGGTATTATCTAAAATGTCACGAATCGCTTGTGCTGTACGTACCGGCAAGGTTGATTTCTCAACTACAATTTTATCAGTAGTGGAAACACGTGCAATTTGACGTGCACATAACTCGATGTATTTAAGATCAGCTGCCATCCCTTTCCCTACTCCATAGGTTTTGGTAGGCGTATTTACCGAAATAAAAATCATATCAGCTTCATCAATCGCCTTGTCTACATTGGTAGAAAAGAATAAGTTTCTACCACGGGCTTCTGCAACTACGGCATCTAATCCCGGCTCGTAGACCGGCAATTTACTCACATCTTCATCATTCCAGGCTGCAATACGCGCCTCGTTAATATCTACTACAGTTACGTTTACTTCAGGGCATTTTTGTGCAATCACTGCCATGGTAGGCCCCCCTACATAGCCCGCACCAATACAACAGATATTTTTAATCATGGAATTTATGTTAGTTATAATTGAACTTTAATTTTGAAGAACCATTCAACGGTTAAAAAAGAGGTTTCTTCATAGCCATCCAAATATACTTATAATATTTTAGGAAAAACAAACCTATGTGTTTAAAAAACTAAAATTTACGAAGACACCAACGGAAGCTCATTTTTTTTAAGATATAACAGTATACTGTATAGCGATTTGAGAATTCCAAAGTAAAAACTCATTTAACGCTGCTTTAAGAAAAAAAATTATAGTATAGAAAGTCCTTCTAAATACCTTCTATAGACGACTAGGCATCCTAACAACGTTTTTATATGGCATTAAACATATCCTACTCCCAAAACTCGCAACATATTTACTTATTCAAAGGTATTCTTCGTTTTTTTATAACTATATACTTCACTTTCGATTTGGAGTTATTAACACAACCCGTTGATTGCACAATCTCCACTTTGCAGTAAAAGAATCCGATGAAGCCAAATTTTCAACAAGCTGTTCACAAAAACAACACAATAGGAACTCCCAAAAACGCCGACTGCCAACGCTTTTATTGAGCCCAAAGCCCTTGCTAAGTGTATACAAAATAATCCAAACAAAACCTATAAAAAAAAGTTAATTTCAAAAAATTGTTCACTTTTTATCGTTGATAAATTTTTTAAAAAAACACAAAACCCTGCAAAACAAACAATTAAATGTTTTAAAAAATTATTTTAAGCTATTTGTCAACAAAACTGTTCATAACATCAATTCTTTTATAGGTGAATTTCCATTTTTTTTAGTTTACATTTACAACAGCATCAAGGCACTCACTATGAAGTGTATATGCACAACTTTTTTTTATATCAATTTATAATACCTATTTAAAGATGGCTGTATTATTTAAATCAGTTGGTCGAAAAAATCCGCAGGACCTGACCGCCCCTGAGAAGTACTACCCGCTGGTAGTGCCAAATGGAGAAGTAGATTTGCGTAGCTTAGCAAAAACCCTGACACGGGAATCGACCGTGACCTCCGGAGATTGCTATAGCATTTTGGTAAATCTCGAAGAACAAATTGCCATTCTGCTCGAAGAAGGGCGTAGTGTAAAACTTGGACATTTGGGAAGTTTTCGTATTGGGATCAGTGGTACTGGCAGTGATACGGAAGAAGACGTAAGTAGCCACAATGTTACCAAAGCAAGGGTACTGTTTCGCTCTGGACTAGAACTTCAGCGCATGCTGAACAATTTAAAATTTAAAAAACAAGGATAGACACCACTGTTTTTTACTTAGCTGAATCGTTTCAGTGTAAATCTTTCCCTCGGTAGTTCCCGCTGCCGGGGGATTTTTTTTTTCAAAAGAACCCAAAAAACACACGGAAACGCCATCCCAGTCATGCGGACGAAAAAAAAATACATGCGGATGTACTGCTGCAAACTTCCGCAAGCTCTTCACAAACACCCGTATCGCCTTTATCTTACTACTTAAAACAGCCCATCGCTACATTCACTGAAAAGAGTGCAGTCATTTTTAAAAAACTTTTATACAAACACGTGCTAATCAAAACCTTCAAAAAAGACCAAAAAAAAGCTCAAAAATAACGGATAGACACCACTTTTTGAGCTGAATCGCATTGTATAAAACTTTCCCGAAAAGTTCCCGCTAGTCGGTTGCGACGATTTAAAAGTACAAATGTTTTGCACAAAAGCACAAAAAAAATACCTGTTTTTTTGAAGTCATTCCTAAAATTCTTCTACTGACGTATTGCTGACACTTTACTGACGCAGGTTTGGAGAACTTCCATTTTTCAACAGCTATTGATAAGTTTCAGCTTTTCGCTGCTACAGTGTAGATCCATTTTCAGGAACAGGAGGGTTTGTCTTTGCTTTCTTTAGTGCTGCTCCCTGTCAACAAATCAAACACCTCAACAATGAAACAAATCAAAAAAAAAACCACCTCTTGTAGAGATGGCTTTGATATATGAATTGGTGCTCCTCCTTTTCCTATACGATCATCCCTGCGGCTACAGTTTCGTTCGTGGCGTCATCCACCAATATCAAACTACCGGTAGTACGGTTTTCTCTGTACGCATCAATCATCAAAGGTTTGGTGGTACGAATGCGCACTTTGGCAATGGCATTCATCTCTAGATTGCTATCCTCATGATCGCGCTCCAGCGTATTGATATCTATTTTATACACAATTTCTTTGATCATCGCTTTTTGCTCGTTGGATGTATGACGAACTGTATATTTTGCTCTTGGTTTTGCCGGACTGTTGTTTAACCAACACAACATGACCTCTATATCCTGAGAAGGTTCCGGTTGGTTGTTGGAACGTACCAACATATCACCACGACTGATATCAATATCATCTTCTAAGGTAATGGAAACAGACATTGGTGCGAATGCTTCGTCCAAAGGACCATCCAAGGTATCAATTGATTTTATATTGGATGTAAATCCGGAAGGCATTACGGTAATAGCATCACCTTTGCGAAATACGCCACTGGCAATTCTTCCGGCATAGCCACGGTAATCAATAAAGCCTTCACTCTGCGGACGCAATACTGTTTGGACAGGAAAACGTGCATCTACTTTATTTACATCGCTACTGATGTGCATGGTTTCTAAGGTATGCAACAAGGGCGCACCTTGGTACCAACTCATATTTTCGGAACGGTTTACAACATTATCACCCAACAATGCACTGATAGGAATAAAGTGTACATCTTTCACCAATAATTTTGAAGAAAATGCTTCAAACTGCTTGATCACCGCATTGTACACATCTTCTTGAAAATCTACCAAATCCATTTTATTGATGCACACAATAATATGAGGGATTTGTAATAAAGATGCAATAAATGCATGACGCTTGGTTTGCTCTATCACTCCGTGGCGCGCATCTACCAAAATAATGGCTGCATTTGCTGTAGAAGCTCCTGTAACCATATTACGAGTATACTGAATATGCCCCGGTGTATCGGCAATGATAAATTTTCTTTTGGGTGTCGTGAAATAACGGTAGGCTACATCAATGGTAATTCCTTGTTCACGCTCGTCACGCAAACCATCGGTAAACAAAGCTAAATCCACCCCTTCGTGTCCTTTTTTCTTACTGGTATTTTCTACCGCTTCTAATTGATCTTCAAAAATAGATTTGGAATCGTATAGCAATCTACCGATCAATGTACTTTTTCCGTCATCTACACTTCCCGCAGTTGTAAATCTTAATAATTGGTTGTTATCTATTTGCATGATTTCATTCTTAAATTAAAAATACCCCTGACGTTTTCTATCTTCCATCGCCGTTTCCGAACGCTTGTCATCACTGCGATTTCCTCTTTCGGTTTGACGCATTGCTGAAACCTCTGCCGCAATTTTCTCTACGGTATCTGCTTCAGATTCAATTCCTCCCGTAATGGTAATATCACCCAAGGTTCTGAATCGGATCTTCTTGGTAAACACTTCTTCGTTCTCTTCCATGATCAAATGTTCTGATTTTGGAATCCAAGAATTGTTACGCCACACCACTTCGCGCTCGTGCGCAAAATATAAAGATGGAATGGCAATACCTTCACGCGCTATATAGTTCCAAACATCCATTTCGGTCCAGTTACTAATTGGGAACGCTCTAAAATGTTCTCCTTCAAAATATTTTCCGTTAAAGATATTCCACAATTCCGGACGTTGATTTTTTGGATCCCACTGTCCAAAATCATCTCTATGTGAAAAGAAACGCTCTTTGGCGCGTGCTTTTTCTTCATCTCTACGACCACCACCAATAGCACAATCTACTTTGTGCTCTTCAATAGCATCTAGCAAAGTGGTAATCTGTAACGCATTTCGGGTGGCATTTTTTCCTTTTTCTTCCGCTACACGACCATCATCAATAGATTTTTGAACAGAACCTACCAACAAACGTACGCCTAAACGCTCTACCAAATCATCACGGAATTGAATCGTTTCCGGGAAATTATGTCCCGTATCTACATGCATCAATGCAAACGGAATTTTACTTGGATAAAATGCCTTTCTTGCTAAATGGGTGACCACAATAGAATCTTTTCCTCCGGAAAATAAAATCACCGGATTTTGAAATTGTGCCCACACTTCGCGCAGCACATAAATAGCCTCTGATTCTAACTCATCTAAGTAATTTAAATAATACTTACTCATGATTGTATTTCTAATTTGGTTTGTATGGCTGCTACCACACGTTCTGCAGCAGACATGACGGTTTCTTTTTCTGTTTCTATCGTTATAAAAGGAGCTACAGGTGGCTCATACGGAGCGCTAATTCCTGTAAAATTGGGAATTTCTCCGGCTCTCGCCTTTTTGTACAGTCCTTTCACATCGCGGCGCTCGCATTCTTCTAAAGACGTATTGATATACACTTCTAAAAAATCTGAAGTCCCCACAATGTCTTCAATCATTTTTCGATCGGAAATCATAGGCGATACAAAAGCAGCTATCACTACCGAACCTGCATCTACAAATAATTTGGACACCTCAGCAATTCTACGCAAATTTTCTTTGCGATCTTCGGGCGTAAAAGACAAACCTTTGTTGATCCCCGCTCTAATATTGTCGCCATCCAACGTATATACGCGAATTCCTTTTTGAAAAAGCAATTGCGCTACCTGATTGGCAATGGTAGATTTTCCTGAACCTGATAAGCCTGTAAACCAAAGTACAAAAGTACGGTGACCACTTGCCTTTTCACGATCAGCTCGTTCAATCTGATAATTATGTGGAATGATATAATCCATAGTTATGTTCTTCGTTCTTCAATACCAAAATTCCATTTGTACCAAACGCGCTCGTGCAAATAGTACAGCAACATTTTGGTAAACACTTCTACTCCGCCAATTTGCAACCCGGTCATAGGATCACCCGTTACAATCCAGGCGATGGTCATGGTATCGATAGTCCCCACGATTCGCCAGGTAATTGTTTTGGCCAAATGGCGTTTTTTGCTCTCTAAAGTCTTTCCGTTTTTAGAAAGATTTACGCGAAACCAAACGCGCTCGTGAAGGTAATATAAAATCATTTTTGTAGCAACCTCAGAGAACCCAATCTTCAAAGCTGCAAAAGGATTTCCCGAAATGAGCCAGGATAACAAAATAGTATCCAAGGTACCCACCACGCGCCAGGTAATCGCTTTCGCCAAATGGCGTTTATACGAATGATCTGCTGCCATAAGTTTACCCTTTACGTACAAGGAAATAGGGATTTAAAAGATTGGACTTATTGTACACCATAGGTGCATTGGTATCTTTTGCAATTACTTCCAGACCTGCTGCTTCACAAATGGCTTGGCCCGCCGCGGTATCCCACTCCATGGTAGGCGCAAAACGTGGATATACATCGGCTTTTCCTTCCGCCACTAAACAAAATTTTAGGGAACTTCCTTTAGAAACCACTTCAATTTCCTTTCCGGGAAACTCTGATTTTAACGTCTCCATGTAATCCAGAGTATCCTGATTCATATGGGAACGACTCCCCACTACACGTACAATATCGTCCATTTCAGAAGTTCCTATTTTTTCTGCTTTTTCCATAACTTCTACAATAGCAGCATTGGGAGCCACAACCGCTTTAAAAACTTGCTTTTGCGAAACGGAAGCAAAATACAATTCTTCGGTCACAGGTACATAAATAACCCCTAATTCCGGAACACCTTGTTTTACCAATGCTATGTTTACAGTGAACTCTCCATTTCGTTTGATAAACTCTTTGGTTCCATCCAGCGGATCTACGATCCAGCAGGAATCCCAATCTTTTCGCTCATCATAATCCAACTGCTTATTTTCTTCACTTATGATGGGAAATGGCGTTGGTGCTATATAGGAATTGATAACAGCGTTCGATTTCTGATCCGCCAAGGTTAAGGGAGAAGCATCCTCCTTAATCTCTACACCTACATCTTCTAAACCATATACTTCCAGAATGGCTTTTCCTGCGCGCAAGGCGGCTTCTATAGCGACTTCTAAATAATTCATTTGAATAATCTACTAATTTAGTAGGCAAATATAGTTTTTATATTTGAAGTACCTACATATCAAACGCTAAAAATACACTTTCAATTTCCCATAAGCCTATGACATTACTCATTTAACCTTGTACATTCATTTCCGAACAAAATGATAAAAGTGATGACACTCCTGTTAAAGCTTTGAGAAGATGCTATGATGACAGCATGCGAAACAGTACCTTTTTGTAAAAAATGAAAAAGCACGTCGTATTTCTTCATTATTTTGGTGGTAATGCTGAAAGTTGGCAATGGATGCATCCATACCTAGCAACTGATATAACACCTCATTACCTTTCCTTACCGGGTTTTGGATCGACTCCGGAATTGGCTAACATCTCCATAGACACCATGAGCAACTATGTTTGGGAATACATAAAAGAACAAGACCTAAACGATTGTATGCTCGTGGGGCATTCCATGGGAGGAAAATTAGCCTTAAGAACCGCTACACTGGATACCGAACATCGTATTGCTCAAATACTATTGGTAGCTCCTTCTCCTCCAACCATAGAAGCCATGTCGGAAAGTGAACAAAAAAGAATGCTAGACCGAGATCGTAAAAGTTGCGAAGAAACAGTTGAAAACGGCACCTATTCAACACTATCCGACAACAAAATGGATTTTTGCATTGAAACACAACTTATGATTACCGAAAACACCTGGAAATGGTGGATTGAAACCGGCATGAAAAACTCCATCAAAAAATATACAGATACACTGGAAATTCCAATTCACTTGATCTATTCCGAAGATGACCAAGCCATCACTCCAAAAATGATTCAGGAAGAAGTAATCCCCAATTTAAACTTGCAACATGTTTTCCATACCAAACACGTTGGGCATTTGATGCCTATTGAACAACCAGAGTATGTAGCGAAGGTGGTGAATGATATCGTTTAAAACAAACCAGTACAAACACAAAAAACCTCTTAGAAAACTAAGAGGTTTTTGTTCTGTGCGGGTGAAAGGACTCGAACCTTCACACCTTGCGGCACCAGATCCTAAGTCTGGCGTGTCTACCAATTTCACCACACCCGCGTGCTTTTGTGTAATTGTGGGTGCAAATATAAATCAATTTTTGAAACTACAAACACCTTATTAAAAAAAGTTCTATTTTTTGTACATTTGATGCTATATCAATAAAAATTGAATTCATGGAACATATAGCTTCCTACATACAGGAACACCAACAACGTTTTATTAACGAGTTGATTGAATTATTGAAGATCCCATCGGTTAGTGCCGATTCTGCCTATTCACAGGATGTTTGGAATTGTGCCGAGGCTGTACAAAAAAGTTTGCAAGATGCTGGGTGTGACGTTACCGAAATCTGTGAAACACCGGGCTATCCGGTAGTATACGGAGAGAAAATTATCGATGTGAGCTTACCTACGGTTCTTATTTACGGACATTACGATGTGCAACCGGCAGATCCTCTGAATTTATGGGATACTGAACCTTTTGATCCGGTGATTCGCAACACAGAAATCCACCCGGAAGGTGCCATTTTTGCACGTGGGGCTTGTGACGACAAAGGTCAAATGTATATGCACGTAAAAGCGGTTGAATTGATGATTGCTACCAACCAATTGCCTTGCAACGTGAAATTCATGATTGAAGGCGAAGAAGAAGTGGGAAGCGCCAACCTCAGCTGGTTTATTGAACGCAACCATGACAAATTGAAAAATGATGTGATCTTGATTTCGGATACCGGAATGATTGCTAAAGATGTTCCATCAATTACCACCGGATTGCGTGGTCTTAGCTATGTAGAAGTGGAAGTTACTGGTCCAAATCGTGATTTACACAGTGGTTTGTACGGTGGAGCCGTGGCGAACCCAATCAACATTCTTACCAAAATGATTGCTTCGTTACACGACGAAAACAACCATATTACCGTTCCGGGATTCTATGATAAGGTAGAAGAACTTTCAGCAAAAGAGCGTGCAGCCATGGCCGAAGCACCTTTTTCTTTAGAAAATTATAAAAAGGCTTTAGACATCAACGATGTGTATGGCGAAAAAGGTTATTCCACAAACGAGCGTAATTCTATTAGACCTACCTTGGATGTGAACGGAATTTGGGGTGGCTACATTGGCGAAGGTGCCAAAACCGTGATTGCCAGCAAAGCCTATGCAAAAATTTCGATGCGTTTGGTTCCAGATCAAGATTGGAAAGAAATTACCGAGCTGTTCCAAAAACATTTTGAAAGCATTGCCCCCGAAGCAGTGAAAGTAAAAGTGAAACCACATCATGGCGGACAAGCCTATGTAACGCCAATAGACAGTATGGAATATCAGGCAGCCAGCAAAGCCTACGAAGAAACTTTTGGAAAAACTCCGATTCCACAACGTAGTGGCGGAAGTATTCCTATTGTAGCTTTATTTGAAAAAGAACTACAAAGCAAAACCATTTTAATGGGATTCGGATTGGATTCGGATGCAATTCACTCTCCGAACGAACATTTTGGAGTTTGGAACTATTTAAAAGGTATTGAAACCATTCCGTATTTCTTTAAGCATTTTACAGAGTTGTCTAAATCATAATTATCAGCTATTTTTAAGAATTAGTTTTTATGAACACACCTATTCTCGATACAAAAAATTAAAAATTTTTCACTCGAATAAACGGTTTCACCATGTAACTAAGAGCTGAAAAACATTATAAACACTTAAAAATCCGCTATAGAACTAGCGGATTTTTTATTTTTAACACATTCTACACTTGTAGAATTAAAATTTTATTCTATGTTTGTAGAACAAATTCTAAGTATGTAGAAAAATGAAGCTATCTAAATCAGAAGAGGAGTTGATGAATTATTTATGGAAGTTAGAAAAAGCTTTTATGAAAGATTTGATGGATGCGTATCCGGAGCCTAAACCAGCACCCACAACATTGGCTACTTTATTGAAACGTATGCGTGACAAAAAAGTAGTGGATTACAAAACCTATGGAAAATCGAGAGAGTATTTTCCTTTGATCGAAAAGGAGGCGTATTTCTCAAAACAAGTGAACGGACTCATCAAAAACTTTTTTAACGATAGTGCGAGTCAGTTTGCATCGTTCTTTACTCAGAAAACCAATTTAACGAAAGAAGAATTGGAATCTTTGAGAGCCATCATCGATAACGAAATTCAAAAAAAGTAATACTATGCTTGACTATCTTTTAAAATCATCAGGATGTTTGTTAGTGTTCATGCTTTTTTACAAATTGATATTAGAGCGCGAAAGCTTTCATCACATCAAAAGATTTTACTTGTTAGGTAGTGTTGTATTTGCTTTCACCATACCACTAATCACATTTACTACACTTGCAGAGGCAGAACCCTTGACCGAAATTTCCGGAAATGCTTTGGTGGTTCCGCAAGCTGTAGTTACAGAAGAAGTTTTTGATTGGCAATTTTTACTATGGCTAATTTATAGCTTGGGTGTATTGTTTTTCGCTTTTCGATTTGTTCGAAATTTATGGCAGTTGGGATACAAAATTAAAAACCATCAAAAAATAGCCAAACCAACGCATGTACAGGTTTTGATGTTAACGCATATCATTCCGCATACTTTTTTAAACTATGTATTTGTAGAAAAAGCAACCTTGGAGTCTAAGGCTATTCCTAAAGAAATATTACTGCATGAAGAAGTCCATGCAACACAAAAACATACATTAGATGTTTTACTGTTAGAAGTTTTGCAAATCGTAGGGTGGTTTCATCCGCTTATCTATTTGATAAAAAAAGACATTCAATTAAACCATGAGTTTTTGGCAGATCAAGCCGTCATCAAGCAAGGATATCAAACCAAAAACTATCAAAATATACTACTGGATTTTTCAATCAATTCATCACAAGGTCCTTTAGTTTCATCCATCAATTATTCATTAATCAAAAAACGATTTACAATTATGAAAAAACACTCTTCCCAAAGGGTAAAATGGCTCAAAAGCCTTGTAATGCTACCATTGCTTGCCTTGCTCATCTACAGTTTTAGCACAAGTGAAGTGGTTTACGACGACATGGTTGCAGAGGAATTTGCAACAGACTACACTGCTAGAAGTATTGAAATTGAAGTACTCAACAATGGCAGGTATCTTATAGATGGTCAAGCGGCTACTGCGGCTACTTTTACTTCGGTTCTTCAGCAACTGCATCAAGACATTACTCCGGAAATTAGGAATCACATCATGAATGTACACGTGAATCATGATAAACCTGTAGCAGATGAAGCCGTGTGGTTTATTTTCAATTCTTTTCAGGAGTATGGTTTTTATCGCATTGTCACCTATAACCAGGAGATTATTAGGACGAAAGGAAATACACCTTTTGCCATAGGTGATAACCAAGAACAAAAAGGAGCTACTAAAGAGCAAATAGCAGAATATAACACACTTGCTAAAAAGTACAATTCGCAACCAGAAGACAATAGAAGGTTTAAGACGAAAGATGTGGAGCGCATGGAATATCTGTATGGTTTGATGACCAAAGAGCAAAAAGCAAATGCACAACCTTTTCCAAACATTCCACCACCGCCTCCGCTACCACCAGCTCCACCCGTAGATAGCGAAAAAATGTCTCCCGAATTGCAAAAACTAGGAGCACAGTTTCATAAAAAAGCAAATGCTTACGGGAAAGCAGTAAGTGCCTATATGAAAAACCAAAAAGGCAATACAGCCGATTTAAAAAAGCAGTATGAGGAAGTTTTGGCCTACTACAAGAGCTATAAAGCTAAAGCCGATGAAGAAAACAGTGGTACTATATTGCCTCCACCTCCGCCGCCCGCACCATCTATTGAAAATAAAGTAACCGCACTATCCTACTCAAAAGAGCTTGCAGAAAAAGGAGCGCAGTTTTATTTTAATGACACTAAAATTACTTCGGAAAAAGGATTAGAAATTATAGAAACACAAAAAAACATCACAGTAGAAACATATCCATATACAAATAAACAACCCGAAGTAAAGATTTATACTAAAAAGTAGAAAAAAACCACTATTCTTTTGAATTTATTTAAAAATTAGAAAGGCTGTATTACCACAGCCTTTTTAACTTATCATCATTCATATTGGAAGGTAACAAATTGCTGTTGACCTCCTACCAGTTGTACCGCCAGTACATAACTTCCCGATGCCAATTGCCCCGGCAAAGTGTATTGCAAACTTTCCAATGATTCAGATTGCCAAACCACTTTTCCCGAAATATCAAACAGCTGTAATTTTTCCATCATTACACGATCTGAAATCGCTTGATGCCCTTCACCAACCTTTACTACACGAACTTTATTGGTATCATCAAAACTCGTAGTATTCAAAGCTCCTGATACAAACTGTAATTGGAAACGATTATTTTCTATTCCCGGAAAGTTCATAGTAAAATTATATGGACTCGTTTTTAAATTGTGTATCACATTCAGATCAAGATCATTGAGATAGATTTCTTGTGAAGCATCTGTAAAAATTCCTTCCAAAGCTTCTATTCCAATCGCATAACTACCGGGTTGCGTAACCTTTACGCCCAACGGAACTACATCTGTATTTTGAAATGGCAACCCTCTCCCCTGGATAACTAAGTTTTGAGAATCTACTATGGAATATAATGCGTTCCCAGAGGTATTTACCAACGCATCATAATTGCCATCCCAATTATTTGTAGCTCCAGGAACATATCCTACCAAACAAGTAACTACATCCGTATTTTGAGCTAGTTGTAACCATATTTTGCCTTGTACTATGGTATCTAAATCCACTACTCTAAAAAATTGGTCATTATCAAAAGTCTCATTCCGCATCGCATTGGTAAACACAATAGTATCATTAACCGGTGCGGAATCTTTCAGTAGTACAAAAAAACCTTGTCCTGTAGCTATATTTCCGTCAAAAACACCGGGAATAGAACTTCCTGTTTGGTTGTGCACCAAATAATCTGCCGCATCATAATTATACATATACCCACTGTAAAAAGGATTTTCATTTTCCAAACTCAAACCCGAACCATGTGTCCAGATATATGCTACACCTTCTACATTGATATTTTGAGCAAAGAACGTATTCAAGTTGAGTGCCGACGGATATGGATTCCCAATAAGATTCCAGTTATCATCATTGGCATTTACCCAACTTCCGTAAGCTGACATATAATCGCTTCCAGAATAATTTCCCCTAGCCACCGGGGTGTTTACCGTTCCATTGAGAGGTATGCCTACTTTTGTTGCTGTAAACGTTTCCGTTGTTATGTTAGGAACTCGAATGGCATACCCTTTACCGGGAATCATGTTTCCCCCAGCTGATATCCATGTTCCATAATCTGGTGTAGTTTGCGTTGGCAACCACTGCCAAATAGCTGAAGCAGGTGTGCTGGGAGACAACGATGTAACGGCAAAATCAGCAACTGCAGCAGACCAATACACATAATCATATGGTTGCACGGTAGCCGTTCTTTGAACCGTGACCATTCCTTCATTGACCGCTGTAGCGTTCGTTTGCAATAAACTTCCACCACTTTCAATAGTTATGTCAGATGCCTCACCAGTATTCACTACTTTGTTCATTACCTTTAAAACTCCATCATTAGGCACCGTTAGCTGTGCTCCCGATGTGATGATGAGATTGCAAACATCGAGTGCGTCAATAGCTTCCGAAGGTAATGAACCGGAAATCCATGCACTCGTCAAACCATTGGGTACACCATTGCTCCAGTTACTGCCATCCCAAACAGTTTTAGGAAGCTCAATAGCTGTAGCTTGCGAATAGCGTTTGCAATTATCGCCCTCCTGAACGGTAGCATACAACTGATAACCATCTACATTCAACACATCGTGAACCATTAATGCATTGGTTTGCGCTCCACTAAACAATTCATTATCTGTAATAGCTTCCCAAGTGGTAGTTCCTGAATGCAGCATATACCAATGATAACTAAGCCCAGCCCCGCTTTCATACGCTTCGGAAGCAGACACAGTTAATGTTACGGATGCTTGACATTCATTTATAAATTCAGGATGTGCTATAATAACAGGAGCGGTTCCCAATGAAAAATCGTACCATCCTATAGTACTATAATCTACGTTGTCACAGTTATCATCATTCCAATCTACCACAGCCCAATCCGTTAGAGCAAAGGTGGTAGACGGAACAGTTGCTTGATAATTTCTTTGAAAGTTGGCTCCGCGATCACCTATACCCAAAGTATCGGCCCAAGTTGCATTTTGATACACTCCAAACACATCTACCAGCGTACCGGAAGCATCATACAACCCGATACAATCGTCTCCATTTTCAGTAAAATTAATACCGCCTAGCGTCGTATTGACCAAATCTGCATATAAATCATTATACATTCCTCCTGAAATAGCACACTGTGATTCTACAGCATCTTCCGGAGCTCCAATAGCCACCACAAAAGTCTCATTTTCGGCAATAATTCCTTCCGTAAGCCACAAACCATACGAAGATGTTTCGTTCCCGTTACTATAAAATCGAAGTCGATAATTAGTACTCGAAAAATCAATGGCACTTCCGGTTGCATTGTACAATTCTACATAGGTGAGGCTTCCAAACGGAGCATCGGTCACTTCACTAATGAATATATCCGAAACCGTAGCGGTACTGTCATATTCACAACCGGACACTATGGAATTCAAGACCGTAAAGGAAGTACTAAAAGAACACCCATTGGCCAATTCTACAATCATATTACCACTCTCGGCTGTTTCGGCGACAACTACCTTCAACTCATGATCTGATGTTGAGATCACATCCAAACCAACTGAATTCAAATACACCATTGCATCGGCAATATACTCCCCGGAAGTAATACGAACCACGGTATTTGCAGGACCTTCCGAAGGCCAAACAGTCCCTTCTGAAGTTGTACACACGCCCTTTCCTTCGATGACAAATGTATATGGGTTTGCATCAATATCATTACTACCAATGGTTACGGTTGCTGTTTGCGTTCCCGCATATTGCGGTTGGAAGGTTATGGTAAAATCAATATACGTATCTATATCTATTACTGCATTTTCTTCCATATCGATGGCAAATTGGCCTGTTTCATCTGTAACAGCTGCCGAAGTAATTTGTAATGCTGCGGTTCCTCCTTCGTTGGCTATTCTAAATGTTTTGGTTATGGTTTCTCCTAAAAGCGTTTCCGGAAACAGTGTATTGTTGGTAGCAATCGCATTGGTACTCCCATTACTAATCGTAGGATTACTACCAATAACCCCGCGGACCACCAATTCAGGTTGTGGTAAATACACTGTTGCTGCCAATTGGAAAGTAAATTCAGATTCATCTGCGTCGTTACTATGGATAACCAGCTGATCCGTAAAGTCGCCGGCATTTGCATTTTCAAAATAAATGGTCACGGTTAATGATGCTCCGGCGGCAATGGTTGTATCACTATAATCTACCGCAGTTTGAAACCCTTGTGAGCCGTCAATAAAAGTAATTTCTGAAATAAGTAATGCATCATCTCCTGTATTTTGTATTTCATAAGATTGCGTAAGCTGTTCATTTACCGCAGCAGTTCCTAAAAACGTACCGGTTGCTTCAGTTGTTTCTGTAGTTCCGTCAAGTATTTCTACACCATTTCCCAAAACAGCAATTTCCGGAGTGATTGCGGCAGTACTACAGAAAATATCCAACTCGTCTACATAAAGTGAACCACCTTCACGCTCTGTCATTTCCAACTTTAAATAATAACTTCCTGAAAGGTTTGCTGAAATAAAAAACAACTCGAAATCCTCTGATATTTCTTCAGTTGTAAAACTTTCTATGGTGAACCAATTTTCAGCATCTGAACTGTAAAAAAGTGTTAGCGTTTTTGCTGCTTCGCTAGAAGATCTTGCCAAGTAAAAAGAAACAACATCCGGATTTTCTATAGCTGTGTCGGTTAAGAGCACATCACCTTCCGCATTAAATCCTACTCCATCACCAACCACGCCCGCATTGCCATTTAAATACGTTCCGGTTCCTTCCCAATTTCCATAATCTGTATTAAAATCATCTTCTAAACAAGCTGCTGCACCCGTTGTAAAAGCTATATGCAAAGGAGCTTCGGTAGCATAAGCCGGTCCACCAAAGCACATTGCGTGGTTATATGGTAGAATGAAAAGCTGATAGACAGTATTTGCATTGAGGTTTGGAATGGTAAACAGGGTACTTTCTGAACTTTGCACTACCGTAGCTTCACCCAAAATAGTGTTTGGACTATATACGGTTCCATCCTCTGGCAGTGTAGTTAAATTTTCCAATGTACTCACTAAAACCAAATATCCATCTGCGGTGATTGCGGTTAATGTTCCACTTGCGGCATTTCCTGTAATGGTTCCTATGAGTGCATTGCTCACCTGACTCGTTGGTGCCTCACAAGAACCAATTCCTTCTCCTTGGACAGTAAATTGAAATGGATTCGTAACAGGATCATTAGTCATCAACTGAACGCTTGCCGAAGCAATGCCTTCACTCTCCGGCTCAAAGTTAACAGCAAATGTAGTCGTTTCATTAGGCTGTAAACTCAAGGTTTCCGGTATCGTTAAAGAAAAAGCTTCAGAAGAATCCTCATCTAATACTATCGAAGCAATATGCAAGATTTCAGTTCCCGCATTAGAAATTTGGAACACTTGAGAGGTTGTATTTCCAACAAGAATGGCTCCTAAATCAGTTCCGTCTTCAACGCTTGTTGCAGTACTATTAGAAGCAATAGGAATCGTATTTCCGCTCAGCGAAATTTGAGGAACTGCTGCCGAATAGCACGTCCAATTAATGTCATCTACAATGACCTGTTTGTTCGTAGCAGCTTGAATTTCTACCGTTACATTCCCTGAAATGTTGATATTGGATACCGTGAAAATATGCTCGTCTGTATCATCAAAAGCTTCCGACAGTCCAAAAGAAACTCCGTTTACGAATAATTCTACCTGTCGGTTGCCACTTCCTGTAAAACCTTTATACAGTTTCACCGAAAAATCCTTAATTCCACCACTAACTGCAGTACTCGCTAGCTTGCTACCATAACTACTGCCGCGTAACATTAAAGCCGGTAAATTGATACCGGAATTATTGGCATCATTATTCGCGTTTCTCGATTCTTTGTAGGTCCACGAGATGCCATTATCTCCTTCAAAAGAATTATCAGAATAACTTGCTGTGGCATTTGAATTAAGAAAAGATTCCGTACCACAATTTTCACTGGGCTCTTCAGAGGTTCCTATATCAAAATTACTGGTATCGAACGTAACTCCAGAGCCTGATGTAGTCCAATTTTCAATAGAATGAATTAGCGAAAAATACCCATCTGCATCAGCTCCCGTTCTTGTACCATCATAAGCAGCATCATCACTCCCCAAAATGAAGTAGTTTGAAAAATCATTTGGAAACGTACCAATATGACTCAGTTCCTTTCCTACTGCATGCAAAAAAGTAGTAACCGCCCCAACGGAAGTACCTTGATAAGCCAACAACCCATCTCCGGAATTTGCCAGACTGATATTACCATCTGAAGTAACTGTAAAAAGTGATGCATTGTTCAAACGTGTAATGACCGTACCTGCGACAATAGGCGCATCTGCAACAAAAACCAAGGTTCCTTCACCTGTCCCAATGGTAAAATCTCCCGAGGCTTCTTCATCTGTAAAATAAATAGTTGTACCAATTTCTAAATCTTGAAACGTAACAAACATAAAATCTTCATCACCAGTATCTAAACCAATGATCGCCAAATCACCTGCCTCTAACTCAGTTTGCGAAAAACTAAAAAGAGAAAATAACATTAAAAGACATGTAAATCTAAATCGCATAAGTTATTTTTGTTAATAGCCTATCAAAGTACTTTTTAGAAATACATCAAAACATCCCCATTTGTAGGGATTTTTCAAAAAAATGCAGAAAAATAGTTTTACCGTTACAGAAGCCCTTATAAAAATGCAACGCTATTGCGCGTATCAAGACCGTTGCCATAAGGAAGTGACCGATAAACTCTATCAAATGCGTATGATTCCGGAAGCCATAGACCATATTATTGGCCAATTGATTCAGGATAATTTTTTGAATGAAGAACGCTTTGCCCGAAGTTTTGCCAGAGGAAAATTTAAATACAAGAAATGGGGTCGCCGGCGTATTGTTCAGGAATTGAAACAACGCGAGATTTCAAAATTCATGATTGATATTGCTCTCAAAGAAATTTCTGAATACGATTACCTGAACACTTTCCATGAATTGGCTGAAAAGAGAAATCAGCAAATTTCTGAATCCAACAAATTAAAGCGGAAAAAGAAACTGGCTGATTACTTGCTATACCGAGGCTGGGAAAGCCATTTGGTCTACGAAAAAGTGAATGAGTTGGTGTGACTATTCTTTGGAATCGCTGTTCGCCTCTTCCTTATTCACATTTACATTGAATCCGGGCGTTTTATAATCTTTTGGTAAATAATCTTCTGGAATGGTAGTTTTGTTTCCATCACGTGCAGCACGGTAGTGTGGCGACAAAATTTCGATACCATTTTCGTTACACACATCTTGTATATGCTGGTGTAAATCTGAATAAATTTTTGCTTGTTTATTGGCTTCCCGAACATAGGCATTGATCTGGTAGGCTACATAAAAATCTTCTAAACTGGTTTGTAAAACGAAAGGTTTTGGCTCTTTCAGGATCAAATCAGTTCGTAATGCAGCTTCTATCAAGGTTTCATACATGAGTTTCCAAGGAATATCATAACCAATGGTCACGGTGGTATGAATAATCAATCCTTTTTCGGGTGCATCGCTACTGTAATTTATAGTGTGGCTATTCATTACGGTAGAATTCGGGATGGAAATAATCTCGTTTTTGGTAGTTCTAATTCGGGTTACCAACATATTCTTCTCGATAATATCTCCTGAAATATCTCCGATTTTCACACGATCACCAATTTTAAACAAACGCATATAGGTTAAAACGATTCCGGCAATAATGTTGGAAACGGAACCGGCTGAACCGAACGTAAACAAGAATCCTAAGAATACGGAAACACCTTTAAAAATATCTGAATCACTTCCTGGAATGTACGGGAATATCATCACAAACATAAAGGCATACAACAAAATTCTGACAATTTGATACGTTGGATTTGCCCAATCTGGATAAAAGCCCGGAATCTCTAATTTTCCTGTGGCAATTTCATTTTTAAAATATTTTACACCTTTGTTTAAATACCTAAAAACAATCACGGTTACGGTAATGGTTATCAGGTTGGGCAGGTAATTCCAAAAGCCCATAAAAATACCTTTGACAGGATTTAGTGTATAGTTGAAAATGGTTTCCGCAAAATTTTGTGTCCATGGAAAAATTCCAAAAAGGATGGGCAACGTAAGATACATAACCATGATAATGAAAAGCCATTTCACAACTTTGTTGGCTATCAACAAGGCTTGTACCTGACTGTCGGAATCTAACAGTACATAATCTTTTATTTTGATCCCATGCAATTTATACCCTTCTAACATGTGAATTTTCAAAGCTGTCCAGCGGAACAATTTATTGGAATATTTAATAATCAAAATCATGATTACCAATACCAAAACAGCCAACGCTATTTCTTTTACCAACGTAACAACACTGGTTTCTGACCGGTATCGTACCACCTCATCGGTAATAATTTTTTGATAGGAATTGGCTAGAGCAATTTTGGAAGTACTGTTCCAAAGCGCATCATTTTCTGATACACTCATCAAAATGGTTTCATTGATACGCAAATCCACAGGATCGTCTCCAACAATCTTGATGGACGTAGCATCAAACTTAAATTGATCTGATAAATTTTTGATGCGTTTGGTGATAGCACTTGCTCTGTCCGAAGCTGAAAAACTTCCTAATCGGCTATAGATTACAAACAACGTATCTTTAAAAAAACCTGTAACAGGATATGATTTGGAAGACGCCCTCAACACATCGATCTCTGCTTTTTTCTGAGCCAATCGTTGTGCTTCTTGATTGTTCAGCATTTGCAATTGCTGTTCTAATTCCTCCTTCTTTAAGTTATCGGTGGTTTTTAATGCGGCAATCTGTGCTTCTAACTGTGCTTTTTTAATAGAATCGGCTACACGTTGTGCTTCGATCCTAGCTATTTTTTCGTTATACGAATTTAGCATCACGGTATTCACAGAATCGGCTTGGCGAACGAGTCGTAAACTATCTATCTGAATACTATCATTTTGTGCAAAAGAAAATTGCGCCAATAAGAGAGTTAAAAAAAATGTTGTAACTATTTGGCAATACTTTGACATATAATTATTGAAATTTGGTTTGGCATCTTCTAAATTTACGAAGATTCTGAATTCTACAGCCAATATACATATTTGAATGGATTTAATACTATTACTTCTTGCAGCAGGATGTTTATTTATGGGAATCTTGGGAAGCGTACTCCCTGTGTTACCCGGACCGGGATTAAGTTGGGTTGGACTGTTATTGATGTACCTTACCAAAACCATTGAAACCAATTGGTGGGTGTTGAGTATTACGTTTGCAATAGTGGTACTCATTACCGTTTTAGATTACGTAATTCCTTCCTACGGAACTAAAAAATATGGTGGAACCAAATGGGGTGTTTTTGGAACTACTGTAGGGCTTATTGTTGGGCTTTTAGCGCCTATTCCGTTTGGAGTGATTATTGGTCCATTTTTGGGTGCTTTTGTAGGTGAATTGATTGGAAAAGCAACTCCCAGTAAGGCACTGAAAGCCGCATGGGGTTCATTCATGGGCTTTCTGGCTTCTACGTTTATACAATTTGTCATCACCGCTGTTTACCTTGGAATTTTCATCAAAGTAGTGTGGGATTACAAAGAACAATTATTTTAATGAGGTAGTTTATCGCGTAATACTCCGTAAATATAAGTACCTATTAAAGCACCGATAAAAACAATAAGCATTGGAACAAAACCTGCGCCTATCATTACAAAAATAGGCCCAGGACAAGCACCAACCAGCGCCCAACCCAATCCAAAAATGATTCCGCCTACCATATAACGCGTAAATGATTTTTCTTTTGGAGCTATTTTGATAGGCTCACCGTCTACCGATTTGATATTGAAACGCTTGATGAGTTGCACAAATAGAATTCCAAATCCCACGGCTACTCCCATGATTCCGTACATATGAATACTTTCGAAACGGAACATTTCATATATTCTGAACCAAGAAGCAGCTTCAGACTTGTACATGATAATTCCAAAAACAATTCCTATGATTAACAATACGATTCTCTTCATCCTCTAAAAAATTAATGGGTATAACAAATGCACCATTATCAATCCGCCAATAAAAAAGCCTATTACCGCAATTAAAGAAGGTAATTGCAGGTTACTCAAACCAGAAATGGCATGACCAGAAGTACAACCACCGGCGTAACGCGTACCAAAACCAATTAACAAACCACCTCCTAAAAGAATGGCAATAGTTTTCAGGTTCATTACATTATCTAGACTGAACAACTCTTGTGGTAAATAAGCGTTGTTTTCTGAAATTCCTAAACTGTCTAAAGAAGCACGAGTTGCTTCGCTAATATCGGGCATACTTCCGTCTGAAAGAAAGTGAGCTCCAATATAACCGCCAATCACAGCGCCAAGCACTACAATTAAATTCCAACTATCTGCTTTCCAATCGAAATTAAAAAAAGAAGTCTTTTTTCCTGCACCACAAATTGTACACATGGTTCTAAGGTTGGAAGACATTCCGAATTTTTTTCCAAGCAGCAATAACACAAACATGGTTAATGCAATTAAAAAGCCTGAGATATACCAAGGCCAAGGTTTAAAAAGAAAATCCATACCTAAAATTTAAGCCGCAAAAATACACGGATAAATTTAGGTATGGAAATCCTGTTTGTGACAAACCTGCCTTTTAGTCTTTTATTTTGAAAACTTTAGCAAGAATGTCATCCATCAAACACCATTTGGTTAACGATGATTGCAATAGATTTACCCCCACAAATGCGGTAAACCACAACCAGTTTATATTTACATAGATAGCTAGGATAAGACTGAGTAGTATAAATGTTCCTGCTATTCCTCTAACAATTCTATTTTTCATGAGTTTAGTGTATTTGTTTTTTCAATAGGTACTTGTACAGCATGTACTTTGGTGATAAAATCTTGTGATGCGTTGAAATCATCTATCATGTTCATCAACTGTTCAATTTGACTTTCATAAGCAAACGCATAACACATGATAGAATCGTTAGCAATCATTTCACCCGCAAACCAGTTTCCTTCGATATCACTATTGGAAACATCTTTATATCCTGTTACGTTCTGACAAGAAAAGGCTTGCACTCCGGCTTTTTTCAAGATCAACTTGATGTCTGTCGAGAATTCCGTAATGGCTGTTATTATGACTAATTTCATCATCTTACTTGTGGTTTTTACGTTCTATTAAATAATACACTAATGGCACAACCAATAGGGTTAACACTGTAGAAGCTATCGTTCCGCCCATTAATGAAATAGCTAATCCTTGGAAAATTGGATCGAATAGGATTACGAAGGCTCCAATCACTACCGTACCGGCTGTTAATAAAATTGGGGTTGTACGTACCGCTCCAGCTTCTATCACGGCTTGTTTTAAAGGAATTCCTTCAGCTACTCTTAAGTTGACAAAGTCGATAAGCAATACCGAATTCCGTACCATAATTCCGGCAAGAGCAATCATTCCGATGAAAGACGTTGCGGTAAAGAAAGCTCCCAATAACCAGTGACCTACAACAATACCAACCATAGATAACGGAATGGCTACCATCATGACAACAGGTGCTTTAAAGTTTTGGAACCAACCCACAATCAACATATAGATGATGACAATCACACCCAAGAATGCAATTCCTAAATCGCGGAATACTTCTAACGTAATTTGCCATTCACCATCCCACTTCACAGTGTAGTTATCTTGAAATTCTGGTTGCTGAATGTACAACTCATCCATTTGATAACCTTCTGGCAGTTTGATTTGTTGTAGTTTATCCGACATTCCTAAAATTGCATACACAGGACTTTCCAACTCTCCAGCCATATCTGCCATCACGTACACTACGCGTTTTTGATTTTTACGGTAAATACTTTTGGCTAACGTATGTTCTTTCACTGCTACCAAATCGGTTACAGGAATCATTTGTCCTTGTTGCGATTTGATTTTTAACTGAAGAATATCATTCAAATTCGATTTTTCTTTCTCATCCAACGCCAAGACTACACCTACTTGCTTCACTGAATTTTCATCGTACAATTGCGTTACGGGTCTTTCTCCCAAAGCCATATTCATGGTGTACACTACTTGCTGCGGTGCAATACCGTACAACATGGCTTTCTCTTTGTCTACTACAAAATCATATTCGGTTTGAGGATCTTCCACTCGCCAATCTACATCCACAACATCTGCTGTAGTATTCAGAATACTATCTACCGCAGCAGCTACTTTAATTTGCTCGTCATAATCAGGTCCGTACACTTCTGCAACAATGGTAGACAATACCGGAGGTCCTGGTGGTACTTCTACAATTTTTACATTCGCATTGTATTTTTTGGCGATCTTTTGAATTTCCGGACGGAATACTTTGGCAATATCATGACTTTGTTCGTCACGGTCGTGCTTATCAGTTAAATTCACCTGAATATCTGCTACACTTCCACCAGTTCTCATATCGTAATGACGTACCAATCCGTTAAAAGTAATTGGCGATGCCGTACCCACATAACTTTGGTAATTCACCACTTCTGGTCTGCTGGCAATGTATTGCGAAATCTCTTTGGCAACCACTTCAGTCCTTTCCAACGTAGTTCCTTCCGGCATATCTATCACCACCTGAAATTCATTCTTATTATCAAAAGGCAACATTTTTACAGCAACCGATTTGGTAAAGAACATCCCCACAGAACCAATCAACATGGCAAAAGTGATTCCTAAAAATAACCAACGTTTCTTTGGACTTTCAATTAAAGGCGTTTCAAACTTGGCATACATTTTATAAATCCAGGTATCCTCCATTTTCTTAGGCTCTTTTGCTTCGCCACCTTTTTTCTCTTTTTCTCTTAAAAAGATGTATCCTAAATACGGTGTGATAGTCAATGCTACGAACAACGACAACAACATGGCGATAGATGCTCCAATTGGCATTGGCGACATGTATGGCCCCATCAATCCACTTACAAATGCCATTGGCAATACCGATGCAATCACCGTGAAAGTTGCCAAAATGGTTGGGTTTCCTACTTCGTTAATTGCATACAAGGCTGCTTGCTTAAACGGCAGTCGCTTCATTTTAAAGTGGCGGTGCATGTTTTCGGCAATGATAATGGAATCATCTACCACAATACCGGTTACAAATACCAAGGCAAATAAGGTAATTCGGTTCAGTGTATAATCGAGCATGTAGTAACTTAACAAGGTTAAAGCAAAAGTAATTGGCACTGATAAAAATACGACCAAACCACCTCTCCAGCCCATAGCTAGCATTACTACAAAAGTTACCGCTACAATGGCACCGATTAAGTGCATTAACAATTCGGATACTTTTTGAGAAGCTGTTTCACCGTAGTTACGTGTTACTTCTACATGAACATCATCTGGAATTAATGTTTTTTCTAAATGCTCAACTTTTGCAAGAATCACATCAGAAATTTTCATGGCATCGGCTCCTTTTCTTTTGGCAACCGAAATGGTTACCGCAGGATATTCCGAACGGAAATCGCCCGCTTTTTCACTCGCCTGACCAAATCCTAACGAAACATATTCTTTTGGTAATTCTGGTCCGTCAACTACCGTAGCCACTTGCTTTAGATAGACTGGTTGATTTTGATTGACACCAACCACTAAGTTTTCAACATCGGTAGCCGACTCTAAAAACTTTCCGGTGTTTACCAAAAACTCCGTATCGTTCTTCGTAAAACTCCCGGCACTCATTTGCTGGTTATTGGCTTTGATCATTTCAGAAACCGATAGAAAATCAAGTCCGCTTTCTGCTAACTTCGCTTTGTCTACAATTACACGAAGCTGACGATTTCTTCCTCCAATCACCTGCGTTACCGCAACATCGTTCACTTCCTTGATTTCTTCATCTAGCTCTTCTGCTATTTGTTTTAATTGGTAATCGCTGTAGTTTTCGCTCCAAAGCGTAATCCCCAACATCGGTACATCGTCAATCGCTCTGGTTTTTACCAACGGCATGGTTACGCCTTGCGGCATTTCGTCCATGTGTTTGTAAATCTCATTGTATAATTTTACAAACGAACGCTCTATATCTTCGCCCACATAAAACTGAACAATCACCATTCCCTGCTCTTTCATCGAGGTAGAATACACATACTCTACACCCGGAATATTCGAAATTAATTTCTCTAAGGGTTTGATGGCTCTCGACTCAACTTCTGTTGGACTTGCCCCTGGATATCCTACAAAGATATCGGCCATGGGCACATCTATTTGCGGCTCTTCTTCACGCGGAATCAAAAACGAACTGTACACTCCGATCACCATAAAAACGATCATCAAGAGTACGGTAAGCTTCGATGTCATAAAGCCTTTGGCTATTTTACCTGCTAAACCTTCTTTCATAATTGTAATCCCCTTTTTATTTCCCCAAAGGGAAAAAATTGTATCAGGACGTTTTTTAGTTAATACTCGTTTTATGGGTTTGTGCTTCTTTCCCTTGGGGAAGGATTGAGGATGGGCTTAATGGAACTCCGTTATATAATTTTCCTTCTGCATTGAGAATATAGGCTTCACCAGTTGTTAATCCAGATAGTACAGCCACTTTATCTCCAAAGGTTTCTCCTAAACGCACCCAACGTAAAATAGCGGTGTTCTTTTCGCTTACCGTGTAAATTCCGGTTAATTGTCCGCGGTGTACCAAAGCATTGGTTGGCACATACACTGTTGTTGCATTTTTTTGAGCAGTTGCTACCGGAAATTGCACCGTAGTGTACATCCCGGAAAGTACATTTTCATCTTCCGTATTCAAATCAATTTTCACCAAAAACTGACCCCCAGTATTGCTAGCAGACGGACTCACTTCTGAAACAATCCCTGCAACCGATTTGTTGATAGACTTTACCAACACGGCTACTTTCATCCCAGCTGTAATCTGATCAATTTGAGATTCCGGCACGCCTGCCGTCACTTGTAATTTTGAAGGAGCTTCTACACTTACCAACGGCATTCCTGGGTTTGCCATATCGCCTTCTTTTACAAATTTGTTGGTCACCACTCCGGCAAACGGTGCAGTAATATTCACATACTTAAATTGCGCTTGCACTTCGTTCTTCATTTGCTTGGCAGCGTTCAATTGTGCTTGGGCAACTTCGTAACGAGATGTCATATTATCTAACTCCTTTTGAGATGCACTGTTCTCTGCAAACAAGGCTTTGAAACGCTCATAATCTTTTTTTGCATTGTCAAATCCGGCTTGTGCTTGTACTACACCAGCTTCGGCTTGCGCTTTTTTGGCTTGTAAATCGCTGTTGTTAATCGCTACTAGTAACTGTCCTTTTTGCACTTGGTCACCTACTTTTACGTTCACGCTATTGACATAGCCCATCATACGAGTACTTAAATTAGCACTTTGGGCGGCTTCTACCTTACCACTAGCGGTTATGTAATTGCTATTACTAGCTCCTTCAGTGGTGGCTACCGTCACTGCAATTGGACTCGCCGGTGTATTTTCAACTGGCTTTTTATCATCGCCACAACTTGTTAATTGTAACATTGCTATGGCTAAAAGGATTCTATAAAACTGTTTCATCTTGTTATTTCGTTAAAAATTGAATGTATGCTTTGGTGGTATTGTATTCAAAAACGGCTTGTAGATACGCTAATTCTTTCTGAATCATTTGGGTTTCGGTATGCAACAAATCGGTTGTTTTTTCTAGTCCTTCTTCAAAACGATTGTGAAGAATTCTGTAAGCTTCTGTGCTTTCTTCCCAAGATTGTTTGGCTAGTTGCACTTGGTTTTCTGCATCTTGTAATTGGCGATTGACCTTGTTCAATTCCAATTGACTTTTCGCTTTGTATGCTTCCGTTTCTAAAACTGCCTTTTCATATTCTGCTTTGGCTTTTTTAGACTTCCCAAGGGTTTTATATCCGTCAAAAACATCCCAAGATAATTGCGCCCCTACGGTATAACCTTGAGCTCCGGTTTGAAACAAATGATCATCGTATAATTCATAACTCCCAAAAGCATTCAAACGTGGTAACATTCCAGTTTTACCAGATTTCATCATGCTCTTATAAGCTTCTGTTGACAAATCCATTGCCTGAATATCCTTTCTATTTTCTGAAAGTGAAGTGTTCGCATCAAAAAACGTCACCGTTCCTTCAATCATTGTCTCAGGTTTGTAGATTACATTCGTTGCTTCACCCATTAAATAAGACAAATAATCCGATGCATTTTGCACATTACTCTTGGCGTATTGCAATTGGTTTTGCACTTCTTTGGCACGTACTTTTACCGAAAGCACATCGGTTACTTGCACCAAACCTTGATTGTTATAATCATTGATCAACTTCAGATTGGCATTTACCGTTTGTTGTGCTTCCTCTAAGACTGCTACGGCTTTGTAGGCCAATTGCAACTGCATATAGGCTTTCACGGCTTCGAACTCTAAATACTCTTGGGTTCGTTCGGCTTGTAACGCAAACGCATCCATTTTGGCTTTAGCAGCTTGACGACCGTACATTCCGTCTACATTGATAATAGGTTGCAACACTTCGATCTTAGTAGCAAAGTTTTTAGTTTGATCGGGATCATTCAACAATGCCGGATTAAAATCGGATTGTGTTAAGATTTCCTGATTCAATTTAGATCCAAATGCCATTAATGGATTGGTAGTAAACATAGCGGTGTGCGATACCGATACCGATGGCAACCAAACAGCATTGGATTGTTGATGATCTCCTTTCGCGGCTTCGTATTCTTGTTGTTTAATTAGAAGTTGTGTGTTCCCCGATTGTATTTTTTCGGTGATCGTAGCCTGCGAAATCAATAATGTATCTTGTGCATAACTTTGTAAAGTTATCAGCAGAAGAACTAAAACTAAAAGGCTCTTATTTCTCATAAATATGACTTACGATTTTATTTGAGACAAAAGTAATCGCAAGCCCTATGTGAGTCAGTAACCAGTGTTACGGTGCTGTGTAACATTTGATACACAAAAAAAAAGCAGCTCCTGTGGAGCTACTTTTGTAAATATATTTTAAAAACTCTATTAATGTTCACCATAGCCAACATCATCCATTTTTCCTTTAAATACTTTGTGTTGGATAAAGAAATAAACACCTACCAAAATCGCGGCTACAATAAACCATATTACGCCTACGCCTAGTCCGTATTCATGTGCTGCAACATTGTACACGGTGAGCGACGGATTTACATCGTTCGTTGAAGGCAATAAATTTGGAAAAATAGAAGCCGCCGTACTGGCAAAACCACCAAACAGGAACAAACTAGAACATAAAAACCCTGTAATATCCTTTTTGAAAGTTTGTACACGAAACAATCCTCCAAAACCAATGGCTGTCATCAATGGAAAAATCCATAACCAAGGATGTTCCAGAAAATTTCTAAATGGATTTGGATCTATGATATGCCAAACACTTAGTGATACAATGATTAACGCTAGTAACACAAAATTCAATCTAAAAACTGTTTTCTTAAGTTTCGAATTGATAGCGGCATTCGTTTTAAAAATGATCCAATTGGCTCCATGCATGGTTAAAATCACAACAGCAATAATTCCTAATAGAATGGTAAACCAATCTATAATCCCTTGATGTTCTGCCATAGGATCAAATGTTGGGTTCCACAGTGGTAAAAAGAAATAATGTGGTTCGTGAGCCGATACTCCGTTTTCTACCATTCCTAAATTTACACCTCGTACTACATTGCCTAAGGCAATACCAAAAAATAAGGCTAGCAATAAGCTTGCTATACCAAAGGCTTTATCCCAAATACGCTCCCACATACGGTTGTGTACTTGTCCGCGTAACTCTAACCCTATGGCACGAAAAATCAACAACCATAAAATCATTATCAGCGGTAAATAAAATCCGCTAAACGATGATGCGTATAAGGTAGGAAAAGCAAAAAACAACACTCCTCCAGAGGCAATTAGCCAAACTTCGTTTGCATCCCAAAACGGACCAATAGCACTAGTAATTGCTTTTTTATCTTTTTCTGTTTTTCCGAAGAATAAATGTATAATTCCTGCTCCAAAATCATAACCATCTAAAATGACATACATGGCTAGCATAAACATTAAAACGAGATACCAAAATAACTCCATAACTAGTGTTTTACAGGGTGTGGCCCTTTGTTAATAATTTTACCTACCAAGATGAGAAACAACATCCCTAATAATAAATACAAGCCTACAAAACCAAGCAAGGTAAATAAGGTATTACCAGAAGATACGGTTGGCGATGCTCCTTCGGTAGTGCGTAACAAATTGTACACCAACCAAGGTTGTCTACCCAACTCGGCAGTATACCAACCCATAGTATTGGCTATGTACGGGAAAGGTATCATAAACATCAATATCCATAAAATCCAATGGGTTTTGTATAGTTTTTTTCTGAAAAGGAAAAAGCTTGCTACAGCCATTAACCCAATAAAAATAGTACCCAAGCCCACCATAATATGATAACCATAGTACAGCCCAGGAATATTGGTTGGGTAATTCTCTTCTTCAAACTCATTCAATCCTTTTACGGTTTGATCCCAGTTTTGATAGGTTAAAAAGCTCAGTACATTAGGCACGGCTATTTTATTATCTAATTTTTTATCTTGAATATTAGGCTGACCAATCAATACAATTTCTGAACCACCTTCCTCAGTTTCAAAAATACCTTCCATAGCAGCAAAAGTAATCGGTTGATGTTTTACCACATTTTTAGCTGTTAAATCTCCCGTTGGAAATGCCACTAACACAGAAGAAATCAACCCGAAAACAACACCAGTTTTTACAAATAGTTGACCAAACTGACTGTGTTTGTTGTTCAATAAATAAAAAGCTCCAATGGCGGCCACCACAAAAGAACTGGTAACCACCGATGCCATTTGATTGTGCAAAAACGAAGGCCACAACCAAGGATTAGAAAACAGTGCTCCAAAATTATTCAGCACAAACTTACCGTTAGCCAATATCTCATAACCTACTGGATTTTGCATCCAGGAGTGGGTTGCTATAATTAAAAAACCACTAGCCCAAGACCCCAGAAATACTAGAAAGCCTGTTACAAAGTGTAATTTATGCCCCAATAATTTTTCACCAAAAAGAAACAATCCTAAGAAAGATGATTCTAAAAAGAACGAAAACATTCCTTCCATAGCGAGGGTCTGACCAATAATTCCTCCGGTTAACTCAGAAAACTTTGCCCAGTTGGTCCCAAATTGAAATTCCATTGGAATTCCGGTAACTACACCCATAGCAAAATTGAGCGCAAAGATTTTCATCCAAAACTTGGCAGCGTCATTGTATTTTTCGTCTTTCGATCGTAGAAATTTCCATTTGAAATAGACAATCATCAGGGACAAACCCATGGTTAATTGTGGAAAGAGGTAGTGAAATGTAATGGTGAAGGCAAATTGGATCCTATCATAAAAAAGCATGTCCTCCATAATGCAGTTTGTGTTGTGTTTAATATTGCTTCAAAATTAACCAACGCAACGCAGTTTATCTGTCATATTTGTTACAAATTTTGAAAATTAACATTCAAGAACATTACGAATTTTACAACTGAAATATGAACAATTATATTTTATTCAAAACCAAAAAATCTAAAGCGCTATTATTCGCTTTTAATTCCTACGAACCTCACTACACTTCCTTTTCCTATGTGGTACAAGCCTTCTTCTAAATCTATGATGTGCGTTCCTATTTCTTTAAAAGTAAAGTCTGGAAATAATTCTGGAATTTCTTCTTCGGAAAACAGCATCGCTTCGTTTTTTGGTCCGCCAGAAGTATACTGTAATTGATCTTTGGCGAAAGCTTCAAAAATGACAATTCCTCCCGGTTTTAAAGATTTACATAACTTATGAAAACCTTCCTTTCTAATATCGGCTGGAAAATGTGCGTAAATCAAAATAAGTCCGTCAAAAATAGCTTCCGGATAAGTAATGTGTTTTAAATTCTTCAATTCATAACGAATTTTGACTCCCAACTTATCAGCTAACTGCAATGCTTTTTCTTTGCCCGAAATACTCATATCAAAAGCCTCCACTTCAAAACCTTTGGTGGCGGCATACACTGCATTTCTTCCCTCGCCTTCTGCCGGAAATAATACTTTTCCGCCTTCAGCAATTTCACTTAATTTTTCCTCTACATACACATTTGGCGTTTCGCCATACGCAAATGCTTCCGCAGCATAGCGCTCATTCCAAAATTCTTTCATCAATAATTCTTATTGTTTATCAAAAGTAATACTCCAAATTCCTCTCACTTCATTTTCAGAATAGCCTATAGCTTTATCCATTGGGTACAATTCTGGTAACTTCATTCTAACTTCCGGAGCCATGGTTGCTTCGGTTCCGTGACATTTTAAACACATAGCATTGGTTACAATAGGCGCATAGAAATGAACGGAATCTCCTTCTTCCTTTACAATAGGCTTCACTTTTTCACCAGCTGCAACTATTTTCTGAAATTCGTTGATATACCCAACTTCTTCTGTATTGGCCGCATTAACCGGATTTCTATTTTTATCAGAAACTCTTTTAATGGTAGCATTGTATTTTGTAGCCATGCTATCTGTCAGCGGTAACGCTTGCACATTACAAAACGTCAAAGCAGCCACAGGACTTTCTTGTTGCATTTTTCCCATGAGGTTTTTACCCAATACTTTTTTGGTTTCTAAAGCATAGTTCATTCCTATTTCAGCATAACTTTTCTCGTCTGTTTTAGTTTGAAATACTTTTCCTTCTTGTTCAAAATTTCCGGAATGTTTCTCTTGGTAGTGCTCGGCAAACCATTCTGGAGATTCCAATTGATAATCGTACATAAAAGCTGCCATCATAGACAATTCTTCTTTTGAAAATTGCTGATACGGCATGACTCCAAATCTTTTCACAGCGCCTCTCATTTTCGCATTTCCTTCTGAAGGTTCATTCACAAAAGCCGAAATCGCCTGTATAAATTCTTCTTTAGAATTGGCTTCTTTTAGATAACGCGTTTTTACCGCAACCATGGGTGGTGCAATTCGGCCTGAATCATGCTCCGCAGTTACGCTATGACCTACGTAACATTTTTGAGTCAACAAGGCATGTGCTTCTTCTGGCTTGTAAGCCTCTGTAACCTCTTTCTTTTCAGGATCACTTTTACAGCCTACTAAAACTATCAACAAAAGTGTGTAAAGTATTCTCATGTTTTTGTTTTAAAATTACGGCTTTCCAAAGCTATTTGTGTAACCAAGGTTACTTAAACAGTGGTAATACTCCTAATTTGTATTTAATTTTAATAGACATTTAGGATTTAGGAAATACACCATTTTATAAATTTGTACAAACCACATTTTATGTTTGATTTTACTGCTACCTACACCGACCTCTACCAGATTAGCATGGCGCAGGTATATTTCCAAAAAGGAAAAAAAGACGACTGTGCTGTTTTTGATTATTACTTTAGAAAAATTCCATACAATGGCGGTTATGCTGTTTTTGCCGGTTTGGGCGATTTGCTAAAAACCATTGAGCAATTACAGTTTTCGGAAGAAGACATTGCCTACCTCAGCACACAAAACTTCGATACCGAATTTTTAGCTTATTTAAAGGATTTTAAATTTACCGGAAGCATTTATTCCGTTCAGGAAGGTGATGTGGTTTTTGCCAATCAAACTATTTTACAAGTAGAAGCTTCGATGGTAGAAGCACAATTAATAGAAACTATTTTACTAAACCTGCTGAACTTTCAAACGTTGATTGCTACCAAGGCAAGCAGGGTAAAACTCGTAGCTAAAAACAAAACTTTGTTAGATTTTGGTTTACGCCGTGCTCAAGGTCCGGGTGGTTATTTTGCCAGTAAAGCGGCTATGATTGGTGGTTTTCATGGCACTAGTAACGTAATTGTAGGTAGAGATTATAACATTCCTATTTCGGGGACTATGGCGCATTCCTTTATTCAAAGTTATGATGATGAATTGGAGGCTTTCAGAGATTTTGCAGAATGCAGACCTACCAATTGTGTATTGCTGGTTGACACATACGACACCTTAAAAAGCGGTATTCCTAACGCTATTATTGTTGCCAAAGAAATGGAAGCCAAAGGACAGAAACTGTTGGCCATTCGTTTGGACAGTGGGGATTTGGCTTATTACGCTGCACAAAGTAGAAAATTGCTAGACGAAGCCGGTTTGGAATATGTAAAAATTGCTGTTTCGAATCAGTTAGATGAGTTTGTAATCAAGAGTTTACAAGAGCAAGAAGCACCTATTGATATTTATGGGGTAGGCACCAATTTGGTGATTGGAAAACCCAACGGCGCGCTAGATGGTGTTTATAAATTGTCTTTTTCAAATGGAACTCCTCGTATTAAAATATCAGAGAGTTTAATCAAAACAACGCTTCCGTATCGCAAACAAGTGTATCGAATGAAAGACAAAAACGGAAAATTCATCGGTGCGGATGCTATTGCGATTTATACCGAAAGCAAAGTAAATATACAACATCACCCACACGAACCTTACAAACAATTAGAGGTAGCGCACTACGATCAAGAACCTTTGTTAAGTGAAGTAATGAAAGATGGAAAAAAACTCATTCCGGATTATTCTTTACAAGAATTGGCCGCGTATAGCAAAAGCAGAATTGATTTATTGATGCGCGAATACAAACGTTTTGACAATCCGCATATTTATAAAGTAGGCATCAGCACCCAATTAAAAGAAGAAAGAGATCGTTTGATTCAATTACACAAATAATATGAAGGCATTAGTTCTTATCGATATTCAAAATGATTTTATGCCGGGCGGCGCTTTAGCCGTTCCCAACGGAGATGAAATTATCCCCATCGTAAATCAATTGCAGGAGAAATTTGAATTAGTCATTGCTACACAAGATTGGCATCCGGCGAGTCATGCTAGTTTTGCGGTAAATCATTTTGGAAAAGAGGTATACGAAACGATTCATTTAGAAGGAATCACGCAGATTTTATGGCCGGTACATTGTGTGCAAAATACTGTTGGCGCAGCGTTTCACCCTGATTTAAATACTGAACGAATTGAAGTTATCTTCAGAAAAGGAACTACGCCAGAAATTGATAGCTATAGCGGATTTTACGATAATGCGCACCTGAAATCCACTGGATTAGCAGGATATTTAAAAGAGAAAAAAGTAACTGAATTGTATTTCTGCGGATTGGCTGCCGAATTCTGTGTATTGTTCTCTGCAAAAGACGCCATTGCCGAAGGTTTTGAATGTTTTTACATAGAAGACGTCACGCGAGCATTGGACGCCGAAGCCTTTGAAAATGCTAAACAAGAAATCACCAAACTAGGTGGAAAAGTGGTTACCTCATCCACGATTTAAGGAATTACAGATTTTGGTTCGTATTTCTTTTGAATGGCTTGCATAAAGAGTTCTGCTTTTTTTGCTCCGTCTAATTTTCCGCTGTAAACCGTTGCATTAAAAGCTTCCTCAGGAAATTTTTTCAGGTCTTTTTCAGTTTGATAAAACGTATCCAAACGCATGGTTACTTTATACCCTTTTAAAGAATCAAAAACACGCTCTAAGCTCAACACAGAAGCGTTGTACTTTTCTACCAATACTTCTTTATTTGCATTTTCAGATCTCGTTTTTCTGGTTACCATTAAAGAATCTATAGATGCTTTAAAATGTTGCACACCTTTATATACCTGAACTGTTTTTTCTCTATCGGATATTGATAATTCCAATTGCTGAAGGCTATCATACAACACATCTATCTTTGTGTATTCCATTTTTGAAATACTGTCTTGCTTTTTAGCAATGGTATCAAAAGCGGTTTCTACTTCTTTGCTCACTTGATCACAACCTATCAACAAAAAGAAGAGAACTATTACAATGCCATATTTCATAAACATTCATTTTTTAAAACCGACTAAACTAAATGAAATGATTGTAAACCGAGTGGTATTCAAGATAAGTTTAACACTCAAACGTTACAGATCTTCCGGTAATTTTTCAAGATACCCACGGTATGAAACATTATCTCTGCTAGTACTTATAATTTGTGTGAGTGTTTTTCCTTCGGGATAAATTGTAATACTGAATTTGAAATTTTCCGTCCCATCCTTGGACGAAAACTGAATCATTTTTGCTCCTTTCTTTCCTTCATTAACATGATAATCCGTCATCACTCCAGAAAACTTAATTCCCGCTTCTCCATTGTAGCTACCGCCAAATTGACGAACCCCAAAATAAGGCAAGTAAACATCTAAGCTATCATTTTTTATTTGAATATGATTTGGGTTGCCAATAAGATTTATTTGGCCAGCGCCCATGGGAAGTAGCCATTCGTTATTGATCATAAACTGTTTTGACTCCAGTAAAGACAAATCCTCCTCACTTATGGTAGTGATTGTTTTTGAACTTCCGCATCCTATGATGAAGAGGCTTAGCATTACTATTAATTTTTTCATCTTTTTTACAGAAAGTTACAAAACAATTTGAACACTAAAAGCTTTATACTTTGGAGAAGTAAGAAGAATACTGGTTTTTGTAATTTATACATTTTTAACCCTATAGTTTGTACATATGGATGTTTCTAATGTATCCTATAACAAAAAAGCCGGAAAATTTTTTTCCGGCTTTTTTATTCTATCATTTTTTGATTAGATGTACTTCCAGATCATTGGCTACATCCTGAATCTCTTCAACGTTGACGACTCTGTCAGTCACTATTTTCACCTCTGTTGGAAACACTTCAGTATTAAAATGCACTTTAGTAACACCGCCAATTAGCATTAATTTTTCTTTCAATTCATTGAGATCTGCAACGTCATCTAGCTTCGTTGAAAAAACTCTTCCATCCACTCCCGGGATTATAATATCATCTATATAACTCATATTCTTTTTTGTTTTCAATGTAGCACTATCTATGCTCTTTGGATGTTAAGAATACGATAAGAATTGAAAACAAAAACAAAAAGCCGAAGATATCTCCGGCTTTCACTTGTTTAAAAAACGATTACTAACTATTCATTGTCAAGCTTTTTCCAGCTTACATAACCTCCGGATAATTCATATACGGACTGAAATCCTTTTTCGGCTATTAACTTAGAAGCATCTTGACTACGTATTCCTGATCTGCAGTATACAAAAACTGGTTTCTCCTTATCAAAAACAGTAATTTTTTTCTCAAAATCATCATCGTTCAAATCTATATTTACTGCTTTTGGAATGGCTCCATTATCAAATTCCTTTGGGGTTCTTACATCGATAATCTGTGGATTTTCTATCAAGGCCGTCATTTCATTAAATTCTTGAGCATCAATCAACGTTATATGTTCGTTGTAAAAACCTGTACAGGAAATCAGCATTACTAAAAAACCTAAAACAACACTCTTTTTCATGTCTTCATTATTTACATTTTTACAGTAAAATAAGCGAAGAACAATTTTTGAGTAGTGTTTACAAGCCTATTTTACTTTTATTTTTTCAAAGTAGAAGGACATACTTCTGCCGTTACAGGAATTCCAGATTCCTTAATAGCCTTGAAGCCTCCTGCTATGTCTACCAAATTGTGATAACCTCTGCTTTTTAAAATAGAAGCCGCTATCACAGAACGATATCCTCCTGCACAGTGCACGTAGAAATCGGTTTCTTTTGGAAATTCTGCCAAATGATCATTTAAATAATCTAGTGGTGTATTGGCTGCTGCGCCAATATGTGATGACACATATTCACCTTCTTTACGCACATCAAAAATTGGTAATTCTTTATCAGCATCCATTCTATCTTTAAACTCTTCCGCAGAAATAGATGTGATGGTATCATACTCTTTACCGGCATCTTTCCAAGCTTCAAAGCTTCCTTTTAAATAGCCTAAAGTCATATCAAAACCAACACGAGAAAGTCTGGTGATGACTTCTTCTTCTCTACCCTCTGGAGCTACCAATAAAATAGGCTGTTCCACATCTTGAATCAAAGCGCCTACCCATGGTGCAAAACCACCATCAATACCTATAGAAATTGATCTTGGAATATGCCCGTTTACAAATTCTTTTGGACTCCTCACATCTAACACAATGGCTTCTACTTCATTCGCAGCAGCTTCAAATTCTTGTGGTGACAATGCTCTGGTTCCACGCTCTAAAACCTCATCGATATGAGTATACCCTTCCTTATTCATTTTTACATTCAACGGAAAATATTGTGGTGGCGGTAGCAATCCATCTGTTACTTCCTCTACAAATTCTTCTTTTGTCATATCGGCACGTAAAGCGTAATTCATTTTTTTCTGATTCCCCAATGTGTCTACCGTTTCTTTCATCATGTTTTTACCACAAGCAGAACCGGCTCCGTGTGCAGGATATACAATTACGTCATCTGCCAATGGCATAATCTTGTTTCGTAAACTATCATAAAGTGTAGCAGCAAGTTGTTCTTGTGTCATATCGGCTGCTTTTTGAGCAAGATCCGGACGACCTACATCTCCTAAAAACAAAGTATCACCACTAAAAATTGCATGATCTTTACCATTTTCATCTTTTAAAAGATACGTTGTACTCTCCATAGTATGTCCCGGAGTATGTAGTACAACTATGGTTAATTTCCCCAACTTAAATTCTTGACCGTCTTTAGCAATAATAGCCTTAAAAGATGGCTCTGCCGTTGGTCCGTACACAATATCTGCTCCTGTTTTGTCTGCCAGTGTTACGTGTCCACTTACAAAATCGGCATGGAAATGTGTTTCAAAAATATATTTAATGCTTGCGTTGTTGGCTGCAGCTTTTTCTATGTATGGCGCTACTTCTCTAAGCGGATCTACAATAGCTACTTCGCCTTCACTCTCTACATAATACGCTCCCTGCGCTAAACATCCTGTATATATTTGTTCAATTTTCATTGTGATATTGATTTAATTCTTGATTTTAAAATGCTGAAATTACTAATTTCTAATCTTCTATAACTGCTACCCTAAAAATTTATCGAATGCAACGTTTTCGAAATTGGGTATACGTATCTCTTCACTTTCGTAAATTAAATCATTTTCAATTTACGAAATACACGTCCTTTATTTTCTGATATTTATCAGTCCTACAAAAATAATTCTTTTGCTACGATATATGCTCCCATTAGCAAAACAAACCAACCGAAACTCTTTTTCAGTTTTTTTCCATCGATGAATTTATTCAGATAAATTCCTAGAAAAATCCCTCCAATAGAACAAGCTGTGAACGTCAATAGAAATGTCCAATCGATTGTCATTTCTCCTAAATCTCCCAAAAACCCTATCAATGAATTTACCGCGATGATCAATAATGAAGTGGCAACTGCACGTTTCATGGGAATGTGTACCAACAACACCAGTGCCGGAACAATTAAAAATCCGCCTCCTGCGCCCACTATTCCGGTTACCAGCCCGAGTACAATAGCTTGTAAAATAATGATTGGAGGGTTAAATTCTCTGTCCTTTTCTCCTGTTTCAAACTGAAAATTCTTAATCATAGAAACCGAAGCCAAGATCATAATCACAGCAAAAAATACCATGATAAAGATATGTTTGGTCACAGTAAAACTTCCAACAGAAAAAATGATTTCCGGAATTGCTGGCACAATAAATTTTCTGGTTAAAAAGACTGATATAAAAGCAGGCACTGCAAAAGCAATGGCCGCTTTGAAATCAACTTGTTTCTTCTGAATGTTTTTGATGGCTCCGACCAAGGAAGATACCCCAACAACAAATAACGAATATGCTGTTGCAACAACCGGATTTAATCCCATCACATATACTAACAAAGGTACTGTAATGATGGAACCTCCACCGCCAATAAGTCCTAAAGTGATTCCAACCAATATGGCCCCTAAATATCCTAACACTATATATCTAATTCAATTTGCTTTTACAAAAGTAATAGACGCTAGGCAGCTGTGCAGTAACAAAGGTTACACTCAATACGTTTATAAATCGATAACGTGAATACTGTTTCGGTTGAGTTTTATTTTTCCTTCGTTCTCTAGTTTTTTAAGTAATCTTGAAATTACTACTCGCGATGTGTGTAGATTTTGAGCAATTTCTTGATGCGTTGTACTTAGAATATCATCACTATTCACCATGGCTTTATCTCTTAAATGTTTCAGCAAGCGTTCATCCATTTTCATAAATGCGATGGTATCTATAGTTTCTAACATTTCGGATAAGCGAGAATTATAACTCTGTAGAATGAAGTTTCGCCAACTGTGATATTTCTGCATCCAGTCTTCCATTTTTTCAACCGGAACCATAATGAGTTTTGCAGGCGATTCGGCAATTGCACGAATTTCGCTCTTCTTTTGGCCTACGCAGCAGTTGAGCGTCATGGCACAAGTATCTCCTCTTTCTAAGAAATACAAAAGCAATTCATCACCATTTTCATCTTCGCGGAGAATTTTGATAACACCGTTTACCAATAGCGGCATACTTTTGATATAATCACCAATATCCATCAACATGAATCCTTCCGGAACTTCTCTAAAAGTACCTACCTGATTAATCTCCTGTAACAATTCTTCCTCAAAAAGAAATCCGTAATGCTGTTTTAATTCTTTGATCATGGACTAAAAATAGTTTGAAATTAGCGAACCTTTGTAACCAAAGTTACACATAATCTTTACTTAAAAGCAGGCAAACCTGTAATGTCTGCTCCTGTAATGAGCAAGTGTATATCATGTGTACCTTCATAAGTAATTACCGATTCTAAATTCATCATGTGTCGCATAATGCTATATTCTCCAGTAATACCCATGCCGCCTAACATTTGTCTGGCTTCGCGAGCAATATTTATGGCCATTTCTACATTGTTACGTTTTGCCATGGAGATTTGAGCGGTTGTTGCTTTCCCTTCATTTCTCAATACTCCCAATCGCCATGCTAATAATTGAGCTTTGGTAATTTCAGTAATCATTTCGGCTAATTTTTTCTGCTGTAATTGTGTTGCTCCAATAGGTTTATCAAACTGAATCCGTTCTTTGGAATACCGCAAAGCTGTATCATAACAATCCATCGCAGCACCAATGGCGCCCCAGGCAATCCCAAATCGAGCAGAATCTAAACAACCTAATGGTGCTCCTAATCCTGATTTATTAGGAAGCAAATTTTCCTTCGGAACTTTTACATTATCAAAAATCAATTCACCAGTAGCCGAAGCTCGTAAAGACCATTTGTTATGTGTTTCGGGAGTTGAAAAACCTTCCATGCCCCGCTCCACCAGCAAACCGTAAATTCTACCTTCTTCATTCTTTGCCCAAACTACCGCAATATCTGCAAACGGCGCGTTTGAAATCCACATCTTGGCTCCGTTCAACAAATAATAATCGCCCATGTCTTTGAACTTGGTTTCCATACCACCAGGGTTTGAGCCATGGTTTGGTTCTGTTAAACCAAAGCAACCCATAAATGCTCCAGAGGCCAATTTAGGCAAGTATTTTTTTCGTTGTTCTTCGGTTCCGTATTTGTAAATAGGATACATTACTAAGGAAGATTGCACCGAAGCGGTAGAACGCACACCCGAATCACCACGCTCTATTTCTTGCATTATGAGTCCGTACGAAATCTGATCTAAACCAGCACCGCCATATTTTTCCGGAATATACGGGCCAAAAGCTCCAATTTCAGCTAAACCGTTAATAATTTGGTTAGGAAATTCTGCCTTTTGCGCATAATCCTCTATAATCGGTGAAATGTCTTTTTTTACCCAAGAACGGGCAGCATCGCGCACCAATTTATGCTCTTCAGAAAGTAGATCATCTAACTGGTAATAATCTGGCGCTTCAAATAAATCTGGTTTCATTTGTAACTTTATTTGTTCTATAAGTTATAAATATAACAATTTTAATTAGTAATAAAATAGCAATAGTCTAACATAAACATAATAAAAAAAGCCCGAAGTTGAGGTCGGGCTGTGTGTGTTTTACTTAAAAATTTTTATTGGTATAACTTATTATTAGGTTTTCTTCCCATTACAAAGGTAAGTTTTCCACCTTTCATCAATTCGCTATGGGTAACCACTGGTTTGGTAACTGCTTTGCCATTCCACAATACTTTTTGAACGTATTTGTTCTTTTCAGATTGCTTTTGCGCTTCAACGGTTAACACTTTTCCGTTTTCTAAATGTACAGTAGCTTCTTTCACTAACGGACTACCTACTGCGTAATCTTCGCTACCTGGAGCTACCGGATAAAACCCTAAACTAGAGAAAATATACCACGCACTCATTTGTCCGTAATCATCATTACCACCTAAACCATCGGCTCCTTTGTGGTACATGGTGCGTAAAATCATTCGTATTTTATCATTCGATTTCCAAGGAGCATTCGTCCAATTGTACAAATACACTACATGATGCGAAGGCTCGTTACCATGCACATAATTACCTATAATTCCCTCTCTTGAAATGTCTTCCGTATTAGCGAAATACTTATCGGGTAATTCCATAGCAAACAACGAATCTAAATGAGTAGTAAACTGCTCTTTACCGCCCATCATAGTAATCATACTAGCAGGGTCTTGCGGTACATACAAACTGTAATTCCAGCTATTACCTTCTATAAAACCTTGCCCATGTGTATCTAAAGCATCAAACTGTTTTTTGAAGGTTCCGTCACTTAATTTCGGACGCATAAAGCCGATGCTTTTATCGTAAACATTCTTATAGTTTTCAGCTCTTTTGCTGAAGGTTTCATAAATATCTTGCTTGCCTAATTTTTTAGCAGCTTGCGCAATTGCCCAATCGTCATACGCATATTCTAAGGTTTTAGACACTGAAGCTCCGCTTTTGTCTTCTGGCACATATCCTTTTTCAATATATTCACCAATACCGTCAAAATAGGTGACATTCGCTGTAGCAACACAAGCTTCCAAGGCTTTTTCAGTATCAAAACCTACATTACCTTTTACAATCGCATCTGCAATTACCGATGCACTGTGGTAACCAATCATACACCAATTTTCGTTGGCATAATGTGACCAAATAGGTAACATGTGGTGCACGCTTTGTTCTTGATGTGCCATCATAGACTTCACCATGTCTCGGTTACGCTCTGGCTGAATAAAATTGAAGAACGGATGCAAAGCTCTGTAGGTATCCCAAAGCGAAAAACTGGTATAGTTGGTAAAACCTTCGGCAGTATGGGTGTTCATATCCAAACCTTTGTATTGCCCATCTACATCCATGTATACTGTTGGCCCTAAAAAGGCATGATACATGGCTGTATAAAAGTTTATTTTGTCTTCTTCGGTAAGGGTTTCTACTTTTATTTTGTTCAGTTCCGTGTTCCAATTGTGTTGCACTTGAGCTTTTGTTTTTTCAAAATCCCAATCTGGAATTTCAGCTTTCATATTGGCTAAAGCACCTGCTGAGCTCACCGGAGAAAGAGCGAATTTCACGTCAATCTGTTCTCCTTCTTCAGTATCAAAATCGAAATAAGCTTTGATTTTTGTTCCTGCGATTTCCGGGAAATTATGGGTTTGATCAAATCTTCCCCAAAAGCCTCTATACACATAGCTATCGCCTTTTTGATAACCGTAATTTTTGAAAGGTTTGCTGAACGACATCGCAAAATACACGGTACGTGTTCTTGCCCAACCATGTGTTTGACGGAAACCTGTAATTAATGTATCGTTTTCTACACGAAGGAACGTCCACACATTTTTTTCTTCGTAGTTATATATTCCTGAAGTTAGGTCAAGAATGATATGCGCATCATCTGCTTTAGGAAATGTGTAGTGATGCATTCCCGTTCTGGTAGTCGCTGTAAGTTCTGCCTTGATGTTATGGTCGTCTAGCAACACACTGTAATACCCAGGTTCTGAAGTTTCATTTTCATGAGAAAATACAGAACGATATCCATTTTCGGGATGATCTTCAGTTCCTGGATTTAATTGTAATTCACCTGTTGTGGGCATAATTAAAAAATCACCTAAATCAGAATGACCTGTACCGCTAAAATGGGTATGACTAAACCCAACAATAGTAGGGTCTTCATATTGATACCCTGCACAATATTTGTACACATCTGGGTTGTAATGTCCGTCAACAGCATACGGAATCGTATCAGTATCCGGACTCAATTGCACACTCCCAAAAGGAGAAGATGCTCCCGGAAACGTATGTCCCATTTTTGCCGTACCAATAATAGGATGTGCATATTGAATGAGGTTTTCTTCTTGTTTTTCTTGCGCTTGCAGCGTTGAAACCAAGCCAATCGCTGCAAGTGTCATGAGTTTTATGTTGAAAATTTTCATGAATGCTTATTCGTTAGATAATGAATACGGTGCATCTTCTGGAGTTGTACCTCTATTGGTGTTTGGTTTTGCTCCCATGTTGATATCGATGGTTGCTCCTTTCATTAATTCAGTATGTGATAAATAGTTTTTCGTATACGTTTCTCCATTCATTTTCATGCTTTGGATATACATATTTTCTTCGCTATTTTCTGGAGCATTGATGGTAATTGTTTTTCCATTTTGTAATGCAATAGTCGCCTTTTTGAACAACGGAGCTCCCATTACATATTCATCAGTTGCAGGACACACAGGGTAAAAACCTAAAGCAGAAAACACATACCAAGCCGATGTTTGTCCGTTATCTTCATCACCACAATAACCATCAGGATTTGGTAAGTACAATTTGTTCATGGTTTCGCGAACCCATTGTTGAGCTTTCCAAGGTTGTCCGGCATAGTTGTACAAATAAATCATATGCTGAATAGGTTGGTTACCGTGCGCATACTGACCCATATCGGCAATTTGCATTTCACGAATTTCATGAATTACGCCACCATAGTAACTATCATCAAAAACAGGAGCCATGGTAAATACGCTGTCCAATTTTTTAGTGAAATTTTCTTTACCGCCCATCAAATCTATCAATCCTTGAATGTCGTGAAAAACAGACCAGCTGTAATGCCAGCTGTTTCCTTCCGTGAAAGCATCGCCCCATTTGAAAGGATTGAACGGTTTCATAAATTCACCATCTTTGTTCTTACCACGCATCAAACCAGTTTCAGGATCAAATAAGTTTTTATAATTCAAACTACGTTTTTTGTATAATTTGATTTCTTTATTAGGTCTGTCCAACGCTTTTGCCAATTGATAAATCGCAAAATCATCATATGCATATTCTAGTGTTCTTGCAGCATTTTCATTGATTCCAATATCATAAGGAACATACCCTAAATCTTTGTATTCTTCTGCACCAGCTCTACCAACTGCAGTCATTGGCCCGGCATTGTTTGCTCCATGAATTACCGCTTCATACAAAGTTTCAATATCGTACGTATACGCATCTTTATTTTTCAAATAAGCATCTGCAACTACCGAAGCAGAATTGTTACCTACCATTATATTTCTAAGTCCAGGGCTAGCCCATTCTGGCAACCAACCACTTTCTTTATAGGCATTGGCAAGACCTTCTTGCATTTGTGTATTTAATTCAGGATACATAAAGTTTAAGAACGGAAATAAAGAACGGAAGGTATCCCAAAATCCTGTATCAGTAAACATATAGCCTGGATGCACTTTTCCGTTGTACGGACTGTAATGTACTACGTCTCCATTAGCATCAATTTCATAAAACTTACGAGGGAATAACAAACTTCTGTACAAACAAGAATAGAATGTTTGGGTTTGAGCAACCGTTCCGCCAGAAACTTTAATTCTGCTCAATTCCTTATTCCATGTATCTTTTCCTTTTTGTTTGATGGTTTCAAAATCATCATTTCCTAATTCTTTCAAATTCAAAAACGCTTGCTCATAACTGATAAAAGATGAAGCTACTTTAGCATGAACTTGCTCTCCTTCTTCGGTTTTAAAACCAATGACTGCACCTACATGGTTTGCTTCACGTTCTACAGTATTTAGTAATGTATCGCCATCAAAAACCATATTGTATGTGAATGGCTTGTCAAACTCAATCACAAAATAATTTTTGAAATTATCTGGTACACCACCGCTATTTCTAGTGGTATATCCAATGATTTGTTGTTTTTTAGTGTCTATTTTTACATACGAACCTCTATCAAAAGCATCAATCGCTACAAAAGCGCTATCGGTTTTAGGGAATGTGAATTGAAACATTGCAGCACGCTCCGTAGGTGTAATCTCTGTTGTTACATCATGATCGGCTAGGTAAACGCTGTAGTAATATGGAGTAACTTTTTCGGTTTTATGCGTAAACCAACTTGCTCTACCTTCCTCAGTAAACTCTAAAGAATTGGTAAAAGGCATGATAGAAAACTGTCCGTAATCATTCATCCATGGCGAAGGTTGGTGGGTTTGTTTAAAGCCTTTTATTTTATCGGCATTGTAAGTGTAAGCCCAACCATCTCCCATTTTTCCGGTTTGCGGTGTCCAGAAATTCATACCCCAAGGCATGGCAATTACTGGGTAGGTATTTCCGTTTGAAAGACTAGGTTTAGAGTCGGTTCCCATTAATGGGTTTACCCAGTCTACAGGGCTGTCCACATTATTTACCGAAACATCTTGAGAAATTGAAATTTGGAAAGTTAGCAATAGAATTGCAAGCAAAAATTTTTTCATTATAGGGGATATCATTTGATTGTTTGTTAGTTTAAAGATATCATTTATAAACTGAAACCACTAAATCCTACTCTTTTTTAAACGAAATTGATGAATTTGTGAAATGATTCATCTTAATACAATATGTTTGGTCGCTTTTTCTCACAATAAAATTTTATCAGTAATTTTGTAGTAAGATTGATTTTTTACAAAAACGGTTATACTTCATTTTTTATTTTAATAAAGAATGGAAACCCACCCTAATAATGCCGATGAACATTCTAAACAGAATGCCCAATTAGCTGACCATATTTTAAGACTAAAAAAGAAAAAGAATGCCATTTTATTGGCACACTATTACCAAGAACCTGCTATACAAGACATAGCAGATTTTGTAGGTGATAGTCTTGAACTTTCGCAAAAAGCTGCTGAGACCTCTGCGGAGATAATAATTTTTGCCGGAGTTTATTTTATGGCGGAAACGGCTAAAATCTTAAATCCTGAAAAGAAAGTTCTTGTTCCAGATTTAGAAGCATCCTGTTCGTTGGCTGAATCTTGTAAACCAGAGGATTTTAAGAAATTTATAAATAGATATCCATATCATAAAGTGGTTACCTACATAAACTGTGATGCCTCTATAAAAACAATGAGCGATTTAGTTTGCACCTCTTCAAATGCAAAAAAAATCATCAATTCCTTTCCAGAAGATCAACCTATCATTTTTGGTCCCGATAAAAATCTTGGAGCTTATTTAGCCAAAGAAACAGGGCGAGATTTAGTACTTTGGAATGGCGCCTGCATTGTCCACGAAGCATTTGCTTTGGATAAAATCATTGATCTTTTCAAAACCTATCCGCATGCCCGTTTAATTGCACATCCAGAGTCTCCAGCTCAAATTTTAGAAATAGCTTCCTACATAGGTTCAACCTCCGGAATGCTTAACCATGTCAAAGAAAATGATTCCGATACATTTATTGTTGCTACAGAAGCTGCTATTCTTCACAAAATGCAACAAGAGGTTCCTCATAAAATATTGATTCCTGCTCCCGCCATGGCAGACAATTCTTGTGCTTGTAGTGAATGTGCTTTTATGAAACTCAACTCACTACAAAAAATATACAATTGCCTTGTAAAAGAAACTCCCGAAGTTACCTTGAATCCGGAAACTTCTGAAAAAGCTCTTATTCCCATTCAAAAAATGTTAAGTATTTAAATCATGCAACATATAGATTTTCTCATCATAGGTTCCGGTATTGCAGGGCTCACCTACGCCCTTAAAACAGCCACTCAATTTCCCGATAAAAACATTGTAATTTTTACGAAAAGTAATGAAGACGAATCAAATACAAAATATGCACAAGGCGGAATTGCCTCTGTATTGGATTTGAAAAATGATTCTTTCGAAAAACATATTTCCGACACTTTAATTGCCGGAGACGGATTTTGCGATCCTGAAATTGTAGCTCTTGTGGTTCACGAAGCTCCAGGACGAATTGCTGAATTAATTGAATGGGGAACTCGCTTTGATAAAGATTTTGAAGGAAACTATGATTATGGATTGGAAGGAGGTCATAGCCAGAATAGAATTTTACACTACAAAGATATTACTGGTTTAGAAATTGAAAGATCATTACTGAAAAAGGTTAACGCTACTTCAAACATTGAAATAAAAACCAATCAACTTGCTATAGATCTCATTGTGAATCCAATTAATAATACTTGTAAAGGGGCTTATATTTTAGATCTAAATTCCAATACGGTTCAAGGCTATCATGCATCGGTAACGCTTTTAGCTTCCGGAGGATTGGGGCAAGTCTACAAGCAAACTACCAATCCTTCAATTGCTACAGGAGATGGAGTTGCCATGGCGCAAAGAGTCGGTGCTCTTATCAAAAATATGGAGTTTATTCAATTTCATCCCACAGCATTATTTCACAAAGCATTTAAACCATCTTTTCTTATTTCAGAAGCTGTAAGAGGTTTTGGAGCTATTCTAAAAAACAAGAATGGTGAAGAATTTATGCAAAAATATGATGAACGAAAAGAGCTAGCACCAAGAGATGTAGTGGCTAGAGCTATTCATCATGAAATGATAGTTACGCAAGCTGCATGCGTTTATCTTGATGCTACCCATTTAGACAAACATGAATTTCGAAAACACTTTCCCGTAATTTCAAAAACCTTAGAAGAAGTTGACATTGATTTTACAAAAGAATGGATTCCTGTAACACCAGCTGCCCATTATTCTTGCGGAGGAATTGAAGTGAATCAACATGCCGAAAGTAGCATTCAAAATCTTCTTGCTTGTGGTGAATGTGCCACTACCGGATTACATGGCGCCAATAGACTTGCTTCAAACTCATTACTGGAAGCTTTGGTTTTTGCTCATAGAGCTTCCCTGCAAAACAAAAAACTTCTTGAAAACGCTTGTTCAAATGTAATCAATCATACGTTTCTACAACCAGAAAACCACCATAACATCAAAATTGAACTACAAACCATTAAAGAAGAATTACAAGAAATGATGCAAAGACATGTAAGCATTATCAGATCTGATAAAGGTTTGAATCAAACTATTGAAAGGCTTCAATTTTTACAGCGAAGTTTGGAAATACTGTACAAAACACATCCTATTTCGGTTACTTTGATAGAAACAAGAAATTTGGTTACCGTTGCTCTGCTTATTGCAAATCAATCTTTAAAAAGAAAAGAAAACAAAGGCACTTTTTACAGTGAAAGCTTGGTGTAAATTACATTTTTAGATAGAAGTCTTTGGTAAGCTCAATATACTCTTGGGTATATTGATGTCTTGCTTTTTCTATGATCAATAGCGAAGCTTCTACCTGAGCTGGTTGCTGAAAAGAAAATGCCAATAAACTACGTTTTACCTCAGCATCAGGATTCCCTTTTACTTGGGTAATTTTGATAAGATGTATTCCGAATTGAGCCGCTAAACCAATACAAGTATCTTGCTCTTTAAACGGAACAATCAAGTTAAAAATTCCTTTTTCAGAAAGAATTAAAGAAGCGCCTTCTATCAAATCTTCAAAAGGTAATGAAGCATTAAGGCGGGCTGCATCGCGCTGTGCATCCCCAGAACTGTAATCTTCGGCATAAAACGGAGGATTAGAAACAATTACATCGTAGGTTTCTTCTTCCTCAAAAAGTTCAGCTACATACTCAGTGAACTCGGCATGATAACCAAACAACCGATCTGCCCAAGGTGAATTCTGAAAATTCTCCTGACTCTGAAAATAGGCATCCTTGTCTAATTCTATGGCATCAATTGTAGGCGCATCGGAACGCTGTGCCAACATTAACGCTACAACTCCGGTTCCAGTTCCAATATCCAGTATATTTTTAGGATACTCACCAACTTCGGCCCAAGCACCTAACAACACGCCATCGGTACCAATTTTCATAGCACACTGATCTTGCTGAACCGCAAATTCTTTAAATTGAAATGGTTTGGACTTCCCCATATATCAAAAATCAATATTGAAATTTACCTATAAAGGTCCAACAACCCTTCCGGAGTATCAACGATGATTTTTTTCTCTTTTCTGTTGACTTCTTTTAAGAAATCATCATTAATCGGAATTAAAAATTCATTGCCATCGCTTTCTACCTCAAAAAGATCTTGCGCAGCATTTTCATTAATTCCTGTGATCATCCCTACCACACCTTCATTTACATCTACCATTGTAAAGCCAACAACTTCATGGTAGTAAAACTTATTTCCCGAAAGTTCCGGTAAAAAGGAAAGTGGTAAATACAATTCGGTTTTCATCAAATTCTCGGCCTCTAGCTCAGAATCCACGTCTTCAAACTTTACACGTAGCAAACTATCTTTATGAAAGGAAGATCTTTCAATAAAAAAAGGAATCAGATCCTTGCCCAAGGCAAGGAAAACTGATTCCAATTCGTTGTAAAGTTCAGGCTCGTCTGTATCTAATTTGATTAAGACTTCACCTTTAAAACTGAATTTTGATACAATTTTACCGAGATAGAAGCATTCTTCTTTTCTCATCTAAAAATTATATTAAGCTTCTGTTTCGTCTGTTTCTTCAGCAGTAGTTTCTTCTGCAGCTTCCTCAGCGGTAGCTTCTGCAGCAGCCTCAGCAGCAGCGGCAGCACGCTTATCACTTACTTCTTTCTCTGCAGCAAGTTGCTTAGCTCTAGCTTCTTCTTCAGCTTTTGCTAAACCATCTTTCTTAGCGGTTACAGCACCTTCTTTACCTTCTAACCAAGCAGTGAATTTAGCTTCAGCTTGCTCTTCAGTTAAAGCTCCTTTACGAACACCTCCGTTTAAGTGGTGCTTTAAAAGAACTCCTTTGTAAGATAAAATTCTACGAGCAGTATCAGTTGGTTGTGCACCATTCTCTAACCACTGTACAGAACCATCTACATCTAAAGTAATTTCTGCTGGGTTTTTAGTTGGATTGTAAGTTCCTAATTTCTCTAAGAATTTACCATCTCTTTTTGCACGGCTATCAGCCGCAACGATCCAATAAAAAGGTTTTCCTTTTTTACCGTGTCTCTGTAATCTAATTTTAACAGGCATAATACATTAATTATGTGGGGTTCTCGACCCCGGTTATTAATTTGAGGGTGCAAATATATAAAAACTTTATTTTCAGCAACCTATAAAAAATATTTTTCTTCGTTTCTGCTAAAAAAAATAATATAAAAATAATCTTCAAAAACTACCTTTTATATGAGCTAATAAACTACCTTTGAACCCGTTATTTTATAATTATTTAGATGAATATTTTCGTAGGAAGTCTTCCATATAGTATTGTGGAAGCAGATCTTGAGGAAGCATTTGCTGATTATGGCGATGTAACGTCTGTAAAAATCATTATGGACAGAGAATCAGGTAGAAGTAAAGGTTTTGGGTTTGTAGAAATGCCAAACGACGATGAAGCTAAAAAAGCCATCGAAGAATTAAATGGTGCCGAAGTAGAAGGGCGCACAATTGTGGTTAACGAATCTAAACCTAAACCTCAGGGAGATAGAAGAAACTACAACAATAACCGTGGTGGCGGAAACCGTAATGGTGGAAACCGTGGCGGTGGTGGATATAACAAAAACAGATACTAAGAGATCTGTTTTTAAAGAAAATCTATGCAAAAGCCATTCTGTTAAGGATGGCTTTTTTATTTCCGTTAATAACTCCTCACTTACTCCTTCTCTATCAATTAAAATATTTACTATTTTTAAAAATTCAACAATTGGTTTTTCTAACTACACTAACCAATTCATGCAGAATATTTTATAAAGAGGAAGGACGCTTATGTATTTGATTTTTGATACCGAAACTACCGGTTTACCGAAACGATGGGACGCCCCGATTACTGACTCGGACAACTGGCCAAGAGCCATACAGATTGCCTGGCAATTGCATGACGAGATGGGAAATCTTATTGAACATCAAGATTACCTGATAAAACCGGACGGATTCAACATTCCTTATGATGCTGAAAAAATTCACGGAATTTCTACCGAATTGGCCGAACAAGAAGGTATTTCTTTGGAAGAAGTTTTGGAGAAATTCAACATTGCGCTATCCAAAACCAAATTTGTAGTTGGTCAGAATGTAGGGTTTGATGTCAATATCATGGGAGCCGAATTTCACCGAATGGGCATCAACTCAGACATGGTTGAGCTCCCCGTTTTAGACACCTGTACCGAAACCACCGCCCAACTTTGTAAAATTCCAGGAGGACGTGGCGGTAAATTCAAACTTCCCACCTTAACAGAATTACATGAATATTTGTTTGGTGTTGGCTTTTCTGAAGCGCACAACGCCACAGCCGATGTAGAAGCAACTACGCGTTGTTTCTTTGAATTGATTAGAATTGGAGAAGGTTTTACCGAAGAACAATTAGATGTTGCTCCGGATTACTTTCAGCGTTTCTCAAAAGAAAATCCGCAACCGATTCAGTTAATCGGTTTGAACCACATCAACCTAAAAGCTGAATCGAAAAAGATTCGCGAAGCTTTAAAAGCACAGGCTGATGACGGACTTTCGCATGAAGAAATCAAACAAAATATAGAAGAACTTGCTGAGTTAGATTTTGCCCATTTGCACAATCATACACAGTTTTCCATTCTTCAAGCAACTTCCAGCATTCCTGATTTGGTAAAAGCTGCAGCCCAACGCAAAATGCCTGCCGTAGCTATGACCGATGTTGGGAATATGATGGGAGCTTTTCACTTTGTACGGGAAGTAGATAATTTCAACAAAGGTGTCAAAGCAAAAATTGCAGAAGCAACTGAAAACGGCGAAACCTATACCGATCAGGTTCCTATGAAACCTATCGTGGGTTGTACGCTCAACGTTTGTGAAGATCATACTGATAAATCTAGAAAAGACAACGGTTATCAAGTTGTTTTATTAGCAAAGAATAAAAAAGGATACCACAACTTAGCCAAAATTTCTTCGGTAGGTTATACCGAAGGTTTCTATTACGTACCACGTGTAAGTAGGTCTACCATTCTAGAACATAAAGAAGATCTGATTGTGCTTACCGGAAACTTGTATGGTGAAGTTCCAAGTAAAGTGTTGAATGTTGGTGAAAACCAAGCTGAAGAAGCTTTATTATGGTGGAAAGAACATTTTGGCGAGGATTTGTATATTGAATTAATGCGTCACGATCAGGAAGATGAAAATCGCGTGAACGATGTATTGGTTCAATTTGCCAGAAAACATGAGGTAAAGTTGGTGGCTACCAACAACACCTATTATATAAATAAAGAAGACGCCAATGCACACGACATTTTATTGTGTGTAAAAGACGGCGAAAAGAAAGATACCCCTATTGGTCGCGGTCGCGGTTACCGATATGGTTTACCCAACAGCGAATATTATTTTAAGAGTTCTGACGAAATGAAAGAACTCTTTAAAGATCTTCCAGAAGCTATTTCTAACATTCAGGAAATTGTAGATAAGGTAGAACCTTTCATTTTAGCGCGCGATGTACTCTTGCCTAAGTTTGATATTCCGGAACAATTTCAAGTCGCCGAAGATGATGAAGACGGAGGTAAACGTGGTGAAAACAAATTTCTTCGCCACCTTACGTATGAAGGAGCCAATCGCCGTTACGAAGAAATAACCGACGATATCAGAGAACGACTTGACTTTGAGCTCGATGTAATTGCCAACACAGGATATCCGGGATACTTCTTAATTGTACAAGACTTTATTGCCGCTGCTCGCGAAATGGGCGTTTCGGTGGGCCCGGGTCGTGGTTCGGCAGCAGGTTCTGCGGTGGCCTATTGTTTAGGAATTACCAATTTAGATCCTATTGCATACGACTTACTTTTTGAGCGTTTCTTGAATCCGGATCGTGTGAGTATGCCCGATATTGATATCGATTTTGATGATGAAGGTCGAAGCCGAGTAATGGACTATGTAATTGATAAATACGGCGCCAATCAGGTGGCTCAGATTATTACTTATGGTACCATGGCTGCGAAATCATCCATTCGAGATACCGCGCGTGTACTTGATCTACCATTGAGTGATGCCGATAGAATTGCCAAGTTGATTCCGAATATGAAACTGGGCAAAATCTTCTCTTTGGATGATGCCGGTTTGAAAGCAAAATTGCGGTCGGAAGAAATTGAATTGGTCAACGAACTGAAGAACATTTCCGAAGGAGATAACCTAGAAGCTTTAACGGTAAATCAAGCTAGAATTTTAGAAGGTTCGGTTCGTAATACTGGTATTCACGCCTGTGGTGTAATTATTACGCCGGATGATATTACCAAGTTCGTTCCGGTTTCCATTGCCAAAGATTCTGATTTATATGTTACGCAGTTTGACAACTCGGTTGTAGAAAATGCTGGATTACTAAAAATGGACTTTTTGGGGTTAAAAACATTGACCCTGATCAAAGACACGGTAAAACTTGTTAAACACAAACACGATATTGATCTAGATCCAGATAGTTTTCCGCTAGACGATGTTAAAACATACGAGTTATTCCAGCGAGGAGAAACGGTTGGGGTTTTCCAATACGAATCGCCCGGGATGCAGAAATACATGCGTGAATTAAAACCAACGGTTTTTGCCGATTTGATTGCGATGAACGCCTTGTATCGTCCGGGACCTTTGGAATACATTCCTAGCTTTATTAAACGTAAACACGGAGAAGAACCTATTGTTTACGATTTAGATGACTGTGAAGAATATTTACAGGAAACCTACGGAATTACCGTTTACCAAGAGCAGGTGATGCTGCTTTCGCAAAAGTTAGCAGGTTTCTCTAAGGGTGATGCCGATATGCTTCGTAAAGCAATGGGTAAAAAGATTTTTGCACTGCTAGACAAGCTGAAACCTCAGTTCTTAAACGGTGGTGAAGAGCGTGGGCATGCCCGTGAAAAACTAGAGAAAATTTGGAAAGACTGGGAAGCATTTGCTGCCTATGCCTTCAACAAAAGTCACTCTACTTGTTATGCCTGGGTTGCTTACCAAACGGCTTATTTAAAAGCACATTATCCTGCGGAATATATGGCTGCGGTACTATCGAACAACATGAACGATATTAAGCAGGTTACTTTCTTTATGGAAGAATGTAAACGTATGGGACTAGAAGTTTTAGGCCCGGATGTGAATGAATCGTTCTATAAATTTACTGTAAACGATGAAGGTGCTGTTCGTTTTGGAATGGGTGCGGTGAAAGGTGTTGGTAAAGGTGCAGTAGAAACCATTGTAGAACATAGAAAAGATGGTCGCTACAAATCAATTTTCGATATGGCCAAACGTATCGATTTAAGAGCTGCCAATAAAAAAGCTTTTGAAAATTTAGCCTTAGCTGGAGGATTTGATTCGTTTAAAGACACCCACCGAGCGCAGTATTTCCACGACGAAGGTGATGGAATTACATTCCTGGAAAAAGCAGTAAAATACGGTGCAAAATATCAAGAAAACGAAAACTCTTCTCAGGTAAGTTTGTTTGGTGAAGCCAGTGATGTGCAGATTCCGGAACCTGTGATTCCTCCTTGTGAAACTTGGGGAACCATGGAAAAACTTCGAAGAGAAAAAGAAGTGGTTGGTATTTATATTTCAGGCCATCCACTGGATGATTTCAAACTTACCATTGAACATTTCTGCAAGAATACAGTGGGAGATATGAAAGATTTGCTTCAGGTGGTTAACCGAGAATTGACCATTGCCGGCGTTATGACGGATTTTCAGCATAGAGAAACCAAAAATGGAAAAGGCTGGGGAACGTTCACCGTAGAAGATTACACCGATTCGTATGAATTTAAACTCTTCAACGAAGACTACCTCAACTTTAGGCAATACATGCGAATGAACGAATTTGTATACCTGAAGGTTTTTGTGCGTGAAGGCTGGATACGAAAAGACACCGGAATGCGTGGCGATCCAAGAGTTCAAATCAACAGCATTCAGCAATTGCAAGATGTGATGGAAGAAATGGCGAAGAAAATTGCCATTCATTTAAACATTTCGGAAATACAGGAAAACACCATTCAAAATATTAGTGATTTATTTAGAAGTTTCCCTGGAGATGATCAAGTAAGTTTTGTGATTCACAAACCAGACGAACAGTTACAGCTAAAAATGCCAAGTAGAAAACGGAAAGTGAGTATTACGCCAGAATTTCTTCAAACCTTATCAGAACAAGAAATTGTTTACAAATTGAATTAAATAAAAAAGCGAACCAAAATTGGTTCGCTTTTATTTTATGATTTTATAAGATCATTTATTACAACATCACTTTTCTTCTCACATTAGCTCCAGAAGCCATATCCTTCAATTCAACAACATACATACCACTACTAAGATTCCCCGCATTGATTGTGTAACTACTTTGCGAAATAGCTCCTTGAATAACAGATTGTCCAGTCATTGCGTACAGTTTGAATGAAGCATCACCCTGTAAATTTAAGATAGAAATATTTCTATTTTTAGAAATCACCTGCACTGACGATTTAAAAACATCAGCCAAACTCATTGGGCTTGTTTCCCCTGCATCAATCGGAGCATCTGCATTTGTATTGTATGCATAATCTTTTATCAACCAATCCGAACCACTGTCTCCAACCCTTAAACGAGCCCAACCATAATGATAAGAACCATCAATTTTAAAACGCAGACCTAGATATTTATCATCTACATCACACCAATTATCGTTCTCGTACAAACAGCTTTTCTCGTTCATACTTTGCATAAGCTCGTTGTTCCAGCCAGCTTTCCCAGCACTAATCACTTCACCTTCATTTAAGGCAAATGGATATGCAAAACCATCAGATGAAAATGCTAAAATACTGTTGTTGACCATTCCCTGAGCGTTTATAGTAGGTCCTACAACCAAAAAATCTAGGTTTCCTTCCGCACTCGGTTGGTTAAAATGTCTTATGACGAAATCTCTATTTAGATTGTTATCTAAGTCAAGATTGTACACTACACCAGAGCCTCCTTCATCAGGATCAACATCTGTGTAAATAATTTGACCAGACGCTTCTGAAGCTCCGGCGATCACAGTAGTTAATGCTCCATAGCGCATCAACCTCTGAGAAATTTTTGAGGTAGTTTTTTCCTTCATAGCCAAAATTTATTATAGTTAAGCAATTATTTGCCATCAACTCATGCTTGGGTTCAATAGGGGAAGGAATGATTTGTGGGGAACGTTTTTAATCTAAACGTTATAAAAACAAATATCATCATCTGCTCTTAAACACACAATAAATTATCTATTTATTTTGTATTAGCCTTGTATTTTTACCAAAATTTAGCGTGAAATACAAAAAAGACAGCTTTATCGTATAAAAAATACAAAACCACTGTCTTTAATTAAAAAATATGTAATATTTTAACTATAAAATAATTTTCTTACGCATCAAATCTCCAGTATTTTCGTCTAATATTTGTACTATATACACCCCATTTGATAAACCATTTGCCGGTATCACAAAATTTTCTTCACTGGTTTGCCCCATCATTACCTCTTTACCAGAAATCGCATAAAGCTTATAAGCTGATTTTGAAGGTAAATTGTAAAGCTCTATAAATTTATTATCGGTCACAACCTTTACAGTAGATGCTAGCAAGTCTTCTGTACCCATAGTTGGATCTGTTTCTCCAGCATCTAAAGGTTCACCCGGTTGTGTATTGTATGCGTAGTCCTTAATTACCCATGACTCTCCGTTCGTAGCCACATCAAGTCTTGCCCATCCATAATAGACATCGGTTCCTATCTTAAAACGTAATCCTAAATATTTATCAGTTTCATCACACCAATTTCCTACAGAACAGCTTTCGCCATTCAAATATTGCAATTCTTCATTATTCCAACCACTTACACCAGAACTTATAGGGTCGCCTCCGTTCAGAACTAACGGATAAACAAATCCTTCGTTAGAGCTTGCCAAAATACTATTACTAAAATTTGACATGGAATCAGCTGCAGGACCTACAACTACAGAGTTTAATGTTCCACCAGAAAAACTGACATCAAGATGACGTAGTTGAAAATCTGAATTATTGTCGTTATCCATATCCAAATTATACAGAACTCCAGCTCCACCTTCATCAGGATCAACATCTGTATACATTATTTGTCCACTAGCTTCAGTTACGCCAGCTAAAGCAGCCGTGACTGCACCATATCTTAAAAGTTTTTTTGAAATTTTATGAGAGTCGTTGTTTTCCATAGCAATGTTTTTTTATTAATTTTCTTTATTCAATATTGTAATATTTAAATTTACCACATTAACCTACTGGAAGAAAAAGTATTATGACTTTTTATGATAAAAACAAGAATGTTCTTAATGAAAAGCTAACAAGAAAAGGTCCTTTGGGCTTACTAGCTTTGGGAGATATTGGCGTAAGAGAATGGAAAAAAGCTAAAAAAGAAGAACAGACGAATAAAGATACATGAAAAAGAAAACCCTACTGATAGGCTGGGATGCTGCCGACTGGAAAATCATTGGTCCCATGTTAGCACAAAATGAACTTCCTGCTCTCAAAAAACTGATCACCAAAGGTGTTTATGGTAATATGAGCACTATGAATCCACCTTATTCTCCAATGCTTTGGACCAGTGTTGCAACTGGTAAAACACCAGACAAACATGGAATTCTTGGTTTTATAGAAGTAGCTCCCGATCGCAAAGGAATTAGACCTGTAACTACACAAAATAGAAAAGTAAGGACTATTTGGAATATTTTACATCACGAAGGTTACCGAAGTAACTTAGTCGGTTGGTGGCCAAGCTTTCCGGCAGAACCTATTAACGGGCATATTGTTTCTGATGCATTTCAAAAAGTAACTTCTGACCCTCGGAAAATTATTCCTTTTAAACCAGAAACTACACATCCGGAAGAATTGTTAGAAGCTATTAAAGACTTAAAGGTATTTCCTTTTGAAATTAATGATGAACACATTCTTACTTTTGCACCGAAAGCGGCTGAAATAGATCAGGAAAAAGACAAGGGATTGGTTAGTTTTTCTAAAATACTAGCTGAAAATATTTCAGTGCATGCAGCAGCCACACAACTGATGCGCACTACTGAATGGGATTTTATGGCGGTGTATTATGATTTGATAGATCATTTTTGCCACGCTTTTATGAAGTTCTTTCCACCAAAACTTAATGCAGTTCCGCAAAAGCAATATGATATTTACAAAGACATGATTCATGGTGCTTACAAGTTTCAAGATATGATGCTTGCCAGACTTATGGAACTAGCCGGTGACGACACCAATATTATTATAATGTCAGATCATGGGTATGAATCGGGTAACAAACGAATTCTAAAAATGCCGAAATACCAAGCTGCACCTTCACTGGAGCATCGGAAATTCGGAATCTTTGTAGCAGCCGGACCAGACATCAAGCAGCAAGAAAAAGTATTTGGATTGAGTCTTATCGACATTACTCCTACATTACTGCACCTATTCGATCTTCCTATCGGAAAGGATATGGATGGAAAACCAGCTTTGGAAATTTTCAAAAATCCAAAAACGCCAACCTACATAGAAAGTTGGGAAACCGTTGAAGGTGATTTTGGAGAACACACTAAATCTTCTGAATTCAGTTCGCTATCCGATCAAGAAACCATGCAACAACTCATAGATTTAGGATATGTTGATAAACCGGATGAGAAAATAGAAACGGCAATTTTAAAAACAGAAACCGACTTAAAACACAATTTAGCTCGGGTATTTCTTGGTAAAAAAGATTACGAAAGCGCCAAGGAGGTGTTGTTAGAACTTTTAAAATCTCCTAAAGAGATTGATTTGATTCCGTTCTATTTAGATTTGATCACAATTGCAATACGAGAAGGTGATTTTAAAAAAGCCGAAAAATATTTAAAGACAATCAGAGTAATTGATTCTAAACTTGAACTGAACACCACGGTTACTGAAGCAAAAATTTTAATAGGTGTGGGTAAATTTTTAGAAGCTATCAACTTACTTTCGGAAGCTGCTAAAACGAAACCAAATCCTGAGATATTTTTTCAAAAGGCAAGAGCACATGTGAAACTTCAACAATTTGAATTTGCCAAAAACGACTTTGAAACTGCTTTAGAATTTGAACAAGACAATGCGCGCTATCATCAAGCCATTGCAGCGGTTTACATTCAGTTAGGTGATTATGAAGAAGCCGCTGATCATGCTTTAACAGCTATTGAATTGATTAAATATTTTCCGAAAGCACATTACACGCTAGGCGAAGCTTTGGAAAAAATGGGCGATTTAGCCAATGCGAAAATTGCTTTTGAAACGGCTGCCAAACTTCAACCTAAAACCTATCATAAAGCTGAAAAGAAAATTGAAAATATCGATGAGCAAATAGGTGAAATAAAACTAGAAGATAAAGCCACTTTCAAACATAGAGAAAATCAAATTACGGTAGTTTCCGGTCTTCCAAGGTCTGGAACTTCTATGATGATGCAATTGTTGAGCAATGGTGGTTTAGAAGCTTTAATTGACGGCGAACGTGAAGCTGATGTTTCAAATCCGAAAGGGTATTTTGAATACAAACCTGTGATGAGCATGCATCAGGATAATTCATGGTTGTCAGAAGCGCAGAACAAATCGGTGAAAATTGTAGCGCCTTTACTGAAATTTATCGATCGTCAATTCAGATACAAAGTAATTTTCATGAATAGAGATATTCATGAAATTGTACGTTCGCAACAAAAAATGATTGGGAAAGATCCGGATACTTTGCCGCTTCATTTATTACAAGCTTTTCAGAAACAATTACAAACCATTGATTTTTGGAAAAATAACGAACCCGGCGTGGAAATTCTCTTCATTAACTATAAAGATATGATGACGAATCCGAAACCGGAAATTGATAAAATCTGTGAGTTTTTAGGAGTAGAATTAGATAAAGAAGCGATGCTGAACAGTATTGACACTTCGCTCTACAGAAATAGAATGACTCCTTAAAAATATATTTCCTGCGCCAATCGATACGTATTGGCGTGGGCTTCTATAATATTCTTGATTTCTGGTGAATAACCGCCTCCCATACTACATTGTACCGGAATTTGTAATTGATGGCAGGTTTCTAACACAAACCGATCGCGCTCTTTACAACCTTGCAACGTCATACCCAGTTTTCCTAATTTATCGGTTTCTAGCACATCGGCTCCAGCTAAATAGAAAATAAAATCTGGTTGTACTTTGCTTATTAAGTCAGGAAGTGTTTCTTTTAAAAGCTTCAAATAAGTTTCGTCATCTGTTTTGTCTTCCAACGGAATATCTAAATCGCTGATTTCTTTTTTGAAAGGATAATTGGTTCTTCCGTGCATGGAAAATGTAAAAACCGTATTGTCATCAGCAAAAATCTCAGCTGTTCCGTTACCTTGGTGTACATCTAAATCTACAATCAAGATCTGACTTGCCAATCCTTTTTCTTGCAAATAACGCGCTGCTATTGCTTGATCGTGCAACAAACAAAATCCTTCTCCATGATCGGTATATGCGTGATGCGTTCCGCCAGCAATATTGAAAGCAATTCCATGCTCCAATGCAAATTCAGTTCCTTTCATGGTTCCGTCTGCAATGATGATTTCGCGCTCTACCAATTCTTTGGAAAGTGGAAATCCGGTTTTGCGAGCCGCTCTCGGATTTAAGGTAAGATGGAATAAATCGTCTACATATTCCTGCGTATGCACATTGAGAATATAAGAAGTATCAGGAATTTCAGGGCGAAAAAAATTTGCTTCCGAGCAGGTACCTTCATACAGTAACTGCTTGGGAAGCAAATCATATTTTATCATAGGAAAACGGTGGCCTTCCGGCAGCGGATGCTGATAAATAGGATGCCACGCAATTTTCAGCATTAATTTACAGTTTCACCGTTGCTTACTCCTGCTTCATCAGGATTCATAAACACTAGTTTGCCTTCAGAAGTATTCGTCATTAAAATCATTCCCTGACTTTCTACACCCTTTAATTTTCTTGGCGCTAAATTCGCAACAATCGTTACTTGTTTGCCAATAATATCTTCTGGTTTAAAACTTTCTGCAATTCCAGAAACAATGGTTCTTACGTCTAAACCACAATCTACTTTCAACACCAATAACTTTTTAGCTTTTGGCATTTTTTCAGCTTCAATAATGGTTCCTATACGCAAATCTAATTTGGCAAAATCATCGAACTCAATGGTTTCTTTTTGAGGTTCAACCGCCTTGTTTGCCGCTTCGTTCGCTTTTTTAGTCGCTTCTAATTTTTCTAACTGCGCCTCAATAGCTTTGTCTTCAATTTTAGTGAACAATAAGGAAGCTTTTCCTAAGGCATGTCCGGCTGGTAATAAGGTTTCTGCATTGGTAACATCGTCCCAAGTTGGTACCGAAGCTAATTCTCCAAACTGAAGCATCTCTTTTAACTTATCAGAACTGAATGGCAAGAACGGTTCCGAAGCCACTGCCAACGCACCTGCAATTTGCAAGGCAGTAAACATGATGGTTTTTACACGTTCCTCATCCGTTTTGATCAATTTCCAAGGTTCTTCGTCTGCTAAATATTTGTTACCCAGACGTGCCAAGTTCATCAATTCCTGACTAGCTTCGCGGAAACGGTAACGCTCTATAGAAGAAGCGATGATTCCCGGATATTTTTTCATTTCAGCTAAGGTATCCAAATCAACCTGAGCAAACTCATTTGGTTGTGGAATGACGCCGTCGTAATATTTGTTAGAAAGTACTATCACTCGGTTGATGAAGTTTCCAAAAATAGCTACTAACTCATTGTTGTTTCTTGCTTGAAAATCTTTCCAGGTAAAATCATTATCCTTGGTTTCTGGTGCATTTGCCGTTAAGGTGTAACGCAACACATCTTGCTGACCCGGGAAATCTGCCAAATACTCGTGTAACCAAACTGCCCAGTTTTTAGAAGTAGACAATTTGTTGCCTTCTAAATTTAAAAACTCGTTCGCTGGCACATTGGTTGGCAACACATAACTACCTTCTGCTTTTAACATGGCAGGGAAAATAACACAGTGGAAAACGATGTTGTCTTTCCCAATAAAATGTACCAATTTGGTGTTTTCGTCTTTCCAATAAGGTTCCCAATCTTTCCCTTCTCTTGCTGCCCATTCTTTGGTAGAAGAAATGTATCCGATCGGCGCATCGAACCAAACGTACAGTACTTTACCTTCGCCGCCTGGAACAGGAACAGGAATTCCCCAATCCAAGTCACGCGTTACAGCACGAGGTTTTAACCCGTCGTCCAACCAACTTTTTACTTGTCCGTATACATTTGGTTTCCAATCGTTTTTGTGTCCTTCAATAATCCATTCTCTTAAAAATGCATCATATTGATCTAAAGGCAAAAACCAGTGTTTGGTTTCTTTCAATGTAGGAACCGAACCTGTAATGGTTGATTTTGGATTGATTAAATCAGTTGCGTTTAACGAAGTTCCGCATTTTTCACACTGATCACCATAAGCTTCTTCGTTTCCACATTTTGGACAAGTTCCTGTCACAAAACGATCGGCTAAAAACTGATTGGCTTCTGCATCAAAAAGTTGCTCGGTGGTTTCTTCTATAAACTTACCTTCTTCATACATTTTCTTAAAAAATTCTGAAGCGGTTTTATGGTGAATTTCTGAAGACGTACGGGAATAGTTATCAAACGAAATTCCGAACTCTTCAAAAGAATCTTTAATAATCTTGTGATACTTGTCTATGATTTGTTGTGGCGTAGTGCCCTCTTTTTTTGCTTTCATAGAAATGGCTACTCCGTGCTCATCGCTACCGCAAATAAAAGCAACATCGTTATTGGTTAATCGTAAATAACGCGCATAAATATCTGCAGGCACATAAACGCCGGCCAAATGCCCAATATGAATAGGCCCATTGGTGTATGGCAATGCTGCAGTAATGGTAAATCTTTGTTGATTTTCAGACATAGTTCAATCGTACTTTTTACAAAAGCACAAAATTACGGAATTTGAAAGGGATAATTAAAAAACATTGAAAAATAAAAAATCCCCGAATTATAGGGATTTTTCTATGTAGTTTCTTGATAGTAAGATTACTTAAATTCTACTACAAACTCTTCTTTAGGAACACGTACTTTTTTCATACTTCCTAACCAATCACGGTCTGCATCGGCATAACCAACATACATTAACGATACACTTTTAAGACCTAATTTTTCAAGCTCTAAAACTTCGTCTACAAAAGCACTATCGAAACCTTCTACCGGAGTAGAATCTACTTTCAACTCTGCTGCCTGTGCCAATGCCAAACCAAGAGCAATGTAAGTTTGTCTTGCCGTGTGCGCATGATTTTCTTCAGCTGGTTGCTCTAAATAGATCGACTTTAATTTATCGGTATAACTACTGAAACGACCTCTTGGTAATCCGCGTTCATCGGTTGTTAAATCATATACTTTATCAATTCGCTCTGCAGTGTAACGATCCCAGGCAGCAAAAACAATTACATGCGAACACTCTTTCATACACTCTGGATTCAAAGCCTTTTCTGATAATTTATCTTTGATTTCCTGATTTTCTATAATCAATAATTTAAAAGGTTGTAAACCAGATGACGTTGGTGCCAAACGCGCAGCTTCTATAATTTTATCAATGTTTTCCTTGCTTACTTTCTTTTCAGGATCGTATGCTTTTACGGCGTGGCGCCATTGTAAATCTTGTAATAATGACATTTGTTGATTTTTAATGAATTTAATAAAATGGTTATTTCACGATGGTATTGGACGTAACGAAAATCAAAAAATTACAAACAAATTAAATATCAGAAAAATCTTTAAATCTGTTTTGAAAAACTACTATTTTTATACTATATTTCGTTCATCATTCATTAAATCAAAAAAATATGAAAAAATCATCTTTCAAAAAATTGTTATGCCTTTTAGTTTTAACTCCATTTATCTTCACATCTTGTGGTAGTGACGATGATAACAACAACCAAACAACACAAAATATGTTAAACTATAATGGAGAAGAATTTGAAATTAACAGTGTATTCACTGAATATTATGGCGAAACTTCTCCTGGAGTTTACAATTCTGATCTCAACATTACCGATGCTGTTGTAACTAGTACCAATGGATACCCATCTTCTACAAGCTCCGATTTCTATGTGATTTATCTTGAAGCGTTTTCTAACACTCCAGACGGATTAGCACCGGGAACTTACAATTATTTATCAGAAGATAATCCTGAAACAGCTTTTACCTTTGACTATGGGGATATTGCTTTTGGCCTAGATTCGGACATGATAGAAGAATTTGACGATTATATTGAAATTTCATCGGGTTCACTAACTATTTCAGGAGATAACACATTTGAACTTGATTTTAACGGTGTAGACCAAACCAACAATTCATTTTCTGGACATTATGAAGGTACTCTAATGAATTTTGATGCTACAGGAGACATGTATTTACGAACTGCTCCAGCAAATTCTTTAAAGAGGTCCAAAAAATAATATTTCATCATTTTGCAACACCAAAGGCTCTGTTTTAGTAAAGACAGAGCCTTTTTTTGTTAGCTACAAAACTGTACTTTTACAAAAAAAGCTAATTATGATCATGAAGAAATTACTAGCAACTAGCCTTTGCTATTTGCTTTTTTCTGTAACTATTCTATCTGCACAATCCATGAAACAACCTCCATTTTTGAAAAAAGGCGATACTGTAGCCATAGTTGCTCCGGCTGGAATCATCAAATCTAACAGAAGTTATGTTTTTCAAGCAGCAGAAAATTACCTTAAAAGTCTTGGGTTGCATGTTTCAGTAGGTAAAAATGTTTTGAAACAAGGAGGTCATTTTGCAGGAAGTGATGAAGAGCGCTGTGCCGATTTTCAGACTGCTTTAGACGACCCTTCAATCAAAGCTATTTGGTGTGCACGCGGAGGTTATGGTAGTGTTAGAATTTTAGATATGTTAGATTATACCAAATTCAAAAAACATCCAAAATGGATTATTGGATACTCAGATATTACGGCTTTTCATAATCAGATGAACGTGCTTGGTTACCAATCTTTACACGCCATGATGTGTACGAGTTTGGAAAGCGACGCGACACAAATTAAAGAAACTAAAAGCACCTTTGAAAAAGCCATTTTTGGTCAAGAATTAACCTATTCAATACCTTCTAATAGTCATAACTATCATGGAAATGCAACTGGCCAATTGGTTGGTGGAAATTTATCACTTTTGGTAAGTATGCTAGGTTCTAAAACAGCTTTGGATACTTCCGGAAAAATTGTTTTTATTGAAGAAATTGGGGAATACAAATATTCAATAGACAGAATGATGCAATCTTTGAAAAGAGCTGGTTTCTTTGATAACTGTAAAGGAATTGTTTTTGGAGATATTACCAGAATAAAAAACAATCCTACCAAATTTGGGAAAATAATTTACGAACTACTTTTAGATGTGGTAACGGAGTACAATGTTCCCATACTCTTTGATTTTCCTGCAGGGCACGAACCCGATAATAGAGCATTATTCTTAGGAAGAAATGTTGAATTAAAAGTGAATGATCAAAAAAGTACATTAAAATTTCTCTAAGCAACAAATCTGGCACATTTTCAGCTATAGAAATAGTGTATATTTGAATTTTTAAAAACTGATTAAAACGGAATGAAAAACCCGATTGTTTATATTACACTTTGCATAACTCTTTTATTTTCTTGCCAAGAAACTACTACCAAAAATTCTCAAGATGAAGAAAAAGTTCCGGTTTCAGAATCGGATCAAATTATGATTCCAAAATATAAGCCCGAAGCACTTTCTACAGCAGCTTTGGAAAGCATTAAAAATTGGATTCCTTTTAACGAGTTACATCAGGCTATACTCACTATTGGAGCTAACAAATACACCAAAACAATAAAAGTAGATAGAACCAATTTTCTTTTATGGTCTGAACAACTGGACCATAGAAAATGGAGCAAGAAAAACATTGATATTAAAAAAGATGCCATGACTAGCATCAATAACGAGCTTACAGCAGATGCTTTTATAGGCGACTCTACATCTGGTTATCATTACATTGCGCAAGGCTATTACACCAAAGACATGGAGCAACTAAATCTATCGGTTTACGTAAAACCAGGTGCTGCTACATTGTGTTATTTAAGCACAGAAAGTGTAGATCCTTCCGAAAAAGAAACGGCTACTTTTGATCTTAAAGAAGGAACAGTATCATACACACCAGATGGCTTTGATGCCAAAATTGAAAAATTAAAGAACAATTGGTTTCGTTGTAGCATTACCTATTCCACAAGAGAAAGAGGTAGAGTGGTCATAGGTGCTACAAAATCGCCAACTCAATACATCTATGACGGAAATGGAGCAACCGACTTATATCTTTGGGGAGCTCAACTACTAAACAACAAAGAAGCCGGGAATTACTTGAAAACTGAAGGCAAACAAGAATCTGTAGAAGAAGTCATTCTATACAAACCCAGCGAAAAGGAACAAGCCATTATTAATAGTTCTTACCTGAAATTATACTACCAAGTTGATGATATTTACAGAAGAATTTTAGATGTAGAGGAAAAAGATATTCCAGAGAAATATAACAATTCATTTACAAAAAGCAGGCTACGAAATTTAAAAACTTATACATTGCTTCTTGCTGATGCTATTAAAAACAATTCGTATTTAACAAATGAAGAAATCAATAAAGACCTTCATAACATTTATGACACTTATAATAGTATTCTGAAACAGATCAATGCTCAAAACGACACCTCTTTGGAAAAAAACATGCAAGATATCTTAAATAGAAAATGAAAATAATCACCACTTTTATATTCCTTTTTGTGAGTTTCTTAAACGCGCAAACAAATGAACAACAGGTAACTTTACTACTAGACAATTGGCATAAAGCAGCGGCTGAAGCCAACTTCGTGAATTACTTTGAAAAAATGACCGAAGATGCAGTTTTTATAGGTACAGATGCTAACGAAAACTGGAACAAAAAAGAATTCATGGCTTATGCAAAACCACATTTTGACAAGGGGAAAGCCTGGAGTTTCACATCTTTAGAAAAGAACATCTATTTTAATAAAGAAAAAACAATTGCTTGGTTTGATGAACTTTTAGATACTCAAATGAAAATTTGTAGAGGATCTGGAGTGGCAGTCAAACAAGACGGTGTATGGAAAATACAGCATTACGTACTTTCTATGACCATTCCTAATAATAATATTTCTGAAATCATTCAAATAAAATCAGAAGAGGAAGACAAAATTCTCCAAGAACTGAAACAAAACTAGTTTTCAACATACATATACTACAAGTTTGAAAACTCAAATCGCAATTTTCTGTAAATTGCACATAAACCAAATGTTATAACATGAAAAGAATATTAAAACCTGCTGCGCTGGCTTTAACTTCTACTCTTATTCTTGCATCCTGCGAAAAAGAGAGAAAAGTCAATGAAACAGCAATGAAAGAAGAGCATCACGGACTCCAGTTACAATACATGGATTCCACTGCAAATCCAAAAGATGACTTTTTCCGCTTTGTAAACGGAAAATGGTTAGACAGCACAGAAATTCCTGCAGATAAAACTGCTTGGGGTAGTTTTTATGAGCTTAGAGAAAAAACAGATAAAGACGTACTGGAAATTTTGAATAAAGCATTGGAAAACAAAGATCTTGATCCTAATTCTGATGAAGCAAAAGCAGTGTATCTGTATAAAACGATCATGGATATCGAAGCTAGAAATAAGCAAGGAGTAGCACCTATATTACCAGTTTTAGCCAAAGCAGATAATATTAAAGACATTCCTTCTCTAGAAGCTTATCTTATAGAAATGCAAACCAAAGGAGGCGGAGGTTTCTTTGGTGCCTATGTAGATGTTGATGCAAAAGACAGTAACAAGCACGTAGTTTCTCTAGGAGCTGGTGGTCTTGGTTTACCAGACAGAGATTATTACGTAGCCGATGACGAAGATTCTAAAGAAAAAAAGCAAAAATATCAAGATCACATTGCAAGAATGTTCGGTTTTCTAAATATGGATGAAACCGAGGCTAAAGAAATGGCTTCCAAAATTGTTGCACTTGAGACGCAGATGGCAGAAATACGTATGGATAAAGTTGACAGAAGAGATGCCAACAAAACATATAACCCAACAGCTATTTCCGATTTACAAAAAATGACACCAGCTATTAACTGGAAACAATATTTCAAAGGTATTGGAATGGGGTCTGTAGATACAGTTATTGTTAGCGATGTCAAATATTTTAAAGAGCTTAACAAAATTCTTGAAAAGAAAAACATAGATGCTTGGAAAGCCTATGCTAAATGGATGAGTTTTGACCATGCAGCCACTACACTTTCAGAAGAAATAGAAACTGCAAATTGGGAGTTTTTCAGTAAAACCTTAAGTGGAGCAAAAGAACAAGAACCAAGAGAGAAAAGAGCTCTGCAAACCATCAACTGGACGGTAGGTGAAGCACTTGGTAAATTGTATGTAAAAGAAATGTTCCCAGCCGAGGCAAAAGCTACTGCCGAAGAGATGATTGCAAACGTAATCAAAGCATACGAGATTAGAATTGATGCACTGCCATGGATGGATGCTGCTACCAAAGAAAAAGCAAAAGAAAAACTTGAAAAAACCACCATCAAAGTTGGATATCCTGATCACTGGAAAGACTATAGTGGATTAACTATCAAATCTAACGAAGATGGAGGAACGTATTACAGTAATATGCAAAATGCATCTACATGGAGATATAAAGAAAATCTTGAAAAACTAAACGAACCTGTTGATAAAACAGAATGGTTTATGGCTCCACAAACTGTAAACGCATATTATAATCCTTCTTATAATGAAATCGTTTTTCCAGCTGCAATTTTACAGCCACCTTTCTTTGATTTCAAAGCAGATCCTGCTGTAAATTATGGTGGAATTGGAGCTGTTATTGGACATGAAATCTCTCATGGTTTTGATGATAGCGGAGCTGATTTTGATGCTGATGGAAACTTAGTAAATTGGTGGACAGACAAAGATCTTGAACAATTTAACACACTAGGAACAAAACTAGCAGACCAATATAGTGCTATAGAAGTTTTACCGGAAGTTCACATCAATGGTAAGTTTACACTTGGAGAGAACATTGGTGATTTAGGTGGTGTAAATGCTGCTTATGACGGACTTCAAATGCAACTGAAAAAAGATGGTAACCCAGGTAAAATTGACGGATTGACGCAAGACCAACGCTTTTTTATGAGTTGGGCTACTGTATGGAGAACAAAAATGCGTCCGGATGCTTTACAAACACGTATCAAAACAGATCCACACTCACCTGGTATGTATAGAGCTACACAACCCCTTTTAAATATTGATGCTTTCTATGCTGCATTCAATATTAAAGAAGGAGACAGCATGTACATTCCAAAAGATGAAAGAGTTAAAATTTGGTAGATTAGTTATCAAAAAAGGAATTCATAAAAAAAGACCGCTTCTTTAAGCGGTCTTTTCTTTTATATATTTCACATATGCCTTTTACTATTCTACTCCAGCCTTTTTCTGTAATAAAGCTTTTTTAATAGTCTGTGCTAATGTAAACTTAGGTGCTATTGCAAGTGCTTTTGTAAGCGTGTTTATAGGTGTATCCAAATCAGTTTGGTTCAAACTATACTCGCTTAATGCTTTTTGATACATAAACGCTGCTTTCGCAGGAACTTCATAAGGTTGGTTTGACTCATAAAAAGCAATACGGTCTGCTTCATTTACATTCGCTAACCCGTACTCAATATTAGTCATGGCTCCTTGGAAATTACCTAACTGAGTTCTTAAATCGGCCATTTCATAAGCAATATAGATATTTGGAGTTTTTTTGAACAAAATTTCATATTGCTCCAAAGCCTTCTCTCTTTGGTTTAAAGATTTTAATGAAACTGCTTTTACCTGTACTGCCAAAGCTGAAGCATTTTCATCTTTCTCTATTCCAATAACATTTAGCGCCTGTACGTACTGATTAGCACTTAAATAATAGTAAGCTAAAGTATCAGTATTTGCTTGGTTTGGCTCCAATACATTTAAATGAGTCAAAGCATTAATAGACCCTTGAAGATCACCTTGCTTTTTCATTTGATTATAGAATGCTTCGTAATGCTTTACCAATTCTCCTTTTGTTTGAGCTACTCCAAGAATCGGCATAACGGCCAAACATAATTGTAAAATTATTTTTTTCATCGGTCTGTTTAAATTATTGACAGCCAAAACTATCAAAAAAAATCAATAAAGCATTCTATTGTTGAAAGAATTAAGATACTAATCTTTCGTGCGTTCTATATTCTTTTATTTTAGCTTCCGTCAATAAGCTTTCTAATTCTGTTTTTTGTTTTAAAAGCAAATACTGAGTAGTCTCTTCTATTCCTTCTGTGTGTATAGCTTTCTCGTAGGTAGCTATCATTTCTTCTTCAAATTTTAAACAATAATTTAAAACCTCTTCAAAGCTAATGGTTCTTAAATCCTCGTAAAAGTCAAAATGATTTACTACAGTAGCGTCTGCCGTATAAATATCTCCCCCTAGTTTTTGAACTTCCAAAGCAAGCTGGTGTACAAACTTGTTTTTGGTTTGTGCTTGAGTTACAAAAAAACTTCGCACTCCTCTATGGAAAATCTGATTGATGCATTCTAGGTAGTTCTGTTCAGTTTCCATATGAAGTTTCAATAAATCATTCAATACATTGATAACAGTTTTGTTGGTGTCCATAGTTATAAGATTTAATAGTGAAGAATTAGTCAGTTTTATAATTGAGTTTATAAACCCATTATACAGCGCGCTGGTTGTAAAATTTTAGAATGTTTCTGTAGAAAACAATATTTTGATCTGAAGTCTCTAAACAAGACTCTAAGAAGTCATAAATATTCTTGAATTTCATTTCTACATCTACATAACTTTTCTGCCCAAAGAAGTTAGCAGAACTATCTACATTCATACTTAAATGTATAACTTTATTGCGGTGATCTATTTTTACATCACCTGCTTTAAAGTGTTTTTTTAGAATTGCACAATGCAAACTTTCAAAATGCTTTTGCTGTAAAGATTCCTCTTGACAACTGGTCCTCAAAAGAAATCTAATTTCTTGAAGAACCACTTCAGTGTTTAAATTATTTTTCATAGCAATTTTTTTGTAAATATAATCGAAAGGACTATTGCTATGCATGCATTCTATTCTGTTTAACCAAACTTTAACTACGTTAAACAAAACTTAAAATTCGTTTAAAGATCAGGAAAATAGGTCTTTTTGAAAGGAATAGTTAAGATAGGAAATATTTATTGAAATTATGTGTTTACCTTTCTTTCCGGGAGATTCTTCCTGAAAAATAGGAACTGGTAAATTCTGCTGTAAAGCCTTCTCTGTATAGTAATTGCCGCGATTTGGGTTGTATGGATACACTGCATTTAAGAGGAAAGGAAATTTATCCTTTTCTATGATGGAAGTAATAATCCCTATGCAATCACATTTATGAATGAGATGAACAAAGTGATACTTTTGTTTAACGTTTTCTCTTCCTGATAAAAACTTTACAGGATGTCTATTTTCATCAAAAAGCCCAGCAAACCTAATTACTGTTACCTGTAAATTTTCACTTTGTTGAAGTAATTGTTCGCTTGCCAATAACTGCTTTCCACTAGTGGTTTCTGGTTCAGCTGGAATGGTTTCATCCACTTCACCTTGATGATCTCCATAAACGGATGTACTACTTACGAAAATAACTTTTAAGCTTCGCTCTTCCATTTTTTGAAGTATTTGATCAATCTTCTTAGTAAAATTTCCATTAGGATTCTTACGCAATCCTGGAGGAATATCAATAATCAAAATTTCAACTTGCTCTAAAAAGCCTTCGAAATCTCCAGTGATTTTTTCCTCGGTAACTTCAATAAGAAACGACTGAATTCCCTTTTGCTGTAATAATGCTAATTTCTCTTCACTAGTGGTAGAACCATTTACTTGAAACCCTTGATCTATCAAATGTTCAGCTAAAGGTAGCCCCAACCAACCACAACCTAAAATTGCTATTTTCAAAATATATACTTCTTTTTAGTGATGGTGGCATCGTTCAAAACAAACGGCATTGGAATCTCATTTTCAGGACGATTTTTAATCCCATAGTCGCCGGATAATAAATCATTTGCTGCTTCGTAGACTTCCATTTCAAAGGTTTCATCTTTTGAAAATGTTACTTCCAACACTGTACTTGCATTATCCGAAACATAATGCGTGATCAATTTATCATTCGGTTTTCGAGCATTCAAAAATTCGTCATTCAAAGCAATTCCATTCACATTTACACTTGTAAAGTTTATTACATCTGAAAATATTTCAACCCGATTGATAGCTCTTTGAGGCTTAATTTCGATGCGTAATTTTCTAGTATCACCAATTATAGTATCGCTTTCTAAGCTCACTATTGGCAATGGTATTTTCTTAAAATCGGTTTTTTGAATTTTATTAAATCTTGTACCGTATTTACTGCTAAATGTTGAACTCATTACACTATCAACATTTGAACTTTCTTGAAGATATTTGGCATTCCAAGGTGATAAAATTGCATCGTAGCTCGCGTAAAATCCTTTATCCGTATCAGCATCAAAAAGATACACAAGACTTGATGGTTTTGGTGTTTCCGAAGTGAATTTTGAATTTTGATGAGCTATTATCAAGAATGCTATAGCTATAACAAAAGATCCCAAAGCAAAATATCGCTTCTTTCTATAGGTGGCAAAAACCGGAAGCAACAAACCATAAATCAGCGACACAAATACTGTAGAAGCTACCATCATTTTTAATCCTAAACCTACCGGAAACATTTGTACGAACGGTACTAAAATTACTAAAACAGGAACTCCAATAATGGTTAGAACTATTGGAGAAACATTTCCAAACTTGATTCGTAACCACCAAATTAACAAAGCTGCATAAAATGGAATAATGAAGAATGCTCCTCCTTTTAAATATATACTAAGCAATGCTGTAATAACTAACCAGAAAAACAAAGGGGCTACTGCCAAATCTACGGAACGCACTTTATGAAAAAAGCCATAAAACAAGAAACAAAATCCAAGGCTTAGAGCAACATACGCTGCAATGTACCAATGTCCATTATACGTAAATCCATGTAAAATATCCTGGTATTCCGGATATGCATATTTTAATGTAGGCCAAGCAAAATACCCTAAAATTCCATTTACTGTGAGAAGTAAGATAAAAGGAATAAATCCTTTAGCCACTTTCTTTAAGCGAAGTGATCTCTTGGTTTTTCCAAAAATTAGAATGGCGATAAATATAAAAACACCCAAAATTAGCATTGGTAAAATCCACGCAAAAGGATAACTTATTAATTTGAATACAGGAACATTGAAATAGACGGTATCAGTATCTGATGTGACTTTTGAAAGGTCTGTATTTGAAAAATGCTTTAATAAAGGCATTAAATATGAACCTTGATGCTCTAGTGTTTTTCTGTCTAGTCTTTCGTAATTATCTAACTGTGTGTGATAATCAAAATGATCATCTATAAATGCAAAATTGAAACCGTTTACATTCGCATCTTCTCGAAAAACCGTTAAATCTGTATCATTAGGAAGCATCTTATAAATGCTGTACATAAATGAATTGGCTACTGGAAATTTTGGTGCTGCTTTTTGAAACTCTTTGACCATATTGCTATTTCCGTTATTTGTTTCTATCAACATATAACTAGGACCGCCACTTCCTCTTGCTTCAAAATTGAGTACCAAACCAACGTCTTTAATCCATGGATGATTGTTCACGAACAATTGCGCTCCATTTAAACCCAATTCTTCAGCATCTGAAAATACAATGATGATATCATTTTTTGGTTGATTTCCCTCAGCTAAAAAAGCTCTCAAGGATTCTAGAATAGTGGCAACTCCGGCTGCATCATCCGAAGCACCCAATGAAGAATGCGGATTGCTGTCATAATGAGATAAAAGCAACAATGCTTTACCGTCTTCTGAACCTTCTATCTTTCCTATAATATTTGTTGCGCTACTTAAATTCGCCCAATCTCCAGCCGTGTATCCCGTTTGTAATGTAGACACTATTCCGAGATTCTCCAATGCCGATTGCAAATAGGTAATCACCTCTTTGTGAGCCGATGAACCTACAAAATGTGGTTTTGAAGCAATGGCTTCTACATGGTTTAAAGCTCTTTTGGTGGAAAATGAAGTTTCGGAAGAATTTTCATCTGAAATATGTTGCGGCAATAGCACGTAAAAACTACTGAAGATAGCAACTATGATAATTAGAATAGAAACTGGCTGGTTGATTTTTTTCATACGATAAAGTTAACAAGAAATGCTATTGTTCCCTTTTTACCAGCATAAAATAATCGTTTTCTAAAGCTAAATAACCATAATCGTATATAAAATGATATTCGTTGCCGGTTTTTGTAGTATATATGTTTGTGAAGTATTCAAAATCAAAACCTTTATCTAGCAACTTGTATTTGCTCACTTTTGCTTTTCCTTCCGGATTTAAAGATTCTAAAATTCTGTAATTTTTCTTTAAGCGATTGTTTACGTTTCTGATTAGGTTTTTGCTATCCTTATTTAAGTTGTTATTGTAACTATTTCTACAAGCATCACTACAAAATTTTTTATCGGATCTTCCAACAATTTTATCGCCACATTCCAAACATTCCTTTTGCATAGCTTACTTCTTTTTATAATCAAATAGTACTTCCTCTTGGTTTTTATCTTCTTCTATCTTTACCCACATATGAATGTTGTTTTCACTTATTTTTTCAATAGTGAATCCGTCAAAATAGATTTTATTGGGCGTTATCTTTATCAAGTTAAAGTCTACTGTTTCGTCTTTGGCTTCCCAACCATGAAACTGCGCATCAAAATGTTTGAGCTGTAAAATCAATGTTTCTCCAACTTGACGAATACCTCCTGATTCATAAAATTTTGTTTTTCCATTGACTGAAAGTTTAAAAACAAACATCATAGAATCACCTAGAGGATTGCTCCAAATTTCTTCACATTGACCGCCAAAAGCTTCACCTTCCCAATAACCCGAGAGCCATGAGATTTGTGACAACGAGGCTTTGGGAGATACAAAACCTTCTTCAAAAGAAAGCGTGTGCTGTGCTCTTGCAAATGCAACAGTACAACACACGCTTACTAAAAATACTATTTTATTCATTACCACTACGGTTCTACATGGCTCCAGTTTTCTCCAGATTTGATTCGGTACAATTGCATTTCTGAAATACCGAATTGTTTTGCAATAATTCTTAAACGTGTACGTCTGTTTGGATCGTTGATTTTTCGTTTAAGCAATTTCACTTTCGCCTCTGTAAGTTTACTAAAGCTAGGTTTTGATTTCTTTTTTTCTTTTCCTGCAATTACCGATGGGTTTGCCATATTATGCTTTGTAAGCTCTGAACGGGTTACCCATGCTAAGTTGTCTACTTCGTTATTCAATTTGTCAAAATCTTTATGAATTACGAATTTTTTCTCCTCCGGATTCTCAATAAATAGATTGGCTACCGCTCTATGGATATAGACCAAATCATTTTTATCATTTTCCTTTTTTGCCATGAAATATTCATAACCGGCAACTTGATACGTTTTCAAGAGTTTTTCGGTTTCAAAATCTTTTGGTCCAATAACCCTTCCGTAATTGGAAACTTTGAAGACAAGACCCTCCTTCCAGGTGTCTTTTCTATACTCTTTCCACTCTTCGTTTCTTAATTTAATTAAACTCATTTTGTTCTGTGTTTAGGGGAATTTTGTTACTAATTTATTTATTTTGATTCTTTTCTACAATTTCATAGAGGTCTGTTCTTCTATCTTTTAAGATTTTAACACTTCCGAATTCATGTAATTCCTTTAAAGCATCCATATCTACATCAACGATTAAGGTCATTTCTGTATTCGGAGTTGCTTCTGCTTTTACTCCGTTTGTGGGAAACGTAAAATCTGAAGGAGTAAAAACTGCTGCTTGTGCATATTGAATATCCATATTATTTACTCTTGGCAAATTACCCACACAGCCGGCTATAGCTACATAGCATTCATTTTCTATAGCTCTTGCCTGCGCACAATGGCGCACACGGGTATATCCATTTTGTGTATCTGTCAAAAACGGAACAAATAAAATCTGCATTCCTTTATCTGCCATTAATCTAGACAATTCAGGAAATTCTACATCGTAACAAATTACTATTCCTATTTTACCACAATCGGTATCAAAGGTTTGTATTTTGTTGCCGCCCGTCATTCCCCAATGAGAAACTTCGTTGGGTGTAATGTGAATTTTGGTATACATCTCAGAGGTTCCATCTCGTTTACACAAATAACCAATATTAAACAACTTCCCTTCTTCATCCATAAACGGCATGCTTCCAGTAATAATATTGATATTATATGAAATGGCAAACTCTTGGAATCTGGCACGAATATCTTCAGTGAATTTTGCTAATTCTCTTATTGCATCACCTTCCGAAAGATGATTGTAAGGCGCCATTAATGGAGCAATAAATAGCTCTGGGAACAGCGCAAAATCACTTTCGTAACCCGAAACGGCATCAATAAAAAATTCTGCTTGATCAAATAATGCATCGATATCTTTCAGTGGACGCATTTGCCATTGGATTAATCCTAATCGTACAACAGATTTTCTAGCATTGATCAACTTTGGACTCTCCTCGTAGTATATGTTATTCCATTCCATAAGAACAGCATATTCCTGAGAACCTAAATCACCCTCAAGATATCCTTTCATAACACGCTTCACATGGAAGTCGTTACTCAATTGAAAAGACAAAACAGGATCATGCAACTCGCGCATTCTTACCTTTTCTATATACTCTTTTGGAGTACATTCTTTTGAAACTTTTCCGTAATTGGGTATTCTACCGGCAAAAACTATGGATTTTAAATTCAAAGTTTCGCATAGTTCTTTTCTGGCATCGTACAAACGGCGACCTAAACGCATTCCTCTAAAATCAGGATGTATGAAAATCTCTATCCCGTACAGTACAGAACCATCTGGATTGTGCGTAGTAAAAGAAGAGTTGGCTGTAATTTCGTTATAAGTATGATTTGTTTTGAAATCTTCGAGATTTACAACAATTGAAAGTGCGGCTCCTACCACAACATCATCTGCTAGAATTACCAATTGACCTTCCGGAAAAATCGTGAGTAATTTTTCTATTTCATCTTCTTCCCAGAAATCTTCGTAATTCTTATAAGCTCTTACCATTGAGGCACGTAAAGCACGAAAATCATCTAAATATAGATTCCTAAGATCTATTTTGTTAATTGTGGTTTGCATAAATTATTTAGTCGGTTTCAACAACTGTTACAAACGTTTACAAACGACTACTATCGACTTCAAACGAAAGTAACTGATTATAAACCGAATACATTTGGTTTTGGGATTCATATTTGCATCAACAAATTAAGTGATACAAATCTCACATAAAGATAAATTAATTATTCTATAACATTCTAAAAATAAAGTTAATATGAGTACGTTACGAAACAAAGTGCAACTAATCGGAAATTTAGGAAACACACCAGAGGTAATTCAGCTTGAAAGCGGAAAGAAGTTAGCAAAATTTTCTATTGCTACGAATGAAACCTACCGAAACGCAAAAGGAGAATCTGTGAAAGACACACAATGGCATAATATAGTTGCCTGGGGAAAAACTGCAGAGATTATTGAAAAATACCTAGACAAAGGGAACGAGGTTGCTATAGAAGGTAAACTTACCAGTAGATCTTACGAAACCAAAACGGGTGAAAAAAGATATGTCACCGAGGTAAGTTGTACTGAGCTTTTAATGCTTGGTAAATAATAAAAAAGCTCCGTTTGAAATTTCAAACGGAGCTTTTTTAACTTGTGATTGAACTCTTATTTCTTAGATTCATCAAAGAAATGCACATCTCTTTGTGGAAATGGAATTTCGATACCTGCGTTATCCAATGCTGCTTTACAATCTATAATTAAGTTTTCTCTCATAGTCCAGAAAACATCATTTGATGTAGTTACACGAATGGATAAATTTACCGAACTATCTCCTAGCTCTGTAACCACTACTTGTGGTGCCGGATCATCGTATGCATGTTCGTTTTTAGAAATTACATCCATCAAAATGTCTTTTGCTTGTTTAAGATCGGCATCGTAAGAAACCCCTATATCAAACCAAGTACGTCTGGTTCCTAATTCGGTATAATTGGTAATACTACTATTACTTAATTCCCCATTTGGAACTACAACCAATTGGTTTTGTGGCGTATTTAATCTTGTATTAAAAATATCAATTGCTTTCACTGTTCCACTAACTCCACTTGAAGATGAAATATAATCTCCCACTTTAAATGGTTTCAAAGTTAAGATAAGAACTCCTCCTGCGAAATTTGATAATGATCCTTGCAAAGCCAAACCTACTGCCAAACCAGCCGCACCAATGATGGCTACAAAAGAAGACATTTCTACACCTAACTGGGTAATTACTAGAATAAACAATAAGATTTTGAGCCCCCAACTAATTAAATTTCCTAGAAATGTTCTTAGAGAAGGGTCAACATTTTGCTTTTCAAAAATCTTTTTCACCATTCGGTTAATGAATCCTACAATCCAAAGACCAATAAGAAGAATGGCTAATGCTTTTAAAAAGGCCATTAAAAAGCTCATCCCGTAAGTCACAACAAGTCCTTCAATCTTATCCCAATATTCTACAAAAATATTTTTTCCGTCATCCATATTATTTTTTGGTTTAAATGTTAATAGTTGTACGAATTTAAAAACTAAATTCTTTTAAAAAAAAGAAAGCCTGATAATAAGTCAGGCTTTCTAAACTTTTAGAAAAAGTGTTAGACAGTTTCTAGCTCTTTTTCTACTTCTTCTTTGGTTTTACCAGTTTTTTCTTGAATTCTTCCAACTAGCTGATCATATTTTCCTTCAGCAAATTGAAGATCATCATCTGTAAGGCTTCCGTATTTCTCTTTAAGCTTACCTTTTACTTGATTCCATTTACCTTTTAATTCTAACTCTGTCATAACTTTAATTTTTTATTTTTTCTTACCGTAAAGCTACAAATGCTTCTAAAAAAAGCGTCATAATACAATACTAAGGTTTGTTAAATGGATGTTAGTTTTCAGAATTAAATAAATGTTTAACAGATAATTAGTATATTAGAAAATGGATATTTGCAAAACTGATGAGGCTATAACTAAAACTTATTTTAGTTTTGTAAGGTTCAGAAAAAATAATGACTAATTTCGCATAACATTTAAAAATTAAAAAACATGGCTTTAGAAATAACAGATGCTACATTTGACGAAGTAGTACTTAAAAGTGATAAACCTGTAATGGTAGATTTTTGGGCAGCATGGTGTGGTCCTTGTAGAATGGTTGCTCCTATTATTGAAGAATTAAGTTCTGAATATGATGGAAAAGCTGTTGTTGGTAAAGTTGACGTAGATGCCAACCAAGAATTTGCTGCAAAATATGGCGTAAGAAACATCCCTACTGTATTGGTATTCCAAAACGGAGAGGTTGTTGGTCGTCAAGTTGGTGTAGCTCCAAAAGACACTTATTCAGAAGCATTAGATTCTTTATTGTAAGAGCTTTTTTAAAGAATAAATCATATACAAAAGGTTTGGCGTTGCCAAACCTTTTGTATTTTTAGACAATTCTATAATTCGTTATTTTGAACATTCAGAAAGAACTTCAACACGTAGACCTTTTTAAAAATCTGGACTTGCTTGCAAACCAAGTTGTGGAAGGCTTTATTAGTGGTATTCACAAAAGTCCATTCCACGGTTTTTCTTCAGAATTTGCTGAACATCGCATTTACAATCCCGGAGAAAGCACTAGACATATTGATTGGAAACTTTACGGAAAAACAGATAAATTGTACACCAAACGCTATGAAGAAGAAACCAATATGCGCTGCCATATTATTATAGATAATTCTTCTTCTATGCATTATCCTACCTTGAAGCAAAATTTTTTTGACAATTATAATAAAATTGGTTTTTCAACCTTGGCAACTGCTGCTTTAATGAATCTTTTAAAGCGACAAAGAGATGCGGTAGGTCTTAGTATTTATGCTGATTCTTATGAGTTTTATGCTCCCGAAAAAGGGAGTGAACGACATCACCAAATGTTACTACACCAACTAAGTCAATTATCCTCAAAAAAAGGAGTTCAGAAAGAAACTAAGACATACACATATCTGCATCAAATTGCTGAAAAAATTCATCGAAGAAGTATGATTTTTTTATTTACAGATATGTTTCAAACAGAAACCGATACAGAAGCCCTTTTCGAAGCTCTAAAGCATTTGAAATACAATAAACATGAAGTGGTATTATTTCATACCGTAGACACTAATACAGAAGCTTTGTTTGAATTTGGTAGCAAACCCAAAAAATTTACTGATGTAGAAACTGGGGAAACCGTTGATCTCTATGCAGAACATGTAAAAGATGTTTACCAAGAGAAAATAGCTACCTACTTTAAAGAGCTGAAACTTCAATGCGCTCAATACAAGATAAAATATGTAGAAGCCAATATTCAAAAAGATTTGAATAAAATTCTTCAAACTTACTTAACTGAAAAACATATATTTATATAATGCAATCTAAAAAATAAAATTATTTTCCTCTTTTTTATTTGGAGGAAACAGAAATGGGTGTATATTTGCAACCGCAATACCGAAATGGTCTGGTAGTTCAGCTGGTTAGAATACCTGCCTGTCACGCAGGGGGTCGCGGGTTCGAGTCCCGTCCAGACCGCAAAATTGCAAAAGCTCCGATACACAGGAGCTTTTTTTGGCAAAAAAATTTAGTTGTGTTGTTAAGATAGATATTGATCTATCTTGGTTTAGTAGTTAAACCAATGAAAAGCTTTCCCTTCAATATTCGGAAGGCTTTTTTAATAAGCAAGTCAACATCGGTATTGGTCTGGTAGTTCAGCTGGTTAGAATACCTGCCTGTCACGCAGGGGGTCGCGGGTTCGAGTCCCGTCCAGACCGCAAAATTGCTTAAAGCTCCAAGTTATTGGAGCTTTTTTTGGCAAAAAATGTTTAGTTGTGTTGTTAAGATAAATCATTGATTTATCTAGGTTTAGTAGTTAAACCAATGAAAAGCTTTCCCTTTTTTCGGAAGGCTTTTTTGGTTTTAAAAAGTACACTTCTCCTATTCTCATTTCATTTTAAAAACAATATTGAACTGAAAATTAATCACTACATTTAAAGTCAAAATAACTATAACTTCTTTCATGAAAACTTATACCCTATTGGCAACGCTATTAATTTTTATTGGTATGAAAGCACAAACTGATAAAACCATTGAAATTTGGAATGATGAAATTCCTAATTCTCAAAAAAGTAATAGTGAAGAAAAATGGGATCAAAGCGAATGGGGAACACTTTGGGTTACACATGTACAAAAACCAACCATTGAAGTCTTTTTGCCTACTCCCAGAACTGCCACAGGCACCGGAGTTTTGATTTGCCCCGGAGGCGGTTATGCTGGTTTAGCTTACGATTGGGAAGGTACCGATATTGCCAAATGGCTCAACTCAAAAGGCATTGCTGCTTTTGTTTTAAAATACCGTTTACCGTCAGATGCTTCTGTAAAAACAACCTACAAAGCACCTTTGCAAGACGCACAACGCGCCATGCGTTATATTAAAAGCAACAAAGACCAATTTCATTTAAAAGACGGACAAATAGGTGTGATGGGATTTTCTGCAGGCGGACATGTAGCTTCTACGCTTGGCACACTTTATAATAAAGAAGTCTATACACCGAAAGATTCTATTGATAACATTAGTGCAAAACCTGATTTTTTAGCACTTATTTATCCGGTAATTAGCATGCAACAAGGAGTTACCCACCAAGGCTCCAAAGATCAATTGTTAGGCAAAAATCCTTCGAAAATAGTAACGGATGAATTCTCAAACGAATTGAATGTGAATACAGAAACATCCCCTACATTTTTAATTCATTCTACCGATGATGGCGCTGTACCGGTTCAAAATAGTTTACGCTTTTACCAAGCATTGATTGCAAACAAAGTTCCGGCGGCCATGCACATTTTCCCAACTGGAGGCCACGGTTACGGATTAGGCTTAGAAAACAAAGCTACCCAACAATGGACCTCCCTTTTTGAAACTTGGATAACGGAATTATATCAATAATTTACAACTTCACTGTTCTGAGTCGTAACGCATTACTGATTACAGAAACTGAACTAAAACTCATCGCCAATGCAGCAATCATTGGCGATAATAACAATCCAAAAAACGGATATAATATTCCGGCAGCGACCGGCACACCAATAGTATTGTAAATCAGGGCGAAAAATAGATTTTGCTTGATGTTTTTCATCGTTTTCTCGCCCAGTTTTACCGCTTTTACAATCCCTTGCAAATCACCTTTGACCAAGGTTAATCCGGCACTTTCAATAGCAACATCGGTTCCGGTTCCCATGGCAATTCCTACATCCGCTTTGGCCAATGCAGGTGCATCGTTGATTCCGTCTCCGGCTACCGCTACTTTTTTGCCCTGCTGTTGCAAACGTTCCACTTCTTTTAATTTATCTTCTGGAAGGCATTGTGCTTTGAAGTTTGATAATCCCAACTCTTTAGCCACTGCTTTTGCCGTTAACTCATTATCTCCGGTAAGCATGATCACTTCTATACCATCTTCTTGCAAAGCTTTCACTGCAGCTTGAGAAGTCGCTTTTATAGGATCTGAAATCACCACAAAACCAATAATTCCTTTTTCCTGAAAAGCTACAGAAACAGTTTTTCCTTCTTTTTGATACGTTTGTATTTGAGCTTTATTTTCAGAACTCAATTGAATATTTTCTGAGTTCAACAAAGCTTCATTTCCTAAACCGATGCTTTTCCCGTCAACAAGACCTTTCACCCCTTTTCCGGTTACTGATTCAAAATCTTCAACCTCATCTATCTTCGCATTTTTATCTTTTACGTATTGAATTGTTGCCGTTGCTAACGGATGCTCGCTATGACTATTTAGCGAGGCTATCAAAGAAATTAAATCATTTTCTGAATAGTTTTCATGCAACGAAACCACTTTTTCAACAGCAGGTTTTCCTTCTGTCAATGTTCCGGTTTTATCAACAATCACCGTATCAATTTTATCTAACAACTCTAACGATTCGGCATTTTTAATCAAAACACCTGAAGAAGCTCCTTTTCCTACACCAACCATTACCGACATAGGCGTTGCCAAACCTAACGCACACGGACATGCAATAATCAACACCGCAATGGCATTTACAAAACCGTATACCAACGCAGGTTGCGGACCAAAAAAGTACCACGCAACAAAGGTTAAAATTGAAACTCCAACAACCGTTGGCACAAAATAGGCTGAAATTTTATCGGCTAGTTTTTGAATGGGCGCTCGCGATCTGCTCGCATTATTTACCATAGTGATAATTTGAGACAGCAGCGTATCATTCCCCACTTGTTCAGCAATCATGGTAAAGGAAGTTTTTCCGTTGATGGTTCCAGAATTTACCTTGTCATCAGCATTTTTTTCAACCGGTACAGGTTCTCCCGTAATTGCGGATTCATCTATAAAAGCATTCCCTTTTTGGATTTTTCCATCTACTGGAATCTTTTCTCCCGGTTTTACTTTCAACACATCGCCTTGCTGAATTTTTTCAATAGCAATCACTTCTTCTTCTCCATTCACAATTCGGATTGCTTTGCTTGGCGCCAATTTCATCAATTCTTTGATAGCGCTATTAGTTTTGGTATGCGCCCGTGCTTCCATCAATTGCCCTAACAACACCAAGGTCAAAATTACCACCGTTGCTTCAAAATACATATGCATGGTGCCATTTTCGGTTTTGAATTGCTGCGGAAAAACATCTGGAAATAACAAAGCTATGACACTAAACATAAACGAAGCTCCGGCTCCAATACCGATTAAGGTAAACATATTCAAATTCCAGGTTTTAATGGAACGCCAAGCTCTTTCAAAAAACATCCAAGTAGCCCAAAATACTACAGGAAGTGATAGCGCAAACTCTACCCAATTCCAATATTTTAGAGGCATTACATTATACAAAGGATTGTTGGGAAGCATTCCCGACATGGAAATAATAAACACAGGAAGTGTGAATGCTACTGCAATTTTGAACTTTTTGAGTAGCTTTTTATAAGATTTACTTTCGGAACTTTCAGGTTCTTTAGCAACCAAATCCATTCCACAAATAGGACAACTGCCCGGCTCCTCCTCTTCTACTTCGGGGTGCATTGGGCAGGTATAAGTAGTGGCTGATTGCTGTTGTGGCTGTTCTACCAAGTCCATTCCGCAAACCGGACAATCGCCAGGTTCGTCATACGTTTTATCGCCCTCGCAAAACATGGGGCAATAATAAACGCCGTTACCGCCTACTTCACTTTTTTTTTTGAAGTTTCGTGCTCGTGTGCTTCTTCAGCAGAATTGTGAATGTGGTAATGCGAACCTAACTCTTTCTGAAATTCTTCTAACGAAATGTGTTGTTCCATTTCAATTTCAGCTTCTGCTTTTTCAAGATCCACCGTTGCTTTGGTAACACCGTCTACATCGTTCAAGGCGCGTTCTACAAAAGAACTACAGCCTACGCACGTCATTCCGGTTACTTTATATGTGTGTTTCATCATGTATCTATTTTGAATACATCAAAAGTAACACACAGCAACAAGAATGACTTTTAAAATTTTGGAAAGTATTTATAAAATTTTGTCAAGTCCGTTTCTAGACTCGTTTGGGTTTTGTTTGAATTGCGACAAACTCAACCCTGTTTCTTTTTTGAATTGTGAAGACAAATGACTGAGTGAATTATAGCCTAAAACATCGGCAATTTCAGAGAAGTTCAAGTTGTTTTCCTGAATGTATTGCTTTGCTTTTTCGAGTTTTAGTTTGATAAAATATTTTTCAATTGTAATATGATTGTGTTTTGAAAAATGCTTGCTCAACACTCCATAATCTCTATTTAATTTGCTTGAAATTACTTCTGAAAGTTTTTCATTTTGAAGATTTCCGTTATTCAAAAACTGTAATAATTCAGTTTTAATTTGGTCGGAAATGATGGTTTCTTCGGTTTGCAACACTTCAAAACCATGCTTTTCTAACTTTTGCAAAACCGCAGTTTCGTCTCCGTTTCCCGAAGCAGCTACTTTTCCCAAATCAATTGCATTAACAACGTAGCCCGAAGTTTCAAAATCTTCTTTCACCACCATTATGCAACGATCGCACACCATATTTTTCACAAAGAAATCCATGTGTACAAAGTTACGATTCCTTTTGTTTTAAACGTTGGTAATAAAATGCCGGCAATAAAATCAACACAAATAAAGGTTGAATTAGAAATCTACGCACGTAAAATAACACCAAATAATTATCGGAAATGCTATGATTCATCAACCATAAATAAGCTATCAACAAAACGAAAAAAGTGATGCCATAAATAGCTAAAGAAAGCTTTAGAATTGCTTTTTTAGGAAACAGTAAATAAATAATCCATAAGGAAATACTAGAATTCAAAATATATCGAAAGAAATGATTTAAAATCAATTTCCAAAAATCATAATATGGAAAAGCAGTCTCCAAAAAATTTCCTTTGAAATACGCTAAAAACGGATCATAAAACAAAGTAGTTTCAAAAGCTCTAATCAGCACTAAAAATCCGAAGAGCAACATGACCAAACCATATGTTTTCCAAGAATGTTTCATGCTTTGGTAAATTTTTTCACCCAAATAATCCACAAGATAAACATCGCTCCATAAATAATTGCCGGAAACACGAGTTGATGTAAAATTTCAGTGTATTCAGGATACTTGTATACACCCATTGTTAAAATTACAATTCGGAACAAATTGGTAAGGTATAACAATACAATTCCGCCCAAACTATATAAAACTGTGTGTTTCCAAGAACCACGAAAAGCAATGATAAAGGTTACAAATAGAATTAACACACTCACGGAATTACATCCTTCAATAATTCTAGCTGCATAGGTATCGTTGATCATTACTCTGTAAAACGGATCGGTATCATCTAAAACCATTCTAATGTGATAAGGCGAATATTCCAAAATCCATTCTGATTGTTCAGTAACCCAAGTAGTAATTTGATCCGGATACGGCGCAGCACTCGCAATAAACCAATTGTACAAAGCTGTTAAAGCTGCGTAGACAATAAGGAAGCGAAGTACAAAACCAATGGCGGCGCTATATTTTTGGAAGTATTCTTTCAAACGATATGCTGTTATAACACAAATTTATCTAAAAAATGGGTTCGAATTTTTGTTTTCTAGTACTTTTGCCAAAAAATTAGAAAGATGGAGTTAGCAGCATTAGAACCAAAAGTAAGTTTGATATTACATGATGACGCACTTACAGTGAATGAACGTTTAACCTTGGTTTGTGAATTATTACAAAGTGAAGTAACCTATTATGATTGGGTAGGATTCTATTTTAAAAATGGAGATAAGCGAGAATTAAAACTGCGTGCTTTTGCCGGCGAACCAACAGACCACGACACAATTCCGTTTGGAAAAGGCATTTGTGGACAAGTAGCAGAAAGTAACGCTAATTTTGTGGTGCCCGATGTAAAAGCTCAAGATAATTACATTGCCTGTAGCATTTATGTTAAGGCAGAAATTGTAATTCCACTATTCGTAAATGGCGAAAACATTGGCCAGATTGACATTGATTCACACACGCCAAATCCGTTTACCGAAGCCGACGAACGCTTTTTAGAATATGTAAACGCCGAAGTAGCGAAAATACTATCGTAAAACCTACTTCTACATATTGCTTTTTATCTTCAGAAAAGAAACAGCAACACACATATAAAAAACCGGGATAATCCCGGTTTTTTATTTCTTCTAATTAAAGCTGTCATAAATACGTTTGAATATTATAACTTTACAACATGACGTTACCCCACTTAAAAAACAGAAATGTTGCCAATTTTGAGGGAGCAAGATGCGCCTGTCATGTACCTTTTGGCCATAGAGATTATTACAAAGTTACGCTTTGCAAAAACAAAGCTACTATTACGTATGCCGAAAAGGTAGTACACATTAACAAGCCTGCCGTTATTTTTACCGAACCCGGAACACCTTACGCCTGGGATTCTAAAGAACCTTTGTTAAAAAGTTACCGATGTGTATTTAACGAAGCTTTTGCACAAAAGAACAATAGAGCGCTATTAAACTTTTCTGTATTTCAACCAGGTAAGCAAAAAATAATTTTTATAGAAGAAGAACAACTTCCTAAACTAGAGGGATATTTTAAAGACATTAGAGCTATACTAGCTACAAACTACTCGTTTGCAGAAGAAAAGGTTTTTGCACTTATTCAATTAATTATATACGAGGTACTTCCTAAGTGTCCTGAAGTTATTGATGGTAAAAGTCTGAAAAAAGATTCTTTAAGCAATCGATTTTTTAAAAAACTAGAAGATCACTTTAGCTTATTAGATGACGACACTCCACTACTTTACAAAACACCATCTGATTATTCTAAGATGTTGGCTGTACACCCAAACCATTTAAACAGAGTTCTAAAAAAATCTACTGGAAAAACCACTTCCATTCTTATTTCTGAAAGAGTGATTGAAAAAGCAAATGAGTTTTTAACACATTCTGAATGGAATATTTCTCAAATATCCTACGCACTAGGATTTGAAAACACCTCTTATTTTAATCAGTTTTATAAAAAACAAACAGGCACTACTCCCGGTCAATCAAGATTAAAAAATGTTTGATTTACAACATAAGTGGTTTCATCTTCAAAATCACCAATCATAAAAACTGGTCTACTTTTGTAGTAAAGAATAATAGACCATGTTAGAGCAAAGTTTACAACCCCGCTACAAAAAAATTGCCACATATTTGGCATTGGCAATTATTCCCTTATCAGGAGTAGCCACGGATATTTTCATTCCTTCTTTACCTACTATGGTAAAAGATTTACATACTACAGAAAGTACAATTAGATTAAGCATTACCTTATTTTTAGTGAGCTATGGACTATCACAGTTTATATCTGGCGCCTTGGTAGACGCTTGGGGAAGGTATAAATTCAATATTATTAGTATGCTGGTTTTTATAGCAAGCAATGTGTTAATTATACTTAGTGACTCTATAGAACTCATATTAATAGCTCGTTTTATTCAAGGTATCAGTGCCGGTGCTATTGCTACTGCTAAAAGGACCTTATTCATTGATGTACACGATGGTGAAAAACTAAAACACTACCTAAGTATTATGAGTATTGTTTGGTCGTTAGGTCCTATTATTGCTCCGTTTATTGGAGGTTACCTTGAACATTTAATAAACTGGCGTGCTTGTTTTGCTTTTTTAGGAATATACGCCTTCATTATCCTCATCTTAGAACTTATTTTTTCTGGAGAAACGATTAAGCATTATCACGAGCTAAAAATTAAACCTATTCTAGACAAGTCTCTAATCATGATCAAAACTCCAGATTTTATATACGGTGTGTTTATTTGTAGTATTTGCTATGCAATGGTTATTTTATTCGGGCTTGTTTCTCCGTTTATAGTAGAGCACCGAATGGGATTTTCTCCAGTAGTAGCTGGCTATGTTTCTCTAATTTTAGGTTTTGCATGGATGACCGGAGGGTTTATTGGAAAGGCACTCATGAAAAAAGATTTTTTACCTAAAATACAGCGTGGCAATGCTATTCAGTTTTTATTTATAATTGCTATGCTATTAACTACCCCGCTTAGAGCAGATATATTTACGCTTGTTTTCTTTGCCTTTGCAGTGCATGTGTGCTCAGGGTTTATGTTTAACAACTACTTTGCTTACTGCTTAGGAAGATTTCCTAATATGGCAGGATTATCTGGTGGACTTGTAGGCGGTATGAACTATATTTTATGTTCTATTTTTAGTTACGGACTTACATGGGGTATTAATCCGCAAGAACAATCTGGACTTTCCATTGCCTATTTTATTTTAGCTGGCGGTATACTAATTTTCTTATTACTAACTAAAAGAAGTAAAAGTGCTTTTGTAAAGTAATAACTGATCATAAAAAAAGACACAACTCTAAAGCTGTGTCTTTTTAAAACAAAGGGAATATATATATTGGAGGAAATTATTCTTTCACCAAAATGTAATATTGCCATGGGCCAAATGCAAAAGCCCTGTCTTTTTGAAACTCGACGCTTTCTCCGGTCATATAATCGGTAAAGGTTCCATTTAATTCAACAGAAGCTTTTAGAGGTTGATCGGTTAAATTAGCGATATAGATAACTTCGTCTCCATCTTTAGCTCTTTTGAAAGCTAAAATTTTATTGTCGTCTGAAGTTGATAAACGCTCGTACGAAGCGGCTTGTTTACCTCCGTTTAAGGCAGCATGCTTCGCTTTCAAGGCATTCAATTTTTCATAGATAGGATAGAATTTTCCTTTCTTTTTGATGATAGTATCTTTTTCAAAAAACAACAAACGTTTGTTCATATCATATTCCTGTCCGCTATAAATCAACGGCATTCCCGGAGTTAAATATTCCAATGCAGCAAAAGTTTCAGCAGCATCGCCTAAACGCTCAAATACAGTTCCGCTCCATGAGTTTTCATCATGATTGGTAATAAAGTTCATCAAAATGGTTTCATCACTGTACATAGAGTCTATTTGTTGCATGCGCTTGTCCCAAGCCGTTACATCTGCTTCGCCTTGTGCTATGTGATTCATGGCATGATGGCCGTCCCAATTGTACAACATATCAAAACCGGCTTCAATAAGTTCTGGTTGCCAAGCTTCTGCCAACATAAATATTGGTTTTTCTGCTCGCAATTTCGGGATGGCAGTAGACCAAAAATCGGTTGGTACATTACTTGCTACATCACAACGGAAACCATCTACATGCTCTTCTTTAACCCAATACAACATATCGGCAGTCATTTCCTCACGCATCTTTGGGTTGTCGTAATTCAAATCTGCAACATCTGTCCAACCCCAAGTTTCTCCTGTTTCTGGGTTTAACGGATCTACAATATTTCCGTCTTTGTCTTGCGTATAATAATCTGGATGTTCTTTGATCCAAACATGATCCCATCCAGTGTGATTCGCCACCCAATCTAACACCACATACATTCCATTGTCATGCGCTGTTTTAACTAGATTTTGAAAATCTTCTAACGTTCCAAATTCTGGATTCACTTTGGTATAATCAGTAATCGCATAATAACTTCCCAGACTTCCTTTGCTTTTGGTGCTCGAAATAGGATAAATAGGCATTACCCAAATAATATCTATCCCCATTTCTTTTAACTTCGGAATATCTTGCGTGAAGGCATTAAATGTTCCTTCTTCTGAATATTGACGAATGTTGGCTTCGTAAATTGTTGCGGTTTCTAACACCTCATCAGAAATAGGTGCTAACTCAGTTTTTGTTGCTGAAACAGCTTCTTTTTGTTTTGGTGCATCGTTGCAACTCATCAAGAAAGCAACTGTAACCAAACTTAAGAGTATCTTTTTCATAAGCTTATTTTTTAAGTTCTAAAACGAAAGACGACTTCCCTTCAATTGTCATTTTATCTGCAGCAACATTTATAGTTTTTCCGCTAATCACATCGGTTGCTTTGGTAAAGTTTTGAAGGTTTTCTTTGAAACGATTTAAATCGAAAGTACGCGCATCTTTTGAATTGTTTACCACAACCATCACAGTCTCAGTTTCGTTGTAACGGAAGAATACATACACATCGTCCCAAGGTAAATATTGCGTGGTTTTCCCAGTATGAATTACCTCGGCTGATTTTCTCCAAGTGAATAATTTCGAAGTAAAATCGAAATATTCGGCTTGTTCGGCAGTTCTTCCCGAAGCTGTAAAAGCGTTATTGTCATCGCCATTCCAACCACCTGGGAAATCTTGACGAATATCGCCATCTCCTTTGCTTTTATCGCCCGCCATTCCTATTTCGGAACCGTAATACAATTGTGGAATTCCACGAACGGTAGCAATTAACGTCATAGCCAATTTATAGTCGGCAACATTTTGAAAACGTTGGTTGAAACGATCGGTATCATGGTTTTCTGCAAACACCAATAAATTGTTCACATCAGGATATAAAAAGTCGTTTACAAAGTTTTCATACACCTGAATCATGCCTTTGTCCCAAGACGGATTTTCTACATAAAACACACTGCTAATAGCATCGTGCAAAGTAAAATCCATCACACTTGGTAAATGCGTGTTGTAACTTTGTATCGCACTGATTTTAGAATCTTTTTGCCAATACGCAATCTGTGCTTGGTCGTGCAACCAAACTTCTCCCACAATATTGAAATTTGGGTATTCATCGGTAATGGCTTTCGTCCATTTAGCGATTCCTTCTTTGTCGTTGTACGAATACGTATCTACACGATACCCATCTAACCCAGCATATTCAATCCACCAAATAGCATTCTGAATTAAATAGTTTAATACTAACGGATTCGATTGATTCAAGTCTGGCATCGATTTTACAAACCAACCATCCATACAATATTTAAAATCACTTTCAGCAGCATTTGGGTCCATTTGCGTAGACATTCTATAATTGGTTTGCGCATATCCAGGGAATTGGTGAATCCATTCATAGGTTGGCAAATCTTGAATCATCCAGTGCTCTAATCCCCAGTGGTTGGTTACATAATCCATCACCAACTTCATGTCACGCTTGTGCAATTCGTCTGCCAAACGTTTGTAATCTGCATTGCTTCCGTAACGCGGATCAATTTTATACACATCACTTTGCGCATAGCCGTGGTACGAATACGCTTCGTCATTATCTTCACATAAAGGCGTGCTCCAAACTGCGGTTGCCCCCAATTTTTCTAAATAATCTAAATGCTGAATAATTCCTTCGATATCACCACCATGACGACCATTAGCATCTTCGCGATTGGCTTTTTCAGTAACTAAATCTGAAGAATCGTTTGAAGAATTTCCGTTTGCAAAACGATCGGGCATCAATAAATACATCATATCTGAGCTGTCATAACTCTTTCTGAATCTTGAACCTTCTTCACGTGTTTTCAATTCAAAATTATAGGTATCTACTATTTTTCTTTTCTTTTTAAGCTGAATAGGATATGTACCTGCATTTAAACCTTTGGTGTCTAGCGTTACAAATACATAATTTGGGTTTTCTGTTTTTGTAATGCCTGTAATAGTAGCTTTTTCTGAAACTACTTCTAAATTGGCAATATCTTTACCATACATCATAATTTCTACTTGATTATGCTGCATATCTTGCCACCAGAATGGTGGTTCTACTTTTTCTATTTGTGCTTGAAGCGTTACCGAAAGTAATAACACTAACGCCAATAAGCTATATATTTTTTGATTCATATTAAAAACTGGTTTTAAAGAAAAAAGACAGACAACTTCGTCATCTGTCTTTTTTAAAAATTTATTTCTTTTCTACAATACTAATGGCAAAACCACCACCAGAAGCCGAAGTTAATTTTAGCTTGCTTTTGCTAGTCACTGTTTTAGTTGTGATCTCGTAAGCCTGCGGATTGGTTTTATAATCGGCATCTTTTGCATCGGCATAAATAGTTGCCGTGTATTTTTTACCTCTTTCTAAAAAGTCTAAACTCAACTTTGTGGTTCTTACTGTAGTACCATTTACGTTACCAACAAACCAGTTGTTACTGTTTTTGTCTTGTCTTGCCACTGTAATATACTTGCCTGGCTCTGCCTCTAAATATTGAGACGCTTGCCAATCTACAGGCACATCTTTTATAAACTGAAATGCATCCATAAAACGCTCGTAGTTCTCAGGCAAATCTGCTGCCATTTGTAATGGACTATACATGGTAACGTACAATGCCAATTGGTTGGCAATCGTAGAATTTACGTGAGAGTTGTTATTCGGATTTAATTTTGCAATGTCCATCTCAAAAATTCCAGGCGTATAATCCATTGGTCCGCCAATTAATCTGGTAAATGGTAGAACCGTTACGTGGTTTGGCTTTGAACCACCAAATGCTTGGAATTCGGTTCCTCTGGCAGATTCATTTCCTATTAAATTAGGATAGGTTCTGCAAATTCCTGTTGGGCGAACAGCTTCGTGAGCATTTACCATAATTTTGTAATCTGCTGCTTTTTGAACCGCATACAAAAAGTGGTTGATGGTCCATTGGCTGTAATGATGTTCTCCTCTAGGTAAAATATCACCTACATAACCACTTTTTACCGCCGGATAATCATACTTGTTCATAAACGCATATGCTGTATCCATATGGCGCTCATAATTACGTACAGAACTGGAAGTTTCGTGGTGCATAATCATTTTTACTCCTTTAGATTTTGCGTAGTCGTGAATAGCTTCTACATCAAAATCTGGATACGGTGTTACAAAGTCGAACACATAATCTTTAGATTGGCCAAACCAATCTTCCCAACCTTCGTTCCAACCTTCTACTAAAACACCATCGAAACCATTGGCTGAAGCAAAATCAATATATTCTTTTACATGTTCAGTATTGGCGCCGTGCGTTCCGTTTGGCGTTGCGTTGGCATAATCTGTTTTTCCTAATTGAACAGAAGGGAAGTCGTTAGTATAAGCCCAAGAGCTTTTTCCGGTAATCATTTCCCACCAAACGCCTACATATTTCATAGGCTTAATCCATGAAGTATCTTCAATTTTGCTTGGTTCATTCAAATTCAATGTCATTTTAGAAGCTAAAATATCTGTAGCATCATCGCTTACCATAATGGTTCTCCAAGGTGAAGTACAAGGTGCTTGTAAATAGCCTTTGTTACCTTGTGCATCTGGAGTTAACCATGATTCAAAAATGAAATTTTCCTCGTCTAGATTTAAATTCATTAGTGAATAATCTATCAAAGCAGCCTCGTGTAAATTGATGTACAAACCCTCATCGGTTTTCATCATCAGCGCTGTCTGCACTCCGGTTTTAGCAAATTGCTCTTGCGAAGCATTGTCGGTCAAAGCCTTGTTAAACAAGGAGCTGATTTCTGAAAGTTTAGACTCGGTATAGTCATATTCTTGTGAGTCGTAATCTCCCGGAATCCAAAATGCTGTGTGATCGCCGGTCATGGCAAATTGCGTTCTTTCTTCCTTTACAATAAAATACACAAGATTTTTTTGTTGTGGAAACTCGTAACGGAATCCTAAGCCGGTATCAAACAAGCGAAAACGAAGAATGATTGTTCTATCGGTTTCGTTTTGTGTCAGCGTTACCGCCAATTCGTTGTAATGATTGCGAATTTCACTTTCTTCTCCCCAAACCGGTGTCCAGGTTTCATCGAAAGTAGCGGTTTCGGTATGGGTAATTGTAAAGTCGTTTAATAATGATTTTTCATCATCTTTCAGCTCTAAACCAAGCTTACTTTGCTTAATGACTTCTTTACCTTTATAATTTAAATGATACGTTGGCGTCCCATCTTTCAATAGTGAAAAATTCATACTGAAATCATTATTAGGAGATTTCAGTTCCTGAGCTTTCATGCTGAATAATGAAAAACAAACGCTGATTGTTAACAATATATATTTCATAGTTCTACTAATTTTTCGCTGCTTTTACTACGGTTTTTGTTCCGTTTAATAAGATAGTTAAATCTTGGTCACCATCCAGCGTAAACGTGGTTTCTTCTTGAGTAACTTTCACTTTCACCGTTTGGTTACGGAAATTTACTTTGAACGAGAAACCTTCCCATTGTGCTGGAATTTTAGGTTCAAAAGACAACATACCTTCTTTTACACGCATACCACCAAAACCTTCTACAACACTCATCCAAGTACCTGCCATAGAGGTGATGTGTAAGCCTTCGTGTACTTCTTTGTTATAGTCATCTAAGTCTAAACGAGAAGTTCTTAAATAGAATGTATAGGCTTGTTCCATTCTATCTAAAACGGCGGCTTGAATACTGTGTACGCAAGGAGATAATGAACTTTCGTGAACTGTGAAAGGTTCGTAAAAATCAAAATGACGTTCTAATTCTTCTTTGCTGAAATGATCTTCGAAGAAGTAAAAACCTTGTAAGGTATCTGCTTGTTTGATGTATGGGGAACGTAAAATTCTGTCCCAACTCCATTTTTGGTTGATTGGACGTTGAGTTTTATCTAAATCTGCAACGGTAATCAATTCTTTATCTAAGAAACCATCTTGTTGTAAGAAAACCTTATGCTCTTCAGAATACGGGAAATACATGTTTTCTGCTACTTTTTTCCAATCGCAAATTTCAGCTTCAGTAAGTTGTACCTTTTCTAAAATACGTTTGTGGTCTGCCGCATATTCTGTTTGAACAGTTTCTAACTGTGCTGCGGTATATTTAATACACCATTGCGCTAAATAGTTGGTATACCAGTTGTTGTTTACGTTGTTTTCGTATTCATTTGGTCCGGTAACACCTAGAATTACGTATTTGTTTTTATGAGTAGAAAATGTAGCTCTCTGATGCCAAAAACGAGCAATACCAATAAGAACTTCCAAGCCCATTTCTGGAATATAACTGTAATCTCCGGTAAAACGCGTGTAGTTGAAAATAGCAAACGCGATGGCTCCGTTACGGTGAATTTCTTCAAACGTAATTTCCCATTCGTTATGACATTCTTCGCCGTTCATGGTTACCATTGGATACAAAGCTGCTCCGTTTTTAAAACCAAGTTTTTCTGCATTTTCAATGGCCTTATCCAACTGATTGTATCGGTATTTTAAAAGGCTTCGCGCTACTTTTTCGTCTTTGGTTGCCATGTAGAACGGAATACAATAAGCCTCAGTATCCCAATAGGTACTTCCTCCATATTTTTCTCCGGTGAAACCTTTCGGGCCAATATTCAAACGGTCATCGGCTCCGGTATAGGTTTGATTCAATTGGAAAATATTGAAACGAATTCCCTGTTGTGCTTTTACATCACCTTCAATAGTAATATCAGCCATTTCCCAAACTTTTGCCCAGGCATCAATCTGAGTTTGTAGTAATCCGTCAAAACCAAGTTTGCTAACACTGCCCAATACTGCAATGGCAGCGGCTTCTAGCTCTTTTTCGTTATGATTCATGGAGGTTACATACCCTCCAAATTTATAAATGGTGAAGGTTTCGTTAGCTTCTGTTTTATTAGAATACGAAAAACTTACGTAGTCTTTTTTGCTTTCTACAACGTGAGGAATGCTGATAGCAGCTCCGTTAACTTCGAAAGTGTTTTGCATAAAAGTGCAGGCAACAAAACGAGTTTTTAAGGTTTGAGCGGTTACAAATGCCTGATTGCCGTTTTCTGAAACTTCTAAAGGTTCCCAGAATTTTTCTTCCCAGTTGGTGTCTTTGTTCTCGATACCGGCATCTACAAAAGATTTATAGGTGATTTCGGCTTCTGAATTTAAAGGTGTTACACTGTATTTAATGGCTCCCACTTCATCTTCATGCAAGCTTAAAAAACGAAGCGCTTCCACTTGAACTTCTACATCGTTTGGCAAGGTAGCTTTGAAACTACGGCTATACCAACCTTCTTTCATATTCAGTTCGCGACGGTAATCAGTAACCGATTTGCAGGTGTTTAAGTCTAATGCTTCTCCGTTTACAAAAACGTGAATCCCTATCCAACTTGGAGCATTCAACACTTTTGCAAAATATTCTGGATAGCCGTTTTTCCACCAACCTACTTTGGTTTTATCAGGATAATAAACCCCGGCAATATAGCTTCCCTGAAACGTAGGACCTGAATAATACTCTTCAAAATTAGCACGTTGCCCCATGGCACCATTTCCTATGCTGAAAAGACTTTCGGAAGATTCTACTCGGTCCTTCTCAAAACCTTCTTCTATGATAGACCAGTTATTTGGTATAATATAATCTTGATTCATTACTTTTTGTTTGCTTGTTGTTCTATAAATTCTAAAGTGATTTTGGTAAAATCTGGAAACACATGATCGGCTTCTGAAAGTACGTCTTCGCTACCTAAACCAATAGAAAGCATGTGTGTATTGTTAGCCGCTTCTACTCCCGCTTCAGAATCTTCGAAAACCACACAATTTGCTACTGGAACGTTCAATTTCTGAGCTGCGATGACAAATACTTCCGGATCTGGTTTTGCTTTGCTTACGCTATTTCCGTCTACAATAGCATCAAACAGATCATAAATACCTACGTGTTTTAAAATTTTTGGTGCGTTTTTACTGGCCGAACCTAATGCAATAGGATACCCTTTTGACTTTGCTTTGCGAATAAATGCTTCAACCCCAGGAAGAATATCATCCGCAGTCATTTTATCTACATAGGTTAAATAATCGGCATTTTTGTTGGTTGCCATTTCGTTGAATTTTTCTTCGGAAACGGTAGCACCAGCCCAACCCAATATTTTGTTTAGTGAATCTACGCGACTCACTCCTTTTAATTTTTCATTCAATTCTTCGGTAAGTTCAAAACCTACTTCTTTGGCAGCTTTTTTCCATGCTAGAAAATGGAATTTAGCTGTATCTACAATAACCCCATCGAGGTCGAAAATGAGTCCTAAGTTTTTCATGATTTTTTTTAAGCTTGATCAATTGAATAGGCTATCGCCTTTTTGTTTGTGATAAGTAGATTGGATAATCCTGCAAGAATTAAACTGATTCCTGCTACAATCATCGCATTGATGGTTTCGTCTCCTAATAATTTGTATACAAAATTGACTCCTCCAAGCGCTGCAACGATTTGCGGTATTACAATAAACATGTTGAATAATCCCATAAACATTCCCATTTTGTTAGGGTCTATGGAACTTGATAACATGGCATAAGGCATAGATAAAATACTTCCCCAGGCAATACCAATTAACACGAAACAAAAAGCTAAAGAGCTAAAGTCGGAAGCAAAATACATTCCTATAAATCCTGCTCCACCAATAATTAGCGAAACCAAATGTGTGTATTTTCTGTTCAGTTTGAATCTTGCTGAATAAAATGTTAGCAATAATGCAAAGGCCATAGAAGACAAACCATAAATACCCATAGCAGAACCAACCTCATCAGCAGCGGTATTATAAGCCTCATCTTGAACAGTGTATTCACGTTCCTTTTCAGTATTTGAGAAAACCACTTGTTTTTCTTCTCCAGTACCCGTAAAGACAACTGCTCCAGAAGTATCTAATTGAGCAAACTCTTTAATGTTTGGTTTAGGAGCCTGGTAAATATGCTCTGTCAATGCAGGCATGGCAAGACTCCACATGGTAAAAAAGGCAAACCAACTAAAAAATTGGATTAAGCCCAGTTTTTTCATTGTCTTTGGCATGTTGCCAACATTTGCCGTAATGTCTTTGATAAAATTACTTTTCTTCTCCTTCTTCTCTTTAAGGAATGCTTCCATATCCTCTGGAGGATATTCTTCAGTGGTAAAAATGGTATACAGGATGCTTAGTATAAACACAAAAGCACCAATAGCAAATGCAATTCGGACTGAAGGTGGTACCACCCCGGCCGGAGCAACATTGCTAATGCCCAGTTTGTTTACTGCCCAAGGCAGATTACTAGCGATCCAGGTACCAATACCTATAATGAGCGTTTGTACCACAAAACCATAAGACCTTTGTGATTCATGTAACTTGTCGGCCACCAAAGCTCTAAAAGGTTCCATACTTATATTGATACAAGCATCGATTACCCAAAGAAAGCCGGCTGCCATCCATAAAGCTGAAGAATGTGGCGCGAAAAATAATGCTAAAGAGCTTAAAATAGCTCCAATTAAAAAATAAGGTTTTCTTCTTCCGAGTTTAGGATGCCATGTTCTATCGCTTAAATAACCAATAATGGGCTGAACAATTAACCCTGTTAGCGGTGCGGCAATCCATAAAAGCGGAATATCATCTTCACTAGCTCCGAGTGTTTGGAAAATTCGGGACATAAAACCTCCCTGAAGTGCGTACCCAAACTGGATACCCAAAAAACCAAAGCTCATGTTCCAGATTTCCCAAAAGGAAAGTAAACGCTTTTTCATCTGTTGTAATTTGCATTACAGATGGTATTCTGAAAAAATAAAATAACAGAAAAACTATCGTAATAGATTAATATTTACGATAAGCTTAAAGCTTATCAAAACTTTATATACAGGTGAGAAATGAAATATATAAGTCTTGACGGCTGTAAAGATATAACTTTTTTCTAAGTTCGAAATGTTAAGATTTCTTTTTTGTTGATTCTCTTTCGGTTAGGGTAGATTTTACTACTTCGGTTCTGTAATATTCATCCTCGTCTACAGATTCTAATTTATTGATAAGCATATCTGCAGCAATAGCTCCCATCTGTGTTCCATGCTGATTAATGGTAGACATTCTAGGAAATGAGTTCTTAGATAAAATTCCATCTGTAAAACCTATTACCGAAATATCTTCGGGTATTTTAAACCCACGTATTTGTGCTTCTCGCATAGCTGTTACTGCATAAATCTCATTTACTCCAAAAACTGCATCGAAAGTTTGAGACTCAAAAAGTTCTTCAATTTGCTCATCACATTCTCTGGTGTCTTCAATTTTTACAATTAAATTTTCATCTATTTCCATTCCGGCATCTCTTAGTGCATTTAGATAACCTTCTGTTCTCAGCTTTCCTACACTCACGTAATCGGTTGTGGTAATCAAAGCAATTCGCTTACAACCTGTATCTATAAGATGGTTTACGGCTCTGTAGGTTCCCTGCGCATCATCTATCACAACTTTATCACAATAAATTTCCTCCGCAACTCTGTCAAACATTACCAATGGCATACCTTGATTGATAGCTTCTCTAAGGTGGTGAAAGTCTTTTTTCTGTTGTGTTTCTTTAGAAAGCGACATTATAAAGCCATCTATACTTCCACTCGCCAGCATTTCCATATTAATCACCTCTCTATCAAAAGATTCATTAGACAAACAAACAATTACATTATACCCTCTTTTATTAGCCACCTTTTCAACGCCACTGACAACAGTGGTAAAAAAGTGATGCACAATTTCGGGGATGATTACTCCTATATTCTTTGTTTTTCTGTTTTTTAAACTCAGTGCAATATTATTTGGCTTATAGTTGTAAAGCTTCGCAAAAGCTTGAATTTTCTCTCTTGTATCTAACCCAATATCAGGACTATCACGTAAAGCCTTAGACACTGTAGAAATGGAAACATCCATCTCTTTTGCAATTTGTTTTAACGTAAGTTTTCTTCTCATTTTATAGTTTATTCAAAAAAACAGTATTCAAATTATTATTTCAATATTCGAAAACCTTTAAAAATAACAAATGTTAAATTTAAAAAAGTTTTCAACACTCAAACGTTACAGTAACCCTACCAGTAGGCTTGTAAGTTTTTTGTGAGGATTTTTTACATAATTTTAACATCGAGAAATGAAATATATGTAATTATAAACAAATGAATTTAACAAATAATTGTATGAACACTTTACAAAAATACATGTTATTTCTGTTGTTCTGTATTCCAATTATCACCTTTGGACAGACAACTGTAAATGGTGTTGTTACCGAAAGCGCTACGGGAGCGCCAATTCCAGGTGCAAATGTACTTGTGAAAGGTACAACAAAAGGAACTACTACAGATTTTGATGGAAATTATCAACTGCAAGTAAACGAAAACGATGTATTGGAATTTTCGTATATCGGTTTTATAACTCAGGAAGTGAAATTTACCGGTAACGAAAACATCAATGTTTCACTAATTGAAGACACACAACAACTTGAAGAAGTTATAGTTGTAGGATATGGTACTGTAAAGAAAAAAGATGCTACAGGTACCGTAGACCAAGTTACCACAGAAGATTTTAACAATGGGCCTGTAGTTACTGCAGAACAATTGGTTACCGGTAAAATTGCCGGTGTAAACGTTACTTCAAGCGGAGGTTCTCCAGGTGGAGGTCAGACCATTAGAATTAGAGGAATTTCTTCTCTTTCATTATCCAACAATCCTTTATATGTTGTTGATGGAATTCCTATTGGTGATGGCGAAGTAGGAGGTTCTCGTAACCCTCTTGACTTTATCAACCCTAATGATATTGAGAGCATGACAGTATTGAAAGATGCCTCTGCTACTGCAATTTATGGTTCACGTGCCGCAAACGGTGTAGTAATGATTACTACTAAAAAAGGGAAAGGAAATTTAAAGTTTAATTTCAGTTCATCTGTGAATGTATCAGATCCTTACAAAAAAGTAAGCGTTATGAGTGCAAACCAATTTAGAACCTTAATAGAACAGACGGGTACTCCGGCACAAATAGCGTTACTTGGAGATAGCAATACTAATTGGCAAGATGAAATCTATGAAACAGCCATAAGCAACAACAGTAACTTTAATGTTTCCGGAACTATTAAAAAATTCATGCCCTTTAGAGCTTCTATCGGATACTCCGATCAAAGTGGAGTCTTGAAGAATGATAACTTTAAAAGAACAACGGGTTCTTTAAATTTAAGACCTTACCTATTTGATAACCATTTGAAAATTGATTTAAATGCAAGGGGAATGTATACCGAAAATACCTTTGGTAATACAGGAGCTATTGGGGCTGCAGTTGATTTTGACCCTACACAGCCAGTATATGATGAAAATTCTCCTTTCGCAGGTTATTATACATGGTTGAACTCAGATGGAGTTCAAAATAGTTTAGCACCTTCCAACCCGTTAGCATTGGTTGAGTTAAACGATGATACTTCTGAAGTAAGACGTTTTATAGGAAGCGCTAAGTTTGATTATAACTTACACTTTTTACCAGAAGTAACAGCAACTGTTAATTTGGGGTATGACTATACGAACAGTAATGGTAGAGTTAATACACCAATAGAGATGCCACACTCTAGTACAGACGAAAACTATAATGGAGCTTATAGCAGTTATAGTAATGAAGTTATAAATAAACTATTAGACTTCTACCTAAATTACAACAAAGAATTTAATAAAAATTCTGTATCTGTGATGGCAGGGCATTCATACCAATCTTTTGAATATCTTAACTATGCTTATGATAGAGAAGTAGAAGAAAGAGCTGGTAGCGAACAAGCTTATACATCTGATCCAAGCAAAAATGTGATGATGTCTTTCTTTGGAAGAGCAAATTACAACTATGATGATAAATATTTGGCTACTGCAACTTTAAGAGCTGATGCTTCTTCTAAATTAAACCCAGATGACAGATGGGGTTATTTCCCTTCGTTCTCCTTGGCATGGAATATTAATAACGAAGATTTCCTAAAAGAATCTAAAGTTATCAATCAGTTGAAATTAAGACTTGGATATGGTGAAGTTGGTAACGTAAATGGTTTAGGAGACTATTTATTTTTAACAAGATACAACCGTAATAGATCTGGAGCATATTACCCTATAGGAAATGACTACATAGGAACATACCGACCAGAAAGAATTAACGATGAGTTAAAATGGGAAATAGGAAAAACTTTTAATGCAGGTATTGATTATGCTTTGTTTAACAACAAGGTTTCAGGATCTATTAATGCCTATATCAAAAGAACTAACGACTTGATAGCTTATGTAAAAGTGGACCCATTTACAAACTTTGGTGATTCTGTAAATAAAAACGTTGGTGATATGGAAAATAAAGGTCTTGAGTTTGAGATCAATTATACGCCAATACAAACCGATAACATCACTTGGACAATAGGCTATAACGTAGCATATAACAAAAATGAATTAACAAACCTTCCTGAAGGTTATGCTACTGGAGGAATTAATGGAGGAACAGGAAACAATATTCAGTATCAAGAAGAAGGCTATTCCCCATTTAGTTATTATGTATATGAACAAGTATATGATGACGCGGGTAAACCAATCGAAGGTGCTTATGTAGATCGTAACAACGACGGTGCTATTAATGATGAAGACAAGTACTTCTACAAAGATCCTTTTGCTGATGTTACCATGGGACTGAATTCTACCTTCAAATATAAAAACTTTGATATTGCAGTAGTAACCCGTGCAAGTATTGGCAACTATGTATACAATAATAATGCATCAAGTAGAGCTTATCTTAATAAAGCTACAGCAAATGGTATTCTAAGCAATCTTGCGACCTCTTATTACGATCACAATTTTGTAGAAGTGAGCGAAGGAAACTTAATGAGTGATTATTTTGTACAAAATGCTTCTTTCTTCAAAATAGACAATATAAACCTAGGTTATACCTTTAATCAATTTATCAAAGATGCCTCTTTAAAGATCAATGCTTCTGTTCAAAACGTAGCAACCATCACAAATTATAAAGGTTTAGATCCCGAGGTATATCAAGGAATTGATAATGGTTTATACCCAAGACCACGTATCTATATGCTTGGATTTAATCTTAATTTTTAAAAAAGAGTACAATGAAATACTTTTATAAACTATCATATATAATTATTGCTGCTGTAATGTTTACAGCATGCATGGACGATTTAGATCAATATCCTACCAATCCAACAGTATATACAGAGGAAGATGTTTTTGCAAACGCATCCGAAGCTAAGAGTGCCTTAGCAAAACTATATGCTGGTTTTTCTTTAACAGGTCAGACAGGAGCTACGGGAGATTCAGATATTACCGCTATTGGAGATGAAGGAGCTACACAGTTTACCAGACTTCTTTTTATTTTAAACGAACTCCCTACTGATGAAGCTGTAAATGGCTGGGGAGATGCAGGTGTACCTAACTTTCATAATATGAATTGGTCTTCTACAAATATCTTTTTAGAAGCTACTTATTATCGTTTGGCACTAGAGGTTTCATATTGCAATTCATTTATTGAAAACGCACAAGCACTTAGTGATAATACAGACGTTCAACATTACATTGCCGAAGCTAGGTTTATGCGTGCTTATGCTTACTCGTATTTAGTTGATTTCTTTGGAAACGTTCCAATCACCACAGAAGTTAGTACAAACGTACCAGAACAAAACAGCAGAGAAGAAATTTTTGCCTTCATTGAAAGTGAATTATTAGAAATTCAGGATTTATTACCTGCAAGTGGAACTTCTGAGTATGGTAGAGTTGATGAAGTTGCTGCTTGGGCCCTTCTTTCAAGAATCTATCTTAATGCTGAAAGCTGGATAGGAGAAGATAGATATGCTGACTGTGTAACGTATTCACAACAAGTTATCAATTCAACATATACTCTAAACACAACCGATGCTAACGGAAACGGAAGTGCTTACGATGAATTGTTTTTAGCTGATAACGATACCAATGGAGCTCAAAACGAGTTCATTTTCACAGCTAATTTTGACGGTGTACAATCTCAAACATACGGAGGGACCACTTATTTAGTTTGCGCTGCAATTGGTGGAGACATGGTAGCTTCAGATTACGGCGTTAACGGAGGTTGGTCTGGTAACAGAGTTACCAAAGGACTAGTAGAAAAATTTAATGACGCTATAACTGCTTCAGACGAGGACGGAAATCCTACTGCTTGGAGTGATAGTAGAGCTATGTTCTTTACCAATGGTCAAAACTATGAAATTGAAACTATAGCAAATACCTTTACTGATGGCTATGCTTCTACAAAATATAAAAACCTTAAAAGTGATGGTTCTTTAGGAAATGATCCTAACAATGCCTTTGTAGATACAGATATTGCCTTGATAAGAGTTGCAGAAATCTATCTTAACTATGCCGAAGCTGTTTTAAGAGGTGGAGGCGGAAGCACTTCTGATGCTGCTTTATACATCAATGAATTAAGAGAGAGAGCCTATGGTAATAGTTCTGCCAATATAACATCTGGTAACCTAACTCTAGATTTTATTCTAGATGAAAGAGCAAGAGAACTTCAATGGGAAGGATTTAGAAGAACTGATTTAATCAGATACGGATATTTCACTTCAAACAGTTATTTATGGCCTTTCAAAGGAGGATCTGTCAATGGTATTGCAGTAGATGGGTATAGAGATATTTACCCAATACCATCTGCAATTTTAGGAGTAAATCCTAATTTAACTCAAAATCCTGGATACTAAAAAAATAGAAATCATGAAACATTTATATAAAACGTTTGTAGGAGCTTTTGCCTTACTCTTGTTCACAGCTTCTTGTGACGATGACAAAGACCTTGTTATCGCCGATGATACTGCTACCACATCGTTATCTGTATCATCTACTACTATTGAATTGTCAGAAGAAAATCAAGGAAATAGTGTCCTAGATTTAAACTGGACTGCACCAGATTTTGGTTACAATGCTGAAATAGATTACACACTATACTTTGATGTTACTGGTAATGACTTCCAAGATGCCGTTGCCGTTGCCGGAGGAAATGACATGAGTTTATCATATCTTTCAGAAAATTTAAATTCATTAGTTGTAAACAGTCTGGGTGGTACTCCATTTACACCTTTAAGCGTAGATATAAAGCTAGAGGCATCCATTAGTGATTATTATCAACCTGCAGTTTCTAATATAATTACTATTAATGTTATTCCATATGAAAACTTGATAGAGCCAACTTCATGGGGTATTGTAGGTTCTGCAGCTCCAAATGGTTGGGACGGTCCAGATGTACCATTCTGGTATACAGACACAGAAGATGTTTATGTTGCTTATACAACTTTGATAGAGGGAGAAATTAAGTTTAGAGAAAACAATGCTTGGGACTTAAACTATGGTGATAATGAGCCTGATGGAACTTTAGAAGAAGGAGGTTCTAACATTGCTGTAGAAGCAGGTACCTATAAAATTACGTTTGACATTAGTGCACTAACGTATACGATAGAGCCTTATTCTTGGGGATTAGTAGGAGACGCTACCACCAATGGTTGGGATGGTCCAGACATGCAAATGAGTTATGATGGAACTATAGATATGTGGACTATTGATGCTACTTTAACTTCAGGTGAATTTAAGTTTAGATTTAATAATACATGGGATCTAAATTATGGTGATACCGATGTAGATAATACACTTGACAATGGCGGAGATAACATTGCAGTGTCTTCCGGAAACTATCACATTACTATGGATTTAAATCAATTGACATATACAATTGAAGAGTCAGAATAAAACTCAAAATTATATTAAAGGCTGCCTATCTAAAGCAGCCTTTATTTTTTTAAACGCTATTAAGTTTATTTATATGAAAAAAATAATTACCCTATTCATATGCTTTATCACAGCATGCGGTTGGGCACAAATAACCACTTCGCCCAATCCTCCAGAAGCAGATGGAGCCGTAACCATTTATTTTGATAAATCTGGTACAGGATTGTCTAGTTACACCGGAACTATCTATGCACACATGGGCGTTACTGTAGATGGTAACCCATGGCAAAATGTAATAGGTAGCTGGGGGAACAATACCACGCAGCCAGCTTTTAGTGTTGAATCTGGTACAACGTATTCGTTAACCATTACCCCAGATTTATACACCTATTTTGGAGTTGATTCCCAGAGTTCTATCACCCAAATTTCAATGGTGTTAAGAAGTGCCGATGGAAACCAACAAACATCAGATATTTTTGTTCAGGTAGGCGGTTTTCAAATGACAACAATTTCGCCGACAGATGGCAGTCTTACTACAATTGCTTCAGGGAGTAGTTTGCCTATTTCGGCAACTGTCTCTTCCAATGCCAATTGGTCGTTAGAAATGAACGGAAGTGAAATTAGTACAGCATCGAATACTACTTCGTTTAGTTACAATCAAACCATTACAACGGACGCCTCTTTTACCTTAACGGCTTCTGAAGTGGGAACATCCGAAGAGATTTCAGTAGATTTTTCTGCTATTACAACGCCAAGTGTTACCACAGAGGCAATTCCAGACGGTATAGAACAAGGGATTACTTATGATGAAAATGATGCAACCAAGGCTACTCTAGCTTTGTATGCGCCAGACAAAGAGTATGTGCATGTGATTGGTAGTTTTAACAACTGGCAAATTTCAAACTCGTATTTGATGAAACGCGATACCGAAGATGCTGATTTGTATTGGATGGAAATTGACGGACTCACAGCTGGCGAAGTATATACGTTTCAGTACAGAACCAGTGACGGAATCAAAACTGCCGATCCGTATTCCACAATTGTGTTATCACCCTATGATGATCCGTATATAGAAGAAACAACATATCCTAACATGACGGTATATCCAGACGGTCAAGAATTTGAGGTTTCTGTAATTCAAACCAATCAAACGGCCTATGAATGGCAAATAACTGATTTTGAAAGACCAGAAAAAGAAGATCTCATCATTTATGAACTACTTATTCGTGACTTCAACAGTGAAAAAACTTGGGCTTCTTTGATAGATGATATCGATTATTTTACTGGATTAAACATCAATGCAATTGAAATTATGCCTGTAATGGAGTTCGAAGGAAATATTTCATGGGGGTATAATACAGCATATCATTTGGCATTGGACAAAGCGTATGGACCAGAAAATGACATGAAAGAGTTCATAGATTTATGTCACGAAAACGGTATTGCAGTCATTTTAGATGTGGCTTTAAACCATGTGTATGGGCGTTCGCCTTTGGTGCGAATGTGGATGGATGATCCTGATGGTGATGGTTTTGGTACACCAACAGCAGACAATCCATATTGTAATCAAGAAGCTAAACATTCTTATAGCGTTGGGTACGATTTGAATCATCAGTCAGAAGTTACTCAATATTATGTAGAGCGCACTATTAACCGTTGGATGAACGATTTTCATATCGATGGTTTCCGTTGGGATCTTACCAAAGGTTTTACCAATAACTGTACGCCTTCCGGTGAAACTTGTACTAATAATTACCAATCAGACCGTGTAGAAATTCTAAAAGATTATGCAGATATTCAATGGGATATTGATGAAGATTTCTATGTGATTTTTGAACATTTAGGCGTTGGTGGCTCTGCTACCGAAGAAACCGAATGGGCTAATTACCGTGCAGATGAAGGCAAAGGAATTATGTTGTGGGGAAATTACAATTACAACTACAACCAAAATACCATGGGGTATACCGATGGTAGCAATTTTAACGGAATTGATTTTGAAGAAAGAGGTTTTGATAAGCCAAGGTTGGTAGGTTACGGAGAAAGTCATGATGAAGAAAGATTGATGTATAAAAATCTAGAATACGGAAATGTATCCGGAAGCTACAATGTAACTGATGAAGATACTTCACTAGACCGAATGAAAACTTTTGGAGCGGTTTTCTTCACCATTCCTGGACCAAAAATGTTTTGGCAATTTGGCGAGTTAGGGTACGATTACAATATCAATTATTGTCAAGATGGTTCTACCAACAATGATTGCCGTACAGACCCAAAACCAATTCCGTCTGAAATAGGATATGATACAGATGCAGACCGTTTGGAGGTGTATGATGCTTGGGCCGAAATGATTCATCTTAGACGTACACAAGAGGTTTTTGATACAGAAACATTTACGGTAACTTCTGATCAAGCTAATTTGCTACCTAAAATTTACATTTGGAATGACGATTTAGGAAGCGATGAATTGAACGAAGTGCTGGTTATTGCTAATTTCAAAGTAACAAGTTTCAATGTAACACCCAATTTCCCGTCAACCGGAACCTGGTATAATTTGTTAACAGATGAAACCTTGAATGTAACATCTACCGGAAGCGATTTTGTAATCAATCTGGCTCCAGGCGAATATCGTATTTACGGAAATCAGCAAGCTACTATGAGTACGGATGTTGTTGCAGCAACAGAAGCAATTCAGCTATATCCAAATCCAACTTCTGACACCTTTCAACTATCGAAATCTGCCACTCATCTTCAAATATTAGATCTTCAAGGAAAAATCCTTTTAGAAAAAGATAATATTTTACCCGAAACAGTGATTGATATAAGCAATTTTAAAAGAGGTATTTATCTTGTTAAAATAAAAGATATAGACAGAATCGTTATTAATAGATTAATGAAATATTAATCTAATTCATTATTAAGAAATAAATACTAAGAGCAGTCGTAAAGACTGCTCTTTTTTTATGTAAACAACTATAAATGTATGAAATACCTTGTAATCAGTATGACTATAATGAAAAACAACTCAACATTTAACTCGATGAATGCGTAAAAATGTTAAAATTTACATTTTTTTAAATACTAAACCGTTTTAGTTATAAATGTAAAAAAAACACTTGCTTTTTTTTAAGTATTTAATATTTAATTTAGCCAAATATTAATAAAAACTTAATATAAACCCTTAAAATTTTAAGCTCATGAAAAATGGTTTACTAAAAGGCTTCATGCTGTTTTCCTTGTTCCTGTTTGTAGGAATTACTTATGGACAAACAGTAACCGGAGTTGTGTCCGATGATATGGGACCACTTCCTGGAGCCTCGGTGTTAGTCAAAGGCACATCTAATGGTGTTCAAACAGATTTTGATGGTAATTACACCATCGAAAACGTTGGCGAAGATGCAGTCTTAGTTTTTAGTTTCGTTGGTTTCAAAACTCAGGAAATTTCTGTGAATGGAAGATCAACAATTAACATTACAATGTCTGAAGACGCTAATGAGTTGGACGAAGTTATTGTAATTGGTTATGGTGCAACAACCAAAAAAGATGCAACCGGTGCTGTAGATGCAATTAGCGCAAAAGACTTTGATGTAGTTGCTGCGCCTTCACCAGCACAATTATTACGAGGAAAAGTTTCTGGTGTACAGGTAACACAATCAAGTGGTGAACCTGGTGCTGGAGTTTCCATCCGTGTTCGTGGTAATTCTTCTGTACGTTCAGGAAACAATCCATTAATCGTAGTAGATGGAGTTCCTTTAGATGGTGGTAATGTATCATCTGGTGGTTCAGACTTCGGATTAGGTTCTTCAAGTGCAAGAAACCCACTAAACTTTATCAACCAAAATGATATTCAAAGTATCAACGTATTGAAAGATGCTTCCGCAACCGCTATTTACGGTTCTAGAGGTGCAAATGGGGTAATTGTAATTACCACCAAAAGAGGTAAATCTGGTGAACCACAATTCACTTACAACTCTACAGTGGTTTTCAGTAAAATTGCTGGAGATTTCGCTGTAATGAGTGGTGAAGAATATGCCGGATTAGGAGGTGCAGATTTTGGTTCTAGAACGTATGATTGGGAAGACGCTATTATGGACAATGGTTTCACAACAACTCATGACGTATCTTTTGCTAAAAGTTCTGAAAACTCAAATACGCGTTTATCTTTCGGTGCTTCTACTCAAGATGGTATTGTAAAGAAAACAGGAATTGATAGATACAGTGCATCTTTATTCAATTCTAATACCTTCTTTGATGGTCGTGTAAAAGTTGATGCACGTTTATTATATTCTGGAATTAAGGATCAAGCAACCTTAATAACAAGTAATGCAGGATTTATTGGTAACGTAATTGGGACTGCCCTTTACTGGAACCCTACACAACCAATTTATAACACTGACGGAAGCTACAACGTTGTAAGCGACACGTATATTAACCCGGTTCAATTGTTAGACTCCTACAACGATGAAACAGCAACAAACAAATTATTGGGAAGTATAACTACCACAGTTAATATTACAGATCATTTAAAATATCAATTCCTTTTTGGTATCGAGCGTTCTACATCTCAAAGAGCATTTGAAGTATTACCTTCTATCCAAATTCAAAATGTAGCACAAGCAACAGATCCACAAACTGGTGAAACCCGCTATGGTACAGCAGGAATCCTTTCTGATAATCGATTCAATAGAACATTTGAACATACTTTAAACTACAACAATCAATTTAGTGATAACTTCACTTTAGATGCAGTTGTTGGTTATTCTTACTATGATTATAACGCCGATGGAAGCATGAGCCAAGCTACTGGTTTCAATGCAAATCAAACCAATCTTGTTGATAATATAGAAGGTGGTTTAGAAAATGAATTTACTGCAAGTTCATACAGAAATCGAGTTGAGCTACAATCGTTCTTCGGTAGAGTAAATGCTACTATTTATGAAAACTTATTGGTTACTGCAACCATAAGAACTGATGGTTCTACAAAATTAGGAGATGACAACAAATATGATTACTTCCCTTCACTTGGTGTTGGTTACAAAATTGTAAACGAAGAAGAAGGATTGGTAAACAACTTGAAGGTAAGAGCTAACTGGGGTATTACTGGTAATCAGGAATTTGCTCCTAACTCAGCAATCGCTAGAGCTTCTTACGGCAACAACGGAGCATTAAATGTAGATAGTAATGCAAACTCAGAGTTAAAGTGGGAAACTACACAATCCTATGGTTTTGGTGTTGATTTCGGATTATTCAATAGAAAATTAACAGGTTCTGTAGATTACTTCCATAAAGATACGAAAGACTTAATCTTCCCAGTTCCTTCTGCAGCGACACAACCAGGGCCTCCATCTCCAAGGTTTGTAAACCTTCCAGGAAATCTGATCAACAAAGGGGTTGAAGTTTCTTTAAACTACAATATTCTTAGTACAGAAAATGCAAACTGGGACTTCAATGCCAATGCATCTTTCTTAGATAATGAAATTCAAAACTTTGCAGGGTTTATTCAAACTGGAGGATTGAATGGTCAAGGTTTAACTGGAGCTTATGCACAGGTTATTACAAACGGAATGCCATTATACTCTTATTTCTTGTATGAATGGAGAGGTTATGACGCAGACGGAATGTCTATTTATGCAGATGCAGCAGGAAACGATACTGGTTTAGGTACTGCGGCTAAAAAACTATTAGATAAGCAACCATTACCAAAAGTAAACATAGGTTTTGGTACAAACTTCAACTATAAAAGTTGGGATTTAGGAATGTCTTTCTACGGTGCTTTTGGTCACTATATCTACAACAACACTGCTAATGCTTATTTCTTCAAAGGAGCATTCCTAGGAGGTAAAAACACAAGCTACGAAGCAGCTACATCTAATCAAGCACAGGGAGATCCAAACTCACCATCTACAAAATATTTGGAAAAAGGTGATTTCTTAAGATTGAACAACGCTACTATCGGTTATACATTCTCAAGCGGAATCCTAGATAAGATCAAAGCGAAAAATGCAAGATTGTATGTAAGTGGACAAAACCTATTTGTACTTACTGGTTACACAGGATTTGATCCTGAAGTAGATACAGATAAGCAATTGAACGGTGTACCATCTGCCGGTATGGATTACTTGGCATATCCAAGAGCAAGAAGTTTCGCTTTAGGCTTAAACGTAACATTCTAAAAAAAATCAATGATGAAGACATATAATATCATAACAAAAGTATTACTATCGGGCGCACTTATTGCGGCAGTAAGTTGTACCGATTTAGAAGAACAAGTTTTAGACGGCGTTGTTCTAGACAATTCACAAGAAGGTTCTGTAGACGTAGATGCGCTCTTAGAATCTGCATATCTTGGTACGCGTGGTTTTCAATCTCAAGATCTATCTCACTGTTTAGATGAACATTCAACAGATGCTTTAGTTGGACCAACAAGAGGTGGTGACTGGGATGATAACGCTATATGGAGACAGTTACATACGCATACTTGGGCTCCAGACCATAATTTCGTAACTAATACATGGAACGATCTTTTAACACAGGTATACAACTGTAACCTTATCATAGAAAATGGTAGTGGAGATGCTGTTGCCCAAGCTCGTTTCTTGAGAGCATTTTATTATTTCCATATTATTGACAAATATGGTCAAACACCATACAGACCAGAAGGTAGCTCTTTAGAAGACGCTCCACTAGTATGGTCTAGATCAGAAGCCACAACCTTTGTAATTTCAGAATTAGAAGATATAGTTTCTAGTTTGCCTACTGCAACAACAGTAGATAGAGCTAGCCAAAATGCAGCACACTTTCTATTGGCAAAATTATATTTGAACAAAGCTGTTTTCATGTCTGAAGATCCTGCAGGGCCTTATACATTTGATAGTAGCGATATGAATCAAGTTATTAGTCACGTAGATGCCTTAACCAATACGTTAGCTGCAGATTATTGGGACAACTTCATTCCTGAAAATGCTGAAACTTCACCTGAAATTATTTTTTCTTCAAGAAATGTTCAGGGAAATGCAGGAAATATCCAATCTCGTTGGAGAATGGGACAACACTATAACCAAACCCCATCTGGATGGAATGGTTTTGCTACTGTGGCAGAATATTACAATCAATTTGATCCAAACGATGAGCGTATTAATAAGACTATTGATGAGGTTACTGAAAATAGTGGGTACAACGTTGGTTATCAAGTTGGGCAACAATACGGCCCTGGAGGAACAACTCCTTTGGAAGACAGAAATGGAAATCCATTAGTTTTCACTCCTGAATTAACCTTAATTACTTCTGGAGTTACTCTAGAAACTGCAGGTATTCGTGGTGTAAAATATGTACCAGATTACGGTAATGTTGATGCTCCAGATAACGATTATGTATTATTTAGATATGCTGATGCTTTATTAATGAAAGCTGAAGCAATTTTAAGAGGTGGTTCTGGAGATGCTGCTTCTATTATGAGTATGATTGCAGATCGTGTAGATCAATCTGCCTCTGCAGCTTCTTTAGATGGTGTTTATCAAGAAAGAGCAAAAGAACTTTGGTGGGAAGGATGGAGAAGAAACGATATGGTTCGTTTTGGAACTTTCCTAAACTCTAGAGAACTAAAACCATATGAATCAGATTCTAAGTATTTGTTATATCCCATTCCGGCTGATGCTTTATTCAACCCGAATTTAACGCAAAACCCGGGGTACTAGTTAAACCATTTGTTTTAAGGAGGGGGAGCATTGCTCCCCTTCTTTATGCTTTAAACCGAAGGATAAACCCTTGATTATGTACGTTTTCAATAAGAATCCTATCGTCTTCTTTTAAATACTTACGCAGACGCGTAATGAAAACATTTAAACTTTTTCGGTTGAAATAATCATTCTTTCCCCAAATGTTTTCAAGAATCACTTTATGCGAACATAAATTTCCTTCGTTCTCAATAAGCATACTTAACAGCTCACTCTCGCGCGTAGTTAATTTGTACAAAAGTTCATTCTTACAATATAATTCTTGATTATCTGTATTCAACAGGTAATCTCCAATAGTGAACGTACTATCTTTCTTTTCAGAAGTTGATACAGGTTGTAATCTAGCTAAAATGGTTTCAATTCTAACTAACAGTTCTTCCTCATCTATAGGTTTTCGCAAATAATCTACAGCTCCCAAAGAGAATCCTTTGAGCGCATCAATTTTCATAGATCTTGCGGTTAAAAATATAAACGGAAGCGTTGTATTGATTTTTTTTAATTCTTCTGCAAAAGTAAATCCATCCATTACGGGCATCATTACATCGGTAATGCATAAATGGAAAGTATGCTGCTTAACAGCATCTAAGCCTTCAGCTCCATTTTTGGTCCAAAGCACTTCAAAGTTTTTCATCTTCAAATACTCTGTGAGTAAATAACCTATGGTAGCATCATCTTCTACCAGCAAAATTTTGTATTTAGCCATGAATCAAAGGTATTGAAATTTTCATGGAAGTTCCTTTACCTATTTCGCTACTCACTTTTATTTTGCCTTTATGCAATTTAACTACTTGATAAACATACGACAATCCAAGTCCATGTCCTTTTACAGAATGTAAATCTTTTTCTGAAACGCGATAGAATTTTTTAAAGATCTGTTTATGCAACGATTTTGGAATTCCAATACCGTTATCTCGAACTTCGATACTCAAACTCTTTTGATCTTTAGCCACTTGTAGAAACACTTTTGGAGTACTCTCATTTGTATATTTACGAGCATTGTCTAATAAATTGGTAACAGCGTTACTCAGGTGTAACGGATTTCCTTTGAGGAAGATTTCTTCTTCAGGAATTTGATACTGAAAATCAACATTTTCTACGGTACAAATTGTGGCAAAAGACTGTGCTGTTGTAAGCAAAACTTCTTGAATATTCATCTTTTGCATGGGCAACACTTGCTTCTTGCTTTCCATTCCCGCTAGCTCTAGAACCGCATCAATATGCTGTTTTAGTTTATCATTTTGAGTTCGGATCATGGTTACCAATTCGGTTTCTTCTTGAAATTTTTCTTCCAGAAGCTTGGTTGCCAAACCTATAGAAAAAACAGGCGTTTTGAGCTCGTGTGTTAAGTTATTTATGAAATCATTGGTAGTGGTAATAATTTTTCGTTGCCAATAAAACGATCGCAACACCCAAATGACTACACCAATAATTGCTAGTAAAAACAATAAAGAAGGAATGATAAGTCCGTTCAAACTAGTTAAAAAATAACTATTCAAATCAGTAAATTCTAAAATAAGCGTCACCGGAGCGCCATTGACTTGAGGTAAATAACCTTCTAAACGAACCGGATATAAAATGAGATCATCAGGATCATAAACTACATGATTTGGAGAGCTCAATAAGACTTCATTATTTCTGGTTTTCAACTGAAAAGTAAAATCCGCTTCTAACCCATTTCCCCAAATTCTTTCCTTCAAAAAATCATCTAAATAATGACTTCCTGCATCTTGCAAACTATCTAAACTCAGTGTAAAATAGCTATCGTCTTTGGTAATGGCTTTTCCTAATAAAAAAGTAAGATCATTTTTAGTGGCTAAGTCTTCTGAGATATATTTTGAAGAAATCAACATTTGCTGGTTGAACTGCACACGTGCCAAGTTGAGTCCTACTTTTAAATATTGATATTGAATAAAAGCAAGCCCCAATACAGAAACTATAAAAATGCCTATGATTATGGAACGTTTTGATGTCATCACACCTCTAAATAACAACATTTTAAATGTTCAGAATAACACATTTAACTATCGTTAACCTTATTAACTTTTCATTAATCCTTTTTATTTATCGTTATCCACTTCATTTTCCTAAAAAAGATACTTTTACTTCGAGCTTAAAATTTGAAGGTAGTTGACACCAATCAACTTCACAAGTCTATGAAAATCCGACTATAAACCAAAACATCAACTTCTGGAATAAATGCTTGTAAAACATCATTTGTTCCAGATTTTTTACCAAAAACCAAAAAAAATCGATGTACTATCATACACATAGCAAGCTCTTTTTTTGATAAGAAAAACATCAAAAAAACAACTACCTGAAACATACTAAAATTAAAGAATTTGAACCGATTTACTCATAAAATAAAGCAGCATTCGCTTGTTTTCTTAGGGTTGATGCTTGTGTTAATTTCTTGTGGAAAGAAAGAAAATAAGCGTTTTGCTTTTTTGGAGGCAAACGATACGCATATTACATTTTCCAATACGCTAAGCGATACTCCAGATTGGAATATTCTTCGCTATTTGTATTACTACAATGGCGGCGGCGTGGCTACTGCAGATTTTAATAACGATGGTTTACAGGATATTTATTTCACAGGAAACCAAGTTGCAGATCAATTATATCTGAATAAAGGGAATTTTCAGTTTGAAGAAATCACGGCACAAGCAAACATAGAAAATACAACCAATTGGACAACCGGAGTTACTGTTGTTGACATTAACAACGATGGTTTACTTGATATTTACGTTTGTAAAATTGGAAATTATCGCGGTGTTCACGGCAAAAATTTATTGTTTGTTAATCAAGGAGTCCAAAACGGAATTCCAACTTTTAAAGAAGCTGCCGCAGCGTATCAATTAGATTTTTCCGGGTTTTCTACACAAGCTATTTTCTTTGATTATGATGTAGACGGTGATTTAGATTGCTTTCTGCTGAATCATTCTGTACACCCAAATAGCAGTTACGGAAATGGTAAAAAGAGAAAAACGATTGATGCCGATTCAGGCGATAAACTATTAAGAAATGATCAAGGAAAGTTTACAGATGTTTCTTCCGAGGCCGGAATTTATCAGGGGGAAATTGGTTACGGGCTCGGAATATCTGTAAGCGATATTAACAACGATGGCTATCCAGATATCTACATCGGTAATGATTTTTTTGAAAATGATTACCTCTATATCAACAATCAAAATGGCACTTTTTCGGAAGTGATTTCGCAACAGCCGGAAATGCTAGGCCATACGTCTCATTACTCAATGGGGAACACGTTAACGGATATTAATAATGACGGAAACACCGATATCATTTCACTAGACATGCTTCCGGAAGACTTAAAAACCTACAAAACCTCAGGTTTAGAATTCGGCTTTCAAACCTATAACTATTATCTGAAAAACGGCTACGCTCCGCAATTCATGCAAAATACGTTACACGTGAATAACGGAAACCAAACGTTTAGTGAAACCGGCTATGCTTCCGGAATTGCTGCAACCGAATGGTCTTGGGGAACTTTAGCGGCTGATTTTGATAATGATGGATTTAAAGATTTATACATTTCAAACGGAATCAAAGGTGCTACCAACGATATGGATTTTGTAAGTTTCATTGCCAACGATCAAATCCAAAAGCGCATCAATCAAGGAATGACAGAAAAAGACATGGCTTTTATCCAGGAAATGCCTGAAAAGAAAGTGCCAAATTACTTTTTCAAAAACAACGGAAATCAACAGTTTTCAGATAGTACAGAAACTTGGTTTCAAAAAATCCCGTCTTTTAGTAATGGTGCTGTTTACACAGATCTTGACAATGATGGTGATTTAGATCTTGTGGTAAACAACATCAATGACCAAGCATTCATACTTGAAAATAGAAGTGAAACATTTGAACAAAATAATTATCTATCCATCCAATTTAAAGGTCCAAAAACAAACACTTTTGGCATTGGCGCCAAAGTAAATCTTTACGTTAAAGATCAAATAATTACGGAAGAAAACTTCGTTTCTAAAGGATATTTATCGGCCGTAGCTCCACAGTTACACGTTGGTTTGGGTAATTCTACCACCATTGATTCTTTAGAGGTAATTTGGCCTGGCGGAAAATCGGAAGTACTAAAAAATATCAAAACAAATACAACGTTGTCGATTCAATACAAAGATGCTTCAGATTCGTTTCAAAAGGAAAAGAAAAAAGTGAGCTTGTTGGTAAATAGCCAAACTCAAATTCCGTTTGTGCATAACGATGCCATGAGTATTGAATTTAATCGTAATCCATTAATTCCTTTTGCAAGCACCAACGAAGGTCCAGACATTTGCGTAGGCGATATTAATAACGACGGTTTGGAAGATGTTTTCATTACCGGAGCTAAACGACAAGCCTCTGCCCTATTCTTTCAGAATGCTGATGGCAGTTTCCAGCAAACGGCAGAAAACCTTTTCAAAACTGATGAAATAGCAGAAGATGTCTCAGCTATTTTCTCTGATGTAGACAACGATAACGATTTAGATTTAATCGTAGTTTCTGCCGGAAATGAATTCAAAAAAGGAACTGCGCTACAGCCAAGATTGTACCTCAACGAAAAAGGAATTTTCACAAAATTAACTTCCTTTATAAATCTTGAGATCAATGCATCAAAAGTAATCGCAAAAGACATTACAGGAAATGGTTTTGAAGATATCATTATAACCTCAAGCGTTCAACCTTGGGAATTCGGGATTACTCCAAAACAATACATTTTTGAAAATCAGGGAAACCTTCATTTCAAAGAAACTACAGATCAAATTGCGAAAGGATTCAAAGAAATTGGTTGTGTAGAGTCGGTGACTTTCACTGACGTAAATGGCGATCATCAAGAAGACATGTTGGTCATTGGAAAATGGATGGCACCAAAAGTTTTCATTCAAAACAACCATCAGTTTACGATGCAAAAATCAAATGGTTTAGAGAATGAATTTGGTTGGTGGAATACTATAAAAGCTGCAGATTTTGACAATGATGGTGATATCGATTTTGTTGCAGGAAACTGGGGATTCAACACAAGATTAACGGCAGGAGAGCATAATCCAATTCAATTATACAGCTACGATTTTGACCATAATGGAAAACCAGAACCATTGGTTTCTTACTTCTACAAAGGCGAAGAAACACCGTTTGCTTCTAAAGATGAATTGGTAAAACAAATGCCTTTTCTCAACAAGAAATATTTGTCGTATAAAACATTTGCCAACACCAGTTTTGAATCGATTTTCGGAAAGGAAAACCTAGAAAAAGCCTATCACAAAAAGGTGACAGAATTAGGAAGTTGCTATTTCGAAAACCTCGGACATGGGAAGTTTCAAAAGCATTTACTTCCGTTCGAAGCTCAAATTTCATCCGTAAATGCAATTGATGTAGACGACTATAACAATGATGGATTACCGGATCTTCTTTTAGCCGGAAATAATTATGAGATCAGTACACAACTTGGCCGACTAGATGCTTCGCACGGAGTTTTACTACTCAATCAAGGAGACGGAACTTTTAAAACACAAAAAAACACAAGCTTTGATATTAGTGGCCCAGCCAGAAATATCAAAACTCTTAAAAACAATACTCAAACCCTCAAATTGATTACTACCAATAATGGAAAAATAGTGATCCTGAACAAACTGAAATAGTATGATGAAAAAATATCTTATTTATAGTTTTATCATCATTGCGTTTTCGCAATGCGCAAAAGACCAATCTGAAACCTCCTCAGAAACGGCTCCAAAAAACACGTTATTCACCAAACTGAATAACGATGAAATAGGCATTGATTTCACCAATACCATCGAAAATCAAAAAGATTTTAATGTATTTCTGTACCGAAATTTTTACAATGGCGGTGGCGTTTCTATTGGCGATATTAATAACGATGGTTTGCCAGATGTGTATGTAACAGCCAATTTTGGCAAAAACAAACTGTACCTAAACAAAGGCAATTTTCAGTTTGAAGACATTACTGAAAAAGCCAATGTAGCCGGTAACAAATCGTGGTCTACCGGAGTAGTTATGGTAGATTTAAACAACGACGGTTTGCTTGATATTTATGTGTGTAACGCAGGAAATAACAAGGGCGAAGATCAAAAAAACGAACTGTTTATCAACAACGGCGACCTCACTTTTACAGAAGCTGCCGAAAAATATAACCTTGCCGAAAGCGGTATTACTACACATGCTGCATTTTTTGATTATGACAACGATGGTGATTTAGATGTTTACATTTTAAACAACAGTTTTATTCCAGTAAGTAGCTTAAACTACTCCAACAAACGCGAATTACGTGACGAGAATTGGGATGTTCCTGAAATTTTAAAAGGTGGTGGCGATAAATTATTACGAAACGATAACGGAGTGTTTACCGATGTTTCAGAGTCTGCTGGAATTTTTGGGAGTTTGATTGGTTTTGGTTTGGGCGTAACCATTGGCGATGTTAATGGCGATATGTACCCAGATATTTATGTATCAAACGACTTTTATGAGCGTGATTATTTGTACATCAACAACCAAAACGGAACCTTTTCTGAACAGATTGAAAACTATACCGAGCACATTAGTCAGTCTTCTATGGGGGCAGATATGGCCGATATTAATAACGATGGAAAACCCGATATTTTTGTAACCGATATGCTTCCTGAAGATGATAATCGTTTAAAAAACACCACCAATTTTGAAGGCTACGATGTGTATCAGCGTAAACAAAAACTAGATTTCTACCATCAATTCATGCAAAATACGTTGCAACTAAATATGGGTAACAATCAGTTTTCAGAAATTGCCAACTTTGCTGGAGTTTCTAAAACCGATTGGAGTTGGGGCGCACTTCTTTTTGACATGGATAACGATGGCTACAAAGATATTTATGTGTGTAACGGTATTTATCACGATTTAACCAATCAAGATTTCATCGACTTTTTTGCAAACGATGTGTACCAACGTATGGTGGTTACTGGCAAAAAAGAAGACATGAAAACGATTATTGATAAAATGCCTTCTACTCCGGTTCCAAACTATGCGTTTCAAAACAAAAGCAATTTATCGTTTAGCAATCAAACCAAAGATTGGGGCCTAGATATTCCTAGTTTTTCCAACGGTGCTGCTTATGGCGATTTAGATGGTGATGGCGATTTAGATTTGATTGTGAACAACGTAAACCAACCTTTATTTGTGTTCAAAAACAATAGTCAGGAGACTAAAAATCCTAATTATTTAAAAGTGAAATTGAAGGGTGATGCGCAAAATACATTTGCTGTGGGTAGCATTGTAGAGTTGTATTCGGGTAAAGAAATTATTCGTCAAGAATTGATTCCTACTCGTGGTTTTCAATCGTCTATAGAATATACTATGACCTTTGGTTTGGGCAATAAAAAAGTAGATTCGTTACAAATTATTTGGCCAAATCATCAGCTTACCAAAGCGCACGGTATTCAGCTAAATCAAACCCTAGAATTCTCTATCAAAGAAGCAACAGGTACTTTTAATGCTCCAGTAGTTCGTACCAAAACATTGCTTACCGAAGTCAATTCAAAATTAGAAGCCCATCAAGAAAATCATCATGTAGATTTTGATTATGAAGGATTAATTTCAAAAATGCTTTCTAAGGAAGGTCCAACCATGGCGGTTACAGATATCAACGGAGATGGTCATGAAGATTTATTCATTGGCGGAGCAAAAAATCAACCTGCACAAATGTATATCAATAAAGGCAATACCAATTTTAAACCTGTTAAAACGCAAGCTTTTAAAAACGATGCCTATTTAGAAGATACTGCTGCTGCATTTTTTGATGCTAATGGCGATGGTCATGTAGATCTTTTGGTGGCTTCTGGCGGAAATGAATTGTACGAAAAAGATAAATACACCAACCGTTTATATATCAACGATGGGAAAGGAAACTTCAGCAAATCAACCACTGAATTACCAACACATCACACCAATGTTTCGGTAGTGGCTCCATATGATTTTGATAACGATGGTGATGTAGATGTATTTATTGGTAGTCGTAGCGTTCCTGCGGTATACGGCATCAATCCACAGCATTTGTTCTTAGAAAATCAAGGAGACGGAACCTTTAAAGATGTAACCGAAAGCAAAGCTTTTGATGTAAAAGATGTAGGAATGATTACCGATGTAACTTGGACCGATATTGATGGTAACGGTAAGAAAGATTTAGTTTTGGTAGGCGATTGGATGACTCCTGTAATTTTGAAAAATAACGGACGAAGATTAAGCAAATTAACATCAAACTTAGACCAATACAGTGGTTGGTACAATACCATTTTAGCAACCGATGTAAACAACGATGGTAAAGAAGATTTGGTACTTGGAAATGCGGGGTTAAACACTGCTTACAAAACTACTCAAAAAGCTCCAAACAAACTTTTTGTAAACGATTTTGACAATAACGGAACCATTGAGCAAATTGCCACAAGAACTATTGATGGTAAAGACATGCCTATTAATTTAAAGCAAGAATTAACCAAGCAATTATCATCTTTAAAAAAGAAAAACTTGAAGTATTCAGACTTTGCAACAAAGTCGATTCAAGAATTATTTTCAGAAGAAGTGATGAAAAATTCCTTAGTAAAAACAGCTACAAATGGCAATAGTATTGTAGCTATCAACCAAGGAAACGGACAATTTAAAATTCAAGTTTTACCAACACAAGTACAATTTTCTTGTGTGTGCGACATTACTGCGACCGATGTAAATGGCGATGGTATAAATGATTTGATTATGGCAGGAAATCAGTTTGGTTTCAAACCGCAATTCTCTCGTTTAGATGCTGGCTTTGGTAGCGTTTTATTAGGTGACAATCAAGGTAATTTTGAATGGCAACCTTACACCTCTTCCGGATTCTTTGTGAAAGGTGAAGTCAAAAAAGTGATGGAGCTAAAAGATAGAAACGGTAAACGTTATGTGGTAACCGCTATAAATAATCAACAACCAAAAGTTTTCCAAATCAATGAATAAGTACAGTTTATATACCATTCTATCGGTGCTTTTGGTGGCGTGTTCACAACAAGAACCGAGACTTTTTGAAGAGCTTCCTTCAGAAAAAACAAATATCGATTTTGTAAATCATCTTACCGAATCGGATAATTTAAACATTTTAGATTACCTCTATTTCTACAATGGTGGCGGTGTTGCTGTGGGCGATATTAATAATGACGGTTTGCCAGATGTGTATTTTACATCAAACCAAGAAAGCAACAAATTGTACCTAAACAAAGGCAATAACGTTTTTGAAGATATTACCGAAAAAGCGGGTGTTGCCGGAAAAAGTGATTGGAATACCGGCGTAACCATGGCCGATGTAAATGCCGATGGTTTCCTAGATATTTACGTTTGTGCTGTGGTAGGCATTAATGGTTTTGATGGCTATAACGAATTATTTATCAACAACGGTGATGGCACATTTACCGAAAAAGCTGCCGAATTCGGTTTAGATTTAGACAATTATAGCTCAAACGCTGCTTTTTTTGATTTTGATCTTGATGGCGATTTGGATATGTATTTATTGAATCACGCTACACATTCTGAAGATTCTTTTGGAAAAGCAGATTTACGTAACCGACGCAGTTATGAAAGTGGCGATAAACTCTTTAGGAATGACAACGGAAAATTTGTAGACATCTCTGAAACAGCTGGGATTTACGGTGGAGCAAATGGTTACGGTTTAGGGTTGGCAATTGCCGATTTCAACCTAGATGGCTACCCAGATATTTATGTGGGGAACGATTTTCACGAAGACGATTATTATTATTTGAATAACGGTGACGGCACATTTACCGAAAGTTTGAAAAGCTTTTTTGGGCACACTTCTCGGTTTTCTATGGGAAACGACGTGGCGGATATCAATCATGATGGTTTTCCAGATATTATTTCGTTAGACATGCTTCCTGAAGATGAAACTGTTTTGAAATCTTCTGCCGGAGATGATAATGTACAAATGCTGAAAATGCGTACCGAAAAATTGGGCTATCATTATCAGTATACCCGAAATATGTTGCACATCAATCAGCAAGGAAATTACTATACAGAAACGGCATTGTTAAGCGGCGTTGCAGCAACCGATTGGAGTTGGTCGGCATTGTTTAGTGATTACGATCAGGATGGAGAACAAGATTTGTTCATTTCTAACGGAATTGCCAAAAGACCCAACGATTTAGATTATGTGAAATACATTTCAGACGATCAAATTAGAAACAAGCTGCACACCACAAAATTGGTAGACAACAAGGCTTTGCAATTAATGCCGCGTGGCAATGTGCACAATTATATTTTTAAAGGTGGAAAAGACATTACGTTTGAAGATGAATGTGGCAAATGGATTTCAAAAGATACCGTAATTTCTAGCGGAAGTGCTTTGGCAGATTTTGATAATGATGGCGATGTAGACATCATTACAAACAATTTAGACCATCCGGCAACATTGTACAGCAATCAAATCAATGAAAAAGCAACCTTTTTAAAATTCACATTTGAATATACGCAGAAGAACAAATTCGGAATTGGAACAAAAGTGATTGCCTACGCAAAAGGGCAAAAGCAATTGAAGGAATTGTTTACCACACGTGGTTTTCAGTCTAGCTCACAGGCTATGGTACATTTCGGTTTTGGAGATGTAAAAACGATAGATTCTGTGTTAGTGATTTGGCCAAATAGAACCTTTCAAAAGTTAACGAATGTTGCTACCAATCAGCAATTAAAAATTACGTATAAAGACGGAAATTCAACTTTTGATTATGCTCGTTTGCAACCTAAAAACAAAAAATTATTCAAAGTAGTAGAAGGTAATTTAGGAATCGATTTTGTACATAAAGAAAACAATTTTGTCGATTTCAACAGACAAAAATTGATTCCATATCAAATTTCCGATCGCGGACCAGCAACCGCTGTTGGCGATATTGACAACGATGGAAAAGATGATATTTTCTTTGGAAATGCACGTGGCGAAGCAGCTGCTGTATATTTGCAGAAAGACACTGCCTTTGTAAAGCAAACTTTTGCTAGCCTAGAAAAGGAAACAACTCAAGAAGATGTTGCTGCAGTGATTGGCAATTTTTCAGATAACAAAAATCAATTGATTGTAGGTTCTGGCGGAGGAGAATTCTATGGGAATTCTGATTTCCTTTTGGACCGCGTATTTGAAATGCAAGGTGACTCATTAACCAAACTGGCATTTCCAGATATCAAAGAAAATACTTCTGTGATCAAAACAGCCGATATTGATAACGACGGAGATTTAGATCTATTTGTTGCCAGCAATGCTGTAGCTATGGATTTTGGTGCTATTCCTGAAGCAAATATTGTGATGAATATCAACGGCGAATTTAGAGTACAAAAAAATGATGACATTCATCGCGTAGGAATGGTAACTGATGCTGTTTTTACCGATATTGACGGTGATGGTTTTCAAGACCTCATTGTTGTGGGCGAATGGATGCAACCTACCATTTTTAAGAATGAAAAAGGAGTTTTCAAAAATGTAACAACGCAATACATCCAACAAAACTTAAACGGACTTTGGCAAGCCATCATTCCGTTTGATATTGATGATGATGGTGATGAAGATTTTATTTTAGGAAACTGGGGAAACAATAGCAAATTTAAAGCGTCTGCAAATCACCCAATGCGCATGTATTATGCAGATTTTGACAATAATAAATATACCGAAACTATTGTAGCTTGTGAAAAGGATGGCGAATATTACACGTTGATGGGCTTAGATGAACTTTCGGGACAAATGGTTTCCTTAACCCGTAAAAAGTTTACTAATTACAAAGATTTTGCAGGAAAACCTATTGATCAAATTTTTGACGAAGCCACATTGAGCAAAGCAAAAATATTAGAAGTTCATACGTTAGAATCCGGCTATTTAGAAAACAAAAACGGTACGTTTGAATTTGTTCCGTTTGATGCTAAAATGCAAGTGGCTCCTATCACCACGTTTGTAAAACATGATTTTACAGCAGATGGAAAAATGGATGTATTAGCTGCTGGAAATTATTTTGGTGTTACGCCTTATCACAGTAAATACGACGGGTTTTCGGGAGCTATTATTCAGCAGAACAAAACCACTCAATTGGCTTCTGATTTTGGATTAAATCTATCGCAAAAACAAGTAAAACAACTCAATATCATTCAACTAAATCATAAGAATTATTTGTTAGTTACTATTAACAATCAAAAAGCAATCGTTTATGAAATTCAATAAAATAGCTTTCGCAATAATTGGAGCTGTGACCATTTCAGCTTGCAGCACTGAACCAAAAACATACAGTTCTATAGAAATCACTTCTGAAGATTATCACAAATCGGTTGATAAAGTGACCGAGGTAATGATTCACGATATTTTTTCGCCACCACAAGCGAGTAGAATTTATGCGTATCCAAATATTGCCGCCTATGAGATTATGGCTTCAGAAGATTCCAACTATAATTCACTGGCAGGAACTATTCATGGTTTAACAGCCATTCCAAAACCAGCAGATAGTTTGGCGCATGTAAACACAAAATTGGCTGCATTGATCGCCCATATAGACGTGAGCAAACAATTGGTTTTTTCCGAAGCTTGGATCGAAGAGTTTCGCGATAGTTTGTACCACAAATGGGATAGTATAAATCCAATGGAGTTTAACGACTCCAAAGCATATGGTTTGGAAGTTGCAAACCATATTAAAAATTGGTACGATTCTGACAACTATAAGCAAACGCGTACCATGCCAAAATTTACGGTAGAAGCCGACAATCCTGGAAGATGGCAACCTACTCCACCTGCGTATATGGACGGAATAGAACCACACTGGATGAAAATAAGAACTTTGGTAATGGATTCCTGTTCTCAATTTAAACCCGCTCCACACCCAGAATTTTCTATGGATAAAGGTTCTAAATTTCATACTGAATTAATGGAAGTATACAACGTAAGAAACAAAATGGATGAAACCGGTGATGAATCAGACGAAGTACAAATTGCACAATTTTGGGATTGTAACCCATACGTTTCCGTAACACAAGGACATTTGATGTTCGCAAAAAAGAAAATTACACCAGGCGCACATTGGATTGGGATTACTAAAATTGCTTTACGAAAAGACAATGCTGATTTTGATAAAACTGTTTTTGCCTACACAAAAACTTCCGTTGGTATTTTTGAAGGCTTCATTAGCTGTTGGGATGAAAAATATAGAAGTAATCTCATTCGTCCTGAAACGTTAATCAACCAATATGTAGATGAAGATTGGAAACCTATTTTACAAACACCTCCTTTCCCGGAATACACGAGTGGACATTCGGTAGTTTCTGGTGCAGCAGCTACTATTCTAACCAGCATTTTCGGAGATGATTTTACGTTTGATGACGATACCGAAACGGTTTATGGTTTACCAATTCGAAAATTTGTATCGTTTAACAAAGCAGCGGAAGAAGCCGCTATTAGTAGAATGTATGGAGGAATTCACTATAGAGCTGCCATAGAAAACGGACTTATACAAGGGAAAAATGTAGGAAACTTTATTGTTAATAAATTAGAAATGAGAAATCTATGAAAAACAAGGTTTTAAGTTTATTTTTTTTCATATTTGTCGCATTGATACTCTGGTATTTATTTCTCAAAAAGTATGATTATCAAATCAATTTTGTAGCAAATACATCTCCGGGAACCATTTATCAAGGTGTCATAGACTATAACGAAAGTTTGGCCAATACAAATAGTCAAACATTTCAAATAAAGAGTAAAATCCCATATCAAACCATTGAAGAGGAACATGTAATTGATGGTATTACCTATGAATATCTTTGGAAAATTCAAGGAACATCCGACAGTACTTCTTCTGTAAAAGTATTTATTAAAGAACATGGCAATAGCGTTTTTAACCGTTTGTCTGCTCCTTTTATTACTACTGATTTTAAAAAGAAGCAGCTGGAGAGATTGGTTGAATTCAAAAAAGAACTGAAAAAGCATCTTGAGGAGTTCAATGTAGAAGTTGATGGCGAAGCAATGTCCGACGAAGCTTTTGTTGCATACATTCCATTAGAGAGTACTATGCAGCAGAAAGGCCAAACCATGATTATGAATAACAGCAAAGTAACGCTGTTTCTTACCGAAAACGGAATCGAAATTAAAGACAAACCGTTTCTGGAAATTACCCATTGGGATCAAGACCGGGAAAAACTAAACTATAATTTTTGTTTTCCTATTGATAAAAATGATTCCTTACCGGAGCATGATGTGATCAAATACAAAAAGCTATCAGCAAAAAAATGCTTAAAAGCCACGTATCATGGAAATTACAGAACATCTGACAGAGCTTGGTTTGCTTTGTACGATCACGCCAAGAGAAATCAAATTCCGGTACACTTAACACCTACCGAACATTTTTTCAATAATCCACATTTTGGTGGTAATGAGCTGGAATGGAAGGCTGAAGTGTTTTTACCTATCAAGGAACAATAAGAAAACTTTAACGCATCGTATTTTGAAATCCGGCCATGATGGTCGGATTTTTGTCTTATAATAGAAAAAAATCGATACTATGAAGTTCTTACAAACCCTACTGTTTTCAGTTTTATTAACCACAAGTTGTTCCAATTACGGACAGCTAAAACCCGTAGCAGAACTCCCAAAAGACCTTAAAGAAAACTCTGGGATGGTGATGCTTTCTAAAAAATCTATTTGGTTTATAGAAGATAGTGGAAATGAAAATGAAATTTATCAAGTGGATTTTGATGGAAAAATCATGAACACAATTGAAATTGAAAATGCCAAAAATGAAGATTGGGAAGAGCTTGCCAAAGATGACGATGACAATGTGTTTATTGGTGATTTTGGTAACAATAAAAATGAACGAAAAGATCTTACGATTTACATAATTCCTAATCCAGAGAAACTGGATGATGATAAAGTAAAGGCGGAAAAAATCACTTTTAACTATCCTGAACAGGAACATTTTCCTTCTAAAAAGAAAAATAGAATTTACGATAGCGAGGCATTCTTTTATTTGGATGGGAACTTGTATATTTTCACCAAGGATAGAAGCGAGCCTTATTCGGGTGTTTGTTCGTTATATAAAATCCCAGCAAAACCAGGTGATTACGAAGCCAAATTGATAGACACTTTCCATTTTGGAGATACCTTTGATACTGGTAGTATTACATCGGCTACGATTTCTACCAATCATAAAAAAGTTGTGCTATTAACGCATGAAATGATTTATATTTTAGAAGATTTTGAGGATGATGACTTCTTCACAGGAAAATTGACCAAACTGAATATGGAACATGTTTCGCAGAAAGAATCAGTTTGCTTTAAAAACAAAAACACATTACTCATAAGTGACGAAGCTGAAAAACACAGCAAACCAATGCTGTATGAGATGAAATTGAACTAAAGAAAAAAATCCCTCCAAACTAGGAGGGATTTTTTTGATATTATCTTCTACAATTAAAATTTGAATCCAAATGCGAATGTGAATCGCAAGCCATCATCTGAATGGAAAAGCATTAAATCTGTGTTCAAGGCATCTAATAGATTTACCCACATTCCACCTCCATAAGAATTTTGCCATTTATCTCCACTAAGATCATTTTCTACCCAAACTCTACCAACATCAAACCCAGCAAGCACTCCTAGTTTCAATGGTAAGAAACGTGTTCTTACTTCACCAAGATCATAACGCAAATCTTCATTGAACACTAAGCTATTTTTACCAGTAAAACGCTCGGTTCTAAAACCTCTTAAACCAGTATCACTACCTAAATTGGCTGCTTGATAAAATTCGAAATCATCACCAAAAATTAAATGTGTAGCTACGGCAGAACGCAATACCAATCGTTTGTTTCTAGAGATCGCATTGAAAAATTCAACATTCGATTTTAAGTATCCAAAGTTTCTTCCAAGATCATTTGTATTAGCCGTAAAACCAGGCGTTAAGTTAAATACCATTCCACGACCGGGAATTAATTTGTTATCATAACTTTCAAAAGAATAGTTGGCTTCTAATGTAGTAAAATACTGCCAGTTGAAGAAATCTTCGGAAGCATCATAGTTATCAATAAATCTTCCGGCAGTTTTATCAACTTCGGCTGCATTGAATTTTGCTTTTACCTGAAAATTACTACCATAATTTGATCTTCTAATCAAACCTACATAGCCTTCTAATTGTCTAATTTTAACTCTATTGTAATCAAAATCTAGATCGTCATCATTATTAGGCGTATCACTACCATAACCAAAGAAGTTTTGAGCAAAATTTGGACCTGTCATGTGCGCTCCAAAAATGAAATTTACTTTGTTAGCTATGTTGGCTATTTCACCATTGTATAAAATTTGGTAACCACTGGTAGCAAAAAAATATTGTACTGCCAAGGAGTGACGAGCAGTAAACGGATTGTTATCAAAACCATAGAACGTTTTTGTGAACTTTGCACCAAGACTTATTCCGTCATCCGGATTAAAACCAATGGATGGAAATGTAGCATTTGTGGTGTATTTATCTTTTTGATAATCGAAAATATTCAGTTCGTAATTGTTCGTAAGGTGTAAATTGGCACCTCCTTTTTTCTCTACAGTGATCTTTTTCGTTTTGAAATCATACAGCGCAACTTTCTTCCCATTTTCAACAGTATATTTATCGTTGTTTTGACCACCTACAATTCTAACTTTTATAGGATGTTTTCCTGTTCCCGTTATGTTGAATTCATCTTTATCGTCTAACCCATAGATCCAGATTTCTTTGGTCACATCTTTATTAAAGACTTTATCAACCATTTTTTTCTTTCGCTCGCCATCGATACTTCTATATACTTTAACAGTAGTTTCACCATTTCCAGAACGATCAATATCAAAAATATCATCCTTATCCGTTCCTTTTATAATGGCAATTGTGTTTACAATATCGGCATAACGACCAGCGATATCTACTAAATTTGCTCGACGAGCTTTCATTTTTTTAATAATAACTTCTGTAGAAGCATCTTCATAAATCTCTTTTGGTAAATGTTTGAAAGCCTCTTCAATAGCTTCATCTGTCATATTTTCTTGGATGAATTTGGCTTGATCTAACCAATCTTGCTTTGTGCTATTTTGCAACAAGATAACATCCATATGCATCGGTTCTTTATTAAACCACTCAAGATCATTTAGCTCACCTCCATATTTTTGCAGCATCTGTGCGTTGGTAACCATTGCTCTTGCAGCGCCCAATAAAGTTCCATCATAATTTGAAAAAACCTGATCACGATCTCTAGGAATTGGTCTATAAACGCTCGTACCGTCTTCGTTATCAAACTGAGACCAGCGCCACTGATCTTCGTGCCTGTCCCAATCGCCAATCAACATATCAAATAAACGAGCTTTGATATACGCTTCCTCATCTAAACTCCATTTTTCATCTTCCCTAAGATTTTCAAACATGGTATCGGTACTATCTAAATCATCTGGTGAACCAAAGGATTCCAAATTGGTATAAGCATCCATTGGACGCTCTTCAATCATATAAAGTTTGCCACCATAATTCTCATTGAAATCTCCCAAAGCACGCTGTTTTGGAATATAGTATAAATGTGGATTGGTATGATAAACCCCAACAGCATCTGAAAGTGTAGGAATTACAAAAGCTCCGTATGGATGCGCTGCGGTGTAGAAATCTTTCAATACTCGCTGTGGAAATGTATTTTCTAAATCGTCTTTTACATAAGTATCCTTAAAAGCAACAGCTTGTAAATATTGCGTAGCACTTTTCTCTAGAGCACGCATATTGTATTCCTTCCCTTCTTTGTCTCGCAAACGTAAGGTAACAGATTGGTGACCACCTCCTGCACGAACAACTTCTAAACCGCCATATAAAGTATCTAACTGAGCTACGTTTGCCGTAATAGGTTTACTATATACATGCCTGTAATGTTCTCCCCAAACATCCTCGTAAAATTCGGTTTTATCTGTATCTTCCAATGGGTAAACTGCCGCTTGTATGGTTTTTGGAAAAGACTTTGGTAATGAATCTACATTGTAAAAATCTTTATGAATGGGTTCATGAACTTGTGTTTGAAAAATTACCTTTGTATCATCATCCTCTGCAGAATAATAACGTACAAAAGAAGAGCCATCCTCAAAAATATCTAGTAGTGCAAAACCTTGTTTTCCATAAGTAAATTGAGCATGCTCTGTTATCTTGGTTGCCGAAGTTTTTGAACCAGATCCTGAAACAATCTCTGCGATGTAATCATCCTTTGTATACTGAAGGGAATGCTCATGACCCGAAACAAAAATGATTCTTTCAGGGTTTCTTGCTCTGGTAATGGTTAGTAATCTATCAGCCATTTCATTATAGCGTTGATTAATTCTATCCTGAATAGAAATTCCTCCCGATTTTCTAACCAATGTGATCAAACTTGCAATTCCTGGCATAGGAATACTGCTTTGAAATGGGAATAAATGTTTCTCCAATGCAAATTGTCCGCCGTGTGGGCCGTTTGTATAAAGCGGATGGTGCAATGCAAAAACAATTGTTTTTTCCTGACTATTCTTGATCATTGTTTCTACCTCTGTAAAAAACTTCTTTCTGGTCTTAATAGGGCATTTATCATTCATATTAGGATGTTGATCCCAATCTTCTAAAAACCATTGTGAGTCTACTATAATAAGGTGTACATTCTCAGAGATATCCATTTCTGATAGTCCGCAACCATTTTCAGGATAGAAAACTTGTTTGTCTTTGAACATATCATTCAGGTAGTCTTCCTGTCTTTCTAGTCCGTCCAAACCATGGTCGTACCAATCATGATTTCCTGGTATGACAACAATTTCACCTTCAAAATTTTTGAAAGGTTCTACTTGGATATCTAAACGATGTTCTGCCAATTTTCTTCCTTCATCTTTCTTCTTTGGCATTCCTGCAGGATATATATTATCCCCTAGAAAAATAACAGCGCTTTCTGCGGTGTTGGTATCTAGAACCTTCTGAGCAGCTTCCATACCCAACGTAGTATCATCCATTGGAGCATTTCCTGCATCACCAATTAAAAAAATTCGTTTTTCAACTTTCTTATGATAAGGATAAACTGTTACCTTATCTTTATCTAGATACTGTGCTTCATATGTTGCACAAGAGTTAAAAACTATTAAAATGAAGCCAAAAATGAGGTAACTTTTCTTTCCCATAAATATTTGAATGCAATTTTTTGTAATTTGGAATTAAAATTATTTCACCAGATGAACCAAACTTTACTAGCTAACATTGCTACTCACGTTACAGATCTATTAACCAATAAATTGGATAAAAACTACTTGTATCATAATCTTCGGCACACCCAGAGAGTAGTTAAAAGTACTAAAGAATTGGTGGAAAAATGTGAAATAAATGATAAAGAGAGTGAAAGATTAGTTATAGCGGCTTGGTTTCACGACACAGGTTATGCCACAGTTGGATCCAAAGATCATGAAAAAGAGAGTTGTGCAATTGCAAAAGCATTTTTATCTGAACATCAATATCCTGAAATTGATATAGAAGCGGTTTGCAAGCTTATTATGGCTACTAAATCTGGAGTAGAGCCCGAAACAACTTCTGATAAACTCATCATTGATGCCGATAATTCACATTTTGGTCATGACAGTTACATAGAGATTGCTGAGTTATTGCGAAAAGAACTTTTACTGGTAGATAGCAAAGAATTCACTATTGAAGAGTGGCGAGCAGAGAATTTACGCTTACTAAACAATAGTCATAGATTTTATACAGCATGTGCTCGTGAACTTTGGCAAGAACAAAAGGATGAAAATGTCCGTTCACTCATCAAAAAAGAGAAAAAGGCCAAAAAGCGTGCTAAAAAGGAGCAATTAAAAGTTCAATATAAAAACGAAAGCCCGGAAAGAGGTGTACAAACTATGTTCCGTGTTGCTCTAAAGAATCATATGGAACTAAGCGCAATTGCCGATTCAAAAGCAAATATTCTACTATCGGTCAATGCTATAATTATTTCATTGGCACTGTCCAGTATTTTTCCTAAGCTAGATAATCCATACAATAGATACTTGGTAATTCCTACTGGAATTTTCATATTGTTTAGCGTTATCTCTATGATACTTTCTGTTTTAGCAACTAGACCCAATGTAACTCAAGGAGAATTTACTAAGGAAGATGTTACCAATAAAAAAGTAAATCTACTCTTCTTCGGAAATTTTCATCAAATGAAGTTAGAACATTATGAATGGGCTGTTGGAGAATTGGTAAAAGACAAAGATTATTTATACACAAGCTTAACCAGAGACTTATATTACCTTGGATTGGTGCTTCACAAAAAATATAAAATTCTGAGGTTAACTTACACCATTTTTATTATCGGAATTGTCATCTCTGTTATAGCCTTTGGAATTGCTTATAACCTTTATGGTAATATTAGACAAATATCAGATTTAACAAGCCAGATGTAAACTGGCTTGTTAAGTTATTTTTTTATGATTCCACTTTTAGTTTAGCAGCTTTTAATGCTGGTAATTTATCCAAAGTAAAGTATTCATTCATATGATCTTTACTAGTATAAAGCACTTCTACGCGAATAGCTTTTAAACCACTTACGCCTTGTAGCGCTTCTAGCTCTATCATTTCTACATTATCAGAAATGTATTTTTGAACCTGTAACAATTTGATATAACGAAGGTATTCTTGTTCTTCCTTTTTAGAAGCATACACAATGGCTATTTTACCTTCTTGCGTTACACGTTCCTTGGTATTTGCTATAAATGCTTTATCTAAACGCTTTTTAATAATTTCATATCGGGCATTGTACGTTCCGTCTACATCAAACTTATGTTCATCCATTCTGAATCGGATGGAAAGCGTAGCATTATGAACTAAAATAAGTGATGCCGCTTTGAGTTTAAATGGAAGATCTGGTAAAAGTTGATAAAATTCGTTTTCCATTTCACACATTACCTGTAATTGCCAAAGCCTCAAATTACCTAAATACAATTCTGAAAACTGTCTGTCCTTGGCTATAGAACTTCCAATATACATGGTATGTTCTACACCATCGGTTTTGTAGCGTTCAAAATAGTGTGGAAACATTTTTTGTGCTTCCTCTTGCTTTTCATCGATAATGCCGGCCATGGTTTTATTTATAATTCCTATGGCATTGTCATAATCTTTTCGGTATTTGTAAACAATTCCGTTTTCATTTAAACTCTCGTAATACTTGTTTACCAGTTCCTTCATTTGATCATCTTCCTTTTTCAAATGATTTAAAACAGGATTAATTTCGTCTTGTAGAAAGTCTAAAATAAGTTGTTCACTATTGTTCTGATATTCTGTCTTTACTTGATTTAAGTACGATTTTATTCTGAATTTAATTTCATCGTAAATAGGTAACGATGCTTCTTTTGCAACTTTATCAAACACATCACTTATCAAATTCAATTGAATTAATAAATCTTTTTTAGTGGTTTGATTTCTGGCTGCTGAAGAATCTCTCACATCTATTTGCCCATATAAAGGATGTACATTCTCAAAAACAACTTCTCTAAATGTGGCTTGTTTATTAGCCATGCTTTCTTTTAGAAAACGCTTTGCTTCCTTTTCAAATTTCCAAAAAACACTGCTATGAATGGAAGTACATTCTTGTTGAATAATAGCCTCTATCCTATTCTTCTCCTCTGCTTTAGATCTCATGATAGTAACCACCAAATAAGGTATCACATCATCTAGTCTGTTTGCTACAATACTGTTCAGTTCATAAGGCCGAGGCGAACCTAACTCCAATAATCCTAGAAGCTCTTTACCATTGGAAATTGGTGCTAAAATACTACTTCGCATTCCTGCTTCATAAAAGCTTTTATAAGGCTCTGATTTTGGCGAACTCTTATAAACTGAAGTAATATCACTTACCGTGAAATATTTGTTATTAACCAGAATATCATCGTATGCTTCATCGCACAAAGCTGCTCTACAATCTAGATTACTTTCTGAACACATGAGAAAACTAAAAACGCCATCATAAGGTATCTTTTCAAATGCCTGATCTTCCTTATTAAAAATGCTAAATCCCAATTGAATGTCTGGAATTCCAAACATTGATTTAAAAATCTCAGTAAAATTGTGCAGAAAAAGTTTATTATTTTTATCTACGGCAAGTAAATTAGTTTTCAGTTCAGATATGGAACTATCCAGCGTAACATCAAAAATATTTGAAATAACAAATCCTTTACAAACGTAGCTCTCATCTGGAAAATAGTGTTTCCAAACTTCTATATTTCCAAAATTATCCAGTAGTTCTGTAATGTCCTCTTTAGTTAATTCCCGTGCTTTTTCGGTAGGTTGAATATCTATAAAATCTCCATTATAAGCCAACCTGTAATGTCTCATAATTCCTTTTGCATCTGGAATATCATAATAAGACGGGCGGCCTTTATCTAACTCAACACCATAAACTGTTTTCAAAATAGCACAACAGGCAAACATAAATTTTTCATCATCCATCAACGTTTTGATTTCTAAATGAAAAGTTTCACCAGCTTGTTCTATAATTTTATCAAATCGTTCAGATGTATAAAATACTTTATCCTGTAAAGGCGTAGTAGCAACTTTTATTTCATTGGATGAAAGGGTTGGAGTAAAAAGATCTCTCAATATCGCATCAATAGGATCTTTATAGGTATCCAAAAGCGTCACATCATCAAAACCATCTCTTAAAATTGGATATTTATTTGCAATATCCATAATACGCTCTGCACGCTCTCTAACATATTTATTTTCACTGTTTAAAAGAGCTTCATAGCTTTGAAAAAGCTTATCAAAACTTACAAGAATTTTAAACGGTAAATTGCTGTTCTTTCTATTCATAGTACAAAGATAACTATTATAAAGTCGTAAGTAGTTACGGTATTCAAATAAGCTTAGTCGTTAAAAAACCTATAAAATAACAAGGTTTCATCACTATTAATTACTTTTGACGAAAATTAAATTTAAATGACAGAAACCCTCAATATTTCTATAGAAAGCTATAGAAAACAACTACTTGACCATAAGTTATATAAAAAAATTACCACCCCAGAAGATTTAACCTTATTTTTAGAACATCATGTATATGCTGTTTGGGATTTTATGAGTCTTCTAAAAGCTTTACAACAAAAACTTACTTGCACCACTACTCCATGGATTCCTGTAGGAAATCCGCAAACCCGTTATTTGATTAATGAGATAGTATTAGCAGAAGAAACTGATATTAATAAAGAAGGGGAACATCAATCGCATTACGAAATGTATTTGGATGCCATGGAAAACTGTAATGCAAATACGGAACATATTAAATCCTTTATCGCTGCCATTGCAAATGGTGAAAATATCAATACAGAAATTAACAATGCCCAACTACCAGAAAGCATTGTTCAGTTTTTAAACTTTACATTTGCTGTAATAGAAGAAGGAAAACCTCATAAAATTGCTGCTGCTTTTACTTTTGGTAGAGAAGATTTGATACCAGATATGTTCACAGCAATTTTAAAAGAAATGCAGGCTAATTTCCCTGATTTTGATCTTGAAAAATTGATCTATTATTTTGAAAGACATATTGAATTGGACGGTGACGAACATGGGCCGCTTGCTTTACAAATGGTAGATGAACTTTGTGGTACCGACGAGCAAAAATGGAATGAAGCTACCGAGATTTCCAAAGAAGCTTTAAAAGCTAGAATCGCATTATGGGATGGTATTTACGATGCTATCCAAGAAAATAAAAAGGCTACTGTTTAGTAGCCTTTTCTTTTTATATAATTGTCATTTCAAATTCGAATTACAGTGCGTTTATAAAGGCTAGCAAATCTGCTCTATCTTGTGTAGACAATGCTTTAAAGCTTTCTTTTGAAGCCTGTGCCTCTCCACCGTGCCACAAAATGGCTTCAGTAATATTTTTGGCTCTACCATCATGTAAAAAATTGGTATGCCCGTTTACCACGTTGGTTAAGCCTATTCCCCAAAGTGGTCTGGTTTTCCATTCTTGACCATTCGCTAAGAAATCTGGTCTATTATCTGCAAGTTCTTCTCCCATATCGTGCAAAAGCATATCGGAATAAGGCCAAATTGTTTGATTACTTAAAGCAGTAATATCACTAGATCCTGTTTGCATAGAAGGAACATGACATTTTGCACAATCTAATGCATCAAATATCGCAGCACCTCGCAGTACACTTTCATTTTCTAAATTTCTAGGTGCAGGAACCGCTATGGTTTTACAGTAAAAGGCAACTGCATCTAAAATATCATCGGTAATTTCAGCATCATCATCTAAACCATCATAACCATTTGTTTGTCCGTATCCAGTTTCTGTGGGAAATAAATAATTGGTAATTCCCATATCGTGATTGTAAGCCCCGGCACATTGTTCTAAAATGGATGCCGTATTTGCTTTCCAACCAAAACGACCCAATTGCATACTTTGTGTAGACGCATCAAAAACATAGTTTGCTTTACCCGAAATTCCATCTCCATCCACATCATTCACATCTTCATTTACTAGAATTGATGTTTCCGAAATAGCTTCTAGCAATCCTAAACCAAAAACAGGCGGCGCCAAACGAGGAGAAAGTAATGGCGTACTTTCAAACGGAATATAATTTTCTACTAGATTATAATTCGGTTTTTGAAGCACCACCTCTGTTCCGTCTGCTAATGTTTCTACAATTTGGGTGTAAGAAACTTGAAATTTTGCTTCCGGCTCATATCCAAAAATAGCTTGATTTTGCACTTGCGTTCCGTATCCTGTCATTGGATTTGGCCCACCGTGCTCATCTGTTCCTTCGGCACTAATTCTTAAAAAGAAACCGCTTAATGAATTGATATTCGTTGGAAATGCTGAACGACCATCTTTTGGATGACAAGATATGCAAGATGTGTTGTTGAAAATAGTACCAATACCGCCATTAACCTCTGCAGGTGCTGTAACAAAAGCGGCCTCGAATTCTACATCTCCAAACAAATGCAAATCTAAATCTTCGCCAGACAAATTACTGGCCGGTGTACTGAATGCATTACTTGAAGTAAGGTAAACCGTTGTTGCTCCACCAGCATCGTAGCGTTCGGCAAGGGAATCAATTGCGATGTAATCATCAGCTACATCTTCTTTACAAGACGTAAATCCAAAAAAAACGGCACTTAAACCAACTAATGCAACAGTACTTTTCATTTTTTCTTTGAGTTTTTGAAAAGATTTTATTCAGCTTATAAATTTGATACAAATGGAATTAATTCTGATTCTAAGGTTGTAAACAATTCGGTTACCTTTTCCTGAGCTTCGCTTACAGCGCTTCTGTTATTTTCAATCGCATCTGTGAACGTACCTGGAATTGCCTCAATAGCATCTATTGCATCTTGAATTTGAGTTTTGATGGTAGCATCTAAACCAGCATCAGTTTCTGCAACTATATCAGAAATACCTGCTCCTGCAACTCCGTTAAAATCGCCTAAATAAATATTTTGAATACTTCTCATATTATTGGCAAAATCTAGTTTTGAGTTATTACTAAAACGTGATTCTTCTGCTTCTGGTTTTGCACTTCCGTTGTTTCCGTTTAATGGTTCTTCAATTTTTCCGTTAGCAACTTCATCTGCAATAATGGCCATTCCTTCTACAATTTCTTGTATCGCATTTTTCTGTGAAGTATAAATGGAAGTTGATTGACCTGCATTTATGAAATTTGCAGCAAAATTTCCTTGGGAAGCTAACCAACCGTAATACAATTCTTGTGTTTTACTCTCTAAATTTGACGTAGCCGCTAATAGATACTCTAATTCTCTTTCGGTAATGTCGGCTGCAGCTTTTTCACCATTCAATCCCCAAATAAAATATTCTATGGTATGAAAACCTCTTGCTTCATTATTAGATTCTAAAAGTGTTTCTGTAATTTCAGTATCACTATTTAAAATATTGTTGATCGCGTTTACATCAACTGGCCATGAATCAATCGCTGGATCAATACCTTCTGTATCTACAGGACCATATAAAAACCCTTCTGATTCTTCCCATGGAGCTCTGGTATCTTGCCACGCACTTTTTATAGCTGCAAGTGCAGTTTCATCTCCAATAGTAAATGCCTCTACAGCATCTTTCATAGAAGCTGCATTTGTATATAAACTATTGTAGGTTTCAGTAATCACATCTTTAGAAACATCTGTTAGAACTTCTAAGTATAAATCTGCATTTTCATCTATTTCTTCAGAGTCTGCGCTGTTATCGCTACAACTCGTAAAGGCCGTAATTGCTACTAATCCTAAAATTAAAAATGACTTTTTCATGATGGTTTTGTTTTTAAAATTTAAATCCTATTCCTGTTGAAAATGTTTTATCGTGTTGTTTGTGACCGGTGTAGACAAGAGTTGTTTGATCGTAATTTTCTGATCCTAATTTTCGATCTCCATATTGAATTTTCAATACAATTTTTGGGTACACGTAATAATTGAAACCTGCTGTGATAGAGCTACGCTCCCATCTTGGATTATCTACAATACTACCTTCTACATCAAACATGGTATCGTAATAATCATATCTACCAAAAGCATATAGTTTTTTTGCAGATGTAGGTTTGATGAAAGAAAGGATATTGTAACCCAACTCGGCAGAAACTCCCAAGGCATTTTTACCTACCGGAGTTCTTTTCACGCCTAAGTTATTCGACAAATTTGCATTCTTGTTGGAAACAATATTTGAGTTCTCTAAATTTCCGTACAAACCAATTGCATTAAAGCGTAAGTTTTTCTCGTTATAGGAAATATGACCTTCAACCATGGTAACGTAAGCAGACTCTTCCATATCATCCTTCGGACGGTTTGCAGCAGCATTATTTATGTAACCCGCTAGACCAACAAAAGTGTTTTTATGTGTACCGAATTGATAATCTAAACGAGCAGCAAGCGCAACAGATTCGGCAGTTGCCATTTCAAAACGAGACTGATATCCTTCTTTGATCCAACCTCTAGAGGAGAATCCGCTAGCGTCCAAACCGCTTACCACATATGCTCGATAATTGAATTTTTTAGCGAAAGTTCCATAAATTTCAACTCCATTCTCATACCACCCAAGTGGAAGAATTTCGTTTTCCATTTCTTGTCTGTGAGTTGTGAAATATTCTGTAGGGTCATCTAGCGTTTGGTGCAAACCAAAATATACTTTTAAACGACCAACACGAGCATTTAGCCAAGGAAGCATTTGAAAATTGATATGTGCTTGCTCAAGCTTTACACCGCCTCCTTTTTCTATTTCATCTTCAAACTCTCCAAACTCTTCTTGCGTATCGTAGCTCAATGTAGAAGCTGTACCTCCATGTTCAAATTCTATCTCCGATTTAAAACTGATTTTATCAGAAAAATGATAGAACAAATACAAGTTTAATCGCTCTGGATCAAATTTATCTTTTAAAGTAGGATCTGTGTCATAATTGTAGTTATAGTAATTTACAACTCCGTATCCTTTCAAATCAAAATTACTTAGGTTGAAAGTTGACTTTTTCTGAAGCGAATCTTTCTCTTGCTTCATTTCAGCTTTCAATTCTTCTTTGATTTGCTCTTTCAAATCTTGAAGTGTAGCTTGATTCAGCTCTTGTCCAAAGCTGACTAGATTAACCAAAAATAATACGATAACCCAAAAATTTCTCATGTCTTAATTTCAAAATCCGAGCAAATATATATTTTATTTAGATTTAGTAAAAATAAAATTTAAGAATTAATTAAGAAATATACTCACGGTACAACGTAATAATTAATAGATAGGCCGTCTAATTAACAAAAAAAGCCATCCCGTTTTAGGATGGCTTTTCTGAATAAAATTATTGTATGTTAAGCTTCTGGCGCTAATTCTAATGACAACCCATCTAGATCGTCGGTTAATTGAATTTGACACCCCAAGCGACTATTGTCTTTCACGTTGAAAGCTTCCCAAAGCATTGCATCTTCATCGGGAGTTTTTTCGGGTAAATCATGCTCTGATGTTATATAACATTGACATGATGCACACATAGCCATACCACCACAAATACCAATAGTTCCTTCTGGTGCTAGCTCGTATGCACGAACCAATTCCATGATATTCATGTTCATATCTGTAGGTGCTTCCACAGCATGCTCCACACCTTCTCTGTCTGTAATTTTAATGGTAATATCGCTCATATTTCTAGTTCTTAGGCTTCAATTCTAAACTTCCTCTATTATCAATCAATCGCTTTTACAACTGCTTTTTCGGCTTCTTTTCTACTTCCATCAAAACCGTCAACGCCAGAAACTGTAGTGTATTTTAGCACAAAGCGCTTTCCTGGGTTAATTCTGTTATAAACACTTTGACACATCAATGTAGCTTCATGGAAACCACAAAGAATTAATTTCAATTTTCCTGGATACGTATTTACATCACCAATGGCATAAATACCATCGATGTTGGTTTGATAATCCAACGCATTATTTACTTTGATAGCATTCTTTTCAATCTCTAATCCCCAGTTGGCTATTGGACCAAGTTTTGGAGTCAATCCAAATAATGGGATAAAATAATCCGTTTCTAACTTAAAAGCTTCTCCTTCTTTCTCAATTGTCACGGCAGTTACTGTTTCATCACCATGAATTTCAGTAATCTCAGCAGGCGTAACCAAATTAATTTTCCCAGCTGCTTTTAGATCTCTTACTTTCTCAACCGAATCTAAAGCACCACGAAACTCATTTCTTCTATGAACTAATGTAACAGATTTCGCCACGTCTGATAAAAAGATACTCCAATCTAAAGCTGAATCTCCTCCACCAGCGATGACAATATCTTTATGACGGAACTGCTCTGGATCTTTCACAAAATACTCTACACCTTTCTCTTCGAAAACATCAATATTTGGAATCTGAGGTTTTCTTGGTTCAAAAGTTCCTAAACCACCCGCAATGGCTACTGCTTTTGCATGATGTTGTGTTCCTTTATTTGTGGTAACTATAAATGTACCGTCTTCTTGCTTGTCTATAGTTTTAGCGGTTTCACCCAAGGTAAAACCTGGTTGAAATTGTTTGATTTGTTCCATTAGATTGGTAACCAAATCACCTGCTAAAACTTCTGGATAACCAGGAATGTCAAAAATAGGTTTCTTAGGATATAATTCTGCCAACTGCCCACCTGGTTGTGGTAACGCATCAATAATGTGGCATTTCATTTTTAATAATCCAGCTTCAAAAACAGCAAAAAGTCCGGTTGGGCCGGCTCCAATGATAAGAATATCTGTTTCTATCATAATTTCATATTTGTGGCGTTCGCAAAACACCCTTGATTTATAAAATGTATAATAAAAATTCAACTCATGAAAGCATTGCTATTCCTGAGTTGAATCTAAATAATATGTAATGTATTTTAAGCTATATTGCTTACGTCTACTACCTGTTCAATTTGTGGAACGTACTTTTTAATCGTCATTTCCACACCACTTTTCAGCGTCATCTGGTTTACAGAACAACCTACGCAAGCACCTTCTAAACGTACCTTCACCAACTTATCTTCATCTATAGACACTAGTGAAATGTTACCTCCATCACTTTCTAAAAAAGGACGAATTTCATCTAGTGCTTTCTCAACGTTTAATCTAATCTCTTCTGATGTCATAATTTATTTTTTAACTGCCGAACAACCTGCCATAGTTGTAATTGCAATGGCCTCGGTTGGTGGTAAACTTTGGTTTCGGCTAACCACTTCTTGAACAACATTTTTGGTAAGTTGGTCAAACGCATCTGCAAGCGGAGTGTTTTCTTGCAATGCTGCAGGACGACCTACATCACCAGCTTCTCGAATACTTTGAACCAACGGAATTTCTCCTAAGAAAGGAACTTGTAAATCTTCTGATAAGTTCTTGGCTCCTTCTTTTCCAAAAATATAATATTTATTATCTGGTAATTCTTCCGGAGTAAAATAAGCCATGTTCTCTACGATTCCCAATACAGGAACGTTGATAGACTCTTGCTGAAACATTGCTACTCCTTTACGCGCATCGGCTAAAGCCACATTTTGTGGTGTACTTACCACAACTGCACCTGTAATCGGCAAGGATTGCATGATGGAAAGGTGAATATCTCCTGTCCCTGGAGGAAGATCTAATAATAAGAAATCTAACTCGCCCCAAGCCGCATCAAAAATCATTTGATTTAATGCTTTTGCCGCCATAGGTCCTCTCCAAATTACTGCTTGGTTTGGTTGTGTAAAGAAACCTATTGAAAGAATTTTAACTCCATAATTTTCAATTGGCTTCATTTTAGATTTACCATCAATGTCTACAGCCAGTGGCTTTTGATCTGCTACATCAAACATAATAGGAGCTGAAGGTCCGTAAATATCAGCATCTAAAACTCCTACTTTAAAGCCCATTTTAGCTAAAGTAGCTGCTATGTTTGCTGTGATCGTAGATTTTCCTACTCCACCTTTACCAGAAGCTACTGCTACAATGTTTTTGATTCCAGGAATTGACTTTCCTTTAATTTCAGGCTTTTCAGGTGTTTCTACTTTAATATTCACCTTAATTTTAGCCTTTTCGTATACTTTATCGTGGATCACTTTCATGATTTCCACTTCTGCTTTTTTCTTAGCTTGTAAACTAGGATTTCCAATCACCAAATCTACAACCACTTCATCACCAAACGTCATCACATTCTGTACAGCACCGCTTTCTACCATGTTCTTTCCTTCACCAGGAACTGTTATACTTTCCAACGCTTCGATTATTTCTTTTCTATCTAATTTCATGCTAATGCATTAATTTATACTGATTCTAATAAACAAAGATACGGCTTAAATTTGGTTTGAAAAAAGAGAAACCTCTTCTAGTTTAGGACGCAATTTAGTTGATTAAAAGCAGCTTGTTCAATGACAATTATCAGTTTGTAACTAAGGTTACATAATATTTTCCTTTTGAAATGAACACTTATTTCTGCTTAAAGACCATCTTATAACTTTAATTTTTAATAATCACACTCAAACAACAAACCAAGTTGATGGAACCAATATTGAAAACGGAACCGAAGTGAGATTGGTAACGTCATTAGAAAATAAGAAAAGTTAAAGTGTATGTTTTTAAAGACTCAGTTCTACAGCCGGATCCCAAAAAACATCCTTAAAACGCTGTACTTGATTATCCTTTACTTCAATACCTTCAGATTCTAGCAATTGTTGCATGAGATTGGTTCCTTCAAAATGAAATTTACCTGTTAACATTCCATTTCTATTTACCACTCTATGAGCAGGAATATCTTCTCTTCCTTTACAATTATTCATTGCATACCCAACCATTCGCGCAGATCTTGCAGCTCCTAAACATTTTGCGATAGCACCGTAAGAAGTGACTCTTCCAAAAGGAATTTCGCGCGCCACGTCATAGACATTTTCAAAAAAATTAGGAGGTAGGGCCATTATTGGTATAAGATTTTTACAAATGTTAAGATGGTTAAACCCAACATTAATCCGCTCATAATGTAATCTGAATACTGTGAAAATTTATTGCTTTTATTTTCTAACTTATGGAAGTAAAATATATAAACATACAGAATACTGAAAGTTCCTAGCATAGCGCCAACAACGAAGAGAACTGTGTCTTCCCATTGAAATTTTATCCAGCCACTTACGCGCCAAGCAGTATTTAAACCACAATAAAAAGGTAGTAACATTAAGTTAAGCGCTCCCATAAACATTCCTTTGAAGAAACTGTTTCTGCGACTCACTTCTACATACTTAATTTGCTTTTTATTCTTAATCCCCTTTTTAGCATGAAAGAAAAAATAAACCGCACAAATAGCGAAAATACCTAAAGCTATTTTCATTAAAACATTCACTACCTGCGGGTTTTTAGATAAAAATTTGGAGATAAAAACAGCTATTAAAGCTTGAATACCTACAATAACACATACTCCAAAACTGAAAAAAACCGCGTTTCGTTTTCCTTTTTCTGCACTAATTTTTGCCGCATTCATGTTTAGCAAACCGGGTAACAAGGATGCGCCAAAAGAAGAGGCAAAAGTTGCAAAAAAAAGTATAATTAAATGCACAATACTAAGCTATTTTAAATTTGATGTAGGTAATTGGTTTTCCTTGCTCAAGATACTGATTTTCATAGAAAGTTTGAATACTTGTAACTTCGGCAGGTGCACCTTCGTTTCTGTAAACGTTATGATTGGCATACAAAACTTCATGGCCTTCACCATGTAACAAACCTAAAGTGTAGCCATGCATAAACTCGCTATCGGTTTTTAAATGCATGATTCCGTCTGGTTTTAGAATTTTCTTGTAGCGTTGCAAAAATTGAGTATTCGTCATTCTATGCTTGGTACGCTTGTATTTTATTTGTGGGTCTGGGAAAGTAATCCAAATTTCGCTCACTTCATTTTCAGCAAAAAGTTGGTCTACCAATTCAATTTGCGTACGCAAAAAACCAACATTTGAAATTCCTTCTTCAATAGCCGTTTTTGCGCCTCTCCAAAAACGTGCTCCTTTTATATCTATACCTATGAAATTTTTCTCGGGATACATCTTCCCCAAGTTCACAGAATATTCTCCTTTTCCACAACCAAGTTCAAGCACTATTGGATTAGTATTCTTAAAAAAGTCATCATTCCATTTTCCTTTTAAGGGAAAAGTAGCTTCTGTAACTTCTTCTCTTGTTGGTTGAATTACGTTTGCAAAAGTTTCATTCTCTCTAAAACGTTTCAGTTTGTTTTTGCTACCCACAACAATAATTTAAAATTTTGGCAAAATTAAGGAAAAGTTTATCAGGTCAAAATCTTATTATATTTGTTTTTATGAGCAGTAAGAAACGTATTTTGGTAGCGCCACTAAATTGGGGACTTGGACACGCTACACGTTGTATACCAATAATCCACGGATTAATTGATGAGAATTTTGAACCTGTATTGGCTTCCGATGGTATTGCCTTACAACTTTTGAAAAAAGAGTTTCCAGAGTTGGAGCATCACGAACTACCGTCATACGATATAGAATATGCTAAAAATGGCAAGAATTTTAAGCTGAAAATGATTTGGGATTCACCCAAAATGCTCAATGCTATTAATAAGGAAAGAAAAGTTGTTGATACACTAGTGGATACTTTACGTATAGACGGAATTATTTCTGACAATCGGTTAGGTATTCAAACAAAGAAAGTGCCTTGTGTTTTCATTACACATCAATTAAATGTACTTACTGGAAATACCACTTGGCTCAGTTCAAAAATTCATCAAAATATCATCAAAAAATATGATGAATGCTGGGTTCCCGATTTGAAACATAAACCAAATCTTTCCGGAAAATTGGGACACCTGAAAAAAGAAAAATTCAATATAAGATATATAGGTCCGTTAAGTAGGTTACAAAAAAAAGAAACCCCAATTATTTATGATGTAATGGCTATTATTTCTGGTCCTGAACCACAACGCACCTTTCTTGAAGAATTACTTATGGAAGAACTTGCGAACTTTGGCGGGGATGTTTTGCTTGTGAAAGGAAAAATTCAAGAGGAGCAAATTACTGAGAAAAAAGGGAATCTTACTGTTTGGAATTACATGACGAAAGAACAACTGGAAGAAGCTTTTAATCAGAGTAATATGATTGTAAGTAGAAGTGGATATACTACCATTATGGATTTAGCCAAGCTTGGAAAACGAGCCTTTTTCATACCTACACCCGGGCAATACGAACAAGAATATTTGGCTAAAAGATTGCACAAAAAAGGAATGGCGCCTTACTGTAAACAGGAAGATTTTAACCTGAATAAACTATTGGAAATTCAGTTATATGCAGGTTTCGAAAATTTAAGCTTTAGTATTGACTTTGATAGTCTCTTCGGCCTTTTCAAGAGTGAATGAAAACTCTGAACCTACTCCAAATACACTTTCTACATAAATTTTTTCATCATGAGCTTCCACAATGTGTTTTACTATAGAAAGGCCTAGACCAGAACCGCCTTCTTTACGGTTTCCACTTTTGTCAACTCTATAGAAACGCTCAAAAAGTCGAGCTATATTTTTGTTTTCAATACCTTCACCATTATCGGTAACTCTTACGATTACCTTATTTTTTACAAGATTTTCTATACTCACTTCTGTGGTACCGTCTTCTTTCCCGTATTTGATGGAATTTACGACCAAGTTAACGATGCATTGTTGAATTCGTTCTTTATCGGCATTCACATAAACAGGTTCATATTTGGTGTCAAACGTTAATACAATATTCTTTTTGGCAGCTTTCATTTCTACCATATCAAAAACACTTTGCACCACTTCAACAATGTCAAAAACTTCTCTATGCAATACTAAATTTCCAACCTCCAATTTGGAAATCATATCAAGATCATTCACTATATAAATCAATCTATCAACGCCCTTGGTAGCTCTGGTCAAATATTTTTTGCGAATATTTTTGTCTTCCATCGCGCCATCAAGCAAGGTTTCCAAATATCCCTGAACGGTAAACAATGGTGTTTTCAGTTCGTGCGAAACATTTCCCATAAATTCTTTACGGTACTCTTCACGACCTTTTAAAGTTTCGATCTGAACTTTTTTGTTTCGGGCAAATTTTTCGATCTCCTTGGTCAAGGTTTCCATATCAGTGGTTACCGGTTGACTATTAAAAGTTGTAGACTCCAACAACGACACATCATCATAGATTTTCTTGACTCTTTTATAGATGAATTTCTCTACTCTATATTGAAGAAATAAAAAGGTAAATGGAAAAATTGTAAGGGTGAATAATGCAACTAACCACCACTCTAATCTTTCCACATAAAACAAAATAAGCACTACTAACAACGATGAAGTAATAGTTGTATATAGTGCTGATCTTAAAGCGAACCTGTAAGATTTCCTAAGCTTTCTCGCCATTAATTATAAAACAAATTTATAGCCTACACCTTTGATAGTTTTAAAGTGATCGTCGCCAATTTTCTCTCTTAATTTTCGGATATGTACATCAATGGTTCTTCCGCCAACAATAACTTCATTACCCCATACACGATCCAAAATTTCTTCTCTCTTAAACACCTTCCCTGGACGAGAAGCTAGTAAAGAAAGTAATTCAAATTCCTTACGTGGTAAAATAATTTCATTTCCTTTTTGAATGATTTTATATTCCACACGGTTAATCACAATATCACCAACGGTTACAATATCATCGGTAACTTCTTCCTTATCTTCTTTTAATCTTCTAAGCAGAGCTTTTACTTTACTTACTAAGACTTTTGGTTTGATAGGCTTAGTTATATAATCATCTGCACCAGCATCAAACCCAGCCATTTGAGAATAATCTTCACCTCTGGCAGTTAGAAAGGTAATTATGGTTTCAGAAAGATCGGATATTTTTCTAATTTGCTCACATGCTTCGATACCATCCATTTCTGGCATCATAACATCCATAATAATTAAATGTGGCTTTTCTTTTTTGGCTTTGGCAACAGCTTCCAGTCCATTTTCTGCAGTTGAAATTTGATATCCTTCTGATGATAAATTGTAACCAACTATCTCTAAAATATCCGGCTCATCATCTACCAATAAAATCTTAATATCCTTTTTCTTCATAACGTTTGGTTGTGTTAATGCCGTCAAAAGTAAATATAATATTAAAATTTGAATGCTATTAACTTTCTTTTAATCTAAAGCTTAAAATCATAAAGCTATCATGATTTTTAGATAATCTTAATTTAACAAATAACAGAGTTACTTACAAAATTCTAAGAATCTTTAAATCCGTATTACGGGTCGTTACCAAATTGTTAAACGCAAAGCATAAAAAGCTAACCACTCACAATTTTTGCTATTTTTGCAACAAATTTAAACGCATAAGTTATGAAAAAAATCTACTTTCTTATTTTCTCACTCCTTATGAGCGGCATTGCTTTAGGTCAAAATGCATCTGACCTATATTTTAGCATGTATGCTGAAGGATCCTCAAACAATAAGTTTTTGGAAATTTACAACGGTACAGGAGCTGATGTTGACCTAAGTGGTTATTCAATTTCTACCTGTAGTAATGGTTGTGATGAAATCTCTCAGTTTGATTACCCAAACAACGTTTCTTTTGACGCCGGAACTATTCTAGCCGCTGGAGATGTTTATGTAATTGCTCATCCAAGCGCAGATGCATCCATCTTAGCGGTTGCTGATGAAACTTTTACGCACTTAAGTAACGGAGACGATACAATTGCCTTAACTATTTCGGGAGCTACTGCTGACACCTATACTATTGTAGATATTATTGGTGATCTTGGCGGAGATGTTGGTAGTGGTTGGGATGTAGCGGGAATTTCTGCAGCAACTCAAAATCATACCCTTACCAGAAAAACATCGGTTTGTGGTCCAAATGCAACAGAACTTGGTTCTTTTGGTACAGATGCTGAAACCTCTGAGTGGATTGTAACAGATATTGACACAGAATGGGCGAACCTAGGTTCATACACTGGATGTTCTACTAGTCCGGTATTAACTATTACTGCTCCATTAGATGGTGAAGAATTTGAATCAGGTACAGCTTTGGTTACAGTTTCAGTTTCTACTCAAAACTTTGATGTAGCAGCTGTTGGCGCTGGAGACGGACACATCCATTGGATGGTTAACGGGGTTGCGCAACCAATGAAATACGATCTTAACGATGAAACCATTTCTACCGTTGATGGTGAATCTTATACGGTTTACATGGAGCTTGTTGATGATAGCCATACAGCAATATCACCTGCAGTAAACCAAACAATCACATTTTCCGTAGCTAATCCATGTGACCTTTCATTAGGAACTGAAACAGCTACTTGTGATGCATCTACATCAGAAATTGACACGTATACTGCTACCATTGATTTTACAGGAGGTGGAAGTTCTACGTACACTATTACTGTAAACGATGGTATTGTTGGTGGTGATGATCCTTCAACCAATGCAGATGGTACTATTATCATTACAGATATTGCTGAAGGAACAAACTTAACCGTTTCTATTTTAGGAGACTCATCTGATAGTAGTTGTGACTTTTCAACATATATAGAAAGCCCTGTTTGCTTAGGAGATGTAACTTGTGCAAACGCAGGTGACGTTATTATTACCGAAATTATGCAAAACCCATCTGCCGTTTATGATAATGAAGGTGAGTGGTTTGAATTATACAATACTACCTCAAGTGATATCAACATGCAAGGTTGGGTAATTAAAGATGAGGCTAGTGAAGGCGAAGAATTTACCATTTCTGCGCTTACTATTCCAGCAAACGGTTATGTTGTGTTAGGAACAAATGCTGATGTTACTACAAATGGTAATGTAACAGTTGATTACGAATACGGTTCTGCTATTTCTCTAGGTAATGGAACAGATGGAATTATTATTGAATGTACTGAAACCGTTATTGATCAAGTAACTTGGGATAATGGTGATACATTCCCAGATCCAAACGGTGCAAGTATGGAACTAGCAACTAATGCTTACGATGCAACTTCAAACGACGATGGAGCTAACTGGGCTGAAGCTACTTCTACTTACGGCGATGGAGATCTAGGTACTCCAGGACTTGAAAATGATAATACTATGTCTACAGATAAGTTTGCAAATGCTTCTTTCAGTATGTATCCAAACCCTGTAACAAATGGTACTTTGAACATTGTTAGCAACCAAGATGGTGAAATGAATGTTCAAATTTTCAACTTACTTGGAAAACAAGTATTGAATACAATGACAACTGAAACTATAAATGTAAGCGCTCTTAAAAGAGGTGTTTATTTAGCAAAAGTGACTCAAAATGGAGTTTCTTCTACTCAGAAGTTAGTTATTAAATAAGAAATAAGTTGATTTCAACATACAAAAAGCTTCCTAGAAACGGGAAGCTTTTTTATTTTCAGTAATTTTGCCTTTCAAAGAAATTGCAATGAACACCAACTTTATTTTTGATATTAAAACGGAAGCTGATTTTACCCAAGCTTCTTTAAATATATTTCAGCATCAATATCAAAATAATAAAGTCTACAAACTGTTTTGCGATTTGCTGAAAACGGATATAGACAAGGTTGATGCTATTGAGAAAATTCCGTTTCTACCCATTCAATTTTTTAAAAGTCATGCGGTGCTTTCAGGGATTGCTCCTGTTGAAGAAACCTTTAGCAGTAGCGGCACTACCGGAAGCGTTACCAGTAAACACATGGTCACCGATATTTCGGTATACGAAGAAAGTTTTAGAAAAGGATTCAAACATTTCTATGGCGATGTTGAAGACTATGCCATTCTAGCGCTTTTACCTTCTTATTTAGAACGAACAGGTTCTTCTTTAATTTACATGGTAGATGATCTCATCAAACAATCCAATAATCCTGAAAGCGGTTTTTACCTTCACAATTTAGAAGAGTTGAAAGATAAATTAATTGCTTTAGATGAAAGCGGACAAAAAGTATTGTTGATCGGTGTTTCTTTTGCGTTGTTAGATTTGATTGAAGCGCATCAATTCAGCCTTAAAAACACCATTGTTATGGAAACTGGCGGTATGAAAGGTAAACGAAAAGAAATGATTCGTGCCGAATTGCATCAAGTTCTCGCCGAAGGTTTTGGAGTTGAGCACATTCATTCAGAATACGGAATGACCGAATTATTAGCGCAAGGATATTCTAAAGGAAAAGGTATTTTTGAGCCATCGCCCTGGATGAAAATTTTAACGAGAGATACTGAAGATGCCCTTACTTTGCAACCTATAGGAAAAACTGGAGGTATCAATGTTATTGATTTAGCCAATGTAAATTCGTGTTCTTTTATCGCTACGCAAGACTTAGGAAAAGTGTATGAAGACGGTAGTTTTGAAGTGATTGGCCGATTTGATAATTCGGATATTCGCGGTTGTAATTTGATGGTTTTGTAAAATTTTAGTCATAAAAAAATCCCGCCAAACGACGGGATTATTGATATTATATTTCTTCAGAAATTACTTCACTACCAAAACGTAATAGTTTTTCTTTCCTTTTTGCAATAACACAAATTTGTTGTTGATCAAATCTTCTTTAGTAATGGTAAAATCTTCTTTTACTTTTTCTTTATTTACCGAAATTGCATTTTGCTTTAACTCACGACGCGCAGCTCCATTAGAATCTAAAAAGTTGGTTTTAGCCGCCAAAGCGCCAATCATATCCAATCCTTCTTCTACATCAGCCATGGTTACTTCTGCTTGCGGGACACCTTCAAAAACATCTAAAAACGTTTTTTCATCCAATTCTTTCAAATCTTCAGAAGTTGATTTTCCGAATAAAATATCAGACGCTTTTTGAGCTTTTACCAATTCCGCTTCAGAATGCACCATAATGGTTACTTCTTCTGCTAATTTTTTCTGAAGTGCTCTTGCATGTGGCGCTTCTCTATGTTCTGCAATTAAAGCTTCAATTTCTTCCTTAGACAAGAATGTGAAAATCTTAATGTATTTTTCAGCATCTTCATCAGAGGTATTCAACCAGTATTGGTAGAATTTATATGGCGAAGTTCTTTCAGCATCTAACCAAATATTTCCACCTGCAGTTTTTCCAAACTTGGTTCCGTCTGCTTTGGTAATCAATGGACACGTCATTGCATACGCTTTTCCGCCGCCGATTCTTCTAATCAACTCAGTTCCCGTAGTAATATTTCCCCACTGATCGCTACCACCCATTTGTAGTGTACAATCTGCATCTCTGTATAAATGGAGGAAATCATACCCTTGTACCAATTGATAAGTAAACTCAGTAAAACTCATACCTTCTGCAGACTCTGAAGACAAACGTTTCTTTACAGAATCTTTGGCCATCATGTAGTTTACGGTAATGTGTTTCCCGACGTCACGAATGAATTCTAAGAACGAAAAGTTCTTCATCCAATCGTAATTATTAACCAATTTTGCAGCGTTTGGAGCATCTGAATCAAAATCTAAAAAGCGCGATAATTGCTCTCTAATAGCATTTTGATTGTGACGTAACGTAGCTTCGTCTAATAAATTCCTTTCGTTTGATTTTCCTGATGGATCTCCGATCATTCCTGTTGCACCACCTACCAACGCATATGGTTTATGGCCGCATTCCTGGAAATGCTTCAACATCATTACACCCACTAAGTGACCAATGTGTAATGAATCTGCTGTAGGATCTATCCCCACATAAGCAGCACGCATACCTTCCATTAAATGTTCTTCAGCTCCGGGCATCACATCGTGAATCATGCCCCTCCAGGTAAGTTCTTCAACAAAATTTTTAGACATTGTATTCTTTTTTGATAAGCAGCAAATATAATGGATTTGCCTAGTTCTTTCAAGAATTTAAATACCTATTTGTCGGTCTATTTGTTGATCAAGAGAGATGAAGGTTTCAGTACGTGAAACCCCTTCAATAGATTGTATTTTATGATTTAGAACATTCATTAAATGCTCATTATCTTTACAAAGAATTTTCACCAAAATACTCCAATTTCCTGTAGTGTAATGGCATTCCAAAACTTCCGGAATTTCTTCTAAAACTTTAACAGCTTCTGGATTTCGCATTGCTTTGTCAAGATAAATACCAACGAATGCCATGGTAGAATATCCTAAAACTTTTGGATTTACAACAAATTTTGAACCTGCAAGTAGCCCGCTTTGTTCCAGTTTTCGCAGTCGCTGATGTATTGCAGCTCCAGAAATTCCAATATTTCTGGCTATCTCAAGAATTGGTTTTCTAGCATCTTCCATGAGATAGCGTAGAATTTCTTTATCAATTCCATCAATAGTTACAATATTACTTTCAGACTTCATTATTTATTTAAATTTAGAGCTAAAAGTACACATTTAATTCAAAAATGAAAGAGAAGCGCATGGATATATTAAATTTTTGTAAAATCATCATTAAAACATCTGATTTTATACAAAAAGGTAAAATTTTATTAAAATTGATTGCTATTATCCAAATACGTTATCGGGGTTATAGCCCATGTAAGCCGTCTTTTGGGTTGTGAATAAAATATTATGGTCTTCTAATTCTTCTAAAACTTTGCTATAAACCTCCTTATGAATAGGCAATTGAACGCCCGGAGTGGTAATTTTTTTATTCAAAATCAACAGTGTAGCAATAGCCACAGGCAAACCAACGGTCTTGGCCATAGCTGTGTATGTTTGATTTTCACCAATCACCACCATACTGGTATCCAATTGTGCTTTTTCGCCATCTTTTTCATATCCAAATTTGTGATACATCACAATCATATCTTTATCGTGGGAAGCCAAACTCCAACTTGCTTCCAATATCTCTTGAAGTATTTGCGCGGGTGTTCCACTTTGTGTCTTTATTTTCCTGAAATCATCAAACAAACCAAGTTCTACCAGCTTTTGCCATACAATATCATCTTGATCTATTTTAAGGTAGTGTCGCAACTTCAATTCTACAGAATCAGTTGGTGAATAGGCCAAGAATAAATTAAGAAAATTGCGATAACTCATACCTTCGGAGTTTTCAATTTGAAAAGAATCATCGGTTAATCCCAATTGCACAAACAAATTCCAAGCCCTTGAAAAACCAACTCTTCTCATAGTACCACGATACAACGTAAGTACATCATCTAACCCATAAACGGACCTATATTTTAGAGAATCTCTATTCGCATACGCTTCAAAACTCCCATAGTCTTTAATTTGAAGAAATTCAGTTCTTCTAAATAATTTGTGATATGGAATGTATTTATAAGTACCTTCTTGAATGAATTTTGCAGCGCCACCTTGCCCAGCTAAAACTACATTTCTTGGATTCCAGGTAAACTTGTAATTCCATAAATTAGTATCGGATTCCGGAGCTACAAGTCCACCACAGAAAGACTCAAACAACAACATTTTCCCACCGTTGTCTCTTATGGAATCGATTTCTCTCATAGCACTCATATGGTCTAAACCGGGGTCGAGTCCTATTTCATTCATAAAAACAAGTCCATTTTCTTTAACAGCAGCATCCAAAGCCATCATTTCATCACTGATGTAAGAAGCCGTAACCAAGTGTCTTTTGTGAGTAACACAAAGTTTTGCAATATGAATATGCAAACGTGCTGGTAACATAGAAACTACAATGGCTGAATTGGAAATATATTTTTGGACATCTTCTATTTGAAAAATATCTAACTTTATAAGTGTGACATGCTTGCTCTCTTTAATGGTTTCTGGAATCGATCTAAAATCTCTATCAATAACCTGTATGTGAAGTAATTGATCAACCGCATGAACCACAAAATAGTTTAAAAGGTATGCAGTTGATTTTCCAGCTCCGAATATCACAATATTTCTCATGTTTGTATCTTATTTCTTATGTAACTTTGTTGCAACTAATTGTTCTAAATATAACTTCAATTTAATGAATTGTTATATTTATAAAAAATGATTTCATGAAAACTCAAAAATATATTCTTACTACCGCTGCTTTTCTAGGAATGCTTACCGTTATTCTAGGCGCCTTTGGAGCTCATGGTTTAAAAAAAATTGTAGATGCAGATGCCGTGGCAACTTATGAAACCGGAATACGCTATCAAATGTACCATGTATTTGCACTCCTTTTCTTAGGTCTTTCAAAAATCAAACCTAGGCAGCAAAAAATTATAAGTGTGCTATTTTTAATTGGAATTTTGTTCTTTTCAGGTTCCATTTACCTACTTACTTTTAAAAGTAAATTTTCTGTAGACATTTCATTTCTTGGACCAATTACTCCAGTTGGCGGACTCTTTTTAATTGCCGGATGGGCTGCATTGGCATACAGCTACTGGAAGAAATAGATAGCAAAATAGCAATTAAAAACATATTTCAAACGTTGTAGTTCTAATATTTCTATACATTTGCTAGTACAAACACAACAAACAAATGTATATGCCAACGTCAGCAATTACCAAACACGAAATTTCTCTGGAGTATTTAGGAATCATTGGTGGTTTACAACATTATCAATTAACTCCTGAAAAACTACAGGAAATTACTTTGAAAAAAGACCTCGGGGTCGTTACCCGCAATGGAACACTTGCCATTAACACAGGTGCATTTACCGGTCGTTCTCCTAAAGATCGTTTTATTGTTAAAGACGAAATCACAAAAGATACCGTTTGGTGGGGAGATATCAATATTCCTTTTGACAGTAAACAGTTTGACAAGCTTTACGGTAAAATGGTTTCTTACCTTTCCCAAAAAGAATTGTATGTAAGAGATGCTTTTGCATGTGCTGAAAAAAAGTATCAAACCAGCATTCGATTTATTACAGATTATCCTTGGAGCAATCTTTTTGTGTACAACATGTTTATTGAACCTACCGAAAATGAGCTAGAAGTATTTGATCCTGAATGGACGGTAATCAATGCACCAGAATTCATGGCTAGTCCGGAAAAAGACGGTACAAGACAACACAATTTCTCAATTATTAACTTTACTCGTAAAGTAGTTCTCATAGGGGGTTCTGGATACACTGGAGAAATAAAAAAAGGAATTTTTTCTGCACTTAACTTTCTACTTCCAAAAAATCATCATGTAATGCCAATGCATTGTAGTGCAAACGTAGGAAAAGATGACGATACCGCTATTTTCTTTGGCCTTTCCGGAACTGGTAAAACAACTTTATCTGCAGATCCAAACCGCAGATTGATAGGTGATGACGAACACGGCTGGACTCCTGAAAACACCATTTTCAATTTTGAAGGAGGTTGTTATGCAAAAGTGCTCAACCTTTCTAAAGAAAAAGAACCTGAAATATTTGAAGCCATAAAAGAAGGGGCACTTTTAGAAAATGTAATACTTCAGAAAGATGGTTCAGTTGATTTTACTAATGACAGCATTACGCAGAATACAAGAGTTAGCTACCCAATCAATTTTATAAAAAACTTTCAAAAACCTTCGATAGGAGAGAATCCAAAGAATATATTCTTTTTAACAGCTGATGCGTTTGGTGTGCTTCCTCCCATTTCAAAACTTACACCAGAGCAAGCTGCGTATCATTTTATATCTGGCTATACCGCAAAAGTTGCTGGAACCGAGGAAGGAATCAACGAACCTACACCTAGTTTTTCTGCTTGCTTTGGAGCACCGTTTATGCCGCTACACCCAACGGAATATGCAGAGATGCTCAGTGAAAAAATAAAGATAAACAATGTAAATGTTTGGCTTGTGAACACTGGATGGACTGCAGGACCATACGGAACTGGTCATCGAATGAAGCTAACGTATACCAGAGCAATGATCAACGCTGCATTAAACGGCTCTTTAAATAATTTAGGGAATGAAGACTATATGAAAGATCCTTTCTTTCACCTTTCTGTTCCTAAAAAATGTGAGGGAGTACCTTCCTATATTTTAGATCCACAAGAAACATGGGAAGATAAAAATGCATATCAAAAAAAGGCTACTCAATTAGTTGAGGCTTTTAAAGCCAACTTTAAAAAATTTGAATCGTATGCAAGTAAAGAAATAATGGCCGGCGGCCCTTATTAGTTGAATTTAGTTAATAGAGGATGTAGAAAAGGTTGCCAAGTGGCAACCTTTTCTTATCTATTTAAAACGTTATTTCGTTTTATTTACTTCAACAATATATTTTTCCAAAGCCATGGTCATCGATGGTGTATCAGGAGCTGGTGCTTTGATATCAATTCTCAAACCAGCTTCTTCCGCTGCTTTTTGAGTCGTGTTTCCAAATACTGCAATTCGGGTATCGTTTTGCTTGAAATCCGAAAAATTATGAAATAGAGACTCTATGCCAGACGGGCTAAAGAATACTAAAATATCATAATAAACATCTTTCAAATCAGAAAGATCACTTATTACGGTTTTGTAGAAAACTCCTCTTGTCCAGTTTACTTTCAACTTGTCTAATGTAGCAGGAACATCATCTTTTAAAACATCAGAAGATGGCAATAAGAATTTTTCATCCTTGTATTTTTTAATACTTGGAGCTAACTCTGCAAATGTTCTTTTACCCACATAGATTTTACGTTTTCTGTACACCACATACTTTTGAAGATAATAAGCTACAGCTTCCGATTGACAAAAGTACTTCATACTGTCTGGTACTTTAAATCGCATTTCTTCCGCTACTCTAAAAAAATGATCTACAGCATTTCTACTCGTTAGAATAATCGCAGTGAATTTAGAAAGATCTATTTTCTGATGTCTAACGTCCTTTGCATCTACTCCTTCTACATGTATAAAAGGTCTGAAATCAACTTTTACTTTTTGCTTCTCTACAAGCTGTGAATACGGGGAGTGCTCTACTTTAGGTTCCGGTTGCGAAACCAGAATTGTTTTCACTTTCATGTATAACCTTTTAGTTTAATGACGCTATTTAGTTGTTAAATAACCCCCTACAATTAGCAAGGGTGCTATTTCGAAAGCGCAAAGATACAAAATAAAATAGAATAAGTATCTGAGGATGAATTTTTGATAATTTTTTAAGATGCCCAACCAACCTACAAGATTTACTAAAAAACCAATAAAAAAAGTAATATAAAGCGCCGAAATTGACAGGTTTTTATTGTAGATACTAAAGGCTCCTCCTACCAAAATTAATAAAGCGCTGTAATTGAGGTAACTTAATTTTCTATACAGAAATTCATTGGTATAATTTTGAATATCAAAAACTGAAGAAATTAAAACCTGTAAAACAATTTTACAACTGATGAACAAGAAAACTCCAAGTAATATGATCCAAAAAGGAATGCTGGAAACTTCATTTACCGGAAGCACTATGGAAGTTTGTAAACAAGCCCAAAGAAAGAGTGAAAAGCTTACAATTTGAACAACAAGCATTAACAAAGTAAACGAACTCTCTAAATTCTTTTCCTTTAAAATAGCTGAAAAATACTTGTTATTAAAAGGTAGTTGCAAAAACTCCATAAACCTATGGTAATACAAGGATTTTGCAATCCAAACTACACAAATAACCCCAAAAAATAGTAAGGTTATCCAATCATAATTTGAAGTGATGCGAGTTATGGCGTTCATGCAATTCTTTTAGGTTTCAAAAGTAAGGTTTTCTGTTAAATAACAGATAAACTCACTTTATCAACAAACAAGTTTTTAGAAAATTATATTTTTGCCTAAAATTTTTACGCAAATGCCAAAAAGCCTCGTAATTATACCCACATACAACGAAATTGAAAACATAGAGGCCATCATCCAAGCGGTGCTAGCACAACCCTCTTTATTCAACATTTTGGTGGTAGATGATAATTCGCCAGACGGCACGGCTGAAGCTGTATTAAATTTAAAAAACGAATTTCCAAACCGCATATTTCTAGAACAACGAACCGAAAAATCTGGTTTGGGTACTGCATATATTCACGGTTTTAAATGGGCCCTGGCAAGAGATTATGAATTTATTTTTGAAATGGATGCTGACTTCTCTCACAACCCAAAAGATCTAGAGTTTCTCTTAGAAGCTTGTTACCACAAAGGAGCAGATTTAGCCATTGGATCGCGCTATGTAAAAGGAATTACGGTGGTCAACTGGCCGTTGAACCGTATTTTACTTTCCTATGGCGCTTCAAAATATGTAAAACTTATCACGGGCATGGACGTAAATGATTCCACCGCTGGTTTTATTTGTTACAAACGCCACGTTCTAGAAACCATCAATCTTGATAAAATTCACTTTGTAGGCTATGCATTTCAAATAGAAATGAAGTTCAAAGCCTATTTAAAAAAATTCACCATACTGGAAATTCCTGTTATCTTTAAAGATCGTGTAAAGGGAATCTCAAAAATGAGTGGATCTATCATATATGAAGCAATTTTCGGAGTGGTCTCCATGAAACTTAAAAGTCTTTTTCAAAAATGAAATACCTCATCAAAAATGCACAAGTAGTAAACGAAGGAACTGTTTTTTCTTCCGATGTATTAATTGTGAACGAAAGAATTGAAAAAATAGCTTCCAGCATTAAAGATGCCGGCGCTGATGTCATCATTGATGCCGAAGGAAAATATTTGATGCCGGGAATCATTGATGATCAGGTACATTTTAGAGAACCAGGACTCACGCACAAAGGAAACATTGCCACCGAAAGTAGAGCTGCCGTTGCGGGCGGAATCACCACTTTTATGGAACAGCCCAACACCAATCCACAGACTACTACTATAGAAAAGCTGGAAGACAAGTTCAATATCGCTGCCAATAGTGCGTACGCCAACTACTCTTTTTTCTTTGGAGGAACCAACGACAACTTGGAGGAACTGAAAAAGCTAGATCCGCTTTCATGTGCCGGAGTAAAACTTTTTCTGGGATCTTCTACCGGAAATATGCTAGTTGATAATGAAAAAGTAATTGAATCTATTTTTTCGAATACAGAAATGGTCATCGCAGCACATTGCGAAGATGAAGGCACCATTCGCAGAAATATGGAACACTACAAAAGTATTTATGGTGATGATATTCCTATAAAATACCACCCAATCATTCGTAGTGAAGAAGCTTGCTATTTATCTTCGAGCAAAGCAATAGAACTTGCTAAGAAAACCGGAGCCAGATTGCATGTTTTCCATGTATCTACCGAAAAAGAAACACATCTTTTCCGTAACGACATTCCGCTTTCCGAAAAGAAAATTACTGCCGAAGTATGTACACACCACCTTTGGTTTACAGACGCCGATTATGAAAAGAAAGGAACCTTTATAAAATGGAATCCGGCAGTAAAAACCCAAAAAGATAAAGATGGTTTATGGGAAGCTTTATTGGATGACCGTATTGATGTAATAGCTACAGACCACGCACCTCACACGCTAGAGGAAAAACAAAATGTGTATACCAGTGCACCTTCTGGAGGTCCACTAGTGCAACATGCTTTGGTGGCTTGGCTAGAATCTGTAAAAACAGGTCGTATCAGTATTGAAAAACTGGCACAAAAAATGTGTCATAATCCGGCAATCCTTTTCAATATTAAAGATAGAGGTTATATTAGAGAAGGCTATTATGCCGATTTGGTTTTGGTAGATATGAATAGCCCTTGGATTGTAAACAAAGAAAATATTGAATACGATTGTAAATGGTCTCCTTTTGAAGGCACCCAGTTTTCATCTAGCGTAACGCATACTTTTGTAAACGGGCATTTGGCTTACGAAAAAGGAATTATTTCAGAAAAAAGAAATGCAAAACGATTAACGTTTAACAGATAATATGAAGCAGATTTTCGTCTTATTAGTTTTCAGTTTAGTTTTTATAAGCTGTAAACAAACCATCATAGAAAAACCCGATGATTTGATTCCACCTGATAAGATGGAAAAGGTGCTTTATGATTTGAGTCTTATTACGGCAATAAAAGGAGTTGATATTGATGCGTTGCAGAAAAACAACATCAATCCGCAGGAATATCTTCTAAAAAAATATCAAATAGATAGTGCACAATTTTCCAACAGTAGCGTTTACTATGCTGCCAAAAACCCGGAAGAATATGCCAAGATTTTTGATAAAATAAAAGATAAACTTCAAAAAGAACAAAAAAGAATCCAGGATTCCATCAATATAGAACGACAAAAAAATCAAGCGAAAACAGATAGTTTATCAAAAAAGAGTAAAAAAAGTTCAACTCCAAAGAAACCTATTCTAAAGTCTACCTCTAATGTGAATGATAATAAAAAATGATTAAAAAACTATTTATCATACAACTTATATTTAGTTTCATTTTTTCATTTGCGCTGGTATTGGTACTCTCCTATTTGAAAGGAACATTGACTAATGACAACCCCCAAATTATTTTCCTTGCGCTGGTTTTTGGAATTTTATTTGTGATTTTGAACGCGGTGATCAACTCACTCAATTTCAGCTTTGATAAACTGAAAAACAGTTTTATAGCCTTCCATCTGCCGGCTATTATTTGGGTGGTAGTTTTTGCTACGGAATTATTTTCCGGGATGGACTGGTATATGCTAATCATGATTGTAGAACCTATTTTTTACAATTTAAGATTAGAACAACTCACACTTCGGAAAGAAAATCAAAAAGATGTACCGTAACGCTGAATAACTTTGTCCATAGGTTCAAACTCAAAATCTATGGCTTCCTTAATTTTATCGGTACTATAGCTGGTTTGTGTATGTAACGACTGAACGGTATACTTTGTAAAAGATCTACTTCCTCCAGTAAAAATACCTCGTATCCAATCTAAAAACTGAACGGTTCTCAACAAAGATTTGGTTGCTTTTTTCGAAGGTATCTTTGCGTTGACAGCTTTGGCCACTTCGGTTACCAAGGTTTGATAAGATAGGTTTTCAGAAACTACAATAAAACGTTCATTTTTTATGGTACTTTCCATTAAACGCAACATAATAGTAACTACATCATCTACAGATACAAATCCGCTGCCGCCTTCTGTGTAGAATGACAATCCCTTTTTTACCTGTTTGAAGACATCCATACTTTTGCTACTCATATCAGCACCAAAAATCACTCCCGGATTAACAATTACGACTGGAACACCTTCTTGAGAAGCACGCCAAACTTCCATTTCCGCACCGTATTTGGTGATTCCGTATACATGATGATCTTCATCAGGGTTCCAAAAACATTTTTCAGTAACTACCCCATCTTTATCAGGATTACCAAGTGTTGCTATAGAACTTACATAGCAAAGTTTTTTCACCTGTTTTGCAATACAGAAGTTCACCACATTAGCTGTTCCATCAATATTGATAGTTCTTAAATTACGATAATCTTTAGGATTGAAAGAGATAAACCCGGCACAATGATATACTTCATCTACATCTATAAAAGCAAATTCCAACGCAGGAACATCTCTGATATCTGCTTTTACCCATTCAATAGTTTCAAAAAGATGCTCTTTCCCATTAAATAATGAAGATTTTGCCAATTGCTGAATTTTAGCTTCCGATCGGTACAAAGCACGTACCTGTTGTTGCTTTTCTAACAAGCGCACCAATACATGTGCACCAACCATTCCTGTTGCTCCGGTTACTAAAATCATGCAGTAAAAATAATCAAACTAATGCTTCTTAAAAGCTTCTATCATAAAAAAAGCGATTGCCAACTGACAATCGCTTTTCAAAATATCTATATAACTTGCTTAATCTCTTCCGCCAAAAACTTGTAAAGCCCAGTATAACAAAGAAGCTAATGCCCCTAAAGCTGCGACTAAGTACGTTCTTGCTGCCCATTTCAAAGCATCTTCTGCTCCTTCATATTCCTGCTGATTGAGCATGTGTTTATTCTTTAACCAAGCCAAGGCTCTGTTACTTGCATCGTACTCTACAGGTAGTGTTATAAAACTAAAGATAGTTGCCAACGCCATAAAAATCAATCCTGCTACGGCAATGTAAAATCCAAAACCGAGTCCTACCCCGGCTCCTAAAATTAAACCACCGAATACCAACCATTGCGACATTCCGGATGTTGCACTCACCACAGGCACTAGTTTAGAACGCATGGTTAACCAACTATAGGCTTTGGCATGCTGCACGGCATGTCCACATTCGTGAGCTGCTACTGCCGCCGCAGCTGCATTACGCTGACTATATACAGCTTCTGACAGGTTTACGGTTTTCTTTGCTGGATTGTAATGGTCTGTTAACATTCCCGGAGTTGAAATAACTTTTACATCATAAATTCCGTGATCGGCTAACATTTTTTCGGCTATCTCGGCACCACTCATGCCATTTTGTAAATGAACCTGTGAATAGTGCTTAAACTTACTTTTCAATTTGGAACTCACCGCCATACTTACCAAAGCGATAATTCCTATCAATAAATAATATCCTAACATTTTCTTTTTCTTTTTTCGTTACGAATGTATGAATTACAAAAAGTGAGCCATTTCAAAAAACCGAAATTTTGACAGTCTTAGCAAGATACTTCCCAGCCAAAAGCTTCGTTAATTTCTTCATACACACATTTTCCGTGTACAATATTCAACCCTTTTGCTAAGCCCGGATCTTCTTCACAAGCCTGTTCCCATCCTTTGTTAGCCAATTTCAAAATATATGGCAAGGTAACGTTGGTTAATGCAACCGTTGACGTATAAGGAACCGCTCCTGGCATGTTGGCTACACAATAATGTACCACATCGTCAATAATGAACGTTGGATCTTCGTGAGTTGTAGCATGCGTAGTTTCTATACAACCACCTTGATCTACCGCTACATCTACAATCACAGCTCCTGGATGCATGTCTTTCAACATATCTCTGGTGATTAATTTTGGAGCTTTCGCTCCTTTGATCAATACACCACCAACAATAAGATCGTGTGTTTGAATGTGCTTACGAATGTTGTATTCATTAGAGAATCCGGTTATTACGTGTGGTGGCATAATATCGTTTACATAACGCAAACGCTTCATGTTTACATCTAAGATAGTCACGTGTGCTCCTAATCCGGCTGCCATTTTAGCGGCTTGGATTCCTACTACACCTGCACCTAAGATCAATACTTTTCCTGGAGAAACTCCCGGAACGCCCCCTAGTAAAATTCCTTTTCCTTTGATTGGTTTTTCTAAATACTTCGCTCCTTGTTGAATCGCCATTCTTCCTGCAACTTCCGACATTGGAGTTAACAATGGCAAGCTACCATCTGGGTCTTCTACAGTTTCATACGCAATACAAACCGATTCGCTTTTCAGCATAGCCAAGGTTAATTCTTCACTAGAAGCAAAGTGGAAATACGTAAATAATAACTGATTTGGTTTTACCAACGGATATTCTTCTGCGATAGGTTCTTTTACCTTTACAATCATTTCTGCTGCATCGTAAACATCCTCAATGGTTGGTAAAATAGTAGCTCCTACTGCTTCGTAATCAGCATCAAAAAAACCGCTGCCTTCGCCCGCGGTTGACTGTACATAAACGGTATGTTTGTGTTTAATGAGTTCAAAAACACCGGCAGGCGTCATCCCTACACGGTTCTCGTTGTTTTTAATTTCCTTTGGAATTCCTATTTTCATAATGTTGTGTTGTTAAGATGCAAAATTCTACAAATCCTGCGATACAATCCAAGAAAAGTTGACAAAATATAACACGATTGTGAATAAGTTTTACACATTTAACAAATCACGAAAAAACAAGATGATTGTAACCGATTAGACCAACAACTTATAACCAATGCCCCGAACATTGATAATTTTGATGGTTTCGTCTTTACTCAGCTTTTTTCGAAGCTTGGTAATGTACACATCCATACTTCTGGCCGTAAAAAAATCATCAGTATCCCAAAGTGTGTTGAGAATAAAGGAACGCTCCAGAATTTCATTCTTATACTGCAACAAATAAAACAAGAGTTGCGACTCCTTGTGTGTCAACTCCACACTCTCTCCTTGCTGAAACTGCAACTGTTGTTTGGCAACATCAAATGTATAATTCCCAACAGTAATCACTTCCGAGTCAGCTTCTTTTACAGTCGTGCTTCGTAACAAATTTTGCATGCGCACAATGAGTTCTTCCATACTGAAAGGCTTTTTCAGGTAATCATTTCCTCCAACGGTAAAACCTTCTACCACATCTTTGGTTTGTGACTTGGCCGTTAAGAAAATGATAGGCAATTGCGCATTGATGTTTCTGATTTCTTTGGCCACCGTAAAACCATCTTTTTTAGGCATCATTACATCAAGCACCAATAAATCTGGATGATGCTCTTGATAAGTTGACATCACAGCTTCTCCATCGGCACAATGAATTACTTTGAAACCACGGGTTTCCAAACTTTCTTTTACAATGTGCGCCAATACGGCTTCGTCTTCGGCTAATAATATGGTGGTAGTTTTAGACATACGGCAATTCAATTTTAAAAGTAGTTTTCATTTTTCCCACACTCACCGAAATGCTTCCCCCGTGCTTCTCAACAATGGTTTTGGTGTAGTACAAACCAATCCCAAAACCTTTTACATTGTGTACATTTCCTTTGGGAACGCGGTAGAACTTTTCAAAAATCTTCTGTTGCTGTTCTTTAGACAAGTTGCCTCCGTTATCGGTTATCTTAATCAGTATGTTATCTGCTTTTTGTAAGTCTACTTTTATATGATCTCCACCGTATTTCACGGCATTATCTACTACATTACTAATAGCATTTTCTAAATGAAACGCATCGCCTTTCAAACTACAATTTTCTGTAGCTGTCAATTCAAATTGCTTTTCCGGATGTTGAGATTGATAGAAATCGACCAAATCCGTCAATAACGTATTCATTGAAATCGATTGACTTGCTAAGGCAATTTCTGAAGTTTCCATAGTAGAGGTTTCTAAAATCTTTTCAACCATCACATTCAATTTTTGCAATTGTTGCTGCGACATGGCTACGTACTGCGTTGCTTTCTGTTTATCATCGAGCACATTGAAGTTTTGCATACCTTCTAAAGCCGCACTAATGGCTGCAATGGGCGTTTTGAACTCGTGTGTAATATTGCTGATAAAATCATCTTTGATCTCCGACAGTTGTTTTTGCTTACGAATCACCTGCATTAGATACACCAAACAACTGATGATTACCAAAGCCAACATCGCCGAGACCAAAATACCCCACAACCCAAACCGAAGAATAATAGCTGTAGCGTTTGGATAATGAATAAGCAACTGCTCTCCATCTGACAAATTCTCTGTAGACGCTTCGCCTTTTAAAAAGTTAGGTTGAACAATATCTGGTTGAAATTGAGAAAATATGGTGTCTTTTTTCTTAAAAGTAAGGCTGTACGGAATCTCCATATCTTTCCGTTGCAATTCTGATTTCATCAAACTATCTAGTTGGCCATATTCCAAGGAATCTATAGTAAACGAAATAAAAATGGAAGTAAAATTAAGATCTGTTTTTAAGGAATCGTACATAGATTTTCCGGAATATATCTGCATTCCTTCTGGGCTGGTTTCACTAGAATTAAACGTTAAAGAGTTTACAGACATTTGTACCAACGTATCTCCAGCATTTTTATATTTATGAAGCGACTTAAAACCAGACGTTGCTGTGTCTTTTTTTGTGGAATCTATAAAGAAGTTATGCAATTCCCTATGCTGCTTCAGTGGTTTTATTTTCTTTTTAAAAAACGAATCAAGTACTCTAGAAACATCTGGACTATCCAACGAATCTACTTTGATAATAGACAAACTGTTAACTTTAGACTTTTGATTGTAATACTTTTCCAGAGCTGTGTCTAAACTTGCAATCACTTCACTCTGAAAATGCTGTTTATTATTTTCATAATTTCTGTAATTCCAATAGACTTGCACACCTAAGGTAAGTACAATAGTTGCAATGATGGCGTATAATATGAATTGGTATTTGCGATTGTTCATGTTTCAAAAATAGGTCTTTTCATTCTGAAAACCTGCCGGTTAACACTCGTTAACACTACTTAACTGTTGGAGTAAAAAAGGAAGTGCATCTTTGTAAAGCAATCATCAAAAAATCGAACAGTTATGAAAAAATTACTCCTAGTTTTCTTATTAGTATATAGTAGTACTGTGTTTAGTCAGGAAACAACTTCTAAAACAGTTTCTTCATCATTCTCTATGAAAATAACCAGCCTTGAAGATTTGGAAGAAATAGATTGGGACGACCTTAAAGCAATGTTTTCTGACAGCGAACCAGACGAGAAAATCACCATTATAATTTCTTATGTAAACGAACATATAACTGACAAACACAACGGTATCACTCAAGAAAACAATTCAGAATTTAAATTAAAATCAGAAAATACAGCAGCTCACATCAACGAAACTATTGCTGGTCTTAAGAAATTCACAACAACATTTATCAAATCTCAACATTAAAACAATCATCAAAAAATCGAACAGTTATGAAATATCTTGCATTTTTACTTTTCATCATGGTTTCGCAATGCAGTTTTTCGCAACAAGGAAAAGCTACGTATTTTCAGCATTACAAAACGAAATTCACAATGAGTTCAGACCAAGGCATGTCGGACCAACAAAAAGAGGCCATTCAAAAACAATTGGCAGCTGCCATGCAAAAGGAGTTTACATTAACTTTTAATCAATCGGAATCTATTTACAAGGAAGTGCCACACCTCAACAGTCCGCAACCACAACTAAACAATGGCATACAAATACAAATTGCAAGTAGCGGTGCCGTGGACACCTATTATAAAAACATTGCTACCGGCACCTTTGTAAACAAAACCGATATGATGGGCAAGATATTTTCTGTGCAAGACAGTTTGCCAAAACAAGATTGGCAACTTACTTCAGAAACCAAAAAAATAGGACAATACACTTGCTACAAAGCTACTCACACTTATACTTCTAAAATTACCAGCTTTGGCACCGATACTCCCAAAGAAGAAAAAGAAGAAGAGCGCACCGTTATTGCTTGGTACACGCCCGAAATCCCGGTAAGCAACGGTCCGGAAGAATACCAGGGGTTACCCGGATTGGTCTTAGAATTGCACAGGGGCGACCTTACGTTGGTGTGTAGCGAAATCTCTCTAAATACAGAAACCATAACAATTGAACCACCAACCGGCGGAAAAAAAGTGAGTCAAGCAAAGTTTGAAGAAATTGAAGAAAAGAAAATGAAACAGTTTATAGAACAACATTCCGGCGGCTCTAACCGTAAAGGAAATACCGAAAGAATTTCTATCTCATTTGGAAGTGTAAGCTTCCCTTAAAATAGGACTGTTTAAAAGTATAAATTTTATTAACTTTAAACAGTATGAAGAAGAGTAAATTTTCACCAGAACAAATCGCTAAGATTTTAAAAGAGTTTGATAACGGCAAAAGTGCGGCAGAGATCTCTCGTGAATACGGAGTAAGCACCGCAGCTTTCTACAAGTGGCGTGAACGCTATGCAGGCATGAATTCTAGTGAGCTAAAACGGCTTAAGGAACTCGAAGAAGAAAACCGTCGTTTAAAACAGATGTATGCCAGTTTAGCACTAGATCACCAATTAGCTAAAGAGATTATTGAAAAAAAGCTCTAAAGCCTTGCCAGAAGCGTGCCATAGCTACTGAATTTTCACATTACGGTATCAGCAGGGCTTGCCGTGTATTATTACTTAGTAAAAGTGTATTTTACTATAGCTTACAAGAGAAAGATGATTCCGTTATAGAACAAGCACTTAAAGAAAAAGTAGCAGCACATAGTGAAGAGGGATTTTGGAAAGCCTTTGAGCGTCTACGTGCTGATGGATATACTTGGAATCACAAACGAGTTTTTCGTATTTACCAGAAGCTCGGGTTAAGTCTACGGCGTAAAGTAAAGAAGCGTTTACCAGCTAGGATTAAAGAACCTTTAGAAGTTCCAGAACAACAAAATCAATCATGGAGTATTGATTTTGTAACGGATGTATTAGATAACAAAAAACGCTTTAGAGCTTTTACTGTTATTGATGATTATAATCGAGAAGCACTTCATGTAGAAGTGGATTTTTCACTTCCTGCCAATCGAATAGTATGGGTATTAAATCATTTAATTAATCGAAGAAGTAAACCTTTAAAAATAAGAATGGATAACGGTCCTGAGTTTATTGCTAAGATTACACAGCAATGGAGTGAAATGCATCAGATAAAGTTCCAATACACACAACCTGGAAAACCAACACAAAATGCATTTATTGAGCGTTTTAATGGTTCCTACCGAAGAGGTGTCTTGGATAAATATATTTTTGAAGACATTAATCAAGTAAGAGAACAAACTATGATATGGTTAGAGGATTATAATAACATAAGACCTCATAAATCATTAGGTAATATGGCACCAGTGCCGTACGCAAAATTTAATTCCTTCGAGGGTACCCTCTAAGGAATTAAATGAATATTTTTGACAAATAAGCAGTTCTAATCAGGGGAAGCCTACAGAAGTTAACAAAATAGAATTAGCCACAAAAAAATGCCGCTACAGCATTCCATCTACGGAAGTGCTACAGCGGCATTGACATATAAATAGCGTTGGTTATCCTTGTTTAGCCAACAATGTTGATGATTTTCCCCGGAACAATGATCACCTTTTTAGGGGTTCTTCCTTGTAATTGGTTTTGGGTACGTTCATCTTCCATTACTGTTTTTTCGATATCTTCTTTAGACATGTCTAATGGCAATTCTAGTTTGAAACGCATTTTACCGTTGAAAGAAACCGGATATTCTTTACTGCTTTCTACCAAGTATTTCTCTTCGAACTTAGGATAGGCTACACACGAAATTGATTCTTCGTGACCTAAACCACTCCACAATTCTTCTGCAATGTGCGGAGCGTATGGCGAAACCAATACTGCCAATGGCTCTAAAATAGCGCGGTGGTTACATTTAAGTTTTCCTAACTCGTTTACACAAATCATGAATTGTGAAACAGAAGTATTGAATGAGAAATTCTCGATATCTTCTGTTGCTTTTTTAATGGTTTGATGTAACACTTTGTACATTTCTTTGCTTGGCTCTGCATCGGTAATATTGAAACCTTCATCATTGGTATACAAACGCCAAAGTTTTTTCAAGAAACCAGAAACTCCTGTCATACCCGCAGTATTCCATGGTTTTGCTTGCTCTAATGGGCCTAAAAACATTTCGTACATACGTAAAGTATCTGCTCCGTATTCTGCACAAATAATATCAGGATTGACCACATTGTATTTCGATTTTGACATTTTTTCAACCTCACGGCCTACAATGTATTTTCCATCTTCTAGTATGAATTCTGCATCTTTATATTCAGTGTATAATGGATGTGCTTTGAATGCTTCAATATCTAATTCATTGGTCACATCGTTGATCACTGCTAAATCAGCGTGGATAGGATAAACTGTTTGATCGCCTACCAATCCTTTAGAAATTAACTTACCATCTTCAGTTCTGTACACAAAAGCAGAATTCCCCAAAATCATTCCTTGGTTGATCAACTTTTTTGCATATTCATCTACAGGAACTACGCCTTTATCGAACAAGAATTTTTGCCAGAAACGAGAATACAACAAGTGGCCTGTTGCGTGCTCGCTACCACCAATGTATAAATCAATCTCTCTCCAATAATTCAACGCCTCTTGCGATGCAAAAGCTTCGGTATTGTTAGCATCCATATAGCGGTTAAAATACCAGCTACTTCCTGCCCAACCCGGCATGGTGTTTAACTCTAATGGAAAAACCGTTTCGTTATCGATCAAGTCATTGCTTACTACCTCATTTTTGGTAGTATCCCAAGCCCAAACGGTAGCGTTGCCTAATGGCGGCTCGCCAGTTTCGGTTGGTAAATATTTTTCTACTTCCGGAAGGCGAATTGGCAAATATTCGTCGGCAATCATTTGTGGCATTCCGTTCACATAATACACCGGGAACGGTTCTCCCCAATAACGTTGACGACTAAACACTGCATCTCGCAAACGGTAGTTTACTTTTGCTTGTCCGGCACCAATAGCTTCTAATTGCTCAATAGCTTTTTGCAATCCGGCTTTGTAGCCCAATCCGTTTAAGAAATCAGATGCTACCAACTCAAAACCTTCTTTGGCTGCAAACGCTTCCTCTGAAATATCTTGATTGAAAATATTTTTGATTTCTGGCATGCCTTCGGTTCCTTTGAAGAAATTGGCAAACGCATAATCACGCTCGTCACCACAAGGCACGGCCATTACAGCTCCGGTTCCATAACCCGCTAGTACATAATCGCCAATCCAAATTGGAATAGGTTCTTTGGTAAACGGATGCTCTGCATACGCCCCAGTAAATACCCCAGAAATGGTTTTTACATCGGCCATACGCTCGCGCTCACTACGCTTGGCAGTGGCTTCTATATAGGCTTCTACCGCTGCTTTTTGTGCGTCGGTAGTAATTTGCGCTACTAAATCGTGCTCTGGAGCAAGTGTCATAAACGTTACTCCAAAAATAGTATCAGGACGGGTTGTGAAAACCTCGATATATTTCCTCTCCCCCTGCCCCTCTCCAAAGGAAAGGGGAGTTTCTGGTTGTGTTTTCAAAACATTGACAATTGTTTCTAAAACACCATCCAAATCTCCTATAACTTCTTCGTTTTTAAAACGAATTACTTTATAACCAAGCTCATTTAAAATAGCTGTACGCTCTGCATCTTTTTCTTGTTGTTGATCATGAATTCCACCATCAACTTCAATGACCAATCCTTTAGACAAACACACAAAATCTACAATAAAATTTGAAATTAAATGTTGTTGTCTAAACTTGTATCCTACTTGTTTTCCTCTAAGCGCATTCCATAAAATTGCTTCAGCTTCAGTAGGATTGTTTCTATTTTCCTTGGCTTTTTCTATTAATAAATGAGCATTATTACCACCAGTCATGTAACCCGGCGTTGCTTTCTCTTCCCCCTTGGGGAAGGATAGGATGGGGAACTTCACAGACGCTCCTACCGATTTACCAATCCAGTTACGTTGACTTTCTTTCAACGATTCTGTCCAGTCGATTCTATTCAAACCTTCAAGCAAACGCTCTGCATAGGCAGAAATACGCATGCTCCATTGTGTCATTTTTTTACGAACTACCGGATGTCCACCACGTTCTGAAACACCGTTGACAATCTCATCGTTCGCTAAAACCGTTCCTAAAGCCGGACACCAGTTTACTTCGGTTTCTGCCAAATAGGTTAAACGGTATTGCAACAAGATTTGCTGTTGTGCTTCCGAAGAAAATCCGTTCCATTCTTCCGCAGTAAAAACAGCGATGTTATCATCACAAACAGCATTTACAGTAGCGTTTCCTTCTTTTTCGAAAATAGCTACCAACGTACTGATGTCTTCCGCCTTATCACTTTCATTGTTATACCAAGAGTTGAACAACTGAATGAAAATCCATTGTGTCCATTTGTAATATTCAGGATTTGAGGTACGTACTTCTCTACTCCAATCAAAAGAAAAACCAATTTTATCTAACTGCTGGCGGTATCTTTTGATATTGGTTTCGGTAGTAATAGCAGGGTGTTGCCCAGTTTGAATGGCATACTGTTCTGCTGGTAACCCAAACGAATCATATCCTTGCGGATGCAACACATTAAAACCTTGATGACGCTTGTAACGCGCTACAATATCTGAAGCAATGTACCCAAGCGGGTGCCCCACGTGTAAGCCCGCCCCAGAAGGATAAGGAAACATGTCTAACACATAATATTTTGGCTTATCGCTTTGGTTAGTAGCTTTAAACGTTTGGTTTGTTGCCCAATACTGTTGCCATTTGGCTTCAATCTCGTTTGGAGTATATTTCATGATCTGTGATCTATTTTGCTGTTTCTAAAATCGTTGCCAAAGTTAACCATATTTGTTTAGTTAGCAAGGTGGATTGTTGGCTTGCGTTCATAGATTTTTCTACACTCCCTTGCTCATTTACTATAGCTCCGTGTAGCTTCCCGCTAAAGTAGGTTTACAATGCTCCAACGAAAATTAATTTTCGTAAGAGGTGACTGGGAGGAAACTGGGAGAAAACCCGAACCAACATTTGTCAGGGTTTCGTGTAATAAAGGTTACAAAAAAACGCTGAATGCTTTTGTATTTTTACAGAGTTGCTATACATAAAACTACATTAACACAAACCGCAATAAGAAAAGAAATGTAAGCCGGTATTAGATATCAGCTACGTTATAAAGATTCATCGTTTTTTGTAACCTCCAACATTGTTTGGAGAAAGCTGCCCTACTTTATTTTGGTAGGGTAGCTTTTTTATAAAAGCTTTCACACATTGAAAGAATAAAAGAATATATTTTTGACGAAATAACTCACTGAAATGATCATTCATAACTTAGATGGTTTTCGCCTTACGCTGCACCAAGAATATATAGAGGTGAATTTCCATAACGCCTCGCATTTTGATGAGGCCAGTTTTTTACAAGCGCTACAACTAAAATATGAACACTATGGAGAAAAAGCCGTGGGCATTTGGGTTTTACGTACCGATATAGCGGCCACTCACTCTTTTGACCCCATGATTCTAGTTACCTACAAGAAAGTTTTAGAGGAAAATGCTCGATGGGTTGTAGTGATATCCAAAGAACTTTCAGACCTAAAGGATTTACAATACGTGCAGCAATTTACTACCATTCCCTGCAACTTTGTAAGCACCGCAACAGAAGCAGACACATGGGTTCGGAAATTGAATGAGTTATGAAGTTCTGGCTATTTTTTCCTGAGGAACTAAGCAGTAATAAATAAATTCATTGACCGGAGTTGGAATTCCTAAACGTTTTCCTTCTTTGACAATGTACCCATTAAAATTTTCCAATTCTGAAGGATGCCCAGCCATAATATCTCTCTGGGTAGAAGCAGTAGCCTCATACGGTTGTTTATCAATAAAATTGAAAAGCGCTCCCATATCATCATCAGTAAGGTTTATGCCTTTGGCATTGGCTATGGCTTTAATTTCCAACGCTGTATTTTTCAATACATCATATAAATAAGGCACATCTCGCATAGCTCCTATACTCACTCTTGTAAGTCCGCCAATGGCACTCACTGTGGTAATAAAGATAAACTTACTCCATATGCGTTTTTGAATATCTTCTGCCACAGTTCCCAAACAGCCGGCTTCATTGAATAACCGAGCGATTGCCGCTACTCTTTCAGTCTTTTTATTATTTAATTCTCCCAACACTACTTCAGCCGGAGAAACTCCAAAATGATCAATCACTCCATCGGTTTCTTTCTTGCTGTATATTTTACAAAAGCCACCCAAGACTTGGTGCTCCGGCAATACTTCTACTAATTTTTCTACATTATCGGCTCCATTCTGTAGCGGTAATACCGCACTATCTGAGTGCAAAATAGGCTTTAGTTGTTCCGCTATTTCTGGTATTTGCCATGACTTCACCGATAGAATTACAAGATCTGCCTTCGGCACATCGCTTATAGTATCGGTAGCTAAGGTTGGTTGTATGGTAAAATCACCATCGATACTTTTTACTTGGAGTCCGTATTCCTGAACTGCTTTTAGATGAGCGCCACGGGCAATGAAAGTAACATTATTTCCTGCTTTGGCAAGTTTTCCTCCGAAATAACCGCCCACGCCACCGAGGCCGTAAATAACTATATGCATGTGTTTGTTATTTTATTTTGAAAGAATAAATGTACGGCAATCCATAATCTAGTACAACCGTTCTACCAAGGAGCGTTTCTTTTTATCATAAGTTTAACGCAAAAAACAAGCAGCAGTTACAAATCACTTCTAACTATAAAAAACACAATAACAATGATTATATTTGTGTATAATCATGCTATGAAATCATGAAATTGACCTCAACAAATACAGCAAAACTAGGATTGGTACTATCCGGCGGAGGTGTGCGTGCTTTGGCCCACGCAGGTTTTATAAAAGCTCTTTTAGAAGTGGGCATTTACCCGGATCAACTATCAGGAACTAGTGGTGGCGCTTTGGTAGCGACCCTATATGCCAGTGGTTATCATCCCGATGAAATGTTGGCCTTCTTCAAGGAAACGCCTTTGTTTAGTTTTTCGTTGGTTGCCCTTAAAAAACCCGGACTCATTGACAGCGAGAAATACGATCAACTCTTTAGAAAATTTTTCACCAAAGATACTTTCGAAGCTTTACACATACCTACTACCATTGCTGCGACCAACATTACCAGCGGTACTTTGGAATATTTTAATTCAGGAGAACTCATCAAACCCTTAGTAGCCAGTAGTGCCGTACCACCCTATTTTTCTCCGGTTGAGATGAATGGCGAACTGTATTCTGATGGTGGTGTGATGAACAACTTTCCGGTAGAACCTCTACAAGATAGTTGTGATATTATTCTGGGAAGTTTTGTAAACCCAGTGACACCAATTGAAAAGGCGGATATTAGCACTACATTTAGGTTATTACAACGTGTATATCACATTAGCATGGATGCCAACTATTACGAAAAATTTAAAAAGTGTGACTACGTATTTTTGGCTCCCAACATTCAAAAAATAGGCATGCTAGATGTAAAAATGCTAGATCTTGCCTTTAGCACCGGATATCAACATGCACTCCAAGAAATGAATACCATCGTAAGTCTTCTTGAAGGCAGAATGTCAAACCTGTCTTGAAAATAAAACTTATCTAAACAATCATTTCACATTTGTTTCCCACAACAAATTGTATCTTTAAACCATGGGTTTATTACAGCTATTTAAGAAGCAAGACAACACAACTCCGCAACCTACTTTTGGCATGGTATTATCTGGCGGTGGTATTAGAGCCTTGGCACATGCCGGCTTACTCAAAGCATTGTTAGAACACGGCCGACAGCCCAATTGCCTGGCCGGCACTAGTGGAGGTTCGCTCATTGCGGCTTTGTATGCCACAGGACATCACCCCGATGATATGATGGCATTTTTTAAAGAAACACCCGTGTTTGCACTCAACCTTTTTGCTATGAACAAACCCGGTATTATTGATAGCGAAAAGTACGTAGCTTTATTTCATAAGTTTTTTAAAGTAACCACTTTTGAAGAACTTCAAGTTCCTATTACGGTTACTGCCACCAACCTCAACACCGGGAAACTGGAGTTTTTTGATTCGGGAGATCTTATCAAGCCACTATTGGCTTCGTGTGCGCTTCCGCCCTATTTTTCTCCGGTAGACATAAACGGACAATTATATTCCGATGGCGGCTTATTAAATAACTTTCCATACGAACCTGTTTGCGATACCTGCGATGTAACTATGGGGAGTTTTGTAAATCCGGTTTCGGATGTTACGAATAAAGACATCAATAGTACCTTCAAATTATTGCAACGCGTGATTTCCATTACTATGGATTCTAACTATTATCAAAAGTTTGAAAAATGTCACTATGTATTTTTACCACCGGAAATCTATTCCGTAGGTATTCTAGATACCAAAATGATGGACAAAGCTTTTGATATTGGGTATCAGCACGCCCTTAAAGAAATGGATACCATGTTAATAATTCTTGATGGTAAAAGTGAGTTGAGCAGATAAAATGATACGCATGAACTATAAACATTTGATTGTAGCAGCCATTGCATTGGCTTTTGTAAGTTGCTCTGAGAAAATTGATACAGAAAAGGTACTTTTAAAAAAGGAAAATGATAGTCTAAGAAACGTATTGGCAGATATTAACAGCAAATATGTTTTTGACAGCATTTATTTTAAAGATACTAGAAGCTTGAATAATACTTACAAAAAAGGTTCCGTTTATGAACAAACTTTTTCTGTGATAGCCTATAGCAGCAATGCAAAATACTTTATAAAGTTTGATAGTATTGTTAATGGTAAAAAAGTAAACCCAGATGCCTTAACAAACAGTAAAGGTAATTTCACATACAGGACTACTTTAGATCATAAAGTGAATACTATTTCAGCAGAGATAAATATAGAAAATAAATACGGTAAACAATTTCATGGTCGCGCTACTGATAGAGTACGCGTGAAAGAGTAGTGTATATCTCGCTCGTACTTTCATAGACTATATTTTTAAACCGAATAGTATATTTTGAATATTGAAAATAAAATGAAGTACATATTCATTCTTTTAGCATCATTTTTTATGATGAGTTGTTCTAGTTCAAAAATGGGCCCAAATAAGATTGCTTATTTATTTCCTATTCAAACCGAAGATGTAATAAACGATTTTTTGGAAAAAAACAAAACTGTAGATTATGTAATGTATCTTCTAACAAATTCTGACGGTGTATCTAGCACTTTGTATTTTCTAGAGCTAGATGAAGACGACGACGTTTTAAATAGATGTGCACAAGGAAATAGGTATGTCTATGTTGATGGGGAATACATCCCTATAGTTTTTGATTATGATTATAAATTTTCAACAGAGGTAATTGACAATAAACCACAAATAATAATGATTGATGAAAAAACTGAAATGGAAAGAAAAGAGGATATCCCCTCTTTAGAGTTCAGAAGTAAAAATATTCATCTAATTGGGTATCCACGTACAGATAGAATTATTGATTGGGGATATTATATAATAATTAATCATAACGGTAATATCATAGAAAAATCTTTAGGCAGTAGCAATACTGAGGAGTGAAGAGTTTTAGTAATTTCAGAAAACAGAATACATAAAAACAGAACTTTTAGAAAATATAAATCCTTCATAATATGAGTTATAGCATACTGAAAAGAATATTTGTTATTTCAATTTAAAAACCTGAAAACTTTGAGAAGGCGTTGAATTGGTTGAAAAAAAATTTCTAATATGAACAAGTATTTAGTTCTTACATATCGACTTCTTGCATTGTTCGTACCGTTTTTTATTGTGGGACTACTATCCGGATTTGGGGTATGGAAAAGTGTGCTACATAGCTTTTTTATAGTAGCTGTTCTTACGGTACTTATGATTGTTTACAGGCAATTTAGACATCAAAAAGAAGAATAGGAGTATGCTGACCCCATTAGCCCCCGCTAGTGCGAGCGTCTCGCTCGTACTTCCAAGGCAATAACAAAAAACCATTCACCATATATAATTCAACATTCAAAATAACACTTCTCCCTTCGTACCTCTAAAATCTAACTTATTTCCTAGCTAGTTCCAGCGTCTCGCTCATAGTTTTACAAAGTACTCCAACAAGCAAGTAGTCTTTTACCCTACATTTCTCTTTAAGCAAATCTCCATGGTTACCCCACCCACTAGTGCAACCCTCTAGCTAGTACTTCCAAAACAATAACAAAAAACCATTCAACATTTATAATTTAACATTCAAAATAACGAATTAGTAATTACTCATTACCAGTATCTAACCCAAAATCACTACCTTTCTAAAGAAGTAACTCCACACCCCAACAACTACAAAAATTGCTTCAAAAAACACCCGGCGTATAGTAACCTTATAGTAAGGCTATAGTAACTTCGTAGTAACGTTATAGTAACCCAATCACGTACTAACTACATACATACTACATAGTAATTACGTACAAACTACAACCACTCCTCGATATACTTGGTAAAGAACTTAATACGGGAGTATATATCATTTGAATAGTCACAAATAAACATACTTTGCCATGATATTTTTTTCCAAAGTAAGAGAGATTACTTCAGTTTTTTAATTAAATTTAAGAAACCAAAGCACCTAAATCTTATGACAACAACCAGCGTAAAACCTCCTATCTCTTTTTGGATCATCTCGGCATTGGCCATTATTTGGAATGTTATGGGCGTATTGGCCTTCATTGGCGATCTTATGATAACCGATGAACTCCTAGCGCAAATGCCCGAAACCGAACGCAACCTTCGAGCACAATTTCCCGAATGGTCTACTACTGTTTACGGTATAGCAACCATCAGTGGTGCTATCGCAGCCCTGCTTATGTCCTTAAGAAAAAAATTATCGCATTATGTATTCTTAATATCGCTATTGGCGGTATTAGTCCAAATGTACTATACCATCTTTGTTGTGAAAGTAGCAGATGTCATGGGGCCAACCTCCCTTATCTTCCCGATCATCATTATTGGAATTGGCATCTTTTTATTAGCCTACACATTCTATGCATTGAAAAAACAGTGGCTAAAATAGAAGTCTATGAGCAACAGCTTTAGCATACATCACGATCTAATGATAGTAGTTCCGGTAGAAAAAGTGTACAACGCTATTACCCTACCGGAACATCTAAACAATTGGTGGACACTTCAGTGCACTGGAGAGCCCACAACAGGAGCTACTTACAACCTGTTTTTCTCCGAAGACTACAATTGGTTCGCTGAGGTTACAATTGCTGATAAACCTTACCATTTTGAATTAAAGATGACCAAAGCAGATGAAGACTGGAATCCCACCACATTTGGCTTTCGCTTACAAGAGGTAGAAGACAGAACACTCCTCCAGTTTTATCATATCAATTGGCCGGAATGTAATCATCACTTCCGCAGATCCTCCTTTTGTTGGGCAATGCTCCTAAACGGACTCAAAAACTATCTCGAAAAAGAAATCATCATACCATTCAACGAAAGAGAATAGTACTCCTCACATTCCCATGTACAAATAGCAGGTATAAGATGTATTAACCACTGATATAAACACCCAAATGGAGTTGTGTTTTATCTGTGGTGGAGAGTACCGTAGCATTTCCTTAGTTTTAATAATAAGCCTTGACTTTTTGGTTCGTTTTGCGTCATGAACTGTGGAACACACATCATGAGCTCCAATAAAAATAAATATACAATAAGCGAATACAAAATGAACATCTAATAGAACTCTCAGCCACCATTCGACGAAAGAGAATAGCACTTTCACATCCTTTTAAGGAAACTCAAAACATCGTTTCATAACTTTGGTGTCTTAATCAGAAGCATTGTATATGAACAATACACCTTTATATGATATTCCCATCTCGGTTTTAGACTTAATTCCTATTGCCGAAGGGAACTCCGTTACGCAGGCATTCCAAAACAGTGTTGAGCTAGCGCAACAAACAGAAGCACTTGGCTATAACAGATTTTGGTTAGCAGAGCATCACAGTATGCCCAATATAGCAAGTGCTGCCACTACACTGTTGATGAATCACATTGCCAATCATACTGAAAAGATCAGGGTAGGTTCTGGCGGAATTATGTTGCCCAACCATTCTCCTTTGATCGTAGCAGAACAGATAGGTACACTGGAAGCATTATTCCCCGGAAGGATTGACCTTGGATTAGGAAGAGCCCCAGGCACCGATCCTGATACCGCTGCTGCTATTCGTAGTGACCGTATGACGGCTGCACATCACTTTCCATATGAGATTGAAAAGATTCAAAGGTATATGGCCAGCAACAATCAAGGGCAAAAAGTGCGTGCATTCATTGCCGAAGGTGCTGAAGTTCCCATATATATTTTAGGTTCCAGTACAGATAGTGCTTATTTAGCAGCTAGTATGGGAGTGCCGTATGTATTTGCAAGCCATTTTGCGCCCAAACAGTTCCTAGAAGCGTTGGATATTTATAGAAAGAATTTTCAGCCCTCAGCAGAGCTAAAAGAGCCATACGTAATAGCCTGTGTAAATGTCATTACTGCCGATACGGATAATCATGCTGAATATTTATCGTCTACGCTAAAGCAAATGTTCTTAGGCATCGTAACTGGTAACCTCCGCAAAATGCCTCCGCCAGTAGACAATATGGATGCCATTTGGAGTCCATATCACAAAGAAGCAGCAGAGAGCATGCTTACGTATTCTTTTATAGGAAGTAAAGAGACCGTTGGCGAAAAGGCAAAAGACTTTATAGAAAAAACTGGTGTCAATGAGATCATGGCAGTTTCCCACATATTTGATCATCAGGAACGCATTAAATCATACCGCTTATTTGCTGAACTTTTTCAGTAAAAAACAAAGCCGGAAAAACATATTTTTCCGGCTTTTATAATCATAACAATTGGAGTTTAGAATGCGTAGACAACACCTACACCCAGTATCTGTTTCAACTGCATTTTAGGTCCGTATGTATAGGCATTTCCGTATTCATCTTCAGATTCTTTAAACTTTACATCGTTATCATACTTTGTATGAACGCCTATATTTGCCTTTACAAATTTGTTTACAATAAGATCCAATGTCATTTCCCAATCAATATCTATGTTTCCAAAGCTATTGATATAATCGGTATACAAACTTAATCGGTTATTAAACACCATATTTTCACCCAGCTTTTCTTCCCAGGTATTAGTTACTAAAATACCAAACTCACCAAAGTACTTTTCACCGGCTTCTATCACATTACCATCACCATCATAACGAGCACCTTGTACCCCGAATGCACCATCGTTTGCTAAATCTTGATCCAATACAAAGGTTGCTTTGTATGTCATAGGAGAAAGATATACAGTTAGTTGATCCTCATCATTGGAATACTCCATACCAATACCCGTAAATACATATCCTGGAGCCATCAAACGCGATATAGGGTTGTCTCGGTCAGGGTAATTATAACCGTTGGTCATTTGTGTATTAAAGTTGAATTTAGCAGAATAAAACCAATTAGAAATAGAATCTTTTCGGTAACCAAATGTAGAGTTGAATTGAAACGCATCATCTGACTTTCGGATCTTTTGACCTTCTTGAATGTTAAGTCCATAACGAACAATCAACTCATTGTTCCATTGCAAATAGCGGTCTACATATTTTCTAACAAAATTCCCCTTACCAATAGTAGTAATAGCATTTTCACCACCGGCTTGCCAATTCATAAAGGCAACCTCACTTAAGTTTAATCCTAAATTATTAGTTTTGGTCCAGGTTGGTTTTGGAATTTCCTTTTTCTTTTCTTTCTTCTTATCCTTTCCGGCATCTACATTGTTATTTCCATAGTCAAACTCTAAAGATAAAAGTTCTTTTATAGGCACTTGTTTTACGGTTATAGAGTCTTGTGCCTTCACTCCAATGCTGGAGAATAACAATAGCAATAGTAGTATGTGGTAAAATCTCATAGCAAAAACGTTAATTTATAATGCTTTGTATAGTGGTTTTAATAGATGAAACGTCAATCTTACAAATTTCTTGTAATAAATCTGTACTGCCGTGTTCAATAAACTGGTCGGGAACTCCCAATTGTATGATTTTTTGTGAGTAGCCATTGTCATTAGCAAAAGTAACGATGGTTTGTCCAAACCCTCCGGTTAAACAGCCATCTTCCACGGTAACAATATGGCTATAACTAGAGAAAATGGTATGCAAAAGCTGCTCATCCAATGGTTTTAAGAAACGAAGATCATAATGCCCTATTAAATTGGACGAATCCTTCAGTTCATAAATAGCTTCCGTAACATTGTTAGCAATAGTGCCCAATGAAAGGACAGCCACTTTGGTTCCTTCTTGCAAACATTCCCCTGTACCAATTGGTATAGATTCAAAAGGTTGCTCCCAATCAACTAATACTCCTTTCCCCCTAGGGTAGCGTATAGCAATAGGATGTTCCAGCCCTTCTTGAGCTGAGTACATCATATTTCGTAGCGCTACCTCATTGCGGGGTGCAGCTATAATTAAATTTGGAATACAATTCAAATAAGCAAGATCATAAACTCCATGATGCGTAGCGCCATCTGCCCCTACAAGTCCGGCTCTATCCAAACAGAAAATTACCGGAAGATCTTGGATGGCTACATCATGTATCACTTGGTCGTAAGCTCTTTGCAAAAATGTGGAATAAATATTACAGAAAGGTATCATTCCTTGTGTAGCCATACCCGCTGCTAGTGTTACCGCATGTTGCTCGGCAATACCAACGTCAAAAGCTCGTTCAGGAAAAGCCGAAATCATATATTTCATAGAGCTTCCTGTAGGCATAGCGGGAGTAATACCCACAATCTTTGGGTTTTGTTGGGCTAACGTTACCAGCGTATGGCCAAATACATCTTGGTATTTTGGTGGTTGTGGTTCTGTATCTTTTTTAATGATTCGCTCCCCTGTAAGCTTATCAAACTTTCCTGGAGCATGATACGTAACTTGATCTTCTTCAGCCTGTTTTAATCCTTTTCCTTTTGTAGTGATCACATGAAGAAATTTAGGACCTTTAATAGCTTTCAGTCTACGCAATTCAGTAATAAGGGCTTCAAAATCATGACCATCAACTGGGCCTGTGTAATCAAAGTTTAAGGCTTTGATAATATTGTTATGCGCTAAACGCTTGTTAACTTTTACGTTAGTTAAATATTCTTTTAAAGCACCAACACTAGGGTCTATTCCTATTGCATTATCATTGAGAATCACCAATAAATTACTATCAGTTACCCCACCATGATTGAGACCTTCAAAGGCCATGCCACTAGCAATAGAGGCATCTCCAATAACTGCAATATGATGCTTGTTGGTTTCTCCTTTGAGTTGAGAGGCGATAGCCATCCCCAAAGCAGCAGAAATACTGGTAGAGGAATGCCCAGTCCCAAAAGTATCGTACACGCTTTCAGAGCGTTTTGGAAAACCACTGATTCCTCCAAACTGTCTGTTGGTATGAAATATTTCCTTTCGTCCTGTTAATATCTTGTGACCATAAGCTTGATGACCTACATCCCAAACAAGTTGATCGGTTGGTGTATCAAACACATAATGAATAGCAATGGTAAGTTCTACAACTCCCAAACTAGCTCCCAAGTGACCTTCTTTTGTGGCTACAATATCAATGATAAACTCCCGTAATTCTTTTGCCAATTGCGGAAGATCAGAGATACTCAATTGACGTAAATCTGCAGGATAAGTGATATTTTTTAATAAGTCGGAGGCCATTCAGGCGGCAAAATTACAATTATTTATAATTTTTCCCTTGTTAATATAAAAGGACATGCAAAATTTACTGCTACTTTTTTGTGATTATGCTCACCAGGAACAACTCGTGGTAAGAATTCACAAAACTTGTTGGTATAATCCTGTAAAAGAGGATTGTTTGTTCTCACTTGTTTTAGGCTTATGTAACCTAAAGTATCTACTATAAACTCGGCATACACCCGTTGATGAGTAGTATTAGAATCTTTAAAGATGCGTTGTAATAGTTCTTTATTTAAGTGCTTATCGTAAACTTGCTGTATATTTTCTATAAACAGTTTTGTTGCAGTTGTATTCGCGTTTTGAGAGGTATTCGTATCCATAAATTCTGGTACTTTATCAACAGATGTAATATTGAATTCAGTTAGAGTTGGGTCTACATATTCAACATCTCCCATCAAAGCAACCTCAACAACTTCACCTGTTGTAACTATTTCTGGAATTTCTAAAGTTTTCTTTGCTGATTCGGTAGTACATTTTACCGAATCGTTTATAATAGATTCTCCTATTTTTACTGTAGAAGTAGTGTCAATTTGAATAGGGTTTACCGTTGTGGAATCTGTTTTGGTGATAGTATCGGTTACAATTACCTTTCCTAACATTGAGTTGTTGTTGGTAACTGTTTCGCAACTAAAGAATGTACCTCCCATTACAATGAGTAAAAGCAGCATAAAACTTTTTCTGAAGCTATATGTTTTATAAAAAACTTCTGTAGGGATTTCGATAGTTATTTGATCTAGTTGATCATTTGTAAACCTCCCACATATTTTCTCACCTCTTTTGTTAGATAAGTAGTTTGAAATTTCTTGCTGGGGCATTTTGGTAAAATCTATAACCGTTTTAGCACACTTGCTACAAAATTTACCTTTATCAACTTTAGACATTTCTTCCCAGTTTTCGTGACAAGGATTTGGAATAGCTATTCCGCTGAAAGATTTCATAAGCAATTAGTTAGATTAAAGTTAGGGTATCAAACATCCTGCCAAATCTTTTTCAATTACTTTTGTAAAATGGAAAACATTTTTGACGATAGTTATTTTATGAAGAAAGCATTACAGGAAGCTGAAATTGCTTTTGAAAAAGGCGAAATTCCTGTAGGAGCAGTCATTGTAGTAGATAATCGAATAATAGCAAGAGCACACAATCTAACGGAAACATTGAACGATGTTACTGCACATGCCGAAATGCAAGCAATTACTGCTGCTGCTAATTTTTTAGGTGGTAAGTATTTGAAAAATTGCACACTTTATGTTACGCTAGAGCCATGCCAAATGTGCGCTGGTGCATTGTATTGGAGTCAAATAAGTAAAGTGATTTATGGCGCTACCGATACCCAAAGAGGATGTGGCGTTATGGGTACACAAATGCATCCAAAAACTGAAATAAAAGGTGGAGTACTTCATGAAGAAGCTGCCTCACTTATGAAACGTTTTTTTATTGAAAAACGAAACTTGAATTAAAATAATAAAGCGCAACCCAAGGGTCGCGCTTTATTCAAAATAAAATATATATCGTTGAAAAATTAGCCGATAACTTGTACGTTAGTTGCAACTAATCCTTTTCTTCCTTCTTCTTCTGAATATTCTACTTTGGTTCCGTCTGTTAAGATAACTCCATTTAAAGCTGTTACGTGAACAAAAATGTCTTTACCTGTTTCGTCGTTAGTAATGAATCCGAATCCCTTTGATTCATTGAAAAATTTAACTGTACCTGTCATTATAAAAATGTAATAAAAAATTTAAAGGTCTAAAAGTACAGTTTAATAATGAGACTGTACGTATACTTAGGATTATTTTTTTGAAAAATTATTGATAATCAGTGTTTTTTAGATTTTTTCTGATCATCTTTTTGATTCATCTTATCCAGATTTTCCTTGGTAAGCATGTAATTTCTAATATCCTTACCTTTCCATCTATGGTAAATAAACAGTGGCATAAGAATAAATGAAGTTGCTAAAATACTAATTCCAATAATGCGTTCTCCCTGAGCAACATCAATATAGTTTTTAGTATAAAAACCATAAATGATGGCTCCAAGAATGAGTATAAATAGTATTACAATTACTTTTTTCATAAGATGAAATCCAATTTATTGTTGGGTAAACGTGATCAATTTACGTCGATACGCCGTTAAAAGCTTGGATTTTGAAATGAACCCAACATATTTATTTTCACTGATTACCGGTAGATTCCATGCACTACTGTCTTGGAACTTCTGCATTACATCAGACATTCGGTCTTCGTCTAAATCAATTACCGCCGGTGCATTTTGCATTACATCAGCAGCCGTCATTTCTTCATACAAATCTTGATTAAACATTACCGGACGAATGTCATCGAGCAGAATAACTCCTTGAAGTGAATTATCGCTCTTGTCTATAACAGGGAAAATATTTCGGTTTGATTTTACCACCGCTTTGTGAACTATTTCTCCCAAATTCATTTCAGGATTTACAGGAACAAATTTAGTTTCTATCAAACTTTCCATGTTCATTAGCGTTAAAACTGCCTGATCTTTATCATGTGTGATCAAATCTCCTTTCCTTGCCAACTCCATGCTATACACAGAATATGGTAAAAAGTATTTGGTTATTGCAAAGCAAATAGCCACCGTAATCATCAATGGAATGAAAAGTTTGTATCCTCCTGTTAATTCTGCAATTAAGAAGATAGCTGTTAAAGGAGCTTGCAAAACGCCTCCTAAAACCCCAGCCATTCCAATAAGTGCAAAATTACTTTCGGAAAGCTCATATCTTATCACATGAAATGTATTTACCAATCTAGCAAAACCAAATCCTAAAACAGACCCCATATACAAACTTGGTGAAAAAATACCTCCAATACCACCGGCACCAAAAGTAAGTGCACTGGCTATGATTTTGAAAAGTACCAATCCAAAAAGTAACCCAACAACAACCCACTCATTTGAAATTTCTAAATGCAGGAAGTTGTTAGAAACTGTATCCATATAATTTCCGGTAACCATATTATTGATCACATCAAAGCCTTCCCCGTAGAGCGGAGGCACAAAGAATACAATAACCCCAAGGCCGAGGCCACCAAGTAATAATCGTTTAATGGGAGATTGAATACTATCAAAAAAGTCATGAAAAAATGCATATACCTTTGTAAAATAGATAGATGTCAATGCGGTTAAAATTCCGAATACAATAAAGAATGGAACTTGGTACAAAGCAAATCTCCCTACCAATTCAAAAGGTAAAATAGTATCGGCTCCATAAAAGAAATAAGAAAGTAAAACTCCCGAAATAGATGATAATAGCAAAGGAAGTAAAGAAGACAAGGTAAGGTCTAAACTGAAAACTTCAATAGCAAAAATGATAGCAGCAATAGGAGCTTTGAAAATACAAGCAATAGCACCTGTGGAAGCACAACTTATCAATAAAGTTCTAGTGGATTGATTGGTATGAAACAATCTTGAAATATTAGAACTAATAGCTGCTGCCGTGGAAACCGTTGGTCCTTCCAAACCTACAGAACCACCAAAACCAACAGTGAAAGGGGCGGTTAACAATGCACTAAACATAGAATAGCGCTTCATAATTCCTTTCTTCTTGGCGATAGCTCTTAACGTTGTTGGAATACCATGGCCAAAATCACGGCGTATCACATATTTCTTAATAAGAAACGTGATACTTAAACCAATAATAGGAAACAAAAAGTAGAATGCATGATGGTATTCACCCACTACTTTTCCTTCCATTAAATGTTGAATAAAGTGTGTTGTATTCTTAAGAATTACAGCACCCAATCCGGCAATTAAACCGACCAAAACACTCAGGATATATACAAAATTCTGTGGCGCTATGTGTTTTGTTTTCCATAGCAAGAATCTTGTCAATACCGATTTTTTTTGAGTAAGTGGCATACGAAAAATGGTAAAAAAATCCCGCTGCATGCGGGATTGGGTTCACTTTTATAAATTCAGCTTAATGTGTAATTCTTTCAACTGTTCGTCATCAATGTTCGCAGGAGCATCGATCATCACATCTCTACCAGAATTATTTTTAGGGAATGCAATGAAATCACGAATGGTTTCTTGTCCTCCTAAAATAGCTACCAAACGGTCAAAACCAAAAGCAAGACCACCGTGTGGCGGTGCACCGTATTGAAAAGCATTCATTAAGAATCCAAACTGTGCTTCTGCTTCTTCAGGAGTAAATCCTAATAAAGAGAACATACGACTTTGTAATTCTTTGTCATGTATTCTGATAGAACCACCACCAATTTCGTTTCCGTTCAATACCAAATCGTAAGCATTGGCTCTTACTTCTCCCGGAGCGGTTTCTAATTTATCAAAATCCTCTGGTTTTGGTGATGTAAATGGGTGGTGCATTGCATGGTAACGTTCAGTTTCCTCGTCCCATTCCAATAGTGGAAAATCTACAACCCAAAGTGGAGCAAACTCATCTGATTTACGTAACCCTAAACGTGTTGCCATTTCCATACGTAAGGCACTCAATTGAGCTCTTACTTTATTGGTGTTTCCAGATAAAATACAGATTAAATCACCTGCTTTTGCGCCTGTTGCTTCTGCCCATTTTGCTAAATCTGCCTCATCGTAGAATTTATCTACGGAAGATTTGAAGCTTCCATCTTCATTACACTTTACATACACCATTCCAAGCGCTCCAACTTGTGGACGCTTTACCCAATCGATTAATTTATCAATCTCTTTTCTAGTGTAAGAAGCCGCTCCAGGAACTGCAATACCTACTACGAGTTCAGCATCGTTAAATACCTTGAAATCTTTGTGTTGAGCAACTTCATTCAGTTCACCAAACTCCATCCCAAAACGAATATCCGGTTTGTCGTTACCATACTTACGCATAGCATCGGCAAACGTCATTCTTGGGAATTTTTCTATTTCTACTCCTCTAATTTCTTTTAAAAGATTTCTAGTTAATCCTTCAAAAATATTTAGAATGTCTTCTTGTTCTACAAACGCAAGTTCACAGTCTATTTGCGTGAACTCTGGTTGACGGTCTGCACGTAAATCTTCGTCACGGAAACATTTCACTATTTGGAAATATTTATCCATACCGCCTACCATTAATAACTGCTTAAAAGTTTGTGGCGATTGTGGCAAAGCGTAAAATTGTCCTTCATTCATGCGAGAAGGCACTACAAAATCACGAGCTCCTTCTGGAGTAGATTTAATTAAATAAGGTGTTTCTACTTCTATGAAACCCTCTTGAGATAGATAGTTACGCACCTGCATAGCTACACTGTGACGAAACAGCAAACTATTTTTAACAGGATTACGACGAATATCTAAATATCTATATTTCATACGAAGGTCTTCACCCCCGTCTGTTTCATCTTCTATAGTAAATGGTGGTAATTTTGCACCATTTAGTATAGTTAAGTCTTTTACAAGAATTTCTATATCACCAGTAGCAATGTTGGCATTCTTAGATTCACGCTCAATAACATCGCCTTTTACTTGAATTACAAATTCGCGTCCTAGGCTTTTTGCTTTTTCAAAAACATCAGCAGGTGTTCTTTCTTCATCAAAAATTAACTGAGTAATACCATAACGATCTCTAACATCTACCCAGATCATAAAACCTTTATCACGCACTTTTTGAACCCAGCCGGCAAGTGTAACTTCTTGATTTATATGTGACGAACGCAATTCACCACAAGTATGACTTCTATACATTTTCTTGAATTCTGTTTTGAAAGTGCAAATGTAAGAAGTTAGTTGATGTAAGTAAATAAAAAGTGCATTGATTTTTAACCTTTTGAACCCTTGATAATTAGCGGTAATTTACTGACAAATGTTACCAAAATCGATCTCAATGTTAATTTAATGTTACGTGAATGTAATTTGAATGTAAAAATTACTTATATTTGTTACAGAAATGTAAAGGAAGTGAAACTTTTAAGATAGAAGTTATGAAAAGAATATTATTTACTTTGGCTATGGTTTTTACGTTAAGCGGATTTGCTCAACAAGAAAAACCTATTTTAGAGAAATCAGGTGACCTAGTAAAGGCAACATATAAAAATGCAGAAGGAGTAGTTACTCAACAAGGCTATTTTAAAGATGGTAAGTTGCACGGAGAATGGGTTGCTTATGACAACAAAGGAAATCGCACAGCAGTGGCAACGTATGAAGATGGTAAAAAAGTAGGTACTTGGCTTTTTTGGAATAATGATAAGCTAAGTGAAGTTACTTATGATGATAACGCAATTGTAAGTGTAAACAATTGGGTTTCTAACGGAACTATGGCAACGAATCCTTAATTTTATCGTTCAGTTTAAGATACAATAATGGAAAAACCCTCTAGCAAATTGTTAGAGGGTTTTTCTATTTAAGATTGATTTCCTTTTAGAATATTGAAAATTTCCATTGCCCTACCATCTGTGAGCAACGAAACATATTGGCAGATAAATAAAAGACGATCATAAGTAGTGTCTTTCTCTCTTCGGAATTTTTCTGGAAGTAAGCTCAGTACCAGTTTATCGTAATTAGAAGCTTCTCCTTTTATATCATTGGTATATGCTGTGGTAAACTTTTCTAAAAGTGTTTGCAATACTTGATACCCCATGATTTCTTTTTCAATAACTTCTGTGCTATTATATATTTTTTGAATGCTCAGTTTTATAATGTCATTCATCTGTGCAGTGAACTTTCCTTTCTCTGTTAATGCATAATGAAAGTTACCTTGTAAAATGGCTTCTTCATTTTTTAGAAAAACATCTACAGCATCCTGAATTAATTTTCCAATAGCCAATGCTCGCAAATAGCTTATGCGTTCTTCTTTTGAGGTTAGTTTAGAATATTTATCTCTGTTCACCGTTTCACGGATAATCGCGCTCAAATATTCCAAAGCGTAATCTTCGTCAATAAGACCTTTATTAATTCCGTCTTCAAAATCTATAATCGTGTAGCAAATATCATCTGCCGCCTCCACTAAAAAAGCTAATGGATGACGAAAATATGCAATTTGATTTCCCTCTTTTTTGATAAGCCCAAGGTCTTTTGCTACATCTTCAAACAAAAACTTATCATGCTGAAAGAAACCATACTTCTTATCTTCTATTTGTTTAGAAGGTTTTTTAGGAAGCGATTCTTTAGGGTATTTCATAAATGCTCCTAAAGTTGCATAGGATATTCTAAGTTCTCCTCCTACTTTATGCATAGAATTTGTAAGCACCGAGAATCCATTTGCATTCCCTTCAAAATCTATTAAATCTTGAAATTCTTTATCCGTTAATTCTTCCTTATATATAGATCCCGGTCCTTTACTAAAAAATTCACCTATAGCTTTTTCTCCGCTATGACCAAATGGAGGGTTTCCAATATCATGAGCCAAACAAGCGGCAGCTACTATAGCTCCAAAATCATTTGCTTGATACCCATGAATCTCTTTCAAATAAGGGTGTTTTTCTAAAATAGCTTTCCCTACAACGCGTCCTAAACTTCTACCCACAACAGAAACTTCTAAGCTATGTGTAAGTCTTGTATGAACAAAATCTGTCTTGCTTAAAGGAACCACTTGGGTTTTATCTTGTAAACTTCTAAATGCTGAAGAAAAAATAATTCGATCATAATCTACTTCAAACCCTAGCCTAGTTTCATCTTGTTCTAGTCTTAATCTTTTATGAGCGTCGCCGTATTTTTTTAGTGAAAGTAATTGTTCCCAGTGCATATGCTTCAATTTGCTGCAAAGTAACAAAATAATAGTCTTGCCATGGGAATCATGCCGAAAAACGACAATGTTAAATTAATGTTATTGATTCCAATGAATTCTGAAAAACGCTTAGTGTTAATTTAATATTTTGATAAAAATCGATTAACTACCTCCTTACCCTTATCATGTTTCTTTGCAGGGATTTCTTCAAATAGGAGGAATTGAATAATTAACTCAAAACAAAAACACAATTTAATTAATTCAATGATGAAAAATTTAAAATTCAGAAATTTAGTATTTCTATCTCTTCTAGCAACATTATTCGTTGGCTGTGGTGACGATGATGAACTTACTTTTTCAGATGACGACGGAACTTCAACAGAAGTAGAAATAACTGTTAGTGGAGAATTAACAGAAAATACTACTTGGACTGCTGATCATATTTATATTATGGATGGTAAAGTAATTGTTGCCGATGGTATCACATTAACAATTGAGCCAGGTACAATTATTAAAGGTGAAGATGGTCTTGAAGCTGACGCTTCTGCATTGGTTGTTGACCAAGGTGGTAAATTAATGGCTGAAGGTACTTCTAGTAACCCAATTATTTTCACGTCTGTTGATGATAATATTGCAGTAGGTGAACAATGGGGAACTAACTTAACAACTGCTAATAACGGATTATGGGGTGGAGTTATCATCTTAGGAAAAGCTCCTATCTCTGCTTCTGGTGATTCAGAAACTGCACAAATTGAAGGTATTGCTGCAACAGAATCTTACGGTCAATACGGTGGAACAGAACCAGGTGACAACTCTGGAATTCTTAACTACATCTCTATCAGACACGGTGGTGTAACTATTGGTGAAGATAATGAAATCAACGGATTAACACTTGGTGGAGTTGGTTCTGGAACTACTATTTCTAACATTGAAATCGTTGCAAACCAAGATGACGGTATCGAATGGTTTGGTGGTACAGTAAACGTTAGCAACGCTATTGTTTACTCTCAAGGAGATGATGGTTTTGATACTGATCAAGGATGGTCTGGAACTTTATCTAACGGAGTTGTAATCATGGGAGAAAACTCAGGAACTGGTTTAGAATTAGATGGTCCTGAAGGAACTACAGATTACTCTGGAATGATGCATACTATGGAAAACCTTACACTAATTGGATATGCTGGTAACACATCAAGTAGAATCGCTGATTTCAGAGATGGTAACATGGTAGCATTATCAAATGTTTTGGTATATGACTTTGGTCGTGGAGTTCGTTTCAACGGTAATGATGCTGTTTCAGAATTCGAAAATGGAAACATCACTTTCGCTAATGTAGAGGTTGTTCTTCCTGATGGATACGAAACTGCAGCAGATTTATTATCTGCTTACAACGATGACGAAGCATCAGTAGAATTATCTACAGAAGCTGTTGATTACTTCGGAGCTAATGTAACTGCTATTGACGCTGCTTCAAACGCAACTGTAGGAGCTTCTACATCAGTTTTTGGATGGACCTACGCTAGCGCTCAAGGTGCATTCTAAATATAACACGTATTAAAAGTATAAACCTATAATACACAAATATCCAAAGACTGTTTACGGTCTTTGGATATTACTTTATAAAATAACAAATTTCATTACAACTGCTTTATGTTTAAGAAGTATTTATTTTTATTAGCTATCATCGCTCTTCCTCAGTTCATGTCGGCCCAACTAGGAAAAGTAACAGGTAAAATTATGGATGGTGAGTTCAACGATATTTTGCCTTATGCAAATGTTGTTATCAAAGGAGATGCTAACGGAGCCACATCGGATTTTGATGGTGTGTATTCTTTAGATGTAGAACCTGGAACCTATACTTTGGTGTTCTCTTTTGTAGGTTATGAAACAAAAGAAATTACCGGTGTAGTTGTGGAAGCTAATAAAGCTACCGAAATCAACGTAACACTTAATCCTGCATCTGCTATGTTAGATGAAGTAGTGATTACAACAAGTGTTCGTAAAAACACAGAGGCTTCTGTATTAAATATTCAGAAAAAATCTGTAACCTTAATGGACGGACTTTCTTTGGAAGGTATTAAAAAAACTGGTGCATCAAGTATTGCATCTGCTATTAAAACAGTTCCCGGAGTTTCTGTTCAAGGAGGAAAATATGTATATGTAAGAGGTTTAGGTGACCGTTATACAAAATCTATCTTAAATGGAATGGATATTCCTGGTTTAGACCCAGACAAGAATACCGTTCAGATGGATATTTTTCCAACGAGTATTTTAGAAAACATTATTGTTACAAAATCTGCCTCTGCAGATCTACCTGCAGATTTTACAGGTGGTGTTGTAAACATTATCACAAAAGACTTCCCTTCTCAAAAGCATCAATCTATTTCAATGTCTTTAGGGTATAACCCAGATATGCATTTAAATAGTGATTATTTGAGTTATGATGGAGGTGCAACAGACTTTTTAGGTTTTGATGACGGAACAAGAGATATTCCTATCAGTCTAACACCAAATACAAACTTACCAAGACCTACAAGCTATAACAATCCTCAGGATGTTGTTATTTTAACACGTGCTTTCAACTCTAACTTGGCAGCTAAAAAAACAACCTCTTTACCAAATTTTGGAATAGGATATAGCTATGGTAACCAATTTAATGTTGGTGAAAATAAATTAGGATTAATTGCTTCTATCGATTACAAAAACAAAACTACTTTTTATGATAATTTCGAAAACGGAATCTATCTAAAATGGTCAGAATCTGATTTGTATGATTTACGATCAGATCGTTTAAGAACTGGTGCTTCTGCTCAAAACACAGTGCTTTTATCTGGTTTAGCAGGATTGTCGTATAAAACTGAAAAATCAAAATACAAATTCAACGTTTTACATATTCAAAACGGAGAAGATAACGCAGCAGTTTATACCCAAACAACCAACGTTTCTAACCGAGTTGATGCCATTAAAAACTATTTGGAATACAACCAAAGATCTATTACAAACTTGTTACTTTCTGGTAAGCATGTTTCGGAGGATACATCTTTCACAACAGAATGGAATATTTCTCCAACTTTTACAAGCGTACAAGATAAAGATGCAAGACAAACAACATTTATTGATAACGGAGACGGAACTTACCAAATTAGTTCTGATGCAGGTTACCCAGCCAGAATCTGGAGAGATTTAACAGAGACAGATTTAATAGGTAAATTAGATTTTACTAAAAGCCATACTTTATTTGATAGAAAATCAAATCTTAAATTTGGTGGATTGTATAGTTATAAGAAGAGAGATTACTTAATTAGTACTTTCTATACCAACTTCACAGCGAACTTTAATACTGAAATTTTTAATGGTAACCCAGATGCTATTTTAGCAGATGAAAACATTTGGACTCCAGAAAATCAATCAGGATCTTATTTTAGAGCTAGCTACCAAGATGTAAATGATTTTGAAGCAAATCAAAATACAGCAGCAGCTTATATTTCTGATGAATTTAGCTTTTCAGAATCGCTAAAAGCAGTTATTGGTTTAAGAGCTGAATATTACACTACCTTCTTTACAGGAACAGGAACAAATGATACTTACTTCAATAACGAAAAAGTAATTGATGTACTAGATCTTTTCCCTTCTGCTAACTTAATTTATAGTGTAAATGACAAGTCAAACGTAAGAGCATCTTACTACAGAACTACAGCAAGACCAAGTTTTAAAGAAAAATCGTCTGTACAGATTAGAGATCTTTTAACTGGTTTAATGTTCTTAGGTAACTTAGATTTAGATCCTTCTTACATGAATAACTTCGATTTACGATACGAATTTTTTGGAAACAACGCTCAAATGTTTGCTATTAGTGGTTTCTATAAAGATTTTAAAAACCCTATCGAAATTGTTGCTTACGATCAAACAGTTCCAGACCAAATTACACCTCGTAACTCTGAGTCTGCTAGTGTTGTAGGTATAGAATTAGAAGCTCGTAAAAATCTTGGTTTCATTACAAAAGGATTGGAGAACTTAAGCTTAAACGTAAACGTTTCTGTGATGGACTCTAAACTTAAAATGGCAGATCAGGAATACAGTGCTAGAACATCTTTCTTAAAAGATGGAGAAAGTGTAGATAGAAACAGAAGCTTACAAGGGCAATCTCCATACTTGATCAATACAGGATTAAACTATAACAATAGCGATCTTGGTCTTGTAACAGGTGTTTTCTACAATGTTCAAGGAAAAACTTTGGAAGTTGTAGGTAGTGCAGGTTTAATTCCTGATGTTTACTCTGTTCCTTTTAATAGCTTAAACTTTAACTTCTCTAAAACACTTGATAAAGAGCAAAAATCAAAAATCACTTTAAAGATTGAAAACATCTTAGGTGATGATAGAGAAAGTGAATACGAATCTTACAGAGCAGAAAACCAAAACTTCTCGTTCCGTTCACCAGGTACAACATTTAACTTAGGATATAGCTTGTCTTTCTAAGAGAAGAGAGATTCCTTTAATAAATAAAAAGCCGTTAGATAATGCTATCTAACGGCTTTTTAATTGAATACTCATTGCACTACCTCTTGATAATTTTTAGGTCTCTTCAATGTGCATCCTATCTTAAAAATAACTATATCAATAATTTATCACGTTTAGTAAATTGCGTTTTCCGAAGATAATACGCAACAAAACCCAGCAATACAATTGCAATACCTAGTAACTCTTTCCAATACTCCAAAGGATGAATCCAAACTTCCTTAAACAAATTCCAACGTCCTAGAATTTCTACAAAGTTCCAGAAAATAATCACAGTAGGAATAGCATATCGAATCGCATAATCAAACTTTTGAATACGAAGTAACTTCGGCAGCAAATACCCAGACCACACCAGCGAACCAAATGCTACCAGATATGTAACCGGATGCTGATCACCAAAAATTCCATCATCATAAACAAATAACAATACCATATAAAACACCCAAAGAATCATAATGGTTTCTATGAAGGTAATTACTGCTACTGGTTTTCCCTTTTCTTTCTGTTTAATATGTTTTTTGATATGTAAACGCTTCTGAAACCAATTAAAAAACTGACACTTACTGGATGTAAATAAATAAAACAAGCTAAAGGCTCCTAGTAAACCTAAAGAAGAAGGCATTAGCAAATATTCTGGTTTTGTAACCACTACGCCATTTTGTACTAAGGCAGGTGTACTTAATTTTTCAGCAATCCAAACGAACGAAAACTCTATCCAACCAGTCCACACCAACACTCCTGCCAGCAATCCTAACAACGTAGCTGTTGCAGATTTTAACTCTCTATTAATGCTTATAAAAAGTAACAAACAACCCAAAAATCCAATAAAGAATGCTCCAGATAACTTTTGCTCTTGTAACAATACATCGGTAAGTACCATTAAAGCATGCCCTATTGGCATAAAAAATAAAACTATAAAGAATGAAATAATTCCTATTTTAACTGGATGATGCCTCATAGCTGAATGGTTATTTATATTAATTCTAAACAAATATACATAACCCACTACCATGATTATGGCTCAAAAAGCTTTTCGGAACTTACAATGATAAGAATCAGGTTTACCTTTAAAAATAAACAATAAACCAGACAACTATGCAGTTAATCTTTAGACACCAACATATTATTCAGCATCACCAAACCTCCTAAACCAAAAATCAAGAAACCAGTTCCTATTGAAGTGAATGAATTTTGCGTGCTTGAAAAAACACCTACAATTCCCATTACAAGAACCATTATTACAGCAATAGCATACACTATTACTATTACAGATTTTGCTTTAGAATAGATTGCCGGAAATTTACTCAACAAGCTGTTTACTATCGAAAACTCACGGTTACTCCCCAAGGCTAAAAACACAGAACTTAACCCCAATAAAATAAATACTAAATTGCTGTATTGCTTGCCATCACCTGTAAACATTGGTCTGTAAGCAAAAACCATTGCAACAATCATACTTATCACTCCAGTAAAACGAAGCACTTTTTTAAATAACGTTTGGTAGTAACTAGTTTTCATTAATTTATACTTTTGAAATACAAATATACTAGTTTTTTTATAGGAGACAGAAAACTAATATCAACTTTAAACACCTGTGACATACATACTTTTCAATTTAATCTTTTATGAACTTTACAGAATGTCACCGATGGAATTTCTCTAAATGATAACCCAAATTTTTAAATTACTTTAAAAAAAAAGCTGCCCTTATAGGCAGCTGATATATGATTACAGATACTTTTTAACTCCCCAAAATGTGTTGATGAAGTGTTAACAAGATCAACACAGGATCCACATCTGTAGAGACTTCCAGTGACATACTTTTTCTAGCAACACCAGGCATATCATTTTTTATCGTTAGTAAACGATGACCATCAGCATCTGTTAATTTGGTAGGTTCCTTTTCACTAGCATCCACTACACGGTAATCTAATGGTTCAATCGCCGTAGCACCGCTCCAAGTATTTCGTTGCGTTGTGTATACCGAGTTTCCTTCTTCGGTAACTTTTCTCACGCTTTTGAACATGGTACTTTGTTCTAAATGTAAAATTCGTTGTGAACTCTTAAAAATACAATTGGTGAAGGTTACTTTATCTTCGTATTCAATTTCTCCAAATACACTGCCGGAAATACTTTTCACTACACAGGTATTTTCGTTAAATGAAGCAGTTAATCTCATGATTGTGATTTTCTAATTTTAGTTGTGGTTATTTTGAAAACTACACAAAACTAACACTTTTAAATAAATCAGTTTTGATAAATTCATAATTATATTGATTCTTTAACACTCTTACGTTTTCGTAAACTTCAGTTAACCATGTAATACCATCATCTACTTAAAAAAGTAAAACACTGCTATCATAACTCCCAATGAACAATAAAGTTTCTATAGGAATGTTTAAATAGCAACTAAAGTTTTATTTTACTTTAGTACTTTTACAAAAACTTATAAGACACGCACAAAAATTCTATGAGTACATCGTTTGACAAATTTCAAAAACGTAAACTTATTTCTTCTTATTTTTCAGTAACCATCAGTATTGCGCTGGTTTTGTTTTTACTGGGAACACTTGCCTTGTTGATCTTAAACACGCAAAAACTGGTTAACCACTTTAAAGAACAGGTTGCCGTAACCGTATATTTGAAAGAAACAGCAAAAGAAACAGAAATAGATCAACTTCAAAAAAGTTTAGCTTTAGCAGATTATACCAAATCGGCTGAATATGTTTCCAAAGATGAAGCTGCGGAAGTACTCATGAAGGATTTAGGAGAAAATTTTGTGGAGTTTTTAGGAGATAATCCTTTGCAGAATTCTATAGACATTCACCTTAAAGCAGCTTATGTAACTCCTGAACAGCTAGCAGATATAGCCTTGGAAGTTAAAGGAAATACCTTTGTAGATGAAGTTTCTTATGATGTTCCACTGGTAACATTGCTTAATGACAATGTCAAAAAAATATCATACGGTATTTTGATAGCCAGCAGTATTGTAATGCTAATTGCCGTATTACTTATCAATTCATCTATTAGACTTTCTATCTATTCCAAAAGGTTTATCATAAAAACCATGCAAATGGTGGGCGCTACCAAGAGTTTTATTAGACGCCCATTTATTGCTACCAATATTAAACTAGGTATTGTAGGAAGTATTATTGCCATTGCAGTGATGACGGCCATTATGTCTTTTCTAGATCAAAAATACCCCGAATTGGCCTTGCTACAAGACGTACAAATGGTTTCGTTCATTTTTGGTGGTATCTTTATATTTGGTATTTTGATTAGTTGGTTAAGTACCTTTTTTGCAACGCAGCGCTTTCTTAATTTAAGAACAGACGACCTGTATTATTAATTATCTTGAAAAAATCATTATGAAAAGTAATAAACCCGTTAAACAGAATTTTGTATTTCAGAAGAAAAACTATCAGTTTATGCTGATAGGATTGGCCGTAATAGCGCTAGGTTTTATACTTATGAGTGGCGGTGCCAGTGATGACCCAAATGTATTTAATGAAGATGTTTTTAGCTTTAGAAGAATACGATTGGCTCCAACCTTAATTCTTATTGGTTTTGGAATTGAAGTATTTGCTATTTTGTACAACCCGGATAAGCGAAAGACAGAAAAATAAATTACCTGACTACTAACTAACAACCCACTTTTACATGAACTATCTAGAAGCCATTGTGCTGGCCATTATTGAAGGTTTAACAGAGTTTTTACCTGTTTCTTCAACTGGTCACATGATCATTGCATCCTCCTTTTTTGGGATTGCATCAGATGATTTCACTAAGCTATTTACTATTGTTATCCAATTAGGCACTATTTTTTCTGTAATCATTCTTTACTTCAAACGCTTTTTTCAAAGTATTGATTTCTATAAAAAATTATTTGTAGCCTTTTTACCTGCTGCGGTACTTGGTCTTCTACTTAGCGATCTTATAGATAGTTTACTAGAAAACCCAATTACTGTAGCCATTTCACTTATCATTGGAGGTATTTTGCTTATCAAAGTAGACGATTGGTTTGGTGATGGTGAAGAAACCGAAATATCTTATATGACTGCTTTAAAAATTGGATTTTTTCAATGTTTAGCAATGATACCGGGTACATCTAGAAGTGGCGCTACCATAGTTGGGGGTATGACTCAAAAACTAAATAGAACTGTAGCTGCTGAATTTTCATTCTTCTTAGCCATTCCTACGATGCTTGGAGCTACATTAAAAAAATCATTTGATTACTATCAAGAAGGTTTTACCCTAAACCAAGAACAAATAAATTTATTGATTATAGGTAACATAGTTGGTTTCCTAGTAGCCATGATTGCTATCAAATCTTTTATTGGATACTTGAGCAAACATGGTTTTAGAGTATTTGGATACTACCGTATTCTTGCAGGAGCAGCCATTTTGTTGATTCACTATTTTGTAATGCCATTAATTATTGTATAAATGCAGGAGGAAGATTTTAAAGAAGGTAAGATACTATTAATAGACAAGCCACTTACATGGACTTCTTTTAATGCAGTGAACAAGATTAAATGGGCCATTAAAAAGAAATTTAAACTCAAAAAAATAAAAGTGGGCCATGCTGGTACTTTGGATCCGCTTGCTAGTGGTTTGCTTATTATCTGTACCGGAAAATTCACGAAGAGAATTCCGGAATTGCAAGGCCAAATCAAAGAATATACCGGCACTATTACTTTGGGCGCTACTACACCATCTTATGATATGGAAACTGAAGTGAACCAAACTTTTTCTATTGACCATATTACAAAAGATCTTATCAAAGAAACTACCAACCAGTTCATTGGTGAAATAGACCAATATCCGCCTGTTTTTTCAGCATTGAAGAAAGACGGTAAGCGCTTGTATGAATTTGCACGTGAAGGGAAAGAAGTAGAAATCAATTCTAGAAAAATTACTATTGACACTTTTGAAATCACATCCATAGAAATGCCAAAAGTATCTTTTAGAGTAGTTTGCAGTAAAGGAACCTACATACGATCGTTAGCAAATGATTTTGGAAAAGCCCTAGAATCTGGTGGTTACCTTTCGGAATTACGCCGTACAAAAATTGGAGATTACAACGTTTCTGATGCAATTTCTCCAGAAGAATTTGTAAATCAATTACATACATTATAAATATCTTAACAACGCTTCGTTAGGAAGACATTAGCTGATTTTCTATTTTTATCCAATGCGATTGAATAAGAATCATTATGCGTTTATTATTTCTGCACTCATATTACTAAATGTAATAGTGTTTTCTTATGCCATCAATCTAAATAAGGTAAAAAAAGAAGACCAATATGTGGTTGAAATGGTCATGGAACCCGAACCTGAGAAGCTTCCTGAAAAAGAAGAAATTCCAGAAAAAATCACTCATCAAGCCATCAATAAGGAAATAAAAACATCAACGACGGCCGAAAATAATTATCAAACTCTTGAAGAATTTTTAGAAGCTCCATCCGAAGAGGATCAAAATGATGAGATGGAAGAAACTGAAGCAATTGAAAATGAGGAAGACATTTCAAAGGATCTTATTGCAGAAAACACAGGAATTGAGAGTATTAAAAAAGCTGCTGAACGAAGAAAACGAGCTACTCAAAAAAACCTGGGAACTGTAGATCCAGATAAAATATTGAAACAAAATAAAAAAAGTGGACGTGCTACAACTATCACCTATTCTCTAAAAGATAGAATAGCTGTGAAAAAAATTCCTAATCCTGTATACACATGTGAAGCCGGTGGAAAAGTAGTGATCAATATCAAAGTAAATCACAACGGAACCGTCACAGATACGGAACAAAACATTGCCAGTTCTACTACTACCAACGCATGTTTAGTAGAAAACGCTATGTACTACGCAAAGAAGGCAAAATTTAATGCCAATCCACAAAAGACATCGCAGATTGGCACTATCACTTATTTTTTTCAAGGAAAGTGAACCTTACTATCAAACCATTAATTGCAAAAGATCTTTGACCGTATTTTTACCGCGATCCTTATTGTACCACAATTGTAAAAATTGCTTAAATTCCGGTGTAAGTTTACCGTATTGTTCTCTAAAATCATCAACCAACTTTAAAGCCGCCTCTGGTCTGGGACCAAAGTCATTGATGATTTCGTAATCTTCATTAATGACCAAAAGCTTAGGAATAGAACGGGCTCCATTTGTTAAACAAAGATCCATCACATCTAAGTTTTCGTCACGTAAAATAATCTTCAAGGTGATATTCTTGTTCAAAGCTGCCACTTTGTAAACAATAGGTAAAATTTGTGCTGCGTCACCGCACCAGCTTTCAACAAGTACCAACCAAGTAACCTTCTTACTGTAAGAGGCAATCACCTCTTCATCTCTACCATCTATTTTGATGGTTTTGTTCAGTCTTAGCATCCGCTTGTAATTTAGCTTGGTGAAAAGCGACATTTCTTCTGATGGAATTTTCGATGTTGATTTTCCTTCAGCTACCAATGTAGCTACCAAACTAAGGTATGCGTCATAACTCATACCTTCCGCTATGCTCTCTTTCAATAATGTATGTACTTGTAAAGTCTGCATGGGTCAAATATAGTAGACAAATTCATTTTTGAAACTGACTTTTATCATATAAACTAAAAAATCCCGGCGAACCGGGATTTTAACAAAAACACATGAACTTATGTAAAATTAGTCATTAATTCCAATATTTCCTTGCGCTACAAGTGTTCCTAGATTATCAGCACTCAAGTGAACGTTTACATAACCATTCACTGTAAGTACATCATCGTACATAAAAGAAGTACCATCATCTAGAATACTCACATTGGTTTTACTCATTCCTGTAGTACCATCAACACTGTTAAAAGTGAATAAAATTCCACCTCCAGTAGCGGCATCATTCATATGAATATGTGCTGGGTGCATTCCGCCATTTGGTGTGTTCATTAACATAATAGTTGCTAAAGCCTCACCATTCATACGTTCTGAAAACATAACACTACCACTAATTCCTGCTACATCTACGGTAGCTAAACTATAGGTGGTTGTTTCTCCAGTTAAAGCATTTTGACCTATATCACCCTGTGCAACTAATGTTGCCAAATCATCGGCACTTGCATGAATGTTGATGTATCCATCGTAATCAATTAAATCATCATAGGTTACCATAGTTCCGTCATCAAGCATGGCTGCATTGGTCATACTCATTCCTGTATCTCCATTTACCGGAGTCAATGTTAAAGCGATTCCGCCACCTTCTGCTGCAGTGTTCATATGGATATGCCCTGGATGAGATCCGCCGGCAGGTGTGTTCATTAGCATTACTGAAATCAAGGTTTCTCCATTCATTCTTTCATAGAAGGTTGCACTACCAGAAATATCAGGATTTGCTACTGAATTTAGATCATAAGCCATCATTTCTCCAGTTAAAGCATTTTGACCTATGTCTCCTTGTGCAACTAATGTCGCTAAATCGTCGGCACTTGCATGAATATTGATGTATCCATCGTAATCAATTAAATCATCATAGGTTACCATAGTTCCGTCATCAAGCATCGCAGCATTCGTCATACTCATTCCTGTATCTCCATTTACCGGAGTCAATGTTAAAGCGATTCCGCCACCTTCTGCAGCTGTATTCATATGAATATGCCCTGGGTGAGATCCGCCAGCAGGTGTGTTCATTAACATTACTGAAATCAAGGTTTCTCCATTCATTCTTTCATAGAAGGTTGCACTACCAGAAATATCAGGATTTGCTACTGAATTTAAATCATAAGCCATTGATTCACCAGTTAAGGCATTTTGACCTATATCGCCTTGTGCAACCAATGTTGCTAAATCATCGGCACTTGCATGAATATTGATGTATCCATCGTAATCAATTAAATCATCATAAGTTACCATAGTTCCGTCATCAAGCATGGCAGCATTCGTCATACTCATTCCTGTATCTCCATCTACCGGAGTCAATGTTAAAGCGATTCCGCCACCTTCTGCAGCTGTATTCATGTGAATATGCCCTGGGTGAGATCCGCCAGCAGGTGTATTCATCAACATTACTGAAATCAAGGTTTCTCCATTCATTCTTTCGTAAAACGTTGCACTACCAGAAATATCAGGATTTGCTACTGAATTTAGATCGTAAGCCATCATTTCTCCAGTTAAAGCATTTTGACCTATATCTCCTTGTGCTACTAATGTCCCTAGATCATCAGCACTTGCGTGTACATTTATATAACCGTCAAAATTTAATAACTCTGCATACGTAATACTTGAACCATCATCCAAAGTATTTACTGTTACAGAACTCATACCAGTGGAACCATCAACTGTTCCCAAGGTTAATGCAATATCACCGCCTTCTGCAGCAGTATTGTAATGTATGTGTGCAGGATGCATTCCTCCACTTGGTGTTCCATCCAATTCCAACTCAATAGTCACGGTATTATCAGAATTTTTAATAAAAGTTGCCTCCCCCATTATGGAAGGATCTGATACCGATTTCAACTCAAATGTTGTCATATCTTCTTGCACGGGCATGTTCATCCCTGCATCGTCATCTGAATCACACGCCGTCATAAAAAGGAACGGCAATGCTAAAAGTGTAGATTTAATAATTTTCATAGTTTTGAATTTTAATGTTCAGTTTATGTACGGCTGTATTGTATCTTTGGTTTTCAGATTTATCCATTTTATTGTTTTTTAAGAAATTTTTATGAAAAGATGCGGTTGGTGCGAGGGTGATTCCCTCTACGAAAAATACCATGATGAAGAATGGGGAGTTCCTGTATATGAAGATGATAAGCTTTTTGAATTCTTAATTCTGGAAACTTTTCAGGCAGGATTGAGTTGGATCACTATTCTTAGAAAAAGAGAAAACTTTCGAGAGGCTTTGGACAATTTTGATTATAAAAAAATTGCACATTATACTGAAGACAAGTTAACATCTCTACTAGAAAATCCAGGAATCATAAGAAACCGGCTGAAGATAAAAGCCACGGTAAGCAATGCGCAAGCTTTTATGAAAATACAAGAAGAGTTTGGTTCTTTCAGTAAGTATATTTGGAAATTTGTAGACCACAAGCCTATTGTAAACTCGGTAACAAATTATAAAGAAGCTCCTGCCAATACTGAAATTTCAGACACCATAAGTAAAGATTTAAAAAAGCGCGGTTTTAAATTTGTAGGTAGCACGGTTATCTACGCACACATGCAAGCAACCGGAATGGTAAATGACCACGAAGTAGACTGTTTTAGATATAACGAAGTAAATAAAACTTACTGATGTAACAATTTTAGAAATTCAATTCTTGGAATTTCTTCTGCTCCTAAACTAGCCAAATGATCTGTATACACTTGGCAATCTATAAGTGTGTACTCTTTTTCTTTCAGCATTTGAACCAATGTTATAAAACCTGTTTTAGAGGCATTGCTCACTTTAGAAAACATGCTTTCTCCACAGAAAACGGTTCCTAAATCTATGCCATACAAACCGCCAACTAACTCGTCTTCTTTGTATACCTCTACAGAAATAGCCTTACCAAGGTGGTGTAACTTTAGATAAGCCTGAATCATATCTTCGGTAATCCAAGTACCATATTGACCTTCTCGCTTTACAGATGCGCAAGCACGAATAACCCTTTCAAAATCTTGATTAAAGGTAACCACAAACTCATTGCGTCGTAAAATTTGACGCATACTTTTAGAAACCTTTAGTTTTTCAGGAAAAAGCACCATACGTGGATCAGGAGACCACCAGAGTATTGGTTGGTCTTCATCAAACCAAGGAAAAATACCTTCACTGTAAGCCAAAAGCAATCTTTCTGGTGATAAATCTCCACCAACTGCAAGAATACCTTCTGGCGAAGCATTTTCAGGATGAGGAAATTGCAGGCTGTCGTTAAGGAAAATCATAGAATATCAAATTAACATTAAAAAGTTAAAAAATGAAGAGGTTTCCTTTTTTATTTCATCAAAATTCGACAAATTTGTTATTGTCTTTACAACCTTTTTTATTTCATCATTGCTTTTTGAGTTTGTTGTAAAGACAACCTAAAACCACAGAATTGAGTCCCGGTTTGTTCCGGGACTTTTTTATTTATAGACCACAAAAAAAAGTGTTTACCATTAGCAAACACTTTTATATACTTTCTATTACACTTTACTAGAAAGGTAAATCATCGTAATCGTCTTCTTTAAAGTCGTTTGCCGGTTCAAAAGAATCCATTGGCGGAACTGGCGGCATGTCTGGAGCTTGATTCTGATCTTGCGCCATAGACTCAATTCTCCAACCTTGAATAGAGTTAAAATACTTGGTTTCTCCTTGTGGATTTACCCATTCTCTACCTCTAAGGTTTATACTTACTTTTACCGGTTGCCCAACTTGAAAATTGTTTAACAAATCGGTTTTGTCCTGTACAAATTCAATCATAATGGGTTGCGGATATTGCTCTTCGGTAGTAACTACCATTTCTCTTTTTCTAAATCCGTTGTTACCAAAAGTTTGTACGTTTCCTATTAATTTTATTCTCCCTGTTACTTCCATACGTCTATAATCTTAATCCTGCAATTTGAGTTATTCTGAATTATTACAAAACTACACAATCTATAGAAGTTTCTAAAATGTTTATCTTCCCAAACAATAAAATAATTGGTTTTACCTTATATTTAGAACCCTAATTGCACTGCATGTTTTTTCAAAAAAGAAATACCATTCGTTGGATTTTAATAGTTTCCTCCTTTGTAATTGTAAGTTTGATTCTCTGGAATACTTATAACTTTTTTCAGAAATTTAAAGATGAAGAACGTACTAAGATGGAAATTTGGGCTGCCGCGCAACAAACTGTAATCAATGCGCCCAAAAGTAGCGAAGTAGACCTAATGCTTCCGTTGAAAATATTGGAGTCTAACAAATCTACTCCTATGATTTTGATGGATGTTGACGGGAATTTGATGTATACCCAAAACATGGATGACACCAAGGAAAATGATACCATTTACATCAATGATAAAATAGATCAATTTCAATATGAAAATCAACCAATAGAAGTAGTAGACAATGGTGAAAAACTTGCGATTCTCTATTACGGAAATTCGGCGTTGCTAAACAAATTGAAGTATTATCCACTGGCATTATTACTCATCATTTTTCTTTTTGGAACGGTAGTCTACTTTTTTTACAGAACTGCAAAAATATCTGATCAAAATAAACTTTGGGCGGGAATGGCAAAGGAAACTGCTCACCAAATTGGAACACCACTTTCCTCCTTACTTGGTTGGACAGAATTGCTCAAAACCATGGAAATTGATGAAAGTATTACTTCCGAAATTGAAAAAGATATTGACCGATTGCAAACGATTACAGAACGTTTCTCAAAAATTGGATCCGTCCCTAAATTGCAAGAATTAGATATTGTTGCAGAAACTCACAGTGCCTTTGATTATTTGAAAGCCAGAACCTCTAAGTTAGTTGAATTTTCATTTGAAGCGCCTAATAAAGAGATTACTGTTTTACTCAACAATCAACTTTTTGGTTGGACCATTGAAAATTTGGTTAAAAATGCTATTGATGCCATGCGAGGCAAAGGAACGCTGAAGTTGGCAATTGAAGACACCGAAAAGGAAGTGAAAATCACTGTAACCGATAACGGAAAAGGAATTCACAAACAAGATTATAAAAATGTTTTTAAACCCGGTTTTACTACAAAAAAACGCGGCTGGGGATTGGGCTTATCGTTGGTAAAAAGAATTATTGAAGATTACCACCAAGGAAAAGTGAAAGTATTACATTCCGAAATTGGAAAAGGAACTACTATGCAGATTTCTCTGAAGAAGGCTGTATAACCTTCTTCAGAAAAAACCGCTATAAATATGTTTGAATAGCTTTTGCTACAGCATTAAATTCTTCCGTTTCCATAGCAACAACGTTGGCAAAATTCATATCTCCCATTTCATTTAATGGAATTAAGTGTACATGAACATGTGGAACTTCTAAACCTACAACGGCAACACCTACTCTTTTACAAGGAATTGCTTTTTCAATAGCCAAGGCTACTTTTCTAGAAAATGCCATTAACCCCATATACGTTTCTTCATCCAAATCAAAAATTTTGTTCACTTCTTGCTTTGGAATACACAAAGTGTGTCCTTTTGCATTAGGTCTTACATCTAAAAATGCAAGAAACTGATCATCTTCTGCTACTTTATAACATGGAATTTCTCCATTCACTATTTTGGTAAATATTGTTGCCATTATTTTATTTGAATTTAAACTAACTAAAAAATCCTTTGCATAAAGATACAAAGGATTCTATGATGTGTATGATTAAAAAGATATTATCTAGTAATTTCTAGCACTTCCATTTTCAAAACTCCGTTAGGAACTTTGATCTCTGCAATTTCGCCAACTTTCTTACCTAATAAACCTTTACCAATTGGAGAGTTTACAGATATTTTTCCGGCTTTTAAATTGGCTTCACTTTCAGCTACAAGCGTGTATTTTACTTCCATACCATTTGCCTGGTTTTTTAGCTTCACCGTAGAAAGCACCAACACTTTGGATGTGTCTAGTTGCGATTCATCAATCAATCTTGCATTGGCAAGGGTATCTTCCATTTTAGAGATTTTCATTTCTAATAATCCCTGTGCTTCTTTTGCAGCATCATACTCGGCATTCTCAGATAAATCACCCTTGTCTCTAGCTTCGGCAATTGCCTGTGAAGCACGCGGTCTTTCAATATCTTTCAAATGATTTAATTCTTCTCTTAATTTCTTTAATCCTTCCGCTGTATAATATGATACTTTACTCATAACTTCATTGATTTATAAATACAAAAAATCCCCTTTGTTGTGAAGAGGATTCATAGCAAATATACAATTTTTTATTTAAGTTGATTTTGTAATTTGCAACGTTTTTTTTGTTCATCTGACAAAAAATAATTCAGTTTGTTCAACGTTATATGAGACTATTAGTCTCCTCATTCTATGAAAAAAATTTTTTCTTTACTCACCATAGTTCTATTCATTTCATGTGCCAAAAGTGATATTGATAGAAATCCGTATCTATCAGAAGCTAGCTTTAGCAAAAGCTTAAACCTCAACTTACCTTTGTATTACAACCTCACAGTTCCTGGAAACGCTGTTTACATTGGTGACGACGATGCAGGAATCAAAGGAATTATAGTTATCAATCGTGGTTTCAATAATTTCCTAGCTTGGGAAGCCAGTTGTCCCAACCATGCTCCTAGTGATTGCTCTACAATGCAAGTTACCGGCGGCGTTTACTGTACTTGTAATTGTGAAGGGTATGAATATAATTTATATACCGGCAATGTGGTTTCAGAATCTGATGAAGATGGTGGCGCCAACTATACATTACTCTATTATCAAACCTATTTTAGCGGAAATACATTGACTATTTCAAACTAAAAAACTACAGAAGCAACAAGTTACCTCTGTAGTTTACGCTTAACTAAACTTACACCCTTTAAATTTAGAAGTTTAACGTGACACCCAATAATGCATTGAATTTTGCTTGCGGGTAATAGCCTGCTCCTTCAATAGTGGTTACCATATTTGGGCTAGACCACGTATCATCATAGGTATAGAAATATCCGTTTGAAATATATTCTACATTAAATATATTGTTGAGTAATGCAGAAAACACGATAGATTTAAAAACCTTATTACAAGAAATGGTATAATTTACATTGACATCATTGATAAAATAATCTGCCAGTTTAGATCCTTCAGCATCTATATTCCCCATGTATTGTTCTCCCACATATTTTGACAATAGGGAAACCTGAAAGTTTGTACTAGGAATAAAAGTGAATATATTTCCTGCCACAATTTGAGGCGAGTAAGAGATATTGGTATTTCCTAAATCTTGTAAAACTCCATCTCTTTGAAAATAGAAATCAATATTCTTATTGGTACTCAAAGCCAAATTGGGTCTCATCACAAATTTAGAACTAATGGCAATGGTAGCATCTAGCTCTAATCCCAATCTATAACTATCACCACTATTGGCACGGATTGGAGAACCAATTTCATCCAAAGCACCTGTTAACACCAACTGATCTTGATAACGCATATAGTATACGTTTGAATTGAGTTTGAATTTTGGAGCTTCATAACGCCAACCCAATTCAAAATCATTTAGTTTTTCTGGTTTTGGACTTCCATTCTCATAGTCAGTTCTGTTGGGTTCTCTATGAGCTCTGGCATAAGAGAAATAAAAATTGTTCTGAGTATTCAATTCAAAATTCAAACCTGCTTTTGGATTAAAAAAATTGAACGTATCATCTACCAAACCTGTATCTGAACCATTTGCTTTGTAACGCACTCTTCTATATTGCATATCTGCATATAAACTCCATTGTTTGGTTAGATTATAGTTGGCTTTGGCGAATACATTCAAATCATTCTTGGTAGAAGCATCATTGTAATAATTATCTCTAATTTCACTATCAGACGCATATCTTGCCCAAATAATTTCTCCAAAATGTCTGCCTAGATATTGGTTAACGCCTCCACCAAATGTGAGCGCTAGTTGCTCTTTACTATAATTTGCAGAAAAAACAGTTCCGTAAAAATCATTATCTAACCATTTTCTTCTAATTAAATCGGTTACATCAATAGTTTGACCACCTATTTCAATTGGTTCCAAGCCATAATCTGCAAAATCTGAATCCTCTTTGTACTGCTCATAAAAACCTCTTCCGTAGGTATAATGCAGTGTTACGTTGGTATTCCAAAAATCTGTCCACTGTTGTGTCCAAATAAGCTGAGCATGATCTTGCTTATAATTATCTACTTCATTATCGTAAAACTGAACATTGCCCTCTTCGTCATAATACATTCCGGCGGTGTTATACGTTCTATCATTCTCTAGCAAATACGGATCTTCCAATCCGTTCCAAGATTGATACGTAATTTCATGTCCGCCAAAAACCAACGCTTTTATTAAGGTGTTCTTATCTTTATACGCTCCTTGTAAAAAATATGATTTTAGGTCAGATGATGCCCTGTCTATATAACCATCTGAAGCAATTTTAGAAAGCCGACCAGAAACTTCAAAATGATCATTCATTAATCCGGTAGAAAACTTCAAGGTATGTTTGTGCGTATTAAAACTTCCGTAGGAATTAGAAATTTGAGCGGAAGATTGATTGGAAACTCCTTCCGTTAACAAATTTAAACTTGCTCCAAAAGCTCCCGAACCATTGGTAGAAGTTCCCACCCCTCGCTGCAACTGAATACTTTCTGTTGAAGATGCAAAATCGGGCATGTTCACCCAATATGTTCCTTGACTTTCACTATCATTATAGGGAACACCGTTAATAGTAACGTTTACTCGAGTAGCATCGCTACCACGAACCCGAATACCAGTATATCCTACTCCTGCACCAGCATCGGAAGTAGTTACTACACCCGGTAAATAATTCATAAGCATTGGAATGTCTTGTCCTAAATTTCTCTTTTGGATTTCTTTTTTTGAAATATTAGAAAAGGTCACGGGTGTTTTCTTATTCACCCTAGTAGCAGAAACCGAGACTTCATCTAGCTTCACCGGTTCTTTTTTGGTTGTTAATGTGTCTTGTGTTTGCTCTTGAGACCAGCCCATTGCGGTGGCTCCAAAAAGCATAGCATACATGAATAAATGTTTCATTCGATCAAAAATTTGTATCGAATAAAAGGGGTAATTATTCAGTTATAAATAATTAGTTTTTGTTAGTAAATGACAGCCATTGTTGTGAACGTGCACTTTTCAACAGCAATTGCTTTTCCTTATATCCCTAAACAGCATTACCTGTTCCAGGTTCATTGGGTATGATCTCAGCTCGTTATTTAGAGCACCCCTTTGAGACGCAGCAAACTTATAAAGAAATTGTTAATAAGCTAAGGTTTTTTTAGAGTTTTTTAACTTATAGTGGTTTCTGATTTACTACTTTTAAAAAATGAATAGCTCCAAAAATAACATCACCCTTAAAGTATTTCTGAGTTATTTGGCTATAGCAGTTTTAACTATAGTTGTTGGAAATACAATACTGAGCGAAATTGAAAAACTCAGCAACATACAAAACGAACGCTCCGAGGATACCAATAAAATCATTAGCATTGGTAAAGTACTTACATTAATGTATGAAAGTGAAAGTCTTGGTAGAGTTGCTATTCAATCTGAAGACAATGAAACATTTGATGAATACCTATCTAAAAATGAAGAATTACATACCGAAATAGACAGACTTCAATATTCAACTCCAAATAATGAACATGAAAAACTGTTAGATAGTGTCAATATTCTTGTAGATCAAAAAGTACAGAATATTAAAGATTTACGTGAAATACGAAAAAATGATACGGCAGAAGCAAGTCTACAAGATGCTATAAAAATTTTGGCTAATCTTGAGAATTACATGGGGAGACTTTCTGTAGAAAATTTTGTTGAAGAACCTGAAAAACTTTCATCAAAAGAGCGTAAAGTATTAGAGGAATATTTAGAACTCCTAAATAAAAATAATCCAAAAGAAGCTCCGTCAGAAAGAGAAAGAGCAGAAATGGACTCTATCATCATAGCTTCAAAAAACCTTATCAAACAGATACACCTCAAAGCTACTAGCCAAAAAGAAGCATTACGAGAAAAAGAAGAAGAACTCTTGAGCAACGACCTTATAGTTTCTCAACAATTGAAAAGCATGCTTACGCAGCTAGAATCTGAGATTTTAGTCAATGCAGAACAGGTTAACAAAAACAGAGCAGAAGCCTTGGCGCGAAGCAGACGAGTGCTTATCATTGCGTCCATTATTGGGGTTATCATGATCATTATATTTTCTTTGATCATCTTGAATGATTTCTGGAAAACAAAACGATACCGTGAAAAACTGGAGGAAGCCAATGAATACAGTAACTCATTACTAAAAAGTAGAGAACAATTAGTTTCCATGGTGAGTCACGATCTAAGAACTCCTTTAAATACCATTGTTGGTTATACCGAACTTTTGGCTAAATCCATCACCAATCCCAAAAAGAAGTATTATATAGATCATATTAAAAATGCGAGCGGATTTGTAACACAATTGGTAGATGATTTACTTGACTACACGAAGCTCGAAGCAGGAAAAATTCAAATGGAAGAAGTTCCATTCAACCTAGTAGCCATTGCAGAAGAAACAGCACTAAGCGTTCAAAGTATTCATACTTCAAAAGATATAGAACTCTGTTTTAATACCGACGAAGAAACCGAGCGAAACCTAGTTGGAGATCCATACAGAACCAAGCAAGTGTTGTATAATTTGATTGGAAACGCCTTTAAATTTACTACAGAAGGAAGCATTACTATTGATATTTCGTTAACCGAAGATCAAAATTTTATAGCCGTTGCCGTTACTGATACGGGAATCGGAATTGCAAAAGAAAAGCAAGAACTCATTTTTGAAGAATTTAGACAAGCCGAAGATGATACTGTTAAGAAATTCGGTGGATCTGGTTTAGGGCTGAATATTTCTCAAAAACTTGCCGGTCTTATGGGAGGTTCATTATCGGTTTGTAGTGAGCCGGGCAAAGGAAGTACTTTTACACTTCAATTACCCGCAATTTTTACTGATGAGGAAATTGAAGAAGAAATAACGGAAAACATCCATTCAGAAGATCTTGAAAATATTACTGCTGTTGTTATAGATGATGACGAAACACTATTACAACTTTGCCAAGAATTTTTGACCAATGCGGGGATAAAAGTTCATCCTTTTGATAATGGAAAAAAAGCTCTTGAGGCACTTCCAAATTTAGAATACGATGTTATTATAACCGATATTCAATTACCGGAAATGAATGGATTTAGATTTCTTGACATTCTTCAAAAACAGCAAATAAACAAACCCATTATTGCCGTAACAGGACGAAAAGATATGCCAAAAAACTACTATACCGAAAGTGGTTTTAGCGCTATTCTTTTCAAACCCTATTCTCCAAATGCTATGTTGGCAACGTTGCAAAATTTGTTTGAAAACACAACTCTTATAACCGTTCCAGAAACCACAGAACCGGCTTCTGTAAAGCCTTGTAAAACCGATAAAAATTACGATCTCACATCGCTTTCAGGATTTTTAGGGAATGATGAAACAGCCTTAAAAGGAATTATTGAAACCTATGTAAAAGATACTGAAGAGAACGTAAAAGCATTGAATGTGTATTACCACAAAAAAGACTTGCAAGGCATTAGCGATCTGAGTCACCGAATGCTCACAATGCTCAAACAATTAGACATCAAAAAAGAAACAGAGATTTTACTTCAGTTAGAAAAATCAAAAGAAATCTCTCAAGAAGAAATTGATTCACTCATCAAAGATTTTAATACTGCTATTCAAGAAACCTTAGCACAATTGAAGGCGTATTATGAATCTAATCCGTAAGTCTTCAATTTGTTATACAATGTTTTTCTAGAGACATTCAATAATTTTGCAGCGAGGGTTTTATTATTATTCGCCTTTTTCAAAACGGAAATAATCAACTCCTTTTCATTGTCTTGCTTACTAAAAGAAGAAAAATTGCTACTTGGTGTTGGCTTTGGTGTAGATAATTCAGGTGGAAGAGCCGCGCCTGAAATATAATCTCCCTGTGATAACAATGCCGATCTTTTGATTACATTTTGAAGTTCACGCAAATTACCGGGCCAATGATATTGCTGCATTACAGCCATTGCATCATTACTAAAACCAATAAGACTTCTACCCAATTGTTGATTTGCTTTTTCTAAAAAATAGTCTGCAAAAATCATCAAATCTTCCATACGCTCTACCAAAGGTGGCACCTTGATGGAAAACTCATGTAATCTGTGGTACAAATCTTCTCTAAACTGTCCTTTTTCTACAGCCTCTAACAAATCTTCATTGGTAGCAGCCAATACACGAATGTCTACCGATATTTCTTTAGAACTTCCTACAGGCTTTATTTTTCTTTCCTGAAGTGCTCTTAACAATTGAATTTGATTATCGTATGACAAATTCCCTACCTCATCTAAGAAAATAGTTCCGCCATTTGCTTCTTCAAAATGTCCTTTTTTATCCGTTACCGCTCCGGTGAAAGACCCCTTTACATGTCCAAAAAATTCACTGGAAGCAATTTCTTTTGGAATAGCGCCACAATCAACCGCTACAAATGGAAAATCTTTACGTTTACTCTGTGTATGAATAGACTTCGCAACCACTTCTTTCCCGGTTCCACTTTCCCCGGTAATAAGAACCGACATATCTGTAGGCGCTACTAGTTTTATATATTCCGATAATTGTTTGGAAGCACTCCCAATTCCTTTAATAAACTGCGAAGTGTTATTAGCACCTGTATTTTCTGAAGGTTTAATTGTAGGAGTAGCTACCTCTTTACTACTTTCTTTGGTATTGTTTTTCGAACTTGATTTGGTAACATTGGTAATTACATCTAAAACTGCTTCTTGATTAAAAGGCTTAGAAATATAATCAAAGGCACCTTTCTTCATGGCATTTACAGCGGAAGCAACCTCTGCATAATTGGTCATAATTACAACCGGAAGATGCGCTACTTTCTCTTGAATCACATCAAGAAAAGTAATTCCATCACCGTCCGGTAAACGAAGATCTAAAAATACAAGATCAAATTTCTTACTTATAAATGGAGTTGCTTCTTCTATGCTGTGACAAACAGTTACCTGATGTTTGTATCTTGAAAGAAAACGCTCTAAAAGCGAAGAGAAGGTAATGTCGTCATCAACAATTAATATTTTTGCCATATGCTAAGGTAATAGCTACAAAAATAGACTGTAAACACTAAATTTCTTATAAAAAAAACATAAAAAAAAGCTGCCTATCAGGCAGCCTTTTCGTCTTGAAGAGTAAAAGGGGAATCATTTACTCTTCAATCCATTCACCCTTTTCGTTTGCATAGAGTGTGGTAGACATTTCTGCCGTAGTCACCTCTAGTTTATATTTCTTTTCAGTATTTACATAAGCTTTATCAATAGTTCCTCCTGGAAAATCTTTTTCAAAAGCTTTGGTTACTGCAGAAGGAAGATCGGAAACTTGAATTTCCTTATACCCTTCTTGCTTTACCATAATACTTGTTTCAACATTTGTGTTTTCTACATCCGCAGTTGCGAACATGTTAAAACTTCCTAGCAGTAAACCTACTGCAACAACTAACTTTTTCATAGCAATTATTTTTTTTCTTTTATACTTTATAACATTGAAAAAAAAATGCCATAAAAGAACAAACCTCTAAAAAACATTTTAAAACATTGTTTTTTAGAGGTTTATAAAACATAATACTTTATTTCAAACAGCTAATTACTGTAAACTCGCTGTATAGTTACACTATTCTATGTGTAACAATTACACGTTACGCAAGTTTCACCTGGTGCGCTGGTTTCAATAAATCATTTACTGTTTTTACCGGATTAAATGTACTTAATGGAACTTCTACAAAAATTGTATTCCAATGCGCCATAGCTCCATTCCACAATCCTGGCAATTCTAATGCTTTTAATTCTCTACCTTCACGAGTTTTGTTGGTAATGAATCCTTGCTTTGGATCTACAAATTTCGTTAGATCAAATTTTTCACCTTTATAGTTTCGAACACTACAAACAATATCAACTGGATTGAAATGTGACGATTTTTGAAGAATTGTACGTTGTGATTTGCTAGACATATCTATCTGAGCAGATTCTATAATTTGAAGCGAAATGTTTGCATTTTCATCTTTAACCCAAAATGGCCCACCACCCGGTTCACCTTCGTTCTTCACCATTCCACAAACTCTAATTGGTCTATCTAAAATTTCTTTTAAATATTCAATTTGATATGCTTCTTTGTACATTTTGAAATGCGGTGTGATAGAAATACTTAGCTTTTCTTCTAAGAAAGTTTTAATCTTTTCAATATCATCTGAATAGACTAACGGTTCATCTAATAATTTACGATATCCGTGTGCTTTTTCCTGAATAAGCATTAACAACCCTGAAAGCATTTTCTTGTATTCTGCCACTGTATGCTTGTAACGGAACACCACTACATTGTCTATATTTTTGATGAAAATAATATCGGCATCTACATCATTTAAATTCTCAATTAGAGCACCGTGACCTCCTGGTCTAAATAATACAGTACCATCATCATTTCTAAAAGGTTTATTATCCATATCTACCGCAATGGTATCTGTAGATTTTTTTTGATATGAGAAAGAAATATCAAACTTAACACCGGTTTTACTCATTACGTGCTTCTCAATTTTCTCGAACTCACTATCAAACTTTTCTTGATGTTCTTCGGTAATTGTGAAATGTAATTTTGCTATTCCATTACTAGTAGCGTACAAAGCTGCTTCGTATAAATGTTCTTCAAAAGCGGTTGAAGGGTGTGTTTTGTATCTGTGAAAAGGTAAAGCCCCTTTTGGGTATGTTCCAAAATTGAAACCATCTTCTAAAAGCAATTCACGAACAAAATGATATTTCTGATAGTCATCTGACATATCTTCAAAATCTGGAAACTTTTCTTTTAGACTTTCTTCAACCTCTTTGTAAAACGGAAACTTCTCTACACCAATAAAGAATGTGCTCATGTCAAAAGCTTTTTCTCTATTCACATAAGCATTAAAAGTTTCAACTTCCGGGTTATACTCATTAATAAATTTAAAAACGGCTTTAAACATACGAGATGCCGCCCCCGATGCTGGTACAAACTTTAATAAACAAAGGGTGTCCATCTTTTCTTCAAAGATATTCACGTACTTCTCTCTATTTTCAGCAGAAATCTTATAAATTCCATGCTCATAGGTTGCAGGAGCTACAAGATTTACAAAGGGAATTCCTTCTTCAAATTGATCAAGCTGTTTTTCAATAGTCTCTGCAGAAATGCCTTTTTCTACAATTTGGTCTTTGTCGTCGTTAGTCAATGTTTCCATCATGTTTTTAGTAAAGTGTTAATTTCTCTAATTGCTTTGGTTAGTCTTGTTTGCTCGTTTCCTTGCAAAACGACATACGGTTTGGTGTGTTTGTCTAAGGCTTGTTTGAAGGTTTGGAAATTTGATTCCCGGCTATCTGGACGATCTCGAATATCATCTTTCTGCCAAGGAGTGTCAATATACGTTAAAAAATATAAATTGTATGTATTCTTAAGTGCAAATTTGTGTAAAGTTGGGTCACAATATCCATCATAGAAAATTTCGGAATATACTTTGGTAGCTAAAAGATCTGTGTCACAAATCAATACTTTATTTGCTTCTTTAGCCAAAGAATTTTCTAACTCAATTTGCCCCACTGCCATTGGTAAAAAGTCTTCTTTTTCACAAACTTCTTTTGAAGTATCCCATTTCTTCTGAAGGTACTCTCGCGCATATTCCGGCACCCATTTGGTTTTGTAATGTTCTGCCAATTGACGAGAAAGTGTTGTTTTCCCGGTAGACTCGGGACCTATCAACGCAATCTTTACAATATTTATTGGTTGTTGTGTAAGCTTTTCTTCCATGCAAAATATCCTTGAACTGCCAATATTGTGAACACTACATATTGTAGTGATAACATTCCTAAACCCCTATATGCATAAAGCGGAATTGTTATCAGATCAGCAAAAATCCAAAGTGTCCAGTTTTCTAATTTTTTTAATGCCATATACCACATCGCCGTAAAAAATACTCCCGAGGTGAAAATGTCTATATAATTTGCTTTTTCTAATTCGTATCCAAAACCAATATAAACTAAATAGGTGACCAACATGGTTATTAAAAACATGGCACAACCTATCCATTTTTCTTTTGAGGTGGTACGTGTAATTTGTACTACTTTTTCATCTCCTTTGGTTCTTGCCCAGTTATACCAACCATAAATACTCATTACAGAATAGTAAAAATTCATCATCATATCTCCGTAATAGTGAGCTTTATATAACAGATAAACTGTAATAATTGTAGCAACCAACCCTGTTGGATATACTAAGATATTTTCTTTTTTGGAATAGTATACACTAGCAATACCAAAGAAAAATACAACCGCCTCCAAGACGATGTCCATGATGGTTGCATTTTTATAAGGATCAAAGAAAAAATTTATTACTACTTCCATAGCTTGTTTTAACAGACTTTATATGTTTTTTAACTCATTGTAAAAATCGGCATCCTCTTCGAAGGCAGTACCAATAACAATCATAGCTGCTCCCGATTTTTTTGCTTCTAGTATTTGAGTTTTGCAACGGATTCCACCACCAACAATTACAGGAATTTGAAGATCATCTTTAATTGCTTTTACAACTGTTGAAGGAACAGGAAATTGCGCTCCACTACCCGTTTCTAAATAAATTAATCGGTTTCCCATTAATTCACCGGCTTTTGCAGTGTCTTTTATCAATTGAATTTCTGAAGCCACTATGGGTTGCGTATGCGTTACCTTCATAGTAGCTGTTTCTTTTCCGCCATCTACCAAAATGTAACCGGTTGACATGATTTCTAAAGAAGAAGACCGTAAAAACGAAGCCGATGCTATTTGTTGTTCAATTAAATACTCCGGATTTCTTCCGGAAAGTAAATTCAAAAATAACAATCCGTCTGCTGCATTGGTTAGTTGCGACACGTCTCCGGGAAACAATACTACCGGTTTTTGAGTGTGCTTTTTGATTTCTATGACTAAAGGTTCTGTGATTCCTTCGGGAACGGTACTTCCACCTACAAGAATATGAGAAATGACGGTTTCGTTTATTTTCTGAATAAAATCTGCTACGCCTTCGAGCTGAATTTTATCAGGGTCCATTAAAACCGAAATCAAAGACTCGCCTTTTCGCTTTGCTTCTATTATAGTTTCGTAAATCATAATGCTATTTTGGAAGCGCATATGCGCATGTAAAGCCGTCGAATTCTAAATAATGAATTTGATATTCAGAATGTTTCGATTCGTAAAAAATATTTCCACCAGAACATAATTCATGCATTTCAAATTCATCAATCACTATATGCTGCAAAAAGCTCAAACCCGGCGTTGCATACAATTTATACAGCGACTCTTTGGCACACCAAACCATGGTTAATTTTCGCATGATAGCATCTTCATTGGCTAAATACGCATAATCATCTAGCGTGGTAAATTTATGTGCAATACGCAATATTTTTGGTCGTTGCATTTCAATATCAATCCCCAATGGTTGCTTTCCTATCATCACTGCAGCAAACTGAAACGAATGTGAAATAGAAATATGAGTACCATCCTGCAAATGTGGTTTTCCGTTTTCGTCATAAAACAAATCATGCGCCGTGTAGCCAAACAATTGTAACAAATGCCTAATGCTTACAAAACCCTTTTTATGTATTTCCGATTTCATTCCAGAAAGCCTTAAAGTGCAATTCTCACTCAGAACGGCTCCCTCTAAAAGTGCTTCAAAAGACTCTTCTATCTTCCAAATCAGTAATTTAGTATCGGGGTTAATAGTTATAGTTTTGTAAAGTGGCATGAAATTTTAAAAGTTATTGCTTACATTTGCAGCCCGTAAAACGGAAAGCATATTATGAACGCAGCCCTTGCATTGGCTGATTTAATTGTAAAAATAAGTAAACTAATATGAGTACAAAAACAATTCCTTACGTACCTTATAAAGTAAAAGATATTTCTTTAGCAGATTGGGGAAGAAAAGAGATTGAATTGGCCGAAGCAGAAATGCCAGGTTTAATGTCGCTAAGAGAAGAATACAAAGACGAGCAACCTTTAAAAGGAGCACGTATTGCAGGTTGTTTACACATGACCATTCAAACAGCTGTTTTAATTGAAACTTTAGTTGCTTTGGGTGCAGATGTTACTTGGAGTTCTTGTAACATTTTCTCTACACAAGACCACGCTGCTGCTGCAATTGCTGCTGCCGGAATTCCGGTATATGCTTGGAAAGGTATGAACGCAGAGGAATTTGATTGGTGTATAGAACAAACACTTTTCTTTGGTGAAGACAGACAACCCTTAAACATGATTTTGGATGACGGTGGAGATTTAACCAATATGGTTTTAGACACGTATCCTGAATTAGCTGCAGGAATCAAAGGACTTTCCGAAGAAACGACTACAGGAGTTCACCGTTTATACGAAAGAATGAAAAACGGAACTTTACCAATGCCAGCCATTAATGTAAATGATTCGGTTACCAAATCTAAATTCGATAACAAATACGGATGTCGTGAATCTGCAGTAGATGCAGTTCGTAGAGCTACTGATATTATGCTAGCTGGTAAACGTGTAGTGGTTTGTGGTTATGGAGATGTTGGTAAAGGTACTGCACAATCTTTCCGCGGAACCGGAGCTATTGTTACCGTTACTGAGATTGACCCAATTTGTGCATTACAAGCTGCTATGGACGGTTTTGAAGTAAAACGTTTGGAATCTGTTGTTGGTAAAGCTGATATTGTAATTACTACAACTGGTAACAAAGACATCGTTCGTGGTGAGCATTTCGAAGCTATGAAAGATAAAACCATTGTTTGTAACATTGGACACTTTGATAACGAGATCGACGTTGCTTGGTTAAACAACAACCATGGTGCTACCAAAGTTGAAATTAAACCACAAGTTGACAAATATACCGTTAACGGAAACGATATTATTCTTTTAGCAGAAGGTAGATTGGTAAACCTTGGTTGTGCAACTGGTCACCCAAGTTTTGTAATGAGTAACTCATTTACCAACCAAACTTTAGCGCAAATCGAATTGTGGAAATTTGCTGATAAATACAAAAACGAAGTGTATATGTTACCAAAACACTTAGATGAAAAAGTAGCAAAATTACACTTGGAAAAAATCGGAGTTGAATTGACAGAGCTTTCTACAGACCAAGCTGAATACATTGGTGTAACTGTTGAAGGACCATTCAAACCAGAATACTACCGTTACTAAAATTTTCTTTATAAAATATTAAAACCCTTATCTTTTTAGGTAAGGGTTTTTTATTACTGAAAACACTTACTACATTTACTTAAAAATACATTCACCTAAAATTACTATGATGAAAAAATTATTACTAGTTGCTGGCTTTTTATTAATAGGGTTTGCAACACAAGCACAAGCTTTTGAAGGTAAGTACGATCAAAAACTATCTATTGGAGCTAGTTTACAAGAACACGGAACAGGAATCGCTGTAATTTATGATTATGGATTAGGCCAAAACATTTCAGTGGGATTAGCCAGTAGTTACATTTTAGATGTAGAAGAACCTATAGATGCTAATTTTGGAGATCGTTTTGACCTTAAAGCTCGTTTCAATGCAAATTTATCTGATGTAATTGGAGTAAGCGACGCTTTTGACTTGTATCCTGGATTGGACGTAAGTTTAAAGAATTTTGGCGGACATGTAGGAACTCGCTATTTCTTCACAGATGGATTTGGTTTATTTGCAGAAGTTGGTTTTCCACTTGCCAAATACAACACAGATGATCTAACTGTACAAGAAAAACTCTTTAATCAACCAGTTTTTAACGTTGGTGCAAGTTTCAGTTTGTAATCAAAACATATATTCTAGAAGCAAAAAAGCTCTGTAAACAATTACAGAGCTTTTTTAATTTATAAAAGTTGATAAATTATTTTTTACCAGCTTCTACAGATACCTTACGGAATTCTTTCATCAACTTAGTCATTTCTAAAGTTGCTTTACGTGCTCTTGTTCCAGCAGCTTTGTTTCCGCTTTCAACTTGTAATGCAGCATCTGTTGCAAAAATTTCGTATTGCTCGTTGATTTTCTCGATTAATTCTTTCATAATTTTAAATGTCATTTTAAAGTTTGGGCGGCGAAAATACATTTATTATCGCCTTTTCTACAAATCTAGCATATTAATTTTTTACTAAGAAATATGCTTATGACGGCAATATAACGGTTTTTTTTTAAACCTTCCTTTCAATTTGAAATATATGTTTTCAAAAAAGTCCTTCCTAATTATAGAAAGGACATAACACGACTATTATAAAATTCAATATTTATTCTAATCCTAATTTTGAAAAATCATAGAAATAGAAAGATGCATCATCATTCATTGCTGCAAAAAGTCCGGTTTTAAAAGTACTGTTCAACGGCGTTGTCACCACGTCACAACCATCGGTTTCTGTAGTACTTAGGTTTATTGCCTTAATGAAAGAATTATCCTTTCTACTAAACACATTGAAATAGCCCATTTGCTGGTCACTCACAATGATATAACCTTCACCATTTCCTGTGTTTGCAATGGCAATACCTTCTATATCTTCAGAAAACTTGTTGTCATTTCCAAAGAATGCTACACGCTCATTTCCTTTGCTTGGCTCAGCATAATATTTCTTTACACCGTCCATTTCATCAGAATAATACACAAAACCCATCTCGTCATCTACAGCAATAGCTTCGATCTCCTTTTTGCCAGAAAAATCACCAAATTTGCGCACTAACGATCCAGAAACTACACCTAGAGAATCTGCTTTTAACTCATATTGATACAAATAATTTTCCTTTGGACCTGCTTTTCTACCAACAATAGCATACATTTTTTGTGTTTCGGGAGACTTGTACAAACTTATTCCCATTGGCAAACGTTTCGCTCTATCGGTTTCATCTGTAAAGACCGGGATACCGCCTCCATCAAGAGGCGTCATATCCGGCACAGAAAACACACGAATTTGCTGTTTTTCTCTTTCTGTAAACGCTATGATATCTGTTTTCACAGAATCATTTAGTTGAAATCCGTAACGTAGATCTACATTATTTGGGCGTTGTACATTGAGAATACACTTTTCTTTAATGATCTTTCCATCCAAATCAAAGGCATAAATTCCTCCGTTGGTATCTTTATCTGTTCCAAATACAATACTTTTTGAAGCATCATCCGGATTTACCCAAATTGCAGGATCATCGGTATCGTTTGGAGTTTTCTCTGTAATTACATCCGGTTCTATTGCCGGTAATCTTTCTTCGGCACAAGCAATAATGCTCAATGCGCTTAAACATATGATAAACTTCTTCATTATAAATCTACGTTCTGTTTTGTTCTTAATAAATATCATATTTTAAACCAAAGGTAAGCACTCGCTCATAATATTCAGCCTGCATTGTTTGATTACTTCTACCTTGATAATAACGCAATGGTTGGTTGGTTATATTGTTCAATGTAGCGTATAAACTAAGATTTTTATTGATCGAATATGTAGCGTTAAAGTCTACAAAAAATTGTTTGTCATAGTAGCGATCTTCAAAATCGTTTCCACCAAGCTCATCTAGATAAGCATCTGAAAAGTTTGCAGATAAACGTGCATTGAATTTTTTATCGCTGTATGATAATGAAGCGTTGAACATATTTGGCGTAGAACCTGGCAAGTCCATATCGCCACGAATATCTCCGTCTTCATTACGAATTCCTTGCGCTTCTGAATGCAAGTAAGTATAATTCGTATAAATACCGAAGTTCTTTGCAAAACCTGGTAAAAAGTCTAATTGACGTTGGAAAGAAATTTCAGCTCCGTAGATTGTTGCATTATCACCATTGAAAGGTTGATACACTTCAAAACCATTAGCATCGTTATACACATTGGTATAGATGAAATCTTTCAATCTTTTATAGAAAACACCTCCTGAAAGAATACCAACAGATTGGTAATAGTGCTCTGCCATAAAATCAAAGTTCATAGACGTTGTTGGATCAAGATCTGGATTTCCTAAAACAATCTCTTCGTCATCTGAAACTGTTTCTACAAAAGGAGCCATGTCTACATAGTTTGGTCTAGCCAATGTATTGGTCCAAGCAAAACGTAAAACAGTTTTATCACTAGCGTTGTACTTGAAATGGACCCCAGGTAAAATGTTTGTATAAGAAGCATCGGCAGCATTATTGCTTACCAAACTTAAGTAATCTTCGCCATTTTCTGCAGCATCGTCTACCGCATCTGGGTCATACGAATTACCATTACTTTCTACACTTGTGTTCTCTACACGTACACCAAATAACACATCTAATTTATCAGACAATTTCTGATTTGCCATTACATATCCAGCGATTACATTTTCTGAAACATCAAAATTGCTTCCTAAATACTCGCTTGGAACATTGAACATATCAAACTGATCTGTATTGAAAAGATTTAAACCTCCTAAATATTCTGCAGTTACAAAAGAACCAGCTTGGTATTGACTTCCTGCTAAGTAATTAGCGTCTGAATAATCTTTGGTAGCAACATCGGCCATAGTTTCCATTCCGCTAGTTGGCTCGAACGCATTGAAACCATTTTGTCTTTCTTTCTTTTTGAAACGTCCTCTAGCTCCAAACTTGAATATTCCTTCTCCTTGTCCAAAGAAATTTGCAGGTAATTCAAAGTTTGCAAAGAAATTGATATCCTTCTCGTCTGTGTATTGATTTTCTTCTGTAATTTCTCCAAACTCATAATTTTCCAAAGCGGCATCCGCAGCATTTACAGGAGTATAAATTGGAAATTCTCCGTCTATTCCTCTATTTACTGTAAACTCACTTTCGTACTCAATGTAACGCTCGTTTAAACGTTCTTCTGATGCTTTGGAATAAGAAGCCAACCAGTTGAATTTTAAAGAACCGAATAAGTGATCTCCACCAACTGTATAGTTTTGCATACGTTGATCTTCTAAACGACGGCTTTTATTTCTGTCATTACTGATTCCTCCTTTGGTTTGTCTTTTTGATTCCGCAGGAAACATGGTTAAATTTCCATTTTCAATAGTAAAATCATCCGGACCAATATCTTCTCCGTCTAAAATTTCATATTCTACTCGGTAACGATTCTCACGATCGTCTCTCCAGTTATACATAGATTTGAAATATACTTTGTTGTTATCATCAAAGCTATAATCAAAATTAGCAGAGAAACTTCTTCTAATTCTTTGTACTAAATATGTTCTGTTTTCAAAAGTTGAATTATACGGATTTACATCTACAGACTCTAAATTGTCTGCATCACCATTATTGTACTCAAACTCGTTGGACCATTCTGCTTCAATATCGTCTGAACCAAAATCTTTATCATTATAAGACGCTGCAAGCATCCAACCAAATTTTCCGTTTTTGGTACGGTCACCCACAAGGAAAGATCCGTTCAAAATTCTTTTATCAGTAATAAAACTGATACCAGAACCAGCGGTTGCACTTAAACGAAAATCTTTTGGAGAAGAACGTGTGATCAAATTTACAGATCCACCCAATGCATCGGCATCCATATCTGGTGTAACCGCTTTACTCACTTGAATGGTTTGAATCATATCAGACGGAATTAAATCCATCTGAACATTTCTATTATCTCCTTCTGCAGAAGGAATACGGCTGCCGTTCAAAGTAACGGAGTTTAGTTGGGGCGCTAAACCACGTACAATAATATTACGCGCTTCACCTTGGTCTACCTGCATGGTAATACCAGGAATACGCTTTACGGCATCACCAATATTCGCATCTGGAAATTTTCCTATTTGTTCTGTAGAAACTACATTGGTAATATTGGTATTATTCTTTTGAGTATTCAAAGCTCTTGCTTGTCCGCCAAGACCATACCCTATAACTTCCACTTCTTCTAACTCAACGTTTTCAGAAGAAAGCACTATATCTAAAGCAGCTGTTTTACCAGTAGTAACTTCTACAGTTACTTCGGTGTTTTTAAAACCTAAATATTTTACTGTTACCGTATAACTTCCTGCCGGAATGTTAACGAACGTAAATTCTCCGTCTTGGTCAGATACTTCACCTCTATCTAAAGAAGTAATCATAACAGATGCTCCCGGAACATAAATTCCGTAATCGTCAGTAATTGTACCATGAATATTACCGTTTCCCGGTTGTGCAAAACCGGTAAACAAAGCAACAATCCATGTTACAAATGTAATTTTAAGTGTGGTTGTTAGTTTCATTATTGTGTTTTTGAAATTTGATCCAAAAATATGTTTGTCAGTTAATTAGAATGTAAACTCAATAGCAACAAAAGGTATACAATCACTAAAAAACACATGAACAACAAGGCAACAATTAAGATTTCTTTACATTACAATAACATGAAGGCAAAAGATGGTAACATTGCTACATATCTAACATGAAATTTACCAATTCTTGTTTGTGATCTATGGGTAATTTTTTTCGAAGACGATATCTAGCTACCCGAACACTATCTGGTGTTACTCTTAAAACAGAAGCTATTTCTTTGGAGGAAAGATTTAAACGAAGTAACATGGCCAAGCGCAATTCGGTTGACGTTAAACCTTGCTCCGATGCTTTTGAAATATTCTTGATGAAGTCTGGATGAATGTCTTCAAAGAAGTGCATAAACTCTTCCCATTCATCATCGTGTTGCAAAGAATCTTCCAACTCTTTGGCTAGCGACTTCAATTTTGCATGAATATCTACTTTGGACCTTCCTGAAATTTTGGTAAGCATTGCAGCAACATCTGTAATCAATTTGTTTTTCTGAGCTAAATTCAAGCTGTATTTTGAAAGTGATGCCGTTTTTAAATGGATTTCATTTTGAAGATTTTTTTCCTCTATTTCTTTTTGCTTCAGTTCTGCTCGCATCATTCGCTGCTCATATTCCTGTAACTGAATATTTGCTTTTCGCTTTTTGTTCAATAAAAAATAAAAAGTAGTTCCTCCTAAAATCAGTACTAAAATTGCGAACCACATGAGGTTTTGACGCGCTTTATTTATTTGATTTTGCTGCGTTAAAGACAATATTTGATCTTCCTTCACTTTTGTATCGTATACGGTTTGCAATACGTTCATCTGATCAAAATTCTGCGAATAAAATTCACGCTCCTTTACCTTATTACTCTTTTGCAAATACTCGTACGCCTTCTTGTAATCATTTTGGAAAACATAATTCTTAGCCAAATCTCTATAGGCACTTTCTAGTTGATGACCGTCTTTGTATTGCTTTGCCAACTCTTTTGCTTTTTCCGTGTAGTAGATACCGGTTTCATAATCTCCTGTCTTCCTAAAAGTATCACCTATATTATTTAAAACATTCATACTACCTTTATGATCAATCTGAACAAAATAGGCGTAGGATTTCATGAAATAGCCCCGAGCTTTCTCATACTGCTCCAAATCTTCATAAATGCTTCCAATATTTTCATTCACTATGGCAATACCTTCATGATCTGCCAATGCTTCAAACAAAGCCAAACTTTTTTCTTGATGCTCCAGCGCCAATAAATAATTCGATTGCTTCTCATAGGTGGTTCCCAGTAATTCATAAGCAATGGCCTCCAGTTTCTGAAAATGAGAAGTTGTGGCTGTTTGAATACTTTTGGAAAGATAGTTTTGGGCTTTATCATAATTCTTCAACAACAACTGAATTTCCCCCAATTGATTTTCCACAGCTACTTGTAATGAATCATTTTTCAATTCTTTGGCTAAACTTGCAGCCTCATTCAGCTGTTTTATGGCTTCAGGAAAAATTCCAGATTGCTTAAAAAAATTTCCCAGTTGTATGTATATCTCACATGTTTTTTGTATTGATTTATTTTCTTTCGCTTCTTTAAGTTGATTTTTATAAGCATAAAACAACGAATCCTTTGATGTATTGGAAACTGGTAAATCAGCTAGGTTTTGACCAAATGAAAGCGCGGTAAAAAACACTAAAATGGGCAACAATTTTGTAGAATTCATGTATAGTAAGGTTGGTTAAAGAGTTTGCAAAATTGTAAACTTTGTATTATCTAAAAGTTAGATTGTTATCATTTTTTGTTTAATAATTGTAAACATTCAACAGGCTAAAAAAACACAAAACCCTGATAAAAAGGCACTTCACAAGCTGTTAATAACCTTTTCAAATCTTTTTTCGATTTTTAGAAAATTAAAAGTTTTGAAAACTTAACTTAGTTTTCTCAATAAAAAATGAACATCACCCTATTCATTTTTTCCAGAAACCTGATTTCAAAAACATTACAAAAAAGTAGAAAAAGAACATTTTTAAAAACAGTGTGACTTATGGCCATTTTTGACAGAAGAGTGAACTACAAACCATTTGAGTACCCAGATGTATTACAATTTACCGAAGCAATTAACAAAGCGTATTGGGTACATAGCGAAGTTGATTTTACAGCAGATACGCAAGACTTCCATTCTCATTTAAATCAAGCAGAAAAAACTGCTATAAAGCACAGTTTATTGGCTATTGCTCAAATAGAAGTAGCCGTAAAATCTTTTTGGGGAAACATCTATAATCACTTTCCAAAACCAGAATTAAATGGATTAGGAACTACATTTGCTGAGTGTGAGTTTAGACATTCAGAGGCTTACTCAAGGCTGTTAGAAGTTTTGGGATATAATAATGAATTTAGAGACTTGCTAGAAGTTCCTGTCATTAAAGAGCGTGTGGAATATTTATCACAAGCGTTGCAAAATGCCAACTCGCAAGACAATAAAAAATATGTAGTTTCCTTGATATTATTCTCTATTCTTATAGAAAATGTATCTCTTTTCAGTCAGTTTGCCATTATTTTATCATTTACCCGTTTCAGAGGTTTAATGAAAAATGTAAGCAACATTATCGCCTGGACTTCTGTGGATGAGCAAATTCACGCAAATGGAGGAATCTATCTTGTTAACAAAATTAAAGAGGAATACCCAGACTTTTTTGATGATGAGACCATTGCACATATCAAAGAAACTGTAAAACACTCTTTAGATATTGAAGGAAAAATTTTAGACTGGATTTTTGAAGACGGTCACCTAGAAAATGTTAAGAAAGAAGACTTATTAAACTTCATGAAGTTTCGTATAGATGACAGCATGGAGAAAATAGGTATGGACAAAATATACGGTGTTACAGCCGAAGAATACGCTCCTTTACGCTGGTTTGAAGAAGAAGTTTTTGCGAATAGCTTAGACGATTTCTTCGCAAAAAGACCTGTTGACTACACAAAACACGATAAAAGTATAACTGCGAACGATTTATTTTAATTCCCCAAAAACCCAATTAACATGTTTACAAAAGAATTGCCATTAACAAACGAAACCGACTCAAAATTAAGAAAGAAACTTTGGTGGAAAAATGAAGAAAGCGAACAAATCTTAAACAGAGGTTACCTTTTAAAAGGAGAAACTGTTGAAGGTGCTATTGATAGAATTACTACAGCTGCTGCAAAAAGATTGTACAAGCCAGAGTTAAAAGAATCGTTCCAAGAAATGATAGAACGCGGCTGGATGAGTTTGAGCTCTCCAATTTGGGCAAATATGGGTACCGAAAGAGGATTGCCCATTTCTTGTTTCAATGTACATATTCCTGATCATATTGAAGGAATTACACACAAATTGGGTGAAGTAATCATGCAAACCAAAATTGGAGGTGGAACATCTGGTTATTTTGGCTCTCTACGTGCCAGAGGAAGCGCAGTTACTGATAACGGAAAAAGTAGTGGTGCCGTAAGTTTCATGAAGTTGTTTGACACCGCTATGGATACCATTTCTCAAGGAGGTGTTCGCCGTGGAGCTTTTGCAACTTACTTGGATATTGACCATCCGGATATTGAAGAGTTCTTGAAAATTAAAGATATAGGAAACCCAATTCAAAACCTATTCTACGGTGTTTGTGTTTCTGATTATTGGATGCAAGAAATGATAGATGGCGACATGGACAAACGTAAAGTTTGGGCAAAAGTTTTAGAAAGTCGTCAACAAAAAGGATTGCCTTATATTTTCTTTACAGACAATGTAAACCGAAATAAACCACAAGTTTATAAAGACAAAGGCATGCAAGTGAACGCTAGTAACTTGTGTTCAGAAATCATGCTTCCATCATCTATAGATGAATCTTTTATTTGCTGTTTATCTTCTATGAATCTAGAATTATATGATGAATGGAAAGATACCGAAGCTGTAAAATTGGCTATCTATTTCTTAGATGCTGTATTACAAGAATTCATCGTTAAAACAGAAGACAATCATTACTTAGCATCCGCTAACAGATTTGCAAAAAGACACCGTGCACTAGGTTTAGGTGTTCTAGGTTGGCATTCTTACCTTCAGAAGAACATGATTCCATTTGAAAGCATGGAAGCCAAAATGAAGACTACTGAAATCTTCCAACACATTCAAAACAAAGCAGATAAAGCTAGTGAAGAATTAGCCAGAATATACGGAGAACCAGAAGTTTTACAAGGTTACGGTAGAAGAAACACTACCACACTAGCCATTGCACCAACAACTTCATCTTCTGCAATTTTAGGACAAACTTCTCCTGGAATAGAACCTTTTAGCAGCAACTATTACAAAGCAGGATTATCTAAAGGTAATTTCATCAGAAAAAATAAATACCTAAAACAATTACTTGAAGAAAAAGGTATTGATAACGAAGACACTTGGAGAAATATAATGCTAGATGGCGGAAGTGTTCAAAAATTAGAAGAGCTTTCACAAACTGAAAAGGATGTATTTAAAACCTTTAAAGAAATCAGTCAGTTAGAAATTATTATTCAGGCATCTATTCGCCAGAAATTTGTAGATCAATCTCAGAGTTTGAACATCAACATTCCTGCTGCGGTTCCTATCAAAGAGGTAAATAAACTTCTAATAGAAGCATGGAAACTTGGCGTAAAAACTTTGTATTACCAACGAAGCCAAAGTGTTTCTAAAGAAATGGTAAACAATTTAGTAAACTGTAGTAGCTGTGAATCTTAGGTAAGATTCACAGTAAAATCCATAAAAAAAAGCGTTTGAAAATCTCAAACGCTTTTTTTATATCTTATAAAAAGAAGTAAAAATTATGCTTCAAAAGGAACTATAGAAACATAAGATTTGTTATCTCTTTTCTTTTCAAATTTTACAACACCGTCAACTCTAGCGTGTAATGTGTGATCTTTACCCATGTAAACATTTTCACCTGGGTTGTGAGCTGTACCACGCTGACGTACTAAAATATTACCAGCGATAGCAGCTTGTCCTCCAAAAATCTTAACACCTAAGCGTTTCGATTCTGATTCTCTACCGTTCTTCGAACTACCGACACCTTTCTTGTGAGCCATGTCTTAATAATTTTAAATGGGTTAAACTTAACTTAACGCTGCAATTAATTCAGCTTTTTTCATTGAAGAATATCCTTCAACTCCTTTTTCCTTAGCAATTTCTCTCAATTCAGCAACAGTATTTTTGCTTAAATCGTTAGAAGCTTCGGTTTCTTGTTTTGGTGCATCCGCTTTTTTCTCAGCTTTAGCTTTTTTAGCTCCAGTAGCTATAATATCTTCAATAACAATTTGAGTTAAGGCTTGTCTGTGACCGTTTTTCACTTTGTAACCTTTACGTCTTTTCTTCTTGAAAACAATAACTTTATCACCTTTAAGGTGTTTTAAGACTTTTACTTCTACAGAAGCTCCGTCTATAGCCGGGGCGCCAATTGTTACAGAACCATTATCATCTAATAAAAGTACATTTCCTACAGAAATAGAAGCACCTTCATCTTCAGATAAACGGTTTACGTATACTTTTTGGTCTTTTGCAACTTTAAATTGCTGCCCTGCTATCTCTACAATTGCATACATAGCGTATCCGTTTAATTAATATTAGTTTACTAAAAAATGAGTGCAAATATAAACCTAATTCCTTAAACTACAAATACTTTATACTTTTTGCTGATATATTTTTTTGTCCTGCTTCAAATTCTGACTTTTCTTCTCTTTTTGCATGATGGTCAACGTAAGTATCATACTGGAAGCCAAGCCTTCTACAAAAATTAAAAATAAAACTATTGCAGGTCCTTGGTTATAATCTTCAAACCAAGAATCCATCACATTTTTTACAAATTCGGTATCTAAATGATACATATAAATTGCCATGAACAGTATAAAAATGATTGTAGACAAAAAACCCGTGAATAGCGCAGCTCTAAAACCACTATAATAGGTCATGCGAATAGAATCTTTACTTTTATATTCTTTCACTGCAGCGTACAATCCTGCAAACATAATAATCCCATTAAACAATCTAAACCAAGGATTTTCATGCATTCCTATCAATCTGATTAATAAAAAGTATACAATGTAAGCTATCGCTGTTATGATACCATATTTAATACTAACATTCTTTATCTTTTCCATAATTACTATTTTTTAAAAGCGTTTCTCCTTAAAATACAAAAAAGAACTCTTTATTTCAGAACAAAACAGTCTGATATTCCAGTATTTAGAAAATAATTAAGATAATAATGTTAAATTATGAAAGGTTCTTAACAAAAGTATGTAACAATTTACGCCAACCATATACATATCAGTTTTACAATCATTGATTAATAAAAAGCATCAAAACAATGAAGAAAAACTTACTAACAGTAGCTGCTGCTATGTTACTTGGTAGCTTATCCTTTGCACAGGAAGTTGCTTATGAAGAATATGACCTTGACAATGGTCTGCACGTAATTCTACATCAAGATAATTCGGCACCCGTAGTTACTACATCAGTAATGTACCACGTGGGTTCTAAAGACGAAGAACCTGGAAGAACAGGTTTTGCGCACTTCTTTGAACACCTTTTATTTGAAGGAACCGAAAACATTGAAAGAGGTGAATGGTTTGGAATAGTTTCTTCTCACGGAGGAAGCAACAACGCCAATACAACACAAGACAGAACGTATTACTACGAAACATTTCCTTCTAACAATCTTGAATTAGGTCTTTGGATGGAAAGCGAGCGTATGATGCACCCGGTTATCAACCAAATTGGTGTAGACACGCAAAACGAAGTTGTTAAAGAAGAAAAAAGACAACGAATAGACAATGCTCCTTATGGAAAAGTAATTTATGGTACAGGAATTAATCCGTTTCTTTTCAAAAACCATCCATACAAAGAATCTGTAATTGGTAGTATGGAAGATCTAGATGCTGCTAAGCTGGAAGAATTCCGTGCTTTCAACGAGAAATTCTACAATCCAAACAACGCTGTCTTGGTAGTTGCAGGTGATATTGATTTTTCGGACACAAAGAAAATGATCAACGATTATTTTGCTCCTATTGAAAATCATGCTCCAAAACCAGAAAGAACTGTTGTAAAAGAAGAGCCTATTACAGCTACTATCATGGAAACAGAATATGATTCCAATATTCAAATTCCATTGAAAATCTTTGCATACAAAACACCTAGTATGAAAGAAAGAGATGCATATGTTTTGGATTATATCTCTACCTTATTAACTGGCGGAAAAAGTTCTCGTTTGTACAAGAAAATGGTAGACGAGCAAAAAATTGCTATGCAGGTTTTAGCATTCCCAAGATCTATGGAAGACTATGGAACTTATATTATTGGAGCACTTCCTTTAGCTGATACTTCTCTAGAAACCTTGGCTGAATCTATTGATGAAGAGATTACCAAAATTCAGACGGAATTGATTACAGAAAGAGAATATCAAAAATTAAGAAATCAGTTTGAAAACAACTTTGTAAACTCTAACTCAAGCATTCAAGGAATTGCAAATTCTTTAGCAAGATACTACATGCTTTATGGTGATACTTCTTTGGTAAACAAAGAAATTGAAATCTACCGTGATATTACGAGAGAAGACATCAAAAGAGTAGCAAACGAATACTTGAAAAAGAATCAACGTTTAGAACTAGATTACTTACCAGAACCAGCTGAATAAGAAATAAAAAAACAGACAGTCATAATGAAAAAAAGACTCACAACCATATTTGCATTATTATTTGTAGCCATGGCTGCAAACGCACAGATCGATCGTTCACAAATGCCAGAATCTGGCCCTACTCCATCGATCAACTTGGGAGAACCTGAAACTTTTCAATTAAGTAACGGACTTACCGTACTTATGGTAGAAAACCACAAATTGCCAAGAGTTTCTATTAGTTTAACCATAGACAACCCTCCTCATACAGAAGGAAACAAAGCAGGTGTTGCCAGCTTAACAGCTTCTTTAATGGGTAACGGAACCACTTCTATTTCAAAAGATGCTTATAATGAAGAAGTAGACTTTATGGGAGCTTCTATCAGCTTAAGCGCAGAAGGAGGTTATGCACAATCTTTAACTGAGTATTTTGAAAGAGTTACCGAATTAATGGCAGATGGCGCTATTAATCCAAACTTTACTCAGGATGAATTAGACAAAGAGAAAAAAATTCTTGTTGACGGATTGAAAAGTGGCGAAAAAAGTGCTGCTCAAGTAGCTTCAAGAGTTCAAGATGTTTTAGTATACGGAGCTGATCACCCATATGGTGAATATTTAACGGAAGAATCTGTAAACGCTGTTACGTTAGCAGACGTTAAAAAATACTACCAAACTTATTTTGTTCCTAAAAATGCGTACATGGTAGTAAGTGGAGATATTAAGCCTAAGAAAGCTAAAAAGATCATCAAAAAATATTTTGGTTCTTGGTTAGCTGCAGGAGCTCCAAACATCTCTGTTCCAAAAGCAAAAGAAGTACAGTATACACAAATTGATTTTGTAGACATGCCAAACGCAGTTCAATCTGAACTTTCTGTGGTAAGTCCAATTCAATTAAAAATGGCAGATGAAGATTACCCTGCTGTATTGATTGCCAACTACATTTTAGGTGGTGGCGGTTTAAGTAGTTATTTAAATCAAAACCTACGTGAAGCACACGGTTATACGTATGGTTCTTACTCTAGCGCATCGGCTGATCAATGGTCTGACGGAGAATTTTCTGCTTCAGCAAAAATCAGAAATGCAGTTACAGACAGCGCGGTTATAGAAATGCTAAAAGAAATTAAGCGTATAAGAACAGAGCCAGTTGATGACGAAGCTATTGCAAATGCAAAAGCTAAATACTTGGGAAGCTTTATTATGGCTACCGAAAATCCACAAACTACGGCACGTTACGCTATCAATATTAAAACTAAAGACCTTCCAGAGGATTACTACAAAACTTTCATTAGTAGAATCAACGCAGTAACCAAAGAAGATGTACAACGTGTTGCTCAGAAATATTTCCCGCTTAACAATTCAAGAATTGTAGTTGTAGGTAAAGGAAGCGAAGTATTGCACAATTTGGAAAAAATAGAGTTAAATGGTAAAACCATTCCTGTATTCTATTTTGATAAATACGGAAAAAAAATTGACCGTCCTGTATTCTCTAAACCAATCCTTGAAGGAACTACTGCCAAAACCGTAATTGAAGATTATATCAAAGCTATTGGTGGTGAAAAAGCGGTAACAAACGTAAAATCTATCAGCATGCTTGGTGAAGCAGAAGTACAAGGAATGAAATTAGGTCTTGAGTTGAAAAAAACTTCAAAAGACCAGTTCTTACAAAACATTACATTAAACGGAAACTCTATAAGTAAACAAGTTTTTAATGGAGAAAGTGGTTATGTAATGATGCAAGGACAAAAAAGAGACTTGGAAGGTGATATGATTACCAAAGTAAAATCTGAAGCAACTCCATTCCCTGAGGTTAATTTACTTGCAAATGACGACATCAAACTAAAATCTATTGAAGCTATTGACGGAAGAGATATGTATGTAATTGCATTATCTGAAACTGAAACTGTTTACTTTGATGTTGAAACTGGCTTAAAAGTAAAAGAAGCTACTACTCAAGAAATGAACGGACAGGTTTTTACAAGCACTACTACCTATGGCGATTATAGAGAAGTTAGCGGTGTTAAAATACCTTATAGCATTAAACAATCACAAGGACCTCAAGAGTTTGAATTTGTAATGACAGAGGTAACCATTAACAAAGGAGTATCTGATGCGGATTTTAATTAATAGCGCACACTCATTATATATTTAAATTAAATTTACTTTTGAAAAAGGGATGCTGTTTGTAGCATCCCTTTTTTATTATTTAATAATTTTAAAATACATTTACGGACAATAAAACTCTTAATTCCCCAATCATGAAGTTTTGTCATTTTCTCAGCTTATTACTTATTATTTCATTTACGTCCATTTCCTGTACAACGAAATCCGCAGGCAATAACGCAAAACTAGAGCAAGTTTTTCAGCAAACTTCATTTAATATAGAAGAAGTATATCCTACAGAAAATTATATTGAAAAGATCAAAAACTCTATCACCTCTTTACCCGGTATTGACAATATTAGTATTCAGGAGCCTGAAAATTTGGTTATTGTAACCTATGATGCTTCAGTATTAACACTAGAAAATATTGCAACCGCAGTGACTACTCTTGAAAAAGGACATTCTTTAAAGGTGTACAACATGCAAATTATTGCAAACTAAAAAAGGGCAAACATACGTTCACCCTTTTTCCTTATTTATATATTCTATAACTTATCGCTTAAACTACTCCTTGCGCTAGCATAGCATCGGCTACTTTTACAAATCCTGCAATGTTAGCTCCTTTCACATAATTGATAAATCCGTCTTCTTCTTTACCATATTCCAAGCAAGAATTATGAATATTCTCCATAATTTCTTTCAATCTACCATCTACCTCTTCTCGTGTCCAACTAATACGCAATGAGTTTTGCGACATTTCTAATCCTGAAGTAGCTACACCACCTGCATTAGAAGCTTTCCCAGGAGCAAATAGTATTTTCTTATCATGGAATTTCTGCACAGCTTCTGGCATAGAAGGCATATTAGCTCCTTCTGCTACACATATACATCCGTTTTCTAGTAAAACATCTGCATCGTAACCACTCAACTCATTTTGTGTTGCACATGGCAAGGCTATATCACAAGCTACTTTCCAAGGCGTTTCTCCTTCAAAGAATTTAGCATTTGGATATTTTGCTGCATATTCTGAAATTCTTCCTCTTCTGTTGTTTTTCAAGTCCATTACAAAAGCAAGTTTTTCTGCATCTACACCTTCTTCATCAAAAATATATCCTGATGAATCCGAAAGCGTAAGCACCTTACCGCCTAATTGCAATACCTTTTCTGCCGCGTATTGAGCTACATTCCCAGAACCAGAAATAACAACCTTTTTCCCTTTCATCTTTTCTCCTTTGGTCTTCAACATACTTTCTGCAAAGTAAACCGTACCGTAACCTGTAGCTTCCGGACGAATTAAAGAACCTCCCCAAGACAATCCTTTACCGGTTAAAACTCCAGTAAATTCATTTCTAATCTTCTTATACATACCAAATAAGAAACCAATTTCTCTAGCACCAACACCTATATCACCAGCAGGAATATCTGTAAAAGGACCAATATGACGAGAAAGCTCTGCCATAAAATTGTGGCAAAAACGCATGATCTCTGCATCTGATTTCCCTTTTGGATCAAAATCTGATCCACCTTTACCACCTCCCATAGGAAGCGTGGTTAAACTGTTTTTAAATACTTGCTCAAAGGCTAAGAACTTTAAAATACTTTGGTTTACTGTTGGATGAAACCTTAACCCACCTTTATAAGGACCAATGGCTGAATTCATTTGAATACGATACCCTCTATTCACTTGAATTTCTCCTTGATCATCTACCCAAGATACTCTGAAAGAAATGACTCTTTCCGGCTCTGCCATTCGTAGAAGAATGTTTTTACCATTATAAATATCTTGTTCTGCTATATAATCTAAAACTGTCTCAGCGACTTCTTGAACGGCCTGTAAGAATTCTGGCTCGTTAGCGTTTCTGGCTTTCACCATTTCCATGAACGCTTCAACTTTTTCACTCATTTGCTTAAATTTAAATATTCGTAAAAATACTAGACAAATATATTGTTATTTTTAAAATCACACCCAAATTAAGCTTAAAAATTACCAATATTAAACACAATTAACTTAGCGTTAACAAGATGTCTTTATAGGTATTTAACGTTAGAAGTTTATAATTGCCGTTTATCCTTTTTTGTTTTTTTATAGTTTACCTTTTCATATATTTGTTTATAACATTATTACACCCAATAGCATGAATTTGAAAAAATTAACTTTACTTTTCGTTTTTATAGCCGTTACATATTCGGGTTATTCGCAGTTTTCTAATCAGTTGGGAATCATGGCTGGTCCAGTTGCTTTTCAATCAGATTATGGTGAGACTAAAAACTTTGACAACATTAAAGGTAACGTTGGGTATAATGTAGGGATCATACACTATATGAACTTTGCTTTTGATGCAAGTTGTAACTGTTTTAACAGATATAGCTGGTTCAATGATCACTTTATGCTTAGAAATGAATTATCTTATACCAATGTAAAACTAGATCACTTTGGCCAATGGGTTGCTCCAGACAGAACTAGCTATACAGCAGAACAATTACGCTCTATGCATGGTAATGTAAAAAATATCAACTTAGGAACGCAATTAGAATTTCATCCTATCTCTTTAAGAGAATTTATTAGTGGATCCTACCTTTTTGTTCCTTATGGAGCTCTAGGCTTGCAAGTAAATTTTGCATCCCCTGAAAATATATCTGATCTTGGCGATATTACGGACCCAAATGTTTTACCAGATAAATTTTTTGGAACTACGACCAATGACGCGCAAACTGTATTTTCATTTACTGCTAATATTGGTCTCCGACTAAAAATAAACAGACGATCGGATGTTATAATAGATGCAAGGTATCAATATTATTTCTCTGATGTTGTGGAAGGAATGGAGCCAGACCCTGAAGTATATACCGAAAATAAATACAATGACACCGCTGTGTATTTAAGTTTAGGGTACATTATGTATTTATAAGACAAAAAATATATTTACTACTTAAAAACAAAATAGCACACCCATTGGTGTGCTATTTTTATATACTGAAAACAGAAGAATCACATCTCGTATCCTGGTTCTTTATAAAGTAACTTTGAATTGCTTTTGATCTCTTTATGGTAAACTTTGGTTTTCCATTTGTCCAATGAGAAATCTTCAATTGCTACCGAATATGATTTGTCTCCGTACCCAATCACCTCTTGTGCAGCCGCCACTACAGCTTTTGCCAGTGCTTGCTTTTGGGCTTCGGTTTTTCCTTCTAATAATTTAATATGAAAATGTGGCATAATTACTTTTGATATTGCTCTTCTGAAACTTTTTCTAGCCACGTCACTACTTCTCCATTTACTTCTTCTTGAATAGCAATATGGCTCATGGCTTTGTGTGCCGAAGCACCATGCCAATGTTTTTCGTTAGGTTCAAAATACACAATGTCTCCCGGTTTTATCTCTTCGATAGGTCCGTCCTCTTTTTGAATCCATCCCAAACCAGATTGTACAATCAAAGTTTGCCCGGCAGGGTGTGTATGCCAAGCCGTTCTTGCTCCTGCAGCAAAAGTCACCAATGCTGCTGCACCTTTAGCTACATTTTTTACATTTTGATAGAGTGGATCTACAATTACATCGCCTGTAAACCAATCTTCCGGACCTTTCATGGAAGGATTTTCTCCGTTTCTTATAATTTTCATAGTATGAATTTTTTCAATTTTATTTACTGAAAACAGGAAACATACTTGCTTCTCCGTAATCTTTAATTTCTTCCAGATTATTTAGTTTTTCCATGTCTTTGACAGAGATTTCAAAATCTACATCTGCATTGCTTTTCATGTGTTCTGGAGTTTGCGTTTTTGGCAATGGAAGCAGACCTAGTTGCAAATCATATCTGATAGCCAATTGAGCCACAGACACTCCGTATTTTTCTGCAATAGCTTTTACTTCTTCATTTTTGAATAGCTCACCGTGACCAATTGGAGAAAATGCTTCAATTAAAATATCCTTTGAGCTCGCATATTCAATCATTTCGGTTGGAACATTACTTATATGAGCCAACACTTGATTCACAACAGGCTTTACTTTACCATTTTCAAGAATATTATCTAAATCCTCTTTCTGAAAGTTAGATACGCCTATTGCTTTTAGCTTTCCAGCTCCATAGGCTTCCTCCAACGCTTTCCACGCAGCTAGATTTCCTTCGAAAAACCTATCTTCACTTTTGAATTCTTGCCATGGCTTAGGACTATGGATAATCATCAAATCTATATACTCTACATCAAGGGCTTTCAAAGAACCTTCAATAGCTTCTTTTGCCTCATCGTATGTTTTAGCTTCTGCAGCCAGTTTGGTTGTAATGAAAAGTTTTTCTCTAGCTACATCACTCTCTTTGATCGCCTTACCAACACCTTCTTCATTTTGATAAGCCTGAGCAGTATCAATATGTGTATATCCTATTTCTATTGCTTTTTTTACAGCATCAACAACGTCATCATTATCAATCATCCAAGTTCCATATCCTAGTTTTGGAATTTCTAATCCGTTGTTTAGTTTATATGTTTCTTCTAATATCATAATTTTATTTTTTTCAATTTTTTAAAAAGTTGCAGCGTCTATTACATAACGGTAGCGTGCTTCTTTGTTCACTACTTTATCCCAAGCTGTGTTAATTTCTTCAGCATTAATAATTTCAATAGAAGGTCTAATACCGTTATCTGCGCAATAGTTTACCACTTCCTGAGTTTCTGGAATTCCGCCAATTAAAGAGGCATTAAAATTCACTCTAGCAAAAGCCAACATTAAGTTATTGATAGTGATTTCTGATTTCTCTGGCATACCAACAAACGTAAAAGTACCGCCAGGTTTTAAACACATTACATACGGCGTAACATTAAATTGATACGGAATAGTAGAAATCATATAATCTAAAGTTTTACCATACGCTTGCATGTTTTTAAACTCTTCGTCTACAACAATTACTTCTTTCACTCCCCAAGATTTAATATCGGCTACTTTGTCTTCAGAAGTTGTAAAAGCATATACCTCTGCACCTTTGGCTACGGCAATTTTTACGGCTAAATGCCCTAAACCACCAATACCTGCAACACCTACTTTATCGCCAACTCTAAATTGCGCACGCATTAATGGCGAATATGTTGTGATACCTGCACATAAAAGCGGTGCGGCTTCTTCAAACGTGATGTTATTTGGTATATGTACTGCAAAATGATCTCTCACTACCAACTTATCTGAATAACCACCTTGGGTAATACCTGTTGGTTCAGCATCGGTTGGGTAACCGTAGGTAAATTTGGTAGCTCCGTTATCGCAAAAATGTTCTTCACCAGCTTTACAACTACTACATTCCATACAACTATCTACCATACAGCCTACTCCTGCTCTATCGCCAACTTTAAATTTGGTTACGTTTTTACCAACTGCAGCTACTACACCTACAATTTCGTGTCCTGGTACTTGCGGATAAACTTGTTCTCCCCAATGCCCTTTTTCTTGGTGAATATCTGAATGACAGATGCTGGCGTATTTAATGTCTATTAAAATATCATCATCTCCTACAGGTCTTCTTTCAAATTCCCACGGACTCAATTTTCCTGATGCGTCTTTGGCTGCGTAGCCTTTTGTTTTAATGTTCTTTGTCATATCAATTTCATTTTTTTGGTTTGAATTTGTCGCTCCCCATAACAATTCTGAAGGAGTAGTTAAAAATGCCGCTCCCGCTATGGCAGAACGTTGTATAAATGTTCTTCTGGTGTTTGATTTCTTAGCATTTGCCATGATTATGGTAGGTTTTTATATTGAGCATCGGTTACGGGTTCCATCCAGTTTACAATTCCTTTTTCGGTATTGGGAACCACATACAATTGTTGCATTCCTTTATTTGGGCTTGCACCATGCCAGTGACGTGTATTGGGTGGACATTTGACTACGTCACCTTTGTGAAGTACTTGAATTGGTTGCCCCTCTATCTGATGATAGCCTTCACCATCTGTAATGAGTAAAATTTGTCCAGCGGAATGTGTATGCCAATTGCTACGCGCACCCGGTTCAAAATATACATTACCAACAGCAGTGGTATACGTAGTATCTGAAGCTACTAAACCTATATTATAGGCGTTGCCTGTGAAGTTTTTTTCAGGACCTTTTTCGCCCTTCGGAAAGATAAAATCGAGTTGTGCTGTTTTTGTTGTTTCGTTTTGGGTATCACAACCACACGAAATGAACAATGCCGAGCTAAACATAGCACCGACTAAGAGAAGTTTCATTGCAATTTTCATCATAGTTCTTTTTTCTAATTCAATTTTTGAATTACAAATTTCAAACTATTACGAACTAATAAATAATGATTTTCAAACCTAAAATTAATATTTTCAAACCTTTCTGTAAAAATTACAGAAAGCGTTTCAATGCATAACGTATATATACCGTACTACAAGAAAGCACAGCAAAGACTCCAATGATCCATGCCATGGTTGCAGGATTTCCATCATCAGAACCAAACCAAGCTAATAGAATGGACGATAAAATTCCGCTACCATATTGTAGTGAACCTAGCAACGCAGAAGCTGCACCAGCCATATGAGGAACTTTGTCTAAAGCTGCTGCAGTAGTACAAGCCGCAACAATACCATTCATAGCCATAAAACAAAAAACACCCACCATAATTCCATAGATACCAAACCACCCATTCGTTGCCATAACAACTAGTGAAATACCTCCAACAGCTGCAACTAAAGTAGCTACCCGAAGTAACGTACCTAGTGCAAATCTTCTTACCAAGAATCTGTTGACGAAACTCAAAGAGGCTATCCCAACAATATTGATAGCAAATAGCCAACCATAATCTTGAGGATCAACTTTAAAATAAGTGATATACACAGCCGGAGAGCCCGTTACAAATGCATACACGCCCACGTAAAAGAACGTTACGCAAAATGTGTACATCATAAACGATCTGTTCTTTAGTAAAACGCCGTACTTTTTAAAAGCTTCCATTACAGAATCTGAATTGCGCCTTTCTGCATATAGTGTTTCCGGAAGCCACAAAATAGCAATCATCATCACCAATCCAATACCGGTTAATAACCAAAAAATACTATGCCATGAACTAAACTTAAGCAATTGCCCTCCCATTAATGGACCTACAATTGGTGCTAATGCCATTAAGATCATTAAGGTTGAAAGCATTTCGGCAGCTTTTGTTTTTTCGTAGGTATCGCGAACCATAGCGCGTGATAACATGGGACCAACACAAGCTCCAAACGCTTGAACTACTCTAGCCACCATAATTTGCGTAATGGTTTCTGAAAGTGCACAAGCCACTGATCCTATCACAAATAAAAGCAACCCGATCATGAGTGGTTTTTTTCTACCGATTCGGTCACTAATAGGTCCCCAAATCAACTGAGCTAAGGAAAAACCTATTAAAAAACCAGTTACGGTAAGCTCAATATCCCCGCCTAAATCTTCATGCATTTTTGGCATTGCAGGAAGGTAAATATCCGTTGACAAAGACGTAAAAGCCATTAAAGCTCCTAGTACACTTATAAAAAACAAACCATTGGCTTGCTTTTGTTTTATACGGTTTCTTCCAAGTTGCGGCATATGATTTTAGATATGAGGTTTGAGTATTGGCACTAAACTATCAAAGATAGCTTGTTTGGAATTTGCGTAGATAAAGAATTTCAAACAAATAATTATACTTTTCAAATCAACTTTGCTTGCGAATTTCTTTTGGCGTTGTACCCGTTTGCTTTTTGAAAAAATTATTGAAGTAAGTAGCATATTCAAATCCCAGAGCATACCCGATTTCGCTAATATTCCAATTGGTATGTTGTAACAATGCTTTTGCTTCTGCAGTGACACGCTCTGCAATATGTGTAGATGTTGATTTTCCCGTAACTTCTTTTATAGCTCTATTCAGGTAATTAACATGGACTGATAGATTATCGGCGTATTGCTGAGCTGTTTTTAATTCCAAAGGAAAATCCGGAGTTTCTACAGGAAATTGTCTTTCTAATAATTCAAAAAAAACAGCAGTTAATCTACTTGCTGCATTTCCTTGCTGCTCCACATGTTCTTTGGGTTCCAATTTCATGGCTTCATGCAAAATAAGCTGAATATAATTGCGAATTAAATCATCTTTAAACTCATAATCAGTATTTTGCTCTTCTATAATCTTTCCAAATAATTCATTTAAAAACAATCGCTGATTTTCGGAAATAGCCAAAATAGGAGTTCCTCCTAGTTTAAATAAAGGAGATTGCAACAGGCTTTCGGCTCTATCTGATAATTTTAAAAACTCTTCAGAAAACAAACATGTATAGCCTTGATAAGTAGTAGAAATGGTTTCCCAGGAATAAGGTATGTGTGGATTTCCAAAAAACAACACTGTGCCTTCCTGCTCAAACGTACGATCGGAATAATGAATTTTACTTTTTCCGGTAGTTAAACAAATTTTGTAAAAATCTTTTCTACTGTAAATAAAAGTTCCTTTATCATCTTCTTCTATCTGAAATGCTTTGAAACCTTTCAGCTTTAATTCATTATTAAAAGAAGAAACCGCTCTTGTAGTTTTTGTTTCCATCTTTCAAAATTAAGAAATTCAAACTATTTAAAAATTTATACAGTTTGAAAATTCAGGTTGTATCTTTACCTATAATATTTCACACTATGAAAACACGCTTTCTTGTATGCCTTGCATTCATTTTTAGTCTTGTAAGCACCGCACAATCTGACATCAAATCCTTTCAGAATAAACTTTATGAACTTTCATATCCTGCTAATTTTGAGGTAAACAACAATTACCAATCAGAACATATTTCTGTCATCGTTTCTGATACATTACATACAGAATCTGATGTGTTTACAGAAAATTTAACCGTAATTTTTCAGCAAGGTGTTTCCCAGACTCTAGACGATGCAAAGGGTGAATTTTTGTCGGCTGCAGACGCTATAAGCAATGGAAATATTATTTCTGAACAACTAATAACTGTTCACGGAAAAGAAGCCTACCGTATTCAATTTACGGCAGAACAACAAGAATATGAACTGATGCTGATTCAGCAATACATCATTACAAAAGATTACTTATTCATGCTTACATTTACCGGTATGGCTTCGGATTTCGAAAATTATAAAGAAGCTGCAGAAACCATGCTCAATAGTTTTATGATTAAGTAAAAGTGATCGTTTAAAAGAAAATAAGCCACTTTCAAAAAAAGAAAATCGTTAAAAGACGTAAAACGGTTATATTTAAACCGATGATGAAAACAGTTTTCTTAGTAATCTTATTCTTCTGTACTATTGCGTGGTCACAAAACCCTATCACTTACGCTTTTGACGCTAAAAATGGGTTACCCGATAATGAGGTGTATGATCTTGAACAAGATCTTGAAGGTTTTATTTGGGTAGCCTCCAATAGTGGTTTGCTACGCTATAACGGTACTACTTTTGAAAACATTAAACTTCCTTACCAGAAAGGTTCTTCTGTATTTAATCTTACTTGTGATACACAAGGAAATCTGTGGTGTAATAATTTATACGGACAGGTTTTTAAAATCGCCAACGGCACAGCTTCCTTAGCTTATGATATCAATACGCTACTCAAAGGTGATCTCCCTAAATTCAAAGTACTAGAAAATAGTCTTTTAGTTTTTAGCACTCAAGGGGTTTTTAAAGTTGAAGACGAGGGGTTTAGCAATATATTTTCGCATAAGGTTTTACAAAGTTTTGAAACTGAAGCACATTACCTCTGTTTAGACTTTAACAGACAGCTGTACTTTTTAAACAAGCGTACTTTTGCGGTAGAAAAAATAGTGAAAATTGCAGCAGGAAAGACTTTAAAAAAACCAGATTTTTTCAGTTTTCAAGGTAACGATTATTTGTTTTTTTCGGATAATTCCAAGCTTTTCAGGATTAAAAATTTTGAGTTAAAGGAAATTCAAACACCAAGTGACTTTCAGTTTAATAAACTGATCAACATTTTTTGTGTCGCTAATCAAATCTGGTTTTCAGATGATGGAATAGTGCATATTTGTACTCTGGAAAAAGACATACTAAAGGTACAAAAACAACAATTTGAAGGTGAGAAGGTAAGTGATGTTTTGGTAGATGAAAACACAAATTATTGGTTTGCTACGCTTCAGAATGGTATCAAAGTTTCTCCAAATAAAAATATCACAAAGATTGACTGGAACTATGATACATATGGCTATATCATAGGATCTGCTCCTTATAAAAATAATCAAGTTCTTTACTTTACAGACAAAGCTTATATTGCTCTGTTTGATATTGCTACCGAAACTTATAAGACTATCAAAGTACCTACACGACGAACAATAGGCGCTATTACATTCGACTCAAAAAACAATCAGTTATACATTGGTGTGAATGATAACGAAAGTTACATTCTTGATGTACAAACCAAAAATTTTCAACCCATTTCTAACTTTAATGTTGCAAAAGACATTGAAATTATAGAAAAAGATATTCTCTATACTACCTACAATAAATCTGTTCTTTATAAAAACTTCGGAACTACCCTGGAAACTGAACAACAAATTACAGATACCCGAGGATATGTTTCACACTATAGTCCAAAAAATCAATCGGTTATTTTATGTAATGCCGAAGGATTATGGAACTATTCCACAGATTTTCAATCAAAAAAAAGACTCACTTACGAGGGAGAAAATATTTTTACCACTTCCATTGCCGAAACGAAAGATGGTCGTATTTGGCTAGCTAGTAAAAATCAAGGATTATTTTGTATCAAAAATGATAGCCTTACTAAATTCCCTTTGAACTTTTCAGACAGTCCAATTCGATTTTTAAAAAGTTATGACAACGAACTTTGGATTGCTACTACAAAAAGCATTGAGTTACTAAACACCCAAACAGCGAAACACAAAACATATAGTTTACGGTTGGGAGTGGTTACGCCAATCAACACGCTACAGGTCACCGAATCTTCTGTATTTTACACCTCCAATTCCGATATTTATTTGATTGACCGAAAGGAGTTAGCAACCGTAAAAAGCAATAAACCAAGTATGCAGATTACATCTGTTGCGTTTATGGATAAAGATACCACCTTGCAATCTTCTTATCAATTACCCTACTATACCAATAATTTGAAATTCACTTTTGAAACGAATAGTTTTGGGAGTAATGATTTTGTAAAATATAAATATAGATTACAAGGATTAAATGATGATTGGGAAACTACCAATACCGGTGAAAACAGTGTAAAATACCTATCGGTACCATCGGGCGAATATATATTTGAGATCAAACCATTTTTCATAGATACATTGGAAGAGGGAGTTCCAACAGAAATTAGCATTACCATTCATAAACCTATATGGCTACGTTGGTGGTTTTGGCTTTTTATAGTAATCATTTTTATGGTTGTTGCTGCTCAATGGATGAATTACAGAAGTAATTTAAAACTGAAACGTAAAAACGAAGAAATCTCTAAGCTCCTTTTAGAAAAACGCATGGCTGGTTTGCAACTAGAAAATTTACGGTCGCAAATGAATCCGCATTTTATATTCAATGCGTTAAACTCTATTCAAGAATACATAGTGAATAACGAAAAAAAACTAGCCAGCGCTTATCTGGTAAAATTCTCAAGATTAATGCGCCTATATTTAGAGCACAGCAAGGTGAACGAAATTTCTTTGGAAGAAGAATTAAAAACCATTACGCTCTATCTAACCTTGGAGCAAAACCGGTTTGGGGAAAGTTTCAGTTATGACATAAAAGTATCACCAACATTACAACCATCGTTGCTCCTGGTACCCTCTTTACTATTACAACCCTATATAGAAAATGCCATAAAACATGGGTTATCACATAAAAAAGGACCTAAACATCTGGAAATAACCTGTACCCAAAAAGATATTTTTCTAGAAGTTTGTATAGATGACAACGGAATAGGTAGAGAAGCTTCGCAAATCATAAATCAACGAAACAGACCTCATCATAATTCGTTTGCTACACAAGCCTCTGACAAACGTATTGAAATAGTGAACAACCAACAACAGCAAAAAATTTGTGTTACCTATCTAGACAAAGAAGCCAACGGCATGTCTTTAGGAACACAGGTTTGCATATCCATTCCTTTAAAACAAAAACACCTATGACTTTTCTAGTAGTAGATGACGAACGCAGCGCCCGCAAATTACTCTATACTTTTTTAAAAGAACACTTTACAGAAAGTACTATCTATGAAGCAGATACTCTTAAAGCTGCCGTAAACTTGCTCAAAGAAAAAACAATAGATGTGGTTTTTCTTGATATAGAAATGCCAGAAGAAAATGGGTTAGAAATCATTCGGTATTTTGAACCATCAAGCATTCAATTTGAAATCATATTTACTACGGCCTATCATCAGTTTGCAATAGATGCTTTTAAACTCAATGCAATAGACTACCTACTAAAACCTATTGACGAAGATGAACTTATAAAAGCAACACACAAGGCGCTGGAAAAACAAGCTCAGCATAAAATAGGTGCTAAAATAGAAAACCTCAAAAAAGCGTTGCAGCAATTATCCGTAAGTAAAATTGCGCTGGAAGTTCCCAAAGGAATTTTATTTATGGAACTAGAGGATATTATTTATTTTGAAGCCGACGGCATGTACACCAATGTACATCTCAAAAATAACGAAACTAAACTGGTTTGTAAACCACTTAAGTTTTTCACAGATCAACTAGAAAGCAAACCTATGTTTTTTAAATGTCACCGCAGTTACCTGATCAACTTACATTTTGTAAAAGAATTGGTAAAGAATGAAGGCGACTATCTTATTCTTCAAAACCAAACTCATATTCCCATAGCCAAGTCTAAAAAAGAACAATTGCTTACAGTGATCAAAGATATATTTCTGTAAAGCATCACTCTTACATACATTCAGAAGAAAAATCGAAGCATTCAGAAAATAACCCCCTAAAGTAAACCTTGTAGGTTGTTGTTTTGAGGTACTAAAAATTAAACTTCAATTACAATAAGTTATGAAAAAACTTCTACTCGTAGTGCTTTTTGTACTGGCAGGAACCGCCGTTAATTTACATGCACAAAGTACCTATTATGTAAAACAAGATGCTACCGGAACCGCCGATGGTAGTAGCTGGGCGAATGCTTATACAACCTTACAACAAGCAGAAGACAATGCCCCTGACGGAGCCGATATTTGGGTTGCTGCAGGGACGTACATTGGCGATGCGTATAACCGAGGAGTTCGCATTTTAGAAATTAGCAACTCTCACAATTGGTACGGAGGGTTTAGTGGATCTGAAACACAATTGAGTCAACGTAACCCAGAAACTAACGTAACTATTATATCTGGTGATGCCTTAGGAAATGGTAGTGCCGATGCTGCTGCAGTAGCAGATAATGCTTACCATTTAGTATGCGTAAATGCAACTGCCGACATCTTATTTGATGGTATTACTTTTGAAGAAGCACACGCTAATGGTGGTGGTATTAATGCTAAAGGTGGTGTACTATTGTTTAGAGGTGTAGACAACTCGGTAGAACTAAATAATAATGTTGTGTTTAACAACTGTACTATTGAGAAAAATTATGCGAATAACGATGCTTTATATTACATTCAAGAATCTATGTACTATTACGCTAGTGTTGACCTTCAATTTAATGCTTGTAGAATTGTAAATAACCGCTCTTATTACCTATTTCAGGAAATTTATGACAGTTGGGATAATTCATATGCTAGTTATGACACAAAACACATTTACTTTACCAGTTGTTTGATTGCTGAAAACACATCTAGCACTCGTGGTATCTTTGAATTAGACTTGGCTTTACCTTGTGATATTCGTTTCATCAACAATACTATTGTAAATAACTCATTCAGTACCTACTACGACCTAATTACATGTGATTGGGGCACCATGTCAACCTTTCAGAATTCGGTTCAGTTGTATAACAATATCATTAGCATTCCACTTAACTCTTCATTAATCAATAACGAAACTGCGATTCCTAACAATGCAAATACGATAGGAAACCACATGTATTTTGATGCCAATAATGAATCTAACAGTAGCATTTTTGAAGATTATGACAATGGAGATTATCATTTAGCTGCTAACTCACCTGCAATTAGTGCGGCGAGTAACGCTTATCTATTAACTAATATGAGTACCGATGCTGATAACAACCCTAGAGAAATTAGCAGTTTAGATATTGGAGCTTATGAATACTTGAGCTGTGATTTAGATAATTTAGAAGCTACTTCCGGAAACGCAACATCTTTGACGGTAAGCTGGGAAGCAAACACCTCTATTAGTGGACCGTATAGCCTTACCATCGTTGAAGCCGGAGAATCTATTGCCAACGGTACTACCATTACCGGTGTTACTAGTTCCCCTTATACCTTTACAGGACTAGAACAAAACACTACATACAATATATATATTGAATATTCTTGTAGCGATTTAACAACTACAACTAACAACATGGTACAAGGAACCACAGCGGCATTCATCTATGTAGATGCCAATGCTACCGGAGCTAATGACGGAAGTAGCTGGACAGATGCTTATACTACATTAGATGCTGCTTTAACAGCGGTTAGCGGAAACAACAATACTGTATTGTACGTAGCCAAAGGAACCTATACTCCAGATGCTACAAGTACTACAGTACCATTTACCATAGCCTCAGACAACTTACGAATTTATGGTGGTTTTGAAGGAACCGAAACTTCTTTAAGTGATAGAGATGATAGCTTAGTTTTTACTACCAATGCTACCATAATAAGTGGTGACCTTTCTGGAAATGATACTACGGGTGATTTCACTACCAACCGAGTAGATAATTCGGCTCGTTTGATAGAGCTTAACGCTGATAATGTTACTTTAAACGGATTGGTATTTAGTGGCGGACATGCAAACGGCAGTAACAACCCGGTTATAAATACAGCAAGTGCTATTACTTCTTTAACGCTTCAATATTGTAAAATAACAGATAATTATGCTACGGGGGTATTTATAGACTGGCGTAACTTTACAGAAAGTATTGAGATGGAAAATGTACTCATTGATGGTAACAAAACCACAAATGGTGTAGTACTCTTCCAAAGTTCTAATACCAATGACATAACGGTTTCATTAGCTAATATTCAGTTTACCAACAACACCTATAATGCAGATTGGGGAGCTATTTGGTTTAGAAGAGGAAATACTTCTAAAATACATACAACCATTAGTAACGGAACTTTTGCAGATAATTTGAATATGTATAGCAGCAGTAACGATTATAACCTAATTACACAAAGTTCTTCCGCAGCAGCAGATAACATATTAATTATAAGAAACTCAATTTTCTGGAATAATCAATACACCAACGGAAGTTCTGTAGTAACTAGTACAACCGCTGTTAGTAACCCAAAAAGCAACGAAGGAAACAGTCAGCAATTCACGGTAAGTAATTCTATTATTTCTTTGACTAACACCAATTTTACAGCTAATACCAGTGACATTACGAGCAATAATCCAAATTTAGATGCTGCTTACATGCCTACCTCAGCTTCTGCTGATGTTATAGATATGGGTCTGAATAGTTACAATACCACTACTCAAGACTTAGCAGGAAACAGTCGTATCAGTAATACAACTATAGATCTTGGCGCATACGAATACAATGCTGCTCCGGCAGATGTAAATGCTCCTACCCTAGCAGTACAAAACATTACTGCTTACCTAGATGCAAACGGACAGGTTTCTATTACCGCTCAAGATATTGATAATGGTACTACAGATAACACTACAGCTACAGCTGATTTAACATTGGCACTAGATATTACTAGTTTTGATTGTAGTAATGTTGGAACCAATTCGGTAACATTTAGTGCTACAGACGAAGCTGGTAATACTGATAGCACAACTGCTACAGTTACAGTTGTAGATAATAGTCTACCAACCGTAACTACTCAAGATATTACCTTAGATTTAGGTACGGATACCTCTGTTACCATTACACCACAAGATGTTATTGTAACTGCTACAGACAACTGTTCTGTAAGCAATATGACTCTTGATACCGATACCTTTACAACCATTGGGGTTTATACCGTTACTGTTACCGTTACAGATGCAAATAATAACCAAACTATAGTAAGTGCTATAGTTACTGTTGAAGACACCATGAGCACTGTTAGTGAAGAACTAGAAACTTTGAAACTATATCCAAATCCTGCCTCTACATTTTTCACTGTAAAAGGTAATCTGATTCTTGAGCAAATACAGTTGTTTAATACCCAAGGCCAACTTCTACTTACAACATCAGAAAACAAAGTAGACGTGAGCAATTTATCTTCTGGAATATATATGGTACAAATTACCTCAGAAGGAAAATCTGTTACAAAAAAATTGCTTCTTAAATAAAAATAGCTCAAATACTTTGCTATAACCTGAAAGCTATATCTTACATTTTTGGATATAGCTTTCACTTTTGAATATAACTACAGATTTTACTTTGAATTGAAGATTACTATTTTTAATTTCAAATCAATATTCTAAGCACAGTGAATGTAATTCGTCGTGCTTTTGTTGATTGTAATCTATAGTAAACTAATTATCAGCTATTTTTTTGCTAGTACATTATATTTCAGCTTACATTTGAACCAAGACTCAAAACATTGATATGAAAAGAATTTACATCTTAGCAACATTACTTATTGGGAATTAGTTAATGTTCAAGTTTGGGTTGGTACTACCGATCCGCAAGGAACTTTACACGTATATGAAACTACCGGAACAGTAGCTACACCTACAACCGGAACCATTATCGTAGAACATGGTGATGCAGGAGGAGAATCCTCTATTATTTTCAAAAGTGGATCTACCCCAGGAAGTGATTACGGATATATTAAATTTCAAGATGATGCAAGTGGAAACGGCTCTACTACTGAAAATGCATTGTTAACCATTGGAATAGAAAATGATGTACCATCTATGTGGCAAGATGATATTAATATTACTTCTACGGGTTCTGTAGGTATCAATAATACAGCTCCAAGTCCTAGTGCATCCTTAGATCTTGGTGCTACGAATAGAGGTATTCTAGTAAACCGTGTTGCTTTAACAGGCACTACAGATACTTCTACAATAAGCAGTCCTGCTACAGGATTACTTGTTTATAACACTGCTACCACTAGTGATGTTACTCCCGGGTTTTATTATTACAATGGCTCTATATGGGTTGGCTTAGGCGCTGTAAAGAAATATACAGCTGAATATAATCAAAACAATCAAGTAACTGCTAGTTCTAATAACGAAACTTATGTTGATCTACCTGGATTATCGCAAACTTTTACAGCTCCTTATACAGGAACGTATCAAATCATAGTAAATGGATATTATGCCAACGCAGCTCCTACTGTGACTACCATTACTAAAGATACAAGTAACCCGACAAACGGTACAACTCATACACACACTGTAACAGAACATCAAGATGCCGTTGGGCAAGGATCTATTAGATTAACAGTTAATGGAACAGCTGTTAAAGAAAAATATATGACAGCTACTTCTAAATCTTTCTCTGGACAAACATATTTTGGCCTAGTACAAAACGCTACTATCATTGTAAATCAACTATTAACAGCTGGACAAAGCTATACGTTAAAAGTTCAAGGTAGAGAATGGTTTCAATATAACTGCGGTGTAGGAAACTTTGGAGCTACTACAACTAATTATGTAGGTAGTGCTGGTGTTTCTACTGCACAATACGGTACTATGACAGTTACATTTGTTTCTGAATAAAAAATATAAAAAGAGTTTATTTGACAAGGCACTACAATTGTAGTGCCTTTTTTTTGTTATATACTTTCTCTTATTTCACTAAAATCTGCGTACACATTGAAACCGGATCGCCATTACTTGTAAATCCATCTAAAGTGATTTCATAAAGCCCAGGAACATCTGATGTATAAAATGAATAGTTTGCTTTCTCTTTTAAATTAAATATTGGCTCCCAAACCAATTGGTATCTATAATCTGGTATCCTTGCGTTACTTGTTGCTGTTTTATAGGTAGGCTTGAAATAAGTTTTAGTGGATGAAAGTGGTAACATTTCTTTTTTATAAACTGGAAACTCATCATTGTTCTCTAGTATGAAATCTCCTTCCTTTGTATAAACCGATGCTATTCCATTAAACAACTTTCCTCCATAAAAATAACCAGAATTCACCACTTCAATTCTGTCTATTTTACGAGCATCATAGTTAAAAAATTGATCTGTATCACGAATGATAATACCATCTATAAAAATTAAAGTTTCACCAAATAAATTTTCGGAATATTCATTCTCATAATCTCTTGAATGTAATGTATACTTCCCTTTTTTCTTCTTGAAATACAACTCTTTTACAATCTCAACAATCGTTTCTTGCATCGTAGGAAATCGGGTAAAATCATCTAAATAGTATATTTTTTCTAATGGAGCGTAAAACTTTTTTACACTCTCATTTGCTACTTCTAGTAACGTATCTCGTTTATAATCATAATATGCATTTTCAATTTGATCTGCCACCGCTCTTTCAGCTATATCAGGCTGCATAGCCAATTTTAGATCATAGGATTTAATTTCTCTTATAGCCTTTTTCGGAATGTAAAAGGAATCAATTGTTACCAGTGCATCGGTGGTATTCAGGGGTTGAAGATATACAGTACTTGACGGCAATGGATTGTCTAAAACTAAATAAAAATCTCCGTTTTCATTAGTTGTCGCTAATTTAAATTGGAAAGGATTACCAGGTACAGAAGCTGTTATCGTTTTATTAGCTATATCGTCTCCAGTAAGCTTTCCTGAAATAATATTTCCTCGAAATTCAGCAGTAATTTGTTTAGTGTCTAAACTCGCATCTTTAAAAAGATAGTGCTTAAAATTTTTACTTTCAGGAATGCTCTCTATTTTACTGAAAGCATCTATCTTCCGAACCGATAATGAATAGTTTCCTTCTAAAAAGGATGTATTTTTTAAAATTTCACGATCAAAATTGACTACAACTTTCTCCCGCTTACCAAATTCATGATTATTCAATAATAATAAATCTGATGACTTGATTACTACATCTTTTTTTACAATTTCCTGACTAGTTCCCGTAGTGTCAGAACTACTTTCCCAATTCTCAAAATTATTCTGATATGGATTGACCACTAATAAATCAGTTTGAAAAAGTTCGGTATTCTTCAAGGCTTCATTTGTATACGCTATCAATTTATAACTACCGGAAGCAATTTCCTTATCGATAAATAAATCTCCAGAAGCAATACCTTCATTCACAAGAACCTTTTGCTTTGTTACCGTATTCTTTTTCCCATCAAACAATTCTATATAAGCAAGTTTACTGAGACTACTAGGCTTATTTGATTCGTCTAAAACATAAATTTTATAATAGAGTGATTCTCCCGAAAGCAAACTAGCCGTATTTACGCGTAGGTAAACATGCTCTTGATGAGACTGTGCATATACGCCAAAGACTCCAAAAAAAAGAAGTATCCTTAAAGCTGAAATTATATGATATTTCATGACTATTCTTTTGTTCATTTTTTCAATATATTTTTATTCTTCCTCCCAATAATCTGGAGCAACATTTGCCCCATAACTTCGACAATCTGAACAAGCCGGATTTGCAAAAATATGTAGTACACCAGGTACATACAATTGATAATTAAGTCTTCGTAACTCTACGATTGAATCTTTATATGTGGGGCCAGGACAAGGAGTTGACAAAGGCGCTATGTTAATTAATCTCAATTGCGCGAAATAACTAGGCTGAATAAACCCGAAATCTGTGTAATCGAAAAAAATTCTTTTCTGAGCCAAAGCACATACATTAAATAACCCTAGCACATTCTCATCTGAGTTCGTAACAGAATGAATGTTTCCATGAATATAACCAGGCTGTTGAGTTGAAAGTTCTGAATCGTTTTGATTAAGTTCCTTTATTTTTCTAAAATACTCATATGCACTATAGTTTTGCGAATAAACTCTAACTAAAATAGAACAACGTTCTCTCAATTTATATTCATCCTCTTGTATAAAATGTAATGATAATTCTGGGATTGAATTCCCATTGAAGCCTACAGAACTGCCTTGAACTATATTATTTGAATAAGTAGGAAAAGAATAACAAATACTAGAATTCTCTGTCCGTTCTGTGTATACTATGTCAAAATCTGTGGTACAATCGTCATCAGTTGGTTCATCGTCTATAATTAAGTTTTCTAAACTATAATCATAAGGAATATCAATTAATGTGACAATTTTGTATTGTTCTGTAAACTCATATTTGACAAAAAAAGGTTCGTCATCAGTACCTATTACACCTGCTCTAATATCAACACCTTTTTGTCCTGAATCATTGTTTACTACAGTTGTAGTTACATCTACAATCACCTCTTCAGGAAGCTTTTCCTCGTCCGACTGATACTCATGACCATCACTAGTTTTAATATGAAGCGTGTAACTTTTATCATTTTGTAAGGCAAACTCAACTGTTGAAACATATTCTCCATCATCATTTTCGTTAAAATCAAATTCTTCACCCGTATTGCTCACAATCCATACCTGAGCATTCTTTTCAGTATTTTTTTCGTATGAATTTATGGGATTGGTTCTAGATAGTTTTATATAATGATTCTGTAAACTATCTGTAATATTAGCCTCTACCACTAACAATGAGTCGTAATGCTGATCAATAGCGGCATAGGGCTCTGTACATGATATTTCTCCTAAAAAAAATAACAATATTAAAAACCGTACGTAATTTTTCAAACTACTCATTTCATATTGATTTTAAATAGTGATTAGTTAATTCAATAACTTAAGTTTTAACATCATCATTCCTCTTCCCAATAATCTGGAGGAACGTTATCTCCCCTACTTCTACAATCAGAACAAGCAGGGTTTACAAACTTATACCCCCCAGGAATTCCAATTGCTCCTGGTAAAAGTCCATTGAGCTGATAATTTCTCCCTCGCAAAATTACTATAGAATCATTGTTCGTAGGTCCAGGGCACGGAGTTTCTCCTTTGCTAATTTCAACGGAAATTAACTCAGCAAAATAATCTGGTTGCGGGAAACCAAAATCTGTATAATCAAAGAATATTCTTTTTTGACTCAATGACCAAACATTAAAAAAACCAAATACTCTCTCATCTTCATCCTCATCTGAATGTATATTCCCTTTTATATAGCCAGGTTGTTGTGACGAAAGCTCAGAATCGTTTTCATTCATTTTATGAACAAGGTTATAATACTGATATGAATCATAACTCTGAGAATATGCTCTTACCAAAATAGAATACCGTTCTCTAAGTTTGTATTCATCCTTTGCTATAAAATTCACTTCAGTATACGGAATTTCTGTTCCACTATAGCTTGCCGAATTGTTTTGAATTATGGTATTAGACACTGTAGGAAAAGAATAGCAAATACTAGAGTTTTCAGTTCTATCGGTAAATACAAGATCAAAGTCTGTTTCACAAGTTCCGTCTTCATAATTGGTATCTCGCACCAAATTTTCCAAAGTATAATCATAGGGTACATCAACCAACGTAACAATTTTGTATTGCTCTGTGTATTCATATTTTACAAACACCGGAGAACCATCTGTACCAGAAACATCGGCAAAAACCTTAACTCCTTCAACACCTATATCATTTGTAGCTACTTCTGGATAAACATTTGTAATTTCAGTTTTTTGTGGTGTCTCTTCTTCACTGGATACATACTTTCTACCATTACTAGTGGTAATGTGTAGTGTATAGGTATTTCCTTGTTGTGCTGCAAATTCTGTATTTGAAAGGTAAGTTCCTTCTTCGTCTGACTCTGAAAATTGAAATGTTTCTCCTGTACTACTTTCTACCCAAACTTCTGCGCCTGACTCTACATTTCTATCATATGAATTAACAGCATTGGTTCTAGATAATAGTACTGTATGTTGCTGTATGCTATCTGTTATGGTTGCTTCTACAACCAATAAGGATTCATAACTTTCACTTATTGCATTATATGGCTCTGTACAAGAACCTACTGCTACCATGATGATTATAAATGCTGATATTATTTTATATAGGTTTAATTTCATTAAAATTTAAAATTATAGGTTATGGTAGGTACAGGAATTGCAAAAATAGAGGTCTTGTAGGCCTTAACCTTGTTATCTTCATTTACAAAATAAATAGAATAAGGATTGTTTCTTCCCAACACATTGTATACTGATATATTCCAAAAGCTATGGGCTAATTTTTGAATTTTGTGATTTCCTTCGATATTAATTCCCAGATCTAAACGATAGTAATCTGGAATTCTAAATTTATTTCTATCCGTATACGCGGTGTATTGATTTCCATCAAATTGGTATGTACCTATTGGATAGGTAATAGGCCTCCCTGTTTGATATACAAAGTTTCCGCTAAAGCTATAGCGTTTTGTCAACTTATAATTAACTATTAAACTGACATCATGAGGTTTATCAAAATTAGCAGGATAATATTGATTGTTATTTATGATCTCATCATCAAATTGACTAGTTGTTCTTAAAAATGCTCTTGAATAGGTGTAAGACAACCATCCGTTGAATTTGCCAAGGTTTTTCTTCAAAAGAAATTCTACTCCATATGCTTTTCCTTCGGCCGGCACTATTTCTTGCTCTATGGTTTCATTCAAAAACATTTCTGCACCAACTCTATAATCTAAAACATTTTTCATTTTTTTATAATACCCCTCAATACTCACCTCGTACATATCATCTTCAAGCGTTTTAAAAATACCTAAAGAAACCTGTTGAGAAGCCTGTGGTTTTATATTTAAATCTGACAATGTCCACGTATCTGTTGGAGATTGTGTGGTATTTGTGGTAAGCATGTGAATGTATTGATAGTTGGTATCAAAACTAAATTTCAACGCTAAATCTTCCTTCAATGCATAACGAGAGGAAAGTCTATATTCCAATCCAGAATATGTTTTATAAAATTCATTATCATCATATACTTCAGAACCGGTTACTGTACTATTACTTTTTGGCAAGCCATCTTCATAGAAATATTGTGTAGCCGGCCCCATTGCATTAAATAGTGAAAAACGAAGTCCTCCATTTACCGTAAGCTTTTCATTTACTGTAAACTCATCTTGCAAAAACAATCCTGACTCCAATCCTTTTTTCTGTTCTAAATCAACCGATTCTATGGAAGTTTCTATATCTGACGGATGCAAATATCCAGGATTCAAATTGTAAAGCTTACTAGAGATTCCATAAAACAATTTATGCTTTTTGTTAAGGTAATAATTAAACTTCAACTTTAATTGAGTCTCATTGATCTTAAATCCAAAATCGGAATTGGTTCCCGGATTATTACGATAATTAATTCCGAATTTATATTCGCTATTACTTAGTTGTAAATTGAAATTATTCTTACTATTGATTACATGTTTCCAATGAATGGAAGCCACTCTGTTACTATACTCATACAAGGAATCAGCTGAAATATTAAATTTATCCTTACTGTAATAACCGGTAGCACTCACTATATTATTCTCATTAATCTTATGGCTATATTTTACGATTCCGTCATAAAAACTAGCATCACTATTCTTTAAATCTTTATCATCTAGCATCTTTAAAATCCAGCCCGAATACGTTGCTCTAGCACCTACCATCAAACTTGCATTTTTGTTGAACAATGGTGTGCTCATTTTTACATTTCCTGTTACAGGACCAATACCCGCTTCGCCTTCAAACTTATCATAATTACCTTCTTTCGTTTTTATATTCATTACTGAAGAAAGTCTTCCGCCATATTCACTTGGGATACTTGCCTTATAGATATCTACAGTACTAATGGTATAAGGGTTTATGGCTGTGAAAAAACCGAACATATGAAATGGATTGTATACCAAAGCATTGTCTAACAGCGTAAGATTCTGATCTGCTTTTCCACCTCTCACATTGAATCCTTGTGCTCCTTCGCCTGCCGATTTTATTCCGGGCATTGTTAAGGCTACCTTTACAATATCTCGTTCTCCAAGAACCATGGGTATTTCTTTAACTCCTTCTACATCTACAGTAGTTACACCTACGGCAGTTTCTTTAATTATTTCATTTCTATGCGTAGATACCACCACTTCACCAAGCTCTGTAACGCTTTCTAGCAAACTAAAGTTTACTTCTCCATTGCTATACATAACTATTTCTTGCTCAATGGTATTGAAACCTACACTAGAAACAAGAAGTTTGTTATAACCTACCGGTAATCGAAGAGAATAATAGCCATTGATATTACTTACAGCTGAATATTTGGTATTCTCTGTTCGTAGATAAACATTTGGAATTCCCTCCTTTGTTTTGCTACTAGACACCATTCCTGTGATAGTGAAAAACTTATTTTGGGCAACGTTTTTATTTTCTTTACCTATAAATTTTAAAGCTTCCTTTTCTTGTTTCTTAGTTGTATTACTTTGTACAATTTCATTCTCATCAGTTTCAAACTCTTTATAGAATAGTGGCGCATTATTGACATTCACTTCCGTTTCTTGAGAGTTTCTGCTAACTAAGCCAGGAAAATCTGTATGGATTAAAATATTTTTTGAGAGTATCACATCGCTATTCAGTATCAAGAAATTCAAGTTTGTATCTGAAAATACATATGATAAAATAGCTTCGATTGGTTGATCTTTAAATTCTTGCTTAAGTGATAAATGATCATACGCACTCATCCATTCTTCCTGAAAGTAAAATTTATAATTGGTCTCTGCTTCTATCTTCAGAACGGCTGCCTCTAGATTATCACTAGAAAAAGTTATGCTATAATTATCCTTTTCCTGCGCAAAAACTACACAGGAAAACAGCATTAAAAATAAGCTTAAGGTTATTTTAGTCATTTAGTTAGTTGGTTAAAAAATGGTATACTTAAGAAGCTGAAATTTGAAGAAACAATTTTTTCAGAAATAATGAAAAGTCTTTCTTTTGTAATTGTTTTTGACTTTTGAAATAGCTGTTTATTTCCTCTTCTTTATCCGGAAATAGTTTTACTATTGATTTTCTATTGGAAACCTCTATCAACTTTTCTTGGTAACCTACATAAAAGTCAGTGCGCTCTTGAAACACATCAAATGTTTTTCTATCTATAATTCGTTGAAATTTCTTTTTTGAATGCTTTCCAAACAATGAAATACCATCATTTGCTACCAATATTTCATAGAAACCATCTTTTTCAGCAGAAAAAGCAGCCTGATCTATATTGATGAATTTTTGACTGTTATCTGCCATATAAAATGAATCTACAGCCATGGTTATTGCATTAATACCAATTGTAGAATTTGAATTAAAAGGAAGAATTACAAGCTTATCCTCTACAAGATCGTATTTACATTTAATGTTGTAAAAAGTTTGCCCTAAATAAAATACTGTACAATTATGGTATTCATCATACAGATATCTACTTTCATTTTCTTGTACTACGTCTTTATTTATATGGACTGAACCATTATATACCGCAAGATTTTCTTCTCCGGTTTTAGCATCGTGTGCCTCAATGAATTGCTGTTCTTTCGTTTGTGAAAATCCTGAAAAAAAGAAACTCAGCACAAGACAAAAAAACAAATTCTTTGTCGTAGAAATAGTTTTCATAACACAGTATAGGTTGTTGGTTGAAAGTAAAAGTATAAAAAAAACACCAGTAGATACTTACACTTGCAAGAATTAACATCTTATAGCCTTTTTCAAAGCAAAAAACCTCTGCAAAATTTGCAGAGGTTTTCAAGTTTTTATGGTGGAGAAGTCCATGAAAAATTGATCATAAAATTCGTCTCAAAATTTACTTACTTCATACTTAAAAAATGATATTAACCCTTATAGTATGTTAGCATCCTTAAATAACCTCTCTTCTGTAATTTGAATTGCGTTATTGTCGTTCGTAGAATAGGACTTTGAGCTACTGCCCAACGGCCTACAACTATAACAATTGTAATTGCTACTTAATCAATCACCAACTCATACCTAACACTTCTACCAGCCCCAATAGAAGTAAACACTTCTTTATCAACTAAATCCTGTAAATCACGGGTGGCGGTAGCTTTAGAAGTTTTGGTAATAGCTATGTACTTTTTGGCAGTCATACCTCCTTCAAAACCTGCTATTCCTTTGTCTAGCATTTTAAGCACTACTTTTAGTTGGCGCTCACTTAATTGACCTCTATGAGCATCTAAAAATTTTGCTTTGCTTAGTGTAAATCGAATCAACTGTTTTGCATACTGTTGTGCCGCTAACATAGTTTCGCAGAAGTAGACAATCCAATCTGTAATTTCTAAGGACTGCTGGGCTAACTGTAAGGCATCATAATAGGCTTTCTTATTTTGTTCTATGGTTGTAGATAGGCTCATTACTAAAGGTCGACCTAAAGATTCTGATAAACATTTATCTGCAATAGCTCTACCAATACGCCCGTTACCATCTTCAAACGGATGTATACTTTCAAAATACAAATGCGCTATAGCAGTTTTTATCAGTGCTGCTTTTAGATCCTTTGGAGAGGTGGCAAAACTTGTATACCAAGCTACAAATTGTTCCATTTCAGTTGGAATACTTTTGGAAGGTGGTGCTTCATAATGCACAACTTCTTTACCGTAGCCACCGGAAACAATAACCATGGGTTCATCACCTATTCGATAAGCACCTCCGAGTATAGCTCTAGATTTCGCAAACAATACCTCATGCCAATCTTTAATCAATGTTTCTGTTAGTGGAGAGGCAAAATGTTCACAAACCTCTACCATAAGCTCCGCAATCCCCTTGGCATTGATGTCTCTAATTTGAGTGGTTTCACCCATTCCCAAACGATTCTTAATAGATGACATCACATCTTTACGGCTGTAATACTCACCTTCTATTTCAGAAGTTTTTATTGCCTCATCGATCATAAACTGCAATACAGTTTCCTGCTGAAAATCGGATGGTAAGGAATCTATAATCCCTTTTACCTCTCCGGTTTCTGCTGCAAATTCAAGTACAATAGCATCTATGGCAGATGCATCATACTCAAATTGAGGCCAGTTTTTATATTGCCAATTGTACATCATGAGCCGATTATTTTAGATAATCGGCTCAAATATACTAAAAAAATGAGCCGATTAATAGTTTTAATTGGCTCATTTAACAACTTGAGTAATTTTGATTTATTCTTTTAAGCAGGATTAAAAGAAACATCTATCAAATAGAATCATTTCTGGTCAAAATTTTCAATAAAAATTTTAAGCTGCTTTTCTAATGTTCGTGCCACTTCTACCTTAACAGGGAAAAAGCAAAATCTAGTATTACTAACGTCTCCTATTTGTTGTATGTTACCTGATTCATCAACACGAGAGCTACAGTAGCCAAAAGCCTCTTCATTACTATACTTTGAATTGATTTCAAAGTGAGCATACTCACCTCTATACATCCCTGAACTTTCAATTGTAAAACCCAAATTATTTACATCAATATCTTTTATTGGAAGCTTATAATCTATAAAACCTTGCAATTTAGACATGGAAAAATCTTTGTAAAACGTCTTTCTTAAATATAAAATTTTGTTTTCTTCACTTAATTGAAAAAACACTTCACATTGAGTTACTGCTGGAAATCTTCCTTCTGTATCTATGGAGCTATAAAGCTCATTACCCCCGTTAAGTAGATTAGATATTTTATTCAAAGCTCTATCTGACTTCAAATTCAAGTCTAAATTATTAACTCTGATAGTTTTATAATGAGGAAAATTATCTACTGAATCATTACAGCCAATAACTAAAAAGAAAGTAAATATTAGGAAATATTTCATGATTCAAAGTTTATCTACATCTCATATCTGAGACACCTATTAATATAAAAATACAATTATATTGAAGTCACTTACTAATTTATCCAAAATAATTAAACTATAACTCCCCCAATCGTTTTTTCAAGAGTGCCATATCCTCACTAACTTTCTTATCTAAAATTTTAGCATAGTGCTGCGTAGTTTTTAGTGAATTATGTCCAAGCATTTTACTAACGGACTCAATAGGAACTCCATTTGCGAGCGTTACAGTTGTCGCAAAAGTGTGTCGGGCTAAATGTGTTGTCAGTGTTTTTTTAATGCCACACAGCTCAGCTATTTCCTTTAAATAGCCATTCATTCGCTGATTGGTTGGTACAGGCAATATACCTTCCTCACCTGGCAACCTCTCTCTATCCTTATATTTTTCAATTAAGCTTGCCGGAACAGCTAATAAGGGTACATTGGTTCTGGTCTTGGTTTTGGTTCTTCGTGTCTTAATCCATTTTTCACCATCAAGCCCAATAACAATATCATCCATACGTAAGTTTTTGATATCGATATAAGCTAAACCAGTAAAGCAGCAGAACACAAAAATATCCTTCACTTGGTTTAACCGATCGCTTCCTAAATCCTTATCAATTAATTGCTGTATTTCTTCTTTGGTTAAGAACTCACGGTCTACCACTTTTAAATTGGGTTTCCAGTGGTAAAACGGATCTTTATCAATCCAATCATGTGCCAAAGCAATACGGATAATTTTCTTGAAATTAGAAATATACTTCACAGCCGTATTGTGAGCACACTTCCTTCTTGTTTTCAAAAAGTACTCATATTCTTTGATAAACTTATAATCAATATCCTTTATAGGATAATCGGTCTTTTTAAACTTGTATTTAATGTAACGTTCCAAATGATCTTTTGCTACACCATACCGAACCGCAGTTAATTCGGCATATCCATTTCCTATTAAACTTCTTACCTCTTCATTATGCTCCTCAAAAGCTTCTAAAACCAATTTAGTTTTAGCCCCTTTTCCGGTAATCTCATCTCTCAAAGCTTCTGCTGAAATCGAGATTTCTTCCTCTGCAAACCTATCAGCTATCTTATGTATCTTATTTCTAAGCAATATTAGATGCTGATTTAAAGTGGTAGCCTCCATAGATTTTCCCAAAGCTTTATTGGTTTTAGGATTCCAACTATCAGGATCAATACTTCGTCCTGTACTAAATTCTGCTCTCTTCCCTTCATAGGTTATTCTACAAATAATAAGACTTAACCCTTTGGAATTTCTCTTGTTTCTTTTAATAAAAAATAAAATCGATACAACATAACTCATAATCGCCCCCTTTTAATTCCTTTTAAAGGTATAAAATCAATATTTTATAAATGTTAAAGAAATCTTGTGAGCTACAGTAAAATCAAGCTATCTGAAGAAAAAAGGGGGCTATTTTTTTGAAAAACGCATAGCCCCCGAATAGCCCCCTTTTTTTATGCTTTCAATTGCTATCAGATGAATTCATAAAAAATAAAAAATCCCGTAAACACTGGTGTTTTGCGGGATTTTGATTTGTCTTGTAATCGTTTTAGTGGAGAAGATGGGAGTCGAACCCACGACCTCTTGACTGCCAGTCAAGCGCTCTAGCCAGCTGAGCTACATCCCCAAAACTATTCTAGTACTTTTTCACACTAAGCACAAGTAATGGAATACTGCAGTGAAAATCGCGCTTCAATATTACGTTTTTTTCTAACAATTTGGAAAAAAATCCACGCTTTCTTCGAAACACACATAAAAGCTTTGGATTCACCGATTGAAAATGCTCTAAAACTCCTTGAAAAGTAGTCGCGTTATCGGTTTTCAATACTTCGGTACTGAGTTCTTTAAGTCCGGAATCAATGACAAGGTCTTCTTCCTCGTATCCCGGAGTTTTCACTAATAGCAAAGTTACTTGAGCATCAAACTTTTCTTTTATCTCTTTCAATCTAGCCAACGTGCTTCTATTTTTAACGATGCCCGATTTAAAAGCAGTGAGAATTAAATTCATGGATTCGTATGCGCATCCTTCAGGAACTATCAATGCAGGAATATCGGTTTGTTTGATAATACTACCCGAAGTTTTACCAAGGTATAATTCATCTCGAATATCGGTACTTTTTGGTTCCATGATGATCAAATCTAGCTTTAATTCCTTGTCCGCAGCGGCTATAGCTTCAAGCACACTTCCTTCATACGTAAGAATTTTTATTTGTACCCCCTTTGAATCTATTTGAGCTATAACTTCCTCCATCTGGCCGCTACTACTTTGCGCCACTTTTTCATGCACATTTGAGTTCATACCCATGGTAGCCAAAACTGTGTATGCTTGCATCACATACACATCTGCTATAAAATCTTTAGCAAAATCTACGGCGTATTGCAACGTATGCACAGCATTTTCAGAAGTGCCTATAGGAACCAAAATATTTTTCATAAACCATTTGTGTTTCCTTAAAAATAGCATTTATTTTTTGATTTCTATGCTGAATAACTTTTCTGCTTTTCACTTTCGAGCATTATACCGAACTTTGCCCAAATGAAACAGGTTAAAGTCACTTTCAAAGAAATCAACCAGCTTGCCATTCCTGCAATTTTTGCGGGTATAGCAGAACCATTGATTTCGCTTACAGATACTGCCGTGATTGGAAATGTTGATGACAACTCTGTAGAAGCACTTGCCGCCGCCGGAATTGTAGGTTCTTTTCTTTCGGCACTTATCTGGATTTTAGCTCAAACCAAAACCGCCATCTCAGCCACTGTAGCCCGACATTTAGGAGAACATCGGTTGCATGCGGTAAAAACGCTGGTTCCTCAAGCAATACTCATGAACTTGGCTTTGAGTATTTTTTTATATGTGATTACAGTCACTTTTTCGGAATTTATTTTCTCTGGAATTTTTGAAGCTGATGGTCGCATTTTGAAATACGCCAAAGAGTATTACGTCATAAGAGCCATTGGATATCCACTTACGCTTATCACTTTTGCTTTATTTGGGGTTTTTAGAGGAATGCAAAATACCTTGTGGGCAATGTTATGCAGCCTTGTTGGCGCTCTAGTGAATGTAGCGCTTGACTTTGCTTTGGTTTATGGTATTGAAGATTTTATCCCTGCCATGCATTTGAAAGGGGCAGCTATTGCTTGCGTTTTGGCTCAATTGGTTATGTTTTGCATGGCCATTTATTTCTACTTAAAGAAAACACCTTTTGGCTTTCGCCTGAGTAAAAATATCAATCCCAACTTAAAACCTTTGGTATTGATGAGTTTGAATTTATTTGTACGAACTTTTTTCTTGAATGTGGCTATGGTTTTAGCCAACAGATTTGCTACTATTTACGGAAAAAATACCATTGCGGCTCAAAGCATCTTAATGAACATTTGGCTATTTTTCTCATTTTTTATTGACGGATATGCCAACGCAGGAAATGCCATCTCAGGAAAATTACTGGGTGAGAAAGCCTATCAAAAATTGTGGAATTTAGCTTTGGATATTTGCAAATACGCTATTGTAATCGCTATAATTTTAATGTTGATTTGTGGTGTTTTCTATGAAAATATTGGATTGCTTTTCAATAAAGATACAGACGTTTTATCAAAATTCACTTCGGTATTCTGGATTGTGCTAGCTATGCAGCCTATCAATGCAGTCGCGTTTATGTTTGATGGAATTTTTAAAGGTTTGGGAGAAGCAAAGTTTCTAAGAAACTTACTGATCATTGCAACTACTTTCGGTTTTATCCCAACACTTTTAATCACCTATTATACTGGTTTAGAATTATATGGAATCTGGATTGCTTTTACCGTTTGGATGCTGATTCGTTCTGCCGGACCTGTATGGCAATTCAGAAGAAAATATTTACATGCTTCTTAACTAAAATTATTGTTTATTTTTGAAGACAAACCCCTTTCTTATGCAAACAGGATCTATAAAAACTACTATTCAAGAAAATATTGCCACGGTTACTTTTGGGCATCCGGCAAGTAATTCGTTTCCATCAGCGTTATTACAAGAACTTACAGATACATTTCATAAGCTATCTTTGAACAAATCTATTTCGGTAATCATTTTGGAGAGTGAAGGCGATAGAGCCTTTTGTGCAGGTGCTTCGTTTGATGAATTGGTAGCTATTGAAACTATTGAAGACGGAAAAGCATTTTTTAGCGGTTTTGCAAATGTACTCAACGCCATGCGTACATGTACCAAATTAATTATTGGTAAAGTACAAGGAAAAGCTGTTGGCGGTGGTGTTGGTTTGATTGCGGCTTGCGACTATGTTTTAGCTACAGAAAAAGCTTCCATTAAATTATCAGAATTTACTATTGGAATAGGGCCGTTTGTAATTGCTCCTGCGGTTGATCGTAAAATTGGCAAAACTGCATTGGCTGATATTACACTCAATGCTCATGAATGGAAAACTGCACAGTGGGCAAAAGAAACAGGTTTGTACACACAGGTTTTACCAGATACCGAAAGTCTTGATCAAGCTACACAAGAACTTGCCGAAAAACTAAACACCTATGCGCGCAAGGCATTGCGTGCTATGAAACACACACTTTGGAAAGGAACTGAAGACTGGGAAGAATTACTGTATGACAATGCTGAAATTTCCGGTAGATTGGCGTTATCTGAAGAAACTAAAAAAGCACTTTCAAAATTTAAAAAATAATACATGAATTCTCTGCTTATCCTACTACTTCAAGAAAATGTGGTAGAAGAAAAACTAAAAAATGCACCCGACAACGGTTATGCCATCGGGGTGCTTATAGGTTATTTATTGCCGCTCATTGTATTGGCTGCTTTTGCTTATCTCTTGTTTTCTTATATGAAAAATAGAAATAAAAACAGCTAATTATCTTGTTTTCAACCAACCGGTGATGCTCAAACGAGGTTGCTTTACCGGTTTTACTTCGTGTTCCAAAATTTGACTTTCAAAAATCACAACACGACCTGGAAAAGGATAGAAGACTTTTTCAACCTCAGCACCATTTTCTTCGGTATAGATGACCAATTCGCCACCATATTCAGGTTGCCAATCTTCTTCATTTAAATAACAAACTATCGAAAGTTTACGGCGATCATCGTTCTGAAAAGTATCTAAATGTCGCTTATAAAAAGTGCCTTCCGGATACAATGCATAATGAAATTCTTTGTGCAAAATTCCCATAAAACAAGTTCTATTCATATACTGAATAAAATCGTTCACTTTTTCAAAAAATGAAGTTTCTGCTAAGTTTGCTTCTGCCTCATTCAGCCATAAAATAAAATCGCCACGAACCGATTTCAAAATATTTTCATTCACTTTGTTGCCTATCGCTGCCTTTTTAAAAGCATCTTCTTCGTGTTTATGCAACAAAGAGTTACGAAGCGCTACTATTTGCTCCGTAGTAAAAAAATCATCAACAACACTGTATTGCTGGGCTAACAGGTCGGAAATCACTTTTTCGTAGCACGGATTTTCAACGAAATCCAATTGCTCAAACAGTTCTTCTACTATCAACTATATGTCAAAAAAATAAACGCGCAAATGTATCTTATTTAGGGATATGTTTTTTAGTACATTTGCTTTTTATTCAAAAAAAATGCACGCAACTACTCCACTACGCACCGTACAAGTAATGCGCTATATTTTAGCGCTGCGCGAAGGCGGTTCTTTGCCTGCACTTGCCGATGCTGACGACGGTTTTAAATACGTTGTAAAATTCAGAGGAGCAGGCCACCAGGAAAAAGCTTTGATTGCCGAATTATTAGGAGGCGAAATTGCCCGTTTGTTAGGATTTAAAATTCCGGAACTTGTATATGCCGAATTGGACGAAGCCTTTGGAAGAACCGAGGGAGATGAAGAAATTCAGGATTTATTGCAAGGCAGTCAAGGGCTTAATTTAGCGCTTCATTTTTTATCGGGCGCTATTAATTACGATCCGTTAGTGATGGAAGTAGATGCTGAAACAGCCTCAGAAATTGTGTGGCTCGATGCGTTGATTACCAATGTAGACCGTACGTTTAAAAACACCAATATGCTAATGTGGCATAAAGAATTGTGGTTGATAGACCATGGTGCATCATTCTTTTTTCACCACTCTTGGGTAAATTGGGAAAAGCATGCGTTAAGTCCGTTTGCATTTATCAAGGACCATGTATTGTTGCCACAAGCCTCTCAGTTAGCAGCAGCAGATGCAAAATTTAAAAATATGCTTACCGAAGAAGCTTTACGAACCATTGTGAACTTGATTCCGGATGCGTGGTTGGTATCTCCAGACGAATCGGAAACGCCCGACAGCATGCGCGAAGTATATGCGCAGTTTTTAATACGCCGTGTTGCTCATTCAGAAATTTTTGTAAAAGAAGCTCAAGATGCCCGAAAAACACTTATATGAATACGCAGTCATCCGAATTGTACCTAAGGTAGAACGAGAAGAATTCGTGAATACCGGGATTATTCTATTCTGTAAACGACAAAAGTTTCTGGCAGTTCAATACAAGCTTAATACAGCAAAAATAATGCTGTTTGACAAAGAAGCCGATGTAGACATGTTTGAAAAAAACCTACAATCGTTTCAGAAAATATGTAAAGGAACTAAAGAAGGCGGCCGCATTGGTGAAATGGATTTGGCCGACAGGTTTCGTTGGTTAACAGCCGTAAGAAGCTCTTGCATACAAACCTCTAGACCCCATACCGGTTTTAGCAGTGATTTATCAGCAACTCTAAATAGCTTATTCAACCAATTAGTACAATAAAGAGCTAGATTGTGTACCTTTGCACAAATTTAGAAACGCCATGAGTACCATTAGAATTACCAAACAATTTAGCTTTGAAACCGGACATGCATTATACGGCTATGACGGAAAATGTAAAAACGTGCACGGACACAGCTATAAGTTGTCGGTAACCGTTATAGGATCTCCTATCAGCGACAACAACAACGTAAAATACGGAATGGTAATTGACTTTGGGGATTTGAAAAAAATAGTGAAAGAAGAAATTGTAGATGTTTTTGACCATGCTACAGTTTTTAACAAAAATACACCACATGTAGAGTTGGCGCATGAACTTTCTACTCGCGGACACAATGTTTTACTGGTAGATTATCAACCTACCAGTGAAATGATGGTAATTGATTTTGCTAAAAAAATAGCTGATAGATTACCTGAAAACATCAAACTATTTGCTTTAAAATTACAGGAAACCGAGTCGTCCTATGCCGAATGGTTTGCTAGCGACAACTAAAATTTGCACTTCAAAAAAACAAGTATATTTACAGCCATAAACCAAAAGCATGCAATTACCAAAGGGTAAAAAAATCTATTTCTCGTCGGATAACCATTTAGGAGCGCCAACTAAAGAAGAAAGTTTGGTGCGCGAACATAAATTTGTACAATGGCTAGACGAGGTAAAACAAGATGCTGCAGCTATCTTTCTGTTAGGAGATTTGTTTGATTTTTGGTTTGAATATAAAACCGTAGTACCCAAAGGTTTTGTTCGTGTATTGGGAAAATTGGCTGAAATATCGGATGCTGGAATTCCTATTTATTTCTTTGTAGGAAATCATGATTTATGGATGGATTCTTATTTTGAAGACGAACTAAATATTCCCGTATATCACAAACCTAAAGTTTTCCATTTCAACGACACTTCTTTTTTTATAGGTCATGGCGATGGTTTAGGACCTGGTGATAAAGGGTACAAACGCATGAAAAAAGTGTTTACCAATCCAGTTGCAAAGTGGTTTTTTCGTTGGTTACATCCGGACATTGGAGTAAAGCTGGCACAATATCTTTCGGTCAAAAATAAATTGATTTCCGGTGATGATGATGTAAAATTCCTTGGTGAAGAAAACGAATGGCTGGTACAGTATTGCAAACGCAAACTAGCCACCAACCACTACGATTATTTCTTATTTGGTCACCGCCATTTACCTATGGAAATTCAGTTGAATGAACAATCTAAATATGTAAATCTTGGTGATTGGATTATTTACTACACCTATGCCGTTTTTGATGGCGAAAAATTAGAATTGAAAAAATATTAGAAATCATATTTTCTCTCAATAGCATACCGCATTAAATCTGTTTTGCCGTACGCATTGATCTTTCTTAAAATATTTTTTCGATGTGTATCCACTGTACTTTTACCAATACTCAGTTTTTCTGCTATTTCATTGGAAGTAAATCCTTCCCCTACAAATTTTAAAATTTGCTCTTCTCTTCTAGAGAGTATAATTTCTTCATTGATAACCTCATCATTTCCTACTATGATCTTATTATCAAAAAAAGATTTTCCCTCTGCCACGGCATAAATAGCTTTCAATAAAATTTTTAAAGAAGAATTTTTTCGCACGTAACCAGATGCTCCAGCTTTTTTCATTTGCTCTACGGCCTCTGGTTGATCAAACATGCTAAAAGCTATGACTTTTATGTGTGGATGTTTTTCTTTGATTCTTTCGGTAGCTGCAATTCCATCACATTTGGGCATTCGAATATCGGTAATTACAACTTCGGGACGCAACTTATCTACGAGAGATACAAGTGCTTCACCGTCATTCGCTTCTCCTATAACATTTACGTTATCTTCAAATTCTAAAGAGAGCTTTATACCGTCGATAAGTGCCTGATGGTCTTCAGCCAAAATTACTCGTATCATAATGGTATGTCTATTATAATGGTAGTTCCTGTGTTTTTGGCTGAATCTATAGTAAGTGTTCCGCCCATTTGTTCTACTTTTCTTTCAATATTTTTTAAACCTATACCCGATCTTTCTTCTTTCAAGATTGCTATGTCAAATCCTTTTCCATTATCTTCAATCATTATGTTTAAATGATCGTTCTTATGCTGTGTAAGATAAATATTTACCTCGGTAGCCTCGCTATGTTTTATAATATTTCCACATAGTTCCTGAATGATTCTAAAAAGTGTGATTTCAAGATTACTTTCTATTCTCTCATCCAAACCAAATGGAATTACTTTGAACTCCAACCTATTGATTACAGTCATTTTTTCGGCCATCTTTTTAACTGCTGAAAGAAGTCCTTCTTTGCCCATAACCCCTAAATTCTTTAAGTGCGAAATATTACGAACCTGTACATAGGTTTCATTGATAAGTTCTTCGGTCTTTTTATAGAGTTTTTTAGTTACCTCATCTTTACTCTCGCGTCTACCAAGCGTATTGAAATTTAGTTTTAATGCCGAAAGTAAACTTCCCAGACTATCATGTAGATCATTTGCTATACGCTGTCTTTCTTTTTCTTGACTTTCTAGCATCACATCTATTTCATGCAACTCTTGTTCTTTTAAAACAGTTTGCATTTTTTGTGTTTCCAGGGCTTTTTCTTGCTCTGCAATCTTACGCTTCTTACTAATAAATTTATATATCAAAAAGCTAATGATCAATAGTAAAATAATGGCTCCAGAAAGGGCCCAAAGAAGTACATTGTTAACTTTGATTCTACTGGTTAACTTTTGGTTTTCTAGTTCCTTTTCTGCTGTTTTATATCTTACTTCAAACTCTTTGATCTTTTCCTTTTGATCTTGCTCTTTGATAGAATCGTAAATAGCATGGTACAGCTCTGTATCTTTATAAGCAGCTTTGTAATCACCCAATGCGAGGTATGTATCTTTTCTGTAAAAAGGAACATATGATTTTACGGCCAATTTAAACTCATCTAAACTCGCAGTATCTGCTTTATAAAATTCCTCTAATGCTTTTTGATACTCTCCAATTTTATGGTACGCTACACCATAATTCAGGTACAACAAGGCCAGTCTACTCTTTTGATTCAGTTTTTTGTAAACCTTCAACGCCTGATCAAAATAATAGATAGCAGAATCTATTTTTGTTGTATCGTAATCTGATAGCGTTGCTCCCAGAGTTTGGTAATTGCGTGCAACCCAATATTCATCACCCACAATTTTACTCTGTTCGGTAGCTTTTCGTAAAAAAGAAACAGCTTCCTTGGGGTATTTTCCTGTTTGGTAAAAAATAATCCCAAGTTCTCTATAAGCTTTTGAAAGCATTTTGGGGTCATTTCTTTTCTTAACATCAATGATATAATCCTCTACGTAAGCTCTGGATTGTTCAAAATCATTGGTAACATCTGCCTGAATTTGAATTATCTGAAGGTTTATTTCATCTAACTTTTCTAGACTATCTAATTGGCTATAATTTTCACGAGCCTGAATAAGATATTGAAGCTCCAAATCCATTTTATTTTGATACCTGTAAGCCTTTGATATTAAAAATTGTAACCGGGCTTTTTGTGAAACAGTGTAATCATCAAGATCTGTTTGCTCGTATAACTGTATAGCTTCATCATAATTACCAGTAGTTAATAAACTATCAACAGCAGTAATACTATTACTTTGTGCAAAACATGAAAAGGCAACAATCCAACAGATTGTTGCCAAGTATAAACGGGTAGTACTTCTATTTTTTAAAATTGACATCCAGATATTTTAGTTGGTCCGCCACCACCTTTAGGTGGAAAAACCATGGCTTTATAATCTAGCCCACCAATATAAGATAAAATATTTCCATTTATGATTTCTAAAATATCAAGACCTCCATTATTTAAATCAAAATCTTGCTGATGCATGATTAAACAGTGTAAGGTATCTTGAGCCGTAGCTGAATTTAAATCTATATTTATATTTAAAGGATTTTTAACTGCAGAAAAAGAAATAGACGAGTTTGGCAATGTTGTAAGCTCAATCATATCCGTTTTATACTCTGCCAAATCTTGTATGGTTTCCCCTGTAATTTTTAAGACTCCGAGAATAAAATAAAATGTTCTATTAGAAGAATTGGTTACCGACATATTATAAAAATCGGGTTGTAAATCATAAGTTCCTCCATGTTTCAATTTTGGTAACATTATGTTAGCTTGAACAGTTTTTGCTACGGGATCAAACGCACCGCATACATCATAGACTTTCATTTGCAATAAATTTAAAAGATTAGGACTACAAATATTCATATAAATTAAAAGCGAAAAAATCCCCATATATGGGGATTTTTTATTTTTTTTTTAAAATGATATAACGATTACTTTTTCAATGATGGAATTTTTATCTCCTTCACTGATTCTCTGCGAGTTAAAAGCATTGGCATAGAAACACCCAAGGCTATTGACAACAAAATGAACATTGTTTTAAGTCCATTAGTCATGGTATCATTCAACAATGAAACAAAAAGATCTGAATTCGTATTATTGGTCAAATGAATAATTCCTTTCATTGTATGATATGCAAAAGAACCTGGAACCATAGGAATTACAGCTGGTATCGCCAAAACAAATGGTGGCGTATGATTTTTATGAGCAGCTATAACACTAAGAAATCCTACTGTAATGGCTCCTAGCAATGTTCCTATAACAACACTTTCTGTCACAAAAAAGAATATCAGTTTTACAGTTCCCCCTAACGCTGCCAATATAAAAACTGAGAGTAATGTTCTTTTAGGAACATTGAACAACGCAGCAAAACCAATGGCAGCAATACCAAACCATATCCATTTTTCTAATAAATCAACATACTCCATAATTAAACAACGTGATAAATTAACAATGCAATTAAAAGTCCGGCTGCTATAGCAAAAGAAATAGCAAAGCCTGTGACAGCTCTAACTATGCCGTTGAGAGAATAACCATCTAAAATATCCATCATTGAATTAATGAGCGGAATTCCGGGAATTAGGTAGAGAATAGAAGTTATAAAAGCCATATTATCATGTTCATATGGGTGCAATAATTCTACTCCTCCAGAAATCATTGTGGTAATAAATGATGCTAAAAACACCCCCATGTAAACGTTAACTTTCCGTTTACCCAATTCTTGTTTTACGAATAAGCCAGTAAAAGATGCCATAAACACAATCATCATTTCAAGAAAGTTTCCTCCGGCTAGTCTACAAAAAGAACTACATGCCAAAGCAACCATACACAACACTTGCCACCTTGGAAAATGCTGTAATGATTTTAGTCGTGAAATTTCATTGATTACCGCATTTGTAGAAAGCTGTTCTTCCTTTATCTGCCAGCTAAGGCGACTTAAACCACTTACTATTCTGAAATTAGGTGCAAAGTGAGCTGCTTGTTTTATTTCGTTATAAAACTGATTTTCATCCTGCTTTAATGTAAGCATTATAGCTCTGTGAGTAATTAGAAAATCTGCTTGGTAGCCATAACTCTCTGCAATACGCTTCATAGTAATGCGCACTCTATTGGTATTTGCACCAGAACTCATAAGAAGAGTTCCTGTTTCCAAAAGAATGGAAGACACAGCAGCAGGTTCTTGACGTTTCATAGATATAAATTAAATGCAAATGAAGTACCTGACCAACTCATGCTAAAAATCTTCATAAAATTACAATATTAAATATTCAAAACTAGTATGTGATTTTTCAATTTATTAACTACAACGCTGTATCGTTTTCATGTTCATCTAATTCTTTCTGAAGATCCAATCTTCTAAAACTCGGTGAACCTATAGCCATACCAATAACCGTAAGCAGTGTCATACTTCCTCCAAAAATAACGGCTCTTGCTGTTCCCATTAGTTTAGCCGTAAGACCACTCTCAAAAGCACCAAGTTCATTAGACGAACCCACGAAGATTGAGTTTACCGAAGCTACTCTTCCACGCATATGATCTGGCGTTTTTAATTGTAATATTGTTTGTCTAACCACCATAGAAACACCATCGGTAACTCCACTTAAAAACAACGCGAAGACAGAAATATAAAAATTGGTAGAAAGTCCAAATATCAATATACTTAATCCAAAACCGAAAACAGCTAATAATAACTTTAGTCCTGCATTTCTACTCAATGGTATAAAGGCTGTAAAAAGCATGGTTATCAGCGCACCTACAGCCGGTGCTGCTCTTAAAATTCCAAAACCTTCGGAACCTACTTTTAAAATATCTTGTGCAAAAACCGGTAGCAAAGCGACTGCTCCTCCAAAAAGAACGGCAATCATATCTAAAGAAATAGCGCCTAAAATAGCTTTGGTATTAAAAACAAAACGAACACCTTCTTTTAAACTATCAAAAACAGGTTCTCCAATCTTAGGATTTAGAATAGGTTTTGGTTTGATAAATTGCAGTGTAACAAAACCTAAAATAGAAAAACCGACTATTAAACACATTGACCAGTGGACTCCTATCCAATGAATGGTAAACCCCGCTAAAGCCGGCCCCAAAACAGCACTTGCTTGCCAAACAGAACTGCTCCACGTTGCCGCATTTGGATATACTTTTTTAGGTACAATAAGTGCTAATAAAGAAAATATTGTTGGTCCCAGAAAAGAGCGTACAAAACCACCTAAAAAAACCAACGTATAAACACATAATAATATAGTTTGTTGATCCCAGCCAGAAACCAGCGTGTCCCAAGTAATTAAAAACAGTCCTAGACTGATGACGCTAAACCCTAAAATACACTTTTGTAAAAGCACTTTTTTCTCCGATTGATCCACAACATGCCCGGCAAATAATGCCATTGTTACTGCAGGTATTACTTCCATAAGGCCAATCATTCCTAATGAAAAAGGATTCTTTGTGAGGCTATAAACTTCCCATTCAATTACCACAAATTGCATAGTCCACGCAAATACCATGGCAAACCTAACTAAGAGAAAAATATTAAATTCTCTGTACTGCAAGGCACTAAAGGCTTGATTTTGTTTCATCAAATACTACAAATTAAAAAGGTTTGGAAGTACAAATGTAGCGTCAAAAAACGGTTTGAAATCAATTCAATAGCTTTAGTTTGCAGATAAGTTTATAACATAATGCTGAAGTTCTATTTGAAAAAGAGTACCTTTTATTAAATCTTCTATCCCAGAAAGCTCAGAAAAGCTCACAGCCAGATCTACTTGCTTGGCAGGTGTTTGTAGCAAAATTGACCTACATTCCTTATTTCCATTACAATTACTACAACCATTGGTACTAGTATTACTTCTAGCTTCTTGGATACAATTATAGAAATCTTTAATTTCTTGAATCGATAAATAGAATCCTATATCTCTAAAAATTAATTGTACTTTATCATAGAGATACGATTTAGGTTCGGACCAGAAAAATGTAATTCCCGATTCATTTTTATATACATATCTTATATTGTGACTCATTTGATTTCTGCTAGTTTCATAAATAATCAAATCAAAAATACAAATTATTTAGACTTATTCTAAATAAAAATAGCAAAAATTTTACTGAACCATATTCTATTACTCTTTCAAAATTTTATAACTACTATTTATTTGTTTTGAAACGAATTTCAATAAATAAACTCCTCTTTTTAAATTGATCATTGGAATCTCAATAAAAGTTGCCGAAGATTCAAAAGTCACAACTTTTCTTCCTCGCATATCGTACACTGAAATTTCTGAAAATTGAATTCCCGCAGGATTTTCTACCATTAAATTCTCTTTCACCGGATTTGGGTATAATCGTATATTCTCTGAAATCATATCTGTCAACACTGCCGTTGGGCAATCTAGCGTGGTTGCCGATGTTTGAGTGCACGGAGCAGTAGTAGTACTACGCGCTTGCACATCGGTTCCTCCAGCAATATCATCAATACTTAAATCACGTTTAGTTTCACCATTTGTTATGGAATAGTGCATAATTGCATTGCTATCTATTACATGAAGTAACTGATGTCCGTGCCCAAGCTCATGGACAGCTACACTTTCAAAATCGTATTGAGAAAAAGAAGGATCTTCCTCTGCATAATTCCAATTTATAGCAGCGTCAAAAACAATATCTAATTCTGATACATACCAACTCATGGAAGCAAAATCTATAAAACAACCTGCATAACGAGAAGTACATCTTCCAAGGACTCCATTAGGAAGCTCACTACCAACATCAAACCTAATGACATTAACACCATCTGCAGCTATTTGATTTACAATAGTATTTGCCCCAACCGTCCAATTAATTTCCGTTCCACAAACCCATGAATTAAATGCTCTCATAAAAGCATTATTGGCAGCTGTATTATCAGCAAAGTCGGTATACATTTGCCATGTATAGCCACCTAAAAAATTATCGTTTACGTGTTGAGTTTGAAAAGCTATTAACTCGGTACTAGGATTGTATTGCACATTGGATTCTGCATAGGTTATGATTATATTTTCTGATGAAACCAAATTGCTTGAAGAACTTGTTACCACTCGAATATTTCCTGTACCTGCCTGAGCTGGAATTTCCACTTGAATTTCAGAATCTGTCCAGGTTATTACTTGAGAGTCCAACGCAGAAGTATAAGTAGTTCCTCCAGTATCGGAATTTCTAAACTGTACTGTTCCTGTTTCGGTTCCAAAGCCAGTACCTGAAATGGTTAACAGCGTATGTGTTCCTGCTGAAGCCGATGTAGGTGTAAAACCTGTTATAGCCGAAGTATTCCAAACTTTCTGAGCTTTTTGATGAGCTATAGAAGATGCAATACGTACGCGCTTAACATCTTGATAAGCCTTACCTGTAAACCCTTTTATTTCATTATAAAAATCATTGGTAATACTTGAAAACGAATGATAGGGATTTAACACCTCATCATTCGTTAGATCATATTGAAAAAATGCCTGTGATGCACTATAAGAACTAAAAGTAGGATAGTCACTTGGAGTTTCAAAAGTTACATCATTTGATTTCAATATAAAAAGTCCTAACTCATCAGTTTCTAATTGTAAACTTGGGTGTACTTCTTGCGCTTGTAAATCCACAGCTCCTCCCAGTGTTACTACCGTAATTGTATCTACAGAAATTCCTTTAAAAACTTTGTAAACCTCCACTGTATTCAATGTATAGATATTCGCTTTGCCCTGATCCCAAAAAGATTGTTTACGAATTACGCTACCTTCAACAATTTCATCAGAATTGGAAACCATCTCTTCTAACGGAATTTCATAGGTAAGTTCCTGAGCAAAAGCATTTCCTCCTATCATCAACATTAAAAAAACTATGAAGTTTCCTGTGTAACTTTTCTTCATTTTAATTTTAGTTTGAATTTACTATTTATTGATTTTCGGGGGAAAAGTTTGATTGCAAAGTAGCCTAAAAGATAGTTATTTATGCGATCAAAATGTTATAAAATCTTACATTTTCATAAAACTTATCGCTGCGCCGCCACCCGGAGCTAAATGAAGCTTTAAGGTACTAGAACTATCTACATATAAAGTTTCTACTTCCATATCGGTTGGATTATCATTCCAATGAGCATTTTTCCCATCTTTATACAGTGTTACTTTATAATCTGCATCTTTATCTAGGAAATCTAATTTCACCTCAACATCTCTTGCATTTTCATCTGAAATACTTCCTAAAAACCAATTTCCGGTTTCCTTTTCTTCTCTGGCTATAGTTACATAATCTCCTACTTCACCATTCAACACTTTGGTTTGTTCCCAATCAACACCTACATCTCTGATAAATTGCAATCCTGGTTGTCCCTCATAAAACTCAGGAAGATCAGCCGCCATTTGAATAGGACTATAGATCACTACATACAACGCCAACTGCTGTGCAATAGTAGTGTTTACTTGATTTTCTGATTTATAAGGATCTAGTTTGATGTTGAAAATTCCAGGAGTATAATCGATTGGGCCAGCCAACATTCTTGTAAAAGCTATGATTGGTAAATGTTCCGGTGGATTTCCGCCATCGGTAGCCCATGCGTTAAATTCTTGTCCACGCAATCCTTCTCTACTAATGATATTTGGATACGTTCTACGCAAACCTGTTGCTTTGATAGGCTCGTGTGCGTTTACGGCAACCTCATATTTTGCAGCTTTGAAAGCCGCGTTGTTATACTGGTTTACCATCCATTGTCCATGATGGTATTCTCCCTTTGGAATGATTTTACCAACGTACCCAGATTTTACAGAGTGAATATCTAATTTTTTCATCAAAGCATAAGCCGTGTCCTGCTGTTGCTCGTAAGTTCTTGGTGCGGCAGAAGTTTCATGATGCATGATTAATTGCACACCTTTTTCTTTTCCGTACTCCACTACTTCTTCCAGATCATAATCAGGATACGGAGTTACAAAATCGAAAACACCTTCTCTATCTTCAAAACCAATCCAATGTTCCCAACCGGTGTTCCAACCTTCTACCAACAATCCTTTGATATTATTTTCAGCTGCAAAATCGATATAATGTTTAGCGTTTTCGGTTGTTGCACCATGCTTGCCGTGAGGTTTAGAAGCTTTGGTAAAACTATTCATGTCTTGAGAAGCGCTCATATCCCAAGTAGATTTCCCAAGATGCATTTCCCACCAAATACCAACGTATTTCATTGGTGTAAACCAAGAAACATCCCCTAGTTTATTCGGTTCGTTTAAGTTGACAATTAGTTTTGATGAAATCAATCCTGCTGCGTCATCGGCTAATTGAATGGTTCGCCATGGCGTTGCAAAAGGCGTGGTTCTTTTCACTTTATAATCGTGATTTGCGGAACCAACCAAATTGCTTTCCAATGATAAATCATCTGTATTCACTTTAAGCGTCATTCCTGCATAATCGAGCAAAGCAGCCTCATGAAAACTCATATGCACACCATCTTCAGCTTTCATGGTTACCGGAGTATTCACAGCATTTTCCGGAATGGTTGTCTGCGCCAAATCTTGATGATTTCTTTTACTAATAGCATCGATTCCGCTAACTGTACTTGTGTTGTATAAATGTTCGTAAATATCCCAATCTCCCGGTTGCCACCAAACTATATGATCTCCGGTAAGTTGAAATTGAGTATGCTCATCCTTGATCAATACTTCTTTTAGATTCTCTTGCTCAGGAAATTCATATCGGAAACCTATTCCGTCATCATAAACTTTAAAAATAAGGTTCATTTTCCGTTTTAAATCTGATCTTTCTTCCAGATAAACTTTCAAACCTTTGTAATGATTACGAACGGTTCTTTGCTCTCCCCAAGCCATTTCCCAAGTTTCATCGGCCGCTAAATCTTCCGTTTTGGTAACCTGAAAATTACTTTTTAATTCAGGAGCATTTATCAGTTCAAAACTCAATTTTGAAGTATCTATCACGGCTTTGTTATGATAAGCCACCGAGTACATTGGTTGCCCTTCAGGAGATAAAAAGAAATTGACAGCAACGTTGTTTTCAGGAGAATTAACGGTATAACTTTCTTCGTTAGTTACCTTTTCCGAAGAACAAGAAACCACTAATCCCAATAAAAGTATTTTAAGAATTCGCATTTTAACTATTGTTTGTTTGCTATAAAGATAAAATAATTCCGTTAAGAATTAATTATCAGCAACAAAGAAATAGCGGTTTTAAGTAAAAAACAGTGTGCTATTATTTGAGATCCCGAATTTTGAGTTGCAAGCTTACGTTGCCTTGCCATTCATTTTCATCGAGCGAATAGACTACTGAAAACGGTTTTTTATCGGTGACCAATTCATATTTAGCGCCCAAACCAAAACCAATTCCGGTGATATTGGTGCGCTCTCCCGGTATTGGCGCATCTAACACCAAACGCAGGTGATCTTTGGTTTCGCCCACGGGTTTTCCCCAGCCCGTATCTTGAACACTTTGCGTTAGAAAAACAGGTGTCATATTCCCTGGGCCAAAAGGTTCAAACTGTTTTAAGATGCGGTAGAATTTAGGGGTAATGCTTTCCAACGACAATTCGGCATCAATAGTAATTTCGGGCGTTAGTAGTTTGGTATCAATCGTTGCTTTCACCACAGCTTCAAATTTAGCCTTGAAAGCTTCGTACTGTTCCGGTTTTAAGGTAAGTCCGGCTGCATACATATGTCCGCCAAACTGTTCCATGCAATCGGCACACGCTTCCAACGCATTGTAGACATCAAACCCAATTACAGATCTGGCCGAAGCCGCCAATTTATCACCACTTTTGGTAAACACCACTGTTGGGCGGTAATGCGTTTCGGTTAAGCGCGAAGCCACAATACCAATAACGCCTTTGTGCCAATCTTCTTGATACACCACCGACGTACTGTTATTTTCTTCCTTGAGTTCTTTGATTTGCTCTAAAGCTTCTTCGGTAATTTGCTGGTCGAGTGTTCTTCTATTTTGATTGAATTCTTCTATTTCCTTGGCATACACCTCTGCCTGATTCACATCGGTTTCCGTTAATAAGGTAACCGCATGTTGCCCATGTTTCATTCTTCCGGCAGCATTGATGCGCGGGGCAATAACAAAAACTACATCGGTTACCGTGAGTTCTTTCTTTTTGATATTTTGAATCAAGGCTTTGATTCCAGCTCTTGGATTGCTGTTGATCACTTGCAAACCGTAATACGCTAGCACTCGGTTTTCACCAGTGATAGGCACAATATCTGCCGCAATAGCCGTTGCTACCAAATCGAGGTAGGGAATTAAGTCTTCTATGGTTTGATTTCGGTTCGCGCCTAATGCCTGAATGAGTTTAAAACCCACACCACAACCACACAACTCATCATACGGATAGTGGCAATCTTCCTGTTTGGCATCGAGCACAGCCACTGCATCTGGAATTTCAGCACCTGGACGGTGGTGATCGCAAATCACAAAATCGATCCCTTTTTCTTTGGCATACGCCACTTTATCAATGGCTTTGATTCCGCAATCGAGTGCCACAATAAGTGTAAAATCGTTATCATGTGCAAAATCAATTCCTAAATACGAAACCCCATAACCTTCGTTATACCTATCGGGAATGTAAGTGGCCACATTGGAATATACACTCAACAAATACGAAGACATTAAAGACACTGCCGTAGTACCGTCTACATCATAATCGCCATAAACCAAAATCTGTTCGCCATTGGCAATGGCCTTCTCAATACGCTCCACAGCTTTGTCCATATCTTTCATCAAATACGGATCGTGCAGATGACTGAGTTGCGGACGGAAAAAATCTTTGGCTTGTTCAAAGGTTTCCACGCCACGCTGCACCAACAAAGTAGCAATGGTAGCATCTACGCCCAAGACTTCTTGCAGGTGTTTGATTTTGGTTTTTTCAGGAATTGGTTTAACGGTCCAACGCATGGTAACGAGTTACTTTTCCGGATTGAAATTGATTTGAACACTCATTTCGGCAAACTGACGAAACATCTCCATTACTCCACAATATTTTTCTACGGAAAGATCTACGGCACGCTTCAGTTTGGTTTCATTCAAATCATCACCATAAAAATTAAAATGCATCACAACACTTTTATAATATTTAGGGTTTTCATCTGTCAACTCAGCTTCGGTTACAATTTCAAAATCAGCAACCTCTAAACGCATTTTGCCAATCATGTGCACAACATCTAGTCCGCTACAACCTGCCAAACCAGATAGCATCAACGCTTTTGGGCGTAAGCCATCGCCTTCTCCACCACTTTCAGGCCCTGCATCAATGGTCAAGGTTTTCCCTGACGGATTGGTGCTTTCGAACTTCATATTTCCTAACCACTTGGTTGTGACTGTGTTTTTCATAGTAATGTTTTTTTATTGTAAAAAATGGAATTCCGTTTGGCTAAATTACTGAATAATCCACGAAATTTTTGTTATTTTAAAAGCTATAAAACCTTCAGAATTCATGCAAATCGTTACAGGAAACTACGTAGACATTCTTAATAAAACAATATATCCGGCACAAATTACTATCAGTCAAGGGAAAATTGAGCGTATTCAAAAAATAAACACACCTCAACAGCATTTTTTACTTCCCGGATTTATAGATGCGCATATTCATATTGAAAGCTCTATGTTGGTTCCTTCGGAATTTGCACGTTTAGCAGTGTTGCATGGAACGGTTGGTACTATTTCCGATCCGCACGAAATTGCCAATGTATTAGGAATTGATGGGGTTCATTTTATGATTAACAACGGAAAAAAAGTTCCGTTTAAATTTCACTTTGGCGCTCCATCCTGTGTGCCGGCTACTAAATTTGAAACTGCCGGTGCAAAAATAGATTCTGAAGGAATTAAAGAACTATTAGCCTCGCCCGATATTTATTATTTAGCAGAAATGATGAACTATCCCGGTGTGTTGTTCGATGACGAAGAAGTGCTTAAAAAGATTGCCTGGGCCAAGCACTTTCAAAAACCTGTTGATGGGCATGCTCCCGGACTTATGGGCGATGATGCTAAAAAATATGCATCGGCTGGAATAACTACGGATCACGAATGTTTTACGCAAAAAGAAGCACAAGGAAAATTAGATTTAGGCATGAAAATATTGGTACGCGAAGGTAGTGCCGCTAAAAACTTCAACGCCTTGATTCCGTTGTTGGATGAAAACTACAATGAAATGATGTTTTGCTCAGACGACAAACACCCTGATGATTTGGTGTTAGGGCATATCAACCAACTTTGTGCAAGAGCTGTTGCCTACGGTATAGACGTGTTTAAAGTATTGCGATCGGCATGTATTAATCCGGTGAAACATTACAACATGAAAGTTGGTTTGGTGCAAGAAGGCGATGCTGCAGATTTTATTGTGGTGGAAGATTTGAAAGATTTCAAGGTATTGCAGACTTACATTAATGGTGCATTGGTTGCTGAAAATGGAAAATCGCTGATAGAAGCTGTTCCGTTTGAAACACCTAATAATTTTCATACCGAAACAAAATCGGTCAATGATTTTCAAATCAAAGCTACTTCAGAAAAGATCAGAGTAATTGAAGCACTTGATGGAGAATTAATCACCAATGAAATTCATCTGCAACCCAAAATAGCAGACGGATACTATATTTCAGACACCGAAAACGATATTTTAAAAATGACGGTGGTGAACCGCTACGGAAATACGCCTCCTGCCATTGCCTTTATTAAAAACTTTGGATTGAAAGCAGGCGCCATTGCGGGTTCAGTAGGGCACGATTCGCACAATATTATAGCAGTGGGCGTTACGGACGAAGCCATTGCAAAAGCTGTAAATACCATCATCACCAATAAAGGTGGTATTTGTGCTGTAGACCATGAGAAAACATCTGTATTACCGCTACCTGTTGCTGGAATTATTAGTGATAAAGACGGTTGGGAAACCGGAAAATTATACGAACAAATAGACGCACATGCAAAAGCCTTGGGCAGCAGTTTAAAAGCTCCTTTTATGACCTTATCATTTATGGCTTTATTAGTAATTCCAGATCTAAAACTATCTGATTTAGGATTATTTAGCGGAAATCAATTTGATTTTGTATCTTTAGAAGCCTAACTTAAGATAACCTAACATGAATTGTGAAAATTGCAATACTCCAATTTCCGGGGTAGGAACAGTTTGTCATCACTGTCAATTCCCATATAATGGGACTATAGAAGAGAAAGACCTTTTTTACGGAAAACAGATTTCTCAAAAGCAAGAATTACAAGAAGCCAATAAAAACCTTAAAAAGGCGGCAAACAGCTTGTTTGTTGTGGCTGGTATAATGCTTTTTAATGGTATTGTTATTTATTTAAGTGCAGATAGCCCCATAGATTTGATCTTCTTTGGGATTGTGAGTATTTGTTTATTGACATTTGGATTTTTATTGAACAAAGCTCCATCTATTTTTATCATTGCAGGGTTATCTTTAATTACGTTGGTTTACATTTTGCTAGCCATTGCCAATGGACCGGAAGTTTTATTTAAAGGAATTATTTTTAAAATAATCATTTACACATTGCTTATCAAGGCCTTGGTTGAAACCAACAATGCTAAAAACATTAGAAACTTGAACAAATCGCTTATGTAAAATAGAAATTATAAATTTTTAATCACCCTTTAAAATGAGATCTTTATTAATCACCATTGTAGCCGGTATTGTATTAACCGGACTACTTTACAGTTTTGCTGATTTTAGTAAAATGGACAGTTTATTTGTAGGACTTGGAACCGCTTTACTTACGTATGCCGTTCCACAACTATTAGATAAATTAAAAACAAAAAAAGGAAACTCTCAAGAAGCATTATAAGCTATTGAAATATTCCCCCCTTTTCCTTTTTTATAATATTCTTCGATATTACATTCCTGTTCTAATTGCTTCTACAGGATCTAAACGAGATGCACGCCATGCAGGAACAATTCCTGATATTAGACCAATTATGATAGCTACCGAAGTTCCAAGAACTATATTTTTAAAAGAGAGTATAAACTCAAAATCATCAATAAGTGATGTAGCTATTAATGTTCCTATCCAAACTAAAAACAATCCAACAAGCCCACCTATTAAAGACAAAATAACTGCTTCAAACAAGAACTGGAACAGTACAAATTTATTTTTAGCTCCCAAAGATTTCTGAATTCCTATCAGGTTGGTTCTTTCTTTGACGCTTACAAACATAATATTAGCGATACCAAAACCACCAACCAGCATAGAGAAACCTCCAATAATCCATCCGGCAATGTTCATCATTCCAATGATATTATCTATCATATCAGTCATGCTAGAAAGTTTATTTACAAAGAAATTATCTGGATCTTCATACTTCAGCCCTCTGTGATTTCGTAATTTTTGCTTTAAAACTCCTTCAAAAGCGGCCATATCTATTCCTTTTTTCGGTTTGATAGTTACCGCACTCGGAATCCCATTTTTTCCACTATTCATGAATCTACGAACAAAATTGGCCGGAACAAATGCCCGCTCATCTGGAGTATTTCCAAACATGGAATTTCCATACTTCTGTAGTACTCCGATAACAGTCAATTTTCTTCCAAAAACACGAACTTGTTTCCCTATGGGATTACTACTACCAAAAAGATTTTCAGCAAGCGTTACTCCTAAAACAATTACGGGCGAACCACTTTTTGCCTCTGGCTCAGAAAAGAATCTTCCATCTTCCACCTTTATATCTTCAATAGCCTGTACTTGTTCAGATGCTGCAGAAACTTCTACGCTAGAGATAGTTTTACCTTGATATTTGATATTCTCATTTATTCCAAAAACCATATACGCAATAGCATCAGCATCTGGTGTGTTTTTTTGTAAAAACTCAAATTCTTCATACGTAACTTGTGGAAAATTTTCTCGTTGCCATCTAGGTACATCTGTAGGTCCAAAACTAAATTTAGTAAGGTAAATGGTATTCTTATCTAAACCAGAAAGGTTTTCTTTAATGTTCCTGTCAAGTGAATCTACTGCTGCCAAAACAGCAATAATGGAAAAGATACCAATAGTAACTCCCAAAAGCGACAAAAACGTTCGAAGTTTATTGTTTTTCAATGCGTTGACAGCAAAATTAAAGCTCTCTATAAAAACGCGAAAATATACAAACATAGGTTACTCTTTATGTTGGTTGCATTGCTGCAATTAATTAAAAATAAGAATTTTCAAACACCCTTAAAAAGATAGTGTATAACTTACTGTAACACTATCTATATTTATTAAAAAAAACTACTTTTGCACTTTATTACAACACAACGAAAAAAATGGAATCTACAAAAAAAGTAAGCTCAGCATTAATTTCAGTATTTAGTAAAGAAGGATTAGCTCCTATTGTACAAAAATTAGACGAACTTGGCGTTACCATCTATTCTACTGGTGGTACCGAAAAATTCATCAATGATTTAGGTATAAGTGTAGTTCCTGTAGAAAATGTTACAAGTTACCCTTCAATTTTAGGAGGAAGAGTAAAAACCCTTCACCCAAAAGTTTTTGGTGGTATCTTAAACAGACAGGATAATGAGCAAGATGTTGCAGAATTGAAGCAATATGAAATTCCTCAAATTGATGTTGTCATCGTAGATTTATATCCGTTTGAAAAAACTGTTGCAAGTGGAGCAGCTGAACAAGATATTATTGAAAAAATTGATATAGGTGGTATTTCTTTAATCAGAGCGGCAGCCAAAAACTTTAAAGACGTTACATGTGTGGCTTCTGTTGATGACTACGCTGAATTTTTAAATATCATTACCAAAGGTGAAGGAAACATTTCTTTAGCTGATAGAAAACGATTTGCTACAAAAGCATTTGGAGTTTCTTCGCATTATGATACTGCTATTTTCAACTACTTCAATCAAGAGAAAGAAGAAGTTGTTTACAAAGCAAGCGAAACCAAAGGTCAAGCATTACGTTACGGAGAAAATCCACACCAAAAAGGATTTTTCTTTGGAGATTTTGATGCTATGTTTGATAAACTTCACGGTAAAGAATTATCATACAACAACTTATTAGACGTAGATGCCGCTGTAAATTTAATTGGAGAATTCTCAAATGACGATCCTACTTTTGCTATTCTAAAACACAACAATGCATGTGGAGTAGCAACAAGACCTACCATCAAAGAAGCTTATTTAGATGCTTTGGCTGGAGATCCTGTTTCTGCATTTGGAGGAATATTAATCGCGAATACCGAAATTGACAAAGAAACAGCTGAAGAAATTCATTCTTTATTCTGTGAAGTTGTGATTGCTCCATCATATACTGAAGACGCGTTAGAAATCTTAAAAGGTAAAAAGAACAGAATTATCTTAATTCAAAAAGAAACTGTTTTACCTGATAGCAACGTAAGAACTTGTTTGAACGGAGTGTTGGTTCAAGGTAAAGATAACATTACAGACGCTTTAGAAGATTTAACATACCAAACCAACAATAAACCAACCGATACCGAGTTAGATGATTTACTGTTTGCTTCCAAAATTTGCAAACACACTAAATCAAACACTATTGTTTTGGCAAAAGGAAAACAACTATGTGCAAGCGGAACAGGGCAAACTAGCCGTGTAGATGCTTTGAGACAATCTATAGAAAAAGCCAAATCTTTTGAGTTTGATTTAAATGGTGCTGTAATGGCAAGTGATGCTTTCTTCCCTTTCCCAGACTGTGTAGAAATAGCCGGGAACGAAGGAATTACAAGTGTTATTCAACCAGGAGGTTCTATTAAAGATCAGTTGAGTATTGATTACTGTAACGATCATGAAATTTCTATGGTATTTACAGGTACAAGACACTTTAAACACTAAAAAATCATTATCTTTAAAAGCAACAGATAAAGACATATAAACAGCAAATTTGAATGGGATTTTTTGATTTCTTAACAGAGGAAATAGCAATTGACCTTGGTACTGCCAACACACTTATTATCCATAATGATAAAGTTGTTGTAGACAGTCCGTCAATTGTAGCCAGAGACCGTATTAGTGGTAAAATCATCGCTGTTGGTAAAGAAGCCAACTTAATGCAAGGAAAAACCCATGAAAATATAAAAACCATACGTCCTTTAAAAGACGGAGTAATTGCAGATTTTGATGCTTCTGAACAAATGATGAGTCAGTTCATCAAGAATGTTCCGGCATTGAAAAAGCGCCTTTTCCCACCTTCATTACGTATGGTTATCTGTATTCCTTCTGGTATTACAGAGGTAGAAATGCGAGCAGTAAAAGAATCTGCCGAGCGTGTAAACGGTAAAGAAGTATACCTTATCCATGAACCAATGGCTGCTGCAATTGGTATTGGTATAGACATTATGCAACCAAAAGGAAACATGATCGTAGATATAGGTGGAGGTACTACAGAAATTGCTGTTTTAGCACTTGGAGGAATTGTTTGTGACAAATCCGTTAAAATTGCGGGTGATGTTTTCACCAATGATATTGTATATTACATGCGTACACAACACAACTTATATGTTGGAGAAGCTACCGCAGAAAATATTAAAATTTCTATTGGAGCAGCTACCGAAGATTTAGAAATGCCACCAGAAGAAATGTCTGTTCAAGGTAGAGATTTGCTGACCGGAAAACCAAAACAAGTTCAAATTTCATATAGAGAAATTGCAAAAGCATTGGATAAGTCTATTTTACGTATTGAAGATGCTGTAATGGAAACCCTTTCACAAACGCCACCAGAATTGGCAGCAGATATTTACAATACTGGTATTTATTTGGCCGGAGGTGGATCTATGCTAAGAGGATTAGACAAAAGACTTTCTCAAAAAACTGATTTACCTGTTTATATTGCTGAAGATCCTTTACGCGCCGTAGTACGTGGTACCGGAATTGCTTTAAAGAACTTAGACAGATTCAAAAATATTCTTATAAAATAAAAAAAGTGAATGCAACAGATTTTCCAATTCTTCGTAAAGAACAAAAACTTTATGGTTTTTCTGTTGCTTTTCCTTTTTTCTGTGGGGATTACAATTCAATCTCACATATACCACAGAAATAAATTTATCAATTCTGCCAATTGGGTTACTGGCGGAATTTACAGTACTACCTCAGATATTTCCGGATATTTTGGTCTTCAAACCGAAAATGAACATCTAGTTGAAGAAAATCAATATTTAAGAAGTTTACTTTTCAATAAATCTATAAATAGTGTAGATTCTATTGTCATGGATTCTACCAAAATATTAGATCATTTTGAATTTAGAAGCGCTAGCATTTTTAAGAATAGTTATGATAAATCTAAAAACTATATTCTTATCAACGGTGGTTCAGAAGAAGGAGTTGCCGAAGATATGGGCGTAATTAGCCCCAAAGGAATTGTTGGTATTATTCGAAACACCTCTAAGAATTATGCCGTAGTTCAGTCTATTTTAAATTCGTATTCACAAATCAATGCTTCGCTAAAAAATTCTAACCATTTTGGAACATTGAATTGGGATGGAAAAGATTACAAAACGGTTCAGTTAATAGATATTCCCAAACAGGCGTCAATTCAAAAAGGAGATACAATCATTACAGGTGGCATGTCTGCAATTTTTCCTAAAGGAATTCTTATTGGCTCCATTAAAGATTACAAACTAGACCTTACCGGAAATGCATATATTATAGATATCTCACTGTTTAATGACATGAGTAATCTTAAAAACATATATGTTATAGAAAACAAACAGCAAAAAGAAGTAGAAAATCTTGAAGCAAGTATCCCCAATGAATAATCCCATCATCATAAATAGCATTCGGTTTATTTTACTGGTTTTGTTGCAAGTTTTGCTACTCAACCACATCAACCTGTTTGGTAATTTGAATCCGCTTCTATACATTCTATTTATCATTTGGTATCCAACTGACAACAATAGAATCCTATTTATATTTTTATCATTTTTAATTGGTCTTTCCATAGACAGTTTTACAGATAGTGGTGGCGTGCATGCTGCTGCAAGCGTTTTTTTAGCATACATAAGACCTTACGTTTTAAAACTTTCGTTTGGATCTAGTATAGAAAAACAATCTTTAAAACTAGGACAAACACCCTATCCTCAACGTTTTATCTATTTGTTAATACTTATTTTAACACACCATCTCATTCTTTTTTCGCTAGAGATTTTTAGTTTTGCACATATATTGCTGCTACTTCAAAAAACGTTCTATACAAGTATATTTACTTTTATTCTATGCGTTTTATCCATATCACTTTTTAGGCGAAAATAAGAACTATGCGAAAACTATTTTTAGCAACATCTATCATTGTAATTGCACTTGTAATCATTGCAAGGCTTTCTTATTTACAATTGTTTGATGAGGATATTTCTAACAACTTTATGGATGATATTGCCATAGAGGCAAAATACACCTACCCAGAAAGAGGGTATATCTATGACCGAACCGGAAAATTACTTGTAAGTAATGCTCCAGCATATGATATTATGGTGATTCCTAATAAAATGCGAGACATTGATACGCTTAAATTCTGCGAATTAATGGATATCCCAAGAGAAGAATTTGATAAAAAAATAAATAAAGCAAAAGTCTATTCTCCAAGATTACCTTCAGTATTCATGCCGCAGCTTTCCAAGAAAGAGTATGCCGCCATTCAAGAAAGAATGTATAAATACCCAGGTTTCTATGTTCAAAAACGAATGCTTCGTGATTATCAAACCCATTCCGGAGCCAATGTTTTAGGATATATTTCTGAAGTAAATGATTGGGAAGCTAAAAATAAAATAGGCTATCAACCAGGTGAATTAATCGGTCGAAGCGGTGTGGAAACTGTTTACGAAAATGATCTTCGTGGTAAAAAAGGCGTAAAATTTATTCAAAAAGATATTTACAATAGAATTTTAGGCTCTTATAAAGATGGAAGATACGATACGCTTCCTGTTCAAGGAAAAGATATTCAAATCACTATAGATGATGAATTAGAAAGCTACGGAGAAGCTTTAATGGCCAACAAACGCGGTGGTATTGTTGCTATTGAACCTTCTAGTGGTGAAATACTGGCATTGGTTACCGCTCCTAACTTTGATCCCGACTTATTGGTAGGTAGAAAACGAAGTAAAAACTTTACCAAATTTTACAACGATTCCATTGCTAAGCCCTTGTATGATCGTGGACTTTTGGCGCAATATCCTCCAGGTTCTCCTTTTAAAACTATTATGGCACTCATAGGTTTACAAGAAGGAGTTATAACACCTGATACAAAAGTTACTTGTTATCATGGCTACCACTACGGAAGAAAAGGATTTATGGGCTGCCACTGCGGACCATCAGGAACAGTCAACGACTTAAACAGAGCTATCTACAAATCCTGTAACTCATATTTTTCCGATACTTACAGAAGAGTAATTCAAAAATATCCAACATCAAAAGAAGGTGTAGATGCATGGTCAAAACACGTAAAAAGCTTTGGTTTAGGAGATTATTTACACAATGATTTAGCCACTGGTAGAAAAGGGTACATCCCAGATGGTTCAACCTACGACCGTTGGTATGGAGAAAATCATTGGTTCTACACCAATAATATTTCGAACGCCATTGGACAGGGAGAAATTCTTACTACTCCAATTCAGTTAGCTAATGTTGCAGCCATCATTGCCAACCGAGGTTTTTACTATACTCCACATATTGTAAAGTCTGTTAATGATCAACCCTTGGAAGATCCACAATACACCAAGCCAAAATATACTACCATTGATAAAGAATATTTTGAACCTGTAATTCAAGGAATGTATGATGTTTACCGAAAAGGAACTGCAGCTCGTGCACAAGTAGATAGCATACATATTGGTGGAAAAACAGGTACTTCCCAAAATTCAACTACCATTGGAGGTATCAAATATGATTTAGCAGATCACTCTATATTTATTGCGATTGCTCCAATTGAAAATCCAAAAATTGCATTAGCCGTTTTCGTTGAGAATGGTGTTTGGGGATCTCGTTATGCAGCTCCAATTGCTTCATTAATGATAGAGAAATACATCAAAGGTCATATTACCCGAACAGATTTGGAACGAAGAATGTTTGAAACAGGTCTTCAAGATGAATATGACAAAATTTTACACCCAGAACTTCTGACTCCCCACAATAAATAATGGCGAAAAATACCGTAGTAAAAAAAATAGACTGGTTAAGCATTGTTTTCTACATGCTATTGGTTGGTATTGGTTGGTTGAATATTTATTCAGCATCCGTTCCGGTAGAAGAAATTGGTGCTTTCAATATCAATAATTTGTACGGGAAACAGTTGATATTTATAGGGCTTAGTGTTGTTTTAATTCTATTCATATTAGCCATTGAAGCCAAATTCTATGAACGCTTTGCCAGCATCATTTATATAGTGGCCATGCTATCTCTCATAGGGTTATTTATTTTTGGTAAGAATGTTAACGGAGCCAGAGCCTGGTACGGTATTGGAAGCTTTACACTTCAACCTTCAGAATTTGCTAAGACCGCCACAGCTCTTGCCTTTGCAAAATATATTAGTGATATTCAAACCCATATTAAAAATTTTCAAGATCAACTGAAGGCCATTCTTATTATTGCCATTCCTTCTATTTTAATTCTTTTACAACCCGATCCTGGAAGTACATTGGTCTATAGTGCATTTTTGTTCGTTTTGTATAGAGAAGGCTTACCCGGCCTTTACATTTTCTTTTTGATATCACTTGCCTTTGTATTTATAGCTACATTAAAATTTGGTATTCCTATTACATTAGCTGTGATAGGAACTGGTATTGTTATTTATTATTTAATTAAAAGAACTAGAAATCAGAAAAAAGCACATAAAAAGAAAATAAAGATTCTTCCTATGATTCTCTATTTTGTTACGTGTATAGCCGTTTCTGGAGCTACATCATACATTTATGACAATGTTTTTAAACAACATCATAGAGACCGTTTTGTGCTATGGCTTCGTCTGGAGAATGATCCTGTAAAGATGCAAGAACTAAAGCGTGATATTGGTTATAATATTAATCAATCTGAAACTGCTATTGGTTCTGGTGGATTAATGGGAAAAGGATTTTTACAAGGAACCAGAACCCGTGGAAATTATGTTCCGGAGCAACATACCGATTATATTTTTACTACCGTTGGAGAAGAATGGGGCTTTGCAGGAACTCTTTTCGTAGTACTACTTTTTACTGCTTTACTCTTAAGATTGCTCTTTTTAGCAGAACGACAGCGATCTCAATTCAGCCGGGTTTATGGGTATAGTGTGGCTGGTATTTTCTTTATCCACTTTATGGTAAACATAGGAATGGTGATTGGATTACTACCCACTATTGGAATTCCTTTACCCTTTTTTAGCTACGGAGGATCAGGTTTATGGGGATTCACAATTTTGCTATTTATTTTTTTGAAATTGGATGCAAACCGAGGAAACGATTGGATGGAAGCTTAATTCTTTACATCAAAAGCATCTCTCAGAGCATTTCCTATTAGCATAAAAGACATTACCAAAATCATAATGGCCAATCCTGGAATAATAGCCAAATAGGCTTTTCCTAAAATGATATAATTATAATGATCTTTAATCATAGCACCCCAACTTGGTACTGGAGGTTGCGCGCCTATACCCAAAAAACTAAGACCACTTTCTATCAAAATAGCAGCAGCAAAATTAGCTGCTGAAATCACGATTACAGGAGCCATAATATTGGGCAAAATATGTTTAGTAATGATTCTTGTATTGGAATACCCCAAAGCTCTTGCTGCCGTCACATATTGCATTTCTTTAGCACTTACAATTTGTCCGCGCACAACTCTGGCTACTTCCACCCACATGGTTAAACCAACTGCTATAAACACTTGCCAAAATCCTTTTCCCAGTGCTAGCGTAATTCCAATTACCAAAAGTAATGTAGGAATAGACCATGTAACGTTAATTAACCACATTATAAGAGCATCTATCTTGCCTCCAAAATAACCGGCTAATGCGCCCAAAGATATACCCACCAACAATGAGATAAAAACGGCTACAAAACCTATGGAGAACGATATTCTAGCTCCAACTAGCATTCTACTAAGCAAGTCTCTACCATATTTATCGGTACCTAACAAGAAGGTTTTTTGATGTATGAATTGCTCTTTTATTTCACTAGCATTTCGTGTTCCAAATGAAGTTTCTAAGTCAATTCCCTTTTCAATGGCCATTGTACCTTCTTTTTTAAATTCCTTGTAGTACAATGAATCTTTTGAAAACCTATAGGAAAGTAAAGGAATTTCGGTATCATTATTTTGTTTACCGAAGAAAACTTGATTCAAAAAAGATTTCTCCTGAAGTTTATCACCCGGAATGGTAAGCATGGAAACTTGAAAACCTGGTTTTTGAGAGTGAATGGAAATATGCATTTGATTTGCATTGGTAGAATCATCAGGCGCTAATACATACGCAAACACGGCAACAAATCCACATAACAATACAATAGACAAACTAAAAACGCCCCAAAAGTTTCTTTTGAACTTTTGGAGCGCCATAGCTGTTAATGAACCTGATGCTTCTGCCATCTGGTACTAATTATTTTTCACGCTCGTTATGCGCCACTTTATTCTTTTTAACATTGTTCAACTGAAGATCTTCCAAAACATTTACAGCTTCTTCAATATAAACATCCTTAGTCATGCTCTCGTACCAACGTGTTCTCTTTTCTTCTAAATCATCATCTGATTTGAAAAGTTCCGTCTCATATGGTAGTGCAGAAAATGTAAGATCAGATTTGTAATTTCCAATGTCTTTGAACTGCTTAGCAAAGTTTTCATCTTCATCCATTTCAGCTTCATACGCTGCATAACTCAATGGAAAATCATTATCATCCTGTTGTTCTTTAACCCATTTTGCATTTGCATCAATTAATTTCAACTGAGGATTATTGTTCATTCTTTTCTTACTATTTTCTATGGTTTCATCGTAGTCAATGTAACCGTCCCAAGTGTTGTAGTTTGCTGCTTCAATTTTATCATACGGAAGCGGATTTTGTTGATCCTTTTCACCAACGTTGATATAACTGTATCTGTCTGGTACAACAACATCACTTTTCACACCTTCTAGCTGCGTTGATTCCCCATTAATTCTATAGAATTTTTGCGTGGTAACTTTCAATGCACCAACATCACCCAGCGTATTATTTTTCAAAAACTGATTTAAATCGTAAACGTTTTGAACCGTTCCTTTTCCATAAGTCTGCTTACTACCAATTATAATAGCACGCTTATAATCTTGCATAGCAGCAGCCAAAATTTCGGATGCAGATGCTGAAAGTTCGTTCACAAGAATTACCAAAGGACCATTCCACTGAACACTAGAATCGGTATCTTCTAAAACTTCACGACGATCATTTGCTGTTTTTACCTGTACAACTGGTCCGTTTTTAATAAACAAACCTGCCATGTCAACAACAGTTTTTAAAGATCCTCCTCCATTGTCACGAAGGTCTATTACCAAACCTTCCATACCTTCAGATTTCAATCTTTCAATTTCTTTTTTCATATCGGAAGCTGCATTTCTTCCATTTTTGTAGTCATCAAAGTCTACATAGAATTGTGGTAAATTCACTATTCCGAATTTTCTTCCATCCTTTTGAATCAAAGCTGTTTTGGCATAGGATTCTTCCAGAACCACTTCATCACGAATAATAGAAACTACATCTATGCTACCATCTACTCGCTTCACTGTTAAACGAACTTCGGTACCTTTTGGGCCTTTGATCAATTTAACGGCGTCGTCAATTCGCATTCCAACTACATCAACCGGAGCTTCATCGCCTTGAGCAACTTTTAGAATTTCATCTCCAACTTCTAAAGATTCTGCTCTCCAAACAGGTCCACCAGAGATAATTTCTACGATAGAAATATTATCTCTTTTCTTTTGCAATCTTGCTCCAATACCTTCAAATTTACCAGACATTCTAGTATCAAACTTCTCTTTGTCTTCTGGTGCAAAATAGAAAGTATGAGGATCAAATTCTTCCACAATTGCATTCAAGTAAATAGAAAACCAATCTTTACGTTGTAAATCATCTAGAATCGCATAGTAATCTTCAAAATTTTTCAAAGTAGCTTCTCTTGCTTCCTTTTCAATTTCTACTTCAGTTTTTTGAGCATCTTCTAGAATGGTTTTAACTTTATCTTCATCAGAGATTTTTTCACCTGTTTTTTTGTCGATCAAATCTCCATTTGCGTCTTTTTCAAAATCATTAGAAGCAATTTCTTTGCTTTCCATTCTTGAAGCATACCCGGTTATGGTATTAAACTTCAATAATTTTCTCCAACGCTCTTTTAATTCCTTTTTATTTTTAGCGTATGGCAATTCTTCAAAATCCACATTGATAGTTTCATCTGCAGAAAAATCAAATGGTTCTGCTAAAATCTCTTTGTATATAGGTTTTGCCTCTTGCATTCTCTGTAGCAAGCGCTCATGCGTAATATTGAAAAAGTCTAGATTTTGAGTTTTGATCTCGTCATCTATTTGATCTCTGTACTCTTCAAATTCTTTGATATCTGATTGAAGAAAATAACGCTTTTGAGGGTCTAGGCTCATCACATAATTATCATATACTTCTTCAGAAAAAGTATCATCTATATCTTTTGGTGAGTAGTGTCCTCTTTCTAGAACATACGTTATAAGTTCCATCAAAAGTTTATCCTTATCGCCGTCTGCGGCATCAAATGTTTTGGAGGTAAAGCTGCAAGAAGCTGCTGAGATTAACAGCACGAACAGCAAATAATACACATTCTTTTTCATTCTTCCTTGATCTAATTATTTCTTGAGTTCGGTATATTCTTAAAATTTTGAGAATTGTCTAAATTAGAGAAAAAACCATGCCACCCATATACAATGATACTAATTTTTTGTTAAACATAAGATAAAGATCAGATAACTCTTAAAATCGTTACTTTTGTAGCAAAACCTAGCATTTCTATGGAAAATAGACCTTTGATTTTGGTAACCAATGACGATGGAATTACCGCTCCAGGAATACGAGCATTGATAAAAATAATGAACACTTTGGGTGATGTAGTTGTGGTTGCTCCCGATAGTCCACAAAGTGGAATGGGACACGCCATTACTATTAACTCTACGCTTTATTGTAGCCCAATTACTGTGGACGATGGAGACCAAATAGAATACAGTTGTAGTGGTACTCCGGTTGATTGTGTAAAACTTGCCGTAAATGAAATTCTGAATAGAAAACCAGATCTTTGCGTAAGTGGAATTAACCATGGTACAAATTCCTCTATCAATGTAATTTATTCAGGAACAATGAGTGCTGCCGTTGAAGCCGGAATTGAAGGAATACCTGCTATTGGTTTTTCCCTTTTAGATTTTAACTGGGAGGCTGATTTTGACCAAGCGGCGGAACATATTAAAAAAATTGCACAAAATGCTTTGGAAAATGGAATGCCAAGTGACGTGGTTCTCAATGTAAATATTCCAAAATTACGAAAAGAAGAAATCAAAGGCATTAAAGTTTGCAGACAAGCAAAAGCTTCGTGGAAAGAAGAATTTGACAAACGTGTAAATCCACAAGGAAGACAATATTACTGGCTTACAGGTAAATTTGTAAATGAAGATAAGGGAGAAGATACCGATGAGTGGGCACTTGCCAACAATTATATTTCTGTAGTTCCTGTTCAGTTTGATTTAACTGCTCACCACGCTATTCAACGCTTAAACACTTGGGATCTCCATGATTAAAAAAGAAATTGCCATAGGTTTTATAGTAGGGCTTATTGCCAATTCTTTTGGAATAGCACTTTACATTCTTATTTTTTTAGGAACCGATATTTTTGAAAATATTATGGTTGCTCGTCAAGAAAACTACTTTTCTAAAATTGTTGCACTAGGCGCTATTTTAAACATGCTAGCATTTTTCGGTTTCCTTAAAATTAAAAGAGATTACAGAGCGAGAGGTGTACTTTTGGCAACTATAATTATTGCTATTTTTACTTTCTTTGAACAATTTATTTTCTAGAAAATGAGGTACTATATCATTGCAGGAGAAGCATCGGGAGATTTACACGCTTCCAATCTCATGAAAGCATTAAAGCAAGAAGATGCACATGCTGATTTTAGGTTTTGGGGAGGTGATCTGATGAAAAATGTTGACGGAACGCTTGTAAAACATTACCGCGATTTGGCCTTTATGGGCTTTGCTGAAGTTGTAATGAACCTTCGTACCATTTTGGGAAATATCAAATTCTGTAAAAAAGATATCGAAAGCTACCAACCAGATGTGTTGATCTTTGTAGACTACCCCGGTTTCAATTTCAGAATTATGAAATGGGCAAAGGAAAAAGGGTACAAAACCCACTACTATATATCTCCACAGATTTGGGCTTGGAAAGAAAATAGAATTAAAGAAATTAAACGCGATGTAGATGAAATGTATGTGATTCTACCGTTTGAAAAAGAATTCTATGAGAAAAAACACAACTTCCCTGTTCACTTTGTGGGCCATCCTTTAATTGATGCTATTGGTGATCGTCAACAGATTGAACCGTCTATTTTCCGTGCCGAAAATGGATTAGATGGAAGACCTATTATTGCACTTTTACCGGGGAGTAGAAAACAGGAAATAACAAAAATGCTGAGCATCATGCTGAGCGTAGTTGAGGATTTTAAAACCTATCAATTTGTTATCGCTGGTGCGCCTAGCCAAGATTTTCATTTTTATGAACAATTCATAGGAAAAAGCAATGTTCATTTTGTTACAGGCAAAACATACGACCTATTGAGTCTTTCAGAGGCTGCATTGGTAACTAGTGGAACCGCAACATTAGAAACTGCTCTTTTCAAAGTTCCTGAGGTGGTTTGCTATAAAGGAAACTGGATTTCTTATCATATTGCTAAAAGAATCATTACTCTTGATTATATATCTCTTGTAAATCTTATAATGGATAAGGAAGTGGTAAAAGAGTTGATTCAAAATGATTTAAACACAAAAAACCTCAAAGCCGAACTAACCAAAATTCTAGATTCTAAACACCGTGAAAAATTATTTATGGATTATTACGAACTAGAACAAAAATTAGGTGGAAAAGGAGCCAGCAAAAAAACGGCTCAACTCATATATAAAAAGCTACAATAGTTTTACTATTTTAGTACCTCCAAACCAATAGAATTACATGAAAAAACTTCTTTTTATGGCCATGATTGCAGCTACTTTCTACAGCTGTGGTTCTAAAAAAAAAGCGGCGAGTAAGAAAGAAAACAGCAGACCAAGTGTTACCATAAGCAATACTTCTTCCAAAAGAACCAACTCCGTAGTTGTTTCTGCATCTGGGAAAGCATCTTCTCCCAAAACGGTTACAGAATCTTCTAACAACAAAATAAATGACGTTGTGGAAAGTGCCATGTCATTCTTGGGAACTCGTTACAAATATGGCGGAACCACCAAAAAAGGAATGGACTGCTCTGGCCTTGTGTACACTTCGTTATTAGAAAATGATATCATATTTGAGCGTTCCTCCTATTTAATGTCTCAAGAAGGCGATTACGTAAAACTGAAAAATGTAATTATTGGAGATCTGCTCTTTTTTTCTACCGGAAAAAGTAAACGTGTAAACCACGTAGGCTTAGTCATTGCACTGGAAGGCGAAGATGTGAAATTTATACATTCTACCACGTCACGCGGCGTTATTATATCTTCTATAAAAGAGGGTTATTGGAGTAATGCTTATAAAACTGCTAGACGCATAAAATACTAACAAACAAACATTTAAATATTTTTCGTACATTTAGACAACCTCAAACCAAACCTTGAAAGCTTATTTTAAGGTTGAAAGGTATTTTTAAATTTACGCTTCCTAAGCTCTGCTTATCTTTTTTGTTCGGAATTATTTTAGGCAAATACATTCCGGCAACCTTGTTTTGGATTTTCATCTCCTTGCTGATTTCTCTTGTTTTTACTGTTGTTTCACTAGTCTTTTCTCATAAACATTTCCATCAGAAAATTTATTTTGGAATGGCAGTTTTGTGCTCAAGTATTTTGCTTGGCTGGAGTAATTTCTTAATTCATTCTGATAAAATTTATAAAGATCATTATACACATTTCAAGTCTAAAAATGAATTACAACAATCAAGAATTACCATTACTAAAGTTCTAAAACCAACAGCATATTACGAAAAATATGAAGCTAGTATTCAAAACATTGATGGAAAAGAAACATTTGGAAATGTCTTAATTAATTACCGAAAAGACTCCTTAAACAAAAACATCAAAGGAAAATCACTACTGGTTTATACTGATATAAAAGCACTAGCAAAACCCAAAAATCCGTATCAGTTTGATTACGGAAACTATCTTCAAAATCAAGAAATCTATGGACAGATTTATTTGAACAATGCGAATTTTAAAATACGGAATAACAGCGAAAACACTATAAATTCTATTGCAGAAAGCATTCGTTCAAAAATCATTAAAAATTTAAAATCTTCTGGATTGAGCGGCGATAATTTAGCTATCACAGAAGCACTTTTTCTAGGTCAGCGACAACATATTTCCAAAGAACTCTATGAAAATTACGCAAATGCAGGAGTGATTCATTTATTGGCAATTTCTGGCCTTCACATTGGTATTATCACAGCACTTCTCGGTTGGCTTTTGTATCCATTGCTGTTTCTCAAAAACGGTAAAATATGGCGGGGATCCATCATTATTGCACTACTTTGGATGTTTGCTGTTATTTCCGGACTTTCTCCATCTGTGGTTCGTTCGGTGGTTATGTTTAGCCTCATCACCATTGCACTTCACCTGCAAAGACCACAACAAACATTGCACACCGTTTTTGCTTCTGCCTTCCTACTTATTATTTGGAAGCCGAATTTTGTTTTTGAAGTGGGGTTTCAATTGAGTTATGTAGCGGTTATTGGAATTGTAATCATACAACCAGAAATTCAACGCTATTTCAATTTTAGGAATCTTCTTGGAAGGTATTTCGTTGGCATTATTGCTACCACACTTGCTGCTCAACTAGCCGTTTTTCCATTAACTTTTTTTTATTTTCATCAATTTCCAGGATTATTTTTCCTGGGAAATTTTCTACTCATTCCATCACTATTTCTACTTCTAGGATACGGTTTTTTTGTTATGTTTCTAGCGTTCTTTAATTTGGTTAATGAAACGATCCTATTTCCTTTGATCAATATGATTTCATGGATGAATCAGTTTATTGAATGGATCGCTCTCCAAAAGAAATACCTAGTCACAAATATTTACTTTGACGCTCCAGAACTTATCATTTGCTACTTTATTATTTATTGTTTTGCACACTTTTTAACCTACAAAAAAGCTGTTGCCATACATTTTACCATGTTCTTCCTAATATGCTATCAAATCTATGCTATAAAGATGTATATCGACTTGTCTTCGGAAACTGAAATGATTGTTTTTCACCAAACCAGAAACACGGTTATTGGAATAAAGCAAGCAGATAGTTTGTTGCTTTTTAAGCGTGACACCACAATGAATACTGATTATTTACTAGATAATTACAAAACAGAAAGAAATATTGCGGTAATAAAACCAAAGAAACTTAAAAATACCATCGTTCTGAAAGGTAAAAACATATTGATTGTAGATACTTTATTCAGCCCTATTAACTCTGAAAAAACTATAGATTATCTATTGCTCTGTAATTCTTCAAGAATCAATCTCGAAAGAATTATAAATATGTATCAACCCAAACAAATTATCATTGATGGAAGTAATTATACCTCCTTTGTAAACCGATGGAAAGCAACTTGTATAAGACAAAAAATCCCTTTCCACATTACTAGTGAAAAGGGAGCTTTTATTAAAAAGTTATGAATTTTATTTTTTATTGATCAATGCTTCAGCCGATGCTATCCAAGCTTCTGAACCTCCACGTTGATACCCCATTCTACCTAATTTGTCTAAATTAAGTTTTGGAGCTTTTTTGGTTCCTTGATTTTCAACATTTGCAAACCAAACCGTTGGATATCCACGAACTCCCAAAAGTTGTTGTAGGTTAAAATTCTGTTGTTTCAATTCGTAAGGAAGTTCTTTTCTTCTTGGAAAATCTAGTTCTAAAAGTACTACATTTTCTTCTGCCCAATCTACAAATTCATCATGCTCAAAAACTTCTTTCTGAAGTCTTACACACCAACCACACCAGTCGCTTCCTGTAAAGAAAAGCATTAAAGGTTTTCCTTCTTTCATAGCTATTTTGCTAGCTTCTTCAAAATTGGTATGCCAAGTTAATTTTTCTTGCGCATTGGTCACCAACGTTGACAAAAACAGCAAAGCTATCACTATATAATTCTTCATATTTAATTTGAGTTTTATTATTTAACGCCGTGCATTAATTTTTTAAGCACAGGGTTTAAAGCCATTACTAATAGTCCGGCTACGATTGGTACAACAGTAAATATTAAGAAAAACGTTGATAACGAATATTCTTTGGTTATATTTTCAATTTGACCTCCTAATACTGCTGCAGATTTGTTTCCTATGGCAATAGCCAAATACCACATACCAAACATAAAGGCGATCATACGTGCAGGTACAAGCTTACTTACATACGAAAGTCCTACCGGAGATAAACATAATTCTCCCATGGTATGAAATAAATAGGCTAAAACTAACCAAACCATACTTACTTTTACTCCATCTCCTACACCATGCGCTCCGTATGCTAACAAACCGAAACCTACGGCCATTATGATTAATCCTAAACCATATTTCATAGCTGCAGACGGATTGTATTTAGAATCCCACCACTTAGAAAATATGTTTGCTAAGGCGATGATAAAGAATGAATTTAAGATGGAGAACCAAGATACTGTGATTTCGGCAACCTCTGCAGTAAATTCTCTTTGAAGCATCCAAATTGCTAATCCCCAAACACCAGCAAAACAAATAGCTAACACAACATTAGAACCTAATATTTTATGTTTGGTTTCTTTAGCCAATAATACCAACACCCAAGTAATAATTGCTAACGGAATAATGGTTAGTAATGCATTTACTACGTTGAAAATCATTTGTGCGTTACCTGTTAAAACTCGGTCTACACTATCTCTAGCAAAAAGCACTAAAGAAGAAGCTCCTTGTTCAAAACTCATCCAGAAAAACACCGTGAAAAATGCAAAGATGATTACTGCAATCATTCTATCTCTTACAACTGCTGTATAACGTATAATTCTAGAAATTACCAATCCTAAAAACACTATCAATCCAAAAATCACAGCTACGTATTGACCTTCTAAACCAGAAGTTTCTAGGAATCCAAAAACATCAATTCCTCCAATTTTAGACAATGGATCGTTAATAGCATAACCAAGTCCAATAACTGCTGAAACTACAATTAAAATCTTATCAACTAAAGTAAAAGGATTTTCTTTATCGTCATCTGCAATTACTTTCTTTTCTTCAACATCTAATGCTTTTACCTTACTTGGTACTTCACCTATATTTCCAAAAAGAGGTTTCGATAACCAAAATTGAAGCGTTCCTAACAACATAAAAATACCTGCCAAACCAAAGCCCCATGACCAACCTACGCGCTCAGCCAAATAACCACATAGTAGCATTCCAAAGAAAGCTCCGGCATTTACTCCCATGTAGAAAATGGTATACGCACCATCTTTCTTTTCAGGAAGATCTTTATACATTTCAGAAATAATAGAAGTCATATTAGGTTTGAAGAATCCGGTACCAATAACCAACAACCCTAGACCTAAATATAACATAAACTCGGTTTCTACAGCCATAGCAGCATGCCCAAGCGTCATAATAATAGCACCGATTACTACAGCCCAACGATAGCCTGTAAGTTTATCAGCAATAACTCCACCTGCAATAGGTGTTAAGTATAACAACATGGCATAGGTACCATATAATGCTCCTGCATTCTCTGCAGACCATTCCCAACCAGGGTTGGAACCCAAAGCTGCCGCAGTTAAAAAATTAACCAATAAAACACGCATCCCATAAAAGGAAAAGCGTTCCCACATTTCAGTAAAAAACAAAACAAAAAGTCCTGCAGGGTGTCCTAAAACTTTTGATTTAAAAAAGTCGTTAGTTGTAGTAGTATTCATTAGTAAGTTATTAGTTATGCCTTTTCAAATTCTTCCAATTCAGGACCTTTGTTATCTTGATTTGCATCATCCACTTTTGTGTCCTCAGCACCATGCGTTAAACGTTTTAAAGGTTTCAAAAGAAGAAGTACCAAAATTGCAAAAATGGTACAGAAAATAAATATCCCTGTAAAGATCTCAAATTCTGATGCATTACTAATTTGTTCCCCAATAGACCCCGCTACAAAGTTACCCAATCCTGTAGCCGCAAAATACGCCCCCATCATTAATGATGCATATTTTACAGGTGCTAGTTTTGTAATAAAAGACAATGCAACTGGAGATGCACACAATTCACCCAATGTGTGGAACAAGTATGCTAAAATTAACCAATACATTGCAGATTTACCAGCATCTTCATATTGTAAAGAAGCGAACGACATAAATACAAATCCAAATCCCATTACCAAAACTCCAATAGCCATTTTAAATAATGATGATGATTCTTTGCCTTTCATTTTCCACCAACCCCAAAAGCCAGCTACTAGCATTGCTAACGTAAATATGAAGAATGAATTTACAGATTGAAAGTATGATGCAGGAACCTCCCAACCAAATAACATTCTATCTGTATTTTGTTTTGCATAAATATTCATTAGACCTCCGGCTTGCTCAAAAGCTCCCCAGAAAACTATAATAATCAAGAACGAAAGAAACATTACAATCATTCTATCTTTTTCTACTCTACTTAAAGGACGTTTCATGGCTTCTCTTTCTTCAGCATCTTCAGAAGCACCTGAATAATCACCAACTCCTTTTAAATATTTCTGACCGAAAATATAAACAACTTGACCTAGCAACATTCCAATTCCGGCCAAACCGAAACCATAGTGCCAATTGATTCCTTCACCAACTTGACCCACAATAATTCCCGCTAGAAAAGCTCCAAGGTTAATACCGATATAGAAAATATAAAAACCTTTATCTCTACGATCATCTCCTCTCTTGTACAGTCCACCAACCATTGTAGAAATGTTTGGCTTAAGACCACCTACACCAGCAATAATAAAACCTAGTCCTACGTAAAAAGCAGTTAGATTTTCATAAGCTAATACCAAATGACCAATACAAAGTAAAAGTCCTCCGTACATTACGGTTTTCTTTTGCCCCAGCCATCTATCTGCAATGATTCCACCAGGAATAGAAGCCAGATATACTAAGGTTGTATACCATTTATATAGATTAATTGCTTCACCTTCTGTCCAACCCCAACCAGGATTTTCCGCTGTTACAGAAGCCACTAAGAATAAAGTTAATAATGCACGCATTCCGTAATACGAAAAACGCTCCCACATTTCTGTAAAGAATAATATATACAAGCCTACTGGATGTCCAAATATTTCCTTTTGTGGACTTTTTGCTGTTTGATCCATTGTTTATTTTGTTGGTTATAGGTTTTCTTTGATAAAGTTGGTTAGTTTCGTGTATAGGTGAAGTCTTGTGTTTCCACCATAAATTCCATGATTTTTATCTGGATAGATAGCCCAATCAAATTGTTTGTTGGCTTGTACCAAAGCTTCAATCATTCTCATGGAGTTTTGTACATGAACATTGTCATCACCCGTTCCATGAACTAAAAGGAACTTCCCTTCTAATTGATCTACAAAGTTAATTGGTGAATTATCATCATATCCACTTGCATTTTCTTGTGGAGTTGTCATGTATCTTTCCGTATAGATAGAGTCGTAAAATCTCCAGCTTGTAACCGGAGCAACTGCGATAGCCATTGAGAAAACATCGTTTCCTTTTAAAATACAATTGCTACTCATGAAACCTCCAAAGCTCCAACCCCAGATTCCTATTCTATCTTCGTCTATATAATTTCTTTCACCAAGGGTCTTGGCTACTTCAATTTGATCTTCTACCTCGTATTTACCCAATTCCTTCTGAGTTACTTTTTTGAAAGCAGCTCCTTTAAATCCGGTTCCGCGACCATCAACACAAGCAACAATATACCCTTGTTGTGCCAACATAAAATACCAGTAATCATTGCTACTGTACCAGCTATTAGCTACAGATTGTGAACCTGGTCCACTATACTGATATAAGAAAAGTGGATATTTTTTGTTTGGATCAAAATCAGCAGGTTTTATCATCCACATGTTCAATTCATTACCGTTAATTTCAATAGTACTGAATTCTTTCATGGCAACATTATAGCTTTCTAGCTTTTCTTTAGCCTCGTCATTGGCAACAATTACTTTCAACTCTTTACCATCTTTGGCACTGTTCAGCGTATATTTTGGAGCTATAGTTGCACTTGAAAATGAATTTATAAAATAGCTGAAATCTGCACTAAATGTTGCTCTATTGGTTCCTTCTTGAGAGGACAAATGCTTTTTACTTTTACCGTTTAATTTGATAGAGTACACATCTCTGTCTATAGAACCATTTTCTACAGATTGGTAATAGATTCTCTTTTCTTTTGGATTATAGCCGTAATAACCTGTTACTTCCCAGTTACCGCTTGTCACTTGTTTTTTAAGCTTTCCTGTTTTGTCATAATGATAAATATGGTTGTATCCATCTTTTTCAGAAGTCCAGATAAAACTGTTATCATCCAAGAAAGTTAAATTATCATTAATATCAACGTAAGCATCATCTGTTTCATGAAGTACTACATTAGCCTCTTTTGAATCTACATTATAAAAATATAAGTTTAAATCGTTCTGATGTCTGTTCAAAACTTGAACGGCTAAAATGGATGATTCATTTGAAAACTCGATTCTTGGAATGTATTCATAATCAATATCAATAGGAAGTGGCGATACTTTTTCGGTATCTAAATTGTATACATGTAACGTAACATCTGAATTTTTTTCTCCTGCTTTCGGATACTTAAAAACGTCTTGTGTTGGGTACAATGCAGTACCATAAACATCCATTGAAAATTCTGGAACTTCAGACTCATCAAATCTTAAGAAAGCAATTCTATCACTATCTTTATTCCATTCAAAAGCTTTTACAAAGGCAAATTCTTCTTCATAAACCCAATCGGTTACCCCGTTAATTATATGATTATCTTCTCCATCTGTCGTCACTTGTTGAACAGAACCATCTTGTAAAGATTTTACATAGATATTATTCTCAAAAACATAGGCTACTTTCTTTCCATCTGGTGAAAATGTAGGCTCCTGAATTAGATCATCAGAAACTTTTGTTACTTTTTTCGAAGCCACATCGTACACATAAAATGTTCCCAAAGTTGAATGTCTGAAAACAGGATTTAACTCTGTAGCTAGCAACATTTTGCTTTCATCATCACTAAATTCATACGATAAAAAATATTGAATTTCAGCAATATCTTCTGAATTTACGATAGTACCGGTTTTTTCCAGTGTTTCGTAATAATATTTATCAACACTTGTAGTGCGAGAAGCTCTATCAAAATTTAAAACGGCATATTGTTTTCCGTTATTCAAAGATCGAAGCGCATCCATTCCTTGCGTGCGGAAAGCTCCTCCCCATATTTCTTCTAAAGTAATTTGTTTGTCTTGTGCTAGTAGTTGCCCGGAAACGGCTATGAATAGTAGGAAAACTACGCGAAAATTCTTCATCAAGTGGTATATTTTATAAAAGTCCCAAGTTTACTAATTATTTCACAAATTATTAAACTTTTTTAGTTAAACGTTAACGATTCGGAAATATTGGCAGCGAGCATTTAAGAAGTAACAAGACCCTACAATAATTGTATCTTTGCAAAAAATTTGACGTACATGAAACAACCAATACAGGGATTTTCAAAATTATCTAAAGAGGAAAAAATAGACTGGCTTACGCAAACATATTTTAATGATGCTAAAGCTGCAAAAGAAACGTTGAAAACCTATTGGCACAATGATGCAACCCTGCAAAAATTGCATGACGAATTTATAGAAAACACTATAAGCAACTTTTTTTTACCTATCGGAATTGCTCCTAATTTTTTGATCAATGAAAAGTTATATAGTATTCCAATGGCAATCGAAGAAAGCTCCGTAGTTGCTGCAGCGAGTAAAGCTGCCAAATTCTGGCTAAACAGAGGCGGCTTTAAAACTGAAATCCTTGGAACCGAAAAAATTGGTCAGGTTCATTTTATGTATCATGGCGATGTAGAGAAACTTAAAAAGTATTTTCAAATTGTAATGCCCAAATTGATGCATTCGGTTTCCGAAATCACCACAAATATGGAAAAACGCGGTGGTGGCGTTACAGGAATTACCCTAAAAGACAAGACTGATAAACTTGCCAACTACTATCAACTACATTGCACGTTTGAAACTTTGGATGCCATGGGCGCTAATTTCATCAACTCATGTTTGGAAGGCTTTGCCAAAACATTCAAGGAAGAAGCTCTTCATTTTAGTGAATTCTCTGAAGAAGAAAAACACATTCAAATAGTAATGAGTATTCTTTCTAACTACGTTCCAAATTGCGTGGTGCGCGCAACGGTTTCCTGTCCCGTTGAAGACTTAAATGAAGACAAAGACATTTCTCCTCAAGAATTTGCCGAAAAGTTTGTAAGAGCTGTGAATATTGCCAAAATAGAACCTTATAGAGCCGTAACGCACAACAAAGGCATCATGAATGGTATTGACGCGGTAGTTTTAGCAACCGGAAACGATTTTAGAGCCATAGAAGCAGCCGCTCATGCATACGCCGCTAAAAACGGATCCTATGCAAGTTTAACCCACGCTACGATAGAAAATAATATTTTTAAATTTTGGATTGAAATTCCATTAGCCATGGGAACCGTTGGCGGATTGACCAAATTACACCCTATGGTTAAAATAGCGTTGGAAATGCTAGAAAATCCAAATGCGAAACAATTGATGGAAATAACAGCAGTAGCCGGTTTAGCTCAAAATTTTGGAGCCGTAAGAAGTTTAATCACTTCCGGAATTCAAAAAGGACATATGAAAATGCACTTATTGAACATTCTAAATCAATTGGGAGCTACCGAAGAAGAGAAAAAATACTTTGTAAATTACTTTAAAGATAAAACAGCCACACATAGTAATGTTGTAGCGGAATTCGAAAAATTAAGAAGTAATTCATGAAATTTTATAGCAACGGAAAGTTATTAATCACCGGAGAATATGCAGTACTAGATGGCGCATTAACTTTTGCGTTACCTACAAAATTTGGACAATCCTTGGAGTATGAATCAAATGATTCTCATATTTTAAACTGGAAAAGCTACGATGATCTTAATTCTGAATGGTTTCAGGTTCAAATTGAACTTGGCAATCATTTACGAGTAATTGAAACTAGTGATGTAGAAAAAGCGAAAACGCTAGTGGAGATCTTAACAACAGCTAGAAATTTCAACCCTGATTTTTTACAAAAAGGTGCGGTAGTAAAAACCGAATTAACATTCCCTAGAAATTGGGGTTTAGGCACATCATCAACCCTCATCAACAATATAGCTTCATGGGCAAAAATTGATGCCTTTCAATTACTTTGGAACTCATTTAAAGGAAGCGGCTATGACATTGCTTGCGCTCAAAATAATACTGCTATAACGTATCAAATTCAAGATCAAAAACCTGTAATTCAACCGTTGGATTTTAAACCAACATTTTCAGATCAACTCTACTTTGTTCACTTGAATCAAAAACAAGACAGTAAAGAAGGAATACAGCATTACAGAGCTTTGAAAACTGATAAAAATGAATTGATTCAGAAGATTTCTGCATTATCTATGGCCGCAACCAACAGTGTTTCATTATCAGATTTTGAAGAAATAATAGACGAACATGAAAACTTAATTTCAAACTTCCTTCAGCTTAAAAAAGTGAAAAACCTCTTTTTCGAAGATTATTGGGGAAGCATTAAAAGCTTAGGGGCTTGGGGTGGAGATTTTATCTTAGCAACCGGCAATGAAAATACTCCGGCATATTTCAAAAAGAAAGGTTTTGAAACCGTTCTAACGTACCAAGAAATGATTCTTTAATTAGAACCTTTTATAAACAAAAAACCTCTTGAAATTCAAGAGGTTTTTTTGTTTTAAGGAAAGCTTTCTATTAATAGAAAGTTGCTCTGTTATCTTCGATATCTGCAGATTCTTTCAATGCATTTACTACCGAAGTACTATATTTTGTTACGTTTTGATCTTTTAACGTATTTCTATACACTGTATAGTTCTCTAATTTTGGAGCTTCGTTTTTAGCATTTACTTCAATCATGTAAACCCCTTTTTCTCCTTCAATTAAACCAGAAGTTTTTCCTGCTTCAAGTCCAAAAGCGGTACCCACTACAGCTGGCTCAGATCCTGCACCAGAAATTGTTGGGTTTGCTAAAGTTACTTTTGAAGCCATACGTGATCTCACATTGAAAAGATCAGCAAGTTCATCCCAAGATTTTCCTTTACCTTTTTCAAGAATTTGCTTAGCTTTCTTCTCCTGTCTTAAGATAGGCTCTACCGTAGCTCTTGCAGCTTCTACAGATTGAGTTCCTTCTTTATTGATTCCTGTTAATTGAACTACAACATATCCTGAAGGAATATTGAATTTTTTAACATCACCAACAGAAGTAGCATCTTCAAACAACCAACGAACAATACCTCTTTGATTGTTGATTCCTGGTAAACCGCCACCTAATTCTTCAACATTTGCAGCAACTCTTACACGGAAATCTCCTGCTTTTGCAGCTTCTTCAAAATCTTTACCTTCTTCTGTTACTTGATATACAAACTGATTTGAATTGTTGTACAACTCTCCAATTGTTTCTTCAGAAGCATCGATCTTTCTTGCAACCGTAGCAACATTTACAGTTTCATATTTATCTTCTACTTTGATTACATGGTAACCAAAATCTGTTTCTACAACTCCTATAGAACCAATTGGTTCATCAAAAATGAAGTCATTGAATTCAGGAACCATTTGTCCAGGAACAATATTATCATACGTTCCACCTTTAGAAGCAGAACCTGGATCTTCTGAATATTCTTTTGCCAATTCACCAAAATCTGCACCAGATTTCTTTGCTTTTGCTAAGATTTCATCTGCTAAAGCTTTTGCTTCTTCTTTCGTTCTTGATTCTTTTGCCTGAACTCTTTCAATTCCTTCATAAGAAATAAGAATATGACTAGCCTTCACACTTCCGTTTGGTTTTTTACCTACCATTCTAGAAATTTTGAAGTAATCACCATCTTTGTAAGGACCATAAATTTCTCCAACAGAAAGATTGTACAATGTATCTGCAAATTTTGCTGGTAATTTACTTTTTACAACATAAGTAGTGTCATAACTAATATCAGAATTCTCAGAAACGAATGCGGCTACGTCTTGAGTATCTCTAAAACCAGCTACAGTTACTTCTTTTCCGTTTTCAAAAACTTTGGTATCATTTAATAATTTAGCTAAATCTTCTTCAGTGGATTTAACATCATTATCAGAAGCCTCTTCTTTGAAAATTACAAATCTCGCATTGCGATTTGCGCCATTTTCAAATTCATCTTTATGTTCATTGATATACGATTTGATTTCGCTATCTGAAACAGCGATAGTAGAATCTGCAATTGAAGTATAAGGCACTTGTAAATATTTAAAAGTAACTTCATTTCCTTCTTCAGCATACGTAGCTTCTCCTTCTTTCTCTGTTACTCCAAGACCCGCTTTGATTAACGAATAATACGTTTCTTGCTTAGCATTGGTAATAATTGATTCTTCTTGCATTTTCCACTGCTCATATGCTTGTGGAGATGATGCTTTAAGATCTGCGATATAATCAATGAATTTTTGAGCGTCAAAAACTCCATTTTCATTCTGAAACATTGGGCTACTTGTTACCTGAGGATTATTTTTCACCAAGTTGATGATACGCTCTCCAGAAACATTGATTCCTAATTTTTCGAATTCTTGTTCTAAAATTCTATTGTTAACTTCTCTATTCCAAACAGAATTTACTGCAGACATGGTAGACGCGTTGGCTCCCATACCTTTCATAGTTAACTCTACTTTTTCTCTAAAGTCTGTATTACTGATTGGGTCTCCATTGACCTCTCCAATATTTCTATTCTGAAACACTGTAAAACTACCTTTTCCTACTAGATCGGAAATAATGAACGCAAAAAGCGCGAATCCGATAAGAGCAATTAGCAATAAAGAGCGCTTTCTAATTTTCTCAAGAACTGCCATTTTGTTAATATAATTATAAAATTAATGTGGGCGAAAATACCATTTTCTTTGAAATAATAAAAGCCAAAATGTTTTATTCAAGTTTTTTTAAAAAACTAATCTTCTTCAAGAATGTGAAGGTGTACCAATTTTATTCTGGTTTCGGCTACATCCAGGATTTTAAATCGAAAGTTTTCAATGGTAATCACCTCATTTTGTTGAGGAATTTCACCTGTATGATTCATGATAAAACCTCCCAAAGTACCGTAATTTTCGCTTTCAGGAATATCTATTTTGTAATTTTCATTGATATAGTCAACTTCTAAACGCGCAGAGAATTTGAACTCATTTTCAGCTAATTGCTCTTCTATAAATTCTGTAACATCATGTTCATCCTCTATTTCCCCAAACAATTCTTCTACAATGTCTTCCACAGTTAAAATACCAGAAGTACCGCCATACTCATCTATAACTACTGCGATACTCTTTCTCTTTTTGATAAGCACATTTAAAATTTCACTTATGAGCATGGTTTCAGGAACAAAACCTACGGGCATTAAAACACTCTTAATGTCTTTTGGTCTTTTGAACATATCAAATGAATGCACATAGCCTACAATATCATCTATAGATTCTTCATAGACCAAAATCTTTGAATAACCACTATCTGTAAAAAGATTAGTTACCATTTTAATGCTATCGTCTATTTCTACAGCCGTAATTTCGGTTCGTGGAATCATTACATCACGTGCTTTCACTTCTGAAAACTCCAATGCATTCTGAAAAATTTGAATTTCCGAATCTACATTCTCTCCTTCATCCACAGATTCCATTTGTTCAGATATATAATCTCCTAGTTCTATTTTGGAAAACGCTAATTGAACGTTGTCACCTTCAGTTTTGAAAATGTATTTTAGAATGATATCTGATATCCAAATGATAAATTCAGTAATCACACCAAATAAAACATAGAAGAGATAGGCAGGAACTGCAAAAAATTTCAGCAGTTTATTGGCATAAATCTGAAAGAATACTTTGGGAAGAAATTCTGCAGTAATTAAAATGATTAAAGTAGAAATCACTGTCTGCACCAAAATGTTTTGCAACTGAGCGGGTAACATGGCTGTTACCAAATCTCCCATATAAAAACCATAAATTACCAAAGCCAAATTATTACCCACCAACATGGTAGCAATATATTTAGAAGGCCTTTTGGTTAATTTGGTAAGTACAGCTGCAAGGAAACCTTCTTGCTTTTTCTCAATTTCTATATGAATTTTATTGCTGGAAACATAGGCAATCTCCATTCCGGAAAAGAATGCGGAAAGTAGTAGACAAATGACGATAATGGAGATTTCCATAATTTATTGTTGCTTCCTTTTTTCGATACGTTTTCTGTAGAATCTTCTGAAGAAAAACATTCCTAAAGAAACTACTCCAAAAAGCAGGAACAAATAAGCTCTATCGCTATCTGCGCCCCAACTTCTTATAACTTCGAATATAGAAATAATAGCTATAACTAAATATACTACTTCAAATATTTTTAAAAATTTCATCATTTTTCTTCTCCATTTAAATACATTACTCCTGTGGTTTCATGAGCATTTACGATGGTAAAATCTCTATTAAAATCCATTCCTACTCCATTCATGACCGTGCCTTCTACAGGATCTGTAAATTGAAACGCCTCATCGGTATAAATCCACTCATCTTTTTGATCCCAAAATAGCTTATTGGTTTTCAAAATTTTACCTTCATGCGTTTTGATTACCACGCTATCTTGAAGTTCTACCAAATTGGTATCGTTATACAAAATACCATAATTAGCATCTACCGTGGTTTTGTTTTGATTGTCGTCAAAGAAATCTATGTGTAAGCCGTTTGGGAACTCTGAATACCCAAACTCTTGATTGCTATAATCATAGTTTAGTGGACTTGTAAGAATTGCTTTGACCCTTGTAGAGTCTGTATAAGTAAGCTTAAAGTTGACTGCTTCACCTACCGGAAATTTTTCTTGTAGGTTCAATTTTTGTAATTCGCTTAAATTGTTTTCGCATGAAAAAAACATTGTCACAGCAAAAGCTGTGACAATGAAAGTAAATTTATGCTTTATGATGTTTAACATCTTATAAACTAGGAACTTTAACAGATCTGTTGATCCAACATCCTATTTTAAGAGTTTTTCCAGACATGTTAGCATCAAAAATCTCAGTTTTTGTAGGAGCATACTTTTCATAGGTGTTTGCCAATTTGGTATCTCCACCTTTTCTCGCAGCTTCTGCCGCTAACCAATATACTGCTTTCTTCTCAAAAGTTGTAGAACCACAACTGTTAGCAGAATCTGCGTAAGCATGTGCTATAATACTCCAAGCTTTATTGTTTGAAGGGTTATATTTTAATGCCTCTCTTGCCCAGTTAGCTGAAGCTGAACCAGAGTACAATCCTGCAATCTGTAATGCTGTTTTAGATTTTTTAAATTTATCTCCCTCTAATTCAATAGACTCCTTAAACCACTTGATTGCACCTTGCTTATCTCCTTTTTTATAAGCAATAACCCCAAGGAATCTTGCTGAAGAAGCTGATGGATGTAAAGAATGTAATTGCTCAACAATCTTAACATACAACTCAGAATCTGTACATTCTTTCTCTGTCATTCTAGAAGCTGCACGGTTCAACCATTCTTCGTCTGATTTGTTTGCCTCAAAATTCTTCTCATAAAGAGGAATTAAGTTATCACAATCAGCTAACTGACCTAAATAAGAGTCTAAACTTCCAGAGATATCATTATAGTTACTCATGATTTTCTCTGATCTTGACAATGTTTTAGCTTCTTTAGCTGTTAACTCTGTACCAGCTTCTTGCTTTTCTACAAGTGGGTTCATTGTTTTAGCTAAGTCGTTTCTTAATTCTTCAATTCTTTCAGAAACATCATCGTATGTATCAAAAACAACTTGAAGATCTAATTGTTCTGCTTTGTATAAATCTACTGTTTTCTTGAAGTAGATATACAACACTAGCTCACTGGTTAAATTATCTTTATCTTTTTGTAGTGCTTCGTGAACCATATCATAAATCTCTTGATCTGTCCCCAAACCTTCAGAGTTCATTAATTTCACTTTATCACTAACCATTTCGCTGTAGTAATATTTTTTCTTTTTACCTGCTTCTGGTCCAAAATATTTGTAATAACCATCATACAACCCTAAAAGATCTTGAACATATTGATCTTTGTTTGCTGCGTCAGATTCCATTTTGTGCTCAAGAATACGCTCACCATATACAAAGTTTGCATAGTGAAGGTCTGGGCAATTTTCATAAACCATTTTCCAAGGTTCGTAAGCTGCATCGTAGTTTTTCACTTTTGCATCCTGAACATACAAAGATAAATTGGTATTACATTCTGGATTTTGAGCGGCAACTTCGGTAACCCCGAACATACCAGCAACAGCTACAAATAATGCAAGTTTCTTTCTCATCATCTAAAAAAATATATTATTAATTAAATTTACTTTTCACAAACCATCTGTCTAACAAAGACAAGCCAACTCTAAAGTTAAAATAATTTTCTTGTATAAGAGAGGCGTTTGTAGTACCTCTTCTTCCAAGATCTATGCCAAGATTTATTTTTGACAATTTAGCTACTGGCAAAGAAAGCCCTAAAGATACACCATAATCATTAATTTGTTCATCATTAATAATCATTCCTGTATTTTTAAAATGAGCACCCGCTCTATAGGTTATTCTTTGGAAATAACTTGTAAAGGAATTATACTTTGGTGTAAAGAATCCACCCAAGGTATATCCGTTCGAATTTTCATAAGACACTCCTGATACGCTTATAAATGGGTTTGAAAAATTGCTGTTTTCTGCAAATTCATATTCTGCTCCAACAAACCACTTGTTTTTTTTCCCATATCCTAGCCCTACATTTGTTCTACTTGGAAAAATCATATCGGTTTTATCTAATCCTTGAGAACCAAGATCCGCGTCATAACTATTGCTCACTGCCTCTGTACCATTTTCATATACCAGAACCGTACTGTAACCTCGATAATTATCTGATGCTATGGAACTTTCCGGAGTATACTGAACAGAACCTACTAACTCATAGGAGTTTTTCAACATTTTCTTATAGTTAAGCGCAAATTTAAAATCTAACCCACTTAACTCAGACCTGTTCAACTCTCTTGTAGCCAATTGTACTCCTTCTCTTCTATACAGAATTCTATTTTCTATATTACCAAAATTATAGTTACCCATTACTCCAATGCTCAATTCATCGGTAATTTCGTAACCTATGGAAACATACACTTTATTTACACCACCTTCTCCTTCGTATTGCGTTGCTATCGCATTTCCTTCACTATCATCGTACTGGTTTTGCAAAGCATAACCAACAGAAGTATACGGTAATAATCCAAAACTAGCACCCATTTTTTTACCAAGCGGAAAACCTAATGCAATATAATCAAATGAAGCTGATTGAGCTGATTCATTTCTAGCATCAGTTTTAAGTCCAAGTCTTGAAAAAGAAGCTCCTACATTATATGATGTTAAATTCAATTCTCCCAACGCAGCTGGATTCTGTATATTTAAAGCAAGACTATCTGGGTACAAACTTAAGCCACCCATGGCCCTACTTTCCATTGTTCCTTGAAATTTCAGGCTTCCTATTCCATAGAAAGAATAAGGCGAAGCCGTACTTTCTTGTGCAGTAGCTATGACCCCCATCAACAAAAAAGCTACTGTAACTAGAGTTTTTTTAATCATTCGTTTTATTAAGTTCTAAAATCGTGTTCAAACCCTCCAAGAGGAAATTTGAATTGGCAAATATGCCATTTTTTAATCTTTTTGACAAAAATTGAGCATCGCCGCCTGTTAAAATAACTGTTAAATCTTTATAATTTTTTGAATATTCGGTTATAAATCCATCGATCTCATAAACAATGCCATTAACAACTCCAGAGAGCATACTTTCTGATGTATTTGATCCTATGATAAAATCTATTTCCTCTGCAATTATAACGGGCAACTTAGCGGTAAAATTATGCAAAGCCTCAAACCTCATTCTTAAACCTGGTGAAATACCACCTCCTAAATACTTTTTTTGATCATCTAAAAAATCGTACGTAATACAAGTACCCGCATCTATTATTAATAGATTCTGAAAAGGAAAACTATGAGCTGCTTGTGCCGCCAGCGCGATTCTATCTTGCCCAAGCGTATTTGGTGTCCCATAGTTATTGGAAAAAGGAAGCTTCAAATCATTAGCCATCTTTACGAAGCATGTTTTTTCTTTTAGAAAAGCACTCAACTCTTCCGCATCATGATTTACAGAAAACAAAATAGAAGCCTTAATTGGAAATTTTTCAATTTTTTTTTGAACAGTAAAAAATAACTCTTCAAAGGTTACTTTCTCTAAATCTACAATCGAATCATTCTGAAAAACAGCGATTTTGGAAAATGTATTCCCTACATCTATGACAAGATTCATGTTTATTTATTTAAATAACAAAAGTACAAAAGTGATTTTTTTTTAAAATTGTTTTGGAAGTTTAAATTTTGATTCTATATTTGCACCCGCAATCAAGCAAAACAACTGGTACCTTAGCTCAGTTGGTAGAGCAAAGGACTGAAAATCCTTGTGTCCCTGGTTCGATTCCTGGAGGTACCACTAACAAAACCCGAACAAATGTTCGGGTTTTGTTTTTTATATACTTCTCAATAATACACATCAAAAAATCCTTTATCAATGTTAAAGACAATGATTCTTAAAGATTCCTTAAAATTTTAAGAATCAAACCATTGAAAACCCCACCAAACCCCAATAGTAATAGGAGTTTCGTGATAAAATATTAACTTTAAAAATCTTAATGAATCCTAAAAGATTTTATATTTGCACCTTATAAAACCCATTTAATTTTTAACCGCATCAGTAAATGAATTTAGCTATTTCATACGTAATCATTGCTATTTACTGTTTTTCATTGGTGTTGATTTTCTTTTACAGCTTAGCTCAATTGAACCTTTTGATCAATTATTTAGGCAACAAAAGAAAAACAGAGGAAGCTCCAAAGTTCAACTTATTGGACCCAAAAGAGATTCCATTGGTAACCATACAATTACCAATTTTTAATGAAGAATATGTTGTAAAAAGACTGTTAGACAACATTTCTAAAATTGAGTATCCAACCAACAAATTGGAAATTCAAGTATTGGATGATTCTACCGACGAATCTGTTGTAGAAACCGAACGCTTGATCAAAGAATTACAAGAAGAAGGTTTAGATATTCAACACATAAGAAGAACCAATCGCCAAGGATTTAAGGCAGGTGCCTTAAAAGAAGGGTTAGCCATTGCTAAAGGGGAATTCATCGCCATTTTTGATGCCGATTTTCTACCGGATAGTGATTGGTTGAAAAAAACTGTAATCTACTTTAAAGATCCTGAAATTGGTGTGGTACAAACCCGTTGGGGACATATCAATAGAGATTATTCTATTCTTACCAAAATACAAGCTTTTGCCTTAGATACTCATTTTACTTTAGAACAAGTAGGACGTAATTCAAAAGGGCATTTCATCAATTTTAATGGAACTGCAGGTATTTGGAGAAAGCAATGTATTTTAGATGCCGGAAACTGGGAAGGAGATACTTTAACAGAAGATCTTGACCTTAGCTACCGTGCACAATTGAAAAATTGGAAATTTAAATATTTAGAAGACGTTGAAACTCCAGCCGAATTACCAGTTGTAATTAGTGCTGCACGTTCGCAACAATTTAGATGGAATAAAGGTGGAGCAGAAAACTTTAGAAAAACTGCAACGCGCGTTTTATCTTCTGACACTATCGGATTTAAAACTAAGCTGCATGGAATTATGCATTTACTGAATAGTTCTATGTTTCTATTTGTGTTTGTGGTTGCACTTTTAAGTATTCCAATGCTGTATATTAAAAACTCATTTGGACATCTTGGATGGGTTTTTCAAATGACTAGCTTTTTCATTGCAAGTACAATTATTTTATTTGTATGTTATTGGTTTACACATAAAAGCATTCAAGGAAGCAGCTTAGATAGTTTTGTAGATTTTATAAAACTATTCTTCACATTTTTCTCTATTGCTTTAGGTTTTTCATTACACAATACCGTTGCTGTAATCCAAGGTCATATGGGTAGAAAGAGTGAATTTGTACGAACTCCTAAATTCAACATTAGTAATTTAAAAGATACCTGGAAAGGAAATAAGTATTTAAACACAAAACTATCGCCTAACATGATCTTGGAAGGTGCTTTAATGGTTTATTTCTTATTTGGCATGTACAGCGGTATTAAACTGAATGATTTTGGAATGTTTCCATTTCACTTTATGTTATTCGCCGGATTTGCCTTTGTTTTCTTCAATTCCTTGACATCAAAAGCATAAACAGATTTTATCGAAGTATATATCAAAAAAAATCCCCGAGTTCGGGGATTTTTTTATTTCATGTTCTTAAGGTTGATGACTTCTTGCGATGTTAAAAAACGCCAATGACCTCTAGGAAGATCTTTTTTGGTGAGTTCTGCAATCATTACTCTATCCATCATTTTGATTTCGTAACCCAGTTGTTCAAAAATTCTTTTCACAGTTTTGCTTTTCAGCCCTTTGACTCTAACTCCTAACTCTCTTTTAGAACCTTGATCTGTATACGTGATCTCTTCTACCTCTACAAAAACATCATCGATATTTAACCCTTCTCTGATTTTCAGCAAATCGGCATGTGAAAGATTTTTTTCTAATGCAATATGGTATAAATGCGTTACCGAACTAGAAGCATGATTCAATTTTTGAGAAAGTGCCACATCGTTTGTAAACAACAAAAGTCCTGTAGAAGGCCTATCTAATCTGTCAATTGACGAAATTCTAGATTTTGTAGCATTGGAAATTAGCTCTAAAACAGAACGCTTTCCTACTTCTAAATTTGGTAAAACCGCAAAGCCTTTTGGCTTGTTAAGTAAAAGATACTCTACTTTTTCTGGAGTGATCAATCTACCGTCAAATTTTACTTCATCTGTTGGATTCACTTTGTAACCCATCTCGGTTACCGGCTCTCCATTTACCAACACATTTCCAGATGCGATGTAAATATCTGCATCTCTTCTAGAGCAAACACCAGAGTTTGCTATATATTTATTTAATCTGATTCCTTCAGATTTTTTTATAGGAGCATTTGAAGCAGGCTTTTTCTTTTCCCATTTTTTCTTAATTGGCGCATTACCTCTTGTGAAGCTACCTTTTTTATTTCCGCCTCCTTGTCTACCTGATTGTTTTCCTGATGATTTATCAGTTCTACTCATAAAATAATTTTTTGCAAAGATACAATGTTTTATTTCGAAAAGAGAATAATTATAACAGTTCGAAAATCAGAATTTTACAACTTAAAGAATTCTATTTATCACCAATGAAGTATCCACCAATAAAATACTAAAAACTCCTGTAATGATGATGAACTTTAAAATATTGTGAAGTATAAGATATCCTTTCTTTCCTTTTGCCTTCCAAACTAGCACAATAAAAAGTACGAGAAAAACAGAAGCGAAATAGAAGTAGTATTCCATTTTTCCAATATTATACCTACTGATGAGTAAGTAACCGGGAATTAGCGTTAGAAGCACTGTAAAGGTTATAATATATTTTGACCACTTTTCTCCTAATTGAACAGGCAATGTTTTGTAATCATTTAATAAATCTCCCGTTAAGTTTTCTAAATCTTTTACAAAATCACGCAACAAAATGAGTAAAAATAAAAATACCGCATGTACAAAAATTACATGTTGGTAGTTTCCGTAGTAAACAAATACCGCAAAGAAAGGAATTATAGAAAGTGTTGCTGAAACTATATTTCCCACTAAAGGAATTTTCTTCAATCTATGGCTATAGAACCACAACCAAAATATGTATAAAGAGAAAAAAATTACCGCTTTGAAAGAAACGTAACTCGCTGCAATAACTGACAGTAAATTCAAAATAAAATAGACTATTAGCTGCGTATTTTGCCGCATAAGCCTATCTATTTTATACTTGAGTGGTTTGTTTATTATATCTTTTTCAGCATCGTAAAAGTTATTGATAATATAGCCACCCGCAATGGCCAATGCGCCTGATGTCACGATCATAAATAATTTGACATCCAATAAAACCTCTTTTAAAGAATGCGTATCTGGCGCTAAGATGAAAATGGACGCTAAATATTGTGCTAACGTAATTACTAAAATATTCCATCCTCTAATTACAGAGAACAGGCTTAGTAACTTAAGCAACGCTATTTTTGTAATGCGTCGTTTAGACATATAAAGTATTTATGGAAAAAAGTATGTTAGAAGTTATATACAACCTCCAATTTATGATCTTTCAATGCTTTTCTAGCTTTATCAATATCCTCTGTAAACCCAAGAATATAACCTCCACCACCAGAACCACAAAGTTTCAAATAGTAATCATTGGTTTCAATTCCATTTTTCCAAAGTTCATGAAAACTCGCCGGAATCATTGGTTTAAAGTTATCCAAAACAACGTGAGAAAGCTCTTTTATATTATGAAAAAGCGACTTTACATTTCCTTTCAAAAAGTCATCAATACAAGCATCGGTATGTTTTACAAACTGATCTTTTACCATTTTTCTAAAACCTTCTTGCTTCATATTCTCCATGAAAATTTGAACAAGAGGCGCAGTTTCCCCAACAATTCCACTATCTAATAAAAAGACAGCTCCTTTGCCACCTTCTTTTTGAGATGGAATGCCTGCAGGCTCAATATGATCTTTAGAATTAATAAGAATTGGAATGCTTAAATAACTATTTAAAGGATCTAAACCACTAGAATTTCCATGGAAAAAAGATTCCATAGCCGCAAAAATGGTTTTTAATTGCAATAATTTTTCTCTTGTAAGATTTTCAAGAACTGTAATTTTATCGTTGGCATACTCATCATAAATAGCGGCTACCAAAGCACCAGAACTACCTACCCCATATCCTTGAGGAATAGTACTATCAAAATACATTCCTACTTCAATATCTGATTTTAAACGGTCGAAATCAAATGTTACAAGTGATGGTTGTTTAGACTGAAGCTCTTCTAGGTAATCAACAAAAGCAGCTAGGCTTTCGTTAGATTTCAAAGCAACATCAGAAGAATTTGCATCATTTTTCAATGCTCCTTTGTAAAAATTATAAGGTATAGACAAGCCTTTGGAATCCTTGATGATTCCGTATTCACCAAAAAGTAAAATCTTTGAATAAAATAGAGGTCTTTTCATTTCTTTAAATAATTACAAGAGAAGCGTTTATAATTGCACCGCGCCTAAACCAACCTTGTCGCAAATATACTGTTGGTTTTCACAAAATACAACTAACTCATTCTTAATAAATTCCAAAACAGCATCTTTTTCTGCTTCTGGATACAATAAGTGCACATTTGCGCCGGCATCCAACGTGAAACACAAGTGAAGTTTTGTTTGTTTTCTGAACTCCCAAACTTTTTGAATAATCTCTAAAGTATTAGGTTTCATCAATATAAAATAAGGCATACTCGTCATCATCATAGCGTGTAGCGTTAACGCTTCGCTCTCCACCAACTTTATAAACCCTTTTAAATCTCCGTGTTTTAAAATTCCTTTAAGTGTAGCAATATTTTTTTCAGCTTGCTTGAAACGTTTTTTAGCAAAAGGATGGTAATGCATTAAATCATGCCCTACCGTACTGCTTACCACTTTTTCACCTTTATCAACAAGTAAAATACAATCTTGATAAGTAGTAAATACTTCGTGGAGTTTATGAGGATATGGGATCGCCAATTCGTTTGAAGAATTTTTGATACTATCATTTTCTCCCCAAACCATTATAGGTCCTTGAACACTTCTACAAGCACTTCCTGAACCTAAACGAGCAACAAAAGAAGCTTTTCTATCAAAATAATCTTTCTCTAGATCTCCTTTGGCCATTTCCTTTTCCATACTCATTAAGCAAAGCGCCAAAGCACTCATACCACTTGCCGAAGAAGCAATACCACTACTATGAGGAAAAGAATTAGATGTTTCAATAGAAAACTCATAATCCTTCAAAAAAGGAAAATAGCGCTCTACGTTCTCAAAAAATTTTTCAATTTTTGGTCTAAAACTTTTCTTAGATTCGCCATCTAACAAAACATCAAAAACATATTCTTTGGAAGTTTTATCTAACGGTTTATAACTAAGCGTTGTTGTGGTAACACAATCGTTTAGCGTAAAGCTCAACGATGTATTCGCTGGAAGTTGAATGGGCTTTTTTCCCCAGTATTTTACCAATGCAATATTACTAGGGGATTTCCATGTAACTTTGCCTTCGATCTTCTGTTTTCTGAGTTTTTTTGAAGGCACAAATTCTTTTTCAGACATGCTATTCTATTGCTTTCTTAACAAAGATAATTGATTCTTGGTTTCTCTATATAGAAATAGGCATGAAAATTATGATAAATAAATGTTAGCGTCTAGTTTTCAGCAATTGACTTTGCTACCAAAAATCCGCTTGTCCAGGCATTTTGAAAATTAAAACCGCCGGTAATTGCATCAATATTTAATACTTCGCCTGCAAAAAAGAGGTTCTTATGAAGTTTACTTTCAAAAGTTTTGAAGTTGATTTCTTTTAATTTCACGCCACCTGCTGTAACAAACTCTTCTTTAAAAGTACTTTTCCCGTTGATATTGAAAGTAGCTTGCGTTAACTCCTTTGCCAATTGTTGAAGTTGCTTTTTTGTACTATCGGCCCAGCGAACTTCTTGTACTTCACAAGCAACTACTATAGATTCCCAAAGCCTTTTTGGAAGTTCGAAAATTCGTGAATTTATGATCTGTTTTTTGGGATTTTCCTGCTTTTCTGCTTTCAACATATCTAATACTTCTTCAAAACTAGCATGTTGCAACCAATTGATTTCAATTTGAAACTGATAATTTTTTTCATTTAAAATTCGAGCTCCCCACGCAGATAATTTCAAAATAGCGGGACCACTCATTCCCCAATGAGTAATAAGCAACGGTCCTTGCGAACTTAACTTACTTCCTAAAACTTTAGTACTTACATTGGCTACAACACCCGGTAAATTTTTGATGCGAGCATCTTTTGAATTGAATGTAAACAAAGAAGGTACGGGTTGAATAACAGTATGACCAAGCGTTTCTAAAAGTTTCCAAACCTTTGGATTACTACCCGTGGCAACCACTACTTTTTGGGCTTCTATTTCCAAATCACCCGCAACAACATTAAACTTATTTTGGTTTGGCTGTATCGTTTTTACGGTATGACCACGCAATACCTTTACGCCATATTTTTCCGCTTCCTGAAGAAAACAATCTATAATGGTTTGTGAATCATCTGAAGCGGGGAAAACCCTGCCGTCTTCTTCAATTTTTAAAGCAATTCCTCTTTCTTCGAACCACCCCATTACATCACCGCTCATAAAACTATGAAATGGACCTCTAAGTTCTTTTTCTCCTCTAGGATAATTTTTGGCTAGCTCATTCGGAATGAATTCGGCATGTGTCACGTTGCAACGCCCGCCACCAGAAATTTTCACTTTTCCTAACACTTCTTTTCCACGCTCCACAATGGTCACACGAAGATTTGATTGCTGAGCTATATTTATGGCAGAAAAAAAGCCGGCTGCGCCACCACCAATTACTAACACATCTGTTTTCATGCTAGCAAAGATAAAGGTTTTAAGCTAGTTTTATTTCAAAGCTTCTGCAACTCTATCAGGATAATTTGTAATGATACCATCAACTTTAAAATTGATCATTGCATGGATATTTTCCAAACTATTTACCGTCCACGGAAATATCTTAAAATGTAACGATTTGATCTTAGCTACATTTTCTGAAGTTAAGTTTTTGAAAGCAGGATTTATAGCTATTGCTTTCAGCTCTTGTGCTATAACAATACCTTCTAAAGGATCTCCTTCTAATAGAATGGCGATAGCTATATTTTCATCTAAAGATCTCATTTTCTCTAGTTCATCCCAACGAAAACTTGATATGATAAAATCTGATTTTTCCCAATTTTTAAGTTGTATACAATCCTGAATAATACGGTATGTATCAGTTGCGGTATTTGCACCTTTCAGTTCTATATTCAATTTACATTTCTTATCAATCGTGTTTATAACCTCTTCTAAAGTTGGTATTTGTAAACTATCTTTTAACGCTATTTCCCTAAGTACTGTAAAACTAAAATCTTCTATTGAGCCTGTAGAATTAGAAAGTCTATCCACTGTATCGTCATGAAAAACAACAATTTCGCCTGTTGCAATTTTATAAACATCAATTTCAATCATATCTACATTTAGCTCCAATGCTTTTTTAATAGATGGAATTGTATTTTCCAATTCATACCCCATAGCTCCTCTATGACCTATAATAATTGGTTTTGTTTCCTGAGCTTGAATATTGTTGATTAGTGTCGCCATAAACATGAGAAGTATAAAATTTTTCATAGACATTATTTTCACCTAAAGTACATCAAATACACGTTTATAGCTATTATCTAAATATTAAAAAAGCCACCCAATTGAATCGGGTGGCTTTTACCAATAATTATTATGAAAAAAGCGGGTTACTTTTTAATAACTCTAATTGTCTCTGTTGCATTTGCTGCATGGATAGTCACCAAGTATACTCCGGTTTCTAAACCAGCCATATCTACAACATTGTTATTTAATTTAACATTCATTTGCTGACCTAGCATATTATACACTTCAACAGAAGTAGCGTCTACACCAGATATAGAAAGTTTATCTTGAACAGGGTTTGGATAAACTTTTACCAAAGATGCGTTTACATCTTTAACAGAAGCAGCAGCCGAAGAATATTTAATACTTGCAGCAAAAACATTCACTACACCATCTCCTGAATCTTTCTGAATAGTAATAGAACCTATAGTTTTTTCATGATGAATTTGACCAATTAAAACTTCAATCTCATACAATCTTGGATTTCCACTTGGGTTCTCTAAGTTATCATTTGTTAAATTGATTCGACCAATACCTGAGATCGCCACAGGAAGATCAGACGAATTAAACCAGTTTGGTACTGTGTTGGTATAGATTGTTTGAGATGTTCCATCTGTAAAATTGATAGATCCTGTGATATCACCTGCTCCACTTCCAGAAGTAACCAATAAATATAACTTTTCAGCTGGTTGTGCCGCTGCAATGGTCATAGTTCCACCATTATCAGCTCCAGAAGTTTCAATTCTTAATGAGTTATTACCTGAATAATCACTCATTTGGTAGCTTAATCCTGCTGTATTAGGACTACTGATTACTCCAGAAACAGGAAGTCCGTAAGTTAAATCATCATCTGATTCATTCACTTTAAAATCTGCACTTATATAAGCATAGTTAGCTCCATCTACATCATTGGTTGTAGAAGTTGTACTACTACCAACTCCATTTGCAATAACATCGTAATTCTGACCTCCAGAAATTTCTAAAGAAGTATAGCCTCCGTAAGAAAATGGACCCGACCATGGACTATAATTTACACCGTCTGCACATACAGAGCGTACATAAAATTCTGAAACAGTACCTGCAGAATAAGTAGATTCATAGGTAGTTGCTTCAACTAAAGTTCCTGCTTCTGTTGGCTCTCCAGAACCTTCTTCTTGTACTACAATTTCCCAAGAAGTTGATTCATCGTCTGTCCAAGATAATGTAGCCGTGGTTGGTGTAATATCTGTTGCAGTAAGATCTGTTGGAGCAGCACAGTAGTCACTTCCAAACGTCATAAAATCATCTATACTTAGGTAATATTCATTTGTAGAAACTGCTTGTATTGCAAAATATATGGTTTGACCTTCATAAGCCGAAAGATCATACTCATACTTTGTATAAGTACCTCCAGGTTGCACACTAGAAGCGATTACATCTGTAAAGTCCGTCTCGTAATTTCCTGTAGTAGAAACCAACACATTAAATTCTTCTGCCCAATAATCACTATAACTCTTCGACCAAAAAGAAACCATATCTGAAACATGACTTTCAACAGTAAAAGGTGGCGATATCAAATAATCATCATGAGCTGTTGAATTATAGGATAACCTCATTGAATAGCTACCAGTATGCGCATAAGATTCACTGTTATAGATAACCCATTGGTTAGCCCCACCACCATTAATTACACTCCAACAACTAGGCAATTCTCCACCTTCAAAACCTTCATCGATCATAGTAGTAGCTTCACAAGCCGTGGTTACCGAAATACTAACCCATTCACTATAACCATCTTCCTCACCACAATCTGTTCTTACATAGACATCAAAAGTTGTATTAGGTATCATTTCGGTAAACTCATAAGTAGCTTCGGTCACAGCTGTACCAGATTCTGGAGCCTCTTCACCAGACTCTACATAGGCTATTTCCCATGCTGTATTATCTCCCATATCCCAAGAAACTGTAAAGGAATCAGAAGTAATGGCAGAAGAAACAATATTTTCAGGAACTAAACAGTAAGGTTCTGCAAAAGTTTTAATATCATCAACACTTAGATAAAGCTCATTTGTAGACACTGCTTGAATTGCAAAGTAAATTGTTTGCCCTTCATAAGCTGAAAGATTATACTCATACTCTGTATAAGTTCCACCTGGCTGAACAGAAGACGCAATAATATCCGTAAAATCTTCCTCTTCATTTCCTGTTGTAGAAACCAATACATTAAATTCTTCTCCCCAATAATCGCTATAACTTTTCGACCAAAATGAAATCATATCTGAAACATGATCTACTACTGTAAATGCAGGAGTTATTAAAAAATCATTATGGGCTGTTGAATTATACGTTAATCTCATCGAATAGCTACCAGTATGAGCATAAGATTCACTATTGTAAACTACCCATTGATTTGAACCTCCTCCGTTTATAATACTCCAACAGTTTGGAAATTCTTCATCTTCAAAACTTTCATCTATAGCTGTAAAAGCTTCACAAGCCGTTACAAAAGTTACCATTGTCCAAGAACTATAACCATTGGCCTCACCACAGTTAGCTCTTACATACACATCATATTCTGTATTAGAAGCAAGCTCAGTTACATCAAAACTAGTTTCTGAAGTTTCTTCTCCAGATTCTGGCGCATCTAAACCAGCCACTTGAAGAACATACTCAAAAGTATCTTGATCTTCAGAACCTGCTGTCCATGTAACAGTTGCAGATGTAGTTTCAATAGCTGAAATAGTAATTTCTGTAGGAGCTACACAAGAAACCGGCGTAGTAAAGTTATATGGACCAGCCCAATAACTATATCCAGAAACCGAACAAACAGTTCTTACATATACATCGTAAGATGTTTCAGGATCTAAATCTGCAAACTGATATGTTTCTACTGAAACAGCAATTCCAGAAGTTGGCGCTTCAGCTCCTCCCTCTACGATGGCTACTTCAAAAGTATCTCCTTCTGCATAACCTGTCCATGAAAAAGTTGCATCAAATGCATTCACTGTATCTTCTGTAACATCTGTTGGAGCCTGACAATCTGCTGCCAATTTACCTGTAACAGCAAACAAGTTAAATACTCCTCCAGAACTATCTTTGGTAATTGTAATACCAGTTACTGTTTTACTTTGGTTAGCTGCATCTACCACAACTGTTAATTGATAAATACGAGGATTACTGCTATTAGATTCAAAAGCCGCTGTAGTAGTTCTACTTTTACGACCAATACCAGAAATTAATGGATTTGAACCTCCGAACCAATCAGACACTGATAAACTTGAAAAAGCCTGTGTGGTTCCATCTTCAAAATCAATAGTTCCACTAACAGTAGAAGCTCCATCACCAGAAGTTACAGCCATATAAATAGTCTCGTAAGACCCAGTTTCGGCAAAAGTAACAGAACCTTCTGAAGATTGCGTTTGCAATCTCAACACATTGTTTTCGCTGTAATCAGCTAACTGAAATGTTAAGTCCGAGTTAGAAGAATTGGTTAAAATTCCGTCTGAAGGTAATCCGGTTGTTACAGAAGAACCTCCCTCTGTAAATTGTGTACCGTATGCTGCAAAAACATAATTGGCAGCATCAACAGAGTTCGTAGTTGTTACACTAGCCGCTCCAACTCCGTTTGCCACTACATCTTCTGTAAAACCAGTAACAGTAAATTGTACATAATCAAGTGGATCAAAAAAAGGCAGCGCATTGCTCTTTGCAGGCGGGTTGTCTATCGAAGATTTTGGGGAAAAACTTGCTAGAACACAAGCTGATGATAGAAGAAACAAGTTTTTAAAACCCTTTCTTCTCCATGAAAAGTAGTTTTTCTTCATATTATTGGATGATTAATTAGTTTACACAAACTTAACAAAATGAATTTGTCAAAAAAATTAAATTATTATAACACATTAATCATTCATTAACAAAAATGAATTAATTTACCTCAATATTTTAACATAAATTAATATTATTCAAACAATAATCATATTTAACGAATTTTAGATTTAAAAAAGAAATATATTTTGCTAAATCGTTAATTCTGTTACCATTGCGCTCTAATGCAATTTTTCACAAAAAAACTTCTTAAGTGATTTAATTTTGAAAAAAAAAAGAAACCACCCAAAAAAATGGGTGGTTTCTTACTATTTTAAGTTATCGAAGTTTACTTCTTGATGACTCTAATTGTCTGAGTTGAATTACTTGAATGAATAGTCACAAGATAAATTCCTGTATTTAAACTACTCATATCAACAACATTCTCAGTTAATTTTACAGACATTTGTTGCCCTAACATATTAAACACCTCAACACCTGAAACAGTAACTCCAGAAACTGTTAATTGATTCTGAACAGGGTTTGGATATACCTTAATAGCAGCCTGATGAACACCTGCAACAGCTGCAGTTTCTCCTGAATACTTAATACTAAAAGCAAATACATTTATTACCCCATCTGCAGTATCCTTTTGAAGCGTTACAGAAGAAATCACCTTGCTTTGATTTTCATCGAAAACATCAATAGCAAGTTCATAGATTCTTGGATTACCAGAAGGATTCTCTGTGTTGTTATTTGTTACATTAATTCTACCAATACCAGAAATAGCTATTGGCAAAGAACTCGAATCATACCAATCTGGAATTGAAGAAGCGTCTATAGCCTGTGTAGTACCATCTGCAAAATTTATAGTCCCCGTAATAGTACCGGCAGCACTACCTGCTGTAAGTGCCAAAAATAATTTTTCAGCTGGTTCAGCATTACTAAAAGTAATAGTTCCGCCGTTATCTGCTCCGGTTGTTTGCATTCTCAATACATTATCTTGATCATAATCATTAATATCATAGATTAAACCAGATGTACTAGCACTGTTAAAAATTCCATTTGAAGGCAAACCAAAGCTTAGGTCACTAGCCTCTTCTGTCGCTTTAAAATCATTTGATACAAAAGCATAATTCCCTGTATCTACAGATGCATTTGTAGATTCTGAAGCATCACCAACTCCGTTAGCTATAACATCTGCATTCAATCCTCCAGAAACTTCAAGAGGTTGATAGCCACCAAAAGTAAAAGGTCCAGACCAAGGGCTATAGTTTACACCATCTGCACAAATTGTACGAACATAGAATTCTGATAAACTACCTGCGTCATAAGTAGCATCATAAATTGTAGCCTCTACAGTAGTTCCCGCTTCTGTAGGAGCTCCTGTACCTTGCTCTTGTACAACAATTTCCCAAGAAGCTCCCTCTTCATCTTCCCAAGAAAGTGTAGCTGTTGATGGAGTAATATCAGTCGCTGCCAAATTTGTAGGAGCAGAACAATAATCACTTCCATAAGTCAATACGTCGTCTACATAGATTCCTGCATAAGCACTCTCTAGATTCCCTACGATTGCTACATAAATTGTCTGTCCATCATATGCTGATAAGTCATATTCATAGTACGTATAGGAAGTAGCTAAAGAAACATTTGAAGCAATAATATCTGTGAAATCGGCCTCTGAAGTACCGGTAGTTGATACTAATACATCAAAATTAGCATCATAATATGAAGATCCTCTTCTGGAATAAAATGAAAAAATATCATTTGAATGCTCTTCTACAATTAAGCCTGAAGATATTAGATAATCCTGTTGAGCAGAATATCCATATAATCGCATAGACTTAGTTCCTGAATTTGCATAATAACTATAATCATAAACACTCCATACATCAGAACCAGAAACGTTTATTGACGACCAACAATTTGGAAAATCTCCGTTATTATAATCATCAAAATTTTCATCAATCATAGTAACGGCTTCACAAGGAGTTGTAAAGCTGGTAGACTCCCAATAACTATATCCTGATACAGAACATATTGTTCTTACATATACATCATAGGTTGTTTCTGGCGTAAGCTCTGTAAACGTATACGTTTCTTCAGTAACTGTAGTTCCTGTTGTTGGCTCTTCTGCACCAGTTTCTACGATGGCAACTTCAAAAGTGTCTCCTTCTGCATAACCTTCCCAAGAAAATGTAGCATCAAATGCTGATACATCATCCTGTACTAAACTAGCTGGAGATTGGCAATCTGCTGCTAATTTTCCACTTACAGCGAATAGGTTTAAATATCCTCCAGAATCCTTTTGGATAGTAACTCCTGTAACTGTTTTACCTTCGTTTGCAGCATCAATTGTAACATTTAATTGGAAAATTTTTGGCCCATTTGAAAAATTTTGAAGCCCATTGTCATTTCGGTTACCACGGCCCAAACCTGCTATAATAACATCTCCTGATTGATACCAGTCTTCAGCAACCAAAGACGAAAAAGACTGTGTTGAACCATCTTCAAAGTCTACGGTCCCACTAAATGTCGTAGCACCACCACCACCGGTAACGGCAAAATACAAAGCCTCATAAGACCCTGTCTCTGCAAAAGTTAAACTAGTTTCTCCTGTTTCACCAGCATCACCAATACGCAAAACATTGTTTTCGCTATAATCTGCTAATTGAAAAGTAAGATCGTCAATAGACGAACTAGTTAAAATACCATCAGTAGGTAAACCATAAGTAGTTCCAGTTGAAGATTCGGAAACCTGGGTACCTATTTCTAACAAGCAATAACCAGTACCGTCAACATCGCTTGTGGTAGACAAACTAAAATCTCCCATACCATTGATAATAACGTCTTCATTAAACCCTGAAACTGTGAATTCTACAAAATCCTCTGCATCAAAGAAAGGCTGAGGATTTACTCCATCATTGGCAGGAGTAAATGCCGTAAGTACGCATGCCGATCCTAAGAAGAAAAAGCTTTTAAAACTTTTACTTCCAAGGCGAAAGTAATTTTTTTTCATAATAATATTGGTTGGATAATTAATTTAAGGTAAAGTTAATAAAATCGTTTTAGCCCTTAAAATTTGATCGATTTTGTAAAAATATTAATGAATATTGTTAAAATATAACAAACTGTTAAAATTTCATAATCATTATTATCTTGATAAAAATAATAACCAAAAATTGATTTTAAGAAAATTTTCACACCACCTTACTGTAACAATCTGAAACTTATACAGTCTATAATAGTGAGCTCATCACTCAAATAAATCATTCATTAATCAAAAAACTTTATTATTATGAAAAAATTGATGTTAATCTTCGCCTTGGCTTTAACCGTATTAGCCGCAAATGCAAATCCATTTATCAATGAAGATCCTGTGAAGCCAAATCCGGCTGTTGAGATTATTCTAAAAACGCCTTTGAATCCGTTTTGTAAGGCCATAGTTCTTGGAGATGTAAAAACTGTAAAAAGAATGATTGTGCTTGGAGAAGATATCAATCAAAAATGTTTGGGAAAAACTCCTTTAATGTACGCTGCACGATTTAATAAAGCTGAAATACTTTCTATCTTATTAGAAAATGGAGCTAAAACGAAAACAAAATCAGATCAATTAAAATTTACTGCAAAAAGATTTGCTGAACTATCAAATGCCACTGACGCATTGGAAATTCTCAAAGCAAAGTAATCATATTTAGTTGTTAGTTATTTTTGGGAAGATGGTTTTACAGCATATCGTAGTAAAGCCATCTTTTTTATTTTTTACCGGAAACTACAATAACTATTTCTCCTTTCGGTGGATGTATGTTGTAATAATTAAACACCTCTTCAACAGTTCCTCTAACGGTTTCTTCGTGTAATTTGCTTATTTCTCTGGATACTGAAATTAATCTATCCGCACCAAAATATTCCTTACAACTATCAAGCGTTTTCAAAAGTTTATGCGGAGATTCATAGAATATGATTGTTCTATTTTCTTCTGCTAAAAGCTTTAGACGAGTTTGTCTTCCTTTCTTTACAGGTAAAAAACCTTCAAACACAAACTTATCGTTAGGCAAACCACTATTCACTAGCGCGGGCACAAAAGCCGTAGCTCCAGGCAAACAATCTACTGGTATATTTTGCTCTACACAGGCTCTTGTTAATAAAAAACCAGGGTCTGAAATAGCAGGAGTGCCGGCATCGCTTATCAACGCTGCAGTTTCTCCATTCTGTATTCTCTTCACGATCATATCCACCGTTTTGTGTTCATTATGCATGTGATGACTATGCATTGGTGTGCCTATTTCAAAATGTTTAAGCAACTTTCCACTAGTTCTGGTATCTTCGGCTAATATAAAATCTACTTCCTTGAGCACTTTGACAGCTCTAAAGGTCATGTCTTCCAGATTACCAATTGGCGTAGGTACTAAATAAAGTTTCATACAGATAAGTTATTGAGCAAAAATAAGATGAAAATAGATGCTTTGAAAAAAACTTTTTATCTTTAGAAATTACCTGACCGATGTTATGAGAAAAATTACCACCTTTATAATCCTACTATGGACTTTCTTTGCTAATTCGCAAACAACAGATTTGGCTATCTCTGTAGAAGCTAGAAATACAAATAATACTCAAGTATCTCAATTACACATTTTTGAAGAGTTTTATTATTTGATCACGATAACAAATTCTGGCAATGCAGTAAGTAATGCAATTTTTAGCCAAACTCTTAATACAAACATTCAAGTTTTAGACTATAACGGATTAAATGCTCTAGGAGGTGCAACGCTGCCAACAGACTTAACTATGGTAGGTAATCAACTTACTGGTACGCTACCCAATATGCCTGCTTCTTCTAGTTTACAAATTAAGGTAAGCGCTTATGCTCCATTGAATCCCGGAGGCATTAGTACTTCTACAAGCGTTTTACCGCCAGATGGAACTACAGATATTAATGAAAGTAGTAACCAAAGTATTATTTCCACCAATATATATGAAGTGGCTTTAGATTTTTCTATCACCCAAATTCAAACGAATCCTCCTGCCGGAAGTGGCATTTCAAACTGGGGAAATACCGTTACATATCAATTTACACTTACCAATAATAGCTCTATAGATTTTCCTATAGAAAATTTTATTGCGAGTCTTTATCTCAATACTTCCACAGCCAATGGTACGGCAACAGCCCAGCTTATGTCGGTCTCCTGTATTGGAGCATCAGGAATGAATTGCATTTCGCTATCAGACTTCTCATCAACCGTAGCAAATATAGATGCCGCGTCAGCAAATGTTGCTGAAGATATGTTTGAGCAAGAAACCACCACCATATTTCCTGCAGGTGCTTCCATCACAATTCAATTGATTTATAAATTTAATGAAGGCAATTGCGCTCTTAATGTACCAGAACCTATAGAGATCAACAGCATAATGAATGCCTATACGCTAAATAACACGTATAGTTCTTTTACCTCAAACATTGTTACCACTCCACTTTTGGAAGCCACATATTGTCCATGTACCGATGTTGGAATAGAAACTGAAGTAATCAATGGACTTGTCAATGGTGCTGTTTTAAATTGGGAAGACGAAATTACTTTTGAAACCGTAATCACTAATTATGGCCCAATTGATACCAGTACCTATGCCATGCTTCAAAACATATTAGGAAACTACATTCCATGGGAAATTATCTCTGTTACGTGCACGGAGACTGTAGGAAATGTAGATTGTAGTACCATTACATATAACTATACTTCCACTTCACAACAATGGACCAGTAGTTATTTTGACCTAGCTGTTGGAGAAAGTGTGACTTTTGAAACCGTGGTAAAGTTTTTTGAACCTGATTGTGCCACAAGTACTGTTTTAAATTCCAACGTAAAAACTACAAAAGTACAAACCGATCCTGATTGCGAAACTAATAACAACTATGACAATGAAATATTTGAACTCCCATCAAGCGATCTATGTGAAAATACCGATATATCTGTAACCAAAACTCAAATAGCCCCCCAACTTCCTTTAGGAAGCTCTGCAAGCACTCCAACATCTTGGGAACCGATTACCTATGAAATTGTAGTTAGCAATAATAGCAATACAGATACTTATTTTGAATTGAAAGAATACTACAATTTTGTATCGCCCGCAAATACACCACAGTATACCGGAACTCTCATTTCAGTAAACTGTACAGAAACAACTGGTACTGCAAATTGTCAAGACATTCCAAATGCCTACATAGGAGTAGAAAATGATAGTACAGGAGATTTCTTTTTTGAAATTACTCCGGAAGAAAATTGGCTTTTACCGCAAAATAGCTCTATAACTTTTGAAATGGTCATTGAATGGAATCCTAATTGTGGTAGCGAACCCGTTCCTGTTGCCACAAAAACTTTGATAGATACCATAGACCCAATACTCGATGCCAACTCTTCAAACAACGCTGCCACCGTAATCACATATTTTACACCATGCGTAGATTTAATTGTTCAAACCTATCCGTCATCTCCTACGGTATCGGTAGACAGTAATTTTAATTGGATAATAGATATTTCTAACAGCAGTAATAGTTCTACAGCTACCAATGCTACCTTTAGTACCACATTGAATAGTGCTTTCATCATCAATGGGAATCCTACTTGTTCTGTAACACAAGGAAACGCTAGCTGTATTTCAGGGTTTTCTGTAAGCGGAAATAGTATTAGCGGAATCATCCCAACTATAGATCCCGGAGCCAGTATGCAGGTTATTGTACCTACTATGTCTCCCACTTTTGGAGGATCTTTTAATAATATTGCCGAAGTAAACCCGGATATCTTGAGTAATGGAGAAGTTGACCCGGAGACTAACATCTCTATTTCTAGCATACAAGTTTTAGCACCTCAATTAGATAAGTATTTTGAACCAAATGCTATTCAAACCGGCCAAATAAGTACACTGGTTTTTACCATTACCAATATTACCGGAAATCCAGAACAGTATGACGTTAGTTTTTTAGACCAACTTCCAGCAGGAATATCGTTGGTAGATAGTCCGCAATGGGAAAATCAAAATGGAACTACAGCTACGTTTGTTGGTGCTTATGGGGATGACTTTGTGGGTGTTCAAGGATTGTATTTTCCAGAAGGAGTTGCAAATTGCTCTTTCTCGGTCAATGTAACTGCTAGTGATGCTGGAGATTTCATCAATGAAAATGCTAATTTTTCAGATCGATTCAATATTGAAACTACAAATACATACGCTACCCTTACCGTAACAGAAAATCCCACTCCAGAACTAGATCTTTCTATTACTAAAACTGTAGATAACGAAACTCCTCAACTTGGCGATGTGGTTACTTTTGAAATTGTACTTACGAATAACAGCAATGTCTTTGCTTCAGAAATTGAAATCACAGAAATATTGCCGGAAGGATATCAATTTATTTCTGCAACAATGTCTACCGGGAACTATGATGAAACGTATTGGACAATTCCAATTCTAAATGCAAACGAGTCTGCTACGTTGACCATCATTGCTTCGGTTACTCATATAGAAGAATATATAAATACTGCTACCATTACCTATCTACAACAAATAGATAGAGATTCCAGCAACAACAGTGATAGTGCTTTGGTTACGCCGCAGTGTTTTGACATTTACAATGGTGTTTCACCAAATGGTGATGCTTTTAATGAATATTTTGTAATTGATTGTATTGACTATTTTGAGCAAAACAATGTCAAAATCTTCAATAGACACGGTGTATTGGTTTTTGAACAAGATAATTACAGTAATACTTGGAATGGACGCGCTAATAAAGGAGCATTAAAAAATGCCAACCAGTTATTACCAGTTGGCACTTATTATTATTTAATTTCCATTCCCGGAATGGATCCAAGAACAGGTTGGTTATACCTTAATTATTAATTAAAACGCTTTTCTACAATCGTATAGAATCTAGCTTCATATTCTTCTTTTCCTTCCCAATTGTTATAATCGGGCTTTACCATATGCTCTATAAAGTGTTGTGCTTCTTGAAAAGATGATGCTGTATTCAGTTGCGAAACTACTCTATTGTAATCTTCATTGCTACCTCCAAATAAATGTTTTACAAAGCCAATTCTGTCATTCAATCCAATTTGAATTCCCGAGCGATGTACGCGATCATTTAAAGAAAGTTGTTTTTGCTGAGTTACAGGCTCTGGTTTTGACTCCTCTTTTTTAGGTTGAACAGGCTCAAAAATAGGCTCTATAAAATCACTATTTTTAATTTCATCATCCGAAACGGTTTCCTTTTCTTCTGTCTTTGGAGTTTCCTTTGGAATAGAAACTTCTTCTTTTGGTTCTATTACATGAGAAGATTCTGCCGATGCTTCATCTTTCTTAACAAACATTGGCTCCGAAGCAAAACCAGATAAAATATCTTCTAAGGTTTCTTGTTTTTTATCACTTGGCATTTCTACCAACATACCTTTGATAGTCTCCATTAATGGCGACACAATATCCTCTTCATTTGGGTTGCTTTCTGGCACTTCTTTATTGTCTGTCATGACGCTACCAGCCATTTCTTCAAACTTGCTAACTACTTCACTCTTGCCAATAGTAGGTTGCACTTCTCCAAAATGTTCTTCTACAAATTTTAAAACTGTAAGTTTCTCGTAAACTTTTTGGGTAGCTATCAAAAGTGCATCGATATCTTCCTTCCCTTTCAGTTTTAAGATGTTATGTGCAATACTTATTAATTCTGACTCTAACTTTTTCTTCATTTTTAAAATTTTAGGCTAATTGGCACTTTAGATTTTGATAACTTTGTACGAGCTTTATAGTTTTATAAAAAAGCAATACTATTGTTTTTCGACCTGAAAATTACGAAATGTTTCTCGAAAATACTGTTAATCATAAAGAACAATTTGGATGGATTGAGGTGATCTGCGGATCTATGTTCTCCGGTAAAACCGAAGAATTAATTCGTAGATTAAAACGAGCTCAATTTGCAAAACAGAAGGTAGAAATTTTTAAACCTGCTGTGGATACTCGGTACGATGAAGAAATGGTTGTCTCTCATGATTCTAATGAAATACGATCTACTCCTGTTCCTGCCGCTGCCAATATACGTCTATTGGCAGATGACTGCGATGTTATTGGCATAGACGAAGCTCAGTTTTTTGATGACGAAATTGTATCGGTTTGTAATGATCTTGCCAATCGAGGCATTCGCGTGGTAGTTGCCGGTTTAGATATGGATTTTAAAGGTAATCCGTTTGGACCCATGCCTGCATTAATGGCCACTGCAGAATACGTGACCAAAGTACACGCAGTATGCACACGCACAGGAAATTTGGCTCATTATAGCTTTAGAAAATCTACCAATGACAATTTAGTGCTCCTTGGTGAAGTTGATGAATATGAACCGCTAAGCCGAGCTGCTTACTTTAAAGCTATGCAAAAAGAAAAAGTTAACAACATGGAGGTAAAAGATGTAGAAGAAATACCTCTCAAGAAAGATACTCCAAAAAACGATGCCGAAGGCAACTGAAACTACACTGGAAATAGATTTAAAAGCTCTTCAAAACAATTTTGACGAACTAAAATCTAAACTTCAGCCAAAAACCAAGTTCTTGGCTGTTGTAAAAGCTTTTTCTTATGGTAACGATTCAGTTCCCATTGCCCAATATTTACAAAAAGCCAATGCCGACTATTTTGCCGTAGCTTACACAAATGAGGGAGAAGAATTGCGCAACAATGATATTACAAAACCTATTTTGGTATTACACCCGCAAAAAGCCAATTTGCAAACGTTGCTCAATAGGCGTCTGGAACCTAGCATTTACTCTAAAAAAACACTGCTTGAATTTATTTCAATTGCCGAAAACAGTAATCAAAATGCGTATCCTATCCATTTAAAATTCAATACGGGTTTAAATAGATTGGGCTTTGATAAAATTGATATTGACTTTATCATTGAAACACTGGCAAAAACAAATGCTGTAAAAGTAGTTTCGTGTTTTTCACATTTAGCTGCTTCCGAAGACTTGAGTGAACAAGAATTCACAAAAAATCAAATCAATTTATTTAAAGACATCACCTCAACGTTTATTACAAAATTGGGTTACAAACCAATACTACACTTGTGCAATACTTCTGGAATTTTAAACTATCCCGAAGCACATTTTGACATGGTACGAAGCGGAATTGGTTTATATGGTTTTGGTAACGACGTTCGGTATCAGCCAAATTTTACTCCAATTGCCACCTTGAAAACCGTAATTTCTCAAATTCACATCCTACAACCTGGAGATAGTTTGGGCTATAACAGAGGTTTAATTACCGATAAAGAAATTAAAACAGCCACATTACCCATTGGCCATGCAGATGGACTTACCAGAATTTATGGAAAAGGAAAAGGTTTTGTATTTGTAAATGGGAAAAAAGCACCTATAGTTGGCAATGTTTGTATGGATATGGTAATGGTAGACGTTACTCATATTGACTGCAATGAAGGCGACGAGGTTATTGTTTTTGATCGTGAACACACGGCGGAAAATCTTGCCGAAGCTGCAGGAACCATTTCTTATGAACTCATCACAGACTTGTCAAAACGTATAAAACGCGTGTTTTTAACGTAATTTAAACAGCTTTATCAATTCATTAATAAACACATAAAAAAATTTATATATCTTTAAATGGCTAACAATTTAAAATATTTAACTATGGCTTTTTTAAAAGATTTCAAGACTTTCCTACTGAAAGGTGATATTGTAAAACTATCTACAGCAGTAATTATTGGGGGAGCATTTGGAAAAATCGTGACCTCTTTTACCAATGATATTATCATGCCTCCTATCGGTTTGGCACTTGGTAATACAAAATTCACCAATTTAAAATATGTATTGAAAGATGCTATTCTTGGAGCAGATGGAGCAGTAACTTCACCAGAAGTTGCTATTAGATATGGTAACTTTATACAATTGGTTATCGACTTTATTATTGTAGGTTTCTTTATTTACTGGGCTTTGAAAGCCTATGAAGCAACACAAAAGAAAGAAGAACCAAAACCAGCTGCACCTAAAGGCCCTACACAAGAAGAATTACTTATTGAAATTAGAGATTTATTGAAGAATAAATAAAAATACGTCGTGTAGCCGCTACACTACCTTGTTAAGTTTCATTAAACCGCTCCACATGGGGCGGTCTTTTTTTGTTATAAAATTAACTTTTTGTTATATTTTTAAATAAATGATTTTTTTCATACCAAAATAAATTTCGAAATACCTACATTTGTTCTTGTTAAAAATTTGAGAATTATGAGAGTAGCTGTTGTAGGCGCTACCGGTATGGTAGGCGAAGTTATGTTACAAGTATTAGCGGAAAGAAACTTTCCTGTAACCGAATTATTTCCTGTTGCTTCTGAAAGATCTATTGGAAAAGAGATCGAATTCAATGGCAAACCCTATAAAGTGATTGGCCTTGAAGAAGCTGTTTCCTTAAAACCAGATATCGCTATTTTTTCTGCAGGCGGAGGTACTTCATTAGATTGGGCTCCAAAATTTGCTGAAGCTGGCACCACGGTAGTAGACAATTCTTCTGCATGGAGAATGGATCCTACTAAGAAATTGGTAGTACCAGAAATTAATGCATCAGAATTAACCAAGGAAGATAAAATTATCGCCAATCCAAACTGTTCAACCATTCAAATGGTTTTAGCTCTTGCTCCACTACACAAAGCATATAAAATGAAACGAGTAATTGTTTCTACGTATCAATCTGTTTCCGGAACCGGAGTGAAAGCTGTTCAACAATTAGCAAACGAAGAACAAGGTATTAAAAGTGATATGGCATATCCTTATCCTATCTACAGAAATGCTTTACCACATTGTGATGTTTTCTTAGAAAATGGCTACACAAAAGAAGAAATGAAATTGGCTAACGAACCAAAGAAAATACTTTCGGATGATTCTTTTTCAGTAACTGCAACTGCCGTTCGTATTCCTACCGCAGGAGGACACTCAGAATCTGTAAACGTTGAATTTGAAAATGACTTTGATCTTACTGAAGTTAGAAAACTGTTAAGTGAAACTCCAGGCGTAATTGTTCAAGATAATCCAGATACAAATACCTACCCAATGCCTATTTATGCACATCAAAAAGATGAAGTTTTTGTAGGTAGATTGCGTAGAGATGAAACCAACCCAAATACGCTAAACATGTGGATTGTAGCAGACAACCTTCGAAAAGGTGCTGCAACCAACGCAGTTCAAATAGCAGAATATTTGGTAGCTAATGAATTAGTTTAAGCACCATAAAACATTAAAAAACAAGGCATCGAAATATCGATGCCTTGTTTTTAAAAGACTTTCGTAAAACTTTAAGAAAATATTCACTATCCAATTTTTTGTTGGTATATAGAAGTTTACATACTTTTGAACTCGTTTATGAAACTAACAGTTAGAATATTATCCTTATTTATACTCCTCCTTAATGGGTATGGTCAAGCTTATGCCTTTGCTGATCAAGGAGAATTGGATGATACTTCTGTTCAAGAAATCACGAGTGGTGTAGCAGATTCTTTTATCATTTCTGATAATACTACAGATGCACTTTTTAAAAGTAATGCCACTTCTTTCAATTTAAACGACAAAACAGAAATCACAGAAAGTGAAGAACAAGAGGAAGACTTACTACACTTCCATGGAAAAGATGTAAAAACACACAACTTCTTTATTTCATCTTTTTTCCTACAGTTATCTGTATTTACTTATGCACGAGTAAAACAAACACCTCTTGGTTATCACACTTCCTTCAACGTATTACCACATACACCGCTGTATATCTCCAATTGTGTATACAGATTATGATGTACCTATTTCTTTAGACTTCTAACATTCTTATAGAACGTCTATATCTTTTACACTTTAGTCAACAAAAATTAGAGGAAAACTCTATGCTTTTTGCATGGAACAATTATCTGTTGCTACTGCTGTAAAACACTCATTTCCATTAATTTATTTCACAAAACCATAACCATAACATTTAAAAAACGAAGTATTATGAGGAGAATTCTCATGGTAGCTAGTTTGTGTGCTATGATTAGCTACACAAGCTGTACATCAGAAAAGGAAGAGAAAGTAGAAGAGACTCAGTTTTTGGTAACAAGCCCAATTAAAAAAGACACAGTTGTAACCAAAGATTATGTTTGTCAAATTCAATCGATAAGACATATCGAATTACGAGCTCAAGAAAAAGGTTATCTACAAAATATTTATGTAGATGAAGGACAAGCTGTTAAAAAAGGAGATCTACTCTTTAAAATCATGCCTAAGCTTTACGAAGCGGAACAACAACGCGCAAAAGCAGAAGCGGAATTTGAAAGAATTGAATATGAAAATACTCAAAAATTAGCCGATAGCAATATTGTAGCGCCAAACGAATTGGCTATGGCCAAGGCTAAATATGAAAAAGCAAAAGCAGAATTAGCGCTGTCTAATGTTCATTTAGGCTTTACTGAAATTAGAGCTCCATTTGACGGAATCATTGATAGATTTGAAACAAAACTAGGAAGCCTTATAGACGAAGGTGATTTGCTTTCAAACCTTTCTGACAATTCTGAGATGTGGGTATACTATAATGTTCCTGAAGCAGAATATTTAGATTTTAAAACACTTATCAATAAAGACAATCCAGAGAAAGTTCAGCTTTTAATGGCCAATAATAAAATCTTTGATCACAAAGGAGAAGTGAAAACTATTGAAGCCGATTTTAATAACGAAACCGGTAACATTCCATTTAGAGCTACATTCCCAAACCCCGATAGATTATTAAGACACGGTGAAACAGGAAACATAATCATGTCAATCCCTGTTCCAGAAGCTCTTATCATTCCACAAAAAGCAACTTACGAAGTATTAGACAAGAAATATGTTTATGTAGTTGATAAGGACGATAAAGTTGAAAATCGTGAAGTAGAAATAGCGTATGAACTTGACGATCTATACATCATCAAATCTGGTATAAAAGAAGGTGATAAAATTCTTCTTGAAGGTATTAGAAAAGTAAAAGATGGTGAAAAGATTGAATATGAATATGAAAAACCAGAGGAAGTGATCTCTGCGCTACAATTACCTGCAGAATAATAATCTAAAAACACAAGGCAAATTATGTTTAATAAATTTATAAAAAGGCCAGTCTTGGCAATTGCCATATCACTTGTGATAGTGTTTGTGGGTATATTGTCAATGATGAACCTTCCTATATCACAGTTCCCCTCTATTGCGCCACCACAGGTTCAAATAGCATTATCATATCCGGGAGCTAGTGCAAAAGTATTAGTTAATTCATCCCTTATCCCGTTAGAAAAAGCTATTAACGGTGTTCCGGGAATGAAATATATGACCTCCGATGCTACGAGTGCGGGTGAGGCTACAATCAATGTTGTATTTAATTTAGGAACAGATCCTAATGCAGCGGTTGTAAACGTTAAAAACCGTATAGATCAGGTAATGAATAAATTACCTGCATTGGTTCAGTTAGAAGGTGTTATCGAAAACAGAATTCAGCCAAACATGTTGATGTACGTAAACCTTTATAGTACCGATAAACATGCAGATCAAAAGTTTCTATTTAACTACGCCAATGTTAACTTACTTCCAGAAATAAAGCGTCTTAATGGTATTGGATATGCCAAAATTTTAGGGAGTAGACAATACGCCATGCGTGTTTGGTTAAAGCCAGACAGAATGCGTGCTTACAACGTTTCTACAGACGAAGTGATGGAAGCTCTGGAAGCACAAAGTATCATTGGTTCTCCAGGTCGTTTAGGTAGAAGTTCCGGGAAGCGATCTCAATCTTTAGAATATGTACTTACCTATAAAGGGCGATACAATAAGCCCGAAGAATATAAAGACGTAATTGTAAGAGCCAATCCAGATGGCGAAATCTTATATTTAAAAGATATAGCAGATGTAGAATTAGGTAGTGAATTCTATGATATTTATTCCAATTTAGACGGGCACCCCTCAGCCGCTATAACCCTTAAGCAAACCTACGGAAGTAACGCCAGTGACGTTATTGAAGAGGTGAAAGCAAAGCTGGATGAAATTAAAGCAGAGCGTTTTCCTCCCGGAATGGACTACAAAATTAGCTACGATGTTTCTCGTTTCCTTGATGCATCTACCGAAAAAGTAATACATACTTTAGGTGAAGCATTCGTTTTAGTAGCTATTGTAGTATTCCTGTTCTTAGGAGATTGGCGTTCTACTTTGATTCCGGCGATTGCCGTTCCCGTATCGCTAGTGGGGGCATTTTTATTCATGAGTATTTTTGGACTTACCATTAACATGATTACGCTGTTCGCATTAGTATTAGCTATTGGTGTAGTTGTGGATGATGCTATTGTCGTCGTCGAAGCGGTCCATGAAAAAATGGAACAAGAACACCTCAATCCATATAATGCTGTTAAAAAAGTATTGGGTGAAATCTCAGGTGCCGTAATCGCTATTACGTTATTAATGACAGCGGTTTTCGTTCCTGTAGCATTCATGTCGGGTCCTGTTGGGGTTTTCTACCGTCAGTTCTCCATTACCATGGCATCATCTATTGTACTTTCTGGTTTGGTAGCATTAACACTTACGCCAGTATTGTGTGCTATGATCTTAAAAGACAATCATGGTAAAAAGCGAAGAAGAACACCAATTTCTATGTTCTTAGATTGGTTCAACCGTAGATTTGAAAGATTAACAGGTAGATATGTAGGTCTTTTGAATGTAATTGCCAACAGACGTTTGGTAACTTTCGGTTTGTTAATTGCTTTCTGTGCCGGAATTTGGTTTACTACAAATTCTTTACCTGCCGGATTTATTCCTGCAGAAGATCAAGGTATGATCTATGCTATTCTTCAAACACCTCCAGGTTCTACTTTGGAAAGAACGTATGAGGTTTCAAGTCAGCTTCAGAAAATATCAGAAGAAGTTGAAGGTATTGAATCTGTTTCTGCAATTGCAGGTTACGAAATCTTAACAGAAGGTCGTGGATCCAATGCAGGTACTTGTTTGATCAACCTTAAAAACTGGTCCGAACGTAAAAATACAGCTGTTCAAATTATTGAAGAATTGGAGGAAAAAGCGAAAGATATTCCTGGAGCTACTATAGAATTCTTCCAACCGCCAGCCGTTCCCGGGTATGGTGCAGCAGGTGGTTTCTCTTTAAAATTACTTGACCAGACCAACTCTGGAGATTACAAAGCTTTTGGTAAAGTAAACGATCAGTTTATGGATGCCTTAAAAGAGCGTAAAGAGCTTACAGGTTTGTTCAGTTTCTTTGCTGCAAACTATCCTCAATATGAGTTAGAAATAGACAACAAAGCAGCGATGCAAAAAGGTGTTTCTATTGAAAAAGCAATGAACAACCTTTCCATCTTAATTGGTAGTACATATGAGCAAGGTTTCATTCGTTTCGGGACTTTCTATAAAGTGTATGTGCAAGCATCTCCTGAATACAGAAGATTGCCAGAAGATGTCTTGAAATTATATGTGAAAAACGATCGTGATGAAATGGTTCCTTATTCTTCATTTATGAAGATTAAAAAGACCCAAGGATTAAATGAAATTACGCGTTACAACATGTACACCGCTGCTTCTATTAACGGTTCTCCTGCACAAGGTTACAGTAGTGGTGAAGCTATTAAGGTAATTCAAGAAGTTGCCAAGAAAACATTACCTAAAGGATATGGTATTGACTGGGCTGGTTTAGCAAAAGATGAAATCAACCGTGGTAATGAAGCTATCTATATTTTCTTAGTAGTACTTGCATTCGTATACATTGTATTGTCTGCACAGTATGAAAGTTTTATACTGCCATTAGCTGTAATCATTTCGTTGCCAGCTGGGGTATTTGGAGCCTTTGCCATGATTGATGCCATGGGACTTGCCAACGATATTTATGCTCAGGTAGGGCTGGTGATGCTGGTTGGTCTCTTGGGTAAAAATGCCGTATTGATTGTGGAGTTTGCTGTCCAGAAAAGGCAGGAAGGCTTTACAGTTCTTGAAGCAGCTATTGAAGGAGCCAGAGTACGTTTCCGTCCTATTTTAATGACATCCTTTGCATTTATCGCAGGTTTAATTCCATTGGTAATCGCAACAGGTCCAGGTGCAATTGGTAACAGAACTATTGGTTCTGCAGCTGCAGGTGGTATGCTTTTCGGTACCATATTCGGTGTACTAATCGTACCAGGTTTGTATTACATATTTGGAACGCTAGCCGACGGACGTAAACTGATTAAAGATGAAGAAGAATATCCATTAACAGAAGAACATCATGCGAAAATCGAAGAAAAATAGAATATATAAATATTTAGGGGTAGCTTGTCTACTCCTAAATTTCACCGCTTGTAAACTTCCGCAAGTTGCACAAAGGACAGAGGATACCTCTACTCCAGAGAATTTTATTGGAAATACACAAGCGGCAGATAGTACTATGAATACTGCTCAAACGCAGTGGAAAGAGTATTTTGATGATCCTTATTTAGATAGCTTGATTACTGAAGCACTTCAAAACAATCAAGAGCTAAATATCACCTTACAAGAACTACAAATTGCACAAAGCGAAGTACGAGCTCGCAAAGGAGAATATTTACCTTTTGTGGACATTAAAGCAGGTGCCGGCGTAGACAAAAAAGCGCGCTATACTAGTGAAGGAGCCATGGAAGCTACTACCGACATAAGACCGGGAGAAGAAATGCCAGAACCATTACAAGATTATATGGTGGGAGCTTATGCATCTTGGGAAGTGGATGTTTGGAGCAAACTGCACAATGCTAAAAAAGCCGCCGTGAGTAGATATCTTTCTACCGTTGAAGGAAAGAACTTTGTGGTCACAAATCTAGTGGCGGAAATAGCAAATTCATATTATGAATTAATTGCTTTGGACAATCAGTTAGCAATTGTACAACAGAATATAAAAATTCAGTCTAATGCTCTTCGAATCGTAAAAATTCAAAAAGAAGCTGCACGCGTAAATGAGCTTGCCGTACGTAGGTTTAATGCCGAAGTTCTAAAAACAAAAAGTATGCAGTTTGATATTCAGCAAAGAATTGTTGAAACTGAAAACCGTATCAACTTTTTAGTGGGTAGATTTCCGCAACATGTAGCTAGAGATATGGAATCTTTTGAAGTTCTGGAACCAGAAAACATTCAAACAGGAATTCCATCTCAACTATTGGAAAACAGACCAGACGTTAGAAAAGCAGAACTAGAATTGGCTGCGGCAAAATTGGATATTAAAGTAGCAAAGGCAAGGTTCTATCCTTCATTAGGTATCTCTGCCGGCATTGGTTACAGAGCTTTTAATCCTAAATATTTGCTAGATACTCCGGAGTCTTTATTGTATTCTTTAGCAGGTGATGTAATGGCTCCATTGATAAACAGAAATGCCATCAAAGCCAGTTACATTAGTGCAAATGCGAAGCAAGTGCAGGCAGTGTATAATTATGAACGTACCATTTTAAATGCTTATATAGAAGTAGTAAATCAACTTGCGAAAATGGATAACTTGAAAAAGAGTTACGATTTAAAATCTCAACAAGTGGACGCATTGAATTCATCCATTCAAATCTCAAATAACTTGTTTAGAAACGCACGAGCAGACTACATGGAAGTATTGCTAACCCAACGCGATGCTTTGGAATCTAAATTTGAATTGGTAGAAACCAAACTACAACAAGTAAGTGCAATGGTAAATATATACCGAGCCTTAGGTGGTGGTTGGAAATAACGTTTTTCCTCTTTTATTTATTAGCAGTTTTTTTAATTGGGTGTGGTTTATTTAAATCACAATTACGGAAAAGCCTTCGGAAGTAAATTTCGAAGGCTTTTCTTCTATTCGGCACTGGCCAATCCATGGGCATGGTCAGACGAAAAATTAAAAAATTTGCTAATGCCCACGCCAAAAACCCAAGCATCGTAGGCATCAGTTTTAAAATCGTAGATAAGTGAAGTTCCTACTTCCCAATCATTGGAAAAATGCACTCCATATTCTATCCCGGTTCTTACCATAGTAAAGGTTTCATTTTCACAAAAATCTACGCCATAACCGCCTACCAGCATCACATTTTTTATAGGTGTATACAGCATTACAGGAACTACCGCAATAGGGTTTGAGCGTTCCAGTTTTTGTATATGCTCATCTTCAGAATGGTGCTCTACAAGAAAATCCTCCAGAATAATTTCTGTTTGCAAACCAGCAGCAAATTTGTTCGAAAACCAATAATCTCCGTCAGCATAAAAGGTGGCCATTGAAATTCCATAGTTTTCACCGTCTATTCCTTTTTTTATATAACTGTGACCTATTCCCACACTTACTCGTAACGAGTTTTTAAGCGCATGATGTTCTATTTTTTCTTCTTGCGCATTTGAAAAAAACATACAAAATAAACCTACTAAAAATACCAGATGACCTTTCATGTTATTGTTGATTTTCGTTTACAGTTTCAAAATTAACACTCCTTAATCAGCTAATTACAAGCACTTTTATTTTCAATTGCATTCTATGACAAACATCATCTCTACAACGTTTTCTAAAAATTATTGCAGTAAATTTCTAAGTAGCAACTCTAAATTTTCATATTGCAATCATACTCTCAAAACGAATTTCATTACTTATATTTGAGAAAACTGATTACTCATGAAAAACCTTTGTTACGGGGCATTAATTTTAAGCCTCATTGCCTGTAATGAAACTTCGAAAAAAGAAGAAACTGCTATGAAAATTGAATATCCTACCACAAAAAAAGAAGTGGTAACCGACACTTTTTTTGGTGTTGCTGTTGAAGATCCGTATCGTTGGTTAGAAGACGACCGAAGCGATGAAACCGCTGCTTGGGTGAAAGAAGAAAACAACGTAACGTTCGATTATTTAAATAAAATACCTTTTAGAAAAGACTTAAAGGAACGTCTTGAAAAATTATGGAATTACGAGAAAATCAGTGCTCCGTTTGAAAGAGGCGATTATACGTATTTTTATAAAAATGATGGCTTGCAAAATCAATCGGTTTTGTACAGAAAAGATGCTTCTGGAAACGAAGAAATTTTTTTAGATCCCAACACTTTTGCTGAAGATGGCACTACTTCCCTAGCCGGATTAAGCTTTACCAAAGATGGTAGCTTGGCTGCGTATTCTATTTCTGAAGGAGGAAGCGATTGGCGCAAAGTAATTGTGCTCAACACTGCAACCAAAGAACAAGTGGGCGATACTCTCACCGATATTAAATTCTCTGGAGTTTCTTGGAAAGGAACTGAAGGATTCTTCTATTCGAGCTACGACAAACCAGACGGAAGCGAGCTTTCTGCAAAGACCGATCAGCACAAATTATATTATCACAAATTAGGAACACCACAAACGGAAGATGCTGTTATTTTTGGTGCAACCGATGCAGAAAAAAGCAGGTATGTTGGCGGTAGCGTTACCGAAGATCAAAAATATTTAGTCATCACAGCAGCTGTTTCTACCTACGGAAACAAATTGTTTTTAAAGGATTTGACACAACCAAATTCAAAAATCATTACTGTGGTTGACAATGCAGACAACGATAGCTATGTGATAGAAAACGAAGGTTCAAAATTGTTTATTGTTACCGATTATGACGCTCCTAACAAACGCATTGTCACTGTAGATGCTGCGAACCCAACTCCTGAAAATTGGAAAGATTTTATTCCGGAAACTGAATTCACTTTGAGTCCTTCAACTGGCGGAGGTTACTTTTTTGCTTCGTACATGAAAGATGCCATCGATCAGGTAAAACAATATGATTATGATGGAAACTTGGTTAGAGAAGTAGAATTACCAGGATTAGGAACTGCTGGTGGATTTGGCGCTAAAAAAGAAGAAACAACGCTATATTATTCCTTTACCAACTACAACACGCCTTCAAGTATTTATACGTATGATATTGCTGAAGGAACTTCAGAATTGTATTGGTCTCCTAAAATTGATTTCAATAGTGATGCGTACGAATCGAAACAAGTATTTTACACTTCAAAAGACGGTACCAAAGTTCCGATGATGATTACCTACAAAAAGGGAACAGAATTGAATGGTAAAAATCCAACCATCTTATATGGTTATGGCGGATTCAACATTAGTTTAACGCCTTCGTTCAGCGTAACTAATGCGGTTTGGTTAGAGCAAGGCGGTGTGTATGCCGTTGCCAATTTACGTGGCGGTGGTGAATACGGTAAAAAATGGCACGTAGCCGGTACCAAAATGCAGAAACAAAATGTATTTGATGATTTTATTGCCGCTGCAGAATATCTAATTGATGAAAAGTATACTTCAAGTGATTATTTAGCCATTCGTGGTGGTTCTAACGGTGGACTGTTAGTGGGTGCAACCATGACTCAAAGACCCGATTTAATGCAAGTAGCTTTACCAGCAGTTGGAGTAATGGATATGTTGCGTTACCACACATTTACTGCTGGAGCCGGATGGGCTTACGATTACGGAACAGCAGAAGATTCCAAAGAAATGTTTGAATATCTAAAAGGGTATTCTCCTGTTCAAAATGTGAAAGAAGGCACTAAATATCCTGCAACTTTGGTAACTACCGGAGATCATGACGACCGAGTAGTACCTGCGCACAGTTTTAAATTTGCAGCACAATTACAAGCTAAACAAGCTGGAGAAGCTCCGGTTTTAATCAGAATTGAAACCAATGCCGGTCACGGTGCAGGAACTCCAATTAGCAAAACCATAGAGCAATATGCTGATATCTTTGGATTTACTTTATACAACATGGGATACAAGGAACTTCCAGTGAAGTTAGCAGAATAAACTATTCTCAAAATACATCAACGAAAAAGGCTTCAGAATTCTGAAGCCTTTTCTATTAATTTTCGGTTTGTTCTTTTTTCTCTGGAATAAAATACAAGTCATCAGTGGTTGTTGCCAAATGCATGAGCGCATCGTAAATATAATTACAGACTTTGACTTCCCCTTCGTAATGAATTTTATCGGCTGTATCTGTCGGTTTATGATAATCTTCATGGCCACCTGTATGCAAACCTAAAACGGAAATCTCTTTCTTAAAAAACGAAACATGATCAGATCCTCCAACATCATAGGCTATCACAATAGGATTGATTCCATTGGGCGCTCCCAAACTTTTCATGAGTTCTTGTCCGTTGGGAAAACTCGCAGCTCCACCCATGTATACATGGTTTTCATCATTTAAATGCCCAACCATATCCATATTCAACATCACTTTAATGGTTGAAAGTGGTACCGGTGGATTTTCTGTAAAATATGTACTCCCCAATAATCCTTGCTCTTCAGCTCCAAAAGCAACAAAAATGACACTTCGTTTCAATTCAGATTTGTGAGTAGCCACTTTTTCAGAAATTTCCAAAAGTGCAGCCGTTCCGCTCGCATTGTCGTCGGCCCCATGAAAAATACTATCGCCTACCTTTCCTAAATGATCGTAATGCGCACCCAGTACAATAAATTCATTTTTCAATTTAGCATCATTCCCCGGAAGAAATCCAATGATATTCCAAGTTGAAACTTCTTCACCAGATTTCCTCAATTTTGCATTGAACTCCTGAAGAAAATTTCCATCAAAAGGTACTAAACCAGATTTTTGAAAATCCATATCTATATACAGCACCACATCTTCATTGGCAATAGTGCCTGGAAAACGGCCCTCTTCTTCATCGGAAGCTAAAAAAGAAATATGATCTTTAAGTTCTTGAACTGTAATTTCTTGCTGTGCAAAGGCTGAAAAAGCAGCACAAAACAAAAGTGTAGTAAAATAAAACTTCATGTTATATTTTTCTCAAATATAAGGGAATTGAAAGAATTGAGAGTCATAGAATCTGTACCTTTGAAAAAATTTTGCACATGCTTTCTATTGAAAATATTTCTTTTGCTTATGCCGAAAAACCTATTCTGAAAGATGTTTCCTTTCGTGTAGAAAAAGGAGAACATATTGCCATTATGGGCGAAAGTGGCTGCGGAAAAAGTACTTTGCTTCGTTGCATTTATGGACTGTTTGACTTGGAAGCAGGTAAAATTTTCTATAATGAAACTCCTGTGCTTGGACCAGCTTACAACTTGGTACCTGGCATGGATTATATGAAATATTTAGCACAAGATTTTGATTTGATGCCCTTTCTTACCGTAGCACAAAATATTGGAAAACACTTGTCTAATTTCTATCCGGAGGAAAAAAAACAACGTATTCAGGAGTTGTTAGAAATGGTTGAAATGACTGAATTTGCCAACGTAAAAGCAAAATTATTGAGTGGCGGACAAATGCAACGTGTAGCGCTAGCACGCGCCATTGCTGTAGAACCAGAAGTTTTATTGCTAGACGAACCGTTTAGCCATATTGATAGTTTTCAGAAAAACTCGTTACGCAGAAACTTGTTTGCACATCTGAAAAAACACAACATTACATGTTTGGTTGCTACACACGACAAAGAAGAGTCGTTACCGTTTTCTGATAAAACCTTAGTGATGAAAGATGGTGAAGTACTCACTTTTGAAAACCCAAAAGTACTCTATCAAAATCCAACAAATGCTTACGTTGCTTCACTTTTTGGCGATGTAAATGTATTGGACGGAAAAGACTTTGACACCGATAAAAATGAACTTATTTGCTACCCACATCAATTAGAAATTGTAGCTAGTGGAGGTGTACAAGTTTTAGTGAAAAGTTGTTATTTTCAAGGTGATCATTACTTAGTGCTGGGAGAATTGAATGGCAAAAAAATCACATTAAAATCTTCCGAAGAAATTACTTCGGAACACATTCAAATTCAGCTTAAAAAATAGTTTGGATTGTGATTGAGGTATTTCTAAAACTAACCGTTTCTCCAGCTGTTTTTCCTATAAACTCTTTGGCAATAGGAGCTCCAGATGAAATAGCGAACACTTGATGGTTTTCGATCTTCACTAATCCAAGACTCACAGCAATAAAATAAATTCCATTGGATGTTTCTAACAAACTGCCAAGCCGTACTAATTTTTGTTGTTGATTTTCCTGTTTCTTAATTCGATCTAAAACGGCTAATTCTTTTTCTAATTCTAGTACCTTGGCGCCAGTCTTTTCCATTTCTAATTGCACCATGGATCTGCCAGTTTCGTGCTTATCACCCGCTGTACTTTTAGTTTCAGAAAATAATGATTCTTGCAAATTGGCTAGCGTTTCCTGAACCGATTTTAATTTTGATGAAATAATAGCTTCACAAGCCGCTATTACCTCACTTTTTAGATGTTTCATCTTTCTTTTTCTTGGTATAATCTAGTTTACCGCCATGAAAGCGCATTTGCTGTAATGTCCAGGCAATTCTTTTTTGAATATAAGGTGTTGGCGGATTGGCTCTGTATTTTCTAGGATTTGGAAGTACTGCCGCCAAAGCTGCTGCATTTGCTTTAGACAATTTGCTTGCAGGTTTCGTAAACCAATATTTTGAAGCTTCTTCAACCCCAAAAATCCCATTGCCCATTTCAATGCTATTGAGGTAGACTTCCATAATCCGTTCTTTGGGCCAAATCAACTCAATCAAAAAAGTAAAATACACTTCAAACCCTTTGCGAACCCAGCTTCTTCCAGGCCACAAAAAAACGTTTTTAGCCGTTTGCTGACTAATGGTACTAGCACCGCGCTTTTTGGTTTTATGATTCTCATTAAACTTCATAGCCTTTTCAATAGCTCCAAAATCGAAACCATTGTGCGTTACAAAATTCTGATCTTCACTACACACCACTGCCAACTCCATATTTGGAGAAATATACTTTCTAGGCACCCAATCATGTTTGAGTTCCCAACCTGTATCCTCTCTATTTTCATAAGCTCTGATAAGCATTAACGGCGTATAAAATACAGGAACAAAGCGTAGCAAAACTACCCAAATCACTGTGATGGCTACAAACCAAAGAATAATTTTAAAAAGAAACTTAAATAATTTTTTCATGTACAAGGGCGTGTTCAAGTTCGGCTAATTGACGACCTACAAGTGTTCCTATAGAAATACCCATACCGCCTAGGCGAACACCACAAAATACGTTATTAGAAATGGATTTTACAATAGGTCTTTTTGCAGGTCCCACACCCATAATTCCGCTCCAACGCATATCAATTTCATAATCAAATTCGGGTAAAATTATTTCTGATAACATTTCTTCCAATTTTTCCTGAACTATTGATGACTGTGCAATATGTGTGGTGGTTTCGCCTTCAATATCTAAGTGTCTACCTCCACCAAATAATATTCGATCTCCTACATTTCTGAAATAGTAATATCCTTCTTCAATATGAAAAGTTCCTTTCACGGGTAAATTGGCAATTGGTTTTGTTATCAAAACCTGTGCTCTTGCAGGTTTTACATCGGTAATGCCCAAATCACTTGCGTATCCATTGGTAGCTATGAAGAGTTTTTTCACGGTTAAGTCAAACATATTTGTTTGTACTGAAACAGATCCATTCAAATCTTGAAAATCCTCTACTTGAATACTATTTAAGATCTTGATTCCTGAAGAATATGCCTTTTTTAACAACGTATTCATCATTTTACCGGTGTCTAGCTGACCTTCCAGCGTGTTGCTGATGTAGTAATCTTGAATGTGGCCAAAGTGAAAATCATTGGCCTTTTCTTCAAAAACATCTTGGTGAAAAAGTGGATGTAACAATTTATTAATTCTGGATCGCTCTTCTAAACATGATTCATAGAAGTCCGGATTTCCCTTCAAAAAAATTTCGTTTCCTCCATATTGCTGAAATTCCATAGCGTCATCGCCCACAATAGTACGCAGCGCTTGCAGGCCTTCCCAACGATGTTTGACCAACGAAACCATTTCGTCTTCATCATGGGTATTTAAATCATCTAAAAGCTCTGATAAACTACCAAAACAAGCAAATCCGGCATTTTTGGTACTAGCACCTTGCGGCAAAACTCCTTTTTCTAACACGAGTATGGAAGCGCTTGGATACTTTTCACGCAACGCCAAAGCACAATTTAACCCAACAATTCCGCTACCTACAATGGCAAAATCTATATCTGTAATCCAGTTTTTATATTCCCAATAACTAAACATAGTGCTCAATTTTTTATTTTTCTTATTCAAGATAAACAAATAATGAGTTCACTGAATATCAGTATTTTACTTTAACAGAATTTTTAATGGATAGTACGAATCATTTTTGAAGTAGATATTTCCATTGAGATGAGAAATACCCTTAGTTGAGAGTTGAAAACTCATTTCAAAATCCTTGAGTTCTTCCACATATTTTTTAAGAAATGAAAAATCTTCATAATTGGTGATCTTATCAAAATTCACATATAAATATGATGCATCTGTCAACCATTGTGATTGATGAATTTCTGATCCAGTGAAGAAATGAACACCGCCAGGAACATTGGTAGCGTGAAGTTTATATAAAGGGAAAATATCTTTATTTAATTGATTATCTTCCACTAAACCGGTACGCTTGAAATAAGAAAATACTTTTCCTAAAGTATCGTTAACCTGTATTTGAATATTGGGCACTTGTTTTTGAGTTGTACTCATGACCGGCACTTTCTCAAAATCGTCATTGTACTCATAGGTAATTATAGAATCTATTTGAGAAACCGAATTGTTTACAGCTAGCTGTACAGATCCTTCTGTATACATTTGCAAACTATCTGTGGCCAAAGAAACACCTTTTATATTCCATTCTTCATTTTGGTGAAAAGTGAGTTTCTGAAGTTCTAAATACAATGCATTCTTTTCTCCTTTTCTAAAAATTTTTGGCATTTTAGGCGTTTCAGAATCCAATGACTGAATAGCAATTTTACCGGGCTTTACATCAAAAGAAATCGTTTGTATTGGCGATACAAAAGCTATATCTTCATTTACAGATTTCACTCTACCTAAAAAATCATCTGATTTTAAAAACTCTTTTTTATTGAGCACACTTTCAAAAACATCCATTACTGACTCACCCGAATTTGCATAGGAAACAACCGCCTTATCATTGTTAAAAGCCACCTTCAGCTTAGTGTTTTCATGCTGAAATATTTGATATGACTCCCCGGATTCAATCTCTTTTAAATGCAATTCTTGAACTAAATAGTTTGAAAAAGAGCTAGTATTGGTTACGTTTAGTATTGTAAAAAAACTATCTGATTTCTTATTTTTTAAGGTACTTATAAAAAGATTTGCGGGTATATTAATTCCATACTCAACATCTTCATCTTTTGTTTTTTCATTTTCGTTCAAATATGAGGAAGGATGACAAATCATATTCCAAACGAGCTCTAAAGCCATTCCATCTACGTTGACCTTAACCACCGAAGCTGTGTTTATAGGTATTGTATCTTGATATGACCGCATGTCACGATACCAAAGAATTATATAAAACACGAAAAGCAGCCCTGCCATAACAAGAACTGCTTTTTGTAAAACTTTTATAAATGTAGTCATAGACTATTTTCTCATATTTTCAACAAGATCAAATAAGTATTTCAACCCATTTTTGTGACCTTCAGGAATTTCTATTACCACTTCTCCTTTAACTCTGTTTTTACAAACCTTTGAGCCTTTCATGGTAATTTCTCCTAGGTTATCTAAGAAATATAAAGCTGTTTTCATGGTAGAAACTCCCATTTCTTCTACAGGAATTTTATCAGCTAAAACTTTTGGATTAAAGAAACCACTAAACTTGTTTTTCAAAATCAACTTTTCATGTTCTTTAGAAAGTTTTGCCACGAATGTTCCTGAAGTAATTGCTTTCATATCTGAAGCAGAAGTACCTAGAAAAATAATCCCTTCTCTAATAGCAAAATAGATAGACATTGGAGATTCTGGAATCATAATTTCGTAATAACTTTCTGTTTGATTTACTATACCTTTCTCGGTACCATAATTTACTAGTTTACTTAACAGGTTTGTATCATCTGAAGAAAACATCAAAAGAAAATCTGGTAAAGTCTCTTTCTTTGTTTCTTCCTTTTCTACATAATTAAAATCTTCATCATAATCATATGTAGTAAATGTTCTTTCCTGTTCCGTAAAATCATTTAAGAGGAACATAAAGTCTCCTTTAATCACATTTCCTACAGCTTTTTCGTCTAAAAGCAATGAAAAAGCTTCTAAACCAAGATCCATTTCCTGTCCATAGGTAGGAAAGTCCTTGTAGATATTCTGCATTAATTTTGGATATTCTGTCAATGCCTCTTCAGTATTAATTGCAAAACTGAAAAAAGCGATACTCTTATCTTCATTGATATAATTTACAAAGTCGTTGTTCACTTTTCTATCAAAAACTTTTTTGTAAACATCACCAATTTCATCACTTACATTACTAATGCTTTCGAAAACAATTTCATCTTCGTTTAAGAATAAGTTGGTTGTTGAAGCAGCATCTTTGTATAAATTTCCAAAATTCATCATACCCATCATAGTACTGTAACTACCTGCATTTTTCAAAACAGATTCCATGAAAATATCATAGTTACCAACGAATAATGAAAGAACCGCATCATCATCTACATTCTTACGGTATGCTTTGTTTTTAGTAATATCGGAAGAAGGATTGGTTCTTAAAACAGTCTTGGCCATATCAAAAGCCCAAGCAGATCCTAATTGGTTTTTGATTTCATAATTTGATGGTCCTGAAGGAATTTCCTGTGGAATTTCAACCTCTTCCGGAGTTTCTACCTTAATAGTATCTCCATTCTGTTGAATTGTATACTCTTCTCCAGTTTCGTCTTCATAATACATTTCATCTTCCGAATCGTCTTCAACTCCCCAGTTAGAAAAATCAAAGGTCTTCTCTTCAGTCAGCCCATATCTCTCCATTACAGCTGGCTCTTTGAAATAAGCATCTGCCAAACTTGGATAGACCAAAACCAACGTTTTTTTATCCCAAACCATTACAGGAGCATCGGGCGTACCTTCAAACGTGTGGAACTCTTGTTCTTGAACAATTTCCTTTCCCATAATTTTGGTAAAGAACTTTTCCATTTTTGCATCATCTGCAATTGGAATCATAAGCGTATTATAAAATACACTATCATTCATGCTCATGTAGTAATATGAAGAAGCATCTATATTAAAACCAAAATCTGTTAATGATGGTTTTTCAGAACTTCCTTGTTCTTGAACCATGCCTAAAAGTGATTTTCCAAGAATCGATTCGTCTAGCTCTGTAACAGACATTAAATCGAGTAAATTTTCTCCATTTGCTCTAGCTACAATAGTTGCATCTTCCGGAACTTTCTTTTCCAAATCTTGCGCAAAAATGGTTACCGAAAAACATAAAGCAGGTAGTAAAAATATTTTTTTCATAAAGTGGTTTTTTCCCTATTGGATTAGTTGTATTGTATTCTCTATTGTTACGTTTTGTTGAATAAAATTATTTGCATTGAGCTTCATCATCAACGCCTTTTTTGATTTTGAAAGTTTTGAATTCTTATTTGAGAACGACTTTACAGGATTTTCAAAACGATAGATTAATGTATAGCTTGCGTTATCAAAAACATTTTTATCGTCTTTACTCAACTTGCTGTAAGATTCTTTTAGCTTGTTTCCAAAATCAAATTTTCTCTGAAATAGCATTTTACTCACATCGTAGTTGTAAGATTTAAACTGGCCTGAAACTTTTTGTTTATCCCAAACTTGTTGTGCAAAATTATTTAGGTTTTCTACTTTTTTAAAATCACAACGAAGGCTCAATATATAATTATCAAAATCTATAGTATGCTTTACATTGGATAAACCCGGAGCAGATTTCAGGTCATTTACTAGGTCTAAAACATGCTTCTCTATATCAGTTTTTGAAGGAATCTTATGACCATTAACACTATCTAACAACATTACAGATGCTAACTTGGTTTTACTTTGACTAAGGTTTAAAGTAAGTTCAATGGTACCCGATCCGTTTTTATTTAGGGAAACTTCTTCAATAACCTCAAAACATGAAGAAGTTGAGATCAATAGGATAAAAAGGGATAATAATTTAACGAGTATCATTTTCATAGCTAATGTAGTAGAATGCCAAATATAAAAATTTACTCGTAAACGTAATAAAAAAAGGCTCCTATATTAGGAGCCTTTTCATTTATTCTGCTTTCTTTGGTTTCATTTCGAAATCTTCCATGAACTTAGTGGTGTAATTACCGGCAACATAATCCGGCTCATCCATTAATTGTCTATGGAAAGGAATGGTAGTTTTGATACCTTCTATCACAAACTCATCAAGAGCACGCTTCATTTTATTGATAGCTTCTTCTCTTGTTTGTGCAGTTGTAATCAATTTAGCAATCATAGAATCATAATTCGGTGGAATCATATAATCACTATAAACATGTGTATCTAAACGAACTCCATGTCCTCCTGGAGCATGTAGTGTAGTAATTTTTCCTGGAGAAGGGCGAAAATCGTTGTACGGATCTTCTGCATTAATTCTACACTCAATAGAATGTAATTTTGGATAATAGTTTTTACCCGAAATTGGCACACCCGAAGCTACTAAAATTTGCTCACGAATTAAATCGTAATCAATTACTTGCTCTGTAATTGGGTGTTCAACCTGAATACGAGTGTTCATTTCCATAAAGTAGAAATTTCTATGCTTATCTACTAAAAATTCTATGGTACCTGCACCTTCATATCTAATATATTCTGCTGCTTTTACAGCTGCTGCTCCCATTTTCTCGCGCAACTCATCTGTCATGAATGGCGAAGGAGTTTCTTCTGTTAATTTTTGGTGACGACGCTGAACAGAACAATCTCTTTCTGATAAGTGACATGCTTTACCAAATTGATCTCCTACTACCTGAATTTCTATATGGCGAGGTTCCTCAATCAGTTTTTCCATGTACATTCCATCGTTACCGAAAGATGCTGCTGCTTCTTGTCTTGCACTATCCCATGCTTTTTTAAGGTCTTCTTGCTTCCAAACGGCGCGCATACCTTTACCACCACCACCAGCAGTAGCTTTAAGCATTACAGGATAGGTCATTTCTTTAGCTAACTTTTCTGCTTCTTCATAAGATTCAAGAATACCTTCAGATCCTGGAACTGTTGGAACTCCGGCAGCTTTCATCGTAGCTTTTGCTGTAGCTTTATCACCCATTTTATCAATCATTTCTGCAGAAGCACCAATAAATTTGATACCGTGTTCTGAACAAATTCTTGAGAAATTAGCATTTTCTGATAAGAAACCATACCCTGGGTGAATAGCATCTGCATTTGTAATTTCTGCAGCTGCAATAATATTAGGAATCTTTAAATATGACTCTTTACTTGGAGCCGGTCCTATACAAACCGCCTCATCTGCAAACCTAACATGAAGACTTTCTGCATCGGCTGTAGAATATACAGCTACGGTTTTTATACCCATCTCTCTACAAGTTCTAATAACTCGTAAAGCGATTTCTCCTCTGTTAGCGATTAATATTTTTTTGAACATCGTTGGGAAATTTTAAATGTTTTTAATCAGTTTTGAAGTGAAAAAAACGACCTAGAGAAGTCGTTTAGTTAGTTTTCATTTAAAATTCTTATGATGGATCTACCAAGAATAATGGTTGATCAAATTCTACTGGTGAAGAATCATCTACCAATACTTTCACAATTTTACCAGAAACTTCTGATTCAATTTCGTTGAAAAGTTTCATTGCTTCAATAACACAAAGTACATCACCTGTAGAAATTGTAGAACCAACCTCAACAAAAGTAGGTTTGTCTGGAGATGGTTTTCTATAGAAAGTACCAATGATTGGTGACTTTACAGTAATATATTTAGCATTTTCATCTTTTGGCTCTGCAGGTGCAGCAGGAGTAGTTGGAGCTACTGGTTGTGCAGCAGGAGCTTGTGGCAATGCTTGGCTAATTGGAATTTGTTGAACTACAGTAGTTTCTTTAGCATCATCTGAACCAGTTTTAATGGTAATTTTTACATCTTCCATTTCCAGTTTTACTTCACTGGCACCAGATTTGGCTACGAACTTGATTAAGTTTTGAATATCCTTAATATCCATGATTTTGATTTTTTTGTTTATGAATTATAAGCCCATTTTAAATAAATAGACCCCCAAGTAAATCCTCCACCAAAAGCAGCAAAAACTAGGTTGTCACCTTTTTTTAGTTGCTTTTCATAATCATTTAATAACAATGGCAATGTTGCAGAGGTTGTATTTCCGTATTTATGAATGTTCATCATTACTTTTTCATCATCTAGCCCCATTCTATGCGCAGTGGCATCAATGATTCTTTTGTTGGCTTGATGTGGAACTAACCAAGTTACATCTTCTTTGGTAAGCTCATTTCTAGTCATAATTTGGGCGGCAACATCGGCCATATTAGAAACTGCAAATTTGAAGACTGTTCTTCCATCTTGGAAAACATAGTGCTTCTTATTTTTTACGGTTTCTTCTGAAGGCGGTAATAAAGAACCACCTGCTTCTATCTTTAGAAATTCTCTTCCGATTCCGTCACTTCTTAAATATTCATCTACAAATCCTAAATTTTCAGAATTTGGTTCAAAAAGGACTGCTCCTGCACCATCACCAAAAATGATACATGTAGCACGGTCTGTATAATCTAAAATTGATGACATTTTATCTGCACCAATTAATAATACTTTTTTGTATCTACCCGATTCTATATAACTGGCAGCAGTGGACATTCCGTATAGAAAACTTGAACATGCCGCTTGAAGATCGTAAGCAAAAGCATTTTTTGCACCTATTTCTGAAGCAACATAAGCAGCTGTTGCAGCGACAGGCATATCTGGAGTAGCAGTAGCTACAATAATAAGATCTATTTCTTCTGGAGTTATTCCTCTTTTTGCAATAAGGTCTTCTGCGGCTTTGATAGCCATGAAAGAAGTTCCTTTTGTATCATCCTTTAAAATTCTTCTTTCTTTAATTCCGGTTCTGGTAGTTATCCATTCATCATTGGTTTCTACCATGGTTTCCAATATTTCATTGGTTAACCTGTATTCCGGAACGTAAGCTCCTACAGCGGTAATGGCTGCTGTTATATTACTCATACGTTAATTTCTTTTGTTTCAAAAAATGATGCAAAACGGGTGCAAAATTAAATGAAATTACTAAAAATCCATGAATTATGGTCTTAAAATGGTCAGTTTTTGCAATTTTAAGGGTATGACAAAAAAAACTCTCACGTTTGTGAGAGTTCTATATATACCTTCTTTTAACTTAAGCTACTTCTGCTTCTGTGTTATCAATTAACACTTGGCCTTTGTAGTAAAGTTTTCCTTCATGCCAGTGAGCTCTGTGATATAAGTGAGCTTCTCCTGTAGTAGGATCTACTGCAACTTGAGGAGCAGACGCTTTGTAGTGCGTTCTTCTCTTGTCTCTTCTGGTTTTAGATATCTTTCTTTTAGGATGTGCCATCGTTCAATCTTATTTATCCGTTAATAATTTCTTTAAAGTATTCCATCGAGGATCTATATCCTCATCATTGTTTTTCTTGTCTTTCTCTTTTGGCTGAAGTTCCTCCAGCTTTTTCAATATATCAGATGATAATGTCCCGTCTTTAATCCCGGGATGTACTCGTTTTGCGGGTACCGATAACACAATCATTTCATACATATATTGTGCTACATTAATTTGATGTTCTCCATGAGGAATGATTAACAACTCTTCGTTTTCATCATTAAATTCTTCCCCAAATTTTACTACGAGCATAATTTCGCCTTTAATAGGCAAATCAAATGGTTCGCTAGACAAATCACAGTCTACATTCACGGTCCCTTTTGATTTAAATTGCAACTCTAACATGGTACTTTTTTTATTTAAAGTAATGTCCACGTTGACCGCTGCACTATTAAACTCAGTAAAATCGAACAATTCAAAGAACTCATTATCAATTTGATACTGAAACTGGTGTTTTCCTTCTTTTAAACCTACAAAAGGAATAGTGTATTCCTTAAACTTATCCATCTCAACATCAGTTTAGAGCGTGCAAAGATATAAATTTTTATTTATGATGATAATCTTATCAACATTTTTTTGTTTATATTTTATCCGTTTGATTTTTTTAACGGATTTGCACTTAGGGTTTTATATTCTTCTCTGTTTTTGTAAATCTTAATTGCAGCAAATAATGCTTCTATAAATGAAGAAGGATCTGCTTCTCCCTTCCCAGCAATACCATAGGCTGTTCCATGATCTGGTGATGTTCTTACTTTACTAAGACCTGCTGTGTAATTTACTCCTTTTCCGAAAGATAGTGTTTTAAATGGAATTAATCCTTGATCATGATAGGCTGCAACAACTGCATCAAACTGCTTGTAACTATCTGAACCAAAGAAACTATCTGCCGCGTATGGACCAAAAACCATTTTACCACTTTCAAATATTTTTTGAATAGTTGGTTTCATCACATCATCATCTTCTTTACCTATTACACCATTATCACCACTATGCGGATTGATTCCTAGCATTGCAATTTTTGGTTTTTGAATAGAAAAGTCTTTTCGTAATGACTCATGAATGGTTTCTATTTTTCTTTCGATTAATTCTGGAGTAATATGCTCTGCAATATCTTTTACAGCTACATGATCTGTTAACAAACCGATACGCAATCCATCAGAAACCATAAACATTAAACTATCTCCTTCCAATTGAGTAGCCAAATAATCTGTATGTCCTGGGAACTTAAATTCTTCGGTTTGAATGTTGTACTTATTTATAGGTGCAGTTACTAAAACATCTACCTCTCCTTTTTTCAAAGCTTCTGTTGCTGCTTGTAAAGATTGCAAAGCCACAGTTCCGCCAGCTTTCGTTTCTTTTCCAAATTCAACATTTGGAACATCTTTAATAAGATTAACAATATTCAGTTTACCATCTACAGCTTCTGCAGCGGATGAAACCCCTACAAAATTGGTATTTAATTTAAATATTTTCTTTTGGTAGGAAAAAGTTTTTGTCGCACCGAAAATAACAGGCGTACAAAACTCCATCATACGAGCATCTTCAAATGTCTTAAGAATTACTTCTATTCCTATTCCATTTAAATCCCCAATTGAAATTCCTACTCTTATAATTTTATCGCTCATAAATTATTTCTTTTTCATCCTGTAAATCAAAACCACTTACAGTATTTATTACCTTTGTTTACGTAAAATGATTGTACGATTTACAGTATACAAAATTAACTAAATATATTATAACATGTTCACGGGAATTGTAGAAGAATTAGGAATTGTGGTTTCTACTGAAAAAGAGCAAAGTAACCTACATATTACCATGCAATCTAGCATTTCTTCAGAATTAAAAATAGATCAAAGCGTTGCTCATAATGGCGTTTGTCTTACAGTTGTTGCTATTAATGGTGACAATTACACAGTAACAGCCATCAAAGAAACTTTAGACAAAACCAACTTGGGATTATTAAAAAAAGGGGATCTAGTAAATCTTGAAAGAGCTATGAAACTTGGAGATCGTTTAGATGGTCATATTGTTCAAGGTCATGTAGACCAAACGGCAACTTGTACTAAAATTGAAGAAGCTGATGGAAGTACATTTTTCACTTTCAATTATGATCCTTCTTTAAAAAATATAACCATCGAAAAAGGATCTATAACCGTAAGTGGAACTAGCTTAACGGTAATAAACGCTAAAAAGAATGAATTTACAGTAGCCATAATACCATATACTTATGAGCATACCATATTTAAGACCTTTCAAGAAGGCTCTATTGTAAATTTAGAATTCGATGTTTTGGGGAAATATATAGCTAAATTAAATGAATACAAATATGTCTAAGCAACTGAGCGCTTATTCAATTTGTATACACCATAAACGACAGCCAATAGAGCGACTGGCAACAGGTAACCATCTACAGGTAAACCCGGTGGTGGCGGAGCTCCTCCTCCACCATCTCCATCACCAAGACCCGGAGGTGGTGGGTTTTGAGCAAACAACATTGATACATTTACCAATGCGAAAGCTAGAAAAATAATAATAGTAAAACTTCTTTTCATAATACTAATAACTAAAACAAATTTATAGAATAAATAATACCTCAAAAAAATTCCATATTAAATAATTAAAAAAATCTTTCAACTACACAAAAACACGACGATATACAAAAATACTTTCAATTTAAATTTTTATTTTTTCAAAAATAAGCTCCTAAAGTTAGATATACGGTTTCATGATGATTTTGGTTTTATTGCATTCTAATTTGTTTATTTTAAACAGATAAAACATAGAATATCATAAAAATAAAGTTTCTTTTTTTTCATTATAGCAATATTCTCTAGGATTTCCGAAAAAACATTTTATATTTGTGTAATCGATTACATTAAAAATTACATCATGATAAATCACGAATTTAGATATGCATCACATCCTCAAGATGCAGAAATGTACAGCACAGAAGAATTGAGAGAACATTTTCTTATTGAAAAAATCTTTTCAGAAGACGATATCAACCTTACCTATTCTATGTACGATCGCTATATCGTTGGAGGTGCTATGCCAGTTTCCAAAGCTTTAAAACTAGAAACGATTCCATATTTAAAATCTGAAAACTTTTTAGACAGACGTGAATTAGGCGTTATCAACGTTGGTGGAAAAGGAAAAGTTACCGTTGACGGTGAAGTATATGAGCTTTCTAAAAAAGAAGCTTTGTATGTTGGGAAAGAATCTAAAGAAGTAATTTTTGAAGCTGTAGACGGCGAACAACCTTTATTCTACATCAACTCTGCTCCTGCGCATCATAAATATCCTAACAAAAAAGTGGGTAAAGAAGATGCGGAAGTAATTCAACTTGGTGAAGAAAAATATGCTAACAAAAGAATCTTAAATAAATTATTGGTAAACAGCATTGTGGAAACTTGTCAATTACAAATGGGATTAACCGAGTTACTTCCAGGCAATGTTTGGAATACCATGCCAGCTCATACACACAGCAGAAGAATGGAAGCCTATTTCTATTTTGATTTGGAAGAAGGACAAACCATTTCTCACTTTATGGGACAACCAGACAATACCAGACACATTTTTATGAAAAGCCATCAGGCAGTATTGTCTCCGGAGTGGTCTATTCACTCAGGTTGCGGTACTTCTAACTATGCCTTTATCTGGGGAATGGCCGGTGAAAATTTAGACTATGGAGATATGGATTTCTGTGCTCCAGATGAACTTCTTTAATCTCATATTATTATGAATTTATTCAGTCTAGAAAATAAAAAAGCATTAATCACCGGAGGAACGCACGGGCTTGGAATGGCCATGGCCGAAGGTTTGGCAAATGCCGGTGCCGAATTGATTATCACCAGTACAACGCCTTCCAAACTAGAAGATGCGTTAGCTCATTATAAAAGCAAAGGCTACAAAGCTTCAGGTTTTATTTTTGATGTGACCGACGAAAAATTGGCTGCAGAAAAAGTAGCCGAAATAGAATCCACTATTGGTGCTATTGATATTTTGGTGAACAACGCAGGAATCATCAAAAGAGTTCCGGCAGAAGATATGGAAATATCAGAATTCAGAAGAGTGTTAGATGTAGACATTACCGGAGCTTTCATTATGGCGCAATTAGTAGGTCGTAAAATGATTGAACGCAAAGAAGGTAAAATCATCAACATTTGTTCTATGATGAGCGAATTGGGTAGAAACACGGTTTCGGCCTATGCTGCTGCCAAAGGCGGATTAAAAATGCTAACCAGAAATTTAGCTACCGAATGGGCTAAACACAATATCCAAGTAAATGGTATTGGACCGGGTTATTTTGCAACTTCGCAAACCGCTCCTATTCGCCATAATGGGCATCCGTTTAACGACTTTATTGTAGGCAGAACTCCTGCCGGTCGTTGGGGAGATCCTGAAGATTTACAAGGAACAGCCGTTTTTCTTGCCTCTAAAGCAAGTGACTTTGTAAACGGGCAAATTATATATGTAGATGGTGGAATTTTAGCCACTATCGGTAAACCAAGTAACGAAAATTAAAAAGCCATGAGCAAACCATTTATACACGATAATTTTTTGCTGCAAAACAAATATGCCGAAGAGCTATACCACAACTATGCTAGCAAAATGCCTATTATAGATTATCACTGTCATTTAACACCTAACGACATTGCGAACAACACTCAATTTGAGAACATCTCCAAAGTTTGGATCTATGGCGATCATTATAAGTGGAGAGCCATGCGTACACTTGGTGTAAACGAAAAATTCATTACCGGAAATGCCAGCGATCAAGAAAAATTTCAAAACTGGGCAAAAACAGTTCCGTACACAGTGAGAAATCCGTTGTTTCACTGGACGCATTTAGAATTAGCGCGCTATTTTGGAATTACCGATTTATTGAATGAAAATTCAGCAGATGCTATTTTTGAAAATGCTTCGGCACAATTAAATCAACCAGAAAACAGTTGTTTGGGCTTATTGTCGCAAATGAATGTAGAAACGGTTTGTACTACCGAAGATCCTACAGATACGTTACAATATCACCAACAATTTGCCGCTAATCAAGATGCTTCATTATACATGAGCACTTCGTTTAGACCTGATAAATCTATTCTGATTGACGCAGAAACTTACACAGATTATCTGAAGCAATTAGGTGAGGCTGCCGATGTTGAAATTTCAACTTTTGACGATCTTAAAAACGTTCTTAGAAAACGTATTGAATATTTCCATAAAAACGGTTGTAAATTATCAGACCATGGTTTGAATTACATTCCGTTTGAAAACTTTACAGAAGCTGAAGTAGCTGCCATTTTTACCAAAAGATTAGACGGCAAAACTTTAGAAACTTCAGAATCACATAAATTCCAAACTGCTATTTTATTGTTCTTAGCCGAAACCTATCACGAGTTTGGTTGGGTGCAACAATTCCACTTAGGTGCTTTGCGTAACAACAACAAACGTATGTTATCGCAATTAGGCCCAGATACCGGTTGGGATTCTATTGGCGATTATCCTCAAGCAGAAAATCTATCTAAATTCTTAGATACGCTGGATACGAAAGACAAGCTTACCAAAACAATTTTGTACAATTTGAATCCGGCCGACAATGAAGTCTTAGCTACCATGATTGGTAATTTCAATGACGGAAGTGTCAAAGGAAAAGTACAATTTGGTTCAGGTTGGTGGTTTTTAGATCAAAAAGACGGAATCATCAAACAAGTAAATGCTTTGTCAAACATGGGATTGATTAGCTGTTTTATTGGAATGCTAACAGATTCCAGAAGTTTCTTATCGTTCCCACGCCATGAGTATTTTAGAAGAGTTATTTGTAACTTGTTTGGTGAAGAAATGCAAAAAGGTGAATTACCAACAGATATGGATTGGATTGGAAAAATTGTTCAGGACATCTCCTATAACAATGCAAAAGACTATTTCAATTTTCCGGTAACAGCCAAAAAAGAAGCAGTAATCTCTTAAGCAGCAACACATGAAGAAAATTGTTGGATTAGGCGAACTATTATTAAGACTTTCTACCAAAGATTGTCTCAAATTTTCACAAGTAAATAATTTCAATGCCGATTTTGGCGGAAGCGAATTGAATGTGCTCACCAGCATTGCCAAATTTGGACTTCCGGTAGAATTCATCACTCGATTACCCGAAAACGATTTGGGAGAAAGTGCCATTATGGAAATGAAAAAACATAGTGTTGGCACTAATTTTATTCCAATGGGTGGTGATCGTTTAGGATTGTATTTCCTTGAAAAAGGAGCTGCCTTAAGAGGAAGCAAAATTGTGTACGACAGAGCTTTTTCTTCCTTTTCAACCATTAAAAAAGGAATGATTGATTGGAAAGAAGTTTTCAAAGATGCCAATTGGTTTCACTGGTCTGGCATTACGCCTGGCGTTTCGCAAGATGCTGCCGATGTTTGTATGGAAGCTATTGATGTTGCCAACGAAATGGGATTAACCGTTTCTACAGACTTCAACTACAGAGCCAATTTATGGAACTATGGGAAATCGCCTAGCGAAATTATGACGCCTATGGTAAGCAAATGTCATGTGGTTTTAGCAGGAGAATATGCTTCAGAACAATATTTCAACATCGTTCCGGAAGGAACTACCGAAAAAGAAAAAATGCAATCCCTGTGTGATTTGTTGGTAAAACAATTCGGAAGCATTCAAAAAGTAGCCATCACCAACCGTGGTGATATCAGTGCATCGCACAATACATGGTCGGCTGTTTTGTATGACGGCAAAGAAATGCACGAATCTACCACCTATGATATTACCAATATTGTAGACAGAATTGGAGCCGGCGATAGTTTTATGGGTGCTTTGATCTACGGATTAAATACCTATGACGACAAAAATGCGCTGGAATTTGCAGTCGCTGCCTCTTGTTTAAAACACACGATTTATGGTGATGCCAATTTGGTTTCGAAAAAAGAAGTAGAAAATTTAATGGGCGGAGATTTATCCGGCCGCGTTCAACGATAATAAAATGAAAACATTTTCAAGAATTGAAGTAGCATTACAAATGGAAGCAACCGGATTGGTTCCCTTGTTTTATCATTCAGATATCGATGTGATGCAAAACGTAGTAAAAGCTTGTTATGATGGTGGTGCACGTTTATTCGAGTCTACTGCCAGAGGAGCTTTTGCTCATGAAGTTTTTGCTCAACTAGCTAAATTCTGCGCTACAGAATGTCCCGATTTAATGCTAGGCGTAGGTTCTGTAACCGATGCCGCAGCAGCTTCTTTATATATGCAAATGGGCGCCAGCTTTATTGTAACGCCTGTTTTTAGAGAAGACATTGCAATTGTTTGTAACCGTAGAAAAGTATTGTGGTCTCCGGGTTGTGCTACCCTTACCGAAATTGCTACCGCAGAAGCGTTAGGTTGTGAAGTAGTAAAACTGTTCCCCGGTGGAACCTATGGAGCCGATTTTGTAAAAGCCATTAAAGGTCCATGTCCTTGGACCAAAATTATGCCTACAGGCGGTGTTTCTCCAACCAAAGAAAGCATTGAAACCTGGTTTAGTGCCGGTGTTACCTGTGTAGGAATGGGATCGCAATTGATCACCAAAGACATTATTACACATAAAGATTATACTACGCTTCAAACAAAAGTTTCAGAAGCATTAGAAATGATTAAAACACACAGGCTTGCTCAATAAAGCCTGTGTTTACCATACCAAACCAAAACTCCCAAGCTAGTCTTCTTAAAAAAGACTAAAACGATTTCGTTAATTGAAATATTATAAGAGCAGAAAAAACAACAACTAATAACATCTCTGACTTTATAAAGCGATAACGTTTGAGAGAAAACTAATAACAGCTTATGAAAACAAAAACAAACTTTCGGTGGTATATCTGTACAATGCTATTTGTGGCAACCACAATCAACTACATGGACAGACAGGTATTATCACTAACCTGGAAAGATTTTATTGCTCCTGAATTTAATTGGACAAACAACGATTACGGAAATGTAACCGCACTTTTCTCTATATTTTATGCAGTAAGCATGCTGGTTGCGGGTCCGTTAATTGATTGGCTCGATACCAAAAAAGGATTCCTTTGGGCTATCGGAATTTGGTCTGCTGGTGCTTGTTTACATGCTTTTTCAGGAATTTTCACAGCAGGTTACGTAACCGACACCTGGACATTGAGTTTCTCTGGTGCCAAAGAAGCCATTGAAATGGCCAGTAATACAGGTATGGTTGTAAGCGCCAGTGTAACCTTCTTTATTTTTGCAAGGCTCGTACTAGCTTTTGGTGAAGCAGGTAACTTTCCGGCTGCCATCAAAACTACCGCTGAATATTTTCCTAAAAAAGACCGTGCCTTAGCTACAAGTATTTTTAATGCCGGCGCAACTGTAGGAGCTTTGGGTGCTCCGCTATCCATTCCTTTTATTGCAGAAGCGTATGGTTGGGAAATGTCATTCATCATCATTGGTGCGTTAGGTTTTGTTTGGATGGGAGTTTGGTTGTTCTTATATGATAAACCCGAAAAACATAAAAGAGTTTCGGAAGAAGAACTAGCCTATATTCAACAAGACAACGACATGGATGTTCCGTCTACAGATGGAAAAAAACGAAACGTAAATATTTTTAAATGCTTTGGGTACAAACAAACCTGGGTATTTCTAGTAGGTAAATTTATGACCGATGGTGTTTGGTGGTTTTTCTTATTCTGGACACCTGCATATTTAAGCTCAATCTACGGAATGGACTCCACAGAATCTGCAATTCCACTATTCATTCTGTATGCTATTACTTTACTTGCTATTATTGGTGGTTGGTTACCTAGTTATTTCGTAGAAAAAGGGAAGCATCCGTATGATGCGCGTTTAAAATCAATGTTCATTTTTGCATTATTCCCATTGCTAACATTATTGGCACAACCTCTCGGTCGTATAACCTATTGGATTCCTGTGGTAATTATTGGAATTGCAGGTGCTGCGCACCAGTCATGGTCTGCCAATATTTTCTCCATTGTGGGTGATTTATTTCCAAGAAAAGCCATTGCAACCGTCACGGGAATTGGTGGACTTGCAGGCGGTATTGGATCTTTCTTTATCAATAAAGGGTCGGGAATGTTGTTTGATTACAGTAAAGAAACTCAAATGAAATTTATGGGCTTCCAAGGAGAAGAATCAGGATATTTTATCGTGTTTGGAGTTTGTGCCGTAGCATACATGATTGCGTGGATTGCCATGCGAATGTTATTGCCAAAATATGAACCGGTAAAAAACCTATAAACTTAACAACTCATTAATTGAAATAAGCCAATTAAGCTAGTATTTTTGACAACAATTAGAGATACCAAATAAGAGTAAAGCCTTAAATATTACTAGAATCTACATGAACCCTTAATACCTAATAAAATGACTGATACAAAAAATATATTGAACCGTACAAATGCGGGATTAGAAGAAAAACTTCCTGTGAAAATTGTTCAATTTGGTGAAGGAAACTTTCTAAGAGCTTTCGTTGATTATGCAATTCAAAAATTGAATACCGAAGCAGGAACAAATTTTGGGGTTTCAATTGTGCAACCGATTGCACAAGGAATGGTAAATATGATAAATGATCAAGAGGGGCTGTATACCCTTTTCATGCAGGGCATTAAAAAAGGTAAGGAAATTAGAGAGCATGAACTTATTTCTTCTATAGTAGATACCATTAATCCGTATGAAGAGTTCAAAAAATATCTTGCCTTGGCTAAAGAAGATTCTTTAGAATTTATCATTTCTAATACCACGGAAGCTGGAATTGCCTATTCTGAATCTGATAGGCCAAACATGCAACCTCCAAAAACATTTCCTGGAAAAATTACTGTTTTGCTTTACAAACGTTTCCAACATTTCAACGGGGCATCAGACAAAGGACTTACCATAATTCCATGTGAATTGATTAATTATAATGCAGATACTTTAAAAGAAATCATTTTTAAATATTGTGACGACTGGAATCTAGGTTCCGAATTTAAAGATTGGATTACCCATTCCTGCTCTTTTCACAATACGCTGGTAGACCGTATAGTTCCCGGATATCCACGAGATACCATCGAAGATTATAATGCACAACTTACATATAAAGACAATTTAATTGTTACAGCAGAAGTTTTCTTCCTTTGGGTGATTGAAGGCGATGAAGCTTTAAAGAAAAAACTACCATTTGATAAAACTGATTTAGACGTTAAAGTGGTTGAAAATATGCAACCATACAGAACCCGAAAAGTTAGGATTTTGAATGGTGCACACACTACTATGGTGCCATTTGGTCTACTGTACGGAAAAGAAACCGTAAAAGATGCCGTAGATGGAAATTTTACAGGTGAATTTATTCAAAAGGCAGTTTTTGAAGAAATCATTCCTACTCTGGAAATGGATAAAGAAGAACTAGAAACCTTTGCCGAGGAAGTATTTGATCGCTTTAGAAATCCGTTCATTAAACACAACCTATCTAGCATCGCTTTAAATTCTATTTCGAAATTCAAAGTTAGAGTTTTACCTAGTTTGCTAGGATATATTGACACTTATAAAAAAATCCCATGCAATCTTACATTTGCTTTTGCATGCCTTATTCGTTTTTATAAAGGAACATGGAACGGAAAAGAACTACCTGTAAATGATGATGAAGCCATTGTTTCACTTATCAAAGAAATTTGGTCAACAAATGATTTTGGAACTATTTCTGAAAAAGTACTAAGCAATGTTTCCTTTTGGGATCAAGATCTTACTCAAATAAAAGGCCTAAACGGTGCAATAACATTAGCTCTTAATGAAATTGAAAAAAATGGGATAGAAACAGGCTACAACAACTTCAAACTGTTGTATTAAAACCAAAACCACATGCAAAAATTGATAAAAGTACATACCGAAGATAATGTTGCTGTAGCTCTTATCAACTTAGAACAAGGGCAAAAAGCATCTTTAAACGGTACAGAATATACCATACTAAAACCTACTAAGGCCAAACACAAAATTGCGCTAGTAGATTTTAACGAAGGTGACAAAATTATAATGTATGGCGTTTTAGTGGGTAAAGCCAGCCAGACTATTGCCTTGGGAGAGGTTCTTACCACAGAAAATGTAAAACACCAAAGTGCAGAAGTACATAAAAAAACCGGAGATATTGGCTGGAATCCACCAGATATTTCCATTTGGAAAGACAAAACTTTCATGGGCTACCATCGGGAAGATGGACAAGTTGGTACTGCCAACGTTTGGCTTTTCTTCCCTTTGGTTTTTTGTGAAAACAGAAATATTGAAGTGCTCAAAGAAGTGTTTGAAAAAGAACTTTTGTTTGAAGAAGCCAATAAACACAGAATGTTACTGCGATCGTTGGTAAATAATACTTCTGAAGAAGCAATTGTTGAAGACGAAAAAACACGCGTTTTTGAAAATATTGATGTAAAATTCATTACCCATCAAGGTGGTTGTGGCGGAATTCGTCAAGATTCAGAATCGTTGGCAAGGTTGCTGGCTGGTTATGTAAACAATCCAAACGTAGCGGGAGCTACGGTGTTGAGTTTGGGTTGCCAAAACCTTCAAATTAAAATATTTGAGGATGCACTGAAAGCCATCAATCCCGACTTGAAGAAACCCATTGTTATGTATGAACAGCAACAAATGGGCACCGTAGACGATATGCTATCCGCTGTGATTAAAGATTCATACGAAGCCATTAAAAAAGCCAATGAAATAGAACGAAAACCAGCGCCAATCAGCAAGTTGCGTATTGGATTAGAATGTGGAGGTTCTGATGGTTTTTCAGGAATTTCTGCCAATCCAACATTGGGTCATGTGTCTGATGTAATGGCTGCCGTTGGTGGAACAGCTATACTTTCTGAATTCCCTGAATTATGCGGTGTAGAGCAAGAATTAGTCAACCGTTGTGAATCGGAAGAAAAAGCCAATAAGTTTTTAGGACTGATGAAAGCTTTTGAAAAGTCTGTAGTAGATGCAGGTTCTGGTTTCGATATGAATCCATCTCCGGGAAACATCAAAGACGGATTAATTACCGATGCCATGAAATCGGCCGGAGCCGCTAAAAAAGGAGGTACTTCTCGTATCAAAGATATTTTAGACTATGGTGAATATGTAACCGAAAGTGGCTTAAACCTACTGTGTACGCCGGGTAACGATGTAGAAAGTACTACTGCTATGGCAGGTTCTGGAGCCAACATAATTTTATTTACAACGGGGTTAGGTACTCCAACAGGAAATCCTGTAACTCCAGTGATCAAAGTTTCTTCTAATTCTGAGTTAGCTCAGAAAATGGACGATATTATTGATTTTGATACCGGGCCGGTCATTAGAGGAGAGCAAAGCATTGACGAAATGGGAAATACACTCCTTGACTTTATTATTAAAGTAGCTAGTGGAGAGATTCAAACCAAAGCTCAAAAATTAAATCAAAGCGACTTTATTCCTTGGAAAAGAGGCGTTTCACTATAAATTACTTAGCCTAACATTGTTGTTAGTTTAAGGTTTGTTTGTTGTTTTTGCTGTTATTTAAGAGAGGACTTTCTCACGATCAATTCGGGAGAAAGTTCTACTTTTTTCTCCACTTTTACCTTTACGTCTTTGATCTGCTCAAGAAATACTTTTGCCGACATTTTACCCATTTCTACAGGAGCTTGATCCACAGTAGACATAGACAATTCCATAAACTGAGTAAAAGGTTCATTACTAAAACCAACCACCCCAAAATCTTGAGGAACAGAAATTCCCAACGATTGTAATTGTCTAATAGCTCCCAAAGCCGCGAAATCACTAGAAGAAAAAACGGCATCTGGAGCTTCTTTCAATTTGAGTAGTTGTTTTATAGCCTCCTCTCCAGAATCAATATCACTTTTTGCCTTTACTACATAATTTTCATTATACGGAAGATCATAATCTTTTAAAGCTTCTCTGTAACCTTCAAACCTTCTTTCATATATACTCAGGGATAAATCAACAGTCACATGAGCAATTTTTGAATATCCTGATTTTATTAAATGTTCTGTAGCTTCATAACCACCGCGGAAATCATCAATGGTTACAGAGCTTACTCCCTTTAAAGGCTTTACTCTATCAAAAAATACTAACGGAGTATTTTTCTTTAGTACTTTTTCAAAATGCTTCAGGTTTTGTGTATGTTTAGAAACCGACATTAAAATGCCATCAACTTGTGCATTTAGTAGATTTTGAATGGTCTCTTCTTCCTTTTTTGCATCCTCATGAGTTTGACAAATAATTACATGGTAACCCTTTGGATACAACTCCTCCTCTATTCCGCGAATAATAGACGAGAAAAAATTCCTGTTTACAAAAGGAACCACCACGCCCACATTATGACTCTTACCACTTTTCAATGCCAGCGCAAATTTATTTTGCTCATAATTCATCTTCTTAGCGGTTTCCAAAACCAGCGTTCTGGTAGCTTCACTAATTTTCGGATTGTTGTTTAATGCTCTTGAAACTGTGGCAGCAGTAACATTTAAAGCCTTGGCTATATCATAAATAGTTACTTTCTCTTTCATTTACAGAAGTTTTAAGTGGGCGAATATACGGATAAAGTAAGATTGTTTAAAATCAATGTAATCGATAACAGCGAACACTAATTTCACAAACTAAAACGTTGTAATATACTGTTTATATTCCAAAAAATATATTCGTTTTATCAAAATACTATTATAAACACTGAAATTTTACTTGCAAAGCATTTTTTTTGATTAAATATTTGTTTTTTATCATTTATTTATTAGATTCGTGCAATCGATTACAAACATCAAACTAATCTAAAAGATTTATGAAAAAAACGACGCTCATAAAATTCTTCATAGCGCTCCTAGCTTTTGGATTAAACTATTCCTGTGAACAAAAAATAGCTACTAAAATTGATAGTGATCCATGGGAAACAGCAGAAACCATAATTCAAAATACAACAGTACCAAGTTTTCAAGATTCTATTTTTAACCTTACCGATTTTGGTGCCGTAGGTGATGGTGTAACCAAGGATACCAAAGCATTTCAACATGCCATTGAAGCTTGTCATAATGCTGGTGGAGGTAAAATAATTGTTAGCAAAGGAACCTATCTTACAGGTCCTATTCATTTAAAAAGTAACGTACATCTTCATCTTGAGGAAGGTGTAGAAGTTTTATTTTCTAAAGATCTAGATGATTATTTGCCGTTGGTTCATACTTCCTATGAAGGTGTTGAACTCATGAATTATTCTCCTCTTATTTATGCCAAAGATCAAAAAAATATTGCCATAACTGGAAAAGGAATTTTTAATGGCCAAGCTAATCAAGAAAATTGGTGGCCATGGTGTGGAAGTGAGCGCTATGGACATAAAGAAGGTATGCCCGCGCAAAAAGATGCTCATAACCTACCCACTTTAAGAAAAATGAACGAAGAACAAACACCAGTAGACCAGCGTGTTTTTGGTTCGGGACATCAATTACGTCCATTATTTTTTGAAGTTTTAAACTGCGAAAACGTTATCGTTTCTGGAGTAACTTTTACCAATGCACCGTTCTGGGTACTTCACCCATTAAAATCATCAAATATTACTATAGATGGAGTTACTGTTAATAGCCATGGTCCTAATAACGATGGTTGTGACCCGGAGTACTGCAAAAATGTAGTTATCAAAAATTGCATATTTAATACAGGTGATGACTGTATTGCTATCAAATCTGGGAGAAATAATGATGGTAGAGCGGTGAATATTCCTAGTGAAAATATAGTAGTGCAAAACTGCACTATGAAAGATGGTCATGGAGGTGTAGTCATGGGAAGCGAAATATCAGCCGGAGTACGAAATGTCTTCGTAAGAAATTGTACTATGGACAGTCCAAATCTTGATAGAGCTATTCGTATTAAAACAAATACTTTGAGAGGCGGATTTGTAGAAAATGTATATGTAAAGGATATAGAAGTTGGTCAAGTAAAAGAATCTGTTCTAAGAATAAATACATTCTACGGTATTTATGCCAATCAGGAAGGTGATTATATGCCTAATATCGAAAATATAAATCTAGAAAATATTACCGTAAAAAATGGAGGCAAATATGGCATTCTCATAAAAGGAAGAGCTGAAAATCCAGTAAAAAATATAACTCTGAAAAATGTAACTATAGACGAGGCACAACAGACTACGTCTATAGAAAATGCTGAAAAAATCAAATATATCAACACTAAAATAAATGGAGAAATTATGAATTGACATCCATACTAAAATCAGAATCCAAATATAAACTTTATACATCATGAGAATTAACACTTTAATACCTTGCCGTGAAAGGCTACGCATGTGGGTACTCTTTTCCCTATGCCTATTAGCTACAAGTCAGGTATTTTCACAAACACAGCGAACCATAACCGGAACCGTTGTAGAAGAAGGCACAAATATGCCGTTACCAGGCGTAAACGTGCTAGAAAAAGGAACTAAAAATGGAACCGCAACAGATTTTGACGGAAACTTTTCAATTACGGTTTCCAGTGATAGTGCCATTTTAGAAATTAGCTATATTGGCTTTAAAACTCAAGAAGTAAGCACACAAGGAACTTCTACTTTAACAGTAAACCTACTACCAGATTTTCAATCATTGGATGAAGTAGTTGTTGTAGGTTACGGAACTCAGAAAAAATCAGATTTAACAGGAGCCATTGGTTCAGTTGATACCGAAGCATTAACTGAACGAAAAATGACCAATCCACTAGAAGCATTACAAGGAAATGTTCCAGGGGTTCAAATTTCCAATTCCACAGGTCGCGTTGGAGATGGTTTTGATATTGTTATTCGTGGTCAAAATTCCATTTCGGGTAATAATTCACCACTCTTTGTAGTAGATGGCGTTCCTGTTGATAATATTGATTTTTTAAATCCACAAGATATTGAGCGAATGGATATCTTAAAAGATGCTTCCTCAACCGCAATCTACGGTTCTCGTGGTACCAATGGTGTGGTAATCATCACTACAAAAAATGGCTCGCAAGCAAAAGGTGGACTCACGGTTTCTGTAGATTCTTACTTTGGTGTGAAAGAAGTAGCAAGACTACCGGAAATGATGAATGGTTCTACTTGGTGGCGTTATCACCAATCAGCCTATTTAGCTACTGCATCTGTAGACCCAAATACTGGAACAGTTACAGAAGAAACGTTATATGATGCAGTAGTTGGTACTCAAAACGATGAGTTACTAAGAAGAGCTGAAGCTAACGAAACCTATGATTGGTATGATATTATGCTGAAAACCGGTACACAGAGCAACAATTTCATCAATGTTGCTGGAAGATCTGATAATGGTTTAGGGTATAACATAGGAATGGGATATCAAAAAGAAACTGGTAATATAGAAAACGAATCTCTTGATAAATATACTTTCAATGTTGGTGTAAATCATAGAATTAACGATAAGTTTAGCCTCGGCGGTAGTATTAAAATTGCGCTTACAGAGCAACAAGATGGTAGTGCTGTAGCCATGCGAGATGCTTTTCGATTAAATCCATTTTTGAGTCCTTATGGCTTAGATGGCGAGCTTTTTGAAAGACCCGGAAAATTAACAGATGCCAATGGTGATTTCATCATCAACAAAACGAGTACCTACAACCCTATTTTAACGGTTAATAATACTTCAGACGAAACTAGAAGATGGAAAGGTATAGGAAACATGTTTTTCGAGTACACGCCACTACCATGGTTGTCTTTCAAAACAAACTTTTCTACCTCGTTCAGAAATCTTAGAAGAGGAAGATACTGGGGCTTAATGTCAGATACAGGAGCCTCTCTAGGGCAAGCATCTGCAGAAGTTAACAAATCAGAAAACTTCAACTACACGTGGGATAATCAAATGAATATCAATTACGTGTATAATGATAAGCACGCTTTCAACTTTCTTGCTTTACAGAGTGTTTACATGAATAAAACAGAATATTCCTCGCAATATGCTTATGGTTTCCCATTTGAAACTGGCTTTTATAATACCGGTTCTGGGGCACAGAGTTCCTATATTATTGGAACCGATTATTTAAAACAGCAACTAAGTTCTTTTGCTTTACGTCTTAATTATACTTTTGATGATAAGTACCTACTTACGTTGTCTACTCGATGGGATGGCTCTTCGTTATTCCCTAAAGAATATAGATGGGATAGTTTCCCTTCTGCCGCGCTAGGATGGAGAATTAGTCAGGAAGATTTCCTTGCGGACAACAAAACAATATCTAACTTAAAATTAAGAGCTAGTTACGGTTATACAGGGAACAACGTTATAGATCCATATTCAACTACCAACATATTAGATTTACAAACCTATTATGATTTTAACGGAACAGCTGCCAATGGTTGGATTCCTGGTTCACTAGCCAATTCTACATTGCAATGGGAAAGAACACGAGAATTTAACTTTGGTATTGATTATGGTTTCTTGAATAATAAAATATCAGGATCTATAGAACTATACGATAGAAAGTCTAAAGATCTATTACTTCAGCAAGATCTTCCTAGTGAATCGGGTTGGCCTAGTGTAGCCGCCAATGTTGGAGAAGTAAGTAATAAAGGTATTGAAGCTACTTTGAGTACTCAAATTTTAAATACTGACGATTTTAGCTGGGATGCCACAGTAACATTCACAAAAAACACAAATGAAGTATTGGAGATTTATGGGCAAACTGAAAATGATGATGTTGGAAATAATTTGTTCATAGGTGAATCTTTAAACTCTTACTACAATTATGTGTTTGATGGTGTTTGGCAAGCAGACGAAGCTGCAGAAGCTGCTTCCTATAACCAAAGCGAAGGACAGGCAAAAGTAAAAGATATAAATGGTGACGGACAAATAACTCCAGACGATAGAGTGATACTTGGAAATTCTAACCCAGATTGGTCTGGTAGTTTTTTCACAAGAGTTAAATGGAAACAATTTGATCTTTCTACCTCTATTATCACAAATCAAGGAGTTTTGGTATACAGTCCATTTCATGAAAACTTCACAAACGTAAGGGATCGCGGTAGACAAAAATTAGATATTAATTGGTATATACCAGAAAATGATGCTGGTCTTCCGGCGCAAGCCTCTAACGAATATCCACAAGCAAGAAATGAAGGAACCTATTGGAGAAACAATGGAGTAGGTTATTACAGAGATGCATCCTTCGTAAAAGTTAAAAACATTGCCCTAGGTTATACGCTACCTAGTAATGCGCTGAAAAAGCTAGGAAATATCAAATATCTACGCTTTTACGCAAACGTTTTAAATCCGTTCGTGTTTACAGATTATGACGGTTATGACCCAGAATGGGCAACTGCCAATCTAGGTATTGGTCGTACAAGTTATGTTACGTATCAATTAGGGCTTAGTTTAAAATTCTAAAGAAAAGATAATCATGAAAAAAATATATATTTCACTTTTAGCAATGAGTCTGGCATTTACTTCGTGTCAGGACTATCTGGAAGAAGAAAACCTATCCAATGTAACTACCGAAGATTTCTACACTACAGCAACAGGATATGAAAGTTTATTGAATGCCAATTATTCACAACTTAGAGATATTTACGGTTCAGAGCCTTGGCTTTTTTCCGCAGGAACCGATATGTATGCAGAAGGAAGAAATGCAGAACCAGTAGGTTTAAGTCAGTATACAGAACTCAATAGTTCATCAGACGGAGTTGCCCTTTTATACGACGAATGTTATGAAGCCATTCAAATTGCAAACATGGCTGTTTATTACAGTGATCTTACAGAACAAACCAGCGAATTACAATCACAACTAGGTCAAATAAAATACCTAAGAGCTAATGCTTTCTTTTTATTAGTACAAACCTATGGAGATGTTAGCTTGGTCACTGATTATATTCAAGAACCTGTTTTGGAATTTTCTAGAACGCCTGCGGAAGAAGTGTATAGCTTCATAATTTCAGAACTAGAAGAAGCGTTAACCATGGTGAACGATGGCGCTTATGATGGTCATGTAAACAGAAGAGCGGTTCAGCATCTACTGGCCAAAGTATATTTGACAAGAGGATATGAATCCTTTGGAAATAATACCGATTTCTCAACGGCAGCAACTTATGCAGATGCCGCAATTGGAGGTGAAAGTTTAACAATTCCCTTTGAAGAACTTTGGATGCCAGATAACGGAATGAATAGTGAAACCATCTTTTCTGTACAATATGATGATGCTTCTGTAACAGCAGATCCAACAGATCTAGGAAACCAACAGGCATATTATTTTGGCTCTTATCTTGGTGGGTCTGAAGTTGCAGGAGACGCTCCATACAGATCTTACACACTATGCCCAACTTCCTATGCCATTGATCTCTTTGAACAAGGAGACGAGCGCTGGGATGCCACATTTATGATTGAAGTCTTTGATAGATATTTTGATTATTACGATGTGGAAGACCACAGTACGCTAGAGGTTACACATTATTTCGAACCAAAATGGTATGCGAACAACGATACCTACATGACCGATTATATTGCTGCACATCCTGATGTTGAATATCATGAATACGGAACCTATGATGCTTCGGTAAACCCAAATTTAGATTATGAAACCATTATTGTAAAAAAGTTTGATGATCCTGATGCTCCTTTTAGTGCAAGCTCAAGTACAAGAGATATTATTTTAGCAAGATTGGGAGAAACGTATCTTATCGCTGCCGAAGCGTATTTACAAGCTGGGGATGAAGCTACAGGTTTAGCTAGGTTAAATGAAGTGCGTCAAAGAGCCGGAGTTGCAGATGCTACTTTAGCCGAGTTTAATTTAGATTACATCTTAGACGAAAGAGGACGTGAATTACTAGGAGAATACCACCGTTGGTTCGATTTAAAAAGAACAGGTACTTTGGTAGAAAGAGCTTCCATGTATCACTACCTCATCAATGAAAATAATTTTATCGGTCTCAATGGCAACTTAAAAATAGTGCGTCCTATCCCTCAAACAGCACTCGATTTAAATCAAAATAATGACTTTGAACAAAATCCCGCTTACGAGTAGTTTTCATATTATTTATTATTGAATTAATCATGAAAGAAGCTTGTTATTTACTACAAATTACAAGCTTCTTTTTCTTAAAAAACACTACAACTGCTATGAAAAAAACAATTCTATCCTTAGTTATCTTATCCTTTTTTGCTTGTAAAACTGAAGTAAAAAAAGAAGAAGCTTCTAGCACTAGTTCACACGAAGAAATATCTAAAAAACAACAAACTTATGCCGAACTCTCCATTAGAGAAGGCGATGATTGGAAACCCGAAAAATTTGGCGGTGGTGCATTTATGAATGTAGATTCGCTGCAACTTCCGGAAGGTCATTCGGACCACGCCTATTACATCCGTTACGAAGGTCCGGGTTGGGAAAACGCACACGTAGGTTATCGTTTGTACCTCGATTGGCGAAATGCGATTGATATCTTCGGAAAAAAAGTAGATTCTATTGTGTTACCATATGTGGGCCAAGATGATTACGAACGTTACCATCACGAATCTCCGTGGGGGCAAGATATTCTAAAAGCCGGAAAATCATTAGGTATTGGTAGCTACGGTCAATTTATTAATGACACCATGGTTCACTTTAAAAACGTAGACAAAACCGTTTGCTCCGTTAAAAACCATCAAAACTCATCGGATGTGATTATTGATTATGACGGGTGGAAAACAGCAGAAAAAACAATAAACCTCGATGCTAAACTTACCATCTTTCCTAACGGAAGATATACCAAAACAACACTAACACCATCCGAAGAAATTACAGGACTTTGCACCGGAATTGTGAAGTTCAAAGACATTCCATTGCAACAAAAAACAGCCGAAAATGGCTCATGGGCATATATTGCCACTTACGGCACACAAACTCTCGTGAACAAAGAAGACAAATTAGGAATGGCTATTTTTTACAAAACAAGTGAAGTGGCAAACACAACAGAAGGTCCTTTTGATCATCTGGTAATTTTTAAACCTACTACACAACCTATCAACTATTATTTCTCAGCTGCCTGGGAACAAGAAAAAAACGGAATCACATCTGAAGAAGCTTTCTATGCTTCATTAAATGAGCAATTGAAAAAATTGGCAACCTCGGGAAGCTTAAACGAATAAGACATGAAAAAAAATAACATCATTTTTAAATCTACAGTAATCCTTTCACTATTGCTTGGTTTTAGCAGCTGTAATGTAAAAGAAAAGAAAGAGCAAAAAGAAGAAATTAGCGAAACTAAGAAAGAAATTCCAACCGACTTAAAATGGTCAGAGCGCATGCTACTTTCAGAAATTCATCGGTTTCCGGAGGCTTCTAAACTCGATTTTGTAGACAAACCAAGATGGAGCTACACCAACGGTTTGGTACTTTCCGCAGCAGAACGCGTGTACAAAAAATATCCAAAAGAAAGCTTTTACAATTACATCTACAATTACGCAGATACCATGATTACCGAAGACGGTGTTATCAAAACCTATGATATCGAAAAACAGAATTTAGATATGCTCAAATCGGGCGATGTATTGTTATATCTGTACCCAAAAACAAAAGAAGAACGCTTTCTGTTAGCACTTCAAACCTTAAGAAGTCAAATAGACACACAACCAAGAACTTCCGATGGCGGTTTCTGGCACAAAAAGCGCTACACCAGCCAAATGTGGTTAGACGGTTTGTACATGGCAGAACCTTTTTATGCGCATTACACACAAATGTTTAGCGAAGGAAAAGAGGCGAAAGAAGCTTTTAACGATATTGTACATCAGTTTGATTTAATTCAGAAACATACCATAGATCCCGAAACAAATTTATTATATCACGGTTGGGATGAAAGCAAAGAACAACAATGGGCTAATAAAGAAACCGGAACTTCTCCTAACTTTTGGTCACGCGCCATGGGTTGGTACGGAATGGCAATGGTTGATGTGTTAGATTACCTTCCGGAAACACATCCGGGAAGAGCAAAACTCATTGGTTATTTAAATCAATATGCAGAAGCTATTGTGAGTGTACAAGACTCAAAAACTGGTTTATGGTATCAAGTATTGGATAAAGGCGATGAAGAAGGAAATTATTTAGAAGCTACCGGAAGTTCTATGTTTGCTTACACATTTGCAAAAGCGGCTAACAAAGGCTATGTATCTTCTAACTACAAAACCATTGCAGAGAAAGCGTATGACGGCATTATCAACAACTTTATTTCTGTGGAAGAAAATGGTGTGGTAAACCTCAACAAATGCTGTGCAGTAGCTGGCTTAGGCGGAAATCCCTACCGCGATGGATCGTATGAATATTATATCAATGAAAAAATTCGCTCGAACGACCCAAAAGGAACCGGACCATTCATTATGGCAAGTTTAGAACTCGATAGATAAGATGAAAAAAGCTTTTTACATCATCAGTTTTTTAATTGGAATCTATACTTCGGAAGCGCAACAACCTTACGTTTCTAAGGTTTGGGTAGCCGATCAAGGCGATGGCACGTACAAAAACCCGATTCTGTATGCCGATTATTCAGATCCCGATGTATGTCGTGCTGGCGATGATTATTATATGACGGCATCCAGTTTTCAGGCAGCTCCGGGATTACCCATTTTACATTCTAAAGATATGGTGAATTGGGAATTGGTGAACTATGCATTGCCTGTAATTACGCCCGAGGAGCATTTCAGCAAACCCCAACACGGAAACGGTGTTTGGGCGCCTTGCATTCGTTTTCACAAAAACGAATTTTACATCTATTGGGGCGATCCTGATTTTGGAATATACATGGTTAAAACCAGCGATCCGTTTGGCCAATGGTCTCAACCTATATTGGTCATGGAAGCCAAAGGAGCTATTGATCCTTCTCCTTTATGGGATGATAACGGCAAAGCCTATTTGGTGCATGCCTGGGCAGGAAGCAGAGCCGGAGTAAAAAGCTTATTGACGGTTCATAAAATGAATGCTGAAGGTACCAAAGTATTAGACCGAGGAAGACATGTTTTTGACGGACATGAAAAGCATCCTACCGTGGAAGGTACTAAATTTTACAAGCGCAATGGTTATTACTACATTTTTGCGCCTGCAGGTGGTGTGCCCACAGGGTGGCAATTGATTCTTCGTTCTAAAAACATCTATGGGCCTTATGAGGAAAAAATAGTATTAGAACAAGGTTCTACCAAGATCAATGGCCCACATCAAGGAGCCTGGGTAAGAACTGCTGAAGATGAAGATTGGTTTTATCATTTTCAAGATGTGGATGCCTACGGAAGAATTGTGCATTTGCAACCAATGGAATGGAAAAACGATTGGCCGTTAATGGGCATCGATTACGATAAAAATGGCATTGGAGAGCCTGTGACAACTCACAAAAAACCAAAAATTGGGAAATCATTTCCGAAAGTAACACCCAAGGAAACCGATCTTTTTGAAGGCGACAGCCTAGGAATTCAATGGCAATGGAACGCCAACCCCAAAGTGGTTTGGCATGCTAAATTACCCGGGAATGATTATCTGCGTTTATTCAGTATTGCTATTCCGGAAGAGGCAGAAAACTTATGGTTGGTTCCAAATCTATTGTTACAAAAATTTCCAGCACCTGAGTTTACAGCAAGTACCGAAATCACCCTAATTCCGGAAGATGCTAAACAAGCTCGCAAAGCCGGATTAATCATCATGGGAATGGATTATGCTACGTCTACCATCACCCAAAAAGAAGACGCTTTTTATTTGCAACAAACAGTTGCCGTAGATGCAGAACACGGCGGGACAGAAGCTTTAATTTCCGAAGAAAAGTTGAAAACCAATCACGTATTTCTTAAAGTAGAAGTTAGTGCTCCCAACGCAATGTGCCAGTTTTACTATAGCGAAAACGGCAAACGCTACAAAAAAATAGGAGATCCTTTCCAAGCCAAACCCGGCAAATGGATGGGCACTAAAGTGGGACTTTTTTCAGTAAGTGAAAAAGGATCCAAACGCGGCGGTTATGCAGATATGAATTATTTCAAAATCGAATAATACATGCATTATTGCATTCAAAATACACTCTTAATTGTGTTTGTGGTTATAGTGAATGGGACACCGCTTTGGGCACAACAACCCAAGGCGCGTCCCTACACTGTAGCAACTACCTATGAAAAACATCAAAAAGAGTTTCCTTTTATAAAACCCATTGTTTTTCAGTCATCAGACTCGGTAAAAGTCACGGAGAATGTAGTATATAAAACGACTGAAACCTCAGCGTTACAGCTTTCCATTTATCAACCAAAAAACAAAAAAAATACTGCTGTAGTGCTTTTGATACACGGCGGAGGATGGATTTCCGGCAGCAAAGAAAACCAACAAGTAATGGCTGAACAATTGGCCAAAAACGGATTTTCGGCGGTCACTGTTCAATACCGGTTGAGTGACGAAGCCAAATATCCCGCAGCGGTGTTAGACATTAAAGATGCGATTCGTTGGGTTCGGGAGCATGCTAAAAAATATCATTTTAATCCAGATCAACTGGCTATTTTAGGTACATCGGCTGGCGCTCAATTGGCAACGTTGGTAGGTGTTACGGCAAATTCAAACATATTTCCTTCTGAAAACACAACTTCTGATGCCGTGCAAGCCATCATCAATATCGATGGTATTGTTTCTTTTATTCATCCGGAAGCTGAAGAAGGGAGTTACGCTGCCTACTGGTTAGGCGGTTCTGAAAAGGAACATTTTGAAACCTGGAAAGAAGCCTCGCCATTGGAATATATTGATAAAAATACGCCTCCAACGCTTTTCATCAACAGTGCGCGTCCTAGATTTCATGCTGGTAGAGATGCTATGATTGAAAAACTAAATACCTATCAAATCTATTCCGAAGTACATACTTTAGAAAATTCACCGCACTCGTTTTGGCTGTTACATCCTTGGTTTCAACCAACGTTAACCTATACTGTAAATTTCCTCCATAAAACCTTCAAAACAAATTCATTATGAAAAAACTATCATTCCTCTTTATATTGATTTTTTCAGTAACATTTGCGGTTGCACAATCAGAAAATCCGTACCGAAAAATTGTAGTAGCACTTGACGAAAGTGGCGAATTCACCTCCATTCAAAAAGCTATTAATTCGTGTCGAGATTTAGGCCCAGGAGAAGTAGAAATCTTTATCAAAAAAGGAGTTTATCATGAGAAAGTCCAAATTCCAACCTGGAAACATCAGTTGACTTTAGTTGGCGAAGACAAAGACGAAACCATTATTAGCAACGCAGATTATTCCGGCAAAATTGATGCCGTTACCGGAAAAAAACATAGCACCTTTACCTCTTACACCCTATTGGTACAGGGCGATGATATTCATTTGAAAAACATCACTATTAAAAACGCTTCCTGCAATGAAGGACAGGCCGTGGCTTTGCACGTTGAAGGCGACCGTTTTATTGCTGAAAACTGTAATTTACTGGGCTGCCAAGATACGCTGTACACCGCCACTGCAGGCAGCAGACAATATTACAACCAGTGTTTTATAGAAGGCACAACCGATTTTATTTTTGGAGAAGCCACCGTGGTTTTTCAAGATTGCACTATTAAAAGTTTAGTAAATTCGTATATCACAGCTGCTGCTACACCGCAAAATCAAGCATTTGGCTATGTGTTTTTCAATGCTGAATTGATTGCTGCTGATGGTGTGGATAAAGTATTTCTTGGACGTCCTTGGCGATCGTACGCACAAACCGTTTTTATCAATACTGAAATGGGCGCGCATATTGTAAAAGAAGGTTGGAATCCGTGGACGGGAGATAAAATGTTTCCTGAAAAAGAAAAAACTACCTACTATGCCGAATACAATAGCATGGGCGACGGCGCTTCACCAGAAACGCGCGTATCGTGGTCACATCAATTAACCGATAAAGAGCGAAAAAAATACACCACAAAAAATATTTTGAAAGGCTGTGATGGCTGGAATCCTGAAAAATAAATCAACATGAAAAAACTACTTACCACAATTTTACTATTGTGTACCTTAACGATTACTGCACAGCAAAAACCTACGTTGTACCTGATTGGCGATTCTACCATGGCCGACAAGAAAAATCCGGATACCAATCCTGAACACGGTTGGGGACAATTGCTTCCAGAATTAATGACCGATGACATTGTAATTGAAAATCACGCTGTAAATGGCCGAAGTTCTAAAAGTTTTAGAACTGAAGGTCGTTGGAAAACCGTCTACGACAACCTGAAAAAAGGCGATTTTGTGTTTATTCAATTCGGGCATAACGATCAGAAATTTAAAGACTCTACACGTTTCACCAATCCGTTTACCGAATATAGATACAACTTAGAACGCTATGTGAAAGAAACGCGTTCGAAAGGCGCAATTCCTATTTTAATGTCTTCCATTGTACGCAGAAACTTCAACGAATACGGAGTTTTGGTAGATACTCATAAAGAATATCCGTTAGTAGTTAGAATGGTGGCAAAAGATTTAGAAGTTCCGTTTGTAGACATGCAATGGTTAACCGAGCAATTGGAAAATCAATTTGGCCCCGAAAAATCAGCTGATTTGCATTTGCATTTTCAGCCTGGTGAAGTTGCTTATTATCCTAAAGGGAAAGACGACAACACCCACCTGTCGCGCATGGGCGCTACCTTGGTTGCTTCGTTAGCTTTACAGGAAATCAACAAACAAGATTTGGAATTGAAAAAATACATCCGTCCAGAAGTACTCACTCTTAAAATTCTAACAAATGACTACTAAAACAACTCATTTTTTTAAAACCAAAGCCACCGAATGGGAAACGGTAGGAGAAGGCATTTCCCGACAGTTTATTGGGTACAGTAAGGATTTAATGCTGGTAAAAGTAAAGTTTGAAACAGGAGCCATAGGTGCTTTGCATTCGCACGTTCACACACAAGGATCGTATGTTGCTTCAGGGAAATTTAAAATTACCATTGACGGAAAAAGCGAAATTCTAGAAACTGGCGATGGCTTTTTTGTAACTCCAGATCTTATCCACGGAGCGGAATGTTTAGCTGCCGGAATTTTAATTGATGTGTTTAATCCAGTTCGGGAAGATTTTTTAGAAGATGCGTAGAATTTGTTTATTCATAAGTTTTCTAAGCATGTTTACTTCGGGGTTTGCACAACTTTCTCCGGAAGCGAAACAAGCAAAAAAAGAAGCCATTTTAGCAGCAATTCAACTTCCTGAAATTCCAGTTTATGAAGTTTCCGTCATCAATTTCGGAGCTAAAGGAGATGGAAAAAAAGATTGTAAAAAAGCCTTTGACAAAGCCATTCAACATTTGAAAAAGAAAGGTGGCGGCACGTTGCATGTTCCGAAAGGAACGTATCTTATCAATGGACCTATTCATTTTATTTCACATTTCAATTTGCATTTAGAAGAAGGTGCTGTGCTACAATTTGGCAGCAATCCGGAAGATTATCCAACGGTGTTTACTTCGTGGGAAGGCACTTTTGTGTATAACCACAGTCCGTTAATTTACGGAAAATATCTGACAGATATTTCCATCACCGGAACAGGAATTATTGACGGAGAAGCTTCAGAAACCTGGTTGCAATGGAAACCAAAAGAAACTGCAGACAAGCTACTTTCCAGAAAAATGAATCATGAAGGAACTCCGATCAAAGACCGTGTTTTTGGAAACGGACATTATTTACGTCCGCAATTGATTCAGTTTGTCAATTCGAAAAATATATTATTGGAAGGCGTTCAAATAGAAGATGCTCCTTTTTGGTGTGTGCATTTATTACAATGTGAAAGTGTTACACTGCGAAAATTAACGTATGATGCTCATAACAAAAACAACGACGGCATTGACTTGGAATACACTAGAAACGTATTGATAGAAGACATCAAATTTAACAACGGAGATGACAACATAGCCATCAAAGCCGGGCGCGACCACGAAGGAAGAGCGAATGCAGCAACACCTTCAGAAAATATTCTTATTAGAAATTGTTCTTTTAAAGGTTTGCATTCGTTGGTCATTGGTAGCGAAATGTCGGCTGGAGTACAAGATGTTTTTGTAGAAAACTGTACGGCTCACGGCTATTTAAAACGTGGAATTTATTTTAAAACCAATGCCGATAGAGGCGGTTTTATCAAAGATATTTATATAGACAACGTAAGCTTTAAAGATACTGAAGATTGTTTCTACATCACCGCTAATTATCATGGAGAAGGCAGTGGTTTCAATTCAAAAATTAAAGATGTTTTCATCAGTAATATTCAATGTACCTCAGCCTCGGGAACTGCGATTGTGATTCAAGGTTATCCTGAAAGTAAGGTAGAAAATGTTCAGTTCAAAAATATTCACATTCAAAAAGCTACGAATGGAATTTCTATTACCAACACCCAACACATTGACTTTAAAGATGTAATTATTGGTGAAGCTGCTACTGTGCCCACAGCGGTAAAGTAAATTACTAGAAAGTGAAAACGACCCTTCCAAAGGAAAGGCCGTTCAGGATTGGGGGGATTGGTAAGGGAATTGGGATTCTTGCGTTTCACTTATCAAAAAAGAGGGGTGGATCTTAAGGGTTTAAAAAGTATAAGTAAAACGATTGTTATTTTCCTAATTCAATTCAACTGCAAACATCTCTTCATCATCCTTACCAAGATATTATTGAAAACTATTATTTTATAATTATAAATAAGAGTATCGATTTTATAATTCCAGAAATACTTCGTTTTAAAAAATTTCGTCCAAAATTATCGCGGTCAATATCTTGTATTTCTAGTTTCTGAATTTCTTCTAACAGATTTATCTTAGTTAATGCTTTATCAAGTTCTATATCTAAAAATCCTATATTAATAATCTCTGGAAGATTGCCTAAATACCTTGTTCCTGCTCTTATGGCTATGATATTTTGATTTTTCTTCTTGATATCTACGATAGAAACTTGATTTGGGTTTTCACGTTGTATTTTTTTTAAAAGCGTTAAAGTTTCATCACTACTTGCATTGTTTACAAAACATAAATGATACTTATCTTCTATCTTTAAAAACTCAGTAAAAGCATAAGGATTTATTTTTTCTTCTTCATTATGACAATACAAAATGATACCCGTCTTCATGATTTTTAATTTCTCATTTCTTATACCAAAAGTATAGTATACAAGTGCTGTATTTATAAAACTTCGATTGAGCGAATGTTTCTATAGACGAATGAAACACTTGTGTAGTTAATTACATAATTCACAAATTTAACCTCATAAATTATCAAGTTCCCAAACAAACTAGCTTTTGAATTACATTTTAAAACATAAAAAAAGAGACACTCTTGAGAAGTGTCTCTTTTTTATGAATAGATTGAAAAAATCTATTTGAGCTGCTAAAACCGAGTTTACCATAATTGCAGGCTATCTTAGGATTTGGGATAAGGGGCAAAAAAAGCTGTCGACTTTTGTTACTAAATCGGTTTTAGGCTTATACTCATTACTTTATCATTCAAAGCTTTTAGAGATATACTGGGTATTAGAAAAAACTACTGCTTCTCTCTTCTTAACTATCGCAGGCACAAGAAAACTATAAATTACTTTTGCATCTCCTTCTATCTTCATACATCTCATTACACAGGGAACGCTGTAATTAATTAACCTAGCCAGCAATAATTCTACATCATCATTTGCAGTAGTTCTTGCCGCTTCTAATACTTTCAAATAAGGGCTCTATTTGCTTAACTGTCAAAAAACTTTATTCATCGGAAAACATTCTAAGTATGTTTTCTAATTATACTTCAAAAATGGACAATATTTATCACAAAAATTGAGTTAAACAGTTTAAGTGCTTTTTGCTATAGTTGAATTGCAAAAAAATGAAGATGAACTAGCTGAATGAAGTTAAACTGAAAAGGCTTTTCTCTTTTAGTAAAACTATAAAACAAAAAAAGCAGAGGCACCACCCTCTGCTTTTTGAAAATAACCAACTAAATTGCTATGAAAAACTAATCTTTATTTACTTTTTTGAAGCAAATTAAATTTCATTTCAGTAACAATTACTTACTTAAAGAAGCAGGGGATACCACCCCCCTGCTTTACAAAATAACCAACTAAATTGCTATGAAAAAAACCAACTTGTAATTTGCTTTTATATTATAATTAGAAGCACTTCTTAAAACAAGATTTGATAGGCAAAGCTATGTTTTGAAGTTTATTTCCTACTTTAACAAAAGAATCAGAGTATATAAATACGCTTCTAAATTGTGTTTCAATATTTTAAAGTAGCAGAAAGCTTTTGAATAAAGCAGGGGAACCACCCCCTGCTTTTGAATAACCAACTAAATTGCTATGAAAAAAACTAACCAACTAACTCTTGAACGTTTCTCTAAATTTCTTATCTGTAAACAACAGTAAATAGTTTAGAGTTTGAAACAAAATTTCTGAGATTATAATCGGAGCCATTAGAACAAGGCTTTGGGGTGAATGGGAAAAAGCTGCTGTAACTATTGTTGTTTTTTCGTGAACTCTTTTCATGACCCAGAAATTTTATTTCTTAATTACATGATCAAAAGTAGGCGCAAAAAACTGGATATAGTTTAATTTTCGTTAGTTAGCCGTTTACTGTAGATGAATGGAAAGTTAATTTCTATAGAGACACTTAAGAAATCAGTTTATCTAAGAAAACGTTTTCCCTTAAATATGAAGCATGCATTTGAAAAACTTTGTTTACGGGAGTTTTTCGTTATAGGAGATTTAAACGTTTCATAAGCTCTGGTCTATTGGACCTGCTTACTGGTATCACATCTTTTTTGATAAGCACACTGTTATCTTCAATATCTATGATCTTCTTGATATTTATGATATAGGATCTATGCACTTTTAAAAAAGTACTTTCAGGAAGCTTATCTTCTATCTTTTTAAGTGTAGAATGAACTGTATAATTTTTGTCTTCCGTTTTTATATTGATGTAATCTCCTTTAGCTTCAATAAGGTAAATGGTAGGAATATCTATTTTGATAAGTCTTCGATCTATATTCACATATAAATCTTTTTCATTTGAAGGTTTCTCTTTTTCCTCTGGATTATTTTCAGCTTTTGAAGGTTTTGTATTACTTACAACTACTTCGTTACTAGATTGAAAGATTTTTGCTTTTTGAATAGCCTTCTCAAAACGTGGTAATTCCAATGGTTTTACCAAATAGTCTACAATACAGCTATACTCAAAGGCTTCTATGGCAAACTGAGAATCTGATGTTGTTAAAATAATTCTTGGAGGATTTTTGATGGTTTGAATAAAATCAAACCCTGTAAAATCTGGCATGTGAATATCTAGAAAAATTAAATCTACCTCACTTTTATTTAAATATTTTATAGCTTGAATTGCATTGGGAAATTCATCCACAACTGTTAATTCTGGCAGTTGAGAACATAGTTTTTTTATAATAGTACGAGCCGTAGCTTCGTCATCTATAATTATGCAATTCATAGGATTAGGTTAATTTTCTAAGTAATCTGTTATCACATTTAAGATGGCATGAAAATCATTTTGAAGCTCAAGGTTTACTTCTTTTAGATTGTTTTCATACCTATCTGCAAGTTTATAACTTTTTTCTAGACCTAAAATACTAATTTTATGCTTAAGTTTATGCACACATTCTGCAGCTTTAACATAGTTTTCTTTATTTATCTCATCTAAATAAGCAGATTTTTCTTGCGGAAATTCCTTTTTTACTATTGTTAATAGTTGCTCTTCGAATTCCTTATCGCCTCCCGAAAGGCTGTGAATGTAAGACATATTGGGCGTTTCCATACATTTATTTTTTTAAAGTGAAGTAAAAAGTAGTTCCTTTTCCTATCTCTGAGGTCAACCAAATTTTTCCTTTATAAAATTCTATAATTTTTTTTACAATAGCCAACCCAATTCCGGTAGAATTAGGATTATTCTCTAGTTTTTCAAATGTTTTGAATATTTTTTTAAAATACTGCTCTTCTATACCTTTTCCATTATCTTGAATATAGAATTCCCAGTATTTTCTTTTTGGAGTAACGCCTATGTTTATTATTCCCTTTTCTTTGTCGTTATACTTTATAGCGTTCCCTATTAAGTTTTGAAAAAGTTGACTAAGACGTAATTTATCTCCCTTGATCACCGGAAGCTTATCTAAAATATTAACTTCTATATGCTCTGGAATGTAAGTAGTTTTTAAAATATCTTTTACTTTGAAATCTATATCCACATCATAAAAATCAGTATCCCCTTTATCTATTGTAGAGTAATCTAAAATACCGATAATTAAATCTTCCATTTTCTGGACATTGTTACGTATCAACTCTAAATTACGAACGCCCTCTTCTCCTAACTTTTCACCGAAATCTTCCAAGAGCCAAAGACTCAAAACGTCTATACTTCTTAAAGGTGACTTTAAATCGTGTGATACCATGTGCGCATAATCACTCAATGCCTCGTTCTGCTTTTCCAGATTTTTCAGCAAGTCATCTCTATGCTTGTTTATAGTTACTATTTCTTTCGCCTGATTATTTACGTAATCAGCCAACTTGGAACCATCGAGCTCTAAATTATCTGTAATTTCGCCTGATGATAATTCGAAAAGCTTTAAGGTGTTGATGATGTTTCGTAACTGCTCTATTACTTGCTTTTGAGCTTGACTTTCTTTTCTAAGCTGATTATTGGCATGATATAATTCTTCTGAACTCAACTTCATAGCACGTTGAATCATCATGGATTGCTCATCAAAATTATCATACGATTTATCAACAGCCAATAGAAACTTCTCCAGCTCTTTGTTTTCAGCAAGTTCTGGAGTTAGAAATTTACGTATTTGTCTTTTTAGCAGTGAGTTCATACTTCACTTAACAACGTAATTGTCATAGTCTGATTATGCAATTTACAAGAAGATTCTCCATGAAAAGGAGCAATTTCTCCGTAGCTATAGAAACCAGAAATGGTTGTTGCGTCTCCCAGAACTTCTATAACTTCTTCTACTTCCTCTTCTACTCGTTGATCTAAAACCAACTTTCTACCAATACAGCTGATTAATAAGGCCAAATCTGGAGTTGTTTTTCTTCCTTCCATAGCTTGTCTTGCGGCTCTTTCAGAAGCATTAGCAATATGATCTACATTGGTCATCATCAATTGTACTTTTGCCTTTTCTGGAATATCGCCAGCAAGAATTATTGCATTTGCTTCTTCATCTATATTTAAAATAGAGCGAACAATAGATTGCTCACCTTCTTTTGCCGTAACATTTAAAGGATATAACAATGCAGAAGCAGGTAAATCTTTAGATTTTTCACCGAGGTACGTTTTATAAAGATCTAAGGCCGGTTGACCATCTAACTCATACAAAATATTACCCTGTGATTTGGTAACTATTCTTTTTGGGCCAAAGGGTGTCCAACCTCCATAAATAGAGAAAGTAGCTTCCAAAGATTCTCCATATAAACCTACGGCTACAATCTCGCCTTCTTTTGGATTTTCGTTGTAGGACGACAACGTTTTCTCAAATCGAGTATCATCTGCACACAAACCTCCGGTTATCAAAACCTTATTTTGTAATGCTTCGGTCATTCCTTTGGTCAAATCACTTCCGTTTAAAAAACTTCCTTCTGCCACGATAAACATGAATTGAAGTTTATCAAGGTCAAACTGCTTTAAAAGATCATAACCTGTGTGATAATCATCCTTTTGCTCGTCTTTCACATTACCGGTTTTGATGACCATTTGTGTTTTTTCGAACTCAATAGCTGTAATGGTTACACTATCTTCATTTACCATATCTCCAGAAATATCTCCACTTGTACTTCCAAAAACAAGTTCCCCATCTGGAAATAATGCTCTTACTTCTTCGTAAATATTAGAATCTTCTAGCAGAAAACGATTCCCAAAAACTAAAACCAATGGTTTTACAAGGGTAATTTTTTCACCAACATATTCCCACTCTTCCAGTTTTTTCCTTTTTAATTGAACCGTTTTCATACCTTCTCTTTTTTTAGCTCTTTTTAATTGTGAATTTGAATGTTGTACCTTCTCCTGGTGTACTTTCTATCCAAATTCTTCCATTATATAATTTTATGATTTTTTTGACAATAGACAGGCCAATTCCCGTTGAATCTTTACTTTTCTTGAGTGAATGGAAAATTTCAAATACCTTGTTATGATACTTTTCTTCAACACCTATTCCATTATCTTTTACATAGAATTCATAGAATTTTTCAGTTTGTCTATATCCTATTTCAACAAGCCCTTCTTCTTTATCTATGAATTTTATAGCATTACTTATCAAGTTTTGAAAAACCTGCTGAATTTTCACATGATCTGCGGAGATCACAGGTAATTTATCAACTACTTCCACTTGAATATGATTGGGAATGTACAATAATTGTTTAATATCTTCTATTACAATATTTAGATCTACGGAAGAAACTTCTAAAGTACCAGCTCCTGCACTTGAATAATTAAGAATATCTGTAATTAATTGCTCCATCTTTTCAAGTGTAGACTCTATCATGCCAAAATTTTGCATACTTAGCTCGTCTAGCTTGCCTTCATTATCTTCTTTTAACCAAGATACCAATGCATAGATACTTCGCAATGGAGATTTAAGGTCATGAGAAACAATGTGCGCATATTCTTGAAGCTCAATATTACTGCGCTCTAGTTTTTCTACCAGTGCTTCTTTTTGAAATTGAAGGTTACGTATTTCTGTAATGTCTAATACAATACCTATTGACCCAGCAACTTTACCCTCAATAGTGTAGTTTGGAGCACCACTTATAAGCCAATATCTCTTATCGCCTATCTTATTAAATGCTTCTATTTCATAGGAACTAGAAATACCTTCTATACGTTTTCCTTTTTCCTGTAATATACGTTTAAAAGATTTTGAAGCATCTTTTGTAAAAAGACCAATCCCTTTACCAATAATCTCTTCTTCGGTAAAACCAGATATTTTACAAAAACTTTGATTTACCATTACCACTTGGCCGTCATTACTTAACTCCACCATGCCAAGATTCATATTTGCAATTACGTTGCCGTACTTTTGCTTTTCTGATTCCAGAGATTGTCTAAATTTCTTTTTTAATGTGATGTCAATGAAACTCCATAGATGACCTCTAAATTCATCATTTTCATATATTGGAATATAATTTCGCTCAAGAAACCTTCCATTTTTCAATTGCAATTCGTCCCCTAGAACAACCTGTTTTTTTGAAGTAATTTCTTGATAACGATCTAGAACAGCATCTTTATCTGTAAATAATTCGTCAAATATAAAGCCGCTATCTTTCAATTTTTTTCCAGAAAGTTCATCGGCAGACACTTTCAGATTAAAAATATCACATAGCTTTTTATTGGCTAGTAAGATAGTGTTGTTTTCGTTTAGCATGAAAACACCACTATCTAAATTGTTTACCAAAAGGGCTAATCTATTTTCCGAGGCTCTAAGCTTTTCTTCTGCAAAAACTTGCGATGTAACATCCCTAAAAATTCCCTGAACTGCAACGGGTTCATTGGAATCTTGATCATGCATCATACTACAATTGATGTGCAAAATTTTCAATTCGTTAGACTTTGTTACAACTCTTACATTGAAATCCTTGTATTGATTTTCAGCATCAATCTGTTTGAAATATGTATAGAAAACCGCCAGATCCTCTTTAAAAATCAAGTGTTTGATATTGAAGTTTTCCTTGGTACAATCAAATCCTAAAAGTTGGATTGCGGCATCGTTCATTTTTATAACATCACCCGAAAGATCTGTTACTAAATAGGCGTCTACCAAATTGGCAAAAACGCCTGTAAGCTCTGAACGAGTGGCGTTAAATAAATGATTTAATTTTTGATTAGACTCTTGGAGCTCTTGTGTGATTTTGTATAGCTCTGCCGATTTTTTCTCTAAGATAGTTTCGGCTTGTTTTCTTGCTGCTTTTTCTCTTTCTAAAGCTCTTTCAAGTATGGATATGGAAACGCTCATTCACTTTTTTGGATGATAAATTTGACTTCGGTACCGTCTTCCTTTATTTTTTCTACCAAAATAGTTGCGTTCGTATTAAAGTGTTTGAATGTTTGCTTCATAAGCCCTAGACCAAAATAATGCATAGATCTACTTGACTTATAAATCATTGTAAGTGCCTTTTTAGATTTTTCTACCACTTCAAAAGTAGGCAATTCTGCATCAGGATAAATTTTTCTAACTTCAACATGTATATGACTCTCTATAGAGGATATCATCTCAATTGGGTCTGAATACATTACAAGAAATTGAGGATAACTTTTCTTGAGTACACTAAAAAAATGTTCTGCATACACTAGCAAAAGGTCATCTATAGGAATTCCTGTATGGCTATTTAAACTTTGCAGAAGTTGTAGCATTTCTGAAAATTCATAAGTTCCTACGGATGTATAAACTCCTCCTGATTCTAAATCTGACTCAGTAATGATGGTATCTACCATTTCCAAACCAAACTTATCCTCAACTAGTTCTAAAAACTCTGTAAAAACAATTCCTTTCATAGCTGCATTACACCTTGATTAACTCATTAACACTCCAATAACTTAATACCTTATCAATTTTTTCTACATAATCTTCATACTTTAATGGTTTGATTACGTAGCCCGCAACACCTATTTTGTAGCACTCTAATAAATCTTTATGATTACTAGAAGTAGTTAAAACAATTGTAGGAATGTACCTCAAGGTATCATTATTTTTCAGAATTGACAAAAATTCTATACCGTTAATTTTCGGCATATTTAAATCGAGTAGAATAATATCTGGTAATCTATCTTTCTGCTCTAAGACCTGTAATGCTTCTTCACCATTTTTTGCTTCGGTGATAGAATGTTTTAACTGCAGCTTAGAAACGGTACGGTTGAGTTTCATGGTCTCAATCATATCATCTTCTATGAGAAGCACTTTTAGGGAATTTGTCATCTTTGTTTATGAATTAAAGAATTGTACACAAAAGTAATTAACAATGCTTTGTTAACTAAGTCGGTTTAGTTTAAGTCTATCTAAACTGTAGACGAATGGTCGTTTACTTTAGTTAAACGGATTTTGGTTACTATTATGCTGTAAAATCAAGCATTTGACTTACAATTTATAATTACCGAAAATACAACAATTTTGATAATTTATTTTCAGTAAAACTCCTACTTGGCAAGTAGTTTTTTGGAAATTCTGTTTGCTGCCATTCTTGAAACAGAGCAACCTAAAATAGAAATTGTTGAAAAAACTATGAGAATATCAGAAATTTTTATCACCACTGGATATGGTAGTGATGGGGGTATATACACAAACGGAGCATTTTGCTGAATAATTAATAGAATAACTCCTATAAGAATACCTAAAAGTCCACCTCCAACGGTAACCAATGTACCTTGTAAAAAGAAAATATTTCTTAGCTGTGGAACAGTAATTCCTACCGCGTATAAAGTTTTTAGATTATCTTTTTTATCTAAAATCATCATAGTTATGGCTCCAGCTAAATTGAAGAGAGCCACTATGAGTACCAATGTAAAAATGAGATAAATTGCTACATTTTCTGTATTGAGCATTTTATAGAGTGCATCATTTAATTGTTTTCTGTTCTTAACTGCAATATTATTGTTAAAAACGGTTTTGAGTTGCTCTATAATCTTATCATTATCAGCATTTTTTGTTGTCTTTATCTCTAGAAAAGATACTTCATTATCACCTATAGAAGTTAAATCACGAGCTAAATCAAAAGTGGTAAACACATATTTTTTATCCAATTCTTCCGTAATCTGATAAATTCCGGTTGCAGTAACAAAAGCTTCCCTATATGGCTTTGCCTGACTGGTAATACTACCTTTTCCCGGTTTTGGCACAATTATTTGAAGTGCATCATTTCTGTTAAAAATACCCAAGCTTAGCGTATTGGAAATTCCATTACCTATGACCACGGTATTGTCAGTCAACGTCCATGTGCCATACCCTACAATACTATCAACTGGATTAACGTTTCCATAATTTGCATCTACACCTTTAATGTACGCAATGTGATTTTTTTGTTTGAAATTCAGAAAAACCCGCTCTTCTATAATCTTTGAATAAGCACTTATACCCTCAATCTTTGAAATAGCGTCTAATTGGTTTGGGGTAACTGAGAAAGTTTTCCCTGTAACTGGTACCACTTTTAAGTCTGGATCAAAAACTGATGCAAAACTTAAACTGAATTTTTCTAAACCTCCAAAACCAGATAAAACAATTAGCAAAGCTGCAGCCGCTATAACTACAACTATTGCAGACATCGTATTTATGATATTTATAGCGTTTTGTTTACTTCTGGAAATTAAATACCTACCAGCTATGTAAAAAGGTACATTCAAATGTAAAACGGAGATTTAAGATTTTTTGCGTTTATCTAACAAATCTGGATTTTCTAATGGATTTTCTTCTCCTTTCAAGGACTTATCTATTTTGTCAATATATTCAAGAGAATCATCTATATAAAACTCTAAGTCAGGCACGCGTCTCAATTGATTTTTAGTCCTCTGAGATAAGTTATGTTTAATACTATTTTTATTGGCTCTAATTCCTTCAAGTAACTCCACTCCTTTATCATGTGGAAAAATACTTAAATAAACTTTTGCCATAGACAAATCTACCGTAACATTAACCTTGGTTACCGAAATAAGAACTCCATTTAATCCTCCATCTCTTGCAGCACTTTGTAAAATATCTGCCAAATCCTTTTGCAGTACTCCTGCTATTTTCTTCTGTCTATTACTTTCCATAGTGCAAAAATACGTATTTTAGTACGAGTTATTTATTCTTTTAAAAAAAGTAGCAAAATTAAAAAGCATACTCCATTCCCTATCTTATGAAAAAAATAGAACACATTGGCATTGCCGTTAAAAATATTGAAGATTCAAATAATCTTTTCGCTTCACTTTTTGGAAAACCACAGTACAAAACCGAAACTGTAGAAAGTGAAGGTGTTAAAACTTCATTTTTTGAAGTTGGACCAAATAAAATTGAACTTCTGGAAGGAACCACCGAAACTAGTCCCATAACCAAATTCATTGAAAAAAAAGGAGAAGGCATTCATCATATAGCTTTTGACGTAGAAAATATTGAAGATGAAATTACACGTTTGAAATTGGAAGGTTTTACTGTTCTCAATGAAACTCCCAAGAAAGGAGCAGACAATAAGTTAGTTGCATTTTTACATCCAAAAACTACAAACGGAGTACTGATAGAACTTTGCCAAGAAATTTCATAAAATAGTTTTTTTGTTTGGTGTATTCTTAAATTAATAGTAATATTGCATCCGCAAAATGCAGGTCCTATAGCTCAGCTGGTTAGAGCACCTGACTCATAATCAGGGGGTCCATGGTTCGAGCCCATGTGGGACCACTTTTACGCATTGCTAAGCCTTGAAAATATTTTTTTTCAAGGCTTTTTTATTTAAACCAATTAACTGCTATGAAAACCCACCACAGTATTCTATGGAAGAATTTCTGGCGCAGTAAGACTACATAATGGAAACACTTTGATCTGTGAAGGTGATTACGGGTTTTGGGAAGTTTCTCCAGAAAAAGAAGTTGTTTGGAAATATAAAGTGCAAGATCAACTACTATGGAGAGCATATGATTTTCTAAAATCTAGTGATAAACTCACAGAATTAAATATTGAAAATTAACAAATAACCTACACATTTTATACTTTGTAACTAACTTATTGTGAAAGTTTATTGCCTAATAGTAATTCTCACAATAACTTTGCAATAAATTAACCAACATTCACATTACATGAAAAATTTTTACCAAAGTATTCAGATAATGCTCTTTCTGATACTTATGTCAACATCAATATCGTCGGCACAATCAAATCAATACCTACACTTTGATGGTACCGATGATTACACACAATTTGACAACGCCTCTTCTTATTTATATGGATCAAGCTCCATAACCATGGCTGGATGGTTCTATACAGACGAACTTATTTATGGCCAAGGAATGATGAGTATCCGAGGTGGAGGAACAGGTAATGGACAAATGTATGTCTTACAACTAAGTAACGGCGCATTAGAGTGTAGACTAGTAACTTCTAGCAACACATTATATGAAGTTACTGCTCCAGAAGGAACCATCGTTGCTGGGCAATGGCAACATATTGCATGGGTGTATGCTGGTTTCACAGTAAGACTTTATATTGATGGCGAATTAATCGGTTCAAGTTTTGCACCAGGTAGTGGGTATTTTGCTTCAGATGACAGACCTTTTACTGTTGGAAAATCTTTGCTATCCGGTTATAACTTTATCTATAAAGGTAGAGCCGATGAAGTTTCTTTATGGAACAAAGCACTTAGCCAAACTGAGATTCAGGATATGATGGATAACGAACTGGATGGTGATGAAGAGGATCTTGTGGTTTATTACAAATTTAACCAAGGAACTCCTGGAGGAGATAACACTTCAATCACTCAAGTTTTAGCGCAAAGTGGCGAAACAAGCAAAAATTCTACTTTATACAACTTCGCTTTAACAGGAGAAACTTCAAACTTCAATGGTACTTTAGACGATAATTTTCAAGTAATCACATTCAACGATATTAGCGATAAATTAACTACAGATGAACCTTTTACAATAGCTGCTACATCTACTTCTGGACTTGATGTAACTTACGAAGTTGTTTCCGGGCCAGCTACCGTTGATGGCAATACTGTAACGCTAGATGGAACCGCAGGTGAAGTTACTTTAAAAGCAAGCCAAGGCGGAAATGAAACCTATGAACCAGCTACAGATGTTTATACTTCTTTTGAGGTGCTTGATCCAAATGGAATACTAGTAACTACAGATGTTCTACACCCACTTGCAGGAAATGTATATGCTTCTTCTTTAATTCCTATGAAAGTTGCTATTAGAGCTGAGATTGAATACCCAGAACTATTTTCTGTAAGTACTGTTACTGCTACAATAGATAACGAAGATGTTACATTAACAAATCATGGAAATGGATATTACACTGGCTGGTGGACTCCTTCTTCTTTTGGAAACCACAATCTTGAAGTAAACGCAGATAACAATTATAGTGCTACCAATACAACATCGTTCTCATTCAATTTATCTTCAAGTGCGAGTGACGAAACCGTAAACGCTACTACAGATGTTTGGGTGAGCGCAGATTATCCAACGTTAACCGTAGAATCTGATCTTCCTAGTTATGTAGATTCTTACGATGAAATATTAGGAACATTATATATTGACTGTCCTGACGGAGGTTGTGATCCTTGGGATAGAGTTTCTTCTATAGAAGCGCAAGGTAAAGATGGAGAATGGTATGAAATTATTAGATACCTAACTCCTTATGGAGTGAGCTGTACAAGTTCCATCAACTTAACAGATTTTAAATCTATTCTGAAAGGAAAAACAAAGTTTAGAATCAACCTTTCTACTCAAGGAAATGGTTTCTTATACACCCTAGAGCTTGCATACTCTGCAGGAGTAGATGCTAATCCTTACGGAAACATTCAAAAATTATGGTATCAAACCTATCAATTTGGTGATCCGGCTGACTTACAACCAACAGAAGAGTTTAACCTTGAATATCCTGAAAACACGAATGAAGCTAAAATAAAATTAGTTTCTTCTGGTCACGGTTGGGGTGAAAACAATACAGGAAATGCTGCCGAGTTCCAGGCGAACACTCACCACATTTGGGTAAACGATGCACAAACATTCTCTCAGTACAACTGGAATACATGTAGTCCTAACCCAGATGGATGTAGTCCGCAATCTGGAACATGGGAATACAACAGAGCTGGTTGGTGTCCTGGAAGTATAGCTCAGTTTTTTGATTATGATATGACTTCCTATATTTCTGAAAATGGAGTTGATCTTAAGTATATATTTGATCAAAGTTATACAGACTATTGTCATCCAAACAACCCTGATTGTATTTCTGGAGTAACTTGTACAGATTGTAGTGATACCTTCAATCCACATTTAGTTGTTTCTTCTTACTTGATATCTTTTGGTAGTTCTCCATTGGAAACTATGGGTACTCAAGAAACGCCAGAAGCTAATTATATCAATATTTATCCTAACCCTTCTTCTGGTTTATTTTATGTGAATGCTGATGTTAACAGACAAATCAAAAATATTCAAGTAATAGATCTTCAAGGAAGAATTATTAGAAATATTGCAGTAACCGATGGTGTTACCACTACTGAAATAGACATTAGAAATCAGGCTACAGGAGTTTATATGCTTACAATTACAGAAGCTAATGGAACTAGTATTACTAAAAGAGTAATCAAAGAATAGTTCTAATTTCAATACACAAAATCAAAAAAAAGCCAGCAATATAATCGCTGGCTTTTTTGATTTTATGTCCCGTCCTGAAATAAGTTGACATAAAAACGACTTATTAATCCATTTCCGAGCAAGTGAAACTAATACATTTTTAAATAGTTAACCAACCATAAGAAATAGGAGGCGTGTGAAAACATGGAGAAACAAATTGGATAGAATACACCACATAGTTCCCGAACTATAAGTGCTCTTAGGTTGTTTCTTAAACGTAAAAAAGGTTAGCCATACCGACTAACCTTTTATATATCAAGTGTTTTTATCTTTAAAAATCAGAAGTAAACCCACCATCATCTGTATCTGGTTTCTCGATAGGTTGTTCTCCTTCTTCTACTATTCGTTTTCCACAATTCAAATCGATTGTCATTTCTTCCGGAGGAGTAAAATCTTGATCTGAAATTTCTAGTTCTTCTAAGCTGTAACAATCGCGCATGTAATTTGCCCAAATTGGTAATGCCATTGAAGCTCCTTGACCATAAGCGATACTTCTAAAGTGAACTGATCTATCTTCACCACCAACCCAAACGCCGGTAACCAAGTTTGGAACAATTCCCATAAACCATCCATCACTATTGTTTTGAGTGGTCCCTGTTTTACCAGCAATAGGATTCTTGAAATCCCATGGGTATCCAGTGATGATCTCTTGGTAAACTTTGTTCCATTTATCTGCACCCGTAGTTCTTAAACGAACACCAGAACCAGACTCTGTTACCCCTTTCATCATCTCTACCATGGTATATGCTACCTCAGAACTCAAAACATCACGAGATTCTGGTTTGTATTCAAATAAAACAGTACCGTTTTTATCTTCAATACGAGTTACAAGTACAGGTTTTACATAAACTCCCTGATTTGCAAAAGTACCGTAGGCTCCAACCATTTCATAAACAGAAACATCGGGTGTTCCTAAAGCAATTGATGGAACTTCTGGAATTTCAGAATCAATACCTAATTTGTGTACCAAGTCAATAACAGGAGCAGGACCAATTCTATCTATCAAAGTTGCCGTTACTGTGTTTACCGAGTTTGCCAAAGCATCTTTTAAGGCCATCATTTCTCCAGTAGTTTCTCCACCAGAATTTCTAGGACACCAAGGCTTTGGGTTGTTGTACTTATTAGCATCTATACAATGCGTTACATCAGGTACTTCATAGCAAGGCGCTAAGTGTAATTGATCCACTGCTGTAGCGTATACAAATGGCTTAAACGTAGAACCAACTTGACGCTTCCCTTGTTTTACCATATCAAACTTAAAATGCTTATAGTTGATACCCCCTACCCAAGCCTTTACATGGCCGGTTTGTGGCTCCATGGACATCATACCAGATCGTAGAAATGATTTGTAATACCTAATGGAATCCATTGGAGTCATTACTGTATCTATTTCGCCTTCCCAAGAGAACACCTGCATAGGTACTTTTTCTTTAAAAGACGCTTCTATTTCATCATCGGGTTTACCAAGATCGTACTTCATATGACGCCATCTTTCTGATTGCTTCATTGCTCTTTTCAGCAATCCATTTACCTCAGCTTTCGATAGATTTACAAACGGAGTAGTGCTATTTCTTTTCGGAGTATTTTGAACAAAATATTCCTTTTGAAGATCTTTCATATGATCATTCACGGCCTTCTCTGCAAACTCTTGCATACGTGAATCTATCGTAGCATAGATTTTCAAACCATCTAAATACAAATTGTATTTTTCGCCATCTTCTTTTGGATTTTCATTTATCCAATCTTTCATGTAAGAACGAATATATTCTCTAAAATAAGTGGCAATACCAGCGTTATGAGATTCTGAATGGTAATCTGTTTCTAGCGGTAATTTTTGTAAAGAATCTTTTTCCTGCTTGGAAATATAATCATAATTAAACATCTGAAACAACACTGTATTCCTTCTATCTAATGTCAATTTTTCTCTTCTAAATGGGTTGTAGTAAGATGAATTCTTTAACATACCCACCAACATGGCGCTTTGCTCTATTTTTAAATCTCTAGGCTCTACTCCAAAATAGGTTCTTGCAGCAGTTCTTATTCCATCAGCATTGTAATTGAAATCATACATATTAAGATACATGGCCATGATTTCCTGTTTGGTATATTGTCTTTCCAAACGGATAGCAATTACCCATTCTTTTGCTTTCTGAAGTACTCTTTTAATACGATTTGTGGAAGCAGTTTCTGTAAATAATAACTTTGCTAACTGCTGTGTAATTGTAGATGCACCTCCACGTTTACCTAAATAGGTAACAGCTCTTAACGTACCGCGAGCATCAATCCCAGAATGCTCATAAAATCGGATATCTTCTGTAGCAACAAGTGCTTGCTCTATGCTTAATGGAAGGTCTTTAAATTTTACCGGTGTACGGTTATCGCTTAAGTAAAATTTACCCAACGTTTCCCCGTCTGAAGAGATAATTTCTGAAGCTAAATTAGTTTCGGGATTTTCCAATTGTCTAAAATCAGGCATTGGCCCAAAAACACCCCAAGAGGCAAATAGAAATATGAACAATACGCTTAATGCTCCCAAAAAGTATAGCACCCAAAAACCAATGATGTACTTTTTAAAACTGGTTTTCTTTGTATTGGTCTTGTTTGTAGCAGCTTTTTTCGCCATTTAATTTATTCTTTTGCAATTTTTTCTATTGAAATACCAACATCTGTAACTCCGTCAAGCGCAATGATTCCTTTTACAGAACCATTTTTTCGCATTGCTTGTAAAATATCAATTGTATAATCTCCGGATTTAGGAAAAACAAAACCATCGTTCATTCCTTTATACCAAAGTTTATTTTCTTTTAAACCTGTAAATCCTTCTCCTAAAAACTCTCCATTTGGTTTTGCCATTTCGTACTGCAATGTATCTGAAACTACATTCCCATCAGGATATTCCATTTCAACAATCATATACAGGTTGCTATAGGCATAATCTTCATTATTTCGAAGATTGATAAAAATATTATACGGGTTTATAGTATCTGGACTCTGCACATGAAATTGAATGGTATCATTTCTATTCCAAGTACCTTCTATAGCTTTTGTTTCACTATAAATAGTAGCATTGTCACAAGATACGACTACGCCCAACAAACATGAAAACAACAAAAATTTAATCTGGTTTCTTAGCATTCTTGTTATTGTTGTTGTTCTTAGAGTTTCTATTATTGTTATTGCGTCTTTTTTTCTTCGGTGCATTGCCTCCCGAATTATTTTTTGGTGTATGGTTATTTCCTTTGTTTTCTGCAGAAGGTGTTTGCTTCTTAGGTTTGTTTTGATTGTTTGAAGAACCTTTACCAGCGTTGGAATTATTACTATTCTTTTTTGGTTGATTTTGATTCTTTGGACCTTTTGATGGCGCACCTTGACCACCGCTATTTTGATTCTTATTGCGGTTATTTTGGTTGCTGTTTCTAGGTTTGCGTTTTTTCTTCTTTTTAGGTTGATCAAAACGTGTTAAACTATCTTGCCCAACTACATTTTCAAAATCAATTTTTGTAGCAACTTCTTCCATCAATTCAGAAGCATATTCTTCCAAACTCGCTACTCGCCTTTTATTGGTGTTTTGTTCAATAATCTCGTTAACTTGCTCTACAGTAAGTTTATGCCAATGCATACTAGCTTCCTCATAGGCAAACCACATCAATCCTTTGAAAATATCTATTTTTTGACAAGCGGCTCTCCCCTTTTCAGTAAATAACTTCACATCTGCTTTTGGAAAATTATTCAGTGCATCTAAATAGGTGTCTAACTCATAATTTAAACAGCACTTCAATTTTCCGCATTGTCCTGCTAATTTCTGAGGATTTAACGAAAGCTGCTGATAACGTGCTGCCGCTGTATTTACCGATCTAAAATCGGTTAACCAAGTGGAACAACACAATTCTCTACCACAAGAACCAATACCGCCTAAACGAGCAGCTTCTTGACGAAAACCAATCTGACGCATTTCGATACGAATGCTAAATGCACGCGCCATGTCTTTAATCAACTGGCGAAAATCTACTCTGTCTTCTGCTGTATAGTAAAAAGTAGCTTTAGAACCATCTCCCTGAAATTCAACATCAGAAATTTTCATTTGTAAATTCAGTGCAATTGCTAACTCTCTAGAACGCTTCTGTACATCCGCTTCGCGAGTTCTTGCTGTTTGCCAAATTTCAATATCCTTTTGTGATGCTTTACGATAAATCTTCGGAAGATTTTCATCTTCCCATGAAACCTTTTTCTTTTTCATTTGCACCTTTACTAGCTCGCCAGTTAAAGTTACAATTCCAATATCGTGCCCTGGAGAAGACTCTGTAGCTACAACATCTCCAATACTTAAGGTTACATTTCCGGTATTTCTAAAAAATTCTTTTCTACTATTTTTAAAACGAACTTCTACACAGTCAAACACTGTTTGACCGCTTGGAAGTGACATATTTGAAAGCCAGTCAAAAACAGTCAGCTTATTACAGCCATCGGTACCACAAGTACCATTGTTTTTACATCCTTTTGGCTGACCGTCTTTTCCACTTGAACAATTGGAACAAGCCATATTTGTATATATTATTTCGGTAAAGACAATGCTTCCCGAATAAGGTTCATAAATCTTTTGTAAGCTGTAAAGATACTATTTATTCTTCACAACTATAGGAACGCAAAAAAGCTACCAATTATTTTTTGAACTTCAATACTTCTGAACGCCCTTTCTTAAAAATCTTGTTGCTATTGTCTTTTCCTTTGCGCAATTTCTTTTGCTCTTCGTAAGGTAACGCAACAATCTCTTTGCACTCGTCTGAGCAACAATGATTCATTTTTTCGGCACATTCTTCGCACTGAATAAACAACAAATGGCAACCTTCGTTAGCGCAGTTTACGTGGGTATCGCACGGTTTTCCACATTGGTGACAATGCGCTATTACATCTTCTGAAATTTTCTCGGCTCTACGCTGATCAAACACAAAGTTTTTACCAATAAATTTATTTTCTAAACCTTGCTCGTCTACCTGACGGAAGTAATTAATGATTCCGCCTTCTAACTGATACACTTGCTGAAAACCTTTGTGCTTGTAATAGGCAGAAGCTTTTTCGCAACGGATTCCACCCGTACAATACATCACTAGTTTTTTGTCTTCTTTATGCTCGCGAAGATCTTCTTCTATCAAATCTAACGAATCACGAAACGTATCCACATCAGGAGTAACAGCTCCTTTGAAATGACCAATTTCACTTTCATAATGGTTACGCATATCTACCAAAACCGTATCTGGGTCTTCTAGAATTTCGTTGAATTTAACGGCATCTAAATGCACGCCTTTGTTAGTTACATCAAATGTATCGTCATTCAATCCATCAGCAACAATTTTATCACGAACTTTCACTTTTAGCTTTAAAAACGAAAAGTTGTCTTGCTCAATGGCAACGTTCAAACGAACATCTTTTAAAAATGAAATGGTATCTAAATGTGTTTTGAACTCGTTGAAATTATCGGCAGGCACCGAAAGTTGAGCGTTGATGCCTTCTGTAGCAACGTAAATTCTACCTAAAACATCTAAGGAATCCCACACCACAAACAAATCGTCACGGAATTGTTGTGGATTTTCAATTTTGGCGTACTGATAGAAAGAGATGGTTAACCGCTCTTTGCCAGCGGCCTCTATTAATTCTGCTCTTTCTTTAGCACTTAAAGTATTGTACAGTTGCATGCTATACTAATTATTTAAGGTTAAAGATTTAATTTTCAAGTGCAAAGCTACACTTTTTTTGTGGAAATGATTTTTACCGGGCAAGCTTTTTGTGCTTGCACACATTCTTCGAAAATGGATTCATCAAAAGATTTGATGGTGTGAAATCTCTTTTTTTCGGTAGAATGCAGCAACACACTTTTTCCGTCTTTTTTAGACATTTGAAACTGTGCGGGCGCCATTTCTACACAATAGTTGCAACCAATGCATTTTTCGCGCTGTAAGGTAACTACAACCATTATTGTTGCACTATTTTGTATAATTTATCGGAAAGTCTGATTCTAAAATCTAACGGAATCGTACAGCTATCGCCTTTTTTGGCAGTATCCAATTTTTCATCGTTCACCATCATTTGTGTAAGCTCTAACTCTTTTACTCCGGTTGTTGGGCCAGTGATTAAAATTTTATCGCCAATTTTTAAATCGTAGGCTTCAATTTTAAATTCGGCAATATTTGCTTTCGGAAAATAGTGCATTCCTTTACCAATGTACAATTTCTTCTGAGTAGCTTGCGATCCTGGACCATCGCTCCATTCTCCTAATTTTTGGCCTAGATAGTAACCACTCCAAAAACCACGGTTGTACACTTTTTCAAGTTCGCCCATCCAATCGGCTACTTTTTCTTTAGAATACGTTCCTTCGTAATACGCATCAATTGCTTCACGATAGGTTTTGATCACTGTTGCTACATATTCCGGAGCTCTACCTCTACCTTCAATTTTCAAAACTTTGGCTCCGGCATCAATTACTTGATCTAGAAAGTCTAACGTACACAAGTCTTTTGGAGACATCATATATTCGTTATCCAATTCAATCTCAAAACCACTTTCCTGATCGATTACCGTATATTTTTTTCTACAGTTTTGTTTGCAAGCGCCACGGTTTGCAGAAGAATTGTGCGAATGTAAACTCAAATAACATTTACCAGAAACCGCCATACACAAAGCGCCATGACCAAAAATTTCAATCTCTACCAATTCGCCATTGGGTCCTTTGATTTGTTCTTTTTCAATCTGATCACAAATTTTCTTTACCTGGCGTAAACTCAATTCACGACTCATTACCATGGTATCGGCAAACATCGCGTAGAATTTTACGGTTTCTATATTGGTGATATTGATTTGGGTTGAAATATGAATTTCCATCCCAATTTGTCTTGCGTAAGCAATCACCGCTTGATCCATAACAATAACCGCAGTAATAGCTGCTGCTTTTGCAGCATCTAGCAAGGTTTTGATGATAGAAAGATCGTGATCGTAAATAATGGTATTCAACGTAAGATAAGTTCTCACGTTTTTTTCTTGACAACGACGGCTTATTTCTGCAAGATCATCAATTGTAAAATTAATGCTTGCACGGGCGCGCATGTTTAGTTGCTCTACCCCAAAATATACAGAATCTGCTCCATTCTCCAAGGCCGCTTGTAAGCTTTCAAAATTACCAGCCGGCGCCATTAATTCAATTTTTCCTGTAGGTGTCATATCTATCAATGCATTTTTCAGGCTGCAAAGATACATTTTTAAACAAAAAGCGCTTTGACAAAATCAAAGCGCTTTAAGTAGCTAATTCGTTTATACTCATTTTTTAAATAAATCATGCAATACTGCATGCCGAATAAAAACGAATTTCGCTAACCATCATCTAGTCTGCCACTTATACATATACAAATGGCAAACAGGGTATTTTTTGTAACAACCTTTTTTTTAATAAACCTCATACCACATCTCCTTTCTTCTCTTTAGATGAATATATACGAAAAAGGTTGCGTGCGAGATTGCTTCCTGATGAAAGAAATATTATTTTAGCAGTATCATATAACTATAAGTAAGGAAGAAATTAAATGAGTTCAGAAAAAGAAGCAAAGTTAAAAGCGCTGAAGCTTACGCTAGACAAATTAGATAAAACCTACGGTAAAGGTACCGTAATGAAGATGGGCGATAGTGCTGTGGAGAAGGTAGATGTAATTTCTTCCGGTTCTATTGGTCTTGATATTGCCTTAGGAGTTGGTGGATATCCTAAGGGTAGAATTATTGAAATTTTTGGACCTGAATCTTCAGGTAAAACCACCTTAACATTGCATGCCATTGCAGAAGCTCAGAAAAATGGAGGTATTGCTGCTTTTATTGATGCAGAACATGCTTTTGACCGTTTCTATGCTGAAAAATTAGGAGTTGATATTGACAACTTAATTATTTCGCAACCAGACCACGGAGAGCAAGCATTGGAAATTGCAGATAATTTAATTAGATCTGGAGCTATTGACTTAGTTGTAGTGGATTCTGTTGCTGCTTTGACTCCAAAAAGTGAGATTGAAGGAGAAATGGGAGATTCTAAAATGGGATTACACGCTCGTTTAATGTCACAAGCACTTCGTAAACTTACCGGAACTATTAACAAAACCAATTGTACCGTAATGTTCATTAACCAATTGCGTGAAAAAATTGGAGTTATGTTCGGTAACCCTGAAACTACAACAGGTGGTAACGCATTGAAATTCTATGCTTCGGTACGTTTAGATATTAGAAGATCTACACAAATTAAAAGTTCTGACGGAGATGTTGCCGGTAATAAAACTCGTGTAAAGGTGGTGAAAAACAAAGTAGCTCCACCATTTAGATCTGCTGAGTTTGATATTATGTACGGACAAGGAATTTCTAAAGTTGGTGAAATTCTTGATATTGGCGTAGAGTACGAAATCATTAAGAAAAGTGGTTCGTGGTTTAGCTACGGCGATAGCAAATTAGGACAAGGTAGAGATGCTGTTAAAGCATTGTTACTAGACAATCCTGAATTACTCGAAGAACTCGAAGAAAAAATAAAAGAAGCACTACAAACTGTGAATTCTTAACAATTCAAAAAATCCCGAAAAAAATTTTTCGGGATTTTTTTTGTCTTCTACGCAACCTTTCACTCTATTTACTATCTACAAAGTATAACTATAAAAATGAGAGGTAATTTATGAAAAAGTTGATTGTTTTATTGGTGATGTCCATGGCCCTTTTTTCATGTTCTTTAGATGACGACACAGTAAACTTCCACTATGAGTATTTGGAAACTGCATATGCCGAATTTCCAGAAGAAATGACTGTAAATGGTTCGTACCAAATAAATTTGTACTACTATTTACCTACAGATTGCTATGCTTTTAATGGCATAGAGTATTATTACACAGGAGATTTTGAAAGAACAGTTGCTATTAATGTAACTGTAAATGATGCCTCAAACTGTGAAACCCTAGAAGAAGCTGAACCAGACATTACGTATTTCAATTTTAACCCGCAAATGGCAGGAACTTATACATTTAAGTTCTTATCGGGTATGGATGAAAGCACTGGTGAGTATACCTACATTGATTACGAAGTAGAAGTACTAGAATAAAATTAAAATTTGAGCATAAACCAACTAATAGAGAATTGCCAAAAAGGAGAACGAAAAGCACAACACCAACTCTACCAACTCTTCGGAGCAAAATTGTTTAGTGTTTGCTTAAAGTATTCTCGTAACAAAGCAGAAGCGGAAGATAATCTGCAGGATAGCTTTTTGGTTATTTTTAAAAAAGTTGATCAGTTCAAAAACAAAGGTTCTTTTGAAGGCTGGTTGAAACGGATTACTGTGAATACCTGCCTTCAAAAATATAGAGGTCAAGGTGTTTTTGACATTATTCCCAATAAAGAAATCAAAGACGAGGAAGTAACGGTTACAGATTTTGAAGAAGAATCAGTAACTCTTGATTATTTATTAGACTTAATTCAACAACTTCCAGACCGCTATAGATTGGTTTTTAATTTGTATGTGTTAGACGGATACTCGCATAAAGAAATAGCCAACATGCTAACAATCTCAGAAGGAACATCAAAATCAAATCTTTCGAGAGCAAGGCTTATTTTAAAAGAGCGAATTGAAACGGAAAATGCAAAAAAAAAGAGTAGATCATTGTGATGATTGATGATGAAAAAAATATAGACAGACTCTTTCAGGAGAAATTCAAAGATTTTGAAGCCACTCCTGATGATAGTTTGTGGAATTCTATAGAAGCTCAACTCAATGAGGAAAAAGATGAAAAAGTAGTTCCTCTCTTTCCTTGGTGGGCAAAACGTGCTGGTATTGCTGCCATACTTTTAATAGCTGCCGGACTCGTTACTTATTTCAATCCTTTTAATTCGAACAATAACAATCAAGTTAAAAGTGTTGAGCAAGGGGTAGTAGACTCTGAAAATACGAAAGAGATAAATACATCTGAAAATGAAGTAGGTGAAAGTTCTGTTTCAAAAAGTTCTACAAATGAAAATGTTGTTATCGCAAGCGAAACTTCAGAAAAAAACATACAAAACTCTTCTAATGTTGATGCTACCAATAGCAACAAGAATACCTATAGTTCTAATACTAGCACAAAAGAATCTATAAGCGTTGCTAAAAATGCAGGCAACAAATACAACATCCAAAAAAATAAATATTATAAAGAGCTTAACCCAAATGCCGGTTTGAAAAAGGAGATGCAATACGCTACAAATTCAGACGAAAACAAGCCAAAAGCATCTTCACAAAAAACGCCACAACTGGCTCAGAATTTTGATATTTCTGGCCAAGATGGAAATGATGACAATAATATAAAGCTGAATAGTCCTTCCATTCAACAAAGCATTATTGACTCTCTACCCAACGACAACACCGTTGCTCAAGGTGAAACTTTAGATGACGTTCTTAAGAAATTAAAGGAACAAGATGATTCTGAAGAGGAAGAAGATGAAGTAGCCGCTTCAAGAAAAAAATGGTCTGTAATGCCAAATATGGCACCTGTTTATTATAGCAGTTTAACACAAGGGTCTCCAATAAGTAGTGAGTTTAGTAACAACTCAAAATCTGGTAATGTAAATTTAAGCTACGGAGTAAATGTAGGTTTAGAGGTTTCTAAAAAACTATCAGTGCGTTCCGGAATCAATAAAGTGCAATATGGTTACGCAACCAATGGTATTTACTTTACTAATAATGCACTGTCAGCCACAGACATTTCGTCAATAAATTATTCAAACTCTGGAGACGCTATCTTATTTTCTAATACTGGTAGTTCTACAAACACTTTAGTAGCAGAAATAGAGTCCAATGCTTCTGTAGCTAAACAAGAAGGTTCTTTAATTCAGAATATTAATTATATAGAAGTTCCTTTAGAACTAAAGTATAATCTGTTCGATAAAAAATTTGGTTTAAACATCGTTGGTGGATTTAGTACACTTCTGCTAAGTGACAATGAAATATTATTAAAAACGGGGAATGATCTTATTACCTCGGTAGGAGAAGCGAATAATATAAATAGTTTAAACTTTAGCACCAATTTAGGTCTGGGAATCAACTATAATTTCTCTGAAAGTTTGCTGTTGAACTTAGAGCCTATGTTTAAATATCAATTAAACACATTCTCAAATAACAATGGTTTTAATCCCTATTCATTGGGTATATATACAGGATTTAGTTTTAGGTTTTAGTTAGGTTAGGTTGTTAATTCAAAAAGTAATGATGACCTAAAATAGGCCTCCAACCTCTAAAAGTTGGAGGCTTTATTTTTTATGAAACTCCTGTAACTGATTTAAAATTACCGTGCGCGTTTCATTTTTCAATTTGACTTTATCGTTGCTTTCCAGTCCTTTTGTTTCTATTGCTGAATGGACCTTAGCTCTACTAATTCCTAAAGAACCATTGAAAAAAGTATATGGAAAACGCTGTTTATTGTCTGCAAAAGTTACCGGAACTATTGGTATTTGATATTGAAGCGCCAACCTAAAAGCTCCATCTTTAAAATTATCAAGAAAAACATCCTCCTCTGGAACACCGCCTTCAGGAAAAATACAAATACTTAAACCAGAATCTAAACGTTCTTGAGCTCTCTTATAAACAGCAGATCTACTCTTAGAATCTGTACGGTCTACTAAGATACATACACGTTTATAGAAAAAGCCAAATACTGGAATTTTAGAAAGTTCTTTTTTACCTACAAACACAAAAGGAGTTTTAGAAACTTTAAGCATCATCATAATATCTAGCATACTGGTATGGTTACCAACTAACATACAACTTTTGCCAAAAGTCATTTTTTGCTCTCTATAAATTTTTGGAAAAACCCCCATTCCATACAAAATGATATTTGCCCAAATATTACGAGCTAACCAAAAGAATTTGGGGTACCATTTTTCTTTGGAACTAAAAATTAACAAAATAGGGAATAGTACTATGATAGGTACTGCTACCAATAGGTAGAACCATATTCTCCAAATTAAAACAAGAAAAGCCTTTATGAAATTCATAAAGGCTAATTTATTAAAGTTTTTTTAATATACTACGTTAGTATATTTGTTCTATAGTAACATAAGTTTCTGGATTGTTAAAGCTTAAACTGGTAGATAAAGTAACCCAAAAATAAAAAGACATGGTATCACCTGCTGATAGTTGCACATACGTATCAATTATCTCATAGCCAGATATAGAAAGTAAAGAAGATGATTCTTCATAAACACTTCCATTTTTAAAAATAGCAGCATTTGTACCCACACTCAAAGTTTCTTTAATTTGAAGACGAACTTTAAATATTCCGCTATTTGCAGCAGTAAAAGAATAATTAGAAGTGCTAAACTCATTGCCCGTATCAAAATCTTCTATATTAAAAGGAATTTTATACCAAGATAATAGTCCTATACTTATCGAACTTCCATTGTTCTTAGCTTTCACAACTGATTTCCCCGAGTTAATCTCATTCCTAACACTATCAATAATTTGGGTGTACACTTGGCCAGCTGTAACTTTTTTTACAAATCCGCTACCGTCTACAACCATAATGGAGTCTTTAGCCGAAGCATCCGACCCTGCGGGTGTATTCACAATTCTAGCATCACCGTTTACATCAAGGGTGGCTTGAGGATCTGTTGTTTTAATACCTACTTGGGCATTCATGAAAGAGGCTATAAAAAAGCCACCTATTAAAAGAATAATTTTTCTCATATCGCAAAGTTTATCTGGTTTTACAATCTTCTGTGGGGGATAAACACAATACAAGGGGAAAACTTTTCGCTCTAAATTATCTTAAAGAAAAAGTATAGCTAAAAATTCGTATTGGGGAATACAAACTCTCACAAGCAAAACTGCTCGTGTGTAAAAATTATCAATAGGGGATTATCAAAAAATTAATTCTTTTCTTAACGCTGGGGAAGATTGTTAAGAGTAACCTTCAATGCTCGTTTAAGCAGTTTGATTTATGGGGTAAATCTTGTATTGTGAATATAGTAAAAAAATATTTATCTATTGTCCATCATAATGTTAATTTTTTACCGTTTTTTTGTACTATAATTACAAACAGAAAAGAACCATGTCTAGGATTTTAACTGGCATTCAAAGTACGGGAGTTCCTCATTTAGGTAATATTTTGGGAGCTATTTTGCCTGCTATTGAAATGTCTCAACAACCAGAAAACGATTCATTTTTATTTATTGCTGATATGCACTCTTTAACGCAAATTAAAGATGGAGAAACATTAAGGCAAAATACGTATAGCGTAGCAGCAACTTGGCTTGCTTTTGGATTGGATATTGAAAAAGTTGTGTTCTACAGACAAAGCGATGTTCCTCAAACAGCAGAACTTACATGGTATTTGAGTTGTTATTTTCCGTATCAGCGTTTAACACTTGCGCATTCCTTTAAAGATAAATCAGATAGATTGGCCGACGTGAATGCCGGGTTATTCACGTACCCTATGTTAATGGCAGCCGATATACTATTATATGATGCAGAATTTGTTCCGGTAGGAAAAGATCAATTACAGCATATAGAAATTACAAGAGATGTAGCCTCTCGTTTCAATCATCAAATGGGTGATACTTTTGTTTTACCAGAAGGAACCGTAAGAGAAGCTACACAATATGTTCCAGGAACTAATGGCGGAAAAATGAGTAAATCTGCCAATAACTTTATCGATATTTTTTTAGCAGATAAAAAATTACGCAAACAGGTAATGGCTATTGCAACGGATAGTACTCCGCTTGAAGAACCAAAAAATCCTGATACGTGTAATGTTTTTGCCATTTATAAAATTTTGGCTTCAGAAGATCAAATAGCTGAGATGAGAGCTAACTATGAAGGTGGAAATTATGGTTATGGCCATGCAAAGCAAGCCTTGTATGAATTGATTCTCGAAAAATTTGAAGAACCACGCAAAAAATTTCATTACTATATGGAAAACTTAGATGAAGTTGATGCTATTCTACAAACTGGAGCTGAAAAAGCAAGAAAAGTGGCTAATGAAGTTCTAAACCGAGTAAGACATAAAGTAGGGTACTAACCACAATATCTTATACAAAAAAAGGAGCTCAATTAGAGCTCCTTTTTCTTTTATACAATTTTGAACCATTTTCCCGGAAGAGGCTTTACCACACCTTTCATTTCCATATTTAACAATAAAGAGGAAACTTTAAATATGGGTAGAGCACATTCTAGAGCAATGATGTCTAAGAGTTCCTTTTCTTTATCCTTCAAGTAATTATAAATGATTTTTTCATCATCTGAAAGTTCTACAAATAACTGTTTTTGAATCGGTTTTTTAGTTTCTTTAGCAACATCCCAACCAAGATTATAAACAAGATCTGCTGCAGAAGTAATCATTTGGGCTTTTTGGAATTTGATCAAATCGTTACATCCTTTACTAAACTGATCTGTAACTTTTCCCGGTACGGCAAATACATCTCTATTGTAAGAATGGGCAATATCTGCAGTAACCAAGCTTCCTCCTTTTTCTGCAGATTCTATAACCACAGTAGCTTCGGAAAGCCCTGCAATGATTCTGTTCCTTCTTAAAAAGTTATTTCTATCAAAAATAGAAGTACTCCAAAAATCTGTAAAAAACCCTCCATTCTCCTCTACCCGCGCCATATATTTCTTATGTATTTTGGGGTAAATTTGATTAAGCCCGTGAGCCAAACAACCCACCGTTTGCAAATTATGTTGAATTGCTGCATTATGTGCACAAATGTCAACCCCATATGCAAAACCACTTACGATAACCACATCTAAAGGCGCTAACTCTTCCACCAACTTTTCACAAAACTCAGTTCCGTAGGTTGTAATTTGTCTTGTACCAACAATACTGATTATTTTTTTATTCTGAAGATCTATATTTCCTGACTGAAACAATAAAATTGGTCCATCATAACAATGTTTTAATCGTTCAGGATAATCGTCAGATTCATAATACAAAGGTGTGATGCCTTCACTTTTTATAAAAGACAATTCTGCTTCGGCACTTTTATGATAATCCTTTTTAAAAAGGTGTTTCACCATAAGCTCTCCAATACCATCTATCTTGGTTAGGTTTTCCTTTTTTTCTTTAAATACATTCGCTGCACTTCCACAAACTTGAATAAGTTTTTTAGCATTTACATCGCCTACTTTTGGTACACTTTGTAAGGCTAATACAGCTAACAAATCATCATCAGTCATATAACTTACTATATTTCAATATATAAAGATAAAAATTACATTCTGTTAATAATTTTTTGATAACAACATTTTATCGAATTTCATTTTTATTAAATTTGTTGTTATGCAGTTAGAACAATACATAAGCGACCTTTTATACAGATATCAGTGTGTTACAGTACCAGGATTTGGTGCATTTTTAACCAATTACAAATCGGCACAAGTACATCAAAGTACCAATGCATTTTATCCACCAAAAAAAGAGATTGCATTTAATTCGCAATTGAATACTAATGATGGATTATTGGTTAAATACATTTCTGATGTTGAAAAACTAGCTTATGATATTGTTTTAGAGAAGGTTACTTTAGAGGTTTCAAAATGGAATCAACTTTTGGCTTCCAAAGAAACTTTAGAGCTCAAAAATATTGGTGAGCTTTGGTTGAATACTGAAGAAAAAATTCAGTTCTCTCCTTCACAACACATCAATTATTTAACAGCTTCCTTTGGATTATCTTCTTTCGTATCTCAAGAAATAACTAGAGAAACACTTCAAAAAGAAGTTGTAGCTATTGAAGAAAAAACTCCAATCACCTTTACTCCAGAGGCTAGAAAAAGTCCGGCCTACTTAAAATATGCTGCCATTTTTGTTATTGGAGCAACAGTTGCAGGTGTATTTGGATACAATAAAGTTCAAAACGATTTTGAAACGCAACAAATAGTTACTGAGCAAAAAGCACAAGAGAAAGTAGAACAACATATACAAGAAGCTACTTTTTTTGGTAATACGCCATTAGAACTTCCTACGGTTCAACTTTCTGTTGAAAAGAAAATGTATAAATATTATATTGTTGCCGGAGCATTTAGAGCTGAAGAAAATGCAGATGTAAAGGTTCAGGAATTGAAAAACGAAGGATACAAGGCTACCAAAATAGGTCAAAACAAATACGGTCTTTGGCAAGTTGCTTTTCAAGGCTTTGATGATAACAGAGATGCCATCAATTTTATGCACCGCGTACGAAAGGATGAAAAAGGTGCTTGGCTTTTTGTTTCCAAAGCTGAATAATAGCTTCTATAAAACCCTATAGGAATTAACATACTTTTACCTATTGTAAAAGTTTATATAGCGTCTATAATCCTTACAACAACTGGTATATTTTATCGCCTTTTTTTTATTTTTTTGTTAAAAAAATCATGAAAAAAGCTTTCAAATATTCTTTTGAAGAAACAATTGATACCTTCGCCGATTCTTAGAAAGTGGTAAAACGTTTAAAGAGTTTTCCTCCGACCCAAACCCTTTTTTTAAGACCGGCAGCGGAGGTTCCAAAAAGCTGCCGGTTATTTACATCTCAACACAGCAATATCTTTATCTTTGCACAAAACCAAATAATTGAAGATGCAAGCAAAAACTCCTAGTGAATCTAAAACGGTAATGACAGACCTTGTTTTACCAGGCGAAACCAATCCTTTGAACAACCTTTTTGGTGGTGATTTATTAGCTCGAATGGATAAAGCCGGTAGTATTGCCGCCAGAAGACATTCTAGACGCGTGGTAGTTACTGCCTCTGTAAATCATGTTTCTTTTAATAGATCTGTTCCGCTAGGAAGCGTTTTAACCATAGAAGCAAATGTTTCCAGAGCATTTAAATCCTCTATGGAAACTGTTATTGATGTTTGGATAGAAGATCGTGAGAGTGGAGAACGTACCAAAGCAAATTCTGCTATTTACACCTTTGTAGCAGTAGACGATACGGGAAAACCAATAGCAGTTCCTCCTATTCAACCAGAAACACCTTTGGAGCAAGAACGTTTTGATGCCGCTTTGAGACGCAAACAATTGAGCCTTGTTTTAGCCGGTAAAATGAAACCCAATGAAGCTACCGAACTAAAAGCAATTTTTGAATAATAAATACCCAACCGCTTATAGCGGTTTTTTTATGATGAAACAGATTTTTAAAATTTCAGCTATTACTATTACAACATTACTGGTAAGTTGTAATTCAACACCACCACCAAAAGAAACACACAAAGAAACAACTGAAAGCTCTTTAATGGTTGACGGAAAACTTTGGTCTTCTGCTTATCAACAAAACGCAGCAGAATACAAAGCACTTTGCTTTCAAGCCTATAATATTGCCAAATTAAGATTAGATCAGGCCCTTCAGAAAGACGCAAATAAAGCCTTGGCCATTATCACCGATGTAGACGAAACAGTTCTTGATAATAGTCCAAACTCTGTCTACCAAGGTCTTCAAGGAAAAGGATATGAGAGTGAATCTTGGAAAAACTGGACTGCAAAGGGAACTGCAGATACATTGGCCGGTTCCAAAAACTTCTTCTCCTATGCAGCTTCTAGAGGAGTTACGGTTTTCTATGTGACCAATCGTGGAGAAGATGAAGTTGAAGGAACATTAAAAAATCTAAAAGATTTTGATTTTCCGTATGCTGATATAGGGCATATACTACCAAAAACAACTACTTCCGATAAATCAGAAAGAAGAGAAAAAGTGCTTAAGGACTATGAAGTTGTATTGTACATTGGCGATAATCTAGGTGATTTTTCACATGATTTTGATTCAAAACCAAGCTCTGAACGAAATTCAAACGTTGAAAAAGCTTCAGGACAATTTGGGAACAAATTCATTGTTTTGCCTAATTTTAATTATGGAGGTTGGGAAAAAGCATTTTATAAGAATAGCTACAAATGGACAGATGCTCAAAAAGATTCACTCATAAAATCAACAATGAAATCATATTAAGTAAAAAAGGGAGAAAATTAGTTTCTCCCTTTTTTTATGACTACTATTAAACTTATGCTAAAGCAGTTATAAATTTCTATTTACTTTAATGATTTGGTCATAACTTGAAATAAAAAAGTTATGGGATTATTAGTTTTGGTTCGTCATGGACAATCGGATTGGAATAAGAAAAATCTATTTACTGGCTGGGTAGATATTCCATTAACAGATAAAGGGATCGAAGAAGCTATGAAAGCTGGGAAAAGCCTGGCATCTGTTCCTTTTGATATTGTATACACTTCCACCCAAATTAGGGCTATTGAAACTGCTATGCTATTACTAGCAGAAAACACTTCTCAAAAAACTCCCGAAATAGTTCATAAAAAAGGAAAAATGAAAGAATGGACCACCATTTATAGTGAAAAAACTCAACATGAAATGCTTCCTGTATTCATAGATTGGCATTTGAACGAACGCTATTATGGTGAACTCCAAGGTAAAAACAAACAAGAGATGGTAGAAGAATTTGGCGAAGAACAAGTTCATCAATGGCGTAGAAGTTTTGCCACTCCTCCACCAAACGGAGAAAGTTTGAAAGACACTTCAGAAAGAACAATTCCGTATTTCAAAAATGAAATTATTCCGCAGTTAGAACATGATAAAAACATTCTAATTAGTGCCCACGGAAACAGTTTGAGATCTATCATCATGGAAATTGAAAATATTGCACAAGAGGATATTCCAAATCTTGAACTGCCCACTGGAAAACCTATTTGTTATACCTACAAATCGCATGAATTTTCCAAAGATAAAATCGCATAAAAAAGTGTACATTTGAGAATCATATAAAAATTCAATCTCAAAATGAACATTAAACAATTTCTAACAGTTGCTTTTGTGTATTTCACATTTGTTTCTGTATTTGCTCAAACAACCTATAAAACCGTTGAAAACATTGCCTATAAAACAGGAAAAAACCTGACCGAATATGAAAAGGAACGATGTAAACTAGACATTTATTACCCTGAAAATCTAGAAGCTGTACCAACAATTATATGGTTTCACGGCGGAGGATTGGAATTTGGTCACAAAGAAATTCCTTCTGAATTAAAAGAGAAAGGAGCCATTATAGTTGGAGTAAATTATAGACTTTCTCCAAAAGTGAAAACACCTGCATTTATAGAAGATGCAGCTGCAGCTACTGCTTGGGTTTTTAAGCATATCAGCGAGTATAACGGAGATCCAAAAAAAATAGTACTGAGCGGACATTCTGCAGGTGGTTATTTGGATATGATGGTTGTTATGGACAAAAGTTATTTAGCAACATATGATATAGATGCAAATGACATTGCAGCTTTGATTCCATTTAGTGGCCACACCATCACTCATTTTACCACAAGAAAAGAACAAGGAATAGCGGGTACACAACCCATAATAGATAAATACGCACCTTTATTTCACGTTAGAAAAGATGCTCCTCCAATTTTATTAATCACAGGCGGTAGAGAAGTAGAAATGCTAGGACGTTATGAGGAAAATGCCTATTTCTACCGAATGATGAAAGTTGCCGGACACGAGGATATTCAAATCAAAGAATTACAAGGTTTAAACCATGGTGAAATGGTAAAACCTGCATTTACATTACTCATCAATTACATGAAATCTATAGATCTTTTACCTAAAAAGTAAGGATTTACATTTTTGCAATCCAAAGTTCTGGGTTAAGTTTTATGGTGTTTTTATAAATAAGAAATTTCATTTCGGTTTTTCCAGTAGTTCTACTCGTAAATACTTGACCCAAAGCTTGCTTTGCCGCAACTTTATCTCCCTTTCTCACATAACTTTTCGAAAGGTTTGAATAGGTGGTTATAAAATTACCATGACGAATATAAATGGTTGCTTTGTTATTAATCACCATAATATTCATAACCTCTCCTTCAAAAACGGCGCGAGCATCTGCTCCTTCGTTTGTTACAATATTTACACCATTATTCAAATGTTTTACTCCAGGATAAACCGGATCTGAATATTCTCCATATCCTTGAGAAACCACTCCGCGCTCCACAGGCCAAATTAAACGCCCTTTGTTAGCCGCAAAGTTATTAGCAATCATTTTATCTTCCGGAGTTAATGCAAATTGATTACTAGCCGTTTTTTCAACGGTTTTACCAGACTTTCTAGCTTCTGCCTCAGCTTTTCTTCTACTTTCGGCAATCGCTTCTCTAATCAAACGCTGAATCTCTTTTTCAAGACGATCTGCTTCTTGTTGTTTGGTTTTTATTTGCGCCAAATATCCACTTTCCTTTTTCTTTACAGATGCAATTAATTCTTGTTGTTGCTTACGCTCTACTTCCAGCGAATTTTGAGCTTTTCTATTTTCAGCAATTAAAACTTCTTTATCCTTTCGCTGTTGAATAAGTGATTGATTTAATTGTTTTAATTCTTCTGTTTTAGATTGAATAGCCAAACCTTGTTTTTTGCGATGGTCACGATACTGGCTCATGTATTCCATACGCTTGTAAGCTTGAAAAAAACTTTCAGAAGACAACAAAAACATCAACCTGTTTTGCTTGGATTTGTTTCGATATGATTTACGAATCATTTTTGCATAGTCTTCTTTCAGCACTTGCAATTCTGAACGTAATTTTTCAATATTTCTTTGATTGTTATTGATCTCTCTACTCAACAAATTAGCTTGTTGATTGGTAACTTTTATCAATTCTTGACGAACACTAATCTTCTTGTTCAACCCTTCAATTTCGGTAGCCAAGGACTTTCTTTCTTTTCCTTGTTCTTGCAGCAATTGCTGAATTTGATTTATTTCTTTCATCAAATCGCTACGCTTTTGCTCCAGTGCTTTTTGCTCTTTTGATTGAGAAAAACCACTACCTATTGCCAAAAAGATAAAGGCTATACTACAAATATATGTTTGAAGTGTTCTTGTCATGTTTAGTCAAGCATAATTCTATCGTAACCGCTAGGTACATTATACGGAAAGGTCACTTTTTGGTTGAATTCAACGTTTTTATATTCTATACCAATGATCGTTTTTTTACCTGGTTCTTCTACAGTAACAGTTAAATTACTAGGAAAAGGTTGACCATCAATATCTTCATACGAATCATAAGAAATACTAGAAACTCTAGATTCCGCCGGCTGTGCTACTTGTTGTAGCGCCATTTTATAATATTTTGGTTCAATTTGGAAAAGACGCTTGAACAAAACCATATCAGTTTCCGGTTTCAATTGGTATCTGTTGTCAACAATGTTAACAGTGTATTTATCTTCTTTCAGATCAAAAATTGCCTGACCGATCAATACATTCTGTAACTTTTCAAAGTCGATTTCTGTTCCTAGAATTTTACTAATATAAGAGAAATCGCCGTCAAAATATGTGTTGTCTATTCTGTTATAAAAAGAAACATGAGTTGGCGTAATGTAAGCCTTTACCATTCCTAAAAAAGACTCACTCAACCAAATAGTTTTATCTTTTTCTATACGAACATTTACTCCAAAAGATTGGGAATTATCGCCATCATCAAATCTAATTTTCATTTTACCACGAATTGTTTCAAACTCCAAATCGTTTATATAATGATTTTTGATGATCTTCTTAGCCGTAAGACTATTGTTCACGGTTCCTTCTCCAATAACGCTTTTTGGCTTACACGAATAAGCCATGGTAATTATAGAAAGTGCAATTACTACTCGCGAAATGTATTTCATACAATTATATATTTTTTGCTTTTTGAAGGTATTCTTGTTCTTTTTGAAGGTTTCCCAGCTTTTTATGGCAAGCTGCTAACTCAGCATAAATTTGCTTTTCCAATACAATATCATCTATTAAAAAACTGAGTGCATTTTCTAAAGACGAAATAGCTTTGTTATAAGCGCCCAAATTCTCATGCGCAACACCATTCATAAAATAGAAAATAGATTGCGACGGATAGCTTTCTAATGCTGAATCACTTGTTTCAAGCAACTTTTTATAATCTTTATTTTTTAGCAAACTACTCATTTCTTGCTGAAGCTGTTCTACCGGATTTTCTTCTTCGGAAGTGGTTTCATCTGCTTCGGCCTCAATTACTTTAATTTCATTTTCCATTTTTGCCTGATGCTTTTGAAAAGCTTTGTAGCGCATTCGCTGCTTTTCTCTCGCAGAGGAAGTTCCATATAGATTATCTAACTCATCTAGTAATTTCAAAGCTTTATCATAATCCATTGACCTTGCGTACAGCAATACCAATGTTTTTTTAAAAGCATCATTTCTTTGAGCCAAATTTTCAGCAACTTCAATAGCTTCGTCTGTTTTATTTTCAGCTTGATAAGCATCTAACAGCGCTTCTGAAAACCAACGATTATCCGGATCTTTTTCAATAGCGGCCAAAAAATAATTTTCGGCTTGTTCATAAGATTTCAGTGAATAATAATTTCTACCCAATTGAAAATCTACCGTTGCATTTTCTGGATCTAGCTCTTTACATTTTTTAAGATAGTCAATGGCTTTATCGTAATTTTCAATAGCGCGCTCTCGCATAGCTTCAAAAAAGTTCTCCTGAAAAGCATCTTCTACTTGTTCGGTTGTTACATCGGCATTTTCATCTTCGTTCTGAGCAGAAAGCTTTGGTATGCTCACCACACAAAAGAGAAAAAATACTATGTAAAACCGATTTTTTATCATTTCAAAAAATTAAACCAATTCTGAATAATCACCTATACTCACACTGGTAAAATTACCATCGAAAGTAGCATGATTTCCTATCATGGCGTTGTCTAAATTTGCATTTTTAATAGTTGCAAAACTCTGAATTAAACTGTTTTTGATTGTAGCATCTTCCACTACACAACCATCTCCTAAAGATACATTTGGACCAATGGTTACATTTTTCAACACCACATCTTCACCAATATAACAAGGCGGAATAATTTCAGAATTTTTAATGGTAACTGATTCTGCCACTAATGAATGTCCGTCTTTATGTAAAAACTGTAACATTCTGTTATTAGTATCTACCGTAATATTTTTATTTCCGCAATCCATCCATTCATCCACTTTTCCGGGAACAAATTTCATACCTTTTTCCATCATTGCTTTGATACCATCGTTTATTTGGTATTCTCCGCCATGAATAATATTGTTATCCAATACTTTTTGAAGTTCTGCTTTTAAAACTTCGCCCTGCTTAAAATAATAGATACCAATCACTGCCAAATCTGAAACAAACTCTTGCGGTTTTTCTACTAAACCAGTAATTTCTTTTTCCTCGTTAAGCTCTACAACTCCGTAGGCTTTTGGATTTTCAACCTGCTTAACCCAAATTACAGAATCAGCTGATTCATCTAAATTGAAATCTGCTTTAAAAAGTGTATCGGCATAGGCAATAACACATGGTCCATCCAAGGATTTTTGAGCGCACATAATGGCATGCCCGGTTCCAAGTGGTTTATCTTGATAATAAATTACACCTTTTGCATTAAGACTTGCTGCAACGTCTAATAAATGGTTCTCAATTTCTTTTCCAAAATCTTCCTGAATGATGAACGCAATTTCTTCTAGTTCTTGCTTCATTACATCGGCTATTTCTTCTACCAATCTTTGAACAATTGGTTTCCCGGCAATAGGAATTAATGGTTTTGGAACTGTTAATGTATGAGGGCGAAGTCGTGATCCACGACCTGCCATTGGTACTATTATCTTCATTCTAAATTAAAAAAATTGGGAGTGTTTTTTTAGCTATTTTCTTATTTGGTTCCGGTACTTCCAAAACCTCCTGCGCCTCTAGCCGTTTCAGAAAGTTCTGTAACCTCTATCCATTCTGCTCTCTCGTGTTTTGCTATAACTAACTGTGCAACACGTTCACCGTCTTCAATTATAAAATCATCATTGGAAAGGTTTACCAAAATAACTCCTATTTCACCGCGGTAATCTGCATCAACAGTACCCGGTGCATTCAAAACAGTAATTCCTTTTTTAGCTGCCAATCCACTTCTTGGGCGTACTTGCGCTTCGTAACCAATAGGAAGCTCTATGAACAAACCTGTTTTCACAATTGTTCTTTCCAAAGGTTTTAAGGTAATTGGTTGCTCTAAATTTGCTCGCATATCCATTCCTGCAGAAGCTACAGTTTCATAATTTGGCAAAGCGTGCTTTGATTTATTTATAATATTAATTGTCATTTTTTGAGTAGTTTTTTAAGTGCTTTTCCTTCTAAGCTATAGATCATCAACAAAAATAGAAAAACAAAAATGCTTCCCACATATATATTTCTGTTAAAAACATAGAACGAAAGACAAGCATATAACATGGATGTTCCTAAATACAAGCCAATTTTTTTGGTATTGTATGGAATTTTATAGTTTTTTTGACCAAAATAGAACGAAAGCAACATCATAGAGGCATAAGCAGCTAGCGTTGCAATGGCAGCTCCTTTGTAATGAATTAACGGAATAAGTAAAAAGTTTAAAACCAATGTGATTACAGCTCCAAAAAGCGAAATATAAGCTCCGTACCAAGTTTTATCGGTCACCTTATACCAAACTGAAAGGTTATGATAAATTCCTAAACAAAGATTAGCCATGAGAATAAATGGAACAATCCATAAACCAACCCAATATTCTTGGCGTGGAATTAATATCATCTTTAAAAGATCTGCATATACCACTACAAAAAGCACAATGAAAGATCCGAAAATAGAAAAGTACAAAGTGATATTAGCATAGGTTTCTTTTGCATCCTTTTTGTTCGCCTGGCTAAAAAAGAATGGTTCTACTCCCAATTTGAAAGCAGTTACAAAAAGCCCCATAAAAACTCCAAGCTTATAACAGCCAGCATAAATACCCACCATTTCATCCGCTATATGATTTGGTTCCATATAACGTAAAATAAGTCTGTCTATACCTTCATTTATGGAATATGCAATACCGGCAATAAGCACCGGAAAAGCATAGCGAAACATCTTTTTAAAAATAACTTTATCAAATCCGAGACCAATCCTCTTGTACAATGGAAGCATCATAAGAAGCGTTAAACCACTAGCTACCAAATTGGAAATAAATATATAGTGAACCCGGTCTTCAAAAACGAAATTGTTTAAAAAAGAATTAGGACGATCATCTATAATTTTTGGAAGTGCAAGGAATAGGAAAAGATTCAACCCAAAATTGATTAAAACATTGGTTATTTTAATCACTGAAAAACGAATAGGCATACTTTGATTTCGATACCATACAAAAGGAATTACCACCAATGCATCCAACACCATAATCCCAATTACATAACCAATAAAAGCTACTTTATATTCTAACCAAAAAGCAATTTCCTCACGTAAAGAAAAGGCTACCACAAAAAAAGTAAGTGAAGAAACTAATAGAGCAGTCAACGCTGTAGACTGTACTTCTGCTTTTCGTTCACTTTTATTGATAAAACGGAAAAAAGCAGTTTCCATCCCATATGACAAAATCACATTTCCAAATATTGAAAATACTATCAAGGAAGAATAGATTCCATAACTTCCAGTACTTCTTAATTCATTGATGTAAAAAGGTGTGAGTATAAGCCCTAGAATACGTGGCAAAACGGTTGCAATACCGTATATAAAGGTAGTTTTAAAAAGTTTCTGCAGTGCACTCAATACCTAAGTAATTTTGTGGTGCTAATGTATTGAATTCTCTTAAGACCATCAATTTCCGAAACAAAAAAAGCCACTTCAGAAAGTGGCTTTTCAATATATTGCAATATAAGTCTATTCTATTATCCGTTCAATGCTTCTGCACCACCAACGATCTCTAAGATTTCACCGGTAATTGCTGCCTGACGAGCTTTGTTATACGTTAATTTCAATTGATTACGTAATTCAGTCGCGTTATCAGTTGCTTTGTGCATTGCTGTCATACGAGCTCCATGCTCAGAAGCAAAAGAATCTCTAACGGCTTTATAAAGTTGTGTTTTTAAAGATTTAGGAATTAACGTTTCCACGATTTCTTTTTTAGATGGCTCAAAAATATAATCTAGTGGAGCAGCTTCTTCTACTTCCTCTTTTTCTGCTTGAACAATTGGTAAAAACTGTTCGTGCATTACAACCTGTGTAGCTGCATTCTTAAAGTGATTGTATATGATAACAATTTTATCATACGTTCCTTCTGCATACAAACTCATTAGTTTATCTGCTAATACAGCAACATTATCAAAAGTAAGATCATCAAATATTTCGTTATGATTTTCTATAACTGTATTTGATTTGCTAATGATATCATTTCCTTTTTTACCAATAGTAAAGAAATCTACCTGCTTACCAGGATACATTTCATTTACTGATCGTAAAGAAGCTTTGATAATGTTTGCATTGAAACCACCACACAAACCTCTGTTGGATGTGATAGGAACCAATAATACTTTTTCTACTTCTCTTTCGGTAGCGTAAATGCTTCCAGAATCACCTTCCAAAGTAGCGCTTAACTGCTGAAGTAATTCTGTTAGCTTACTAGAGTAAGGTCTCATAGCTGTAATAGCATCTTGAGCCTTTTTCAATTTTGCAGCCGATACCATTTTCATGGCACTGGTAATCTGCATGGTTGAACCTACCGAAGCAATTCTGTTACGTATTTCTTTTAAATTCGCCATTCTTTGATGTAGAATTAAATATTGAAAAATTGAGCAACAAGAGATTTCTTATTGCTCAATATATAAATCTTAATTATGCGTATTTAGCAGCAACTTCTTTTGCAGCAGCTGTTAAAACATCAGTTTGAGCATCTGTATATTTCCCGGCTTTTAACTGATCTAAAGTATCTCTGTGCTTAGCATTTAAGAAATCGATATACTCTCCTTCAAATTGCTTCACTTTATCTACAGGAACATTTCTCAACAAGTTTTTAGAACCAGCATAGATGATCGCAATTTGATCTTCTACTGTATAAGGATCGTTTTGTGCTTGCTTTAAGATCTCAACGTTACGTTTACCTTTTTCAATAACTCCCATAGTAGCTGCATCTAAATCTGAACCAAACTTAGCGAAAGCTTCTAGCTCACGGTATTGTGCTTGATCAAGTTTTAAAGTACCTGCCACTTTTTTCATAGATTTAATCTGAGCCGAACCACCTACACGAGATACAGAGATACCTACATTAATTGCAGGACGAACACCAGAGTTAAATAAATCAGATTCTAAGAAGATCTGACCATCAGTAATCGAAATTACGTTTGTTGGAATATATGCAGAAACGTCACCAGCCTGAGTTTCGATAATAGGTAAAGCTGTTAAAGAACCACCACCTTTTACGATTGGTTTTAAAGACTCAGGAAGATCGTTCATGTTCTTAGCGATATCATCATCAGCAATTACTTTTGCTGCACGCTCTAATAAACGAGAGTGTAAGAAGAAAACGTCTCCAGGATATGCTTCACGTCCTGGTGGTCTTCTTAATAAAAGAGATACTTCACGATACGCAACCGCTTGCTTAGATAAATCATCATAAATAATTAAAGCAGGACGACCAGTATCACGGAAATACTCACCAATTGCTGCACCAGCCATTGGAGCATAAACCTGCATTGGAGCAGGATCTGATGCGTTTGCCGCAACAATAGTAGTATAAGCTAAAGCTCCTTTATCTTCTAATGTTTTTGCAATACCTGCAACCGTAGAAGCTTTTTGACCAATAGCAACATATATACAATATACAGGGTTACCTGCATCGTAAAATTCTTTTTGATTTAAGATGGTATCAATACAAACGGTAGTTTTACCTGTTTGACGGTCACCAATAACCAACTCACGTTGACCACGACCTACAGGAATCATTGCATCGATAGATTTAATACCAGTTTGTAATGGTTCATTTACCGGTTGACGATAAATTACACCAGGAGCTTTACGCTCAAGTGGCATTTCATATAAATCACCATCAATAGCACCTTTACCATCGATTGGGTTACCTAAAGTATCTACAACTCTACCAACAACACCTTCACCAACATTAATAGAAGCAATACGTTGTGTACGTTTTACAGTAGCACCTTCTTTGATTTCTTTAGAAGCTCCTAAGATTACTACACCTACATTGTCTTCTTCAAGGTTAAGGATCATCCCTTCTAAACCTCCTTCGAACTCAACTAATTCACCGTATTCAGCGTTTGATAAGCCGTATACACGAGCAATACCGTCACCTACTGTTAATACAGTACCTACTTCGTCTAATGAAGCTGACGCTTCAAATCCTGATAGTTGTTTCTTTAATATTGCTGATACCTCAGCAGCTTTTACTTCAGCCATCTTACTTTAGTATTTAATACCGTTTTACCGGATTTGATTTTAATAATTAAAGTTGTGAAACGTATAAATTGTTACTAAACTCTCTTTCTAATTTGCTAAACTTGCTAGAAACGCTTGCATCAAACTGCTGGTCTCCAACTCTAAGGATAAATCCTCCGATTATGGATGGATCTATTTTGTTTTCAAGAGTAACATCTTTCGATGTTAACTCTTTTACCTTAGCCAATACTTTTGCTTCTAATTCTTTGGTCAACGCAACAGCCGTAGTAACCACAGCAGTTTGTTTTCCTTTATAAGCATTGTACTGAATAATATATTTTTCAGAAACTGTTTGAAGCAATTCAATTCTTCTGTTTTCTTCAAGAATATTGAAAAGTCCTTTTGTGATTTCTGAAACGTTTTTAAAGATCTCTTTAAGTACTGCAATTTTATCTTCTGATTTAATTACCGGACTTTTTAGAGCAACTTGTAATTCTTTGTTGTTAGCTATGGTGCTTTTGATAAGCTTCATATCTTCATCAACAACAGCAGCGTTATCTTTCTCTATTGCTAATTCTAATATTGCTTTTGCATAGCGTATTGCAGCTCTTGTACCAACCATAGTTTCTAATTAGTTTAAAGTAACCTCGTCAAGCATTTTTTCTACTTGAGCCATTTGCTTTTCTTTATCTGACAATTCTGTCTTCACCACTTTCTGAGCGATTTCTAATGAAATTGCAGCTACTTGATTTTTCAATTCAGTAACAGCAGCTTTCTTTTCAGACTCGATAGCAGTTTTTGCTTGCTCTAACATTGCAGCTCCTTGAGCAGACGCAGCTTCTTTAGCATCAGCAATCATTTTATCTTTCATTTCACGAGCTTCTTTCAACATACCGTCTCTTTCTGCACGTGCTTCTGCCAACATTTTTTCATTATCAGCTTGAAGATTTTCCATTTCTTCTTTGGCTTTTTTAGCAGCCTCCAAAGCATTTTTAATTCCTTCTTCTCTTTCGTCTAAGGAATTAATAATTGGTTTCCATGCAAATTTCCCTAAAAGTATAATTAAGATTAACAGAATTACACATTGCATGATAAACAACCCTGGCGAAAAATCATTTAATAATTGCTCCATGATAATTTATATAACTTTATTCTCTTTAATATTCGTTTTGTTTTTCAATTTTAAACAATTTCCTGCAACCAACCGTTGCAGGAAATTTGTTATAAGTAAGCTTTTTAATTATGCACCTAAAATTAATGCACCAAAAGCAAGACCTTCTAATAAAGCCCCGATGATAATCATCGCAGTTTGGATTTTACCAGCAGCTTCTGGCTGACGAGCGATAGCTTCCATAGCGCTACCACCAATTTTACCAAGACCAAGACCAGCTCCAATTACGATAAGACCAGCACCTACTAAATTTGGAATAGTTCCCATAACTTTAAATATATATTAAATTAAACAAGTTCTTAATGATGATCATGTTCTTCTACAGCCGCTCCAATGAACAATGCAGACAACATGGTAAAAATAAACGCTTGTAAAAACGCAACTAACAATTCGATAACTGAAATGAATAATGCCAACACTAATGAAATACCCGTAGATCCTACTGCACCAAATTGATTTTTAAGTAAAATCATCAAAGCTATCAAGCTCATCACTACAAAGTGACCGGCTGTCATGTTTGCAAATAAACGAATCATTAATGAGAAAGGCTTGGTAAACATTCCCAACACCTCAATTGGCGCTAAGATAATTTTCATTGGCCACGGCACGCCTGGCATCCAGAAAATATGTTTCCAATAATCTTTGTTTCCTACGAATTGTGTTATTAAGAAAGTAACGATAGCCAAACAGAAGGTTACTGCAATTTGACCTGTTACGTTGAACCCAAGCGGCGTTAACCCTAATAAGTTCAAAATCCATATAAAGAAGAATACCGTTAACAAATATGGCATAAATCTTTTATATTTTTTCTCACCAATATTTGGACGAGCGATTTCATCTCTTACGTAAATAACTAAAGGCTCTAACGCTCTTCCAACTCCTGTTGGAATTGGACCTTTTTTATATCCTTTAGCCAAAGCTCCAAAACCTAAAAATAAAAGTAATGCTGCAATTAGCATTCCTACTACACTTTTAGTAATTGAAAAATCTAAAACTTTGTGTGCATTGTGAGGATGGTGTTCTTCATTAAATTCTACATCTGAAGCACCTTCCTCCAATTCATAAATATGACCATGAATCATAGCCAAGTTTACATCTCCTTTTTCAACAATTACATCTCCGTTTTCGTCATGGTGAAATTCAGAAGCCATAAACGCTTTTAAACCTCCGCTTGTCCAAACAATAACAGGAAGTGGAAAACCGTAATGGTGCTCGCCAATGCTGAAAAAATTAAAATAATGTGAATCTTTTAAGTGGTGTTGAATGTACTCATTGATTTCAACAGGGTCATCGATACGACCGTTGTCTTCACTCTTGTGACCGTGTTCAGATCCTTCGTTTGCCCAACCCACTAGCGTGGTAGAAAACGCTATCAATACCATAAAAAACCTGATAGCTTTTTTTGCTCCTATCATAACTCGCTTTAGATAAATTATGCTTCAAAATTTTGTGCAAATTTACACTATAAATTAACATTTGGATGTTAATAACTACTTTTTTTTTGAAAACCTTGTAAATTTATGATTATGAGTAGTTTCAAGTTATTTTTTTATCAAGTAATTGTTTTGTAAAATAAACCTCAAATGTTAAAAAAATAAAATATGGAATGGCAAACAACGTCAGTTCACTATTGGTATATATTTCTTTTTGCGTAATATGTGGCGCTAAGTAAACCCCAACCAATATTAATTTAAGGGTAATCATTCCAAGAAAAATAAACCCCAATTGCTCCGGAAGCTTTTTATTGATTAGATATAACTGAATTAAAATAAGCAATGTAATGCCAAAATGGAAAAGAAATATTCCATTAACTGTTAAGTGTATAGTATTGGTAAGAACACTTTCATGCAAACCCCAAATGAGCACAAATGAAAGTATACTAAGTAAAAGAAAAACGAATATTAATTTCTGAAAAGTGCTACTCATCTTTACCTAGTTTTAATGCTTCTTTCACTATCATATAAATAGACAAAAACACCCCTACCAAAGTAAGGATGTTTGTATATAGTTCATTCGTTTTATGATATTTTACATCTAACCATTCTCCTATTTTAAAGAATAGAAAAATGATGACGCCAATTTGAATACCGGCGCCCGCAAACCTCATATATTTATGAAGCTGATTTCTTGGTTTCTTGTTTGCCATTTCCTAAAGCTTTAATAGACGCTCCACTCTTCATACTACAAGTAGCATTGAACGTTGCACCCGGATCTATAGCCAACTTGCCAGCAACAACATCACCTTCTAATACTGCGGTTGACTTTAAAGTTAAAAGTCCTTTTACCACCAAGGTCCCTGTAAAAGTCCCTTCGATATCCGCATTGCTACATTGTGCTTTGCCATCTATAAGACCTGTTTTTCCAATCACTAATTTTCCTGAAGTGTTCACGTCTCCTTCCAAGCTTCCATCAATTCTAAAATCGGTATCAGAGATAACTTCTCCTTTGATTTTTGTGTTTGCAAGGATTCTGTTGGAAAGCCCAACATTTTCAGGTCGTGTCGTTTTCTTTTCGTTAAACATTCTACTTTAGTTTAGAGGTTTATGGTATGCTTGGTTGGCTGTATTCTTCTAAATTTTTATGGATTTGCAATATAGCATAATTATCAGATGTAATAAAAAATCTATTTTGCGGAATTTCTATTTTTAATTTTTCGTTTAAAAAGCTGAAAAACGCTTCTAATTCTTTCTTACTTTCAAAACCATGAAATACAAAAAAGTTCTTTGTATTGCTATACAAATCAACCGAGGTTGTAAACTTTTTGAGTTCTGGAATATCTTTTGACTTTAGCTTGTATTCATTTTTAAATTCCTGAACCGTAGCTATATTTTCTGAAGTGTAAGGAAACACCAATTTTATTTCATCTCCTTCTTTCAAAGCCATGTTAAACTTTTGTCGTTCTAATGTTTTAATGGCTCCTGATAATAATGTTTGAGCTCTTTTCCCTTCATCGCTCGCAGGGTAATTTAATGCTACAAAACTCAACGCATCTTTATAATCTTTCAAACCTTTTAACCTTCCAATAGCTATAGCTTTTGTCATTTCTAGTTTTGGAACCACAGGATCTCCTGTAAAACGAGCAATATCTACATCAATATATTCCAGAACCAAATTGTACTCATCGTTCTTCATTGCCTCTACATAAAAACTCACCGTAGCATCTGGGCCATTTTCATCTGCTGCCAAATCTGCCTGAGGATTTTTAAGTATCATAGCATAACGAGAATCTGGATAGGTATTGATAATATGTTGTTTGAGCTTTTCTGCTTCAGCCGGATTCAAGTTTAAATAAATCTTGTATAGATTGTATTTTGCAGGAATAATTAAATTTTCATCTGGTTTACCATTCAATAAGGTTTCTAATCTATCTGCTGCTAAATCATACTCTTTAAACTTCGCAAAATAAATGAGTCCTAATTGATAATACGCATAGTTAAGCTCACTATATACACTGTCTATAATTTTATGATCTGTGGGCACCGTTCCTAAATAATAATCAAGAGAAACCAAATCATCTTTGGTTGCTGCTTCTTCACCTTCTTTGGCTACCTCTTCCATTTCTTCTTTAGACAATGTTTTTGTGCTTGAAATTCTCCAATCATCTTCTAAAGCACGATCTCCCCACTTTCTCTTAAATTCATTTTTACCATACTGCAAGGTTACATCACTATAAAAATAGAATGAATTTCCAGACGAAGCTCCTTTTGATGATAAACCTCCTCCTTGAGATTGTGCTGCAATTAAGGCTTGCTTTTCTGCTTCTTCTTTTGCTGCTTTTCTATCTGCTTCAATGTTTTTGATGATATCATTGAAATATGCTTCCCTCTCTTGAGAAGACATGGCTACCAAAGACAAAATACTATCGTTTCGCTGTGTAATATCTTCATAGTAGATTACATCTTCCAGATTGTTTTTCTTTTTCTGGAATAGGCGAAACATTTTGGTATTTTCATTCAAGTTAACAAGCGTACTATCGTAATATTTTCCTGCTGTTTTATAATCTCGAATATTGAAATTCATTTCACCTAATTCTGAATAATTAAGTGCATTCAAATACCTGTCTATACTTTTCTGCTGAAGCGATTTGTTGTAAAACAATGCTGCCAATCGAATAGAATCGTTGTCTAAATGAAAATTTCCTAATTCGTGGTAAATAATATCAAGATACGGACGGTTTTCTCTATTTTTTGCAAGATCATTTAGTAACTCTAAATTCTCATATTTACTTCCGCCATAGCGCTTATCAAAATTCTTTATTTTCTCAATGTACGCATGAATCATGTAAATACGTGGCGATTTCCTGTTCAATTCTATAACTCTATCAAAAGCTTTGTTTGCCTTAACCGGATTTCCCAATTCGTTATATAATTGTCCTAGAATGTACAAATACCTTCCTTTATCAACATTGTTTTTGGTAAGATCTGCAGCCATGCTCAACGCGGTTGCTGCGCTATCATAAATTTTCAAATTGATGTAAGCTTCTGCCATTGTTGCGCGAACGTCTGCATGGTTTTCTTCGTCTACATAATTCTTTTTGAAAATTTTCTTCAGGTTTAATAAAGCAAGTTCATTGTTATCCAAACGCATGTTCACTTTTTCGCGCCATACTTTTGCCTGTACTATGCCACTACTTTTTGGATATTTTTTAATGATATAATTGAACGCCTCTAATGCAGGAATCATTCGTTCTTCATAATAGCGCGCCTTTCCAAGCAGTAAAAAGGCTTCGTCTATTTGTGAGTTTTTTTCGCGACCACCAATATTCATGGAGTGTTTTTGAATGGCCTTGGTTGCTTTTTCTTCGGCACGTTCAAAATTGGAGTTCTTTTGAGAACCTGGCAACATTACCACATCTTTTTCCTGCATGCGCTCCACAGGTAGAATATCCCAATAATTGTCTTGATAGGTTGTAGCTAGCTGTTCTTTACCATCTTCCAACGCCAAATTCCCATTGTACAAAATATTGTACTTGGTATTTAATGCATGAACATTTCGGTTTAAGAATTTATCTTTTTTACGGGAACACCCTACTAAAGTGATGAATGCAAGTGCGATTGCAACAAGTATGTAGTGCTTATTCTTCAATTGCTTGATTACGATTGTTTTTTACTAAACTAAAATATAACCATTTTAGTATAAGGCCGGTAAAAATACATTTCTTTTTTTAGAAAACGAAAAGTCTTCCGGCAAACAATTCTCTTCACTTGATTTTTAAAGAATCTACTTATTCTGCAAAGAAACTTTCAAGCTCTTTTAAAGTTTCGGTAGAGGTTTGAATATCTTTCACCACAGTTCCTTTATTCAACACCACAATACGTTCACAAACCTCGGTTACGTGTAGCAAATCATGGCTAGAAACTAGAACCGTTACATCTTTTTCCTGAGATAATTCCTTGATGATTTTTTTTAATCGAATTTGAGTCGTGGGATCTAAGTTTGCAAAAGGTTCATCTAAAATCACCACTTTTGGATTTCCAATAAACGAAGCTACAATACCTGCTTTTTTCTGATTTCCTTTACTCATATCGCGCAAGTACTTTTTTTGTCCTAGAATTTCATCGTGGAAAAAGTCTGAAAACTGCGCCAATAATCTATCTACATCAGCTTTATTTTGACCACGAAGTTCCCCTATGAAATAAAAATATTCTTCCGCAGTAAGGTACCCGATCAAAAAAGATTCATCTATAAAAGAAGAAGTAAAGGGTTTCCAGTCTTCGCTTTCATGTACCGGAATATTATTATTCTTAATGTATCCTGAAGAAGGACGTATCAAATCTAATAGCAAACTAAAAAAAGTAGTTTTTCCTGCTCCATTGTTGCCAACCAAACCAAAGCTTTGTCCTTTTGGAATATCTAAATTATCAATATTTAAAACCGTGGTGCTATTATATGTTTTCGAAAGATTTTTTACTGTAATCATAATGCAAAAGCGAGTTAATTATTTATCAGAATAAGCGGCAATAGCTTTGTATTTTTCTTTTTGATATTGTTTTTCTATGAAACTGAGAATTGGATTTTTTAACATTAATCCTAGTAAACCGGAAACTGCCAAACCAGCAACGCCGTACATCCAACTATCCATAATCAAATAGGGAACAAAAAAGAATAGAATAGGCAAACCCATTTTAGGAATTGCAATTAAAAATTGAGAAGCGTTAAATGCTTGAGTATTGGAAAAAGCTTTATTACGCTCGTTCAAATTAATAACGGTTTTATTGAATACTCCACCGAGTAAATTCAAGTATGTATTCAAACCAATATTAAAAAGAGCTCCTGCCAAAATCACCAAAAGAATATCCATACCAAAATACACATACGGTATGCTTAATATGGCCGAAATTATGGTAAAAACAACCATTAAAAGCCATTTACTCTCCAAGTACGTTTTATACCGAATGTTTTGACTCATCATTAACTTGTAATATTCACTATCCCAAGAAGGTACATTTTGGCCAAACGTCATTAAAAAACCTCCTGTTACAAAAACAGCAGCAAAAGGTTTTATCCAAACTTGATTTTCATATACACTATTGGAAAAAAATATGATACCGTAGAACAAAAATAGAAATGACAGAAACAGTACTTGCTTGGGCCTTTTATTTCGCCAAATCATTTTTAAATCGTTCTTTAAGAAGGGAGCTAATTTTCCGAATTTATTTAGGAATGATAAATCTGCAGCTTCTACCTCTTTCACTCTTTTACGAACCACTCCGTCCAAATAAAAGTTCTTATCTAAAAATTGAAAGATGAGTACGTATAATAAAATAACCGCCAACAACGGAACTACTAAAAGATAGGGCGTTGTGTACAAAGCATGCAAACCGCTTCCTATGTACGGAGTTGCATCAAAAATATTGGTATACCAAAGTGTAATCATCACAGCCAATAAAGCTGCAATAAAACCAAAAAATGTACTATTCTTATTAACTAGAAAATTTATAAAATTGATAGCACAAGTAATCAATAACATTCCTGCGAACCAAGCCAAAGCACTATAACCATAGCCTTTTACAAGCAATACAATAGTAAATGGAACGTAAAAGAAAAGCGGTATAAAGTTGAACAAAGATAGAACTGATTTTCCTATGAGAAAATTGATCACTGTTTTTCTACTGATAGGCAATACCATGAGCGGCTTTATATTTACTACCGGAAGCTGTTGCAACAAGTAACGGTAGAGCATTTCTAACAAAAACCAATAGATAAGATAATTGTTTACAATAATAAATGGATCATCTTCCGGGAATACATCTTCTAGAATAAAATAAGTAGCTATTCCTCCACCAATAAGCTCTGCGATAATCAAAAGAGCGAAAAGGCCAAGTACTATTTTAACAGCAATCTTCTGTTGAAATGCAGCCGAACGCTTAAACTGTTTCCACTCTAACGACAAAAATTTCTTTATCATAAGAAAGATAATTTAGTTGGTTATTAAGTTAGTAGCTATTTATTTAAAATGTTACGCTTGCTGCATAAATTTATATTCAGGGTATACTTCGTTTAGATATTTTTCGGCATTTTTAGGAATCACAAAAAAGGTTATGTAGGTGTACAGCAAATAGCAGACAATCAAAGTAGCCATTGTAAATGCTCCTACCAAAGACGCGACGCCTTCTGCAGAATTATCAAAAAACACGAACAACTGAACCGGCACTTGCATTACAAGAGAATTTATCCCGAAAGTATAGATCAACTCTTTAAAAATAAATTTTCGATCTTCTTTTTGTTTGAATTGTTTTTGCTTTTGAACAATCATATACACAAAAGAAGCTACCATATGCAGTAACAATAGCAACCAAAGTACAAATGTTAGTTTTTCATAGTTTCTGAAAACTAAATACAAAAGATACACGCTCCCAACAGAACCAATAATTTTGGGCAGTTTGAAAAAGCTTTTGAACTGTTGCCAAATAATTTTCAAGTATCGTTTGTGCAATGCGTTTTGTCGTTGTTCTACAATTTCGGTAAAGCCAAAAATACCGAATTTCTTAAACTCAATTTGTAAGGCTTCTTCAAAAGGAATTTCAGGATTCTTTTCCCATTGTGCTTCAATAGCATTTGCCAAATGGTCTACCAATTCGGTTTGTAGATCATAAAACTCCACATAATGCTTTCTGGTAAAAGCGTATAAAGCTGCTATTTGTTCTTGGTTTACTTTCATTACTTATGCTTGCTGCATCAATTCGTATGCTGGATATACTTCATTTAAATATTTATCAGCATTCTTTGGTATGTATACAACGACTATATAAAGATATAGAAGCAAAACTACAAACAATACTGAATAAGCTGCGGCATAATACCCTCCTACAGAACGAGGTGAAAAAATAATTAAATTGAGGGGAATCTGTATAAAAATTGAAGAAACTCCATAGTTAAAAATATACTCTTTAAAAATAAACTTTCGCCCAGATTTTTGTTGACGGTATTTTTTAAAAAGCATCAACCCAATCATAATAGAGATCACAGCTACAATGATTTTATTAGTTACCCCTAAAAGCACTTCTGAATAATTTGTAAACAACAAAAACACTGCATACATAGCCAATAAAGAACCTATAATTCTTGGTAACTTGAAGAAGCTTAACAAATGTTTGAAAATTATTTTATTGTAGCGCTTTTTCAGAGCAATTTCGCGCTCTTCAGCAATTCTACGAAAACCGGAAACTCCAAATTTCTTAATCTCATTTCTAAATGCCTCATTAAAAGAAACAGCTGTATCTTCTTGCCAAACAGCTTCAATACCGTTAGCCATATGATCTACTAACTCGCTTTGAACATCATAATACTGCACATGCTTGGCAACAAAATCATGTAAGACTGCCAATTGTTCCTGATTTACTTTTTTGTTGGTTGTTGTATGCATCATTATATTAATTTAGGTTGCAATAAGTTTTGCATGGTTTCTAAATACGCTTCTAATTCTGATAACTTCTGAACGCTCTCTTTTGCGCCATCCTCGGTAAGTTTGTAATACTTACGCAAGCGTCCATCTACTTTTTCTACTTCTACCTGAAGTAAACCATCTGCTTCCAACTTGTGTAATGCAGGATATAGCGCTCCTTCTGTTATAAGAAGATCGCCGTTGGAAATTTCTTTTACTTTTTGAGTAATCTCATAACCATACATTCTCCCTTCATCTCCCAAAAGTTTTAAGAGAATGGTATGAATACTTCCTTTATATAAATTCGGTTTTGCCATTGTTTTAAATATCTGTTATAAATGTAAGAAAAAATTAATACCTAAAAAACTTAGGTATGTTTTAATTTTATTTTATCATCTTCTTAAAACCCTTTTAAGTTTTCATTTCTGTCCTTTACACTAGAATTTTAAAAAATTGAATTATGAAAAAAGTGATGAACATGAATTCTGTAATTACACTATTGCTAATTATGGTTTCTGCTACTGCTTTCGCACAGAACAATTACGACAAAAATTTAAAATTTGGAATTGCCGTTGATGGTGGTATTCCTGTGGGCGATGATGACGCATTTGATGCTTCACTGGGGCTTGATGCCAGATTACAGCTTAATGTTACCGAAAAAACATCTTTGATGGCCACAACGGGTTATACACATCTGTTTTCCAACTATCAAGATTCTGGGTTTATTCCTGCTAAGTTGGGCTTCAAATCATTTTTCGCAAATAGTTTTTACGTATCGGGAGAAGCGGGTGCTGCTTTTGGTGTTAATAAATTAGACGAAACATCTTTCTTATGGTCTCCGGGAATTGGTTATGCAAATGAAACCTGGGATGTAAGTGCACGTTATGAAGATTATTCTGATTATGATTTTGGACAAGTAGCTTTGCGAATAGCGTATGCTTTTAAACTATAAAATATAAATAGAGATCTCTAAAAAACTAATTGAAACCTTCTTTAATACTGGAGGTTTCTTTTTTTCAGTATCTTACAATTCTTAGTACTTTTGCTAAAAATAAAATACATGAATACATTTCATCCGTTAACGGTAAAACATATTGACAGATCTACACCAAACTCGGTAATTGTCACATTTGATATTCCTTCAAATTTAAAGTCTGAATTCAAGTTTATTCCCGGACAATACATTACTATTGAAAAAGAATTGAATGGCGAAAAACTTCGCAGAGCCTACTCTATTTGTACAGACCCAACTTCAAGAGAAGTCGCTGTAGGTATTAAACGTATGGAAAACGGAAGCTTTTCTAAGTATGCAAACGAAATTCTTCAAGTTGGAGATTCGCTTTTGGTACATCCTCCACAAGGACGCTTTGTTTACAATCATAAAAATACGGGAGATACCATAGTTGGTTTTGCCGCAGGAAGCGGAATTACTCCAATAATGAGTATTCTAAAAACTGTCATCTATAAAACCAATAATCAATTTGTATTGGTTTACGGGAACAAATCGGTTTCTGAAGCTATGTTTTATGATGAATTGATGGACTTAGTAAAAAAATTTCCAGATAGGTTAACCATTCATTTTGTTTTTAGTCAACAAGAAGAACCGAATGCTCTATACGGAAGAATTGAAAGCTCTACTGTGAGTACTATCATTTCTGAAAAATCTGAAGGAACAGATCTTGAAGCTTTTTACGTTTGCGGACCAGAGGCAATGATCAATACAGTGTCTGAAACTTTAGAGAAGCAAGGTATAGCAAAGAACAAAATTCATTTTGAATTGTTTTCTTCTGAACCTATGCTAGAAACCAATGAAGCTGTAGAAGAAGGTGCTTGTAAAGTAACGGTTCTTGTTGATGATGAAGAGACCGTTTTTTTAATGGACAAAAAACAAACTATTCTTACAGCTGCTCTGGCTAATCAAGTAGACGCTCCATATTCTTGTCAAGGCGGAATTTGTAGTAGTTGCGTAGCTAAAGTAACAGAAGGAAAAGCCGTAATGGACAAAAATCAAATTTTAATGGATGATGAGATTGAAGATGGTTTGATTTTAACCTGCCAAGCTCATCCTATCACCAATACAATTTCAATAGATTATGACGACGTATAATTTGGAATCTTTTGTGCGTCTAAGATCTTTTTAATTTTTGAAACAACGTCATGCGGATCAATAGTTCGCATGGCGTTTTCATATCCAGGAACTTCTTTGTTTCCATAGACAGAAGTTGGTAACTGAGGATATTTTTTTCTATCGGAAATCAAAGCATGCTCTAGTGGTTGTTGAAACGGAGTAAATCCTGCATACGGATGTGTTGCTCCCCAAAGTGTTACTACTTTTGTGCCCATCATAGCAGCTATGTGTGCGTTTCCACTATCCATAGAAAGTAACACATCTAAATAACTCATTAGCGTTACTTCCTCCTTGAAATTGATAGAACCCGCAACAATTTTCACATTGGAAAAAGACTGCTGCAATTCTTCCAATTTATCTTTTTCAGACCTTGCCCCAAACAAAAAGATGGTATTATCTGCATCGTTCGCAATACCAGCAATTACTTGCTCCATCAAGTCCTTTGGATAAATTTTGGTTTCGTATTGGGCGTATGGTGCTATACCAATCCAATTTGTAGTTTTCTCGCCATTGGTAAGTTCTAAAATAGCTTCCGTAAGCGGATTCTTCTTTGGAAAATCTACCTTCGAAATATCAATAGGATAGCCCAATTTCTCAAACGTATCGGCATGACGCTGAAACATTGATTTTAGCTGTTTGAACTCTTTATTCTCTGGCCTTGTCAGCGCTTTCTTCTCTTCCCTTCCTTTATCGGTATGTTCTACTCTTTTGCCAGAAATATTAAAAATAGTACGTATGAATTTTGATCGAATCACATTATGCAAATCTGCTACTGCATCAATTTTTAATTTACGCAGGTCTGCATATAACTTTACCATTCCTTTTGCACCTTTATGACGATCTTTAAGATCTACACCATAAAAGTTGATTCCTGGAATAGTTTGAAAAAGTGGTTCAAAAAAAGGATGCGATACTACTGTAAGCTTAACTTTTGGATATTGTTGCCTAAACGCTCTTAGCACAGGTACCGTCATCGCCACATCGCCCATCGCCGAAAGCCTGATTACTAAAATATGTTCTTCTGCATCCATCAAAAAAAAGGGGGTACTTTTTCTTATTTCTTTTGTTGGTACAATACTGGGTTTAATTCCTCGTCATTGTACATTTTCATTTGCTTATACACTTTCATGTATTTGTCTCCGCTTTCAATATCGCTCAATAATTGATCTATTGCCAAAGACAGGTCTTTCTTTTGTTCTAGTAGAACGTCTAATTTTATTTGACATTTTGCCTTGTGAGCATGAGAAGCACCATCACGGTCAACTTCCTCTTGCATATGATAAATTTTTAAAGCCAAAATAGACAAACGGTCTATAGCCCAAGCCGGACTTTCTGAGTTGATTGTTGCACTTTCCTTTGCAACAACATCCTTGTATTTATTTAAAAAATAACTGTCTATATATTCAACAGTATCTGTTCTGTCTTGGTTAGAAGCATCTATCTTTCTTTTCAAATCTAAAGCATCCACAGGTGCAATATCCGGATCTCTCACGATATCTTCATAATGCCATTGAACAGTATCAATCCAATTTTTTCTATACAACAAATGTTCTAGACTATCGGATGGATAAGGGTTTTCAAAAGGTTGATAAACATCATCAATTACGTGATACTTCTTAATACTTTCTTCAAAAATTTCAAAAGCGAAATTGCTAAACATATACAATTCAATTAGTTGATAAACAGTAGAAACGCTAATTATGTGCATTTCTCGTGCTGCAAATATACTTTAAATAATTACTTTTGAATAATAATACGTATTGAAATGATTGTACATCACCTTGCTTCAGAAAATTCTATCATTCATAAATTCATAAATGAGTTAAGAGATCAATCTATTCAAAAAGATGCTCAAAGGTTTAGAAGAAATATTGAGCGCATTGGTGAAATTTTGGCTTATGAAATAAGCAAAACTCTTGATTTTTCTGCCAAGTCATTAGAAACTCCTTTAGCTACGTATCATGGAAAATCTATTGCAGATGCTATTGTTATCTGCTCCGTTTTACGTGCTGGTTTACCGCTACACAATGGGCTCTTAAATTATTTTGATGATGCTGAAAACACTTTTATTTCTGCTTTTAGACATCAAACAAATACTGAAAATGATTTTGAAATAGTAGTAGAATATTTGGCATCGCCATCCTTAGAGGGTAAAACACTTATTTTGGCCGATCCTATGTTAGCAACAGGACAATCTATGGTTGCTGTTTTAAAAGCTTTAAAAGCAATGGGAAAACCGAAGAAAATCCATATAGCATCGGTAATTGGAGCAACAGAAGGTGTGGAATTTATTAAAAAACATTTTCCTGAAGATACTACACTTTGGATTGCTGCAATTGATGAAAATCTAAATGAAAAAGGCTATATAGTTCCCGGGTTGGGTGATGCCGGCGATCTTGCCTTCGGAAGTAAATTACAACACTAGAACAACCAGTGGAATTGCTACGATAAAAATCCAGAGTAATAGTTCTTTTAACCAAAAAGTTCGTAATCTTTCCAGCACTGTTCCTATCAAAATAGCTAAAGGGAAAAACATAAAAATCATTTCGGCTCCGTTACTTATTTCTGAAAGTAAAGCAATTATGGTGGAAGCAAAAAGACCAAGAATTAAAATCCAAAAAGGTTTTTGCAGTTTGATTGATTTACTTTGAAAATTTGCAAAAAACTGAAGCACAGCCCAAGTTCCCATAATAAATAGAAATGCTGCAGGAACCATAAATTGTGGTGTTTTGTATTTTTCAATATTGAAGGCGAATTCAATTTCTGGCCACTGAAAATTCATCAATCCACCTTGAAAATAAATCAAATAAACCGCATAAAAAATAGCCAATGTTAGCGCAGCTATGTAAGGAACCATCCAGTTTTTAAAACTCTTCGCCTGAAAAAATAAAATTCCAAAGAAGGGTAAAATAAATAATGGAAATGCCCAGTTAAAAAGAAAAAAAGCTACTCCAATCCATAGAACGCTATCAAATATCTTCGCTTTGGTGCTAATCATAGATTTAAGACTGATCAATCTTCTGTAAGCCAATAGAACAAAAACATTGGAAAGTATAAGTTTGTGATTGGTTAATACAGCAGGAAAAAAGGCAAATAACAGCACAAAAACCAATAGCGCGTAACTGTTATTATTGGTCAATTTATTTTTGGAATCTATAAAAACTACCAATCCAAATGAAATGAGTAGTAAAACCAAATTCAATCCTTGTTCTATTAAAAACGAAGTTTCCTTAGGTTCATAACTAAACAAAAATGATTTAAACACCACAATTCCCAGCAACAGCAGAACCAGCACCAAATAATTTATAGGTTTTGTTTTACTAAAAAAGCTTGAAATCATAGGATGTTTTTATATTTTTGTCTGGTTAATAATATTCATCTGTTGATTATGAAAGATTTTTTTGAAGGAATAGCAGACTTATTTGTAAACGTATTGTTTGCTCCTCTAGATTTTTTAAGAAACTTAGAACTAGACACTTGGTGGGGTGCTAATGCAATAAATTTCTTTTTTATTGCAATCGGATTTTGTGCTTTAGCTTATTGGTTAAACTTCTTTAAGGAGTACAACAGAACAGAACCGACTTCGACTTTATAAGTCGAAGCCGATGTCTTTACGATAATACATCTTATCAAAATGTAGTTTTTCTATGTTTTGATAAGATTTTTTTAGTGCCTCTTTGAAATCACTTCCGTAAGAGGTAACCGCAATTACACGACCTCCGCTAGTAAGCACTTTTTCATCTTTCAAAATAGTCCCTGCGTGGAAAACTAAGGAGTCTTCAATGTTTTCTTCACCGGTAATTTCTTTTCCTTTTTCGTATGCTTCTGGATATCCACCTGAAACTGCCATAACCGTTGTTGCTGTTCTTTTATCTATTTCAAAAGAAACTTGATCTAAAGTTCCGTTTCCGGTAGCAACTAACAAATCAACTAAATCAGATTTAATCCTAGGGAAAACAACTTCTGTTTCCGGATCTCCCATACGTACGTTGTACTCAATTACTAAAGGCTCATTCCCTACTTTGATCAAACCAATAAAAATGAATCCTTTGTATGGAATATTATCTTTTTGAAGTCCTTCTACTGTTGGTTTTACAATACGGTCTTCAATTTTTTGCATGAACTCATCATTCGCAAAAGGAACCGGAGAAACAGCACCCATTCCGCCTGTATTCAATCCTGTGTCACCTTCGCCAATACGCTTGTAATCTTTTGCTGTTGGAAGAATTTTGTAGTTTTTACCATCAGTCAAAACAAAAACGCTTAACTCAATACCATCTAAAAACTCTTCAATCACTACTTTAGAACTTGCGTCACCAAATTTAGCATCTACTAACATGTTGCTCAATTCAGCTTTTGCTTCATCTAAATCATTCAAAATCAAAACACCTTTTCCGGCAGCCAAACCGTCTGCTTTTAAAACATACGGAGCAGTTAAACTTTCCAAAAATTTATGTCCGTCTGCAACGGTGTCTTTAGTAAAACTTTCATAAGCAGCTGTTGGCACCTTATGGCGTTTCATAAACTCTTTGGCAAATTCTTTACTTCCTTCTAACGTTGCACCTAATTTCTGTGGTCCAATTACGGGAACTGATTTTAGCGCTTCATCTGCCAAGAAAAAATCGTGCACTCCTTTTACCAAAGGATCTTCCGGACCTACAACTACCAAATCAATACTTTTTGAAATCACTTGCTCTTTTACAGCTTCAAAATCTGCAGCATCAATAGCAATGTTGGTTGCTATTTTAGCAGTTCCGGCATTACCTGGAGCCACATATAAATTTTCAATTTTATCACTTTGTGCAAGTTTCCAAGTAAATGTGTGCTCTCTTCCTCCTGAGCCTAAAACAAGTATGTTCATGATTTTTGTGTTGTTGTCTGTTTAGATTTGACTAAAAAATGTTCTATTAAAAACCGGGTTAAATAACCGCTTGATTTTAGGACGCCAAAGTTAAGCGCCTTTCGGTAAAAATTATAATTATGTTTTAATAAATTGAATTTATTCGCAGAAATAGAATCCTTTCGTACACGGTAATAGGCCAAACTCTCTAAAATTCCAACTGCTTTGCCCGCTTCCTTGATGCAACTAAGCCACAAACCCCAATCTTGGCGTTTGCGAATCAATGGCATGTACACTTTACCCAAAACCTCAGCATTATACATTCCTGTTAGGTTACCTACGTAGTTACTTTTTAGCATTTTGGCATAATCAACTTCTTCCAATGCGGTGATCGTTTTCCCTAAAGGATTGCTGTTTTCATCCATCAAATCATAACTAGAAAAGCAGACAGTAATGTTTTTGTCTTCCATCAATGTTACTTGTTTCTCTAGTTTTTCGGGCTTCCAACAATCATCTCCATCTAAAAAAGCAATATATCTTCCAGAGGACATATTGATGGCCTTATTACGAGCATAACCAGCTCCTCTATTTTTGGTTAGCGGAATGAGTTTAATTCGGCTATCTTCTTGCTGAAATTTACTTACAATAGCTCTTGTATCATCTGAAGAAGCATCATCTGCAATGAGCATTTCCCAGTATGGATATGTTTGATTTTGAACAGACTGAATAGTTTCCGAAATAAATTTTTCCGAATTATATGTGGGTGTAATGATAGAAACTAAAGGCTTTGCCACGATTAAAATTTTATAAAGTTTGAAATTCCTTTAAAGCGAGGTGAATGGCTTTTTTAATTTCTGAAGGGGAATGATGTTCAAATGTAAAATCTTTTAATTGCTCGTAGGTCTTTTTAATATCAATTTGTGAATTTGATTCTGAAATCCTAATAATTTTAGGATGCGATGTAGCTTCAATTTTGGCATCTGCTTCATATAATTCTTCCCGTAATTTTTCGCCCTCTTGTAGACCTATTTCTTGAATTTCTACTGTATACTGAATCTGTAATTCTTGGATTAACGCTTGAATGAGCTCTTTAATTTTCACAGGTTTTCCCATATGAAAGGTAAAAAGATTGCCTTCACTCTTTAAAATACTAGTTTGCAAGATAAGATTACAAGCGTCTGATATTCCTATAAAATAACGCTCTACAGCTTTATGCGTAAGTGTAATTGGCTGTTTGTTTTTCAATTGATTGGTAAAGGTTTCCACAACCGATCCGTTGGAATTAAAAACATTTCCAAAACGAACAATTTTGAACTCCACACCAGTTTCCTTTTTTGCTAAATCTAAAAGGTATTGTTCTGCCAAACGCTTGGTAGCTCCCATCACATTGGACGGATTTACAGCTTTGTCTGAAGATATTAATACAAAATGCTTGGTATGATATTTTTTGGCAACTTCACATACATTGACAGTTCCGAAAAAATTGACTTTTAAAGCTTCTGACGGATTTTTTTCAGTAATATGAACATGTTTATAAGCAGCGGCGTGAAAAACGATTTCAGGTCTTAATTCCGAGAAAATTTCGGTAAGCAATGCTTCATCTCTAATGTCTCCCAGCAAACATTCTACATTGGTGAGTAACTTTGTCTCTAAAAAAATATGATGTAATGGCGTTTCAGCAACATCAAACAAAATCAATTTTTTAGGTTGATATGTTGCTATTTTTCTACATAATTCTGAGCCTATACTTCCGCCTGCACCCGTTACTATGACGGTTTTATCCGTAATTAATTTTTGAATTTCTTCTGCTTGAATCGTGTAATCTTGTGGCGGTACAATTGCTGCTAATTCCATAATCATCTTCCTTACTTTTAAAAATACAAAGATTTTGGGTTAGGCCGCAAAAAATTCGTGAATTGTTTCGATAATATAGCTGAGTTGCTCGTCTGTTAAACCAGAGCCAGAAGGCAAACACAGCCCTTTTGAAAATAGTGTTTCTGATGTTCCATCTCCGTAAAACTTAGCTTTGGCGTAGAGTGGCTGCAAGTGCATTGGTTTCCATAAAAATCGTGATTCAATTCCTTTAGACGCCAAGTAATCCTTCAATTCTGTATTTGTTTTTCCCGCTTCGTTTTCATCAATCAAAATACACGTCAACCAATGATTGGAACTAAAATCTGAAGTAGGTTCTGTATGCACTTTTATGAAATCATATTTTGCCAATGCATCTTTATAATGCTGTTGAATAGTTTTTCGGCGTATTACAAATTCAGGCAGTTTGGTAATTTGAGCATTTCCGATAGCTGCAGAAATATTACTCAATGCATAATTAAATCCTAATTGACTATGCTGATAAAATGGAGCATCATCTTTTGCTTGGTTGGCTAAAAATCGAATATAATCTGCCTGTTCTTTAGTTTTACAGATAACCGCACCTCCACCCGAAGTAGTAATGATTTTATTTCCATTAAATGAAAAAATCGCAAGGTCTCCGAAGGTTCCACATTTACGATTTTTGAAACTGCTTCCTAATGCCTCGGCGCTATCTTCGATAAGCGGAATATTGTACTGATTTGCAATTACCTTGATTTCTTCACTAAAAGGCATTCCGTATAAGCTTACGGCAATTATTGCTTTTGGTTTTTTATTTTGAGTTTGAAGATCTTCAATAGATTTTTGAAGTAATATTGGCGACATATTCCAGGTTTCATCTTCTGAATCTATGAAAATTGGAGTTGCTCCAACGTATTGAATTGGGTTTGCAGAAGCTGTAAACGTAAAGCTTTGTGTAATTACAAAATCAACTTTACCAGCTCCTAGAGCCAACAAACTTAAATGAATTGCTGCCGTACCAGAATTAACTGCAACAGGAAAAACTTCTTCTCCCAAATAATGTTGAATAGCATTTTCAAATTTTATAACTTCAGGACCTTGAGGTGCTATCCAGCCAGATTTTATGGCATTTTGAACGTATTGCTCTTCCAGATGATTTACACATGGTGGCGAAAGCAATATTTTTTTTCGTTCTGTCAAAATTCAAAAAAGTAAAAGAAATGATTGCTGAAAACGGCAATTTAATATGCTTTGTCTTCACCTTTAACAGCATTGTATACCGTTAAGAAAACAATTTTAAGATCTAATAGAATATTCCAGTTTTCAATATAGAAAATATCATATTTTACTCGGTTGATGATATCGTTATCGGTTTCAATCTCTCCACGATATCCACGTACTTGAGCCAAACCAGTTATTCCAGGTTTGATAAAGTGGCGTACCATAAATTTATCAATCTTCTTTGCGTAGTTTTCAGTATGTGAAATCATATGCGGACGCGGTCCTACTACCGACATATCGCCTAAGAAAACATTATAAAATTGTGGTAATTCATCAATACTTGTTTTACGAAGAATACGACCTACTTTGGTAATACGAGCATCACCTTTTGTAGCTTGTTGTTTGTTCGCATCTTTATTAGGCGTCATAGATCTGAACTTAAAACATTCAAATTCATGAAACCCTACTCCACTTCTCTTTTGCTTAAAAAACACAGGGCCCTTGGACTCTATCTTAATAATTAAAGCTATAAGCGGTGTGAGCCAAGATAATACCAATACGATTACAAGTGATGAAAAGAGGATGTCAAAACCTCTTTTAAGTATTCTATTAATTGGTTCATCTACAGAAATATTACGAAGGGATAAAATAGGTGTATATCCGTAATATTCATATTTCAATTGTTTACTGAAAATCTCTTTGTTATCCGGTAAAAATTTCAACAACTTCAAATTGTTATCAGCAAAAGCTATGAACTCCGCAATATCTACATCTTCCATGGCTGCCAATGAGCAGTATATTTCATCTATATTATTATCAATGATAAAACTGAAACAGCCTTCTAACGTTGAAAAGGTAGCATTTTTTCCAAATGAAATAAATCCGCAGAAATTATAGCCATACTCTGGGTTTCTCTCAAAAAAATCTTTTAATTGAAGTGTATTTCTATTCTGACCTATAATTACAATTCTCTTTTGATTACCGCCAAGCGTTCTTCTATAACGTTTCATGAAGAAGAAAATAGCTATACGAATAGCTCCCATGGCGGCTGTGATCATCAAAGCATAACCTACAATCTGTGTAGGTGGTAGATTTTCTTCGTAAAATATACTGAAATAGGAGAACGTAAACAGCAGAATAATAAAACCTTGTTTGAAAATTTTTGATGCAATTCTGATAAGGTTTGTATATCTATGAATATCATAGAAATCTTGTTGAAGCGATGTAAAAAACCAGACTATAGAAATATAGATGTAAAACTTCACATCAAAGTCCTCCGAAAATAACAGGAAGAAGCCAAAGACATTAAGAATTATAAGGTCTATAGCAAAAGACAGCGGACGCAAAAGACCGGAGAATCTTTTCTTTTTTGAACTACTCATTCTTTTTGGTTAGTTATTTCAACAATTTTTGTAGAGTATAAAACTAAGAATTTACTTTGAATAAAAATGATATCGTACAAAATAAAATTGAATCGTATCTACAATTTTAAGAATACCATAGGCTAAGACGTTATAATTTAGAATATCTGGTATAAATACTTTCAAGAATTGGTATATTCTTTTTTAAGTTGAAGATCTCATTATACACTAGAAAAGAGTTTTTAAAAGTTTCGAAATTATTTATAGTTCAGTACATGATATTCATTATTTAATAGATATTAAAACGCAATTAAAAATTGTCTGCTCTTTGGAGATAAAGGCTGTCGATCTGCTTATATACGACTAATTTTGTTTGATGAGTATAACATCAAATTCTCAACCCCCATGAGAAAGAATCAATATAATTTTTAGCAACAGCCCTATATATTTAGAAAAAGTCATAAAGAATTAAAACATTGTGCTCACAATGAGACTATACATAAGTCACTTTCTATATCTTAGAAACATAAATAACATTAAATTAATTTAGCCTAAATGTACTAAGTGTCTACTTTCATAATTTAATAATCTCTTTTCTTCACTAGTTTCCTTTAAAACAATCTTCAAAATAATTCATATATTGTTCATGAATTATATCAAGTGAATAATTTAATTCAACTTCTTTAAAATTATTTTCTATTTTCTTATTATGAACATATTTATCCACATCTCTATCTAAAATTTCTGTTATTTCCTTAGATGTTCTAAAATAAAATGCATTCTCTTTCAAAATTGTTCTATTAAAAATATTGCTATGAGCAATTATGAAGGCCTTGGAGGCCATTGCTTCAATCAAAGAAGGATTTGTACCTCCTACGGAATGACCATGAAAATAATAATGAGAAAAGTATCTTAAATTGTTTAAATGGCTTAATTTGTAAATCCCTCCCAAAAATAAAATACGATCATCTCCTTCAAATTTTTTTTTCAAATATTGTCCATAAGCATTACTAAAATCTCCAATAACCAGAAACTTTCTGGTACTTTTTGAAGCAGTAAAACCACTTAATATTTTTAAAATATTATTTTCAGGTTCCATTCTTGCGATAAGCATATCATATTCAAATGGTTTCACTTCATACTTTTTCAAAAACCTTTGAGAAGGGCTTTTAAATAACTTAGCTCCATAAGCTATAAATTTTGATTGCCTTTTGTATGTTCTTCTTAAATATTCTTGAACTCCTATCGAATCAGAAACTAAAAAATCACTACTAATTACCGCTAGTCTTTCTGCTGTTTTTAAAAATTGTTTAACAGAATAATTGTATTTAGAACGTTTCCATTCAAATCCATCCATATTAGTAATTATAACTGCATCCTTAGGAAGCAACTTATACCAAACAGAACTACTAGTATATCCTAATTGAAGAATAATATCAAAATTCTTCTTTCTTACATCTAGTATACAATTCAAATCATAAATAAATTGACCTGCTGTTCCCATCTTATATTCAGCATCATATTTATGTATTATTTTGACCCCCTTGAAAAAGGGCTTTTTGTACTTGTGATTATGAGAATTGTAGACATACACATCATGTCCTTTCCGAACTAAATAAACTGAAAAAAATTCAGCAAATTGTTCAAATCCACCATGATAATTAGGGATTCCTCTGGTCCCTATTATTGCTATTTTCAAAATATACTACTTTTGTTAAAAATAAAGAATTAAAGAGAAAAAAAAAGGTGATTCCCTTGTTGCGCACCAAACATACTTCAAATAAAAAGATAAAATATACTAAAATGCAAAAATATCGATATATCACATTTCCGTTAAATAAAACGAATGTATTGTATATCAAATAAAAAATAAAAATAAAGAATCCTAAAAAACCGTAATAAAAAAGATAGTTTATATACTGATTATGAACATTGAAGCCTTCAAACCAATTTGGAGCTAAGTTATAACTCATATAATTGTAATCAAGAACATCCTGAGCGTCTCCTTCATTAAACCCGAAAAGAATTTTTTGTTTTTTAAATAGGTTATATAGTGCAATTTTAGCAAAAATATATCTTAGTTCAAGATCACTAATTGTTGTTTTTTCTTGATAAGAAAATTGCTTCTTCTGATAGTAATCATCCGTCGGTTTGAAATTCAAAACCTCATGTCTTATGACTAATCCATCTGTAAACCTATTCATTAATCTTGGAGAAATTAAAAAAAACAAAAAAACAAAAAACAAAAGAAATATTAAATTCTTTTTGTTCATGAATTTATTAAAATGAATAAAAAACTGGTGTAAGAAAATTAGAAAGGCTATGGTTATTACTGCTTTTGAAGAACATAAGACAAGAGATGTTAATAATATTCCTACATGGACCATTTTTTTTTTAGATATAGAACTAAAATTACCTGTATATATATCTATTAAAAAGGCGACAACAATAAATAAAGAAAAATAAACTGGATGTTGACCTAAAATTTTTGTGAATCCATGAAAATGTAAATCTGTATAATTATAATTAAATAAAAGCTTTATTAGAAAATGTACTAATAAAATTAAACAAGCTACAATAACTGAATTGTAAAACCATTTTAAAATATCGAAAAAAAAACAGTCCTTTAAATTCTGATTTAAGATTATTATTGGTAATAAAACACTAAGTAGGTACAAATCTAATGCTTTTATGGCTAATTCTTTATTAAAAGAAAAAAATGCACTTATACACTGAATTACAAAAAGAGCTAGAGGAAATAAAAATATTGGTGATAATAATTTACGTACATTGTTTTTATCAAAAAATAGAATATTAAATATGGCTGCTACAATAATACTAATATTACCTATTTTAATGGTAAAAGGTAATGTTATAAAAACAAAGATTATTAAAATTGAATTTATAAATTCCTTATAACTATTTATTTTTCTGTAGATATCAATCATTAATATGAATTAATTAACTTTAAAAGTTCACGTACTCTTAAATTCCAAGAGTATTCATCAATATTTATTTCATTTTTTATTCCTGCTTGTGAACTATTTAAAATCAAAGAAAAATTTTTGGGGTCATTTGTAACAAATACATATTCTTGCATTTCTTCTAACCCATTTCCTGATGTCCCTATGACTTTTTTATTCGCTGCTAAGTATTCATACATCTTAATTGAATTAGCACCCGATTTCTTCGAATCTTCAACTACATAAGGTATGATACAAATATCAAAATTTTTTACATAATTAGGATATTCGTCGTAGTGTTTATCTCCTAAATAGTAGAAATTATTAGTCTTATTAATTTTTTTATAGACTTTTTTATCAAGAATTTGACCTATAAAAACAAAAGACAAATGAGGATTATCAATTAATACCTCATTCAGAAAAGGAACATCTATTAAATGAGATACCTTACCTCCAAAGCCAACAATAGGTCTAGGAATATTTTTTATATCTCTAGGTATTTCCGATTTTCCAGAAAATCGCTTTACATCAACACCATTTTTAATTAAACTTATAAAGTTAGGAGAAAATTTTTGATAAAATCTACTAATATTTTCTTTCGAATTCGTAACCCAAAAATTACATTTTTTTGCGTAAACATTATAAGCTTCATATATCTTAAATCTAACCTTTTTATAAACGTTAAATTTGGTAAAATCATCCCATGCATCAAAAATTTTCAATGAACTACTAACATTTTCTAAAAGTTGATACGCAAAGATATTTTGACTTAAAATAACGCATTCTGAGAAATCAATGATATTCAAACATTTATTTATAAACTTTAATAGCCCCTCATCTCCATACTTTTCTACAAACCATAAATACTTTTTTAAAAGTTGACCTATAATATCAGGGAAAATTGAATCTACCATGTAAAGATTATCGTTAATCTTATATAGTGTAAAGTACTTTTCTTTATAAACTACATCGTAGTTAAATCTAATCTTTCTATATCTCAAAAAAATCTCTAGTCTAGTGGTTGGTCTATTTACTATTAATGTTTTCTGAGATTTTATAGTTCCAAACTCTTCAATAAAATGAGCATCTCTAGTTCTAAAACCTTCCTTCTGGATTTTTCTCCAATCATGAAAAGGAATTACAATCAAATTCATATAAGTTTTATTTTCTTTTTTTTAAAAAACTAAAAAGAGCAATCAATATTCCTAAATCCGAAAATATTGTGGTTAAAAATGCATATGAAAAAACTATCAACCCAATTAACCAAATATAACTACTTGGAACATTGATTCTTAATATTAAGACAATTAATATTAAAAGAAGCATAGATACACCTATAATACCAATATCTACATATGTCCATATCAATTGTGAAAAATGCCTATTCAACTTAAATCTGCCTTTAATTATATCAAAATAGGAATAGGGTCCATCTCCGATATATTTTAAAGGGAACTTATTAGCAAGTACTATTACAATCTGTGGTCGTTTAGCTATCCCCTTAGTATAATTCTGATATGATTTATCAACGGAATACTCATACTTCATAAAATATAAATGAACTTTAAATGCTTGTATATTTTTCATTTTTGATGAAACAATCGGCACCAATAGTGCTATAAGAATAATTCCAAACAATTTCCACCTTTTTGGGAAAGTCTGATACAAATAGTAGAACAAGAAAATAACTAGGAATAATTTAGATAAATTTGACTCTCCGTAAAGAATAGCAAATGATAAATATACGACTACTAACAAGGGATATTTAGTAATCTTCCTCTTATCATTTTTAAGTAATATCCGCATTATTACTAATAATAGAAATAGTCCCAGAGCATGATCTGCCTTCAAAAAAAAGCTTCCAAACATAAAATCAAAATCAGCTATGTATTGTCTACTTCGATTAAACTTAATAAACAAAGGAAATCCATAATGTTGAATTAACATTATTGGAAACTGTAATAAAGATATCTTAAAAAAGATATCATCTATCGATGTTGAAGTTATATACCCCTCTCTCTGATTTATTTTAAAAAACAGATAAACTCCTAAAGGCAATAATGAAAAAATAGAATATATTAGAATCTTCTCTAAAGAAACACCATTAATAGCCCCACTAGATATAATTACAAGCTCAAATAAACATAAAATTATAATTAAGCTGTCAATGAAAAACTTTCTTTTTACTACTATGTAAATGATTATAAAAAAGTAGAAAAATAATAATATTAAGAATGTATAAATTGTATTAGGAATGCCAAAGAAAAATTGTAATATACCACCAATGCCAAAACAACACAATAAAATAATAAAGAAAAAAAATCTGTATATCTTTTTTAGACTTAGCATTAAACAAGCTTTTTAGAATCAATTACTCCTTTTAATACATTTTTATATTTTCTCAACCATTTTTGGTCATTACTTAACAGTATAAAAATCATGATCAAATACAAATACTTATTAATTGAATATATTAATTTGGATTTTACAAATTTGCTCTCAAAGTATACATTGTTTCTTACAGAATAATAAATAGCATCAAAGGAATCGGTTTTATGAAATCTAGTCCTAAACTTAGTTGACATATTTCTTAAATGAAAAGATTTTTCTAAATCGTCTATTTTGCTATCCAATATCAAAAATATGCTACCTCCAAAATTTATTCTATAAGAAAACTCATGATCATCGGCATAAAGAAAAAAATCCTTTCTAGGAAATCCAATTTTGTTAATTAATTCCTTGTGAAAAAACATTCCTCCATATGGTGCAACTAAAACTTTTCCAAATTTAATGTCTTTTCGTCCAATCACATTATTACTATTCTTTCTTTTAAATAGATGGAATCCTAGAAATGAATTATTATAGCCAAGCATCAAATCAGGAATTCCTTTCTGTACCGATAACTTATATAACTCTCTATCATTTCGATATGATAAAAGGCATAAGTCTCGATTTCTAAACTTAAACTTGTTACATATAAATTTATAATACTTCTTTAAATAATCTAATGCATCATATTCAGGTAGATTATCATCATCCAATAGCCATAAATAATCGGAATCCGTTGAAATGGCTAATCTAATACCCTCATAAAATCCATAAGCTGATCCCTTATTATTTCCTAAAAAATGGACATTTATATTTGAAATATTTGCGAGTTTATTCAGTTTTTTTAAACTTTCTGACCCAACACCGTTTTCTATGATAATTATTCTAAACACATCGATTTCTAACAATCGATCTATTACTTTTTCAAAATATTGATACCTCTCTCCGTAGGTCACAAGTACTGCGCAAACATTCATCTAATCCAAATATAATTCTACTTTCATTCTCTGTCTTAAAAGTTTATTCGGTTGGATATATGGATCCATTTTACCATCTATATTAAAAAACTGTATTTTACTACTTTTTGAAAGTTTCAAATAGTCATTTGTAGAAAAAAATCTCCACATTAAATCCCCTGGAATTTGAATTCTTTTTTGTCCATACAAAAATGTAATTCTATCTATTTTCATCTCTACCTGCATTGGATTATCACCTAAATCTATTCTTAATTTATTAGGATAATTATTATCAAAACTAAATTTCAAAGTATCATATGAACTGGTAGTATGAAATGAATCTACCTTTTTGATATTGTAAACAAATGGATCTTCTTCATTAAAAACATAATATATTTCTATTTTATTCTTAATCTCACTAAATGCAATTACTTCAATAGAAAATTGCTTTATACACTTTTCATGAGAACATCCATAAAAAAGAAAAATTGAAGTTATCAACGATACATATTTCACTATATAGTAACTTTATATTAATCTATATTTTCTACAACCAAAATACAATATTAAACAACCAAATAATTCAACCAACACATTTACAAAGGATAAAGACATTAAATTTATCTCGTTGAATATATATAGTCCAAAAACTAGAATAATATATAGAATTGCGGATAAAATGACACTTTTACTAAAATAATTAATATAACCAATTGGAATTAATAGTTGTAATCCGAATATACTACTCATGGCAACAATCGGGATTGTCAAGGCCAAAATTTTTAATACATCCAAAGAGGGAAGCATTCCTTCACCTCCTAAGAAGAGAATAAAATACTTGCCAAAAAACAATACTAATAACATAGATGTTACATTAAAAAAAAAGGAATATTTGAAAAATTTATGTATAAAATTAATATCCTTATCCAAACTAATTTTAGGTAAAATAACTTGGCCTGCGATCTTTATTGGCACTTTGATCGCAGTAATAATTTTTTCAGCTAAATCGTAATATGCAACATATCGCATTCCAGATAATTGCCCTAATATTAATTTATTAGTTCCTAGATATGTTTTAACAGAAAACTCTGAAACAAATATTGGAATCGCATCCTTAAAAAATTTAAAAACTCGGCTAAATTTAGGCAATATTAGAGTTAATCCATTTTTAACAAAAATAATATATAATGAAATTAACGCAGTTACCAGAGCACAAAACCCATTTATTAAAGGAATTCGTAAATAATGCGATTTTTCTTTAACAAAAAGAAAAATGGCTACAAAGAAAATTATACGACCAACTAGGGTGATTATAGTAATAAATTTCATCTCTTCTATACCCTGAAAATACCAAACGGGAAATAATAATTCATTTAAACATAAAGAAAAAGTAAATAACAACAATAATTGATTTTGTGATCCCTCAAAAGATAGGCTCATATAAATCAAAAGAATCCCAAAAGAAAGCAAAGTTAAAAATGATTTAATAGCATATACAGCACTTATGATTTCAGAAAGATTTTCGGCATTATCCCTGTTAACACTTACTTCTTTTGTTGCTGTAATGTTAAATCCAAAATTTATAATTATAACAATATACCCGATAATAGTCTGTGCGTATATGACATTTCCATAAGTATCTTCGCCCAAAACCTTTATTAAATATGGATAAATTATTAAAGGTATTAAAATATTTATCAGTTGTATTACACTCAAATAAGAAAAATTCTTGAGTAACCTGATGTTTCTAGAAACTAAGTCTACTATTTTATCCTTCATAGATTCAAAAAGTATCCAAAAACCACTCCACGGTATTTTTTAATCCTGCTTCAAAGGTAACGGTTGGCGCGTAATGCAACAAGCTTTTTGCCTTTTCTATAGACGCTAAAGAATGTTTTACATCGCCTTTACGCTCGGGTCCGTAAACCGGAGTTTTCGGCACTTCAAATCCGTTGGCTTTTAGGTTGATTTTGATCTCTTCAAACAATTCGTTCAAATTGGTATTATCGCCACAAGCCACATTATAAACTGTGTTTACAGCCTCTTTATTGTCTGTTAACGCAGCTAATTGATTCATCTGAACCACATTGTCAATATACGTGAAATCACGGCTGTGTTCTCCATTTCCGTTGATAATAGGAGCTTCACCAGATTTCATCAAATTGATAAATTTTGGAATCACCGCTGCATAAGCTCCATTCGGATCTTGTTTTGGCCCAAACACATTGAAATAACGCAAACCAATGGTTTCAATTCCGTAAGTTGTTGCAAACACCTTTGCATATAATTCGTTCACATATTTGGTAACGGCATAAGGCGATAACGGATTTCCAATGATATCTTCCATCTTTGGTAAATCTGGGTGATCACCATAGGTAGAAGAACTTGCAGCATACACAAAACGTTTCACTCCATTTTCTTTAACAGCCCATAACATATTCAAAAAACCGGAAATATTTACCTCGTTACTTGTAATGGGATCGTTAATGGAACGCGGAACTGAACCCAATGCTGCTTGATGCAACACAATTTCGACATCTTTAGTGGCTTGTAAACAAGTGGCTAAATCCCGAATATCACCTTCAATAAACGTAAAGTCAGGATTGTTAAAATGCTTTTCAATATTCTTTTTATGTCCGGTTACCAAATTGTCTAAACAAATAACTTTGTTGTTTTGGGTGAGCAACACATCTACAAGATTAGATCCTATAAATCCGGCGCCTCCAGTGACTAAAACCGTTGTATTTTCAATAATTCTACTAGGCATTTTGATATTTTTTTAAGCAATTTGCTAAACTTTTTTTCCAAGCCGGAATTTGCATTTTAAATTCATTTTGAAAGCTTTCAGCATTTAATAAACTGAAACTTGGTCTTTTTGCAGGAGTTGGATAGTCTGAAGCCGGAATTGGATTCACTTTCATTTCTTTTCCTGCTAGTTTGAAGATTTCCGAAGCAAAATTGAACCAGGAAATTTTTCCTTGATTGCTGAAATGATACACACCAAAATTTTCACTTTTTGATTTGATCACCGCTACAATTCCTACTGCTAAATCCATCGCATAGGTTGGACAACCAATTTGATCTGCCACAACGTTTAGCTCATTTCTAGATTCTGATAAACGCAACATGGTTTTCATAAAATTATTTCCAAATTCTGAATATACCCACGACGTTCTGATGATGAAATATTTTTTCAGCAACTCTTGAACATATTGTTCTCCTTTCAATTTAGAAGCTCCATAAACACCAATCGGATTGGTAATATCCGTGGGCAAATATGCGTTTTCATTTTCTCCATCAAACACAAAATCCGTAGAAATATGAATCAGTAATGCATTGTGTTTTTTACAATTTTCAGCTAGAAACTTCACTGCTTCTGCATTTACAGCATAGGCATTTTCTATATCCGTTTCGGCTTTATCAACAGCCGTGTACGCAGCACAATTGACAACAATATCAACTGCATTGTTTTCAAAAAACTGTTGAACTTTTTCAGCATTGGTGATATCTAAATCTGCCGAACCAGTAAACATCCAATTCCATGAAGTTTCAAGTTTTGCCACTTCCTGCAAACATTTTCCTAATTGTCCGTTGGCGCCTGTAACTAAAACGTTCATGGTTTTATTTTTTATAGTGAATCGGTTGCTAATCCTTTTTTCAAGATGCTTTTTACATCAAAAATGATGGTGTCCTTGGCTATGGTTTCCCAATCGTATCCTAGAAATTCTTCATGCCCAACAGCAACGATAATTCCGTCGTAATTTTCAATCGCTTCCGAATGTACTTCAATACCATATTCATGGGTGATTTCTTCATTACTTGCAATCGGATCATAAATATCGGCTTGAATACCAAAATCTAATAATTCCGAATAAATATCAATCACACGTGTATTTCTAATATCCGGACAATTTTCTTTGAACGTGAAGCCCAAAATAAGCGTTTTAAAGCTCGTTGCATCTTTCTTGGAACTCAATAGATGTTTGATGTATTTTTTCACCACCTGAGCGCCCATATTATCGTTAATACGTCTTCCGGCAAGAATTACTTCAGGATTATGCCCTAAACTTTGCGCTTTGTACGTTAAATAATACGGATCCACACCAATACAGTGTCCGCCAACCAAACCAGGTCTAAACGGCAAGAAATTCCATTTGGTTCCGGCAGCTTCTAAAACCTCCAGAGTATTGATGTTCATTTTATCAAAAATCATGGACAGTTCATTGACGAAAGCAATATTGAGATCACGTTGTGAATTTTCGATCACTTTTGCAGCTTCAGCAACTTTTATGGAAGACGCTTTGTGCGTACCCACCTTAACAATAGATTTATACAGTTGATCTATTTCTTCAGCAATTTCGAGTGTGCTTCCCGAAGTTACTTTGACAATATTATGAACGCGGCGTTCTTTATCTCCCGGATTAATTCGCTCCGGAGAATAACCACAATAAAAATCAGTATTGAATTTTAATCCGCTAATTTCTTCTAAAATAGGCACACAAACTTCTTCGGTACAACCCGGAAAAACAGTAGATTCATAAATAATGATATCCCCTTTTGAAATCCATTTGGCCACTTCTTTAGAAGCTGAAATAATAGGCGTTAAATCGGGTTTTTTATATTGATCTATCGGCGTTGGAACCGTGACAATATACACCGAAGCCTGTTTTAAATCTTCTGGATTTGACGTATACTGAAGCGTTTTTGCTTCTTGTAATTCAGCCTCGCTAACTTCTAGCGTTGCATCATGAAAATTTTGAAGATCGGCAATTCTTTTCTGATGAATATCAAAACCAATAACTTGATAGTTATTTTTTGAAAATTCAACAGACAAGGGAAGACCTACGTATCCCAAACCAATAATTGCAATTGTCTTCATAAAAGAGATTAGAATTTAGCGTTTTCAAAAGTAGGCAATTCGGCATCTTTTTCCGATAATAAAACCTCATCTTTTGCCAACATCCAATCGATATCTAAAGTTGGATCGTTATAAATAATTCCGCCTTCGGAAGCTTTGTTGTATAAATTATCACATTTATAACTGAATTCAGCCGTGTCGGAAAGCACAGCAAAACCGTGACCAAAACCACGTGGAACAAACAATTGCTTTTTATTTTCTTCGGAAAGAATTAGAGAAAAATACTGCCCAAAAGTTGCTGAATCTTTACGAAGATCCACAGCAATATCCAAAACAGTTCCTTTCAAAACACGAACTAATTTTGCTTGTGCGTGTTCACCTCTTTGGTAATGAATACCTCTTAGAACCCCTTTTTGAGACCCTGATTGATTATCTTGAACAAAGTTTACAGCCAAGCCTGTTAACTCTTGAAACTTTGATTGATTGAAACTTTCAAAAAAATATCCTCTTGCATCTTCGAACACGGTTGGTTCTATCACAAAGCAGCCTTTTAATGCTGTTTCTATTGCCTTCATGTACTATTATTTATTTAAAATTTCTTGTAGATTGATTCCATACCCACTTTTCATGAGTGGAGCTGTAATTTTGGCTAACTGTTCCTTGGAAATATAGCCCATCGTATACGCTACTTCTTCTATAGAACCAACTTTTAAGCCTTGTCGCTCTTCTATTACTTGAACAAATTGCCCGGCTTGCATTAACGATTTAAATGTCCCTGTATCTAACCAAGCGGTTCCGCGATCTAAAATGCTCACAGTAAGTTTTCCTTGCTCTAAATATGCTTTATTGATATCGGTAATTTCTAATTCTCCACGGTGACTTGGTTGTATATTTTTAGCGATTTCAACTACGGAATTATCATAAAAATAAATTCCCGGAACTGCGTAACTAGATTTAGGTTTTTTTGGCTTTTCTTCGATAGATAATACATTTCCTTCATCATCAAAATCTACTACACCATAACGCTCGGGATCGTGTACATGATAAGCGTATATGATTCCGCCATCTGGATTGTTATTTGCTTGTAATAGCTTAGCCAAACCACTTCCATAGAAAATATTATCGCCTAAAATTAAAGCAACTTTATCATCGCCTATAAAATCTTCACCAATAATAAACGCTTCTGCCAAACCATTAGGAGCTTCTTGCGTTGCGTACTCAAAAGTACAGCCAACCTTGCTTCCGTCTCCTAACAACTTTTGAAAAAGCGGTTTGTCTTGCGGTGTAGAAATGATTAAGATTTCTCTAATTCCGGCCGACATTAACGTTGAAATGGGATAGTAAATCATAGGCTTATCATAAATAGGCATTAACTGCTTACTTACGGCAATGGTTAGTGGATGTAAACGTGTTCCCGATCCTCCTGCTAATACTATTCCTTTCATACTTTATCGGTTTTTGTACATGGTATTGTAATAATCTCTGTAATTTCTAGAAGTGATATTTTGCAACCACTCTTGATTATCTAAATACCAGTCTATAGTTTTGGCTAATCCTTCTTCAAAAGTAACCGAAGGTTTCCAGCCTAATTCTTTGTTTATTTTTGTTGCATCTATCGCATAGCGTCTATCATGCCCAGGACGATCTGTAATGTAGGTAATCAATTGTTCGGAAGTTCCAGCTTCGTTCCCTAATTTTTCATCCATCAACTTACACAACAATTTAATCAAATCTATGTTTTGCCACTCGTTAAAACCGCCAATATTGTAGGTTTCTTTTTGAATTCCTTTGTGAAAAACCAAATCGATAGCCACTGCGTGATCTTCTACAAAAAGCCAATCTCTGGTGAATTTTCCATCGCCATACACGGGCAATGGTTTTTTCTCAACGATGTTATTGATAAACAACGGAATTAACTTTTCAGGAAACTGATTTGGCCCATAATTATTTGAACAGTTGGTAACTATGTACGGTAATTTATAGGTTTCCCCATAAGCGCGTACAAAATGATCTGAGCTTGCTTTGGAAGCTGAATACGGAGAATTAGGATCGTACGAGGTAGTTTCTTCGAACAAACCGGTTTCTCCTAGAGTTCCATACACCTCATCGGTACTAATGTGATAGAATAATTTTCCTTCGTAATTATCTTTCCAATGTTTTACACATTCGTTTAAAAGATTTACGGTTCCAATTACATTCGTTCTTACAAAAGCCAATGGATCTTTTATGGAACGATCTACATGTGATTCGGCCGCTAAATGAATAACACCATCAAACTTATATTCTTGAAATATTTGAGCTAAAAAATCAGCATCTGTAATATCTCCTTTTAAAAAGGTATAATTGGCAGCGCTTTCTACATCTTGTATGTTTTCTAAATTTCCGGCGTAGGTCAGTGCATCTAAATTGTAAATATGATATTCAGGATATTGATTTACAAATTGCCTAACAACGTGTGAACCTATGAAACCTGCGCCACCAGTGATGAGAATATTCATTTATCGTGTGTATTTTTTTAGGAATGTGTTCAACTGAACTAAAAGTAAAAATATCAATAATATTCCTACGAAAAAAATCGGTAATATAAACTTATAACTTTTAGAAACTTTAGTCACTTTAATTCCCTTTTCAGGTAATTCTGCTAATATATTTATTGCTGATTCTGTGAATACTTTCTTCTCATTTAAATTAACAAGACTTTGCCTAATCTCGTCTATTTGTAATAATAATTCAATTTCTCTCTGATTTTTGGTCCCTTCTCCCTCTGAGAGACTTATACTAGTCCCTGCGTTACTATTTCTAGCAGCTTCTATCAAAGATTTTTGATAGACCTTTTGTAAAGAATCTATCTCTACTAATTGCTTTTTATAAAGTGAATCTTGTAATAAAATATTTGCTTTTTCAACATCAGATCTTTTTCTAAAAAAACTAGTTTTTTCAATTGAATTAACAATTTGATTTTCCATTTTCTTTGCAACGGTATTATCACTACTAAAAATAGTTATTCTGTGAAACACTGCATCAAAATCTGTTAAGCTAGATTCAAAATCATCATAATCAAAACTCTGTCTTGTAATTGTGTCTAAATTTCTAACAAAATCATCAAATAATTTTAATTTCTGTTTTTTATCAAAGAATGGTACAATTTCTATACTCAATATTTTACCAGCTTCTTCAGGTGCTATTTTCATCTCCTTAGCCAACGATAAGCTATCCCTGGAATCAGTCAATTCGTTATAGTAAGCAATATTGTTATACAACTGTTCTGCACTATCAAAATTTGGCTGAACAATCATAGACGATTCATATACTTTTGATTTTGAATGATCAAAAAGTCCTCCTCCAATAAAACCAATGGCAGCGGCGATTAAGAAATAAACCAGATTCTTCTGTACAAGAATTAATAACGAAATAAAAAGATGGAAAAGCCATTTGAAAAACTTACCAATGGTTTTAAAAAATTTTTTTATACCTCTTCCGAAGTACGAAAAAAGTTGAATAATATCTATCTCGTCTGAGTTATGATTAGGTTGGGTTGGTTGGTTACTCATACGTTTTGGTAATTAACTTAATATTTGATCTAAAATCTTAATTGTAATTAAATAAGTAGGTTTTACACCCGTAGTCCCAAGACCACCAGATGCCAAAGTACTTCCAGTTTCCAAAGGATTATCAGAAGCGTAATAAGCATACCGTACTTTTACATCTTCTCTAATACTTTTTCTAATTTTGGAAGCAGATTGAATTGCTTTTTGATAATGTACTCCTTCCATCTCTAAACCAATTACATTCCAGGTAGAATCATGGAAAAACTTTAATACATCTTTGTTTTGAAGTGAGGTTCCAAGAACAGTAATCATAGAACCTTCAAAAACCTTTAAATCATTGCCTTCAAAATCTGATGCACACAACTCATTCTCAAAAGGATAATTATCTGCCGTACCTTCAAAAATATGTGCATTCGGAATCATTAAATCTCCTTTTCCGCCTTCTAGAATTCCTGCTTTACCCATTATGGAAACCGAATCTATATTTAGAAAAGTAGTTTTTTCTTCTTCAATATAAGGTTTTAAAAACTCATCAATGGTCTCATAAGCTTGTTCACCAAATGCATAATCCATAACGAATAAAACCGGTTTATCATCTTCTGATGTTTCTTTGCTTGGTTTGAATTTACTCTTGGTAAAATCAATTTTTGCCGTATCAAAAATTTGAACGTCAATATTTGTCCCAGAAGTGTCATCAATGGAAATCATTCCATTTTTGTGAGCAAAGTCTTTTACTTTTTTGCGTAAACTATCATTATCAGCTTTACTCAAGGCTTCATACAAAGCAAAATCTGATTTGTTTTTAAACTCTTTTCCAAGAACCTGATCTGCGTAAATAGAGTTCATTACACTGTGCATATTTGCACTAATAATGTGAATTGGACGCTGTAACAATCCGTTTTTCTTTAAAACTTCTTTGATGTTATTTGCCCAAGCTTCTCCATGAATATGATGCCCTAAACGTTCACGTAAAACGGAACTAAAGGTAATAGTACGCTTATCATTGTAAACGATTTCTTCTATAGCTATTTTTCCTAACCAGTATATGACATGTAGAAAACGTTCTGGCTGCTTTTTGGTAGTGAATGTATTATGTGCGCTTAAAATTTCTTCAAAAGTTCTTCCTAATACATTTCCTAGGTGCATAAAAGCAACTTCTCTTTCCGCCTGCGTTAATTTACCTTTTTGAACAGCGGCTTCAATTTTTTCCCAATCACGCGTGGTTTTTCCTTCTTCGTTAATTAAAACCTTGTTTGCGATTTTGTGTGACTCAACGAAAAGAAACGTTAAGTGGGTAAGAATATCGTAAATATCTGAACGCCCTCTGGTAATTTCGATATTCATTTGCTCATCGTCTATACGATAGCAATTTCTTCTTCTTTTTGGTGGAACAATTGGCGAAAAATGTGATTTATCATAGCCCTCACTTGAGGTTAAATTAATAAATCTACACTCTTCTATTCCGTCAGGTAAACGTTCTAAAACGTATACCAAACCATTAATTTCTGCTTTTTCATCTGCAATGGTCCCGTAAATTTCTGGTCTTAAAAGCAATAAAGATTCTCTTAAGGTTTCTCCTGAAATTCCCATAGGTTTATAAAATCCACGATTAAAAAGGTGGCGCATGGTAATGTACATGCGTTCTATGGCTCCGGTTGACTCTTGTGCTCTTGTTTGTTTAATGGTACTTGTAGTGTTCATGCTTTTTTTGAGGAACAAAAATACAGGTTAATTTTTAATTGTGCGCAACTTTATAATTTGATAATACATCTGCTATCTTACGGTCATTGGCTAAACGCTGTACTTTGTTTTGCCCGCCTAGCTTACCTATCGATTTCATATATAACGAAAAAGCATCTTGCTGTACCGGCGTTATTTTTAAGGGTTGCAATACTTTTCCTGTGATTAAATCATCATAATAGGTATTTTGCAATTGCATTGCTTTATCAATTTTTGAAGCAAAAGCAACTAAATCTTCTGGAGCTTTTTCAAATGCAATAAACCATTCATGGTATGGCAACCCACTTTCTGGCGTAATTTGTGGCGCAACGGTAAACTCATTCACACGAATATCGGTATCGTCTAAAGCTTCTTTTAATGCATATTCCACTTCTTTGGCTATAACATGCTCTCCAAAAGCAGAAATGTAATGTTTTATTCTTCCAGATACAATGACTCTATATGGTTTTAATGAAGTAAACTGAACGGTGTCTCCCACATTGTAACTCCATAATCCTGCGTTGCTAGAAATAATCAACACATAGTTTACACCTAGCGTTACATCTTTGATGGTTATACGTTCTGGATTTTCTTCAAAAAAATCATCGGCTTTTATAAATTCATAGAAGATTCCTGAATTTAACAATAGTAACATTCCCTTTTCCTTCTGTGAATCCTGAAAAGCAAAAAATCCTTCACTTGCCGGAAACAACTCAATACTAGGAACGCGTCTTCCTATCAAATTTTCAAATTTTGCTCTGTAAGGTTCAAAATTAACACCTCCGTAGATAAAGAGTTTAAAGTTTGGAAAAACATCGCCAACTTTCTGTTGAGTTTTCTCTTGTAGCTTTTCAAAATACATTTGTACCCAAGAAGGAATTCCGCTTATCACAGACATGTCTTCCTTCAAAGTTTCATTTACAATTGCATCTACTTTGGTTTCCCAATCATCTATACAATTGGTTTCCCAACTTGGCATTCTATTTTTCTGTAAATATCCTGGAACATAATGTGCTACAATTCCTGATAAACGACCTAGTTTTACTCCGTTCTTTTCTTTAAGAATTGGACTTCCTTGTAAAAAGATCATTTTTCCGTTTACAAAATCAGATTCACCACTTTCATCAATATAAAACAGAATTGCATTTCTAGCAGCTTCTATATGTGAAGGCATAGATTCTTTGGTGATAGGAATATATTTTACGCCGCTTGTAGTACCCGAGGTTTTAGCAAAATAAATGGGTTGGCCCGGCCATAGAATATCTTTTTCTCCTTCAACTACCTTTTCTACGTAAGATTTTAAATTTTCATAATCCCGAACAGGAACCTGCTTCTTAAAATCTTCATAGGATTTAATCGTATTGAAGTGATGATCTCTTCCAAACGCTGTATTCTTTGCATTCTCTATAAGATTTGCAAAAACTTTTTCTTGTGCTTCAATAGGGTTTTGAATCCACTTTTGAGATTTCGCTACAATTCGTTTTGCAAAAATTTTGGCCGCTAACGATTTAAGTGACATAGTCTATTATTTAAAATCGATATATAATGTTGGGTCTATTGGATACCCGTTGTTCCAAAGTTCAAAATGTAAATGTGGACCGGTAGTTAATTCGCCAGTGTTACCCACCGTAGCAATTACTTCGCCCGATTTTACAAAATCTCCCTGAGATTTGTTCAAAGAAGCATTGTGTTTGTACACAGAAATTAATCCGTTGGCATGCTCAATTATCATTACATAACCAGTTTCTGATGTCCACTCTGCAAAAACAACTCTACCATCTGCAACTGCTTTTACAGGCGCATTTGCAATGGCAACAATATCTACAGCATAGTGTTTTTCTTGTGGATTAAATTCTTCCGAAATACTTCCATTTACAGGAGAAAAAAGTACAAAATCCATTGTATTTTCTTCAGCTCCAGAAAAATTAAATCTATCTTCATTAGCCACTTCTTCTCTCAACAACGAATCGGCTTTATTAGGTTCAAAATCCAACTCGATCGTTCCTGTTTCTTGTCCTTCGGGAACTGAATCTTTAGTTACCTGATATGGCTGTAAATCTCCGGTAAGTACTTTTCTTATAGATTCCAGATAGCGTTCGTTTCTAGCTAATTCATTCTTTAACGAATCGGTTTCTATCATCAACTGTGTAGTTTCTCTTTTCAGTTTTACTGAAGGATACCCGGGAATATATTCACGCAAAGGTGTAAACGCAATTAGTACCGTAGTAACGGCAATCAAGAAAACCGCCGAAATAGAACCTATTACAAAAACATTTAATCTATTTAGTTTGAAAGAAATTTGTTCTTCAAAAGTATCTTCATTTAAAATGATCAACCGATATTTATAGATCCACTTTTTATGGAGTTTTTTTCTTCTGGATGATTTCTCTTTCTTCATGGAAACAAATATAGGTAAGCTTTTTTTCTTTGACTGCTAAAACTAAAAATATCATATTTAACGTATATATTCTATATTTGTTTTTTAACTTTGCTTTATTAATTACTTATTATGATGGATTTATCAATTTTTCTAGGAATGGTTGGAGTACCGCAGGTTATCTTAATTGCAGTAATTTTATTACTGTTGTTCGGAGGAAGAAAAATACCTGAGTTGATGCGTGGACTAGGAAGTGGAATCAAAGAATTCAAAGATGCTTCTAAGAACGATGAAGACGACAAGCAATCTAAACCTGCTAGTAACAAAGAATAATCACGTTTGTTGATTTAAAAGAAATAATAAAGCCATACTGTAAAAAGTATGGCTTTTGTTTTTTTAGTCTATCATAGAAAGTTGAATGCGTTTTCTGGCAATATCTACTTCTTTAACGGTTACCATTACATGTTGATGTAATTGCACTACCGAATTGACATCTGAAATAAATTCATTGGCCAATTTAGAAATGTGCACCAAACCGCTTTCTTTGATACCTATATCTACAAAACAGCCAAAATTGGTAATGTTATTTACAATTCCGGGAACTTTCATTCCGGCTTTTACATCATCTATTGTTCTTAAATTCTTATCAAACTCAAACACTTTGGCTTTTTTCCTTGGATCTAAGCCCGGTTTTTCTAATTCTGATACAATATCAGTCAACGTAAGCATTCCCACCTCATCAGAGACGTAATTGCTTAATTTTATTTTTTGAATCAACGCCTTGTTGCCAATCAATTCTGAAACTGATACTTTTTGATCTTTCGCCATTTTTTCAACCAACGCATAACGCTCTGGATGCACCGCTGAATTGTCTAACGGATTTTTAGCATTGGTAATTCTGAAGAATGCCGCACTTTGTTCAAATGCTTTGTTCCCTAATCTGGCAACTTTTAGCAATTCTTTTCTGGAAGTAATTCCGTTGTTTTCAGTTCTGTATTTTACAATATTATCGGCTAGCGTATTTCCAATTCCGGAAACATAACTCATCAACGGTGCACTGGCGGTATTTACATTTACACCCACGGTATTCACACAACTCATCACTACCGTGTCTAATTCTGATTTTAATTTGGTTTGATCTACATCGTGTTGGTACTGCCCTACTCCAATTGCTTTCGGATCAATTTTCACCAATTCTGCCAACGGATCTGCCAAACGACGCCCAATAGAAACCGCTCCACGAACCGTAACATCAAACGAAGGAAATTCGGCTCTTGCAATTTTGGAAGCAGAATATACCGAAGCTCCGGCTTCATTCACTATAAAAACTTGCAAATCTCTGTCAAAAGCAATCTTTTTAATAAAAGCTTCGGTTTCACGTGAAGCCGTTCCGTTACCAATTGCAATGGCTTCTACATCATATGCATTGACCAAACTTTTGATTTTTTTGATCGCCATTCCTGTTTCGCGCTGTGGTGGATGCGGATAAATATTTTCGTTGTGTTTTAAATCACCATTTTCATCTAAACAAACCACTTTACACCCACTTTTAAAACCAGGGTCAATGGCTAAAATTCGTTTTTCTCCCAACGGAGCCGCTAATAATAACTGACGCAAATTGGTAGAAAACACATTGATGGCCGAAGCATCTGCTTGGTCTTTGGCTTCCTTCAACAATTCATTGGAAATGGCCGGATGCAACAAACGTTTGTAAGCATCTTCTATAGCTTTAAAAACCTGATTGGTGCTGCTTTCTACATCGGTTTTTACAATAAGATCGTCTATAATATCTAAGGCTTCGTCTTTTTCAACCTCTACTTTTACCTTTACAAAACCTTCGTTTTCGGCACGTTGCATGGCCAATAATCTATGCGAAGGAACTCTGGAAACCGATTCACTCCAATCAAAGTATTGTTGGTATTTCTGAGCTGGTTCTTCTTCCTTTTTTGCTTTTACTACTTTGGAAGTAATCACTGCTTTTCGCTGGTATAACTTTCGAAGTTTGTTACGCACCCATTCATTCTCATTAATCCATTCCGCCATAATATCTCTGGCGCCTTGCAATGCTTCGTCCACAGAAGCTACTTCTCCTTTTACAAAACGTTTGGCCGTTGCTTCCACATTGGCATCTTGCTGTTTCATAATGATTTTTGCCAAAGGCTCTAAACCTTTTTCACGTGCTTTTGCTGCTTTGGTGGTTCGAGCTTTTTTAAATGGCAAATACAAATCTTCTAACTGCACAAGCGTGGTTGCAGCATCTATTTTCTGAGCTAATTCAGGCGTTAAAGCCTCTTGCTCTTCAATAGCTTTTTTGATGGTTTCCTTGCGTTTTTGCAAATCTTCAAAAGCTGTTTTCAGTTTGGCTATGTCTCCTATCTGAACCTCATCAAGATTACCGGTCATTTCTTTTCGGTAACGCGAAATAAACGGAATGGTACAATCTTCTTCTAACAGTTTTATGGTATTCTGAATACTCTTTTCCGGTAGTTTTAGGTGTTGTAAAATATAGGAAAGTGTGGTCATGTAAATTCAATTTTTAAAAGGATTCCAAAGATAACAGAATTGTAAGGTTTATATTAATTCAATAAAAAAATCCTGCCGAAAATGGACAGGATTCCTTCTTATAGTATTTCTAAAAATTTATTCTTTATACTTCTCAGCGTCAAAATCTTCATCATCTTTAAACTTGATTGATTTTGCAATAGCTTCCAGTTCAAACATATAATCTCTTTTGTCTATTGAAGGCGCAAAAACAAAACCTTCTAACACTATGTATCTATTGTTTGGTTTGTCTTCAATAAGGTAATTTACATAAGGACCTCCCATTAAGAAATTTTTCATTTCCCATAAACCTTTGCTTTCTATTGCCGGTCTATTATCTATGGTTGTATGCGTGATACTTGGTGCAAAAGCCTTTTCGGTAACCATCCACATTCTATCGGGATCTCTACCAGGAATGTTGGCTTTTCCAATAGAATCTTTCATTTTCACAAGAGCATCCGATAGTGTTGAATCCTTTGGAATACTGTTATATGGCACTTCATACACTAACAATCCTCCTTCATATTTTTGAATTTGACGTTTGATCCAGAAGAATTTATCTTTTTGAGTGGTAATTCTATAAACTATAGGCAGTTTTAAAGTAATACCAAACTCATCTAGCAGTTCCTTTTCTTTAATTTTTGAGCTACGCATTCTACTTTGTTGCTCTAGCAATTCATGCTCTTTAAAGTTTTTGATCATCGCCTCTGCATTCTGATCTAATAGCTTAATGATTTCATCTTCAGAGCTTCCTTTAACCACAGCAACTTGCTGTGGAGTTGCGTACAAATCTTCTGAAATTCGAGCTACATTTTCTTCTGAATTCTGAATTATCAGTACGTTTCTTCCAATTCTTGTATTTCCTGTAAATACAGAAGGAGGCAATTGGTTCAAAGAAAAAATGGGTTCTTCCGTAGCTAAACCATCTACAGGTCTTGCAAAAAGTTCACGGATTTTATCTCCTACTTTTCCGTTCCACATGGCATTGTTGATCACTACAGAAATAGAATTCATAGTTCCTATGGAAGGCGGTCTATAGTCTTTTTCTTTGGTGGTTTCACATGCTTGCAAAACAAAAAGGGCCATTACCAAAAAAAGAAGTTTTCTCATTATATCAAATTATAGTTTTAGGTATCTAACAATTGCACAATTTTAGTTTTGTGCCTAATTTTAGATTTGTACTGCTAATATCATTCCAAAGTTTGATTTGTTCAACAGTAATTCCAGGATATTTTTTTGCAATGCTCCATAAAGAGTCTCCTTGTTCTACAATATGAAACTTTGCATTTTTTCCTGAAGTTACTTTACTCGATGTTGACTTTTTTTTGGTCTGTGACACTTGCTTTGGAATTCTCCTAGGGTAAATTACTAATTTTTGACCAATTCTAATGTTGTTATTTCGTAAACCATTCCAACGCTTAATGCTACTGACTCTTACGCGATAGCGCTGCGCAATTTTTCCTAAAACATCTCCAGATCGAACTCTATAATATATTTTAGAATCTTGATCAAACAGTTGTGGCATTGGTTTTTCTTTCTTGGCTAATTCTGCTTTTACGTGAGCATAAATACTATCTTCATTTGCCACAAACTTTCCTAAGGATGCTTTTGGTAATCGCAAAGCATATTCTTTCCCTTTGATATTTGGAATAATATCTAGCTTATATGAAGGATTGAAAAACTGAATTTCTTCCATTTCAACACCTACCAATTCTGAAATCTGATCGAACGTAATTAAATTCTTAACACGAACAGTATCGGTTTCAAAATAAGGAAAAACAGTTCTTTTAGGTTTAAAACCATGTTCTTCAGCATACTCAAAAATATACATAGTAGCTAAAAAATAGGGAACATACCCCGCTGTTTCACGTGGAAGAAATGGACGTAGATTCCAATAGTTTTGGTATCCGCCAGAACGACGAATGGCTTTGGTTACATTTCCCGGACCCGAATTATAAGCTGCTAAAGCCAAATCCCAATCGCCAAAAATCTTGTACAATCTTGCTAAAAACTGAGCCGCAGCTTCTGTAGCTTTTACAGGATCGCAGCGCTCATCAACATAACTGTTTACATTTAAGCCATATACTTTTCCGGTTTGAAACATAAATTGCCATAAACCTGTTGCTCCAACTCTAGATTTTGCCGTAGGATTTAAGGCTGATTCTACAATAGCCAAGTATTTTATTTCTAATGGAAGATCGTATTTATCTAGTTTTTCTTCAAACAGCGGAAAGTAATAGTCGCTAATACTCATTAAGCGTTCTAAAGATTTTCTACGATGTTTTAAATAGGATTTAATGACTCTTTCCAACTCTGGATTATAAGAAATATTGAAAGGCGTTTTTTGATCTAGTAATGCCAATCTAGCTTTCAATGTATCTGTTGGTAATGCATCGTAATCTACATTTTCATCAAAATCTGTTTGAGTAATCTCATCTTGCATTTCGTTGTACAGCTCAGAATTGTACAATTCTTTTAGCCATAAACTATCCATTTGGTAGGCAAGTTCAACATCTATAAGCCTATAAGCGCCGTCTATTTTTGTAAAATAACGTTCGGTTTCTTCAGCCTTTAAAGTATCTAATTTTACAGGATTTTCTAGTCCTCGATTATAAATTACAATAGAATCGTCTTCTTTTTGGTTTTGCTCGGTTGGGGTTTGAGCATGTATAGCAAACGTCATTAAAGCCATACCAAACGCGCAAAAAATCTTCATAAATGGGTTTGAATTTTTTAGGAGATTTGACATCAATTTGCCAAAAATCGGTTTTTTTGGGAGAACTATTTCCCTTCTGAATGTTAAAAATAAAAAACCTTGCCGCTAAGCAAGGTTCTATTTTTTGACTATCAAATATTTGTTTTATGCTAAAATAGCAGCAATACCTGGTAATGTTTTTCCTTCTAAACTTTCTAGCATAGCTCCACCACCGGTAGAAACATAACTAACTTTATCTTGGAAACCAAACTGTTTTACAGCCGCTACAGAATCTCCACCTCCTACAAGAGAGAAAGCTCCTTTTTCAGTAGCTTCTGCGATATAGTCACCTACGGAAATAGTTCCTTTTGAAAAAGATTCCATTTCAAAAACTCCTACAGGACCATTCCAAAGAATTGTCTTAGAGCTTAAAATTACATCTTTGAAAATTTCCAATGTTTTTGGTCCAGCATCTAAACCTTCCCAACCATCAGGAATGGCATCAACCGGAGAAACCTGCGTATTTGCTGTATTGCTAAAATCATCTGCAGCAACAACATCAACCGGAATATATACTTTTACTCCTTTTGCTTCTGCTTGTTTTAAAATGTCAAGCGCTAATTCTTGTTTGTCATCTTCACAAATAGAATTTCCTACTTTACCTCCTTTTGCTTTCACAAAAGTATACGTCATTCCACCACCAATGATCAAGTTATCTACTTTATCAAGAATGTTTTCAATAATGGTAATTTTTGAAGAAACTTTAGACCCTCCTAAAATAGCAGTTACAGGTTTTTCTCCTGTGCTCATTACTTTTTCAATAGATTCAATTTCTTTGGCTAATAAATATCCAAAGCATTTAGCTTCTGGGAAAAACTGAGCTACAATAGTTGTAGAAGCGTGTGCTCTGTGCGCAGTACCAAAGGCATCATTTACATAAATATCACCTAGTTTAGAAAGCTTTTCTGCAAAAGCTTCGTCACCTTTTGTTTCTTCAGCGTAGTAACGTAGGTTTTCTAAAAGCAATACTTCTCCAGCTTTCAACTCAGCTACAGCAGCTTCTGCTTTTTCACCTACACAATCTTCAACAAATTTCACCTCAACACCCAAAATTTCTGATGCTTTAGCTACAATGTGCTTTAAAGAGAATTCATCTTGAAAACCTTGTGGTCTTCCTAAGTGGCTCATTAAAACTGCGCTACCACCATCCTTCAAAATTTTGTCGATTGTTGGTTTTGCTGCTTCTATTCTTGTAGTATCAGTAACTTGAAAATCACCGTTTAGAGGTACATTGAAATCTACTCTGATCAATGCTTTTTTATTATCGAAATTAAAATCGTCGATTGTTTTCATTTGTTGTTAATTTTCTAGATGTTAAAACACAAATGTAACCAATATTCATCAGCTATAAAATGACGAAAAGCATAAATAAACATTTAGCAACCTTCGTTTTTTAAAAAAACTATCTTTGCGTATGCTTTTTTCAAACATACTAGGTCAGCAACACATAAAAAATCACCTCACCGTAAGTGTAGACAATGGTAGAATTGCCCATGCACAATTGTTTATTGGACCAGAAGGTTCCGGAACGTTGCCCATGGCAATTGCTTATGCTCAATACTTGTTGTGCCAAAATACCAATGGTGAAAATGAAGGTGGAAATCAAAGTTGTAATTTAAAGTTTGAAAACCTTTCACATCCCGATTTGCATTTTGCATTTCCGGTTGCCACTACAGATCGTGTGAAAAAGCATCCTGTTAGCACCATGTTCATGGAAGAATGGCGAAAGTTTGTGAGCGAACAAGGTTATGGAAATGCTTTTGACTGGTTTCAGGTTCTGGGTATTGAAAACAAACAGGGAATTATTGGGGTTGATGAAGCTACCGATATTGTAAAATCGTTGAGTTTAAAATCATACGAAGGTGGTTATAAAGTAATGATTATTTGGATGGCAGACCGCATGAATACTGCTGCAGCCAACAAATTATTGAAACTGATAGAAGAACCGCCGAACAAAACCATCTTTTTACTGATTGCTGAAGAGGAGGAAAAAATTATTCAAACTATACGGTCTCGTTGTCAAATTTTACATTTTCCACCGTTGACAGAAGAAGTAGTTAAACAAGGATTGGTTTCACGTGGAATTCAGGAAGCTGAAGCTGCAAAAATTGCGCATCAATCACAAGGAAATTACAACAAAGCCATTGATATTTCATTAAAAGATTCTGAAGATTTGGTATTTGAAAACTGGTTTGTATTTTGGGTAAGAGCTGCGTTTAGAGCCAAAGGAAACAAAGCGGTTATTCATGACTTAATTTCCTGGAGCGAAGAAGTTGCCGCTACCGGAAGAGAAACTCAAAAGCAGTTTTTAAATTACTGCATGGATGTTTTCCGACAAGCATTGTTACTCAATTATCAATCGCCCGATTTGGTGTATATGGAAATGCAATCGGACGGATTTAAATTGGAAAAGTTTGCACCATTTGTACACAGCGGTAATATTTTGGAAATTACCAAAGAGCTTGAAGATGCCTTGTATCACGTGGAACGTAACGGAAATGCAAAAATCATTTTTACAGACCTTTCTATAAAACTTACCAGATATTTACATAAAAAAGAAGCGGTTTAACAACCGCTTCTTTTCATTTTATACTATTCTACTGTATAGGTAACTTTATCATACCTAGTAGTTCTAAAATACCCGTAAGCATCTTCTCCATCAGACATATTTTTACAATTTCCTTGTAATGCAGCCGGAGTTGTAGCAAACGGATTTCCTGAACTTTCTGATTGTTCTAGAAGCAATGTCATGTAATTGTAATAACTTTCGGTTATGGAATACAAATAAATATCTACAACATCACCTGCTTGCAAAGGTTCTATAGTACTGTCTTCATCATCTTCAATTTCAAAAAAATCATGCATTTGATTCCCGTTTGTAAATTCATCTGAAAAAGTATCTAAGTACGGAAACAAATCTCCTTGTCGGTAATATCTGTTCATGTAATAATTATCAACTTCTGCATCATCCTGAAAATAGGTGTTCAAATCTATCACTTCATCATCAAAAGCTCCTTCCAAAGTTTGCTCTACATAATCTATGGCCGTTGGCAAAATAAAGGTATCACTTGCTTGGTACGTTTCATTATCATAAACAACCGTTAAGGTAAAAGATTGATTTTCTACTGGTTCAAAAGATGTTGTTGTATATGAACCATCATTCTGATCTTCAAAAATATATGTTTCTCCAGTTGCATCGTTCACAACACTAATCGTTGCACCAGAAACCGGACTTATTTGATCTTCTGAAAAATACGGAGTGGATTCACTCAGGTAAATAGTTTGCTCATTCCCTGAAGTTCCGTTCAGCCAATCCATGGAAGCTTCGATTACTAAATTTGAACCTTCAAAAGGTACATCTACGTCTACTACATCGGTACAAGCGGTAAACGAAATACATACCACTAATACGAATATTGATTTTATATTGAATTTCATCTTACTTTAAAATTTGAAGTTATAAGATACTGAAGGAACCATACCAAAAATGGCTGTTCTAGTAGCTTCGTTGATACCAGTTTCACGATTTTGACCAAAGGAAATTGAAGCCGCATTTTTTCTGTTATACAAATTGTAAATACTGAAAACCCACTCACCTTTCCATTTAGCTTCTGGTTTACGATTTGGACGGTACGTTGCTGAAACATCTACCCGATGATATGCCGGTAAACGATTTTCATTTCTCCCGGAATAACTAGGAACCGAAATTCCTTCATACTGATATTGGCCATTTGGGTACGTTACCGGTCTACCTGTTTGATAAATTAAATTAGCTCCAAAATCCCATTTTTTGTTAAGAGCATAAGTTCCTGTTACCGAAATATCATGCGTTTTGTTATAAGGCGTATTGTACCAATTTCCAGCATTAATTCCTGGTCCGCCTGCTGCGCCGCCCAACGTTCTTTGTTCTGCATTAGACAACGTATAGGCAATCCAACCGGTTAATTTTCCGGAATTTTTCCGAAGTAAAACTTCCAATCCGTAGGCTTTAGATTCGCCAATTAAAATTTCGGTTTCAATTGTATTTTGACCTATTAAACTTGCGCCATCTACATAATCTACTCGGTTGTCAACGGTTTTGTAAAATGATTCTACTTCTAACGAATATTTATTATCCATTAAATTTTTAAAATACCCCACCGAAAACTGATCTGATAATTGTGGTTTGATGAACTTTCCACTGGGTGCCCAAACGTCTACAGGTGTTGCTGCCGAAGTGTTAGAAATCAAATGAATATATTGCGCCGTTCTGGAATACCCTGCTTTAATAGAAGTAGCATCATTTAGCTGGTAGGAAAGTCCAACGCGGGGTTCAAAATTTCCAAATGATTTGATAACTTCTCCTTTGTCATAATACGTTTCGGAAACAGGAGTTCCTTCTTCATAAACGCCTAAAGTTTCGTTATAAACCACCGGTAAATCATTTTCATAATTGACTAAAGATTGTCCGCCAAACCTGTGAAACATACTGTATCTAATTCCGTAGAGAGCGGTTAATTTTTCAGTAAGTGTATGTTCTGCGCTAAGGTAAATTCCGGTTTCTAGTGCTCTTTTATCATCAAGTTTCATGTAATTGATAGAAGATGTTTCGGAAGTTGGTTTTACTTCTCCCGGTTGAAACATGTATGAAATTCCGCTTATTCCTGCATTCAATTTAAAATTTTGACTTGCGTAGTATTTCATATCGTACTTGAAATTATAATTTTCAATAGCCGCAACCCAATCTAGCTCTATAAAACTAATTTGAATTTTATAATCATACTTGCTATAAATCAAAGAAGCATTAGCAAATAATTTGTCATTAAACACGTGATTCCAACGCAGATTTGCAGAAGTATTTCCGTATTCGTTCTTAAAAATATTAGCAATGTCAAACTTATCACGGCCGTGATACATGGAAAGAAATAACTTGTTTTTATCGTTGATTTCGTAGTTTCCTTTGGCATTCACGTCATAGAAATACGCGCTATTTTCGTTATCGGCTAATTTTAAGAATAAATGTGCGTATGAACCACGACCCGCAACTATAAAAGAGCCTTTCTCCTTGAATAAAGGTCCTTCTACGGCTAATCTACTACTCACGGCGCCAATACCTCCTGTAAGCTCGTAATTTTTACTATTTCCGTCTTTTTGTTGCACATCTAAAACCGAAGAAACTCGTCCGCCAAATTGTGCCGGAATAGAACCTTTGTACAATTCAATATTCTTAATAGCATCTGCATTAAAAACTGAAAAGAATCCGAATAAATGCGAAGTGTTGTAAATAATAGCTTCATCGAGCAATACCAGGTTTTGATCTTCTGCACCGCCACGTACGTTAAATCCGCCAGAACCTTCTCCACTATTGGTAACTCCAGGTAGTAATTGAATGGATTTGATAATATCAACCTCCCCTAAAACTGCCGGAATTTTTTTAATAGTTTCAGTTTTCAGTTTGGTAACACTCATTTGTGGTGTTTTAATATCGGTAGCTGTATTTTCTTCTGCAGTAATCACCACTTCATCGAGCGCCATGGACTCTTCCGTAATTTCGAAATTTATTTTTTGATTTTCAGTTAGCGTAATTTGCTGTGAAATTGTTTCATAACCAATAAAAGAAACTGATAAAGTATATGTTCCAGCAGGAGCAGATAACGAGTAAAATCCGTATGAGTTAGTAGTAACGCCATAGGATGTATCTTGCAAATAGACCGATGCTCCGTAAATGGTTTCGCCATTGGTATCGTCTTTTATGGTTCCACTGATGGTTACATTTTCTTGAGAAAATGCTAGCGAAACAAAAAGAAAGCCTAAAATTAGGCAAAGGTTTTTCATAGTAAATACTTATTTGGTTAGTTTAACTTATTGTACAAATATTTATAAATTAAGTTCTTAATGAGTTACTTTTAAAATGATTTGGAGTGAACATAAATAAGTTTGGAGTAAAATGTTTCTATTTTTCTATTCGTGTTTTTCTATTTCTGATAAAATAGAAGTAAGATAGGTTTTTGATACTGGAATTTCCATTAAATTCTCTGACTTTAGAATAAGGTATTTCTTTGTTTCTTTTTTGTTTAAACAAGATACATTCATAAGGTTTACCATAAAAGATCTATGACATTGTAAAACACAACTAACAGAAAATTGTTCTAAAATATTCTTCAAACGAGTTCTAATAATTTCTCGTTTTATGTTTCCTGATTCAAGAAAATAAATAAGTACGTATTGGTTACTAGACTCTGCATAGAAAAAATCTTGTAACGGAATTTTTAATTGTAATTGATTATTTTCATCATAAAAGTCTAGCATCGCTAGTTTTTGCTTGTCTTGATATTTATGTTGATAGATATTTAATTGCTTGCCCATCGTTTTAACTTCTTCTTTCAACTTAGCAATAAACTCAAAGACTATAGCTCCAAAAAAAGGAAAAACCAATACTGTAAAAGCTCTAAAATAATTACGTAATTGGAAAGAAACATCTAATTCTTTTTCAAAATCTTTTCCTAAATCTGGAATAAAAAAAGAAATCAGAAAATACATAGCGTATACTACAAAAACCTCTATAGCAAAAAAATAAATATACTTTTTAATAGTTACCGATTGAAAATTGAATAAGGACCGTAATACAAACTGAGAAAACATAAGACCAAAAAAGCCAATACAGGTGATTGTAAAGAAAAATAAAAATTTATCTAATGCCGTATTTATTGGGTTTCTTAACTCAGTAAATAATCCGTAAGGCTGAAAGAGAATCAAAAAAAAATGTGCAAAAAGTGAAGCACTTATAATATAATTCCATTTTTTTCTGGTGCTTTGTAAGTAGTTAAAAGGCCGGTTTAAAAAATGAGTTAGTTTCATGCTTGGGTTGCCAAGTAAATTTTGCTACGTATTTTTGTTGATATTAGTACTTAAACGTAACGCAACGTTACAATATTTTTGCAGCGATAAAAAATATGGTTTTATGCACACCTTAATGTTTACCCAAGTAGCTATTTTACTATTATTCATTTTTACCTTTGGCTTTAGTGCTTTTGAAAAAATAACTGATTTTAAAGGACAAGTGTTATGGCTCAATGATTATTTTAAAAACAGTTTTATGAAACACTTTGTAAAACTATCCATTCTAAAAATTCTCTTTTTTGAAATTATAGCCACTTTTTTATGTGTTGCCGGAATCATTGAATTGATTTGGTTTGAAGGCAAAACTTTTGCACTGTTGGGTTGTTTGCTATGTATTGCTGTGCTATTGGCTTTGTTAATTGGCACGCGATTGGTAAAAGATTATGACGGTGCCAGAAATATGGTGATTTATCTTATTCCGGCGTTTTTTCTGTTGTACCTTTTAAACTAAAAAACCACCGTTTTTTTTATTCCATCTTGGACGCATAACCAGAAATAGTTGAAAAACGATTTATACTTGGTTCGTTCTACTTCAATTTGTTTAGCATCTAAATCTTCTCGCACTTTATGAACAAATATATTGGCTATAGCCGATAGAAATTTACGCTTCTTTTTTCGGTCACCTTTTTTGAGTAATTCTACTTTCAAATCATGATATTTCATGGTGAACTCTCCTTTAGCGCTGGCATCAGTTCCGTAGAAATTAAACATTACAGCGTCTACTCTACCCGATACTTGAATGTTCATCATAGGATCCATAAAATTATTAAGCTGTTTAACATCTACAGAACCAAGATTTCCTTTAATTTCAAAATAGTCTTTCTTACTGTGAATATCAAACATCCAATCTACATGTAACGGTGCTTCTTTTAAAAACTGACAATCAATAGTAATATTCGTTTTTTTGGAAGTATCCACGTTATTGATATCTGTAATAAGAATGTGCATATCTGCAAAATCAATGATTCCGGGAACTCTGCCAGGAAGTCTTTCTTCATAATCTAGTTTTGTATTGGTAATTTCGAGCGAATCTACAACCAAATCAAAGTCCAAATCTCGTAGCATTTTGCTGTACATTGGTTTGTAACTAAAATCTCGTTTCACCGATTTATCTCTATACAAATTCAAGTACGTACTATCAATTTCTATTTTAGGAATTTTAATAGATTTTCTTTCTTCAAAAAAGTTAACATCATAATGATGAATTTTGATGTTACTCACCGTAAGATCCATCCAATCATCTTGATAATCAATATGATTTATATATTCTTTTTTACTAAAACGAGGCTTTAAATGCAAACCAGAAACTTCGATGATACTATCTGAAATTACCAGATTTTTTGCTGTAAGTTCCTTGCGTTTCCCTGCATTCTGGTAAAATTCGGAAAACCGTATTTGTTTCAGACTGTATTCAAACGGAATATTTTGAGTAACTGTTTTGTTATTAACAGCAATATCAGCAAGTAAAATTTGAAAATTTTTGCTTGAAGTTTGTAGCGTATCGGTTGATGAATAAACAGAAACATTTCCGTTGTTCACTTCTAAATTTTTTAAAAGAAAAGATTTTGGTAAAGAGTCCTTCTCTTTTATTTTTTTTGACTTAGTAGAATCTTTTTCTGCTTTGTAAATAGCCAAGGTTGGAAAAGCCACATCAATCTTTGAAATTTTGATAGTGTCTGCTTTGATAACATTCAAAAGGCTTTGAAAGTTTACGTGTACGTCTTTTGCATTGATAGACAAACTATCTTTTTCTCTGTTTTTACTTTGAAGAGACACATTTGAGAAAGTTGCAGTGGTATTCCAAAAATTGATTTTGGTATCACCTATGCTTACCAAAAAGTTCTTGGAAAGTGCTTCTGTTACCTTTTTTTCAACCGTTCCGGAAGCAAAAAATCCGGCAGCTAATAAAATGGCAACAACAAGTAATAAAAAAATAAGAAAGCCCTTGAAAACTTTTGACACGGTGAATGAATTTATCTTACACCATATTACAAAAAAAAGCGCTGTGGCACAGCGCTTTTAAATATTATTTATGATTTAATGCTAATTATTCTCTAGCATATTTATCGTTCAAAGCTTTTAGAACATCTTCTGTAATATTCTTATCATCAGCTCCATACATTACACTACCACTTTCATTAGCTCCAAAAATGTAAGTATAATTATTATCAGCTCCGTAAACTTTTACAAAATCTTTTACTTCACTAATCAACGTATCAATTTCCACTTGACCTTCTTGACTAATTTTATATTCTTCCTGTTGTAAAACTTGTTGTAGACGTTGCGCCTTTTGCATCAATTTTTGATATTCTTCTTGCTGCTTTGATTGAGACATACTGTTTGCCTTCGTTTGAAAATCTTGTCCTTCAGCATCTAAAGATTTACCAATACTATCTCTTCGCATTCCAAACTTTTCCATTTTGTCTTTGTACTTCGTTTCAATGTCTTTTCTACCTTGATAATCCTCTAACAAAGTTGGAAGATCTATATAAGCAGTTTTTTCTTGACTACAAGAAATTAATCCAATTACTGCAAAAACTGTTACAACTAATTTTTTCATGTATTGTTTGTTTAAATTTTTTAAATCAATTTTTCTGAGATTTTTCTATGGATCATCTCAGCATCGCAAAAATATAAAAGTTAGTCTTCCTTTATGAAAAATGACGATGAATTTTGCGTGAAGCCTTATTATAATTAAAATTTATACTTAAAAATTTTAAATAAAATATTTTTATTGAAAACTAATCATTTTAAAGCGATTTAAGCCGTTTTTAAAATTTTATCTTGTCATTTATCATCTACTACCCTAAAACCGTCACAAAAGCTATTTATACGATTATTTAGCTCTTCGAAGCACATAAATTAGAGAAGAATACTCACCTGTAGCTTTTGCTCTGGAATTGGAACGCATTCCTATTTGAAAAGCCTTAAAATAATTCATTTTCCCATTTTTGTATTTTTCTGATAAGAGTGAAACATAAAAGGCATCAAATATTAATGGTAAGATTTTACTGATACCAAAATTTTGTTTCGAAAAAAGTTGTGCTATGCCTTCTTTTGAAAAATGCCACAAATGTCTTGGCACATCGTAAGCAGCCCAAAACTCTTTGTAATATTCTGCATCGTACGACTTGTAGTTTGGAACCGCAATTACCAAAACTCCGTTCGGTTTTAATAAAGAAGAAATTTGCTCAATTTGATTTTCTAGGTTTGGTAAATGTTCTAAAACATGCCAAAGTGTAATCACATTAAATTTTTCATTTGCTATTTTATCCAAAGAAGTATGCAATGTAATTCCTTTTTTGGTTGCATTGGCAATGGCATTTTCATTCGGTTCAATTCCGGTCACCTCCCACCCTTTTGTTTTGGCTTGCATTAAAAAATCTCCAGTTCCTGCACCAATGTCTAATAAAGTTTTCTTTTCGGTTTTGAAAGAATCGATCAGTTTTACCTTTTTATTTAAAGAATAACTTTTCACCACATGATACATTTTTTCAAACAACGAACGTTTTGCATCTGTATGCGAAATATAATCTTCACTTTCGTAATATTTCCCTAATTCATTTTCGGCTGGCTGCGGAATGGTTTCTAAAAAATCCATTTCAGCATTTTTCACCAATTGAAATGTTTCTTTAGAGACCGAATGATCTTTTACTTCTAAAAGCACTTTGGATGTTTTTGTCATGAAATTCTAAAATTCATTCAACAAATAAATAAAAACTATAAAAAAGAATCCCGCTAAAAAGCGGGAATTTGATTGAATTGTTTCACGTGGAACTACATTAACGTCCCATATAAACTAACATAATACTGATATCTGAAGGCGAAACTCCACTAATTCGTGAAGCTTGAGATAACGTGGTTGGGCGAATCTTTTTCAATTTTTCTCGTGCTTCAAAAGAAACAGACGTTAATTTATCGAAATTAAAATTCTCCGGAATACGAATATCTTCTAACCTATTTAGCTTATCTGCGTTATTTTTTTCCTTTTCAATATATCCAGAGTACTTAATCTGAATCTCGGTTTGTTCTAAAACTTCGGTATCTAAATTGTTTTCTGAGATATAATCTGAAACTTCTGCGAACTGTTTCATGTGATCCATAGTAACTTTTGGTCTGGAAAACACTTTATACATTTTATCAGATTGTTTCATTTCAGATGAAGCCAACTCCTCTAACATAGGATTTGCATCTTCCGGTTTGATACTAGTTTCTTTAAAGAAATTGATAAAAGCATCAGATTTTTGTTGCTTCTCAATCATACGATTCATGCGGTCTTCTTTCGCTAAACCTATTTCGTACCCAAGTGGCGTTAAACGAATATCTGCATTATCTTGGCGTAACAAGGTTCTATATTCTGCTCTCGACGTAAACATACGATAAGGTTCTTCAGTTCCTTTGGTTATTAAATCGTCAATTAAAACTCCAATATAAGCTTCGTTACGCTTCAAAATAAATGGATTTCTACCTTGAACTTTCAACGCTGCATTAATACCCGCCATTAATCCTTGGGAACCTGCTTCTTCATAACCGGTAGTTCCGTTGATTTGTCCAGCAAAATACAATCCACTTACCAATTTGGTTTCAAGCGTATGCTTTAATTGTGTTGGCGGAAAATAATCATACTCGATAGCATAACCAGGTCTGAAGAATTTCACTTGCTCAAAACCAACAACAGAACGCAACGCTTTGAACTGAACATCTTCTGGCAACGAAGTAGAAAAACCATTTACATAGACTTCTACCGTGTTCCATCCTTCCGGTTCAATAAACATTTGGTGACGATCTTTATCGGCAAAACGATTGATTTTATCTTCGATGGAAGGACAATATCTTGGACCCGTACTTTTGATAGCACCATTAAACATAGGCGAACGATCGAAACCAGTACGCAATAAATCGTGAACTTTTTCACTTGTGTACGTCATGTGACAATCGCGTTGATGTGTCAATGGTTTGGTAACATCTGAATATGAAAATTTTTCTGGAATGGCATCTCCAGGCTGAACCGTCATTTTTGAATAATCTAACGAACGACCATCAACACGTGGAGGTGTTCCGGTTTTCATTCTTCCAGCTTCAAAACCTAGCTCAACCAAATCGGCAGTAATTCCGGTAGCGGCTCTTTCTCCTGCTCTACCACCACCCATTTGTTTTTCTCCAATATGAATCAAACCGTTCAAGAAAGTTCCGTTTGTCAAGACTACAGACTTCGCATAAATTGACAAACCAAGAGAAGTTTTCACTCCTTTAATCTCATTATTTTCCACGATCAAACCGGAAACCATTTCCTGATAAAAATCCAAATTTGGAGTTTGCTCCAACATCATTCTCCATTCTTCAGCAAAACGCATACGATCACTTTGAGCTCTTGGAGACCACATTGCCGGACCTTTGGATTTATTTAACATCTTGAATTGAATCGCAGTTCTATCCGTTACAATTCCACTGTAACCTCCCAACGCATCAATCTCTCTTACAATTTGTCCTTTTGCAATACCTCCCATCGCAGGATTACAAGACATTTGAGCGATGTTTTGAAGGTTCATGGTAACCAATAACGTACTTGCTCCCATATTTGCAGCAGCGGCCGCAGCCTCTGATCCGGCATGGCCAGCACCAACTACAATCACATCATATTCTCTATCAAACATACAATTCTACTTTATGTTTCACGTGGAACTTACTAATACAATAATCGAAATATCGATTATTGTTTCACGTGGAACAGCTTAATTTTTTCTTCTTCTTTACTTCTCATTAAATCAGCATCAGCATCTGATTTATCTTTATAACCACAATAATGTAATACTCCGTGAGACATGACTCTTAAAAGTTCCACGTGAAACATTACATTAAAATACTTTGCATTATCTTCTACTCTTTCAATAGAAATGAAGATATCACCAGAGACTACATCACCTTCTGTGTAATCAAAGCTAATAATATCAGTCAGCGTATCATGATCTAAATAATCTACATTGATCTTATGCAAATATTCATCATTACAAAAAATATAGTTTAGCTCACCTAATTCTTTATCTTCAGAAGATAAAATCGATGCAATCCATTTACCATAATCGGCCTCGTTGGAAAGTTCAAATTCTGTTTCGTAATGAAAATTAATCATGCTCTTTAAAATACTGATTTACTTTAGCTTTATAAAATTGGCGCAAAGGTAGTATTTGTCTATTTAAAATTTCAACTTGATTGAAATAATCTTTCAATCGATCTACATCGGTATGTATTCCCTCAAATTCCTTAGAGTTGGATTCACTTTGTCGTTCTTCCTTTTTACCCTGTTCAAATGAAGCATTTTCCAGTTTTATTAACTGTTGTTCTATGCGTTTCATTTTTTGTAAAGTTTGTTCCGTAATACCTCTCGACAACAATTCTTCCTCTACTGATTCTATATCCTTAATAACTGTTTGAGTGTTTCTCTTTTGCTCAGAACTTAGTTTATCATTTAACTGCTTTTCTAATTCTTGACGTAATTTTTGTTGTTGTTTATAGATTTCAAACAGTTCTTGATTACTCATTTCAGCAGACCCATTTCCACCTGAAGAACCTCCATTTTCACCCGATTGTTCTTTACCCTCTTTACCTTTTTCTCCAGATTTGTTACCGTTTTCTTTTTTACCTTCACCATCCCTCCCTTCACCCTTAGAACCTTCTCCTGATTCACCCAATTGGGATTGTCCACTTTGGGAAGGCATTTGTCCTTCCATTTGTTCATTAAGTTGCTGTTGAGATTGTATAATATCTGGTAATTGAAATCCTTGACTTTGGGAACCTTTACCTTGACCACTACTCTGCATTTGCATCTGGTTTTGCATGCTATTTAATACATCACTCAACATATTTGCCAAATTGTTTACAGCCGTTAAAGCATATTGTTGACTGCTCATTCCCTGATAAATTTGATTTTCAGAAAGCCGTTCTAAACTTTTATCTACATTGAAATACACATCCTCTATTTGAGAATTGATTTCATCAGAAATCATTGGTTGACGCAAAGACAACGCAAACAAACTATCATCTACATGTTCAAACATCATTTTCAAATCTTGTTGTTTCAACAGTTGTTTTGAAAAACCATTTGAAGTAGTTACATATTTAGAAATTTGTAACTGCAAATCTTCTTGTTGATTTGAATAAACAACTAAATTATCTAGAATTTGACGAAGCATTTCTAAATCTTCAGACATAGTTTCCATAGCACCCATTTGCATTCCACCCTGCATTTTGCTGCTCATTTGTTTCATTTTTTGAGCAGCTTGCTTTTGTTTTTGTTGAGCATTTTGTTGCTGTTTGGATTGTTCACTTGGTGAATCTGATTGTTCTGAATTCTCCAAATTTTCTTGAGCTTCTTGTTGAACTTGCTTAACAGCATCCGATTCTTTGGACTGATCAGGAATGTCCATAGGCTTTTTCAATTCCTGATTATCCTTTTGCAATTGTTCTAATTCATTAGATAACTCATCAAACTGCTTATTCAATTTTTCTTGTTCTGCAGAAGTATTTTGTTCAGTACTCTTTTCTGATAACTCCTTTTGCTTATCAGCTAAAGCATCAATTTCCTTATTGATCATTTCCGCTTTTTGTTGAACATAATAACGTTTCACCAATTCTAACATTTGTTTGGTATCACGATTATTCTTGTTCTTCTGATTTTGAAATTCTTCTAATTTCCCAGACATCTCTTCTTTACTCAACTTATCCAAATACTTCTGCATTTCTTCAAGCATCTTCTGCTCCTCTTCCATCTTTTTCTGCAAACGCTCTAATCTTTCTTGCAAGTATTTATCTTCTTCAGCATTGAGATCATTTTCCTTTTTAAAATCATTCAAATTTTCCTTCAACTGCTCAGAAAGTTGATCCATTTGTTTTAACTGATTTCGTTCTTTCTTTAAAACATCTTGAATCTTTTGTTGATCGGAATAATTCAAATCCTTCTTTTCCTTTTGCAATTTTGAAACTTCTTCTAATTCTTTTTGTTGTTCATTGAACTTTTCAAAAGATTTACTGAAATCAGAAATTGATTGTTTTTGATTTTTTAACAATTCCTGTTGCTTTTCGCTTTTGGTCGCTACATGATATTGTTGTGTAGTAGATTTAGAAATTTTACCTCCATGAAAAGGATCGTTATCTGTAACTTCATAATAAAATTCGTATGACTCACCTTTTGGTAAATTAATCGTATCTGGAAAAGAAGTAAAAAATTGATACATATTATCCGAAGGAATATTCAATCTAATTCTCTCTTCTACATCAGGGTAATTTACGTTGTAATACACCAGAGAAAGTTTCTTCAAACCATAATCATCGCTAACATTTCCATTCACAATAATAGCATCGGTAATACTGTCTTTTACCGTTTGAATTTGAATAGATGGAAAGCCATCTTTTACTATTTCTAACTCATAATTAAAATTTTCATAAGATTGAAAATTCTTGTTATTGGTATTAATTGCATACTTTAAATTTGAAAACACTTGTCGATTAAACTCAAACAAATTTTGATTTTTCTTAAACGACTGTAGTGAATCTTTTTCTATAAACCGAACATCGTCCGTTGCATTTGTTTTTAATTTCCACACAACTTTTGTACCCTCCGGAATAATGGCATTTCCTGAACTTTTTAATACTTCATCCTTTTTGGAAGTATAAGATGGATAATCAAGTAACATTTCAAAATTCAAAATCATGGGAACTTGAATAACGTTCAACTTATAATGTGCAGAAGAAACATCATTAGCTTTTAGATAAAATTCAGTTACAGATGATACATTTTCAAATGTGTATTCAAAAGTTTGAGCATCTATCTTTTTTAGAAAATATTGTTCATCATCAAAATGTATTGAAACCGATGAAGGCAAAACATCGCCAACAACTTTTGCTTGTACCGTATAAGACTTTCCCTCCTCTACTTTAAAATTCTCATTGGTGATAAAAATTTCAAAAGGAGCCGGTGGAATATATTCTTTGGAATAATTAACAACCCTATCATAGCTTTCTGTAAACCAATTAATGGATCCAAAGAACAAACAAAACACAAATATCAAAATAGGAATTAAGGCATATTTGGTATATTTTAAATTCGTTTTAAAATTAACCGCAAAATGAAAAGGGATGGGTTGCAACTCTAAACTTCGTTGTTCTATACTTGCCAACAACAAATCTGATTCTTGCTTGCTTTCTGAAAGCTGAATTAAATTCATCAACTTATCATTTACATCCGGAAAATGATTTCCGATAATCTTCGAAGCATCAGCTGCAGAAATTCCTTTTTTTAACTTGAATAAATATGCTAACGGAATACAAACAAACTTGAATAGCAAAGCAAGCTCCACGCCAATAAACAACCAAAACAAAATTTTACGAGCTACGGGTGACAACCAAAAAAAATGTTCCACAAGTAGCGTTATCAAAAAATATAACAATCCGATCGATACAAAAAGAATAACTCCTTTGATCAATTCATTCAGGTAAAACTTTCTGGTGAATTGGACTAATTTTTGTTGTATGTATTGAAAATTGTTCAAAAGCTATCTTTTAGATGTTGATATAGTCTTGATTAAACCTATAAAATTACAATATATTCTAATATAAACAGGTTATTAACATATGAAGCATAAAACTTTGTATTTTTGCCGCAAAACAAAGAAACATCATGTCTAAAAAAGTGAGAGTACGTTTTGCCCCAAGTCCAACCGGACCATTGCATATTGGTGGCGTTCGTACAGCGTTATTCAACTACTTATTTGCTAAAAAACATAATGGAACTTTTTATGTTCGAATAGAAGATACCGATCAAACACGTTTTGTTCCTGGTGCAGAAGCTTACATTTTTGAAGCTTTGGAATGGTTAGGAATTGCTCCCGATGAAACTGTTGGAAAAAATGAACAATTTGGTCCGTACAAACAAAGCGAACGTAAACATTTATACAAAGATTTTGCTGAAGAATTGATTGCCAAAGGAAAAGCGTATTATGCGTTTGATAAACCTGAGGCTTTAGCAGAAGCAAGAAAAGCTTGTGAAGCAGAAGGAAAAACGTTTATCTACAACTGGGAAAATCGTGGAACCTTAGAAAATTCTTTCACACTTTCTAAAGAAGAAGTTGCTGAAAAAATTGCTAATGGTGAAGCTTATGTGGTTCGTTTTAACATGTACACACCTGATGCAGAAGAAGCTAATATTACTACTACCGATTTGATTAGAGGTGAAGTATCTTTCAAAAAAGAATTACTAGACGACAAAGTTTTGTTTAAAAGTGACGGAATGCCAACCTATCACCTAGCGAACATTGTAGATGATCATTTAATGGAAACTTCTCATGTAATTCGTGGTGAAGAATGGTTGCCTTCGCTTCCACTTCACATTGCTTTGTACGAAGCCTTTGGTTGGAAAAAACCAGAATTTGCCCATTTACCATTAATTTTAAAACCTGTAGGTAATGGAAAATTAAGCAAACGTGACGGTGATAAAATGGGATTCCCGGTATTTCCTTTAGAATGGAAAACTGAAGAAACAACTTCCATGGGTTATCGTGAACAAGGATATTTCCCACAAGCTGTAGTGAATTTCTTAGCATTGTTAGGTTGGAATGATGGAACTGATAAAGAGTTATTCTCTTTAAAAGAACTTACAGAAACTTTTGATTTAGACAGAGTAAATAAATCAGGTGCAAAATTTGATCCTGAGAAAAATAAATGGTTCAACCATCAATATTTACAGCAGAAATCAGATGCTGAAATAGCTGAACTTTTCGCTCCTATTGTTCATAATCATGTTGAAACTCCAATTGAAACCATAACAACCGTTGTTGGTTTGGTAAAAGAACGTGCCAACTTTGTAAATGAACTTTGGGATTTAAGCGATTATTTCTTTGTGAATCCTACTGAATATGATGCAAAAGCTTCTAAAAAACAGTGGAAAGAACAAACGCCAACCATTATGCAAGAGTTGATTGCTGTGTTAGAAGGTATAGAAGATTTCACTTCATCAAATACTGAAACCATTGTAAAAGAATGGCTTACAGAAAAAGGTTATGGTTTTGGCCAGGTAATGCCTCCATTCAGACTTTCGTTAGTCGGAGCTATGAAAGGTCCGCATGTATTTGACATTGCTGCAGTTCTTGGAAAAGAAACCAGTATTGAACGAATACAGAAAGCAATTGATACTTTATCATAAATAGAAAGCCGCTCAGCATAGAGCGGTTTTTTTATAACTTGTAACATTTTTATACAATAGCGACAAATATTACTGAAAGCCTAAATTTGATTGTTCAAACTTAAAATTTATAACCATGTATCCACAAATTATCATTGCAGTACTTCTGCTGTTACTCATCGTTGCTTCTGTATTTACCGTAAGACAACAAACTGCTTACATTATTGAAACCTTTGGTAAATTTAGTAGCATTCGTCATTCCGGACTTCAATTTAAAATTCCAGTAGCACAAAAAATAGCAGGAAAAATAAGTTTAAAAATTCAGCAATTAGATGTAATTGTAGAAACCAAAACGCTTGATGATGTATTTGTTAGATTAAAAGTTTCGGTACAATACGTAGTTATCAAAGACAAAGTTTACGATGCGTTTTATAAATTAGAATATCCACATGATCAAATTACATCGTATGTTTTTGATGTTGTACGTGCCGAAGTTCCTAAAATGAAATTGGACAACGTTTTTGTAAAGAAAGATGATATTGCCATTGCAGTAAAAGCAGAATTACAAGACGCGATGTTGGAATATGGTTTTGACATTATCAAAACTTTAGTCACAGATATTGATCCCGATTCTCAAGTAAAAGAAGCTATGAACCGAATCAACGCAGCAGAACGTCAAAAAACAGCTGCTCAGTTTGAAGGTGATGCACAACGTATTTTAATTGTTGAAAAAGCAAGAGCTGAAGCAGAAAGCAAGCGTTTACAAGGACAAGGTATTGCAGATCAACGTAGAGAAATTGCACGTGGTTTAGAAGAATCTGTAGCTGTTTTGAATAAAGTTGGAATTAGTTCTCAAGAAGCTTCTGCCCTAATTGTGGTAACGCAACACTATGATACGTTGCAATCCTTAGGTGAAGAAACCAACAGTAATTTAATTTTGTTACCAAACACACCGCAAGCCGGTAGCGATATGCTGAATAATATGGTCGCCAGCTTTACAGCTAGTAATCAAATTAGTGAAACCATGAAACAGCATAAACTAGAAAATGGTGACAATACTAAGAAATAGTAAATATTTTTTTATTAATTTGTAAGGAGCTTAAAATTTAAGCTCCTTTTTTTATAATTTAAAAATAGTACCGCTATGAAAATATTGTTTACCAGTATTGCAACGCTGTTGGCCAGTACTTTTTTACCAATCAATGATTCTAATACTACACCAAAAAATAACCTGAATTATATTTCAGACAACTATTACGTTGGCGTATATAAAGCTGATAGTCTTTTTATAAAAGGAGATTACGAAAAAAGCTATACTATACTCGACGATCTTTTCAAGGAATTTACTCCAGTAAATATGGAGATCTACAATGAATACAAAACCTATGTAAAAGCTTCTTACATTGCCGGAAATGCTTCTGAAACATTTCAACATTTCAAAAATCTTATAACTACTTATGGTATTTCCTGGAAGCAAATAACTCACGACAACGTTTTAAATACAATTGCGAAAGAAAACGATTTCGTATTAGAAGATTACAACCAATTGAAAAACACTTTTGACTCTCATGTTGATAATGCTTTAGTTACCGAAATAAAATCTCTCAAAGAAAAACTGAATTTCTACAGAAACCTTGAAAAGTTGAATGATGCTAGCATGAAAATCAAAATAGTTAATTTCAAAAAGGAGTATTTACAACGTATAGAATCAATTTTAAATAAAAATGGTTATCCAAGTATATCTGAGACTGGAAAAAGCTCTAAAAACGCTTACATAGATCTTCAAGATGATTTTTACATGCTTTTACAAAATATTTCTGATGAAGGACTTAAAAATAACATTTTGCCTACTTTAAAAACATTGGTTGCTAAAGGAGAATGTGATCCTAAGATTTATGCTAAGTTGTACGATTATCATTTATCAAAAGAATCTCATCAGCAAAAATTTGGAACCATCACTTTTGATTCTGAAGATCATATTCAAAATAAAGATTCTATCAATATTTATAGAAAATCCATAGGTTTGCCATCCTATGGTTATGAAAGTTGGAGATTTAAAAATCTTCATCCTGTTGACTACAAAAAAATAAATCCTTGAGAAGAATATCTTCCCAAGGATTTATTTAACTAACCAAATTATCTATACTTAAAACTAAACTAATTCTATTTGAGAATTTTTCTAACTATATAAGTTATAATGAATTTTCTAGCAATGCCTGTGAATCCTCCTAGAAGATTGGTTGGCATTAATTGTTCTTTTGTTTTACTCAGATTTAATTTTACTTTTTCGGCGGCTATATCTCTTTCTAGCTTTCTTATAGCTAGATCATTATCTATTTCTTCAAAACTTTTGTAGACTCTCATGCTTGTCAATTTTTAGGGATTAGTTGTCATCTTCTAATTCATCAAAGAAATCTTCTGAAAACTCTTTCAAAATTTTCCTTTCAATTATCTGTCTATTCGCATAAAAGATAATAGCAACGAGTATGTAAAACACTCCTACTATTAAAAATCCTAAAAATCTATTATCTAGCAATTCTCCTATTCCAAAAGAAGCAGCAAAAGAAATAAACAACGCCGCAATAACAAGTATAAAACCAGTTATAAGCAATTGAGACATAGAAGTTACTCCCTTCATTAAAAGCTTAAATGCTTTCAATTTGTAGTATGAAACACTCGAATTTACATACTGTTGAGCGTTTTCATTTACTTCACCGAGGTTCTCTTTAATGTTGTCTATCATGTAAAGGGCAAATTACCTAATTATATATTTACTTCTTCGGTAACTACTACATTGTTTTTACCTTTTTGAAGTTTAGCATTTTTTGCTTTCAAATCTTCTAATTTGCGCTCCATAGTGTTGATAACGTCTTCTGCTTTGTAGCTCATACTAGAAAGAGTTTCTTCTAAAGTTTCTTCAAAATCCGCTTTCTTTTTATCTGCTGTTTGAGATAACTCTTCTGCAATTTGAGAAATTCTTAAAGATAAATCATCTTTAGTTTCTATTGCTTTACTTTTGATTTTTTTTCTGGTTTTTGAACCTTTCGCAGGAGCAAATAACATTCCCGCTCCTACTCCTAATGCTGCTCCTGCAACCAATGCAACTAATGTACTTCCTGTCTTATTCATATCAATTTTTTTTAGGTTATTAAATAAATTCACTTCTAAAGTATTCTTTTTAATAGGAATTTACTGTTAAACGACCGTTAATTGATATTCCGTTAACAAAAGCAAATAGCTACCGACTTTGGTAGCTATTTTATTTATTTTTAATATTTTATGAAAATATTATTTGCTTTCAAGTTTTGCCCAAGTATCGCGTAATCCTACAGTTTTGTTAAAAACTAATTGATCGTTGGTAGTATCTTTATCTACACAAAAATATCCTATTCGTTGAAATTGGAAACGCTCTCCTACCTTTGCAGAAGCTAAACTAGGTTCAACATAACCTGTAACAACTTGTAAAGAATCTGGATTTATGAATTCTAAAAAGTTTTTATCCTTATGACTATCTGGAGCTGCATCTGCAAATAAACGGTCATAAATACGAATTTCAGCTTCCTGAGCATGAGCTACAGAAACCCAGTGCAGTGTTCCTTTTACCTTACGCATACTAGCTTCTGTTCCACTTCCGCTTCGGCTATCTTCATCATACGTACAATGAATTTCGGTAACATTACCATTTTCATCTTTCACACAACTTTCTGCTTTAATGATGTATGCATTCTTTAAGCGAACTTCTCCACCTAGTTTTAAACGGAAAAACTTACGGTTTGCTTCTTCCCTAAAATCTTCCTTTTCAATATACAACTCTCTAGAAAAAGGTACTTTTCTATAGGTCATTACTTCATCTTCCGGATTGTTTTCAGCATCTAACCATTCTTCTCCATCTTCAGGATAATTAGTGATAACCACTTTTACCGGATCTAAAACTCCCATAACACGTGGAGCTATTTTATTTAGATCTTCTCGAACGCAAAACTCCAATAAAGATACATCTATCAAATTTTCACGTTTTGCAATACCAATAGTATCAGCAAAATTTCTAATTGAATTTGGTGTATATCCTCTTCTTCGAAGACCAGAAATAGTAGGCATACGAGGATCATCCCAAGCAGTTACATGACCTTCTTTAACCAGTTGCAATAATTTACGTTTACTAACAACGGTATGACTTAAATTACGACGTGCAAACTCACGCTGTTTAGGACGTATCTTTTCACTATCATATACTTGATCTAAGAACCAATCATACAATTCACGGTGCATGGCAAACTCAAGCGTACAAAAGGAGTGTGAAACCTGTTCTAAATAATCACTTTCACCATGAGTCCAGTCATACATTGGATAAATACACCAATTGTTTGCAGTTCTATGGTGATATTTATGCATAATTCTATACATGATAGGATCTCTCATCAACATGTTTGATGATGTCATATCTATCTTTGCACGCAATACTTGATCTCCTGCTTCAAATTCTCCATTCTTCATTCGCTCAAACAAATCCAAATTGTCTTCAATAAGACGATTTCTATAAGGACTCTCTTTACCAGGCGTGGTTGGAGTTCCTTTTTGAGCAGCAATTTCTTCAGAAGATTGTGAATCTACATATGCTTTTCCTTGCTTAATAAGCTCAACAGCCCATTCATACAAATGCGGAAAATAATCGGATGCATAACATTCATGATTCCATTCAAACCCTAACCAAGAAACATCTCTTTTGATTGCATCAACATATTCCTGTTCTTCCTTTTCTGGATTGGTATCATCAAAACGAAGGTTTACCGGTGCATTGTATGTTAATCCTAAACCAAAGTTTAAACAAATAGAACTTGCATGTCCAATATGTAAATATCCATTTGGCTCTGGTGGAAATCTGAATCGTAAATCATCTGTAGAAAATCCATTTCTAAGATCTTCTTCAATAATATGCTCTATAAAATTGAGCGATTTTTTTTCTTCTGACATAAATAATTAAGATAGAAGCATTACTAATTACTGCAAAAATAAAAATTAGTACCAACAATCAATCAATAGAAAACGTTATTATTCGTTAATAGCACAGTTTAAAATCTATCTTTGCAAAAATTTTTTTCATGGGAATTATCAAAGTTACCAATATAAAGGTTTATGCATATCACGGTTGTTTAACCGAAGAAGGAAAAATAGGTAGTGATTACCGCGTTGATGTATCGGTTAAAGCAAATTTACAACCCTCAGCAACCAGTGATGAATTATCTGAAACTGTTGATTATGTACATATTAATAAAATAGTGAAAGAAGAAATGCTTGTACGGTCTAAGCTTCTGGAACATGTAGCTAAACGTATTTTGAATAGAATTTTTGAAGAAATAAGTATTGCAGAAGAGGCAACAGTTGCAGTTTCAAAGATAAATCCGCCGATTGGTGGAAATGTAGAAATGGTGACTATAGAAATGACCTTGAACAGAACACTTTAAGAAAACCTTTTACCCTAGTGATATTTTTGCTTGGTAATAAAAAATAAATATGTAAATTTGCCGTCCGCAAAGGGCATCATGGCCGAGCGGCTAGGCAGCGGTCTGCAAAACCGTCTACAGCGGTTCGAATCCGCTTGATGCCTCCAAAAAAAGAGCTGATTTAACTATCAGCTCTTTTTTCTTTTATACTGTTTGTATGATTTATTGCTTCTCCTTGTTTTAACTCAAATTTTCTTTCTAGAAATTCTTTCTCTTTTGGAAAAATTCCTTGAGCCATTAAAGCAATTCCAAAAACCATTAATACTACACTAATAACTCTTTTAAGTTTGTGAATTCTAAAAGGTGTCAATTTATTTTTCAATTGTTTTGCCAGTGTAATTTTAATAGCATCTGTCAATAAGTAAGTTACAATAATTGTAGCAAAAAAGATGATGATTCTATTTGGCATCATATCTAGCTTTGGTCCAAATACTATAATGATTCCTAACCAAAAACCTAAAACACCAATATTTATAAAATTCAGTAAAAATCCTTTGAAAAAAAGTCCAAAGTAGTTGTTTCTGCTTACTTCCTTTACATCTACTTCTTCATCAATTTTTTTATTGTAATCTCTCTTTTCTTTGATGTAAGTAAAACCACCATAAACGATCATAATAATTCCTCCGAAAATAAATAAACCGGGTTCATCTTTGAGTCTTTCTAGTAATTTTGAAGTACTGAAATAAGCAATAAGAATAAAGAAAATATCACCTAATACAACGCCAATATCAAAAATCATTGCCGCTCTAAAACCTTTGACTACGCTGGTTTCTATAAGCACAAAAAATACAGGACCAATGGTAAATGCTAAAAGAACTCCCAAAGGTATCGCTGCAAAAACATCCTGAATCATTATATCATTGATTTTTCTTCTGAGTGAAGATTATCTTACCCTATTTAACTTCAAAATTAATTATAATACAACAAAAAAGCACCATAAATCTTGAGATTATGGTGCTTTTGCTATTCTTTAATAATGAATTTTTAATCCATTTCTTTTATTTTTCCTCCTAGAAAGGTTTGTTGATCTATCACTTTTGGACTTCCATAAATTTGAACATTTCCACCAGCTCTTACTTTTGCATCAACATATTTAGTGGCATAAACATCTGCATTTCCACCCGCATTAACGCTTACTGTGGTTTGCTCGCTTTCCATTTCTTTTCCTTCATATTCTCCACCTGTATTAATGCTTATATCTTGATTTGTTGCAGAACCAATTGGAGTAATAATTCCTCCAGTAACCGCTTTAACTTCTAGTTTTTCTACTTTCAAATACATACTTATTTCGCCACCTTCCTGAGCTTTTAAAGTAATTTCGGTTTGCTTGTAAGGATCTATATTTTCAATATATGCTTGCTCATTTGCATCAATCACGTACAATCTATCTTTGTGATACACTTCTACAAACGTGTCATAACCATCAAAAGCTTCTGTGATATCCATTCGAATTTTAAGAATTCCGTCTTTGTTAACCAATTCTACATCATTCTTATTTTTTCCTTTGATAATGGCTCTATTTTCGTTTGATTGAATTAGTTTAACCGAAATTCCATCATAGGCCTTAACTTCGTCAAAAGCTCCAAGTGTTTTTGTTATATCATTTTGAGCAAATGCTGAAAAACCAATAAAAAATAATCCAATTGCAATTAATTTTCTCATAACTAAGTTTGTTTAATACCTCAAAGATGTGAAATACGAGAATTTGTTACAGTTAAGTATCACTTAAATCTGCGTTAAAACTTTTAAGCTATTGACTTTTAAATACCTACTTGTTCTCTACTTCCTAGCAAATCAAAATCTAAATGGCGTTTCATAAGATCTGTTGATTTTACTTTTACCACTACTTCATCACCAAGTTGATAAACGTTTTTAGTTACTTCACCAACAATAGCATATTGCTTTTCATCAAATGTGTAATAATCATCTTTGATATCTCTAATTCTGATCATTCCTTCACATTTATTTTCTATAATTTCTACATACACGCCCCATTCTGTAACGCCAGAAATAACACCCAAGAACGGTTGATCTTTATGATCTTCCATAAACTTGATTTGCATGTATTTGATAGAATCACGCTCTGCATTGGCTGCTAAACTTTCCATATCTGACGAATGATGGCATTTTTCTTCGTATTCTTCCACTTTTACAGAAGCACCTCCGTCTAAATAAAATTGCAACAAACGATGCGCCATCACATCGGGATATCTACGAATTGGCGAAGTAAAATGTGAATAATAATCAAACGCTAAACCGTAATGACCAATGTTGTCTGTAGTATATTTTGCTTTGCTCATAGAGCGAATCGCAAGTGTATCTACCAAGTTTTGTTCTTTCTTACCTTGAACTTCAGACAATAAATTGTTTAAAGAGCTTGTAATGGTTTTTCGGTTCTTCATATTAAGTCCATATCCAAAACGAGAAATTACGCCTTGTAACTGCATTAATTTCTCTTCATCGGGCTCATCATGCACTCGATAGATAAATGTTTTTTCTTGTTTACCTATAAACTCAGCAACTTTTCTATTAGCTAACAGCATGAATTCTTCAATCAATTTATTAGCATCTTTCGCTTCTTTAAAGTAAACTCCAACGGGTTCACTTTCTTCATTTAATTGGAATTTAACTTCCACTTTATCAAAAGAAATGGCTCCTGCACGCATTCTTCTAGAACGCATAATTTTTGCCAATTCGTCTAATTTTAAAATTGCGCTGACAATAGCATCATCCACTTCGTATGCTTCACCAGTAAGTGAAATTTCAGCAGGAATGGTGTTCGATTTTAATTCTATGATTTGCTGCGCTTCTTCATAGGCAAATCGTTTATCGGAATAGGTAACTGTTCTACCAAACCACTTATTCACAACTTCGGCTTTATCATTCAATTCAAAGACTGCAGAAAAGGTATATTTCTCTTCGTTTGGTCTTAATGAACAGGCATTGTTTGAAAGAATTTCGGGTAACATTGGCACTACTCTATCTACCAAATACACAGAAGTTGCTCGGTTATAAGCTTCTTCATCTAACACAGTTCCGGGAACCACATAATGCGAAACATCGGCAATGTGAATACCTACTTCTACATTTCCGTTTTCTAATTCTTGAAATGATAATGCATCATCAAAATCTTTTGCATCTTTTGGATCTATGGTAAATGTTAACACATCACGCATATCTCTACGCTTTGCAATTTCTTCTGCTGTTATAGAAGTATCTAACTGATTTGCATAATGTTCTACTTCCAGCGGAAATTCATACGGTAACCCATATTCTGCTAAAATTGAATGTATTTCTGTATTGTGATCTCCCGGTTTTCCAAGTACTGTAGTAATATTTCCATATGGAGAATCTGCATTTTCCGGCCAATCATTAATTTCTACAATTACCTTGTCACCATCTTTTGCATCACCTAATTTATTTTTCGGAACAAAAATATCGGTATACATTTTCACATCGGTTGCCAATACAAACGCAAAGTTTGGATGCATTTGTACTATTCCAACAAACTGTGTTTTTTTCCTTTTAAGAACTTTTGTAATTTCTCCTTCAACCTTCGTTCTATTTTTCCTCATTGGAAAAACATAGACTTCTACTTCATCACCATGTAATGCCTTATTAAGCATATTACTTGGAATAAAAACATCTTTTTCTAATTCTTCAGAAATCACATATGCATGACCTTTGCTGGTCATGTCTACCGTTCCTGTAAAATAATTGAGTGAAGGAATAGCTTTGTATTTACCACGTTCTGGCTCCTCTATTCTTTTGCTTTCTTTGAGTTGTACTAGTTTCTTAATGAGTTGATTACGACCTGAAGGATCTGTAATTCCAAGCTTTGCAGCTATTTGTTTATAGTTAAAATTCTGACTAGGATTTTTTTCTAGAATGCTAAATATGCCTTTGGTTATTTCGTTCTTTTTTTGCTTTTGTGCTCTCTTCTTTTTTCTAGACATAAATTGTTTTTAAAGTACTTGAAAGGTACAAATTATTTGCGTTTTCCAAGACTAACCAAAAAAAGTTAAAATTTTATTAAAAAAAATGTAATATTTTCTAAATTACATCGTCTATTAAGGTATATGAAAAAAGTTTACATCATAATAATCTTCTTTATCCTGCTATTTGTTGGCGGCATGGCTTACTTTTTTGTAACCATAGACCAGTCATTAAAAGAGAGCGAAGAAACCGTTATCTCTATCAATCCAAAGCAAGGAATCCAAAAAGAATGCAATTCTTAAGCATTCTTTTTTTTTCAATACACACCTAATTAATTTTCTTTTCAAACATACGTATCAGTCAATTCAATCTTTTCAAATCAAAAATAAAAATTGAATACTAACATATCTTATAAACATATATAATATACTTCTTTTCTTTTTTTTAAAATTTAAAATTAAAATGGTTGTTATTATAGCCTGTGAATAGCGGTATATTTTTATTTAGTTTTTCTTGTTTTGATAGTTTGTCAAACTTTATTCGTAGAAATTAACATATAATTTACATTCTAAAATATTCATTTTGAGATGAAATATGATAGTTATTAACAGTTGTGAACAACGAGATTTTGATTGAAATTTTTAATATTTTTCTATGTTGATAGCTGTTAATAATCGTAAAATTTCTGTTTGATAACTTTCAATAAAATTTTGAATTATACTCTTGACTTTTTCAATTTAGTTTACATATTGAAAATATTCCGTTAACAACAAAATAAAGTTGCGCTATTTTAATTACCAGTTATCAACAATTATTGTAAAATTATAATTGATTGAAATTTAATTAATTGTAAAATTGAGCTCTTTCCATTGTTTATAACCTATGAATTTATTGGAAATCAATTATTTAATTTGTTTATATCGCTATAATTGTAGGTAAATACTTCTTTTATATTTAAAGATAGATGAGTTTGCTTCTTTGTATCTTTGTAAAAGCATCATTTTTTAAACAGAAATAAATATGAAAATAGCTATTGGCAACGATCACGCAGGACCGGCATACAAATTTGCCATTGTAGAGTATTTAAAATCAGAAGGTATCGAAGTTATTAACTACGGAACGGATACTCCTGATAGTGTAGACTACGCAGATTTTGGACATCCGGTTGCAACTGATGTTGAAAAAGGAAATGTAGATTTTGGTATTGTAATTTGTGGAAGTGGAAACGGAATTTCTATGACGGTTAACAAACATCAGGGCGTACGCGCTGCACTTTGTTGGACCAAAGAAATTGCAGAACTCGCACGTCAACATAACAATGCGAATATTTTAAGTATTCCGGCGCGTTACACCTCTATTGAGCAAGCTGTAGAAATGGTAAAAACGTTTTTGAAAACTGATTTTGAAGGCGGAAGACATGCCAATAGAATAGCTAAAATTCCTTGTATGTAAATGAGTTTTCAAAGAGAAGAAACATATTTGGTACAAAAAAATATAAAACCTACTGCAATGCGGCTACTCGTATTGCAGTATCTTTTATCTACTCAAGAAGCGGTTTCTTTGACAGATATTGAAACGGCTCTTTCCAATGCAGATAAATCCACAATTTTTAGAAGTTTAAAGACTTTTGAAGAAAATGGATTGGTACACACCATTCACGAAGGCTTTCAAACAAAATATGCTGTGTGTAACAGTACCTGTACTGCAGATCATCATAAAGATTTACATCCGCATTTTCATTGTACAGAATGTAATACTACAGTTTGTTTAAACGCCATCTCTTTACCACATTTAAAACTTCCAGACGCATTTAAAGTTTCTTCACAAGAATATCTTATCCACGGTATTTGCGATAAATGCAATTAGGTTGCACCCATTCTGTTCTATTTTTGTGGTATAAATTATAATGAAGTTATGTCACATCATCACCATCACCACCATCATGATCATGGAAATTTAAAAGGTAAAAACCTCCTTTTCTCTATTTTTTTAAATGTGTTGATAACGGCTTCGCAAGTGGTTGGAGGAATTATTTCTGGTAGCTTATCACTTATTTCTGATGCATTGCATAATCTTACCGATGTAATTTCATTAATTATTAGTTATGTTGCCAATCAACTTTCAAAAAAGAAAGCTTCTACAAACAGAACTTTTGGTTACAAGCGTGCCGAAATTTTAGCAGCTTTTGTGAATTCCTCCAGTTTAATTATTGTAGCGCTGTATTTGATTAAAGAAGCGGTGGAACGATTCTTAAATCCGGTTGCTATTCAATCTGGAATTGTAATTTGGTTGGCTATTTTAGGTATTGTAGCCAATGGGCTGAGTGTACTGTTGTTGAAAAAACATTCCGAAGGTAATATGAATATGAAATCAGCTTATATTCATTTATTAACCGATATGTTAGCCAGTATAGCTGTTCTTGTGGGTGGATTTTTAATGAAGTATTTTGAAATCTATTGGGTAGACAGCGTGCTTACAGCTGCTATTGCTGTGTATTTAATTTATATGGGCTATGACTTATTGAAAACTTCTACGAGGGCTTTAATGCTTTTTGTTCCTGAAAATATAGATTTAGAAAAAATTATTGAAGCTGTTCATGAAATAAAATATGTGAACAAACTACACCATATTCATGTGTGGAATTTAAATGATGATGAGGTACATTTGGAAGCTCATTTAGATTTTTCTGAAGATATTACCATTTCTCAGTTTGATGAAATTCAGCATGAAATAGAACATTTACTACATGATGAATTTGGAATCAACCACATCAATCTACAACCGGAATTTAAAAAGCAGGAAGCCTCTAAAGATTTTATTGTGCAAGATTAACTAGTTTTTTTTCTATGGTACTTTCCCTAAAGGAATTTACTAAGTTTGAAAAAATTTAATACCATGCATATTTACGTCAAAACATTTTCTGAATTAACTACTCAAGAATTGTACGAAATTCTTCAATTACGTAGCGAAGTCTTTGTGGTAGAACAAGATTGTGTATATCAAGATATTGATGGAAAAGATGAAAAATCTTGGCATATTATTGGCGAAAAAGGTGGAAAAATTATTGCTTATACACGTGTGTTTAAAGCAGGTGATTATTTTGAAAATGCAAGCATCGGTCGGGTTGTTGTAAAGGAAACTGAGCGTGCTTTTGGTTACGGTCATGATATTTTAAAAGCTTCGATAGATTTTATTACTACTACATTTCAAGAACATGTCATAAAAATATCGGCTCAATTATACCTTAAAAAATTCTACGAGCAACACGGTTTTCAGCAAGTTGGCGAAGGTTATTTAGAAGATGGTATTCCGCATATAGGAATGATTCGTAAAAAATAAATTTCTAATACTGTAACAAACTGTAATTTTCTTAATCTATAAAAAGTAAGAAAATTATAGTAATATGAAGTATATCTTCTTCTTGTTTGCTTTCTGTATTTCGTTGAGCAGTATAGCGCAAACAGCCGTTGTAAAAGGAAAAGTTTTAGACAAAGCTACCTCTCAACCTATTCCTTATGCAGAGATAACATTAAAATCTGTAGCTGTTCAAGACAGTGTTTTATTAGGTGGAATTAGTAACGAATCTGGTGTATTTCAGCTAGAAAAAGTTCCGTTTGGTTCTTATACAGTACAAGCCACATTTATGGGATTTTCAAAAGTTGAGATTCCTGTTACAGTTGATAAATATGTAGTGACTGTTGCTGATATTTTATTAAAAGAAAATGTTGAAAATCTGGATGAAGTTGTTGTAAAATCTAATAAACCGGCTATTCAGTACAAAGTAGACCGACAGGTAATTAATGCAGAAAGTTTTCCAACAGCTTCCGTTGCTGTAGATCTTTTACAAAATGTACCTTCTTTACAAGTAGATATAAATGGCAATATTACGTATCGTGGTGATGGTACTTTTGTGGTGTACATTAATGGTCACAGAGATCCTAATGGAACTGAAAAGTTACGCCAAATTCCCGCTGATCAAATAGAGCGTATTGAAATTATAACCAATCCTTCTTCAAAATACAGATCAGAAGGTAGTGCTGGTATCATTCAGGTTATATTAAAGAAAACACGTTTAGAAGGCTATGCCATTAATACCGAAATAACCACCAATACTTTTGGTACCTTGAATGGTTATGCTTCTATTGATAAAAAAACAGCTCGTAGTGGTTGGTATATGAATGTTCAGGAAGGAGATCAGGTTTTCAATAAAAGCGAATACAATTTGCAACAACGCGTTCTAAACAATGATGTTTTGTACACAACTTCCTTGTACAGAGATCAAAAATATGGTCAAAAAGTATCTTATATTCAGGCAGGTTTTAATTATGATATTACGCCAAGCGATTATATAGATTTTTCGGCCAATATAAATTATGTGAATAACCGTGGTTACAGAGATTTTACCGGAAATGTTACCAATGAAGCCTATGATGCAGAAGGAAATATTTTAGATCAATCTTATTATAACCTTCAAACTACCTACCGAAATAACTATGGATATTACGGTGGTACTTTTGGGTACAATCACTTTTTTAATGAAAGTAAATCTCATAAGTTAGTGTTGAATGTAGACGTTTCAAACTATACAAGTCCTTACAAAGAGTCTACCATCGATTCTAAAATTTATGAAGATAGGGTTGAAAAAATTGGCTATCTCAATTATGAAAAAAATGAATTATTAGTAAATGGAACTTTAGATTATACCGTTCCTTTTAGTGAAGAAACATCTTTAGACGTTGGAGTTGCTGTAGAAATTGATAACATTCCAGAAGTTGGTAACGATAATGGTAATTTTGATGAAAACAACAATTTAATACCTTTCTCTGACGAACGAACCAATCAGATTATAGATTTTAAACGAAATATATATGCTACTTATTTCAATTTTAAGAGTAAGTTTAAAAAGTTAGAATATCAGTTTGGTCTGCGGTTAGAAAATACCGATACCAAGTCTAATTACAGTTATGTAGCTGTAGACCAACAACAAGTTTATATTCCAGCTTCCGATAATTTTACCAAGCTCTTTCCTACTGCTTATTTGTTGTATAATTTTTCAGATGATATACAATTGGTAGCCAATTATACACGCCGTATTAACAGACCAGGATATTACCAACTTATTCCAGTGTTACAGTACACAGATGTTACCAGTTATTACTTAGGAAACGCAAACATAAAACCAGCTTATGTAGACTCGTATGAACTAGGCTATAAACAAAACTGGACTAATAAAGATTATGCAAGTTTTCAATTCTACCACAGAAAAACTACGAATGTAATGCAAGATTATACCGTAACAGGAGCAGATGAAATTTTAATTTCAATGCCTACCAATGTTGGGATTTCCCAGAATACTGGAGTTGAGTTGATGGGAAATATAGCTTTTAAAAAATGGTGGACAAGCAATTTGAGTATTTCACTGTATGATTATCATCTGGAAGTTGATTTTGATGAAACAGCTTATACCAGAAATCAATTTAATTATGGTGCCAAATGGAACAATACTTTTGAAGTTTCAGATGATTTTTCCATACAATACTATATGTCATATTCAGGCCCATTTCAGGGAGCACAGGAAAAGCGAGACGGGTTTTTCTATGCATCATTAGGAGTAAAGAAAACGTTTTTTGATGATCGTTGGAAAGTAAACCTTACCGGCAGTAATATTTTTGACACACAACAGTATGATGTGGTAACCCAAGGAACAGATTTTAGCAGAATTAGCAACTACCGAAACATACCTTACCTTACTCTTAAGATTGGATACACATTTGATAATCAAGAATAAAAAAAAGAGCGTGATTATAAATCACGCTCTTTTCAAACCCTTAACAGATTAGATTAAATTTTAGAATATCTTTAAGCCCCCCAACCTAAAAACGGTAATAATCTAATCATGTAACAAAAATATTTGAATAATTTTTAATAGAAAATACTCAAATTGAGTATTTTTTAAATTAAAAAGTTCTCTTTGCAGTATTGGATGATTTCTCCTGTAGATTTAAATTTCATTTTTTTTAGTATTTTTCTACGGTGACTGTCTACGGTATGTGAACTTATACACAACTTCTCCCCTATTTCCTTACTAGTTTTGCGCAAAGCAATTAATCGTAAAACATCTATTTCTCTGTTAGTTAGTTTAGTTCTTAACGATTCATGGGAAAAGTTTTTATGAAATAAAGTCTCATATTCACCGGCATCATTTAACATCCTAATATTACCAATAATGGGATATTCAAAATCTCTTCCTATTACTGTGCAATGTGCAAAACCTATGACTGGTACATTATTTTCGTCAAAATAAATTGGTGAAATATATTCTATAATATTTATGTACTCTCCATTTTTCTTTTGAAGTCTATAATTATATGATGCTGATATTTTATCTTTTTTATCATTAGGAACTTTATGAATCATAATATCCATTAGTTCTTTTATACAGGTCATCCATTCAGTGATATCGTTTGGGTGAAATTTTGAGATTATAAATTCCACACCGCCATTTCGTTTTACTTCATCAACTGTATAACCTGCAACATATTCAAAATTTTTACTTAAAAATTCATGGCAGTTTTTTGTTACATTAAGCAACATGGTATAGGATTCCATTGGAGGAATGATCTTATCCATTTCGGTAAGTTTTTCTATATGTTGTTGTACTACCGAACCATCGTATTTGGTGTATTTACTGAAAATTTCTTTGTAAACTTTAAATTGTTCATCAAAATTCATGACTAGAGGGGTTTTTGCATGATATAATCTTCCATTAAAAAATCATTACCTATGGCAATGTCTTCTGTTTCAGTAATTTCAAAATTCTTTTTTTTATAAAATTCAATAGCACTTGTATTATATCTATTCACATTGAGTTCTAAGATTTTACTACCACGGGTTTTAGCTATTTCGGCAGCTTGTTCTATTAGATATTTACCCAATCCTGTTCCTTGAAATTCCGTTAGAAGATAAAGTTTGTGTAATTTAGTTTTATAAGGGTTTTGTTTATAATTGTGTTCTATAGACATGAAACCGGCTGGGTCTGTATTACTCTTTAATATGTAAAAAATACAACCGTTTTCATATTGTTTTTGTAAAGACTTTGTACTGTACATCATCTCCATCATATAATCTATTTGATCGTCTGATAAAATGGGTTTAAAAGTCTGTGGCCAAACCTTTAAAGCGAGTTCGCGAACCTGATAAAGCGCTGGTTGCTTTACCTCTTCCAGTAAATTTTTCATATAGTTACTTATTGAAGGATTCCTTTGTATTTAGAAGTATCTGTTAACAATTTAGTAGCCATGATAAGTGCTTCATCATGAGTTAAATTGTAGGTGTACAATCCTTCCCTATAGAAATAATGTTTTATAATCTCTTTTTCGATTACTTCCTTTATTTCCGGTTTATAAGTATCTAGTGAGGTAACTTTACTTTCATCAATTGTATTTAGAAGATTTTGATAGGATGATTTTACTTCGTTTCCTAGATCGTCTAATTTATCTTTGGTAAGTAATTGTTTTAGTTCTCTTTCAGTCTCAGTTTCATATGTAAAATTGCTTTCTGAAACATATTTTTTGAACTTATTATAATCTCCATCAGAATAATCAAAATCTGCTGCAGAAGCCAATTCGTGTGAATAATAATAGTTATTCACATAATCAAAGATGATATAATCATCTATCAAAGCATTGGTAAATGTACTTTTCTTTGCAGAAGTAATTTCAACATCCGGCATAATACCGCCACCGTCATAAACCGTTCTACCATTTCTAGTTTGAAAGGCATTAAAATCTTTTTCAGAAGTTCTTACGGCATTTCCGCTGGCATCTCTATGCCAATAATCTAAAGCTTGAATACAACGACCAGAAGGCGTGTAATAGCGAGATATGGTAACTTTTAACTGTGTTCCATACGATAATTTTAATGGACGCTGAACCAAACCTTTTCCAAAACTTCTTCCACCAACTACTACTGCTCTATCTAAATCTTGTAAAGCTCCTGAAACAATTTCACTAGCTGAAGCACTACGGCCATTAACCAAAATTACTAATGGAATTTTAGTATCTAATGGTTGATTTCTGGTTTTATAGGTTTGATTGAATTTTTTAACCTTTGATTTTGTAGTCACTATCACTTCGCCTTTATCTACAAACAGGTTACAGATATTTATGGCCTCTCTTAAGAGTCCACCCGGATTATTTCTAAGGTCTAAAACCAATTTTTCTACTCCTTGACTTTTAAGATCTTCTAGAGCTTCTTTGGTTTGTTTGGCAGCTTTTTCATTGAATCTTTCTAAAACAATATAACCCGTTTTATCATTGATTTTTCCGTAATACGGTACTGCATCAATTTCAATTCCTTCACGTTCCAGTGTTGTTGAAAACGTTTTTCCTTGGCGTTTATAGGTAATTTGAATAGATGAATTTTGAGCTCCTTTTAGAAGATCACTCGCATTGTCTTCAAAATTTTTGATTTCAATATCATCAATTTTTACAATTTCATCGCCTGGTTTCAAATCAGCTTTATCAGCAGGATAACCTTTGTAGGGTTCAACAATGATGAGCTTGTTTTCGGCACTTTTTACCATAGCACCAATACCGCTGTATTCACCGCTTTGGTTAATTCTATAGTTTTCTACGTCCTGTTCGTTGAGATAATTTGTGTAAGGGTCTAGATCGCTAAGCATACTTTTTATGGCAGTATCCATAAGCTCACCAGGATTGGTATCATCCACATAATTCATGTTCAATTCTTTGAACAAAGTGGTGAAAATTTCTATCTGTTTAGAAATTTCAAAGAAATCGTTTTTAAAAGAGGTTCCAACGAAAAAAAGAACAATAGCCGCACAGCAGATAAAAATCTTCTTCTTCATGATAAATAAACGCGTTTTTAGTATGAGGGTCTGGCTAAATTACAAAATGTTTGTACATCTTAGCCAAATTAGCTAACGATTCTTTAGCTCGTTTTGTATAAATTTTTCAACTAATTGTTGCATTTTCTGCTTAATGAAATCATAATTTGGCATTTCTTTACCGGTGTATAAAATCATAAAAGCATAATTATCAGTAGTTTGATTTAGAATATTGTTTTTTTCGTGTCGGTATGTTTCTCGCAAAAATCTTTTTATTTTATTTCTGTCTACCGCATGTTTAAAATAGCGCTTGGAAACTGAAACGCCTGTTTGAAAAGTTACTTCTTTAGGAAGCGATGATTGTATAAAAACTAATTTTAATGGATATTTTGAAACAGCATTTCCTTCCCTAAACATTTCTTGAATGAGGGTTTTACTTTTTAATTTTTCATCTTTTGGAAATCTGAAATCCATTTTTGTTTTAGATAAGTGCGGTAAAATTACTGCTTCTTTATCAATAAAGAAAAAGCCACTCCAAATTTTGGAATGGCTTTCTTAAAATTGTTGTTGTATAGCTTAGGTTACTCTGCGCTATAAATATTATTTTCTCTATCTACATCTGCCATTAAATTTGATGGATCAATTACAATGGTTTTGATTTCAGATTTAGGTTTAGAAATAGATAAATCATACGTTGGGTAAGCCCAAGGCCAATCGGCCATTGTAGTTGCTTTTAAAGCAGGATAAGGATTATCTTTTCCGCCATAAGCCATTCTTAATGGAATATAGAAATATTCTACAGAACCGTCTGTATATTCTACAATAACATCTAGTGGCATTGGCATTAAACCTATTCTTTCTAGTGTAATTGTAGTGTTGTTTTCAGTTTCGTTTACTTCTTTGATTCCATAATCAATTTGATTTGTAGTTTCTATCCAATCGGTTAAATACCAATGCAATTGCATTCCAGATACTTTTTCTGCAGTTCTAATGAAATCATTAGGTGTTGGATGTTTGAATTTGAAGTCTTCATAATATTTATGAAGTGTTTCCATCAATTTATCTTGACCAATGATGTAACCTAATTGTGCTAGAAAAACTTCTCCTTTACTATAGGCATTTATAGAGTATGCAAAGTTGTATGCATAACGATCTCCATGCGTAGTTTCTGGTTGTTCTTTACCAGATTTTGCTAAATACAAATAGTTACCGTAAGCACTTTCAAACGGATTTGGATTTTCTAGATTCTTGATTTTTGCACTTGATAAGGTTGAAATAAACGAAGTAAAACCTTCATCCATCCAAGGATGTTCAGATTCATTGGTACCTAACAAATGTTGAAACCAAGCGTGTGCCATTTCATGCGCCGTAGTACCAAACAAACCACCGTAGTTTTCACCACCGGTAATTAATGTACACATAGCGTACTCCATTCCACCGTCGCCACCTTGAATTACAGAATATTGTTTCCATGGATATGGACCTACGTTTGTATTGTAGAAATCTAATAATTCTGCAGTTTTAGGTTGTAATTTTGTCCAGGCATCTTTAAATTTTTCATCATCTTTATAAAGGAAATGAAGTGTTACACCGCTTTCGGTTTCCAGTTTATCATGAATATATTCAGGATCTGCAGCCCACGTGAAATCGTGTACCATTGGCGCTTTAAAATGCCAAGTAGCGGTTTTTCCTCTACGTTTTACTTTGGTTCCTTCATCTTCGTATCCATATCCTATTTCATTCGGATTTTGTAAATACCCGGTTCCACCTAGAATGTAATCTTTATCAATAGTAATTTTTACATCAAAATCTCCCCAAACACCGTGAAATTCTCTTGCGATGTACGGATCAGCATGCCAACCTTCAAAATCGTATTCTGCCAATTTTGGATACCATTGCGTCATAGAAAGAGCAACTCCATCTTTGTTATTTCTACCCGAACGACGAATTTGTACAGGAACTTGTCCATCAAATTCCATTTCAAAAGTGGTTTTTTCGCCAGGTTGAATTGGTTTTGCAAGTGCTACTTCTAAAATAGTTCCAATAGTTTTGTAGGTAACTGCTACTCCATCTTGTTTTAGAGATTTTACTTTGAGGTATCCTATTTCTTCTGGAGAAAGTTTAGCAATTCTACTTTCGTATACAGGGTTTTCTTTTGTTCCCAGATTGTTCACCATTCTTTTATCTGGGTCTGCAATGTTTTGCAATCTTATATCCATTTCACTTCCCGGTTGAAAAGCATTGAAATATAGATGGTAAAATACTTTGTCTAGAACATCAGGAGAATTGTTGGTATAGACAAGTTTTTGAGTTCCTTCATATTGAAAATCTTCTACATCCATATTGATGTCCATGGTGTAGTCTACATGTTGTTGCCAGTATGGAGTATTGTTTTGAGCAAATAAACTGCCGGTTAACAAAACTGCCAAGCAACTAAGGCGTACGCATAGTTTTTTCATACAATTGACTTAAATAGTGTTTTCAGTAAAAATAAAAAAACCGCTTTTAAATTCATAAAAGCGGCTTTCTGATTAATTTTTAAATTATAATTTCACTTTTCCTGCATCTACTTGTGCTGCAAGAATAAGAGCGTTGTAAGCATTTACCATTTTACCACTTTGAGAAAGATCGGCAAAATCTACTACGTTACTTGGATCACCACCAATGTTTACTTTCATATTAGGTGCCAAACCAGATTGCATAATGATTTGTTTTACTTGTGAAGCTTTCAATTTTGGAAAGTAAGAACGAATTAATGCTGCAACACCAGCTGCTGCCGGAGAAGCCATAGAAGTTCCTTGTAAAAACTCATATTTGCTATTTGGAACTGTTGAGTAAATTTTTACTCCAGGAGAGAAAACATCAACATTATATTTTCCGTAGTTAGAGAATGTTGCTACCAAATTAGCATCGTACTCATAGTTTAAAGCACCAATAGTTAAGAAAGTATCAGACATTTCTGGATCTGTACCTACTGCATCGTTTGGATAAACATCAACTTCATCTATATTGTGTGTATCGTTACCTGCTGCATTTACAATTAAAACATCGTTGTCTGCTGCATATTTAATTGCATCGTAAACCCACTGTGCATGTGGAGAATATGCTTTACCAAAACTGGTATTAATTACTTTTGCGCCATTGTCTACTGCATAACGAATACCTAAAGCAATATCTTTATCATATTCGTCTCCGTTTGGAACGGCTCTTACGGCTAAAATTTCTACGCTATTTGCAACACCGTCCATACCTATTCCGTTATTTCTTTGTGCCGCAATGATACCTGCAACGTGTGTACCGTGTTTTGCTTCTTCTTTGTCTGGTCCAATTACGTTGTTGTTTCCGTATTTGTTATCCGTAAAATCATCTGGATTATCTCCTAAAATACTTCTTGCTTCAAAACTTGTATTTAGGTTGTAATTAAGTTGATCTGAAAAATACTCGATTCCTTCTTTTAATTGTTCTTTTAACTCTTTTACTGTTGGCGCGTAGGCTAACATTTGAGATAAAATTCCAACGCTTTGTTGTAATTCAGGTGTAGTAGCTTCAATACCCGCAAGGTCTTCTTTTGTATAGTCTGAAGTTCCTAATTTTTCAGTAACAATACCATCTGCATTTTTCACAGCTTGTAGTAACTGCTCGTAACGCATTTTGTTTTGTGTAGCTTCTTGCAAGTCTTGATCAAACTTAGCTTTGGCTTCTTTGTACATTTCAGAACCGTCATCACCTTTTTTTACAATACGCGTCATTTCAAGGTTTTCATTGGTAATGTCACCTAAGAAATTCCAACCGTGAATATCATCTACATAACCGTTCTTGTCATCGTCAATTCCGTTTCCTGCAATCTCATCTTCGTTGGTCCAAATTACATTTTTAAGATCTTCGTGCTCAATATCTACACCAGAATCTACTACCCCAACAATAATCTTCTTAGGAGTAAGATCTTTTAATAATTCGGTATATGCTTTGTTTACGCTCATTCCCGGAATAGTATCGGAAAGTAAGTCTAAATGCATCCAATTTTCTAATTGGTTTTCTGTTAATTCTGCTTTTTTAGCAGTTACAGAATTTATGTTTTCAACGGGAGTGGCAACAATTTTAGGAGAACCACAACTTGCCATGATCATAGCAGCTGTAGCGGTAACAAGTACGGGTTTTATAAATTTCATTTTTTATAGTTTAATTAAAAATTTCGTCAAAAGTATGAATATCTTTTAGTCGAACACCTTTTTCGGTGTTTTTTAAAGTACAGATTTGGTTGTGAGCGTCGTGTTCTAGCAAAATGTAGAAATTATTTTCTGCAGCATTTGTTAAGAACTTTTCTTTCTCACTCATAGTTAATAAAGGTCTTGTATCATATCCCATCACATACGGAAGTGGAATGTGCCCAACAGTTGGCAACAAATCTGCTGCGAAAACAAGTTTTTTGCCTTTATAATTGAAAAACGGAATCATTTGTTTGTCTGTATGACCATCTACATAAAGAATATCAAAACCAAGCGGTCCATTTTCTAAAAAGTCTCCAGCGCTGGGAACATCTACAAAGTTTAGCTGACCGCTAGACTCCATAGGTAGAATATTTTCCTTTAAGAAAGATGCTTTTTCCCTAGGATTTGGTTTGGTAGCCCATTCCCAATGATCTTTATTGGTCCAAAATTTAGCATTTTTAAAGGCAGGTTCATATCCTGTTTTGTCTTTGTTCCATTGGATGGAACCTCCACAGTGGTCAAAATGCAAATGTGTCATAAAAACATCGGTTATATCATCTCTATGAAAACCGTGTTTTTTAAGGGAATCATCAATATTATCATTTCCCCATAAATAATAGTATCCAAAAAACTTATCGTTTTGCTTATTGCCCATTCCGGTATCAATGAGCGTTAAACGGTTTCCGTCTTCTACAAGTAGGCATCTTGCTGCAATGTCTATCATGTTATTTTCATCTGCCGGATTTGTTTTATTCCAGATAGATTTTGGTACTACACCAAACATAGCGCCTCCATCTAACTTAAAGTTTCCGGATTCTATGGTATATAATTTCATAATAGTGGTTATTTTTTTCAGCCTGAAGAAGAAATCTTTTGGTTATCAGTTCATAAGATTTCAAAAAAGCGAGTCGCAAAGTATGAAATTGTTAACCGATATCCACTGATTTTTAGATTTTATTAAGATTATCACAGTCTAACTTTTTTCAATCTTCAGGATGAATACGGAAATAAGTGCTAGAATTGATTTTTTGGTTACACTTTAGAAGGTTTTTTTCGTGAGAAATTTTGTAAAAATAGAATGTACTTGGGCTATTTTTCTATATTTCTGTTGTTTAGCAAGAATTAGAGTTGTATTATTATTGGGTATTTTTTAACAAAATAAAAATTGAAGAACCAGTATTTTGGTTCACTTAACTTTTACCGAAAAAAATGTTAGCATTAGCAGGAATCGTAATATTAGGAATTTTAGCGCAATGGATGGCATGGCGACTCAAATTGCCGGCAATTTTACCCTTAATTATTATTGGATTATGTGTAGGGCCCATTTCTACTTTTTTTACTGTGGATGGCGAAAAACTTATAGAACCCATGTGGAATGGAAACGATGGATTGTTTCCTGGAGAGCGTCTGTTCAATTTTGTTTCCTTGGCCATTAGTATTATCCTTTTTGAAGGAGGGTTAACCTTGAAAAGATCTGAAATTCTAAATGTTGGTCCGGTAATTATTAAGTTGATCACCGTAGGAAGTCTTATAACTTTCTTTGGCGCTGGTATTGCATCTCATTTTATATTTGGATTATCATGGCCAATATCCTTCTTATTTTCTTCATTAATTATTGTAACGGGACCAACGGTAATTAGCCCAATTCTTAGAAACATTCCTTTAAAGAAAGACGTTTCTACAGTTTTGAAATGGGAAGGTATTTTAATAGATCCTATCGGAGCTTTGGTAGCCGTTTTGGTATACGAATTTATTAGTGTAGAAGCTGGCGGAGAGTTTACGCAACAGGCATTGGCAGAGTTCGGAAAAATCATTGTTATAGGTGGTTCTTTTGGATTTTCAGGAGCCTATTTGTTGTATTTATTCATAAGAAAAAACTGGATACCACATTATTTGATGAATGTAGTTACTCTTTGTGCAGTTTTGGGAGTTTTCATTCTTTCAGATATGTTTGCCCATGAATCTGGTCTTTTAGGGGTTGTGGTTATGGGAATGGTTTTAGGAAACATCAATCTGCCAAATCTTAAAGACATTTTATATTTCAAAGAATCACTCAGTGTTTTATTAATATCTATTTTATTTATACTGCTCGCGGCCAATATTAATATGGAAGATTTGTATCTCATTTATACCTGGGATACTATGATTCTTTTCGCAGTAATTGTGTTTGCTATTCGTCCGCTTGGAGTATTTTTAAGTACATGGGGTTCCAATTTAAAATTCAATGAAAAATTATTTATTAGTTGGGTTGGTCCTCGTGGAATTGTAGCCGCCGGTATTGCCTCTTTATTTGGTTTAAAATTGATAATGCAGGGTGAAGAAGGTGCCGAATACATTACACCTTTGGTATTTATGATCGTACTAGGAACCGTACTTTTAAATGCCACCACAGCAAGATTATTTGCTAGAGTTTCGGGTGTTTTCTTAAAGCAATCCAATGGAATTGTAATGATTGGTGCATCACACGTTTGTAGGTTAATCGCTAAATATTTGAAGAAGAATGGTAGACATGTGGTATTGGTAGATAGTAATCCAGACAATGTAGATAAAGCAAGTCAAATGGGGATTGATGCTATGGAAATCAATGTATTTTCTGATGATCTTACCTTGAATATTGAATTTAGCGACATTGGTTATTTGTTAGCTTTAACTGCAAGTGATGAGGTGAACAAATACTCGCTTGGAAAGTTTCAAAAATATCTTGGTGAAAACGGAGCTTTTCGTTTGATTACTTCGGAAGAATTGGGGCAGGAAGATTTGCCACTAGACAACCTTTTCTCTAAGAAAGACGATTATTTAAATCTAAGTGAAGTTGCCAGAGATTATCCAAATATGAATGAATTGGAATTAGAATCTAAAGATCATTATTTAAAAGAAGTAGCTAGGTTGAATAAAGAGAAGAAAACAATTCCTTTGTTTATAAAAGATCAAGAAAGAACACTTCACATTATTTGTTCTCTGGATGCTAATTTTGAAATAGGTGAAGGATATCAGTTGGTATATTTAGGAAAACCAATGGAATTATTAAATCCGGAAAAATAAAAAACTACCTGAATTTTTTACATCAAAATTATTCCATAGGGCAAAAAAAGATACTTACTTTTTATTTGTAATCGTTTTAAATTCAGGTAGTAATGTATTTAAAGATACAAAAACTATCTCGTTAAAATAGAAAAGTCGCATAGAAAAATTTTCTAATGCGACTTTTAATTGTATAGATATGCTTGATGTTGTTTTTAAAAGAGTTCTTTCAAATATTTAGCATTCGATTTAGCAGAACTAATTACTTCAGCAGCATCTCCATTCAGCATCAATTTTCCCATACTTTCAGCAAAACCTTTCATTTGTTCAAAAGTTACTTTTGGCGGCATGGCCAACGCATTTGGATCTGTAAATATGTTGATGACCGCAGGACCTTCGTGTACAAAAGCTTCTTTTAATACAGAAGTAACTTGCTCTGGTTTATCGGCAGTATAACTTCTTATATTCATAGCTTCGGCAACTTTAGCAAAATCCGGATTTACCATATCGGTTTGCCAATCGGGTATTCCGGCAACTTCCATTTCTAGTTTTACCATTCCTAATGTTCTATTGTTAAAAATGATAATTTTTACGGGAATGTTATATTGGCTTATCGTCATAAGATCTCCCAGAAGCATCGTAATTCCTCCGTCACCGCAAAGTGCAATAGTTTGTCTTTCCGGTTGCGAAAGTCCAGCTCCGATAGCCATAGGCATTGCATTTGCCATAGAACCATGATTAAAGGAACCCGTAAGATATCTGTTCTTTTTACCTTTTAAATATCTAGCAGCCCAAACGGCAGACATTCCTGTATCTACGGTGAAAATAGCATCGTCATCTGCAAGATTGTCTATTACAGAAGCTACATATTCCGGATGAATTTGATCTTCTTTTCCTTTACCTTCTACATAACTTTGGTAATTGTCTTCTACCTCTTTATGTAGTTTTAGCATGTTGTCTAAATATTTAGTTTCAGTTTTTGTTTCAACTAACGGAAGTACACGTTTTAGAGTTTCTTTGATATCTCCACAATAACCATAGTCTACCTTTGCTCTTCGGCCAATACGCTCTGGTTTAATATCAATTTGAATGATGGTATTGTTCTCCGGAAGAAAATCAGAATATGGGAAATCAGTTCCTAGAAGAATCAATAAATCAGCTTCGTGCATAGCTTTAAACCCAGATTTATTTCCTAACAGACCATTTAATCCAACGGTATAAGGATTTTCATCTTTTTCAAAAAATATCTTTCCGCGAAAGCTGTAACCAATTGGAGCTTTAATAGTTTCTGCTAGATCTATCACCTCGCTATAGGCATCTTTTGCACCGTGGCCAACATATAGCATTACATTTTTGTTGCTATTGATTACGCTAGCAAATTCTTCTATATGTTGTTGTGGGGGAGTTATAACAGGTTTGGTAAAATAGTTTTTATCAGCCGAAACAACAGCCTCTGCATCTGCTGAAGCAACATCTCCAGGTAAACCTAAAACAGCAACACCTTTTTCGGTAATAGCATGCTGAATGGCACTTTGCAAACCTGTTAATGCTTGTTTTGGAGTGTTTGACATGAAACAATATTTGCTACAATCATCAAATAGTTTGGTGACATTGGTTTCTTGAAAATTTTCGGTTCCCATTTTATGAGTTGCTACGGTTGAAGCTATAGCAATAACCGGATTTCCAGATCGATTGGCATCATAGAGGCCGTTGATGAGGTGAACGTGACCCGGACCACTACTACCCATGCAACAACCAATTCCGTTTAACTCGGCATCCATAGAAGCTGCATAAGCTCCGGCTTCTTCATGACGAACATGAATCCACTGAATAGAACCTTCTCTACGGATGGCGTCATTTACAGGATTTAAACTATCACCGGTAACAGCGTACACTCTTTTAACACCGGCATCAACTAACATTTTTACTATTTTATCTGATACACTTTGTGACATAATGAACTAATTTTTAATTGTCTATAAAATTAAAAAACAATAGTCCAAAGTGCTGTTAACAGACTGGTAAGAGATAGATTTCTAATGCTAATGTTCTCTAAAATATTAGGGGTTGAGTTTATTCCGAAGTAAGACAACTTCCTTCTGCAGTTCATGAATTTGGTTAAGCAAATGTTGAATAGCATCAATGCCTTCCATATTAATGTTAAGGTCATAATGCAACCGCATCATTCGTTCTATAGTTGCTAAACATTCCTCTTCTATGAATTGTTCTTTTTCTTGTTCTATGATTTCTACAAATTCGTATTGTGCTAAGGTTTCAATAAATTTAGGTTCAATAGCGTGCGATTCACAAAAGGAAGTAACAGATATCAATGTTGTTGAGTTCATGAACGTAGTTTTTGAAGTTGTGCAATCAGTTCTTTTTCTTCTGTTGAAAGGTTTTTAGGCAGTGTAACTTTAAAGGTTACATATAAGTCACCAAACTTGCCTTCTTGTTTGTACACCGGAAAACCTTTGCCTTTTAGTTTTACTTTAGTATCGTTTTGAGTTTCTGGTTTCAGTGTTAATTTGGCTTTGCCATCAAACGTATCTATGGTGATTTCTCCACCCAATAAAGCCGTATACAAGTCAACATTTACATCTCTATATAAATCATTTCCATCTCTTTTGAAGGGCGTATGGTTGCTAATATTAAAAGTAATGTACAAATCACCTTTGGGACCACCATTGATACCTTCGCCACCATGACCTTTTATTTTGATGGTTTGCCCATTTTCTACTCCGGCCGGAATGGTGAGTCGAATGTTTTTACCATTTATGGTTAGCGTGCGTTTGTGCGTAGTAAAAACATCGTGCAAAGTAAGTTGTAGTTCGGCATTAAAATCTTGTCCCCGAAAGCGCGATTGTTGTTGTCGGTGGCTACCTCTGTTTCCAAAAACCGATTCAAAAAAGTCTGAAAAATCATCAGCTCCGTCGCTAGAATAGGTGTATTGTTGGTAATTGCTACCACCGCCAAAACCGGTATTTCTTTGAGAACGTTGTTGCTGTTGTTGGCGTTGCGCTTCTTCGTAGGCTTCGGCATGTTCCCAATGCTCACCATATTTGTCGTATTTTTTTCGTTTTTCAGGATCGCTCAACACCTCATTGGCTTCGTTGATCTGTTGAAATTTTTTATGAGCTTCGGTATCGTTAGGATTCAGATCCGGATGGTATTTTCTGGCCAGTTTTCGGTATGCTTTTTTTATATCAGCTGCCGATGCATCTCTGGCTATTTCCAGTGTTTTGTAGTAATCTATAAATTCCATGGTTTCACAGATTTTATTCGATAATAATTATTCAGAACGTTAAAAAGACGGGCTTTCTAAAGTCAGCTCTAATTTACTACGAAATGGAATTTTTCTGCGCTAAAGGAATCTTAAATTATTGTTTTCGGTAAGTTTAAATTTCGATAAAAAAAGCGAACCATTTGGTTCGCTTTTGTAAATTATATAGAAATAAAATTAGTCATTCAATTTCAACACAGCCATAAACGCTTGTTGAGGTATTTCTACGTTACCAACTTGGCGCATACGCTTTTTACCTTTTTTCTGCTTTTCAAGTAATTTACGTTTACGCGAAATATCTCCACCATAACATTTAGCAGTAACGTCTTTACGTAAAGCTTTGATGGTTTCACGTGAAATAATTTTAGCTCCAATTGCCGCCTGAATAGGAATATCAAACTGTTGACGTGGAATCAATTCGCGCAGTTTTTCACACATCTTTTTACCAATGTTATAGGCATTATCAGCATGAATCAACGCAGAAAGTGCATCAACCGATTGTGCATTGATCAAAACATCTACACGAACCAATTTTGAAGCACGCATACCAATTGGACTATAATCAAACGATGCGTACCCTTTGGAAACAGTTTTCAAACGGTCATAGAAATCAAATACAATTTCCGCCAATGGCATATCAAAATTCAGCTCTACACGTTCTGGAGTTAAATAGGTTTGATTGGTAATTTGTCCACGTTTTTCGATACACAAACTCATTACAGGACCTACAAAGTCGGCTTTGGTAATGATGCTTGCTTTGATGAAAGGTTCTTCCACACGATCCATAATTGTTGGATCTGGCATGTCTGAAGGATTATTTACAATGATGATATCATCAGGGTTCTTTTTGGTAAACGCATGGTAACTAACGTTGGGAACGGTAGTAATTACGGTCATGTCAAATTCACGCTCCAAACGTTCCTGAATAATTTCTAAGTGAAGCATTCCTAAGAAACCACAACGGAAACCAAAACCAAGAGCTGCAGAACTTTCTGGAGTAAATACTAGCGAAGCATCGTTCAACTGTAGTTTTTCCATAGAAGCACGAAGCTCTTCATAATCTTCAGTATCTACAGGATAAATTCCGGCAAATACCATTGGTTTTACATTTTCAAAACCAGAAATCATATTTTTTGTAGGATCTGCAGCATCAGTAATGGTATCACCCACTTTTACTTCGCGCGCATCTTTGATACCAGTGATTAGATAACCAACATCTCCTGCAGAAATCTTTTGTTTAGGATGTTGCACCAATTTCAAAGTACCAATTTCATCGGCATTATAGGTTTTCCCCGTTGCCATGAATTTGATCTTTTGATTCTTTTTGATCTCACCATTCAATACTCTAAAGTAGGTTTCAACTCCTCTAAATGGGTTGTAAACCGAGTCAAAGATCAAGGCTTGTAAAGGCTCGTCAACAGTTCCTTTAGGAGCAGGAATACGTTCAATAATCGCATTTAAAATCTCTTCGATACCCAAACCTGTTTTCGCAGAAGCTGGAATTACATCTGAAGCATCGCAACCTAAAAGGTCTACAATATCATCGGTCACTTCTTCCGGATTGGCACTTGGTAAATCTACTTTGTTTAGTACCGGAATAATTTCTAAATCATTTTCTAAAGCTAAATACAAGTTAGAAATAGTTTGTGCCTGAATACTTTGCGCAGCATCTACAATTAACAAAGCTCCTTCACAAGCAGCAATAGAACGAGAAACTTCGTAACTAAAGTCTACGTGACCCGGAGTATCAATTAAGTTTAACACGTAGGTTTCACCTTTATAAATGTACTCCATTTGAATGGCGTGACTCTTAATGGTGATTCCTCTTTCGCGCTCCAAATCCATACTATCCAATAGCTGATCTTGTTTTTCACGCTCGGTTACCGAACCTGTGAAATCTAACAAACGGTCAGCTAAAGTACTTTTCCCGTGGTCAATATGCGCTATGATACAAAAATTACGAATGTGCTTCATTTCCTGTTTTCCAACTTTAAATTAATCAAGATGTATTCTTGAATATTGTTTTTTAAGTAATTACAAATTTTTTCGCTTGGAATGTTATCCCATGCTGTCAAAAAATTGTAACCTTATCAATTTGCAAATATAATGGATTTAATAAGCTGTTGAGCAGGCTGCTAAATATTTGTTTGCGTGTAAGAAAAAAATGATATATTTGTTAATATTTCGTTAACAAACAGATTTCAAAGTTATTTATGAGAATTTCCAAGATGCTTCTAAGCTTTGTGATGCTTAGTTCTTTACCCATTTTTGCACAAGAATTTTCAGTTTCAGGAAAAATTCAGGATGATGAAAACGAGGCGATAGCTTATGCTACTGTTTTATTGAAAAGTGAAGAAGAAGAAACGCTTTCCGGTGTTTCCAGTGATGAGGAAGGTAGTTTTATTTTTAAAGATGTAACGGAAGGAACTTATATTATTTCTTGCTCTTTTATAGGTTTCAAAACTGTAAATCAAAAAGTTACAATTACGTCAAACCGTGATGTTGGAATTTTAATCTTAACACCAGAGGTTGAAAATATTGAAGGAGTAACTGTAGTTGGAAAATTACCAACCGTAAAAAAATTAGCGGACAGAACCATTTTTAACGTAGCCAATACGGCTTTGACTAACGGAAGTACATGGAATGTTTTGCAAAAAACTCCACAAATTATTGCTGTGAATAATGAGTTAATGGTAAAGGGAATGCAACCTACCATTTATATCAACAACAAAAAGGTATATCTATCGGCTTCGGAAGTTCAGCAGTTGTTAGAAAATACACCTGCGAGTTCTATTCAGTCTGTTGAGGTCATTACAAATCCTTCTGCAAAATATGATGCTCAAGATGCTATGGTGGTAAATATCAATATGACCAAAAATATAGCGACCGGTTACAACGGTTCCGTTTTTGGAAATGTTACCCAGGGAATTTACCCAAAATACAACGCCGGAATAGCTCAATTCTATAAAACAGATAAGTTGAATGTTTTTCTGAGTTATGCTTACAACAAGAAAAAAATAGACCGAATTACGGATGAATATGCACAGTTTTTTGATGAAGAAACTCCAGCAGGAGAATGGAAAAGTCATTTAGATTTAGACACTTGGTCAGAAAACCATACGGTTTCTGCAAACGTAGATTATGATTTCTCTGAAAAAAGTAGCTTGAGTTTTTCTGCTATGGCCGATATTACGCCATACTGGAAACGAAATACAGATGGATTTACTTCGGCTTACAATACTGCCGAGACTATTGATTCTACATTTCATTCTATCAATAATACGTATGACAACAAAAACAATGTAGCGCTGAATCTTGGCTATGAGAAAAAGCTAGATGAAGACGGACAAAAAATTTCCATATTGGCACATCATACTTTTTATAATAAAGAAAGAGATCAAGATGTGGTAACCAATTATTTTGATGCCTTGGGAAGTACTTCAAGAACCAATCATTTTACTACAGATCAAGATCAGGATATTACTATTTCTACCGCTCAAATTGATTATAGTTTACCAATGGAAAACGATATGGCGTTGGAAGCGGGAATTAAAGGAGTGCAAATTGATACCGATAGCGATTTGGTGCAAGAAAGTTTAAGCGAGAGTACGGAAGTGTTAGATAATAATTATCAATTTGACTATACCGAAAGTAATTTGGCAGCGTATATGAATCTTTCAAAATCCTGGACCAAATGGAATGTAAGAGCCGGTTTTCGAACAGAATATACCGATGCCGAAGGAACTGCTGCAGATGCTACAAATAACAATAGTTTTGACTATGTAAAATGGTTTCCGTCTGCCGGAATTTCTTATGATCCGTCTAGCAACCATTCTTTCAGTGCGTCGTACAGAAAAAGTATCACCAGACCATCGTATGAACGTTTGAATCCGTTTCGTTTTTACTTGACCGATAATAGTTATGTTTCTGGAAATAGCGCGTTGTTGCCAGCAATCAAACAGTACATGAGTTTGGATTATACGTATCAGGGAATGTATACGGCATCTGTTTTTTATAAACATATCAGCAATCCTATGTCTGAATTGAGTTTTCAGGAAAATGACAATCGAAAACTAAAATATGTGGCGGCCAATTTAGAAAGAGAAGCTAGTTATGGTTTGGATTTATATGTAAACAAATCCATTTCAAACCGATGGTTTTTGTATTTTGAATCGACTACGTTTTACAACAAACTGCAATTTTTTGCTCAGGAAAATGAAAACCAATTGGTAGATAACAATCGTTGGACAGGTTGGTTGTTTTTAGGAAACTATTTTACCTTCCTAAAAGATAATTCGCTTTTAGCCGATGTTACATATTTATATATACTTCCGGCGAATGATGCCAATGCTCAAGTTACAGGAAGAAGTAATTTTTCAATCAGTTTGAGCAAGTCTTTATGGAATAACCGTGCGAGTTTGAGTCTACAGGCAAATGACATTTTTAATGGACAAATCTTTACCAGTACCACAGAATATTTGAATCAGAATAACTCCTACAGAGCTCGTTATGAAAACCGAACTATACTACTTGGTTTCAAATATAAGTTTGGTAATTACCGCTTAAGCAACAACAAAAAAGATATTGATGTAGAAGAAAGAGAGCGTTTGTAGTTTTCTGTTTATCATAATTTTATATCATATTCTTAGAAAATCTGATAAAACTGTATCTTTGCTCTCAAAATAGATTGAGTTTTGGTAAAGATAGGAAACATAGAGTTAGGAGAATTTCCATTATTGTTAGCACCAATGGAAGATGTGAGCGATCCGCCATTTCGTAGGTTATGCAAAATGCACGGAGCCGATATGTTGTATTCCGAGTTTATTTCTTCGGAAGGATTGATTCGCGATGCTATTAAAAGCAAAATGAAGCTCGATATCTTTGATTACGAGCGTCCTGTGGGAATTCAGATTTTTGGTGGTGACGAAGAAGCTATGGCCATGTCTGCCAAAATTGTAGAAACCGTGCAACCAGATGTGTTAGACATCAACTTCGGTTGTCCTGTGAAAAAAGTGGTGACTAAAGGTGCCGGAGCAGGGGTTTTAAAAGATGTAGATTTAATGATTCGCTTAACCAAAGCTGTCATTGATAATACCAATTTGCCTGTTACTGTAAAAACTCGTTTGGGTTGGGACGATACTTCTATTAATATTGATGAGGTTGCAGAGCGTTTGCAAGATGTAGGGGTACAAGCTTTGAGTATTCACGGTAGAACACGTGCTCAATTGTACAAAGGAGAAGCGGATTGGACGCACATTGCACGTGTAAAAGAAAATCCTAGAATCACCATGCCTATTTTTGGAAATGGGGATGTAGATTCTCCTGAAAAAGCCTTGGAATACCGTAATAAATATGGAGTAGATGGCATTATGATTGGTCGTGCAGCGATTGGTTATCCCTGGATTTTTAACGAAATAAAACACTTCTTTGAAACAGGTGAACATTTAGAGAAACCAACCATTGAAGATAGAGTAGAAGCTGCTAAAAATCATTTAACATGGTCTACCCAATGGAAAGGGGAACGTTTAGGAATCGTAGAAATGCGTCGCCATTATACCAATTATTTTAAAGGAATTCCGCATTTTAAAGAATACCGAACCCAATTAGTTACGAATGACAATTTAGACGAATTGTATAGTGTTTTTGATGAAATTCTAGCCAATTTTAAAGACGCTACTTTTTCTTAAATCAAGAACCATTTATAGCAAAATAGCAACGCTTCATGACTCATTTAGTTTTGAAGCGTTTTTTATTGATGAGCATCAAGTATTAAAAAATCGCAAAAAACAAACTTCGTATTTGTATATTTTATATTTTTAGAAGTAAATAATATGAAATGATCAAAAAAACTGTAAATACGGTTTCAGAAGCTTTGAATGGAATTAGCAATGGAAACACACTTATGTTGGGTGGTTTTGGGTTATGCGGTATTCCAGAAAATTGTATTACTGAATTGGTTCGTTTAAATGTAAAAGAACTCACTTGTATTTCAAATAATGCTGGCGTAGATGATTTTGGTTTGGGATTATTGCTACAGCAGAAGCAAATCAAAAAAATGATCTCTTCTTATGTGGGCGAAAATGATGAATTTGAACGCCAAATGTTGAGTGGCGAATTAGAAGTTGAATTAACTCCCCAAGGAACATTGGCCGAAAAATGCCGAGCAGCACAAGCTGGCATTCCTGCATTTTATACTCCGGCGGGCTATGGAACCGAAGTTGGAGAAGGAAAGGAATCAAGAGAGTTCAATGGGAAAATGCACATACTGGAACATGCTTTTAAAGCTGATTTTGCATTGATCAAAGCTTGGAAGGGTGACGAAGCCGGAAATTTAATTTTTAAAGGAACTGCCCGAAATTTTAATCCTGTCATGTGTGGCGCTGCTAAAATTACTGTGGTTGAAGTAGAAGAATTGGTTGCTGCAGGTAGCTTGAATCCAAATGAAATTCATGTTCCGGGAATTTTTGTAAACCGAATTTTCCAAGGTACACATTATGAAAAACGAATAGAACAGAGAACAGTTAGAGAATAAGAAAGAGACCTCATTTTCAAAAAGAAAAAGTATGTTAGATAAAAACGGAATAGCAAAGCGTATTGCTCAAGAAGTAAAAAACGGATACTATGTAAACCTTGGAATAGGGATTCCTACGCTAGTGGCTAATTTTGTACGAGATGATATTTCCGTAGAGTTTCAGAGTGAAAATGGTGTGTTGGGAATGGGACCATTTCCTACTGAAGAGGAAGTAGATGCCGATGTGATCAATGCTGGAAAACAAACCATTACCACGCTTCCTGGAGCTAGTTTTTTTGATTCCGCAACGAGTTTTGCTATGATTCGTGGAAAACACGTAGACCTTACTATTTTAGGTGCTATGGAAGTTTCTGAAACTGGTGATATTGCCAACTGGAAAATTCCGGGTAAAATGGTTAAAGGTATGGGTGGTGCTATGGATTTGGTTGCTTCCGCAGAAAATATAATTGTAGCCATGATGCATACCAATAGAGCAGGGGAGTCTAAGCTTCTTAAAAAATGTAGTTTACCGCTAACGGGAGTTCAGTGTGTTAAAAAAATAGTGACCAATCTTGCAGTTTTGGAAATAACAGAAGATGGATTTAAATTATTGGAACGCGCTCCTGGAGTAAGCGTAGAAGAAATAAAAAATGCTACTGAAGGAACATTATTAGTGGAGGGAGAAATTCCTGAAATGGAATTATAAATAAAATACTGTCTAAAGAGCAATCAAATCATGTGTTTTGTGTTTAGTTGGGTTCTAAAAAACGATCTCTCCATCCGCTTTTTAGACAGTATTTAGCTATTAACTAACGGAGTACAGGAATGTTTTCATCTTCGGAAATTGCAGATAAACCTAGTGCTTGAGCAGTTTTATTTCTGCTTTCATTGTAATAAGCTTCATCCAAATTTTCTTTTCCGTAAGAAGGAATCATTTCCTGAATTTTTGCTTTCCATTCACTTTCAAACTTTTCTGGGAAACACTGTTGTAGCAAATCTATCATAATAGCTACAGCCGTGGAAGCACCTGGAGAAGCACCAAGCAAACCTGCAAGAGAACCATCTTTGCAACTTACTACTTCGGTACCAAATTGTAAAATTCCGCCACGACCACTTTTCTTAATTACCTGAACGCGTTGTCCGGCAGTTTTTTGATCCCAGTCTTCTGATTTTGCGTTTGGAAAGTACTCTCTAAGAGATTCAATTTTATCTTTTTTGTCTTGACGCACTTGCTCTATTAAGTAACGCGTCAAAGGTATATTTTGAGCCCCGGCAGAAAGCATAGGACCAATATTGTCTTTTTTCATTGAATCGAAGAAATCCCAGTAAGAACCATTCTTTAAGAACTTGGTTGAAAAACCTGCAAACGGACCAAAAAGTAAACTTGGTTTACCGTTGATAAGGCGAGTATCTAAGTGAGGAACCGACATTGGTGGAGCGCCCACTTTTGCTTTTCCGTAAACTTTAGCATGGTGATTTTTAATAACTTCTTCGTTATTACAAACCAGCCATTCTCCACTTACAGGAAAACCTCCAAAACCTTTAATTTCTTCTATTTTAGATTTTTCTAATAAGTTTAAAGCTCTACCACCTGCACCTACAAAAACAAAATCTGCTTCTACGATTGATTTTTTCTTTGTAGTAAGGTTTTTCACTTTTACTTCCCACTTTCCATTGGAATTTCTATGAATGTCTTTTACCTCATGAGCCATGTGAAGATCTATCTCTTTTTCATAGAATAGGCCCAAAAGCATTTTACGAGTCAATTCACCAAAATTCACATCGGTTCCTGCAGGCATTTTGGTAACGGCAACTTTCTCTTCTTTAGATCTGTTTTCCATCATCAATGGAATCCAAGAGGCAATTTCGTCCCAATCATCAGAAAATTCCATTCCTTTGAATAACGGATGCTCTTTTAAAAGCTCCCATCTTTTCTTAAGGAAATCAATATTTTCTTCGCCCCAAACAAAACTCATGTGTGGAACGGCTTGTATAAATTCTTGAGGATTGATGATGGTTTTTTCTTTTACCAAAAATGACCAAAACTCTCTTGAAAGTTCAAAAGATTTTGCAACGTTAATGGCTTTAGAAATATCTACAGAACCGTCTTCTTTTTGAGGAGTATAGTTTAGTTCACAAAATCCTGAATGTCCTGTACCGGCATTGTTGGTAGCATTAGAGCTTTCTCCAGAAATCACATCTAATTTTTCAAAGATGGAAATGGAAATTCCAGGGTTTAATTTTTTTAATAATGTGGCAAGAGTTGCACTCATTATTCCTGCCCCAATTAAAACAACTTGTTTAGTATCAGCAACATTTTCGGTACTCATAGTAAATGGTTTTGAGCGGGCAAAGGTACACCTTAAATGTTAAACAGATTGTAAAATCCGCATAGAAATTGGCTATTTAGTATATATAATTGATTAAAACTTTACGAAAACGTTTTATTTTTCATTTTCCTATAGGAATTGAGCTAATTAACCTTTTGGTATAGGCTGTTTTAGGTTCTTTATAAATAGCATCGGCATCACCCATTTCTTCAATTTTACCTTTATTCATCACAATTAGTTGATCACTCATGTATTTTACTACCGAAAGATCGTGCGAAATGAAAATATAGGTAAAACCAAAATTCTCTTTTAGCTCGTTTAATAAGTTTAAAACTTGAGCCTGAACGGAAATATCTAAAGCAGAAACAGACTCGTCACAAACAATAAGTTTGGGTTGTAAAGCAATGGTTCTTGCAATGCCAATTCGCTGACGTTGCCCACCGGAAAACTCATGTGGATATCTGTTGTAATGAGAAGCATCTAAACCTACACGCTCTAAAATTTCTATAACTTTTTCTTTTCGTTCGGTATCATTCTTATACAGCCCATGAACTTTCATAGGTTCTAAAATGGCATTACCTACAGAAATCCTTGGATTTAACGAAGAATACGGGTCTTGAAATATCAATTGAATTTCTTTTCTAAGACTTCTTATTTCTGATGATTTTAGTTTTGTAATATCTTTTCCCTTGTACAAAATGGTTCCGGAAGTGGCTTTGTCTAGTTGTAAAATGGCGTTTCCTAAGGTAGATTTTCCACAGCCACTTTCACCAACTAATCCAACCGTTTCGCCTTCAAAAACATCAAAAGAAACATCATCAACAGCTTTAAATGTTTTGTCTTTTCCAAAAATAGCGGTAGCAGTAACGTATTCTTTTGACACATTTCTTATGGAAAGTAAAGGAGGTTGCTCATAAAGTTTTTGATGCTTTTTTTCTCTTTCATCAGGGCTTATAATAGACAAATTTGTGGTTTCATTCAAGAAATCTGCAATAGTTGGTAATTTCTGTAATCGAACATCCAAAGAAGGTCTACTTGCCAAAAGTGCTTTGGTATAGGAATGATTTGGATGGTGAAAAACCTGTGAAGCATCACCTTGTTCAACAATATCACCTTTATACATAACCACAACTTTATCAGCAATTTCAGAAACCAACGCTAAATCATGCGAAATGAAAATAATACTCATTTCGGTTTCTTGCTGTAAAGTTTTTAAAAGTTTGATAATTTCTTTTTGAACGGTAACATCTAGCGCTGTTGTAGGTTCGTCTGCAATTAAAAGTTTAGGTTTGCAAGCAATGGCCATGGCAATCATAACCCGTTGTTTTTGTCCGCCCGAAATTTGATGTGGATATTTTTTGAAAACAGCTTCCGGCTCGGGTAATTTTACTTTCTCAAACAAAGCTAAAACCTCTGTTTTCGCGGCTTTCTTCGAAAGTTGGGTATGCTGAAGTAAAATTTCAAGCACTTGAGGACCGCATTTCATGGACGGATTTAAAGAACTCATAGGTTCTTGAAAAATCATAGAAATGGTTTTTCCACGTAATTGCTGATATTTTTTTTCGGGAAGATGGGTTATTTCTTCTTCATTGAAGATAATTTTTCCAGAAGAGATCTTACTTATTTTTTTGGGAAGTAAACCCAAAATAGCCAAGGAAGACACCGATTTTCCACTACCTGATTCTCCTACGATACCAACAATCTCATTTTTTTGTACTTCATACGAAATGTTGTGAATCACATTCGTAAATGTGTTGTCTTTTTTAAAGGCTATTGATAGGTTTTCAATTTTCAGCATACTTCTAGTAAAGTGGAAAGCTACAAAGATTTTTAAACATGTAAAATTTCGTCTTCGGTAAGAATATCTTCGTTTCGTAATCGTAAGAATATTTGAGCAACTGCAACCGTATCTTTTTCACAATAGGTGACAATTCTATCTATATTTTTTTCATCATAAAAAACACCTCGAACTTCACTGCCATCAATATCATCTTTTGGAGACGGAATTCCCAATACATGCGTTAATAATTTCAGAGAAGTATAGGTTTTATAATCCCCAAATTTCCAGAGTTCCAACGTATCCAAATGGGGTATTTCCCAAGGTTTTTTTCCAAATAGATTTAATTTTGAAGGAAGCGTAATTCGGTTTATAAGCATTCGCCGAGCAATATAAGGGAAGTCAAACTCTTTTCCGTTGTGTGCACATAGTAGATGCTGAGGTTGATAAAAGTGCGATTCTAAAAGATTTTTGAATTCTTTCAGTAATTTTTCTTCTTCCCCGAAAAAGCTTGTCACTCTAAAATTTCTTCCAGAACCTTTAGTAACAAAATAGCCTACCGAAATACAAACGATTTTTCCGAATTCTGCCCAAATCCCTGCATTATCATAAAACTCTTCCGCAGAGAATTCTTCTTTTCGTTGATATTTACTTTTGAGCTCCCACAATTTTTGAGTAGTTTCATCAAGTTCGCTAAAGTTCTCAACTTCAGGAACTGTTTCAATATCTAAAAACAGAATTTTATCTAAACTAATTCGGTGTAGCATTGGTCATCATTTTATAAGCTTCGTCTATGTAAATATCAATATCTTTTGTGTATACCCCAATCCCTGCATCTGGGGATTTTTGATGTCCTAAACGAACGATAATTACATTATCATCTGGCTCCACAATTACATATTGACCCAAATGACCACGCATCATAAAAAAGTTTTTTCCGGCTTTTTTGTGCAACCACCAACCATAACCGTAAAACGGACTATCGTTAAAACGAGGTTTCAAAGAAGTGGCAATAAAGGTGGAATCTAGTAGTTGTTTTCCATTCCATTTTCCGTGGTCTTTGTATAGTTTTCCAAAACGCGCAAAATCTCTGGCGTTACTGGCAATGCAACAATACGCTTTTACCAAATCACCTTCTTCGCTATCTACTTGCCACAAGGCCTGGTTTTCGCAACCCATGGGCTTCCAAAAACTTTCAGACAGGTAGTTGTAGAGTTTTTTTCCGGTAGCACGTTCTATGACCATGGCTAACATTTCGGTATCGCCACTGGCATATTTGTAGAATGTTCCGGGTTCGTTAACTACTTTTAAATTGAGAATAACATCTTCTAAATCATCATCAAAATATGCTTGTGTAGTTACTGAAAACGGTGAATAATACGCTTCATCCCAATTAGTACCCGAAGCCATGGAAGACAAATCGCCAACGGTAAGTTTGGCTGCTTTTCCTTCGCTAAACTCCGGAATAAAATCTCCTACGGGTTGCTCAAGATTTTTAATGTAGCCGTCCATAATGGCTTTGCCTAGCATTCCGCTTACATAACTTTTTGCCATGGAAAAGGAATTGCTTTTGGAATTTTCATTGTAGTCTTCGTAATATTTTTCGAACCAAATACTATCATTTTTTATGATGAGGTAGGCAATAGTTCCTAATTCGGTATTAGTTTCTTCCAGCAATTCTGTGGTTTTCGCTGTATTGTAATTTTGATGAATTGGCCAAGGTTGAGCAGATCCGTTGTCAATTTCGGCATTGTCAAAATACTTGTAATCCGATAGAAATGCAGTGGTGTGACCGTTGAAATAAATAGTTTTTACCGCTTTAAAGAGGTAACCATACCCCAAAAGATGTAAAGCTAAGCAGCTTACTAAAAGTAAGATGAACAGCCATTTAAAGAATTTTTTAATGAATTTCATTTTTTGATTGATTTCATCTAAAAATACAGAAATTTATTTAAAAAAGCGTCTGTTGCTTTACAGGATTTTCATGCTCTAACAACCATTGCTTTCGCCACAAACCGCCGGCATACCCGGTTAAACTACCATCGGAACCTATGACTCTGTGACATGGAACAGCAATCCATAACGGATTTTTACCATTGGCATTGGCTACGGCTCGTATGGCTTTTATGTCACCAAGTTTTATGGATAAGTCTGCATAAGAAGTAGTTTTTCCGAACGGAATATCTAATAGTGCATTCCAGACTTTTTGTTGAAATTCGGTACCCTGTGGATTCATTTTAAAGGTGAATGCTGTCAAACTTCCTTCAAAATAGCGTTGCAATTCGGTAACACAATGTTGTAGCGATTCCGGAATTTCCTCTGATGGTTTATCAACTTCATGATTGGTAGTGATGCGCTGAATTCCTACTAAATCACCTTCAATTTTAGTGATTCCTAATGGAGTGTTTATGTAAGCAACTTCGAGCATTTATTCTTGTTTTTCTTGTTGCTCTTCTTCAATCATACCCAATAATCTAGCACGGCGTTCCCAATTTCTTCGAGCCAGGTTTTGAAGATCGGCAATAGAATCACTTTCATCCATAATTTCAAGTCCAAGTAAAGTTTCAATAACATCTTCCTGGGTTACCAATCCACTCACTGAGCCATACTCATCAATGACCAAGGCCATGTGGTTTTTGGTTTGAATCAACTCTTCAAATAGTTCTGGAATTGGTTTTGTTCTGTTGGTTATCAAAATAGTACGTTTGATATCAGCCAAAGTACTTTTTCCTTCCCCATTTACAATGGCTTGTAGCATATCGGTTTTTAGTACTAAACCTTTTATATTGTCGCTATCTTCATGATAAACAGGAACTCTGGAAAACCGAAGTGTTTTATTTTTTTCGTAGAATTCTTCTATCACTTCAGTTTCGTTAGCTATTTTCATAACCGTTCTAGGCGTCATTACATCCTTTGCTTGAATTTCATTAAAAGAGATCAAATTCTTAATAATCTTTGATTCCGATTCTAAAAAAATACCCTCCTTTTCTGCAATTTCAGCCATAGCGCTAAAATCTTCTTTACTAATGATTCCCGCATGTGAAGATCCACCAAAAACTTTGGTAATGCGTTGTGCAAGCCATAAAATTCCTGTGTATTGTAATGGGAAAATCATGATTCGTAGAGCAGTGGTAGCAAAGCCTGCTAAACTTTTCCAATGAGAAGCTCCAATAGTTTTAGGAATAATTTCTGAAACAACTAAAATTAAAAAGGTCATAATTGCCGAAACAATTCCCACCGCATTATTTCCTGTTCCAAATGCAGTTTCTGCTTGTGAACCTACCAAAATAGCACCAACGGTATGCGCAATGGTATTTATGGTTAAGATTGAAATAAGTGGCTTGTCTATATCTTCTTTAAACTTTCCTAATTGATGAGCATAATTTTTACCTTCCTCTTTTTTAATGGCAAGAAAAGTTGGCGTAATACTAAGTAAAACGGCTTCGAGCACAGAGCAGAGAAAGGAAAATGCAATAGAAATAATTGCATATATAATGAGTAGCGTCATTTTTCTGTATAAAATTGTACTACTAAAATAGAAAAATCGAAATAGAAGCCTCTTAAGGAAATGCAAAAAGAAAAGAGAAGTAAGAGTTGATAGCTTTCACACAATTGCTTTTCGGGGGAAATAAGGAAAAAACACGTGACAGGAAAATTTTGAAGCAATAGAAAAGGGAAAAGCAAATTTACTATCAACTCCAACTCTCTTTTTTATGGTTTTGGGGGACTATAGTTTTTGAATACGATGTATCATAGTTTTTGTTTTTTCAACCAATGATGTTGCCTCCATTTGGTTAGGGTAAAACTCATCAAAAGCATTATACTGAATCTGTTTTGCTCCAGATTTTATACTGATAACGATTTTGCTAATGATGGTTTTTCCACTCTCCAAACGTTCAGTTTCATAAGAAGCGGCAACTTGGTCAAGCTTTGTTCTGTCAAAAGAAACGGCTGAAGTATCTGAACCGATTCTTGGAAAAACAATGCCTTTATGATCAAGATGATTAATTAAAAAAATGAGGTTGCCCAACTCAAACATTTCACTATTATTCATGTGATTTTTTTGGGCGATGGTATCTATTCTGTTCTTTAAAAGCCTTACTTTTTTTTGATCTTTTGCAACTAAAAAAAGTATAGGAAGCATAAATGCTAGTAGACAAACGATACCAATGAAGGTTCCGTAATTATCCATTATGTATTAAAAATTAAGTTATTAAAATTTTGATTTCTAGTGTTTTGAAATCATTTTTAATAAAAATAATGGAACGGAAAAATGAGTAATAAAAGTTGTTCTTTATTATTGTGGTAGCGGTATGCTGCCGAAGAATAGTGTTTTTGAAGATATTTAAAAGGTTGATAAGCAGAAACATTTTGAAAATATAGTGTCTGCAAATTGGTGTAATCTTCTGAATTGTCTTGTGAAAAATGTGAAATGGTAATTTCCTCCACCAAATCAAACAGCACAAGTTCATCTTTAGTAGATTGTGCTACTTCTGTGGTTTTGGTTGCAGAATGCTTTGATGGTATTTCTAGGGAGTTAGTTTTTGCACTAACTGATAAGAAGCAAAGAAATAATGCAAGGAGGTTGAAAATATGTTTTTTAGTAATTTTCACAATGCAATATTAGCGTAACAAATTTCATCAACTTCTAAAAAAAAGTTAAATTTTCTACCAACCAGAATATCTTGGTGGTTCTATACCCTTTAGGTTAAGATATACTATGGTTTGTGCTCTGTGGTGCGTTACGTGATCTTGTAGTAAATTCAGTATTTGAAGTTTGGTTTTAGGTCCGGCAAAGAAATCAACGGTTGTTTTTAAATCTAATTCTTTGGTGTTTGCTACGGCTGTTTTTCCGTTTTCAAAAGCATTTTTTAAAATAGCGATGATTTCTTCTTTATCGGTAATACCTTCAAATTTATCTATTTTTTCACCTTCAAAATACGTATTGCTCAACCAATTGATATTGTTGGCAATGTGCACCAATTGTTCCGCAAAGGTCATTTCTCGTTCGGTAGGTTTGTAATTGTAGTGTTCTTGCGGCATACTTTCAGCAATTTCTAAAAGATAGTTTTTAGAGTTTTCCCATTTTTCTTGCCATGCAGAAATAGGAGTATTTTGCGCTTGAATTGTGAATACTGAAAGTACTAAAATACAAGTAGTGATAAGGTTTTTCATGGGTTTGGGGTTTGAAGAAAAAACGCCAACCTATTGAAGATTGACGTTTTGGTATATTGAATTTATCTGTTTAAAATGATAGCAGCTTCTTTCGCAAAATACGTCGAAATAATGCTTGCACCAGCACGTTTAATGCACATGAGTTGTTCCATCATAATCTGGTCATGGTCTAGCCAACCTTTTTCGGCAGCAGCTTTTACCATGGCATATTCGCCCGAAACTTGATACACGGCTACAGGAACATCTACGGCATCTTTTACTTCGCGTACAATGTCTAAGTACGCCATTCCTGGTTTTACCATCACAATATCTGCACCTTCTTCTACATCGTCTATGGCTTCTTTAATGGCTTCTATGCGGTTGGCATAATCCATTTGATAGGTTTTCTTGTCTTTCGGAACTTCCACGGTTGCATCTTTTGGAGCAGAATCTAAGGCATCACGAAACGGACCGTAAAATGCCGAAGCATATTTAGCACTGTAACTCATAATTCCTACGTTATGAAATCCGTTAGACTCCAAACCTTCACGGATGGCTAAAATTCTTCCGTCCATCATATCACTTGGAGCTACAAAATCTGCTCCAGCTTCTGCATGACTAATACTCATTCGCGTTAGCGCATCAACTGTAGCATCGTTGATGATTTGTCCGTTTTCTATAATTCCATCATGACCGTAAATAGAATAGGGGTCTAAAGCAACATCTGGCATGACAATCATTCCCGGAACAGCATCTTTAATGGCTTTGATGGTTTGTTGCATTAAACCGTCTTTGTTCCAAGCTTCTTTTCCGGTATTGTCTTTTAAATTGTCGCTTACTTTCACGTAAATGTTTACGGCTTTAATGCCCAAATCCCATAATTCTTTTACCTCTTGAACGGTTCCGTCAATAGACCTGCGGAACATTCCCGGCATGGAAGGAATTGCAGTTTTTACTCCTTTTCCTTCTGCAACAAACATTGGAAACATAAAGTCTTGCGGACTTAAACTTGTTTCTCTTACCAAACTTCTAATAGACTCGTTGGTTCTTAGTCTTCTATTTCTTCTTAAAGGATGCATATTTTAAGCTTTTAGCCTTCAGCTATTAGCTGTTAGCTTTTGTTAATTTTTGTATGAATGAAGTTAGCATTTTCTTTATTTCTTCAACTTTAAACAATAAATGTTGTCCTGTTTCTTTGTCGATAAAATTGAGATCTATGCTAAGTATAATTTGATATTCTAATTCGTTTGCAGAACCTAATGCGATATGAAGAAATCGGGCAAAGTCTTTATCAGAACTTCTTCCGCAACCTTCTGCAATGTTCATGGGTATTGAAGCAGCAGCTCTCTTCATTTGGCTGGCTAAATTGAAAAGCTCTTCTTTTGGAAAAGCATGCATAGCTTGATAGACATCTAATGTTAATTGATGTGCCTTTTCCCAAACTTTATATTTCTTATAGTCTTTCATATGTTGCTGAAAGCTGTATGCTGATAGCTAAAAGCTACTAATTATTTCGCCAATCCTAAGTACTTCCAATCTCCGTTTTCTTTTACAAAAGCCGATTTTTCATGAATGACGTCTACTTTTCCGTTTTCAAAAAAGTAGGCATTAAAGGTTACTGTTCCTTTTTCATCAGTTGGTTTTCCTTTGGAAGTTGCTAAAACTTCTAGCTTTATCCAATTTACCGATTTTGCCCAGGCAACAATGGCTTTTTTCTCTTTTACAGGTCTTGTAGAACTATGGTGACTTAGCATTAAATAATCGCCGTTGGCTACTACAAAAGCACTGTAGCGAGAACGCATGAGTTGTTCTGCAGTTTCGGTTTTACCACCGTTTTGGTGAAACACTTCACAGCATTCGTTATAAGGTTTGGTATTTCCACAATAGCAATTCATTATACCCAATCTATTGGTTTTTGTAAAACGTTGATTAGTTTTTCTTCTTCGCTTCCTGCTTCCGGATGATGGTTATACACCCATTGTACATGCGGCGGTAAACTCATTAAAATACTTTCGATACGGCCGTTGGTTTTCAACCCGAATAAAGTGCCTTTATCGTGAACCAAATTGAATTCTACATAGCGACCACGTCGAATTTCTTGCCAATTTCTGTGGGCTGGTGTGTAAGCAATATCTTTTCGTTTTTCAACAATAGGCGTATAGGCTTCTAGAAAACTATTACCTACTTCGGTTACAAAATCATACCAATTTTGCATGCTCATATCGTTAGATGGTTTGCAATAATCAAAAAACAAACCGCCTAATCCACGGGCTTCATTTCTATGTGTATTCCAAAAATAATCGTCGCAACGTTGCTTAAAATTCGGGTAAAATTCAGGGTTATGTTTGTCACAAGCCGTTTTACATACTTGATGAAAATGCTTAGCGTCTTCTTCAAAAAGGTAATAAGGCGTTAAATCTTGTCCGCCACCAAACCATTGGTTAATGATTTTTCCGTCGTTATCATACATTTCAAAATAACGCCAATTGGCATGAACTGTAGGTACAAACGGGTTTTTAGGGTGAATCACCAAACTCAATCCGCAAGCAAAAAAATCAGCTTCTTTTACTCCAAATAGTTTCTGCATGGTATCGGGTAACTTTCCGTGAACTGCCGAAATATTGACACCGCCTTTTTCAAAAACATTACCGTTTTCTATAACGCGCGTTCTACCACCGCCACCTTCAGGGCGGTCCCAAAGGTCTTGTTGAAAGGTTGCTTTGCCATCTATAGCTTCTAATTTGCTAGTGATAGTATCTTGTAATTCTTGTATGTAGTTGTAAAATTGATCTTTCATTTTATTGAAAGTTTAAAGACGCTTGTCTTAGCTTTTGAGAAATGATTTTGCTTGAGTAATTTTTTGAATAAGTCCGAATGAAAACATTTTGCTTTCTATCTGAGCATACTCGAAAATAGCCAACGCTTTATTGGCTAAATTTGTTTGGTTTTCAGTTTCTACCGGAATGATTTTTAATAATAAATCTCCGAGTAATTCGTAATTCTCAAACGATAATTGTTGTTGATGTAAATGCGTTAACAAATCAGATTCTGAAGTAGCAATTATAGTATCGATACTTAAACCAGTATGTTCTTTTAGTAAAACATTTACGGATATTTTTTGTTGATTTCTCCAATTTTTTGGAACAAAATCTAACTGAAGCATATCATAAAAAAACTCTGAAAGTTTCTGTTGATCTTCGTCTTTAAAACCTTTGGTAAGCATTTTTTATAATTTATAGGTAATCATTAAACCACCTTTGTAAGGCAGCCAATCACCACTCATATCCCATTTTCTATTTTCGTTGCCCGGTTTATCTTTGGTATACTCATAACCAGTACTTAAAAGATATCCCTTATAATAGCTTTGAAGAAATCCACCACCTAAAAAGGCTTCTAGTCCCCATTTTTCATTTAATCTCCAACTATATCCAACGGTTGCTCCTACCATAAATGCATGGCCTTTTTGATATTTATCAGTATTCCAGTAGTTATATTTTTGCATTTCAAAAATAGCAGCTCCACCGTTAATTCCTGCAAAAAAACCAGACCCGATTTCTTTGGTATAGTATCTAACCTCTGGAGTGGCAAAGAGGAATTTTTGCGGACCATGATTAAAAGATTCCCACATGGAACCTGTTAAATCAAATTGAAAAGTTACTTTATTAGCTATTTTAGTTTCAATACCAAAGCTAGGCATTAAAAGTAAGGCCGTTGTTGCATTTCCTTTTACATAAGTCTGAGAAAATGATTTTCCAAAACAAAGGAAGATGAGAAGAAAAAGAAGAAAGTATTTAGTTTTTTGCAATTTCATAGCGATTATATTTAGTGAACTTGATATTCTTTTACAGCATCTACAAATGCTTTTGCATGATCTACAGGAATATTTGGTAAAATTCCATGACCTAGATTTACTACGTAGTTATCTTTTCCAAATTCATCAATCATCTCATGAACCATTTTTTTAATGGTTGGGATTGGAGATAACAATCTTGAAGGATCAAAATTTCCTTGTAAAGTGATATTCCCTCCAGTTAAATAACGTGCATTTCTAGCGGAACATGTCCAATCTACTCCTAAGGCAGATGCTTTACTTTTAGACATTTCGTTCATAGCGAACCAACAACCTTTTCCAAAAACGATTACTTTGGTTTCCGGAGCTAATGCTTCTACAATTTGATTGATATATTGCCATGAGAATTCTTGATAATCTTGTGGAGAAAGCATTCCGCCCCAACTATCAAAAACTTGTACAGCATTCACCCCAGCTTTTACTTTTTCTTTCAAATAAGCGATAGTGGTATCTGTAATTTTTTGCAATAAAGCATGGGCAGCTTCTGGTTGAGAAAAGCAGAAACCTTTTGCTATATCAAAATTCTTAGAACCTTGCCCTTGAACTGCGTAACAAAGAATAGTCCATGGAGAGCCTGCAAAACCAATTAAAGGAACGCGGTTGTTCAGCATTTCTTTGGTTAGTTTAATGGCATCCATTACATAACCTAGTTCTTCATGAATGTCTGGTACCACAACTTGCTCAACATCTTTAGCAGAACGAATAGGATTTGGTAACCAAGGACCTACGTTTGGTTTCATTTCGACCTCTATATTCATTGCCTGTGGAATAACCAAAATATCGGAAAATAGAATAGCAGCATCGGGTTGTACAATGTCTATAGGTTGTACGGTGATTTCAGCAGCCAATTCAGGAGTTCTGCATCTGGTGAAAAAATCATATTTCTCTTTCAAAGCCATGAACTCAGGAAGGTATCTTCCGGCCTGACGCATCATCCAAACTGGTGGACGTTCTACTTTTTCGTTGTTTAAAGCCTTTAAAAACAGGTCGTTCTTAATCATTTTTCATTCTTTATTGAATATGATTCCTATGATGGTTTCATATTTTGAGTTTCTACAATTTTTGTTTCTAAAAAATTACTTCAAGATGTTGTCTCGAAGTATTTTACCACTTTCACAATTACATTTTCTATGGTAGGTTGTGATGCGGTTATGATATTTTGAGTGTACTGAGCGGCCGATTTAGCTGTGGTTTCTCCAATGCAAAAAGCTGCACCGCTTAGTTGATTATTGAAAAAATAACTTTCCACCAATGAGGGGCTAAAAAATAAAACACCATCAAAATCGCTATTTGTTTTTAATGGTGAAAACAACGTTTTATAAGCTATTTTTTCATCTAAAACTATATGATTCTCTTTTAAAATATTGGGTAATTCTTTTCTACGAATGTTTCCGCAGATGTAAGTGAATGCTTCCGTATTTTTTTCTGAAACGATAAAATCAGCTAAAGTTTTAGCATTCTGAAAATGTTGAGCTACTTCAATACCTTTATCTGCCAAAAGACGTTCCGTTTTAGAACCTACGCAGTAAACTGTTTTATTTTCTAATCTGTTTAAAAGCTGTTGTTTTTCCAGACTCAAAACACCATTTTTACTGGTAATTATGATGTTTGGGTAAAACTTATCAGCATTAATTTTCATGAAATCTATCTTTATGAAATCAGCTTGCACCAGTGAAAATCCTTTATTCAATAAAAGTTCCTGTTGTGAAAGGGTGAGTTTTTTAGTTGATAGAATCCTTGCTTTCATTAATCGTGATTTTCACAGATTTTTGAAATGTTATCATTAGTTCCAAAAACAACAAGAATATCGTTCTTTTCAATAATCGTATCTGCAGCGGGAATCCCAATAACTTCCATAATACTAGTTGTATTCCCGATAAGATTTGTTTTCTCTTTCTTGCGAAGAATTGTAATGATATTTAGTTTATACTTGGCACGAATATCAAGATCAATGATTGATTTACCAACAAATGCTGGAGGTGTTTTAATTTCTGAAATAGAATATTTAGCATCGATCTTAAAGTTATCTACAATATTTTTCAGATTGATCTTATTCGTAAGTTTTTCTGCTGCTTCCTGCTCTGGATGCACAATGGAAACAATTCCCATAGCTTGTAAAACCGTATCGTGAATAGGCGATAAAGACCTACTAATAACTTTGGCGTTTGATAGTTTTTTGATAATGGCTGTAGTGATGATTGCCGCACCTTCATTCTCTCCAATAGCCACCACAATCATATCTGCCTGTTTTACAGGAAGTGCCTGGTATCCTAACTCATTTGTGGAATCCATACAAACGGAATGGGCTATTTTGTCTTTTACCAAATCAACCTTTGTTAAGTCTTTATCTACACCAATAACTTCGTTACCAGTTTCGGTTAGACTTAATGCCAACGACATTCCAAAATTTCCAAGTCCAAATATGATGATCTTCATTCTGAGTTTAGTTTATTAAGATATTTTCTTGCGGATATTTATAGAATTTTTGTTTTACCTGCTTCAACATACCAATCAATAAGTTGAGCATACCAATTCTACCAATAAACATCACAGCAATAATTACATATTTACTAGGCTGGCTCAATGTTGATGTTACATTTAAACTCAACCCAACGGTACTATAAGCCGAAAAACATTCAAAAGCAATAGCCAATAAATCTTTTTCTGGTTCAAAAAACAATAGTAGCAAAATAGCTACTCCTATGACTATTAAAGATATACAAATAATAGCAAAAGCTTTGTTAACTGTGCTACTAGAAATTTCACGAGTATTAATCTCTATTCGTTTTTTTCCTTTTGCAGTGGCAATAATATTAAGAGTAGCAATTGCAAAAGTACTGGTTTTGATACCTCCACCGGTAGAAGCGGGTGAAGCTCCGATCCACATTAAAAGTATTACAAATAATAGTGATGGTGTAGCAACTTGCGTATAATCTACGGTATTGAAGCCTGCAGTTCTTGGCGTTACAGAAGAGAACATGGCAGTGGTAATTTTACCAAATGCTGTGGTATGCTCTGCTAAAGAATATTTTGCTTCTGCAAAAAAGAAGAAAACAAAACCACCAACCAATAGAAGCGATGTAGTTACAAATATGATTTTTGAATTCAATGTAAATACCCTAACTGGCATATAATTGGTACGCTTGATAAAATAATTTTTGAAGGCTGCTTTAAAATAAATAAACGTGTTAGATACAATATTGTATCCTAAACCTCCAAAAACAATCAACGCCATGATAATCCATTGTAATGGATAGTTGAATCTAAAAGTTTCAGCATAGAAACTAGATGATGAGGTTGAAAACCCTGCATTACAATAGGCTGAAACAGCATGGAAAACAGAGAAGAAGACTTTATCTTCTACCTCTGGAATATCTAAAACACTGTAATAAATACAAATAGCTCCTATAAGTTCAAAAGATAAGGTAAAGATTACAATGCTCATCGCTACCTTAAAAACGTCTTGTAAATTCTCAGATGCGGTAAAATCCTTTACATACATTCCTTCTCTAAAAGAAGTACTCTCTTTAAAGAAAAAAGCAAAAAATGATGTAAAAGTTAAGATTCCTAAACCACCAATTTGAATAAGTACTAAAATAACGGTTTGCCCAACTTGTGTGAAATCGTTTGCAGTATCTAGCACCGCCAAACCGGTTACACAAATGGCGCTGGTAGAAGTAAATAAAGCATCGGTAAAGTTGATTCCGTGTGTTGTCACTTTTGGTAACATGAGAAAAAATGCACCAATAAGAGAAAAAATTCCAAAACTACCCACAAAGAGAATAGCCGGATTAAAATATATTTTATAGATGTATTTAATTAAAAATGATAGCCTTATGAGTAGGTAAAAGAACAGTCCCACTTCAAAAATAACTTTGGTACGAAGCGTCAGCGAAAAGTTGGAGAATTGCTGATTGTACAACACATAGATAAATGCTGCGAGTAGTGTAACCGCAACAATGATCATGTTTACAGCAACGGATCTTCTAGAGCTTTTATCTTTATACTGAAAGAATTTTACAATATTAAAAGTTAGCAACAACCCACTTAAAACAAAAAAGCCTACAAGTTTATAGGGACGATAGCCTTCGTTTATGTTAAATCCGAAATCGAATATGAGAAAGAACAAGATGAAAACATCTATGAATCTATATATATTTTGTAATGTCTTCTTACTCATTAGTAGTTTTTGGGTTCAGTGCTTTTCTAATTTCTTTCATCAGTGCAGCTCCTCCTTCATTTTCAAGAATATTAGTAGCACATTCATAACCAAAGTTACTAAAGGAATCTTTAGGGACAGAATTTTCAACTAGTAATTTTTGTTTTCCATCTAAACTGAACAATGCTCCGGTAAAGTGAATAGTATCGTTTTTAATAGTAGCAATAGCTCCTATGGGCGCGGTACAACCACCTTCTAGTGTTCTTAGAAAATCACGCTCTACTTGTGTACAAATATCGGTGTCTTCATGGTTTAGTTTTGCCAAAACTTCTCGAGTTTCAGAATCATTTTCCATGGCAACCACAAGCATTGCGCCTTGTGCCGGTGCTGGAATCATCCAATCTAGCACTTCGTGATTTTCTGGGGTAAGATTGATGCGTTCTAAACCTGCTTTGGCAAAAATAGCTCCGTTCCAATTGTTATCTTGTAGTTTTTGAAGTCTTGTATTCACGTTCCCGCGAAGATCTTCTACTTTGTGGGTAGGATATTTGTGTAGCCATTGCGCTTTTCTACGTAAACTTCCGGTAGCAATAGTTCCTTCAGTATTATAAAAATCGGTAGTTCCTTTATGAACCAGAATATCTTCAGACGGAGCTCTTTTTAAAACCGCAGCTTTTACAATGCCTTTTGGTAGCAGAGTGGGCACGTCTTTCATACTATGCACAGCAATGTCTACTTGCCCGGTAATCATGGCAATATCCAAGGTTTTGGTAAAAATTCCTGTAATACCAAGTTCATATAAAGGTTTATCCAGAATAAGGTCTCCTGTAGATTTTACAGGTACAAGTTCTGTTTGGTAACCTAAACTTTCTATTTGTGCTTTTACGGTATTTGCTTGCCACAGCGCCAACTCACTGTCGCGGGTACCTATGCGAATTACTTTACTCATTAGAAATCTTTTTCCAACTGAAATACTTTCTGTATCAACTCGATACTATCGTCGGAAGCACTGCCATCTTTTAAGTGATTGGCAAAATGAGTAGTTATTTTTTGAATAAGTCTGTTACTCAATACTTCCGCTTGTTGCTCATTAAAGTCAACAAACTTTTTACGTTGATAATCAATCTCAGCGTCTTTTATCGATCTTAATTTATGATTAAGCGCTTTAATGGTTGGTGCAAATTTGCGGGTTTCCAGCCAACTAGAAAAATCTTTTTTAATTTCTTCGATAATGGCTTCGGCCTGCGGAATGTATTGTTTTCTATTTTCCAGCGTTTCATCGGTCATTTTAGAAAGCAAATCCAGGTGTACTACGGTAACATTTTCTAGTTCTGCTACGTTGTCATCTACATTTTTAGGAATGGAAAGATCTAAAATTGTCAACTCTTTGTTTGGGAAAATAAGTTCTTTAGAAACAGTTGGTTTTTGAGCACCAGTAGCCACAATAAGAATATCTGCTTTCCTAATTTCCGAAGGTAAATCGGCATATTCTTTTACTACCAAATCAAACTTACCGGCAATTTTTTCTGCCTTGTCTTTGGTTCTGTTGATTAAGGTAATTTGATTGTTTTTGGTATGCTTAACTAGATTTTCACATGTATTTCTACCAATTTTTCCGGTTCCGAAAAGAAGAATATTTTTTTCGGAAACATTGGGAACGTGACTCAAAATATATTGTACCGAAGCAAACGCAACGGAAGTGGCGCCGCTAGAAATTTCGGTTTCATTCTTAATTTTCTTGCTTGCCTGAATTACAGAATTGATCAATCGTTCTAAAAACGGATTTACCAAACCGGTGTCTTTTGCGCTTACAAAACTCTGTTTCAATTGGCTGATGATTTCAAAATCACCCAAAATCTGACTATCCAAACCGGTTCCTACTTTAAACAAGTGGTTTATGGCTTCGTCGTTTTTGTATACATAAGCAACTTTTTCAAACTCTTCCACGGTTCCGCGAGAGTGTTCACAAAGTAGTTTGATAATTTGAAATGGATGTTGAGCAAAACCGTACAACTCTGTTCTGTTACAGGTAGAAGTAACCACCAAGCCATCCAAGCCTTCATTTTTGGCTTGTAATAGTAAGCTTGACTTTCCGGTATCAGTTAAACTAAACAGTCCGCGCGTTTTTGCGTCTGCTTTTTTGTAACTGAGACCTACAGCGTAAAAATTTTTGTACTTTGAAATATTATATCGTTCCATTTGCTCAAAAGGAAATCGGGAACAAAAGTAAGTTGGTTAATTAGAAAAAAATAACGCTCGGAGTACTTTTTTTATCGCTCAAAGAGATTTAGACATATTCACAGCGTTAACTGTGCTGAAAGTATTACATTTGTTGTAATAGCAACGGTTTATAGCGAATTATTTTAGAATGATTCTAAATAAATGAAAATTGATATTCCATGAATTCAGAAGACAAAAATAACGCTCAAGGTTCTTTCAATGAAATTACAATAGAAAAAGGTTTTAGCGTTTTGCGATGCCAAAATGAAACCGATGAAAAGGTAATAGCCAAGAAGGCTATTGATAGTTCTTTCATTCAATTTCATTTTAGTTTAAAAGGCTCTTCGTTTTTCAATTTTAATGATGGGCGCTATCAATTGGAAGTCAAAGAAGAGAAGGCGTTGCTGCTCTACAACCCAAAAAGAGATTTACCCATTGACTTGGAGATTCAACCAAAATCATGGTTAGTTTCTATCTTGATATCTATTCAAAAATTCCATTCGTTATTCTCGGCCGAAGCAGGTTATGTAGATTTTCTGAGCAATGAAAATAAAGACAAAAAATACTATACCGATACAGAACTAACGCCCGCTATGGCTGTGGTTTTACATCAATTATTAAATACAAATCTTAATAAATACATTCAACATTTATATGCAAAAGGAAAAGCGTACGAATTGCTGAGTTTGTATTTTAATAAAGAAGATGCCGATGTGGAACATTGTCCTTTTCTGATAGATGAAGAAAATATTTTGAAAATTAGAAGAGCCAAAGATATTGTGATCAGTCGTATGGTAGAACCTCCTACACTGCAAGATTTGGCAAATGAAGTTGGACTAAATCTTAAAAAGCTCAAAGTAGGTTTTAAGCAATTGTATGGAGATTCAGTTTTTAGTTTTCTGTTTGATTATAAAATGGAATTTGCCAGAAAAATGCTAGAACATGGCGAAAACAACGTAAATGAAATAAGCACACGAGTGGGTTATAGCACGCCGAGCCATTTTATTGCCGCTTTCAAAAAGAAATATGGAACTACGCCAAAACAATATGTAATGGCACTACGGTAGTTAATATCCGTATTCGCCATACATTTCACCATAATAAGAACGGTCTATAGCCACACGCTCTCGGCCCTCATACTGTATTTCCTCTAGGAGCTGTTTTACTTGCTTATCCATAGATTCAAAATTGTTATAGTTCATAGAGTTTTGATACAGTGGTACACTTTTTTTGGATTCTAATGGTGGAACCACAATGGCTTTAAGTTCCCAGTCATCTTCGTTGTTATAATTCTTGCTATTGAATTTGAAAATATAAACGGTAAAAGTTCCTTTTTTGTTGGTTACTTCTTCTTTTCTAACCAATTCATGTTCAGTAACGCCTGGTTTAAAATCTCTATAACGATACAATTCTGCTTCTGCAATAGAATCTAAATTAGCATAGTCTTCTGGCAACAGATTGATGACATCATTATTTTTCAAATGAGTTGTCAAATAACTTCTACTATCCAAGTCTTCAGCATACGGCAGGAACATTTCTGAAGTAATATGTGCTCCAAATTTTTGTTGAATTACCAAGTAATTGATGTTGAAAGTAGCATCTTTTACCAGCGAAAGTTTGTTGAAAAATTCACCTACTTTTTTCTGATTTTTGAAAGGATAAAGCAGCGTCACATACTCTTTTAACCAACCACGATAATAATTGTTATTTACTCTATGACCATACGGTGCTTCTTCATCGTAATTGGCACTTGTATCGCTACTCAACTGTTTTTTGAGTTCAATTTTTGCTTCGTTCAATAATTGGTTTACGTATCGGCGGTAAATTTTTGGCTTTATGTCATCATTGATAACCAATTCTGCAAGCATACTATAAATAGGATGTTTATACTCTTCAATAGAAGTATAGTTGAGCAAATCTGGAAAAAATGCGCTGCTTAATTTCGGTTTATCTTCAAAAGCATAGAAAAACCTGAAACTGTTTACACCAACCGGAAAATCTTTTTCCATCCAATCTATAATATCATGAACGGCTTTTTCATTTTCATTGGTAGCCAAAGAATTCAATAACAACTCCTGAATAGAAGAGTCTTCATAAGAATTGTTGTATAAATACCTTAGATAAGGTTCTACACGCTTGTTTTTCATTTTCGCAACTTCTTTGATAAATGCACTTCGGAAGTATTTTTTGTCCTCCGGAAATTCAAAATGATCAATAAAATTTCGAAGGGAATCAAAGTCTTTTTCGGCAAAATCAATCACATCCAAACCTGTAATTACAATACTGTCATTTGCTCTTAGTTTTTCAAAAAATAATGCTGTTTTATCTTGTAGCGGATCTACACCTATGACGGTATCTTTTGGTTGAAAGTGATTATAAAAATCGGCTACAAACTTGGTTTGGGTTGAAAGCGTATCACCAATTGTTCTAAGTTCATAAATAGCCCCGTTTTTGAGAATACTTTTAATATCAATAGTTCGGTTGCTTAAAGTATCTGCCAGCGAAATGGTGTAGGTTTGGTTTCCAAACACATCGTTTCCTTTGGTTGCTTTATGAACAATGAAACTCTTAAATTGATTTTTTGGGTAGACGTTGCTCCACAAAGAATCAATATTTTGATACATAGTTAAATCGTGTAATTTGGTAAGTTTTACCGCTATTTTTTCATCATTTGCATTGGTATACGATGTTGACTTTATAAAAGGTAAATATGATTTTTTATCATCTTTTGGCGTACTGTAACTCAAACTTAGATCTTGAGAATTCCCACTAAAAGGAGGCATAGCAACATTGGAGAACGTAGAAAAATAAAGTGATGTATCTACTACTTGCTCAAATGGTTTTTTGTAGGTAGGATTATTGATTTCTAGCGTATTAAAATAGGTAAGAGCTTGCTCTCTATCTGTTTTGAAAGCCGCCATTAAAAAGTAATTTCCTTTGTGGAGAGCAGTTTTCAGGAATATTTTTTCATGTGTGGTTGAATCAATTTCTGCAGAAGAAATCAAATAAGGAACTTTCCCGGAAACTACATCTTCGTAGGTTGGTGTAATTTCTAAACTTTCATAAAAGCGATCTTGAATGTGTTTCAGTTCAAAATTATCTTCTTCAATGTATTCAAAATCATTCAGTGTATTTCTTTCGAAAAGATAAAATGAGCCTGTCACGTTGTCAAACCCTTGAATCAATTTTCTACCAGATTTTTCAGGATTGTAAAAGGAATAATCAGCAGGCATTTTTACTGCAAAACTTTTTTCGGTATTGCTTACAGTTTCCCAATTTTCCTTAGTATTTCTAAACTGAATAGACTTAAAAATAGCGTCACTATACTGTTTGGTAAAATCTTTTTTTCCGCCCAATTTCAGTATAATGATTTCTAAAGGTGTTTTATAAATATGATAGCGTTGATAGTCGCCGTTTTTCAGTTTGTTGGTGATGTCAATTCCTTTAAAACCATTGTTTTCAATTTCTTCTTTTGAAATGATAGTTCCTGGAATCGATTCAAAAAACATATCTTCCAGCGTTTCCAAACTAAATTTTTCGCCTCCTTTTAAATATGGAAATGTACTCATGCGCGCTATGGAGAAAAAGGCACCGTTGGTTAAATCGGGTGAAGCGTACAAACTCATTCCTTGGAAGGTTCCAAAGTGGTACAATTTATTAGGAAGTTTTACCGAAAGTAGACCATCTCCAATAGTATCACGTACCAAATCTTTTACATTGAAAGTATCTTCAAACTTCTGTTTTATAGTTTTTGAGACATCGGTTTTGTTAGACGCTAAAGGTTTTACCGTAAACCCTTTGTCTTTTAAAAGTTGTAAAACGCCATGTTCACCTCCCAAATGCGCAGCTCCAATTCCTGCAAACGTACTTCCTTTCTTTGCAGAAACTTCAATACCATTCGCCATGATCTTGTTACGCTCGTAGAGCATATATTTCAAGTGATTTTCAGAGAAAAAACCGGTGTTTAGCGAGTCAATAAAAGCAATGTTTCGCTCACGATATGCATTCTCCAAAAGATTATAATACGTGTCGTTTTCCAATTTTTTTACTAGCCAACTCGCGGGTTCTTTGCGCATCATATCTTTTTGTGAACGTTGGACCATGTAGTTAGATTCATCAATATCCTCTAGTGGAACAAATCCTTTATCAAACTTTTTTCCTGCTTGATAAATAAACATATCCAAATAGGTTTCCTCTTGAAAGTTTTGTGAAAAAACATTGGTTCTGTAAAGAACATTGTTCAGCATTTGACCGTTGAAACCCAGCATTCCGTAAACCGCTTGTTGCTTGGGTTGCGTAATAGCAAATGTTTCATTATAAAAACCCTTTTGGTATATATTGCTAAAATCTATCGTATTTTCATTTTCTATATAATAATCTAACCATAAATTTGGATCACTTTCTAGCGCTACAAAATCTGCTTTGTCCAGAGCTTTGTAAAAAACATCGTCTAGGCGAAATGCAATTTTGTTGCTTACGTGCATAGTACCATATAAATAGGAAGGTTTTTGAAGTCCGTTTCCTGAAATTTCCCAAAGAAGACTATTGTGTGTTTGGGGTGTTTGACTGAATATGATTGAAGTGAAACTTAAGAATATTAGGAAAATTTTAGAACGCATTGTAAAGAAGTTAGGTACGTAAATATAGAATTAAATACTAATTTTGAAAAAAAATACAGGAATGAAAGGCGTATTGTTTGTGAATTTGGGGTCTCCCGATAGTACTGATCCAAAGGATGTAAAAAAGTATTTAGATGAATTTTTGATGGATGAAAGGGTGATTGATGTTCCTTATTTACTCCGCGCTTTTCTGGTAAAAGGTATCATTTTAAATACCAGACCAAAAAAATCTGCAGCTGCTTATAAAAAGATTTGGTGGGACGAAGGTTCGCCACTAATTGTACTTTCTGAAAGATTACAAGAAAAGGTTCAAGAGCAAGTTTCTGTTCCGGTGGCGTTGGCCATGCGTTACGGAAATCCGTCTATAGAAAGTGGTTTGCAAGAGTTAGCAAACAAAGGCGTAACCGAAGTTTTATTGGTGCCTTTGTATCCGCAATTTGCCATGGCAACTACCGAAACTATTTTGGTGTTGGCCGAAAAAATACGTTTGAAGAAATTCCCACAAATGAGTTTTACCGAGCTTCCGGCATTTTACAATCACCCGGATTATGTACGCGTTTTGTCAACTTCCATTGCCGATGAATTGAAAGGTAAAAAGTGGGATTATTTATTATTCTCGTACCACGGCGTTCCGGAACGTCACATTAAAAAATCAGATATCACCAAATCGCATTGTCAAATAGACGGGCAATGTTGTAAAACACCATCTCCGGCGCACCAATTTTGTTACCGTCATCAATGTTACGAAACCACCAGACAAGTGGTTGAATTTCTTGGTTTGAAAGAAGGAACGTACAGTACTTCATTCCAATCCAGATTAGGAAGAGATCCTTGGTTACAACCGTATACCGATGCTACTATTGAAAGTTTAGCTCACAAAGGCATTAAGAATTTAGCCGTAGTAACGCCTGCTTTTGTTTCGGATTGTTTAGAAACTTTGGAGGAAATAGGTATGGAAGGTGCCGAAGAATTTAAAGAAGCTGGAGGAAATGAGTTTTACACCATTCCTTGTTTAAATGATCGCGAGGATTGGATCAAAGTATTGGCACGTTGGGTAGACCAATGGGCGCTAACTCCACAAGAAGCATAAATGGCAAAAGTAAGTTCGGCAGAATTAGGAACCGATTCCATAGGAAAACTGTTGGTAAAGCAAGCATTACCGGCTTCGATTGGTATTTTGGTAATGTCTCTTAATATATTGATTGATAGTGTTTTTGTAGGAAATTGGATTGGTTCTTTGGCTATTGGAGCCATCAATATTGTTTTACCGGCTTCATTTTTTATTGCCGCATTGGGCATGGCCATTGGTATTGGTGGCGCTTCTATGATTTCCAGAGCGTTGGGTTCTAACAGAGAAGAAAAGGCTTTGGATACTTTTGGAAATCAGATTTCGTTAACGGTCTTGTTAACGGTGGTGTTGGCTACGGTCGGATTATCGTTTTCAGATACAATAGTGCAAAGTTTTGGCGGAAAAGGAAGTATTTTTGATCCGGCAAAAATCTACTATCAAATTGTATTGTTCGGAGTTCCGTTTCAAGGACTTGCCATGATGGGAAGCAATGTAGTACGTGCCGAAGGGAAACCAACATTTGCCATGGTGGGTATGATTTTACCTGCGTTGAGTAACTTGGTGTTAGATGCTGTTTTTATCTATGTGTTAGATTGGGGAATGGCAGGTGCAGCTTGGGCAACTACACTTTCTACCTTTTTGAGTTTTCTATTTTATGTGTGGTTTTTCATCAGTAAAAAATCTGAATTAAAAATAAGTTTTCACCATTTAAAATTCAAATGGCACATTGTCAAAGAAATTGCTTCACTAGGATTTGTAACCCTTTCTAGACAAGCGGTAGTGAGTTTTATTTATCTTTTTCTGAATAATATTTTATTCAATTTAGGAGGCGAAGCATTGGTGTCGGTGTATGCCATTGTAGGGAGGTTGCTCATGTTTGTGTTGTTTCCGGTGTTGGGTGTTACACAAGGTTTTTTACCAATTGCAGGCTATAATTATGGAGCCGAAAAATATGATCGGGTGATCGAAGTGATTAAAAAATCTATTATTGCTGCAGTAACCTTGGGTATTGTGGTTTTTGCTATAATTTACTTGTTTCCTGAAGCCTTTGTTCACTTGTTTATTGATACCAGCAATCACCTTACCGCACAAGAAGTAGAGATCAATAATTTTATCATGACCGAAACGCCAACTGCTTTAAAAATCGTATTTGCGGCAACACCAATCGTGGCTATTCAGTTGATAGGTGCAGCGTATTTTCAAGCTGTAGGAAAAGCTATTCCAGCATTGTTATTAACCTTAACCAGACAAGGATTTTTCTTTTTTCCATTGATATTGATTTTACCAAATCTCTACGGAAAAATGGGCGTTTGGGCTGCGTTTCCAATTGCTGATACCTTGTCTACCATTGTTACTGCATACTTTTTATACAGAGAAATTCAAAAGAAACTATTACCACATACGTAATGGAATATTACAACTACATAAAATCGTTACACTTAATCTTTGTGATTACCTGGTTTGCAGGCTTGTTCTACATTCCAAGATTGTTTATTTACCACATTGAAGCCAACGACAAACCAGAACCCGATAAAAGTATTCTAAGCAAACAATTGCAGTTAATGACCAAGCGTTTGTGGTTTATTATTACTTGGCCATCGGCCATTTTAGCAACGCTTTTTGCTGTAATTCTACTTGTTTTACAACCAGTTTGGCTGCAACAACCATGGATGCACGTAAAACTAACTTTTGTAGTGTTGTTGATTATTTATCATTTAAAAACACACCAAATGTTTAAGCAATTGCAGCGAAATGAAGTAAAATATACTTCTAACTTTATGCGCATTTGGAATGAAGGTGCTACGCTTATTTTGTTTGCAGTTATCTTTTTAGTGATTCTCAAAAGTGCCTTCAACTGGATTTTCGGTGTAATTGGAATCATCGTTTTAGGTATTTTATTAATGTTGGGAATCAAATTATACAAACGCATTCGAAACAAAAATCCCGAAGCATAATTATTAGGGCGTATCCCTTTTTTAGCAAAAGGGTCATGCTCTCGGCAGTCGCTTTTTACGTTTGTTTTTCATTAAAACAATCCCAAAAGAGCTTCAACAAATGCCTCCATCACTTACGCGGGTTTGGCGCAATAATTGTTATCTTTAGCTTCGAAAACATCAGCCTGTGTTCAAAAAAATATCTTTACGGTCCCGAATTTTCATTTCTATGATTACTCTTGTAATCATCGCATGTTTGTTGATTGCGTTGGTGACCATTTTTCAATACAAAGAACAGGCAAAAGATTACCACAATGCTCGGTTAGAAAATAAAGAAGAGCAAATTATGCTCAGCATCGATTATGTGTTGAAAGGAACTACCTATGAAGTGACTACCGAGAATCTTCAATATATTTTCAAAGACGCTATTTATGAGATTGCCGATATTCAGAATGTAAATTTCAATATCTACGATTTGGGTGGCGAACTCATTAAAAGTTCGCGTCCACAATTAGATTACGATCCGTATTCTTCTTATTTAAATTCCGAAGTGCTGAACAATTTATATAACAGTCCCGATAAGCGTTATGTAATGTATCAGCATGCGGCGGGAAACAGTTATCAGTCTTTATATGTTTACATTACCGATGCACGTTTCAAGCCTATTGGTATTTTGAATATTCCGTATTTCGAGGACGATTCGTTGACAAATAGTGAGCTAGAGGAGTTTTTATATCGTTTGGTAATGGTGTATGTTTTGATGATTGTTATTGCGGTGATGTTGGCCTATTTTGTGTCAGCATACATTACACAATCGTTGAAAACCATTTCAGATAAACTCTACGAAACACAACTGACAAAAGAAAATCAGAAAATATATATTGAAGAACCAAGTGACGAAATCAGACATTTGATTGAAGCGTACAACGGAATGATTGATAAGCTGGAAGAAAGTGCCGTGAAATTGGCCAAAAGTGAACGAGAACAGGCTTGGAGAGAAATGGCAAAACAGGTGGCGCACGAAATTAAAAATCCGTTAACGCCAATGCGATTAACGGTGCAAAGTTTCCAAAGACGTTTCAAAGCAGACGATCCAAATGCTGCTGAAAAAATCAAAGAATTTTCAGAAGGATTGATTCAGCAAATTGATACCATGAGCAGTATTGCTTCGGCATTTTCAAACTTTGCTAATATGCCAGCGCAGCAAAACGAAACCTTGAATGTGGTGAATGTCATCAAACTGGCGTTAGATATTTTCAAAGAAGACAGCATTATTTTCAAACCCCAACAAGAAGAATTAATTGCGCGGTTAGACAGGACACAATTGGTTAGAATTATTACTAACTTGGTGAAAAATGCGTTGCAGGCCATTCCCGAAGAAAAAGAAGCGCGTATCATGGTGTCGGTTTTTTCAGAAAATGACAACATTAAAATTCAGGTAGCCGACAATGGAGTTGGGATTGCCGAAGAGAATAAAGATAAGATTTTTGAACCAAAGTTTACCACCAAAACCAGCGGAATGGGACTAGGTTTAGGTATGGTGAAAAATATTGTAGAAACCTATAAAGGGTCTATTACTTTTACATCGAAACACAATGTAGGAACCGTGTTTACTGTTACGTTTCCTAAAGAAAAATAGTTAGTTATGAGCTTTAATAATATTATTACCACTACGGAAAATCAAATTGGTTTTATTACCATCAACAGACCTTCAAAACTGAATGCGTTGAACAAAGAAACCATTCAAGAAGTGCACGAAGCCTTTGAAAGTCTTGATGCTGACGCTGCTGTGCAAGTAATTGTAATTACCGGAAGCGGAGAAAAAGCATTTGTGGCAGGCGCCGATATTGCCGAATTTTCAAATTTCTCAGAAACTGAAGGTGCCGAATTAGCAGCAAAAGGACATCAATTATTGTTTGATTTTGTGGCCAACTTAGCAACTCCTGTCATTGCTGCAGTCAATGGTTTTGCCTTAGGTGGCGGACTAGAATTGGCCATGGCGTGCCATATTAGAGTAGCAAGTGACAATGCGCGCATGGGCTTACCAGAAGTTTCGTTAGGTGTAATTCCGGGTTATGGAGGAACGCAACGTTTACCGCAATTGGTAGGCAAAGGGCGTGCTTTGGAAATGATCATGACTGCCGGAATGGTGGGCACAGAACAAGCTTTGATGTGGGGCTTGGTGAATCATGTGGTAACCCAAGAAGAATTGTTACCTTTCTGTAAAACTTTAGCTGCTAAAATTGCTAAGAATTCCCCTGTAGCTATTTCAAAAGCGATTGAAGTTGTGAATGCCGGTTATACCGATGGCGTGAATGGTTTTGAAACTGAAATTGAAGGTTTTGGCTATTGCTTCGGGACTGAAGATTTTAAAGAAGGAACTACGGCCTTTTTAGAAAAACGCAAAGCAGATTTTCCGGGGAAATAAACTTGTTTGGGGTAGTTGGATAGGATGAAGGATGATTTGAAAAAAGGAAGAGGCGCGCAGAAAAATGTTCACAATCGGTTTTTAGAAGGTGAACACGAAATGCTTGATGAATTTCTGGAGTATTGCCATAAAGAAGGCGAAGAAGCTGATACCAACAAAACTCGTTTTTTAGAAGTTTTTCCCAAAACTATTGTTAACAAAGTGACGAGTCCAGATGTAGGGATGGAATTCTCTCTAAATCCGTATCAAGGTTGTGAGCATGGTTGTGTGTATTGCTACGCCAGAAACTCTCATGAATATTGGGGTTACAGTGCCGGACTTGATTTTGAACGAACGATTTTAGTCAAGAAAAATGCTCCGGAATTACTTCAATCAAAATTGAAAAGTAAAAATTGGAAAGCAACAACGATTGTACTTTCGGGCAATACAGATTGTTACCAACCTGCCGAAAAAGAATTTCAACTTACCAGAAAATGTTTGGAAGTGTTTCTAAAATACAAACATCCGGTGGGTATTATTACCAAAAATGCATTGATCACCAGAGATTTGGATATTTTAAAAGAATTGGCCAAAGATAATTTGGTGGGCGTGAGTATTTCGGTAACCTCATTGTCAGAGAAAACAAGAAGATTGCTAGAACCCAGAACGGCAACCATCAAAAAAAGATTAGAAACGATTGAAACGCTTTCCAAAAACGGAATTCCAGTGAATGTAATGTTGGCGCCCATTATTCCCGGAATCAACAGTCATGAAATTTTGCCCATGGCCAAAGCAGTAGCCGATGCCGGAGCGCTTTCTATTGGTCATACCGTGGTTCGGTTAAACGGTGCTGTAGGTGAATTGTTTACCGATTGGATAGAAAAAGCCATGCCGGACAAAGCTTCAAAAGTGCTCAATCAAATAAAAGCCTGCCATGGCGGAACGCTCAATGAAAGTCGGTTTGGCGTACGTATGAAAGGCGAAGGTGTGTTTGCCTTGCAAATTCATGCGCAAATGCAATTGGCAAGGCGTAAGTTTTTTACAGATACAACTTTTCCAAAATTGAATACGAGTTTACATGAAAATTTCAAAAATGATCAACTCCGTTTGTTTTAAAATTAAAAGTAAATAGCCTAATTTTATATCCTAATAAATAACAACTAAAAATGACCGATAACAACCAAATTGAAATTTCAGAAGCGAAAGACCGTATAGATAGCTATAATGAGCTTATGGAGAGCCTCAAAAATGTATTAAGAGACTATTTTGAAAATGGCGGAAAAGATCATGAGTTTTTTCAAAAGTATCCTAATTTTCTTGAAGAGAAACACTTAGAGTCCTTTTTGATTCCTGGTGATGACTTTATAAGTATGTATGCCGGGGAAAAGGAGAAAGGACTAACCAATGTAAGAGCTTATTTAGGTAGAGAAGTAAACAAAAGTGACGTGCAAACTTCTGAATATCCATATATAGCCTCTTTAATGTTAGTAGGGGTAAACAAAGATGGAAGTGATATTGTGAAAAAATCTTTGGAGGGTACAATTAGTGGGAAAGATGATATAGACTCTGGAGTTTTCGATTTTTCTAAACCAAATCCACCTTACTAAATCCACCGTATTTTGGAATTTACGTTCAGTAATATTCTCACTATTATACCAAGGATTCTTATTATTTTGGTATGTTTTTTATATACAAAAAGCTATAGAAAAAATCTAATTAAAAAGGGAGATGTATATATTTTTGGATACCTACTAGTTGTAGGATTAACAGAGATTGTATCTACAGTTTTTGATCAATTAGGAGGAAATCTTTTTTTGATACATCCGTATCTTATTTCTGTTTTTGTAGTATTATCATTGTTTTTTCAATCTCAATTCAAAGGAGAAAAAATCAAGAAACTGATGAGTATTGCATGCATTCTGATTCCCATATTTTTAGTAATTCGGTTTATAATTTATCCATCTATGTTCTGGCAATTTAATACGCTAGAACCTTTACTGTGTAATGGCTTGGTGATTATTTATTTGGTGGTTTTTCTTTATAAAAGAATAGAGTCTAATACTACAAAATATCTCTATTTTGCACCTAGTTTACTGGTGTATTTGGTAAGTAGTACATTACTGTTTGCTGTAGGAGAGTATCTTATAGAGTATCATGGTAGGTCAACTTTTGTAACCTTATGGAGTGTTAATAACGTCTTGTACATTATTTTTTTGGTTATAATGATCATAGAATGGTACAAACATTTTAGAAAACCAGTTCAAGAGTCGCTTTAAAAACTTTGTATCTTTGAGTTAGATTTTTAGCTTTCTTTAATGATTTCATTCTTTATTTCGCTGCAAACCAACAATTCTGATACTGATTTTCTGTGGATTATTGTATCCTCGGTCATGATGCTATTGCTTATGTCGCTTTCGTTGGTTTTGTTCTTTTTTATATCCAGACGAAAAATAATTCAGAAAGAAGTAGAAAAGCAGCAGTTAACGCTAGATCATCAAAAGGAAATGATCCATTCTGGGATTGAAACTCAAGAGGAAGAACGAAAACGTATTGCCCAAGATTTGCATGATGATATTAGTTCCAAACTAAATGTTGTATCGCTAAATGCCCAATATTTACTGGAAGAAAATTTAACGAAGGAAGAGCAACACCAAATGCTACAACAGGTTTTGCAAATCACCAATGGCACTTTAGAAACATCACGAAAAATAGCTCATAACCTCTTACCTCCAATTTTGGATAAGTTTGGTTTGGGAGCAGCAGTAGATGAAATCTGCGAAGAATATGACAATAGCAAAAAAGTTTCGGTAAGATTTTCAAATCAATATCAAGAAAATTTCTTAACTTCTCAGCAAGAATTGCATTTGTTTCGTGTTGTGCAAGAGCTACTTAACAACTCTTTGAAGCACGGGAAAGCCACCGAAATTTCTTTGTCAATCACAACAAATGAACAAAACCTTACGTTACGATATGTAGATAATGGTAAAGGTTTTGACACCCAAAATGAAACACTTAAAAAAGGACTTGGATTGCGAAATATAGATACAAGATTAGATTTATTAAATGGAAATGTAGCGTACAATAGTAGTGTAGGAAATGGTTTTAAAGCAACAATTACTCTTTAATTATGGAACAAGAGAAAATAAAAATTGCCATAGCAGACGATGAAGCACTCTTTAGAGCAGGAATTTTATTTATTCTGAACAGAGTACCTGAGTTTGATGTACTTTTTGATGCTGAAAACGGAGTAGATCTTTTAGAAATACTTGAAGACACTCAAGAAAAACCGAATATCATTTTAATGGATATTAAGATGCCGGAAATGAACGGTGTAGAATGCACCAAAATAATTCAGGAAGATTATCCGGATATTCATATCATTGCTTTAAGCAGTTATGGAGGTAAAACTTTTATCAATAATATGATTGCCGTTGGGGCCTCTTCTTATTTACTCAAGAATACCTCTCCTAAAAAAGTTGTGGAAACCATTAAGGAAGTTCACAAAGTAGGATTTTGCTACGATGAATGGGTTCATAAAGTTCTTGATGAAGAGATAAAACCAAAAAATGTACAGGAATCAGATAATCTTTTTGATAATGATTTGTCCAGACGAGAACTGGAAATTTTAGAGCTTATCTGTGAACAATATACCAATCAAGAAATAGCCGAAAGATTGTTCATTAGCGCTAGAACGGTAGAAGGTCACAGAAAAAGCCTGTTGAAAAAAACAAGTTCAAAAAACGTAGCCGGATTAGTAGTGTATGGTATTGTCCACAACTTAGTTCATGTTACGCCTAATTTTTAAAGGCAATCATTCACTTTTTTCACTTCTAGCGTCATAGCATCTTGCTTGTCTTTGTTGGTAGTAACGGTAGCTTTATCTCCGCTTAATTTTATAAGAATAGTGGCCGTTTTTGGAACTCCTTCTTGCGTATAAGTGTAAGCACCTTTGATGGTGTTTCCAGATTTTGCACCTTCAAATAGACCTTTTCTTTGATCCTTTTCAGCGGGTATCCAATTAAATTTCCCGGAAACCTTTTGTTTTTCAAACACATTGATTTTTAAAATCGTTGAATCTCTCAAAGTTCTATCTTCTGCTTTTATAGCTTTACCAGTAGTTAGGAAACACAAAGTTTCTGTAGGTTTTTGACCATCCATCATGTCCACTGCTTGCTCCGCAGTTTTTTGAACATTAGTATCACAAGATATAAGAGCAGAAATGCATAAGAAGCTGTATATAAATTTTTTCATTTTTTCTTTTAAAAGTACAAATAGATTGTTTGTTGCTATGTTGCCGATAGCTTAAAATTTAATTGAATGGCAATGACTGCATCATAAAATTCTCTTAAAAAAAGTATTTTGTAAGAATTTGTATTCTGAAATTACATATTTTTCCAATTCATCAATCAAAAAATAGAAAATATGTTTACCAATCACACGAGCATCTCTGGTAGGTGGAGTTTGCTCCAAAAATTCGTTTTTCAATTCTTTTTCGTTTACACAATAATTTACTTTTTGCCATTGGTTACTAGTATGGTGTGGCCTAAACTTATTGCTTGGGCAGGACTGTATTTTTACAATGAAGAAGTAGCAGAACATGTTAGCGGGAGTGGAGATACTCTTTTTGATATGTATCATTTTATCATCGCACTTATTCTTGCTCTAGGAATTGCAATTTTCTGGATAATTTTAGACAGAAAACGAAGAAGTTATAATACGCTTCTTTATTGGCAGGCTACGTTTTTACGATACTATTTATGCTATTATTTATTGGTGTATGGTTTGGTTAAAGTAATCAAACTACAGTTTAGCCATCCAATGCTTAGCATGCTGTTGTTACCGCTTGGCAATAAATCGCCTATGGGATTAGCCTGGACTTTTATGGGAGCTTCTGATACATACACTATTTTTTCTGGCGTATGCGAAGTTTTGGCGGGTTGTTTTTTACTGTATAGAAAAACAAGGACTCTTGGGGGAATCATGGCGTTTGGCGTCATGTTAAATGTTTTTTTAATGAACATGTCATATGATATTCCCGTAAAGATATTTTCATTTAATTTAATGGTGTTAGGCTTGTTTTTTGTGTTGTTAGACAGCAAAAGACTGATAAACGTTTTTATCTTGAATAAGCCTTCAGAGTCTTTACCAAATCAACATCCATTCAAAAAGAAATGGGCCAATATTTCTATTCAGGTTTTAAAAGGAATCCTCATTATTTTGGTCTTTACTAGTATGATTTCAGATAATTTAGAAAGACAAAAAAATTATGGTGATGCTTCTCCAAAACCGGCTATGTACGGTATTTATGAAATGAATGATTTTGTGATGAATAATGACACTTTGGCTCCGTCTGTATTAGATTCTGTTCGCTGGCGATATTTGGTGCTAGAAAAAGGAAATGGGGCAAAAATCTTTCATATGAATTCTAAAAGTTATTTGGATTTAGAACATTATACAACCGAAGTAGATACGAATGCTCATGAAATTACTTTGTTAAAATATAAAGATTCAATTCCCCGAGCGATCTTAAACTATGAAAAGTTAGACAGTACACATTATGCTTTTGAAGGATTTTACAGAAACAAACAAGATATTAAAGATAGTATCAAATTAAAAACTACTCGCACAGATGAGTCAGATTTTCTCTTAATGAATCGTGGTTTTCATTGGGTAAACGAATATCCGTATAACCGATAAAGCTATTTTACGCCATTCCATTCGTCATAGAATTGTGCCAAAAATTGCTCCATAAATTCATGGCGTTGTTCAGCAATTTTTTTGCCGGATGTAGTGTTCATGCGGTCTTTTAGTAGCAATAATTTTTCGTAAAAATGATTGATGGTTGGCGCTGTAGACTTTTTGTAAGTCTCTTTATCCATGTGCAAATCAGGTTGAATTTCAGGGTCGTAAATGGCTCTGTTTTTAAAACCGCCATAGTTAAACGTACGCGCAATACCAATGGCTCCAATAGCATCGAGTCGGTCTGCGTCTTGCACAATATCTAATTCTAGGGAACTGAATTTTCGTTCTGTATTGCCACCTTTAAAAGAAATGTTTTCAATAATGTTTACAACATGATCAATAACACTTTCAGAAACTGCTAAAGAGTTTAAAAATTCGCGAGCTATTGCCGGGCCAACAGTTTCGTCACCATCATGAAATTTACTATCTGCAATATCATGCAACAAAGCGCCTAAACCAACCACTAGAGAGTCGTAGTCATTCGGGTTTTCGTCTTTCGCAATTAAAAGTGAATTTTTAAAAACGCGTTGAATGTGAAACCAATCGTGTCCGCCTTCAGCATTTGCTAAAGTTTCTTTTACAAATTGAATGGTTTGTTCAATAATATCAGAATTTTTCAAGAGAACAGTTTTTGGGTTTATTTGATCTTACTTTTTACAGCTTCTTCTGTTAAATCAATCAGCGTGTCAGTATCGTAATCTGCAACGGCTAAAGGCTTTCCGGAAGTAAAAGTAATTCGGTTAAAAATTCCCATAGGAAACTTGCCGTACTCCAAAGTTTTCCAAGAGTTATTAATGGTTAATGGCACTACATAACCATTGGGTACTTTTTTGAAAAGTAATTTTAATCCTGTTTTTTGAAAAGCTTTTGGTTCTCCGTTTCTACTTCGAGTTCCTTCAGGGAAAATAACAGCTGCGTATTTATTTTTCTCAATATAAGCTCCAAAATTCATAATGGCAGGAATGGATTGGCGTGAATCTTTTCGGTCTATCAAACAAGAGCCGCCGTGCGTTAAATTATACGAAACACTGGGAATTCCTTTTCCCAACTCTTTTTTACTGATGAATTTTGCATGATGTTTTCTAAAAAACCAAATAATTGGTGGAATGTCATACATACTTTGGTGATTGGAAACAATGATCAATGGCGCATCTTCTGGAAGATCATATTCTTTCTTAAAAGAAACGGTTGTTGCTAGAAAAAGTAGACATTTCGAAAGAAAAAAATTGAGGATGTCTACTGATTTTTTGTGAGCTGAATATCCAAAAACATTAAAACAAATCCATTGAATAGGATGAAAAATTACGAGTAATAACCCAAAGCATAACAAGTATATTACGGTAAGCGGATACGCCAATAGTTTCTTCATTTTTTCGAAAAATAGATGTTATTGTCGCCAAAAATAAAAAGATTCTGTGGCGTTTGATGCTTTTTTTTATCAGAAAGTTCAAAAAGTGGAGTAACAAAAAAGTCCTGCAACAACTACAGGACTTTTTAAAATATGCTGATTGCTATTTTTTAGCAAAATTCGTCATAAGCATCTTTAAGGTTATCAGCAATCATATCTGCTGGTCTACCTTCAATATGGTGACGCTCTAACATATGTACTAATTCTCCGTTTCTAAACAAAGCCATACTTGGCGATGATGGAGGAAAAGGAACCATGTGAGATCTTGCTACATCTGTTGCATCTTTATCAACTCCTGCAAAAACAGTCACAATGTGGTCTGGTTTTTTAGCATTTTCCAAACTCATTTTTGCTCCTGGTCTTGCGTTGGCTGCTGCACAACCACAAACAGAGTTTACTACTACAAGCGTAGTACCTTCTTTTGCTAATGCTGCTTCAACAGCTTCTGGTGTATGTAGTTCTTCAAACCCTACTGCAGTAAGGTCTTCTCTCATGGGTTTTACTAATTCTGGTGGATACATATTGCGTATTTTTTAGATTCGTTAAATTTGGTCGTAAAGATACAAATTTCATTACACCTCATGAGTTGTAAATTTTCATAACTGCATACTATTTGTTTTCTTTACCGTTTATTTAGATATGAAATCTATTAAGTAGCTATAGTCCTATTCAAAAACTAATAATTGCATGTTTAAACTACTCCTTTTACTAGGGTTGTTTTATATAATTTCGAAATTACTCAACGGATTTTCTATATTCAACAATTCATCTAATTCCAACTCAGGTAGAGTCAATGTTTCTCCGTCTGATTTTGAACTGAATTTACTCTCTTTGTCGTCTTTGGTGATCAAGGCAGATGGTTATGTAAACCAAACCGAGCTCGACTTTGTACGAAGTTATTTTGTGCAACAATACGGTAAAGAGTATGCCAATGCAACCTTTAGAACGTTCAACGAAGTAGTGAAGAACAGGGAGATTTCTGCACATAGAATTTGCTATTACATGTTGCATAAAACTTCGTATGCAGGGCGTGTTCAAATAGTACATTTTCTTTTTGGAATTGCTCAGGCCGATGGAAGCGTGAGTCCTGCAGAAGCTGAGAAAATTGAAGAAATTGCCGGATATTTAAAAATTTACAGAACCGATTTTGAAAGCATCAAAGCCATGTTTTATAGAAGTTCCAGATCTTCAAGCTATAGCAGTAGGCAGCCATCGTTTGATGCCTATAAAGTTTTAGGAATTGAAAAAAGTGCTACGGATACCGAAATAAAGAAAGCTTACAGATCACTGGTTAAAAAATACCATCCTGATAAAATTCAAACGGATAGTGAACTCATCAAAAAAGATGCAGAAGAGAAGTTTAGAAAAGTTCAGGAAGCTTATGAACAAATTCAAAAAGAAAGAGGTCTTTAAAAAAGGACCTCTTTCTTTTTGAAAAAAGCAATAAGTTGTAAATTTGAAGCAACCCTATAACCAACAAACACAAACTTATGGATCAATTCTGGTTTTACACCCAACTTGGCCTTGGTCATGTTCTTGACATTAATGCTTACGATCATATTTTATTTTTTGCAGCTTTGGTAGTTCCTTATCTCTTTAGAGATTGGAGTCGTGTGCTTTGGCTTGTAACTATTTTTACTATTGGTCACACGGCGTCTTTACTTTTTGCAGTGTATGGAATGGTAAATGTAGAGGCATCATATGTAGAGTTTTTAATTCCCGTTACCATTTTTATCACGGCATTTTATAATGTTTTTACTGCAGGAAAATCAAATGAAGAGAAGAAAATAAACCTGGTATTTCTTACCAGTTTAGGTTTCGGATTGATTCATGGACTAGGTTTTTCCAATTATTTCAAACAAATTGTAGCAGAACAAGATGGCAAATTATGGAAATCACTTGAATTTGCTTTGGGTGTTGAAATTGCACAAGTAATTGTGGTATTCATAGTTCTTTTCTTGGGTGTAGTACTTCAAAATATTTTCCGTTTAAAACGTCGTGATTGGATTTTGGTTCTTTCATCTATCATTATCGGAATTGTAATTCCAATGCTTGCAGATACCTATCCCTTTGGTTAAAAAAAAGCCAAGTAGGTTGTAATAGCGCACAAAAGCAAGTATCTTCGTTTACAGGTGCTTAAAAAGGCATCTTTTTTGATTATCCAATAAACAAACAATTCATGGTTGATGAAAAACAATCGCGCTACGATAAAGCGTATTTGCGAATGGCAACTGAGTGGGGAAAACTTTCTCATTGTAATAGAAAAAAAGTAGGAGCTATCATCGTCAAAGGACGAATGATTATTTCCGATGGTTATAACGGAACCCCAACTGGTTTTGAAAATTGTTGCGAAGACGAAAATAATTTTACCAAATGGTATGTGCTGCACGCAGAGGCCAATGCTATTTTAAAAGTAGCTTCTTCAACACAAAGTTGTGAAGGTGCAACACTTTACATTACGCTTTCGCCCTGTAAAGAATGTAGTAAATTAGTGCATCAATCTGGTATTAAACGTGTGGTTTATATCAACGCGTATAAAGATGATTCCGGATTAAAATTTTTAGAAAAAGCAGGCGTTGAATTAGTTCATATTCCTAATTGCGAAGAGTAAAACCAAGTCTTGATACATGGAAGAATACAAGGACGAATCACTAGATAAAACAGAAAGAGCTACCAGAAAAAGTAAGTTATATTATTTTTTGCCTTTGTTGATAGCTATTGCCCTAGCTGCCGGTATTTTTATTGGTGGTAAAATGCGTTTTAGTGATACGCCAGAACGTTTTTTTACGTCCAATTCCAATAAAGACAAATTAAACAGACTCATAGACTACATAGATTATGAATATGTAGATGACGTGAATACCGATAGTATTGTAGATGTTACAGTCAACAATATTCTTTCCAAATTAGATCCTCATTCTGTGTACATTCCTAATTCGCAAACCGAGAAAGTAGCCGAAAATATGAAAGGTGAATTTGTGGGAGTAGGTATTAGTTTTAGAATGTTGAAAGATTCGTTAACCGTAATTAGAACCATTGAAGGAGGGCCAGCTATTGATGCAGGAATACAAGCCGGTGACCGAATTTTAACTGCCGATAAAGACACACTCTTCGGAAAACACCTTTCCAATACATATGTGATAGACAAACTTAAAGGAGTTTCTGGTTCGGAAATTGCCTTGACGGTTTATAGAAAAAGTACCCATGAGAATTTGAATATCAACTTGAAAAGAGCTGCCGTTCCTATCAAAAGTGTGGATGCATTTTTCATGTTAGATGATGATATTGGCTATGTAAAAGTGAATCGTTTTGCAGAAAGCACCTATAAAGAATTTAGAACAGCGGTTACACTTTTAAAGCATAATGGAGCAAAAGCCATTGCCCTAGATTTGCGTGATAATCCTGGTGGGTATATGGAAATTGCTGAACAAATTGCAGATGAATTTTTAACCAAAGGAAAGCTAATAGTCTTCACAAGAAATAAAAAAGGCGAAGAAAATAAAACCTACGCCACTGCAAAAGGAGATTTTGAAGACAGCGATGTCTATGTGCTGATCAACGAAAAATCAGCTTCGGCTAGTGAAATTGTAGCGGGAGCGTTGCAAGATAACGATGTGGGAACCATTGTTGGGCGTCGTTCATTTGGAAAAGGTTTGGTACAGCGCGAAATGCCAATGCCAGATGGTTCTGCCGTTCGTTTAACTGTAGCTCGCTATTATACGCCAACAGGACGTTCTATTCAGCGCTCGTATGCCAATGGGGTAGATGATTATTTTGATGATTTCTATAAGCGATATGAAAATGGAGAGTTACAATCCGCAGACAGTATCAAAGTAGCCGATTCGCTAAAGTTTAAAACAGCGAAAGGTAAAATTGTATATGGCGGCGGCGGTATTATTCCAGATGAATTTGTGCCATTACAATCCACGCAGGAGGAGCAACACATTAATATGGTATTAAAGTCAGAACTTGTTTCGGCGTATGTTTTTGATTATTTAGATGACCACCGAAATGAATTGAAGAATATTTCAGAAAAAGAGTTTGTCTCAACATTTGAAATCACAGATGATCTTGTTGACGGTTTTCAACAATATTTGTATGACAGAGGTATTGGTTTTAGTGTTTCGTTATATAAAGAAGATACCAAGCGTTATTTAAAGGCTGGGATGGCTCAACAATTATATGGTGATAATACGTATCAAAAGATCTTAAAACAGAAGGATACAATGCTTCAAAAGGTAATTACGTTACACGAAGCAAAGTCAGAATAAGAAATTATTAAACTATCTCAACTTTATCGTGTACTTTGGTAAAATTACCGCCATTCCAAAGCGTTAAAATATCAGTAGCCACTTGAGCCCCGCTTCCTGCTGCAATGGCAAATTGACTGCTCCAACCAGCTAATGTTCCGGCAACATAAATACCTTCTGCAACAATATGATCTTTATTAGAAAGTTGTACACGTTGTTTTTCCGGCATGCTCCGTTTATGAGGAATCACATATTCATTCAGCCCTTCAATGTCAAAAAGGTTTGTATAGCCCAAAGCAACTACAACTAACTTTGCTTTGTAGCTGTTTTTATTGGTAGTAACTGTAAAATCTCCGGAATTTCCAGAAACTTCAAAAACCTTTTCAGTATCAATTTGAGTTACCGAAGGATACAAATTTTGCAGTTGTTCTTTTCCTTCCTGAAGAATTTCAGAGCCTAATTTTCCTGGGTTTAATCCCAAAACATTATTGAATAGTGCTGTTTGTAAGTGAGATGCTTTTTGATGCATGACGATACCTACGTTTTTATCTTTTGCAAAAGACTTATTACTCGCAGAACCAAGTACCAGCGCACATTGCATTCCGGCAGCGCCGCCACCAATAATCAATACATCAAAAACCATAATTATTCTTTCATTTTTTCTGCAATCTTGCGAGATGTTTGTAATATCAACATTAAAACAATAGCGCAAAGCGAAGCAAAAATTCCAACAAGAGCAATAGAACTATCGCCTTGAAATGGAGCTTCAAGATCTATTTTTATCACATTGAATCCTATCATACAAATGGCAAGAACAATAATAGTAGCAGTAAAAATTTTCATGAGGTAATTAATTTAAAACAAGCCTGTAACATTCGAAGCGAATAGTTTCACAGCTATAGCTAACAAAATTACACCAAATATTTTACGAATAACACCCAAACCAGATTTTCCAAGGAGTTTTTCAATCTTTCCAGATAACTTTAACATTATGTAAACAAAAATCAGGTTGATGACAATGGCTATGATAATGTTTTCTACGGCAAATTCTGCACGTAATGATAATAAAGTAGTCATGGTTCCTGCTCCTGCAATAAGTGGAAACGCAATGGGAACAATAGAGGCCGTTTCCGGCGCATCGTCTTTATAAAGTGTAATGCCCAAAATCATTTCTATAGCTAGGAAAAATAAAATAAACGAACCTGCCACAGCAAATGAATTGACATCAATACCAATCAATTTTAAAATTTCATCTCCCAAAAAAAGAAAGGAGATCATAATAATACCGGCAACAATAGAAGCCTTTTCGCTTTCAACATGCCCAACTTTTCTTCTTAAGTCTACAATTATAGGCACATTTCCAATAACATCTATCACAGCAAATAGAATCATAGTTGCTGATGCAATTTGTTTGAAATCTATATTCATAACCAAAAAAATTTAGCCGGCAAATGTATAAAATTCATTTACATAAGTGGTTATGTAAGTGATATTTATGATTATCTTAATAAAATAGATAAGTTTTTGAATTTTAATATCTTTGCAAGATGTTTCAGATAGGAAAAACCATAGTTTCAGAGGAAATCATTGAGAATGATTTTGCGTGTAATTTGAGTGCTTGTAAAGGTGCTTGTTGTGTTGATGGCGAAGCAGGTGCGCCGGTTGAAGATGATGAACTAGAAATATTAGAAAAAATTTATCCAAAAGTGAAGCCGTTTTTACGTAAAGAAGGCATTGAGGCTATTGAAGCTCAAGGTGTGTATGTGAAGGGTTTTGATGGTGAGTGGGAAACTCCGTTAATTGATGGAGCCGACTGTGCGTATGTTACTTTTGATGATAAAGGAACGGCGCTTTGCGGAATTGAAGGTGCTTACCGTGCCGGAGAAATCGATTGGAAAAAGCCGGTTTCTTGCGAGCTGTATCCAATTAGAGCTAAAGAATATTCTACTTTTTCAGCGGTAAATTACCATAAATGGCATATTTGTGATGATGCTTGTTCGCTAGGAAAAGAGTTGCAAGTGCCCATTTATAAATTTGTGAAAGATGCTTTGATTCGCAAATATGGCGAAGCTTGGTATGAAGAATTAGAATTGGTGGCCGAAAACTACAAGAAATTAAAAAAGTAGCTTTCGGCTATTTTTTTAGAAGTTCTTCTTGATAAACTGAATGGTTCGTTCAGTCACGTTTGTTAAATCTTCGGGCATGGTGTTGCTTTCCCAAGGGTGTTTTGCACCAAAATTATGATCGCCGTTGGGTACTTTAAGTAATTCCGCATTCGGATTCCATTTTTGCATGTTTTCTGCTTCCCAAAGTGGTACGGTTGGGTCAGTTGTTCCGTGAACTAACAAGTGTGGAATCTTCAGTTTTTGCGTAGCTCTTTTAATATTCAAGCGTTCTCTATTTGCCATAAAGTTTTTATAAAACTCATAATAGTGCGGCATTTTTTGTTTGGTTCTGCTGTTGACAACATAACCGACACCACGCATACGCCAAACCAATTTTTTAAATCCGGTTGGGAATCTGCTTTCAAAATCGCTTACTCCGGCCCAGGAAATCAGTTGTTTAATTCTGGAGTCTTCTGCTGCGCTGATGGTGATGATTCCGCCACCACGCGAATGTCCCATAATTGCTATTTGTTCTGGATCTATTTCCGACGCGAACTTAAAATCTGCTGAGGAGACAAAATCAATAATCGTTTGAATATCATCTAATTCTTTAACGTAATTATTTTTTCCGAAGGCATCTAAATCAGGGAAATCAATCGGTTGTTCCACGGTTCCTCCGTTGTGCGAAAAATTGAATTTTAAAAAGGCAATTCCGGCTTTTGCAAAGGTTGAAGCCACCAAATGCCAAGCGCCCCAATCTTTAAAACCTTTGTAGCCGTGTGCAAATAATATAATAGGCTTTTTGGAGTTATCTTCCGTTAGCGTAATATCGGCTAAAATAGGTCTATGATGTTTTCCATCTAGGATAAATTCTTCTTTCGTCATTGCTTATACTTCTTTTTCTGTGAAGGGGATTTCCGGATTTAAAATTTCCAGAATTAATTGATGTAATTGCTGTTCAAACTCTTGTAAAGTTTCGGGTGTTATGGCAAAATCTTTTTTGGCATACGCCGCTCTTTTGTCTTTGGTGCAGAATTGTAAAAAGCCTGCTTGAAGGTTTTTAAAGGAAATAATTCCGGCTTCTGCTGTTTCAAATTTCGAAACCTGATTGTAATACATATACGCATACGCCAATACCTGAAAAGCTTTGCTAAAATCGTACGAATCTATGATTTCGTTCCATTCCACAATTTCAACATGTTTGTTTTCTACCTTTCCACTTTTGTAATCAACAATACGTAGTTGCCCGTCAATTTCGTCTACACGGTCTACTTTTCCTTTTAGAATGATCTTTTTGTCAATTCCTGGAATGTTGATTTCAGTTTTGTAATCGCCTTCTATGGTCACAATTTTCACTTCGTGTTGTTGAACCAATTCCTTTTCAGTTTCTAAAAATCGTTTTACATAGGCTTGTGCTACGTGATAGATTAATAAGTTTTTTCCTTTGGAATAATCGGCACCTTTATAAACTTCTGCAAATTGTTTTTTAAGTTCTGTTTCGAAGGTTTTCTGAAAGGTTTCAATAATGGCTTCGGAAAGCAATTCGTTTTCAAAAGGCTTGTATAAATTCTCTAGCGTGTTGTGAACAATCGTCCCCAACGTATTGGCTGCAATAGTTTCTTCTACTTCATCTTGTTGACGAATCCCTAAAACCGATTGCTGATAAAAATCTAAAGGATTCCGAACATAATTGGTTAAGCTTGAAGGTGAAAAACCTCTTTCTGCTACTTGATACAAACGTTCTAAAAGTGCAGCGTCTTTTTGAATTTCAATTTCCTCTGTTTTCGGATCAATTTTAGGCGAAGCAATAATTTCTGTAAGCTTATGATTTGGCAATCTTTCAGCTTCTAATTGCATGATGAATCTACTTTTTTCACCACCTTTCAGTGCATCGCTCATTTCGGTATTGTACAGCAAATACACATTTTTAGCACGTTGCAACAAACGGTAAAAGTGATAGGTATAAACGGCATCTTTTTCCTTGTAAGTTGGCATTTCCAACATGTTCTTGATATCGAACGGAATGAAAGAATTATTGCTTTTCCCTGACGGTAGGATGCCTTCGTTTACTGAAGTAAGAATCACGGTTTCAAAATCTAAATTTCTACTTTCCAGCATTCCCATAATCTGTAAACCATCTAAAGGTTCACCTTGAAAATCGAGGGTTTCAGAGCTGATTAATTCCTTATAAATACTGAAAAGTGTTTTTACATCAGCAATGTAAGTGTAATTATCTACATACTGTTGCAACTGATTGAAAAGCTCGTAAAACCGGTATAAATACTCCAACGACAATCGATTCGCGTCTTTGTCGGTTTCTAGTTTTTGTTTCAAATCATAGATCAAATCAAAACAATGTTGCAGCAAAACTTTTGGACTGACCGTTTTTGGATCTAGAAAGAAATGCGAAAGTGCTTTGGGCTGGTTTTCATTATTTTTAATGAGTTGCCCAAAGCTAATTTGTATTTTGTTTGTGGTTTGAATGTCGGTGATGATAGCATTAGCGGTGCTTCCCAACAATTGTTGCGCTACCGAATGTGTAAGCAAATTCAAAACATCGCGGTAATACCATTGCTCTTTTTCGTGAATGTACAAATGAAAATAAAGCGAAAATAAAGACGCTATAGGAGTTTCCGAAAGTGGTAATCCCATGGTAATATTCACTTCCGGAATGCTATCTGGAATTTCATTCAATACAGGTGGAAGCAACGCTTCGTTACCCAAAACCACAGCAGTATGTTGCAAACCGTTTGCTTGCTGAATATCGTTGAGTAGTTTACTCACATATTTGGCTTGCCCAACGTTTTTAGGAATGCCAATGAGTTGAATGTTTTTTTCGGTAGTGAACTCGTCAAAAATCCAGTTGGGTGCATTGGTTTCAAAATGTTTCCAACTGTTTAAATGTTTTCTAATGAACAGGCCCGCATCGTGTTCTTTGTCTTCTAAAAAATGCTTGTCGATATCCCAATAAATTTCAGCTTTATCGGTAGCTAATAATTCTTGAATGATTTTTTCTTCAGCCTTGTTCAGTGCATTAAAACCTACAAAAATATGAATGGTGTTTTCATTCTGATGTAAGTAATGCTCCAGATTTTCAATGGCTTCTTTGTAAACCATTCCCTGATAGCCAATTCCTTTTTGTTGAAGCGCTTCGTTATAGGCAAAATAATAGTCGCCCAACCCATTCCAGAACTCAATATATTTCTTCTGCAACTCCGTTTTTTCTTCGGAAAGTGACCAGTGATGAATCTCCTGAATAGACGCTAAATAAGGGAAAATGGTTTTCGGCTCTACTAAATACCTGTCGATCTCATTAAAATCCTGGAGTAAAATTTGTCCCCATTTAGAAAAGGAATAAAAGTCTTCCGGTTTTTCCTTTTGGATGGAAAGATACACGGTGTAAAGTTCAAACAATAATTGAATGTTATTAGCGTATTGCAATCCAGAAATAGACTCTATAAAGGTTTCGATACTGGTAAATTGCGGAGCGAAACCCGTTTTTTGGTATTGTTTGATGAATTCATCTTTCAAAAAAACTCCCGCCCGTTTACTAGGCAGAATGAATTTGATATCATCTATTTTGTCATGATTTTGTAGTACTTGAGCAACTACATCTTTTAGAAAACTTTTCATTTTATAAAAATAAAAAACGCCCCGGAAACCGAGGCGTTTTCTTTATAATGTTTACTAACTTAATTATTTTACCAAGTTAATTTCTACACGTCTGTTGTTTGCTCTACCAGCTCTTGTTTTGTTGGTGTCAATTGGTTTTGATTCACCGTAACCTTTAGCTGATAATCTGAAACCATCTATACCATGACTTGTTAAATAGTCTTTTACAGATAATGCTCTAGATTCAGAAAGTTTTTGATTTAAAGAATCACTACCTACGCTGTCTGTGTGACCTTCAACTGTAAACTTAGCACTTGGATACTCTTCTAAGATATCAACAATGTTTTGCAATACTTCTTCAGATTGTGCTTTGATTGAAGATTTACCTGAGTCAAATAAGATAGTTTTTGCATAGTCATTCAATTGTTTCTGAACTTTTTCAGTTACTTCAGGACAACCTTTGTTAGCTTTTGTACCTTTTACTTCTGGACATTGATCATCTTTATCAAGAACACCGTCACCATCAGTATCTGGCCATGGACATCCACCATTAGCTACAGGACCTGCTTGGTTTGGACACTTATCATCTTTGTCTGCAACACCGTCACCATCAGCATCAGGACATCCTTGTAATGTTTTTAATCCTGCTGTTTTTGGACATTTGTCATCTTTATCTGCAACACCGTCACCGTCAGAATCAGGACATCCCATAAATTCTGCTAAACCAGCTTCGTTTGGACAAGCATCTTCAGAATCTTGAATACCATCTCCATCAGAATCTGGACAACCGTTGAATTCTGGTAAACCTGCAACTTCTGGACAAGCATCATTTTTGTCATAAATACCATCACCATCGGTATCTTTTCCACCAAACTTAAAGGTGAATCCTGCTACGTGTTGGAAATGTGGTAATGCATCGTCTCCAAATTGGTGCTTGTATGTAGATTGCACATTGATACCAATATTATCTGATAACCAGAAGTTGATACCCAAACCTCCATTTAAGGTTGGATTTCCGATATCATCTGAACTACCGTCATAATTTTTTAGACCAGCTTCAGAAGTGATCCAAGTATAACCACCACCTACGTTTACGTATGGCTCAAACCAATTTGTATTCATAGCTTGACCTAAGCTGTATTTTACTTCTGCATCTGCACTGTAATAGTTAAGATCGTCAACACTCATATCTCCATAGGAGTCAATTTTATTGATAGATCCTCTAACACCAACTGCAAATCCTGCACCTACGTAGCGAGAAACAGAAAGCGTTGAAACAGATGGAAGAATATTCCAGTGGTCTTCTACATTAAAGTATTCTGAAAACCAATTTCCTACCATAGTGTTTGCATTTGTAGGATAGAAATCTACTGCATTAGCTCCGATACTAATAGCCCACGGATTGTTTTCATCCTGTGCATTAAGATTGGTTAGTCCAAAACATACGAAGCATGCCAGTACTAATTTGTTTAAATGTTTCATATTCAATTTTTTTTTGATTTAGTTAAAAAATGTTACCGTCACATTTGCTGTTATAGCAATACATTTTCAGGAACAAAGATATCAATTCCACGTTTTTATTAACCCGAAAAGGTCTACATTGTGAAAACATTAAGATTTCGATAACGTAATTTTATTATGAATATCCTGCGAATTATTCAAACAATCACGAATAAATAGCTGTATAATTATTTGATTTCTAATCAGAAATATTTCACGCTAATTTCTGGATAGATGAAAACCAGTATTTTTTTGATATTTATAAAGCCCATATTTTTAAGAGCATTTTCATAAGAATCCAATTGCGTTTGGTACCTAGAACTCATACTTCCGGTTTTGTAATCAATAATTATGGCTTCATTATTTCCAAGCATTAACCTGTCTGGTCTTAATAAAGCACCGGTATTGGTTACTATTTCTCTTTCATTAAAAATAGAGTAGGTTTCATCTGTAAAATAAGATGATAAGTCTGGATGATGAATAAGCGTTTGTAAAGTCGTTTTTATGTCATTTGTTTCGTTTTCGGCAATAACGCCCTCAACTAGTGCTTTTTCAATAGAAAATTCTATATCCTTTTCAGTCTTGATATTTGCTAATAGTTGGTGAATAATGTTTCCTTTTTCTATGGCATTTTGCTGTTTTGTATCCCAAAGCATTCCATTTTTGGTCACAATATTTAATGTTTTTTTGGCATTGCCACCTCTAAAAGGTATGGTGTCATTGATAATAGAAGCTTCTTTGGTTTTTTCTGCCAGATAGCTATTTTCACCCCAAATAGGATTATAGTTTTGTACTTCACCTTTTTCTTTTGCTACAAAATCTTGAAGTAATTTGGCATAACTATTTTCTTTTGCTTTGGAATGACTGATGATATGCAATTGTTTTACAGCTCGTGTTAAAGCAACATACAGTACATTCATATTATCCAAAGCACTTCGCGTGTCTATTATTTCTTTAAGCGTATTTGCTTCTTCAGATATTTCGGCAAAATCCTTATTTGCATTGATAAATAGATTATCAAAACCAGAAAATTCTTCGGCATCTACATGTACCCATGTTTGTGATCTAGATTCAATAATTTCGTCTTGGACAAATGGATAAATAACTACCGGAAATTCTAATCCTTTTGATTTATGTACAGTGTACAAGCTTACGGCATCCATTCCGTCAGGAGCCACTAAACTTAGTCGGTCTCCTTTTTCATCCCAGTAATTTATAAAAGCGGTAGCACCTTCTTTATATTTTTCATTGAACTCCAATAAAATATCCAGGTAATATTGAAGGTAGGCATCCGATTCATCGGCCAATTCAAATTGTTGAATAGCGTACTGAATGGCATCATAAAATGGTTTTTGAAGAAATGCATATAACGAAAATGAATAATCTTGAAAAGCAGTTTCGCTTGTAAGTTCTATTCTGTTTTTTATAAAAGTATGCGTGGTTTCTTGCTTTTGTTGAAACGCCAAATAAAGTAATAGTTTAGCTTTAATTTCTTGGCTTTCCGGATAGATACTGTAACGAACCAGGTTATTCAGAAACTGAATTTTTCCGCTATTTTTTAATAACAAAGTTTCCGAAGAAACAATGGGAATATTGGCTTCTGCCAGTGCATTGGCAACCATTACACCTTGGCTATTCTTTCGAGTTAAAACGGCAATGTCTTTATAAGTATATCCTTTTTCAATAGTTTGCTGAATGGTGTTCAGCGTACGTTCTACATAGATTTCATTATCGTGTTGCTCATCGTTGCTTTCAATAAATTCAATCCCCACATAGCCACCTTTTTTACGATTGCTTTCTTGAAAACTTAATTCATAAAGTTCTTGATGCGTTTCACTTGTTAAGTATGATTTTGCAAAATTGAAAAATGCATTATTAAAGTTGATGATGGCATCATAGCTTCGGTAATTGGTCCCGAGGTTATTGTTTTCAGCTGAAATTTGAAAAGGATTATTGGTTTTGGTAAACAGATTGATAAACTGTTCTGGATTTCCACCTCTCCAGCGGTAAATGGCTTGCTTTGCATCGCCAACCAAAAATAAAGAACCTTTTTGCTCGCTTAAACTTTCGCCAGCCAGAGCACTATCTATCAACGGAACCAAATTATTCCATTGCATTTCAGAAGTATCTTGAAACTCATCAATAAAATAAAATCGGTATTTTTCGCCTAAACGCTCATAAATAAAAGGTGCAGGTTGATCTTTAATAGTTTCTGAAATGGTAGCGTTAAACTCTGAAATCAACACTAAATTTTCATCATCTTTTATGTGTTGTAATTCTTTCTGAACACTATTGATTACCGTAAGTGGAACTAAATTTTTATAGATGTTTTTCAGAAAAGATAGATGGAAATAATTCTTTTTGATAATCTGAAAAGCTTCTTCAATTGCTGGAAGTAAACTGTCTATACTTGCTTTTTTGTCTTCGGCTAATTTAGCGGGATAAATTCCTGAACCATTAGCAATATTTTCTTCTAGTTTATTTTTGTATGGATTTCCGTAATGACTACCGGAAAGATGTTTCTCAAAATGATTTGGTAATGTCTTTCTGGAAAAATCAGTAAACTCTAATCCTTCGTTTTGAATGGTATCTAAAACTTTTTGAGCTTCCGATTTGATAAGTTTTTCTGATAGATCTATTTTAGATTTAATAGACTTTTTCAGCACTAAGAAGTCATCAACGGTTTTATGCTTTAATTTAGAAAGCGGTTTGTAGTGATTTTCATTAATGATTTTCTTGCTTGCTTCAAAAATATCGTTAGAAATATCCCAGCTTTTATCGTCATCAACTTTCTCTAGCACAAAATCGATAAGAACTTTGGTAAGTTTTTTATCGTTTCCTGCATTGGCAATTAAATTGTCTACGGCTTCTTTTAGTAGTAAATCGGTTTCCAGAGCTACTTCAAAATTCTGAGGTAATTTAAGATCGAGCGCAAAGGTGCGAATGAGTCTGTGATTGAATTTATCAATGGTAGAAACATCGAAAAAAGCGTAATTGTGTAATATCTTTTTAAGTACTTTTCGAGATCTAGTTTGTAAAGTGACAGCGTCTATGTTTAAATCGGCCATCAAACTTTTAAACATATCGTTTTCTTCTGCAACTAATGGATTGTTGGCAAAATCAGAAAGATTTTCTACAATGCGTTCTTTCATTTCTCCAACAGCTTTGTTGGTAAAGGTAATAGCTAGTATCTGCTTAAAACCATCAGCATAGTTTCCTGAAAGTAATATTTTTAGATATTCTTTTACTAACGTGAAGGTTTTCCCAGAGCCGGCAGAGGCGTTGTAGATTTTAAATGTAGCTTCTTTCAATTCAAAAAGTTTATTGCAAAATAAGAAATCTTTATCCGTCTTAACAATATATTAGTAGAACTCTCAATCATAATTGTTAAATTTGATATAGAAAAAATATTAACCTAAAAAATCAAAAATATCATGTCATTTGAATTGCCAAAATTACCTTATGCATATGATGCATTAGAACCAAATATTGATGCCAGAACTATGGAAATTCACCATACGAAACACCATGCTGGTTACACTACAAAATTAAACGGAGCTATTGAAGGTACAGATCTTGAAGGAAAATCTATAGAAGAGATTTTAACTTCTTTAGATATGTCTAAAGGAGCTGTTAGAAATAACGGAGGAGGTTTTTACAACCACAATTTGTTTTGGACAGTAATGTCTCCAAACGGTGGTGGAGAGCCAACAGGAGCTTTAGCCGATGCTATTAATGAAGCATTTGGATCTTTTGAAGCTTTCAAAGAAAAGTTTTCTGCAGCAGCTGCTACTCAGTTTGGTTCAGGATGGGCTTGGCTTTGCGTTCATGAAGGTGGAAAAGTAGACGTTTGTTCTACAGCGAACCAAGATAATCCATTAATGCCAGGAATTGGTTGTGGTGGAACTCCAATCTTAGGATTAGATGTTTGGGAGCACGCATATTACTTAAACTATCAAAACTTACGTCCTAAATACATTGAAGCATTCTTCAATGTAATTAATTGGGAAAAAGTTTCTGAATTGTACGAAGCAGGAAAATAATTTCTGTAATCATATGGAATATAAAAAGGCTAGTGAAAACTAGCCTTTTTATTTTACCCAAGTTTACAAAACATATCGTTATCTACGAGAGGTTTTAGTATTTCTAAGGTAATGTGTTTTTTAGAAATATCCAAAAATAGCGTGCTTATTTTGACGTGTTGATATTTTGAAAACCATAATATATTAAATAAAAAAAGACGAAATGAAATTTCGCCTTTTTTTGCCCCAAATCTTACCATTAACTTAACCTACTTATGTTTGTTATGGCTTCGCTAATGTAGTGACTCCTTAGGGTTGAGTATAATTTATTAGATGAACTACCTATTATTCAGTTGAAGTGCATTTTTATAACGTTTGCTTAATAAGCTCGTTCTTTATTTCCTTCAAAGAAATTGATAAAAGCTCTGTTAACCACGCGATTACCTCCAGGAGTAGGATAATCTCCTGTAAAATACCAATCTCCTAAATTTTTAGGACATGCATCATGGAGTTTATCTACTGTTTGATAAATAATACTTAGCTCGGCGTTTAAATCTTCAGGAGCTAAAAGATCTGCAATCTTAGCAGAAATTTGTTCGTCTGTAAATGGTTCGTAAAGATCTTTTACAACATTCACAACATCCACATCTGTATAATCTACCTGAGATAAACATCTTTGGTAAATATCTTCAACAACTGCATACGTTCCTGCATCTTTATGAAGTTCTAACGCTGCGCGGAAAGCAACTAGGTCTTCTAAACGTGCCATATCGATACCGTAGCAATCCGGGTAACGAATTTGTGGTGCCGAAGAAACTACAACAATCTTTTTAGGGTGTAATCTATCCAGAATACGTAAAATACTTTTCTTCAAAGTAGTTCCTCGAACGATACTATCGTCAATGATAACTAAATTGTCTGATTTTTTTACCGAACCATAAGTGATGTCATACACGTGGGCTACTAAATCATCTCTACTGTTATCGTCTGCAATGAAAGTTCTTAGCTTGGCATCTTTGATGGCAATTTTTTCAATACGTGGTCGTAACTGAAGAATATCATTCAAGGACTCTGGAGTAATGTTATCTCCTAAGGCTAGAATTTGCTCTTTTTTCAAATCGTTTAAGTGACGTTGAGCCTCTTTAACCATTCCGAAGAAAGAAGTTTCAGCTGTATTAGGAATGTATGAAAATACCGTATTACTCAAATCCTCATCGATTTCTTGTAAAATCTGTGGAAATAATAACCTACCTAATTTTTTACGTTCGTGATAAATCTCTTTATCAGATCCTCTAGAGAAATAAATACGCTCAAATGAACATGCTTTTCTTTCTAGCGGTTTTAAAATTTCTTTCTCTTTTGTGGTTCCATCTTTTTTAACAATGATGGCGTGCCCAGGGCTAAGTTCTTTTACTTTTTCAAAATCTACGTTGAAAACAGTTTGAATTACTGGACGCTCAGAAGCTACAACTACAACTTCATCATCTTTGTAATAATATGCCGGACGAATACCTGCAGGATCTCTTAAAACGAAAGCATCTCCATGACCAATTAATCCTGCCATGGCATAACCACCATCCCAGTTTTTGGCTGCTCTTTTTAAAATTTTGGAGATGTTTAATTGTTCTGCGATAAGAGGAGAAGCTTCTCTTTTGCTATACCCTTCTCTTTTTAATTTTTTATAAAGTTTGGCCACTTCATCATCTAAGAAATGCCCAATTCTTTCCATAACTGTAATGGTATCGGCTTTTTCTTTTGGATGCTGCCCTAATCGAACCAAATTGTCAAATAACTCATTTACATTGGTCATGTTAAAGTTACCGGCAACAATTAAGTTACGATGCATCCAATTGTTTTGTCTTAGGAATGGGTGAACACTTTCAATACTGTTTTTTCCAAAAGTTCCGTAACGTAAATGCCCTAAATAAAGTTCTCCCAAATATGGTAAGTCTTTTTTCTGTGCTTCTACGTCATCTTGAAGTTCTGGTCTTTCCTTTAAAATATCGTTAATTCTAGTGTTGATCTGACTAAAAATATCTTGAATGGGTTGTTGCTGGTTAGAACGTACACGACTCATGTAGCGCTCGCCTGGTTGCATATCCATTTTAATGCTAGCCAACCCGGCTCCGTCTTGTCCACGGTTGTGCTGTTTCTCCATCATCAAATACATCTTTTGGATACCGTAAAAAGAAGTTCCATATTTTTCTTTATAGTATTCCAATGGTTTCAAAAGCCTTACCAGGGCAATTCCGCATTCATGTTTAATAGCGTCACTCATAGTTGTGTGTTGTTGTGGGTTTTAGGGCGTTTCGGCTGCGCCGTCGGGCTTTTCGTTACAAGTCCTCGCTCATTACATTCGCTGTGGGCTTTTCACTGCAATCCCTAACGCAAAAAATCAATATTTCAATAAAAAACCCCGAAAAATTTCAGGGCATATTTTGTTATGGTAATTCTATTTCAAATTGTGTTAGCTCTCTAAACTGCATCAGTCGTTGTTGTACATCGTCTTTTGCGAGGCCTGCCATCCGTTCTGTTCCAAATTTTTCAACGCAGAACGATGCTAGGTTGGAACCGTAAATAATTGCGTTTTTCATGTTTGCAAAAGAAATATCTTCTGTCTTGGCTAAATAACCAGAAAAGCCTCCTGCAAATGTATCGCCAGCTCCAGTAGGATCAAAAACTTCCTCTAAAGGTAATGCTGGTGCAAAGAAAATATTCTCTCCGTTAAACAAAAGAGCTCCGTGTTCTCCTTTTTTGATCACTACATATTTTGGTCCCATTTCATGAATTTTATGGGCAGCTTTTACCAATGAATATTCGCCGGAAAGTTGACGAGCTTCTTCATCGTTAATGGTAATAACATCTACTTTTTCAATCACCTTCATTAATTCATCCCAAGTATTATCCATCCAAAAGTTCATAGTATCTAATACTACCAATTTTGGTTTTTTGGTCATTTGCTCAATAACGCTTAATTGGACGGAAGGATGTAGATTTCCTAACATTACAACATCGGCATCTTTGTAGTTCTCTGGAACAACCGGATTGAAATCTGCTAAAACATTAAGCTCGGTAACCAAAGTGTCACGAGAATTTAAGTCGTTATGGTATTTTCCTTTCCAAAAGAAAGTTTTTCCACCTTCTACAACTTCAATTCCTTCAATATTGATGTTATTATCTTTTAATAATTGTAAGTCGGTATCCGGAAAATCTTCTCCTACTACAGAAACTATGGCTGAATCAATTCCGAATTGAGAAGCGGCTAATCCAATATAAGTGGCAGCACCTCCTAAAATTTTATCAGTTTTTCCAAATGGAGTTTCAATAGCGTCGAAGGCAACAGTACCTACAATTAATAATTTGCTCATAAGGCTTTAATTTTTTGCAAATATAAGGTTACTTTTTAGATATCAAGAATTAACTATATAATAAGGTAGTAAACTGTTTTTCTTAGGTGTTTTCAAACCCTTCATCGATTAAAAGCCGAGGTTGTTTGGAGGCTTCAACAGCTAAAAAATCACAACGTTCGTTTTGCGGGTGGTTATTGTGCCCTTTGATCCATTGAAATTTTACTTGGTGTTTTCGGTATTCTGGCAAAAATTTCATCCATAGGTCTGGATTTTTTTTGTCCTTAAAATTTTTCTTTTCCCAACCAAAAACCCATTTTTTTTCTACGGAATCTACTACGTATTTAGAATCGGTGAAAACAATAACAGAGGTACCTTCAATCTTTAATTTTTGCAAAGCCACAATCACTGCTAATAATTCCATTCTATTATTAGTAGTTTTTTTAAATCCTTGTGAAAATTCTTTTTTGTATGGTTTTCCTACCCATTCCATGACAATACCATAACCGCCAGGTCCTGGATTTCCTCGTGAAGATCCATCTGTATAAATATGTACGTCTGCTTTATTCACTTAAAAGTTGGTCTATGATTTTAGGAAAATGCTCGTATTCTAATTCATGTACTTTTTTAGCTACATCGTCGGCTGTGTCTGTTGCTAGCACTTCACAAGAAGCCTGAAAAATAGTAACGCCGTCATCATAATGCTCATTTACATAATGAATGGTGATACCGCTTTCAGTTTCTTTATTGGCAACTACAGCTTCATGAACATGCGCTCCGTACATGCCTTTTCCTCCATATTTAGGTAGTAAAGCAGGATGAATATTGATGATTTTATTTGGAAAAGCATTGATAATATTTTCCGGGAATTTCCATAAAAATCCTGCAAGTACTATTAAATCTGGTTTGGCAGTTTTTACAATATCTAAAATAAAATTACTATCATAAAAAGCGGTTCTGTTAAAAGTAATAGCACTTATTTTATGATTTTTTGCACGCTCAAGCACATATGCTTTTGGGTTGTTGCTTAAAATTAAATTTACGGTAACATCATTATTGTCATTAAAATAATGAATAATGTTCTCTGCGTTAGAACCAGAGCCCGAAGCGAAAATGATCACATTTTTCATAGTGCAAGGAAAATGAGTTATTAAATCGCAAAAAAACTAATAATAATCTACAATTAGAAGTGAAATAGAGATTACTTGCAGTAAATTTCATTAAATTAGTGAACACATTTTTTAACTAAAATGTTGTTTTCAAGTAAAGTTTTTTATTTTTGCCAACAAATTAAATTTTAAAACTAAAAATTATGTCAGACATTGCATCAAGAGTAAAGGCGATCATCGTAGACAAATTAGGTGTTGATGAAAACGAAGTTGTAGCAGAAGCTAGTTTCACAAACGACTTAGGAGCAGACTCATTAGACACTGTGGAATTAATTATGGAATTCGAAAAAGAATTTGATATCCAAATTCCAGATGACCAAGCAGAAAACATTGCAACAGTAGGTCAAGCAATTCAATATATTGAATCAGCAAAGTAAGAAAGATTTATAGAAAAAGTACTCATGTTTAGAATGTTCAGCTTAATTTAGTTGGACATTCTACTCATGTTTGATGGTTTTTAAATTGTTAATAAAATTGTTCACATGAAACAAAGGCGAGTTGTTGTTACAGGTTTAGGAGCTTTGACCCCAATCGGGAATAATCTTCAAGATTATTGGGAAGGGTTAAAAAAAGGCGTTAGTGGTGCTGCACCAATAACACATTTTGACGCCTCAAAATTCAAAACACAGTTTGCCTGTGAGGTGAAAAACTTCAATGTAAACGATTTTATAGATAGAAAAGAGGCAAGACGTTTAGATAAATTTTCACAATATGCCATGGTTGCTTCAGATGAAGCTTTGGTAGATTCTAAACTGGATATTGAATCTTTAGATAAAGACAGAGTTGGAGTTATTTGGGGTGCCGGTATTGGCGGTCTAGAAACTTTCCAACAAGAAGTTACCAATTTTGCAAATGGAGATGGAACTCCAAAATTCAATCCGTTCTTTATTCCAAAAATGATTGCGGATATTGCTCCCGGACTTATTTCTATTAAGTATGGTTTCAGAGGACCTAACTTTACAACAGTGTCTGCATGTGCTTCATCGGCCAATGCAATGATTGACGCTTTGAATTATATAAGGTTAGGATATGCAGACGTAATAGTTTCGGGTGGATCTGAAGCTGCCGTTACTGGAGCAGGAATAGGAGGTTTCAACGCTATGCATGCATTATCAACAAGAAATGACAGCCCAGAAACAGCTTCAAGACCTTTCGATGCAGACCGTGATGGTTTTGTATTGGGTGAAGGAGCTGGTGCTTTAATTCTTGAAGAATATGAACATGCAAAAGCGCGAGGTGCAAAAATATATGCAGAACTTGCAGGAGGTGGACTTTCTGCAGATGCTCACCACATGACAGCTCCACATCCTGAAGGATTAGGTGCTAAAAATGTGATGATAAACTGCCTTAGAGATTCTGGTGTTAGTATTGATGAAGTAGATGCTATTAACATGCACGGAACGTCAACACCTCTTGGTGATGTCGCAGAATCTAAAGCAATTGTAGATGTTTTTGGTGAACATGCTTATAAGCTGAACATCAATTCTACAAAATCTATGACAGGTCACTTGTTAGGTGCCGCAGGAGCTATAGAAGCTATCGCATCTATTCTTCCGCTTGTTGAAGGGATTATTCCTCCAACGATCAACAACCAAACAAGAGATGAGAAAATTGATTCCAAATTGAACTTAACACTTAACAAAGCACAAAATCGCGATGTTAGAATAGCTATGAGTAACACGTTTGGTTTTGGTGGTCATAATGCTTGTGTGTTATTCAAAAAAATTGAAGAATAGTATATGAATCTTATTCGCAAAATATGGAATTCCCGCTCTGATGATGACGGGAATTTTTTTATTTATTTGCACAGAATATTAAGATTCAAACCGAAAAATCTTCAGGTCTACAGAAAAGCCTTTACCCATAGGTCTACAAATCTTAAAGATGATGCAGGAAATCCCGTTAATTATGAGCGTTTGGAATTTCTTGGAGATTCTATGTTGGGTGCGGTAATCTCAAAATTTCTGTACGAGGAAGTACCTTCTGGAGATGAAGGCTACCTTACCAAAATGCGTTCAAAAGTAGTGAGTCGAGAGCATTTAAATGAACTTGGTAAAGAATTACAATTGATAGATTATTTGGAAAGTAGTATACCCAAAGATAGTTTTGGAGATAACATTCATGGTAATCTTTTTGAAGCTTTGGTAGGTGCCATATATCTTGACAGAGGTTATAAATACTGTGAGTACTTTATCAATAAAAGAATTATAGAGCCGCATGTTGATATTGAACGACTAGAAGGTAAAATAATCAGCTACAAGAGCTTGTTGATAGAGTGGTGTCAAAAGGAAAAAAAGACCTTCAATTTTCATACCTATGAAGATACCGGTAATGATACCCTAAAGCATTTTGGTGTGAAACTAAGTATTGACAATCGGGTAATTGCCAAAGCAAGAGCCACTTCAAAAAAGAAAGCAGAAGAGGCTGCGGCCAAAAGAGCATTTTTTGCACTACAACATAAAATTGAAGGGAAATAGACTCGTTGATAGCTAATAAAGATTATTAAATTGTTAACTATCTCGTTTTCGATCGTATGTTTCATTAAAGAATTGAACTATTATTATATTGTTTTTTAAAGAAATCATATCTTTACAACCGTTTTAGACAAAAATGGCAATACACAGGTTATTAGATGATTTTGAGGAAACTGAGTTCACATTAATAGCGCTCCACAGTCATTTAGAAGACTACAGGTTGGCCTATTGGTTAAACAAAGCCTTAAACATTAGACTGTCTAAAGCAGAAACAATTGAGATAGCTGCTCAAAAGGTATTTGAAAATTTTGAATGGCTTAATGAACAAGAAGATGTCATGTGGAATTTGGTAGCAAATACTACCTATATTCAAAAGAAAAGAAGAAAAGCCGTCTTTTCACTTTTTGAGGCAGAAGAACAACCTGTAAAAGGTTACTTAATTCCAGAAATGAAAAAGGTAGATTACTTCTTAAAAATAGATACTGAAGAGATGTACTTAAATATTTCTGATATTACGAGTAAAATACAGCAAATCCCAAACATAATAACTACTTATAAAGTAGCAGCAAATCAACTTAAATCGAAGACAAACCTAATTTTCTGAAAATGTTAAAAGTTAAAAAAACCAAGATAGTTGCAACCTTAGGCCCTGCAACGAGTACAAAGGAGACTATTAAAAAAATGATAGAGGCAGGGACTAATGTTTTTAGAATTAACTTCTCTCATGCAGATTATAAAGATGTTGAAGAACGAATCAATATAATTCGTGAAATCAATGAAGAATTTGGTTACGCTGCAGGTATTTTAGGTGACTTACAAGGTCCTAAACTACGTGTTGGTGTAATGGAAGATGGCGTAATGGCAAATGATGGTGACGAAATTACTTTTGTTACAGGTGAGCCATTCGTTGGAAACGCAGAAAAAGTTTACATGAACTACAAAGAGTTTCCAAGAGACGTAAAACCTGGAGAACGTATTCTTTTAGATGATGGTAAACTTATTTTTGAAGTTACCGGAACCGATAAAGAAAAAGAAGTAACTACAAAAGTTATTCAAGGTGGACCGTTGAAATCTAAAAAAGGAGTTAACCTTCCAAATACAAATCTTTCTCTACCTGCGTTAACAGAGAAAGATATCAAAGATGCAATTTTTGCCATTCAACAAAAAGTAGACTGGATAGCACTTTCTTTTGTACGTCATGAGCAAGATATTGTAGATCTTCAAAATCTTATTAAAGAGCATTCTGAAGAAAAAATTCCAATTATTGCAAAAATTGAAAAGCCAGAAGGTGTAGCAAACATTGATAAAATTGTTTCTTACTGTGATGGTTTAATGGTAGCTCGTGGAGATCTAGGAGTAGAAGTTCCTGCACACGAAGTTCCATTAATTCAAAAGAAATTGGTGTTAAGAGCTAAAAAAGCTAGAATTCCTGTAATCATCGCTACACAGATGATGGAAAGTATGATTGATAGCTTAACGCCTACAAGAGCAGAAGTAAATGACGTTGCAAACTCTGTAATGGACGGTGCAGATGCGGTAATGCTTTCTGGAGAAACTTCAGTAGGGCAGTATCCTGTTCAGGTAATTGAAAAAATGACAAGCATTATTAAGAGTGTTGAAAACTCTTCGCTTATCAAAGTTCCTCAAGAACCACCTTTCATTAGAACAAAAAGATATATCACAAAATCTGTTTGTTACCATGCTGCAGTTATGGCAAACGAAATCAATGCAAAGGCTATTTCTACCTTAACAAATAGTGGTTATACTGCTTTCCAGATTTCTGCCTGGAGACCAAAATCTTTCATTTTAGTATTTACTAGCAACAAGCATATTTTAACTCAGTTAAGTTTACTTTGGGGTGTAGAAGCATTCTATTATGATAGATATGTAACTACCGATGAAACCATTGAAGACGTAAACAGAATTGCTTGTGAAAAAGGATTCTTGGAGCCAGGAGATATGTTGATCAGTTTAGCTGCAATGCCTATCAAAGATAAAGGAATGGTAAATACTATTCGTATCAAAGAAATTGAAACTTGTAATTTCGGATAAGAAATTTTCAATATAAATACTTAAAACCGCTAAGTTTTCTTGGCGGTTTTTTTTGCTTAAAAATCAAACTTAAGCTGAACTGAAATCGATTTTTCTTCCACGGGCTTAGCCTTCTTTTCAGTATTTAAATTCGAAAGTGAAATGCCCAACAGACGCACGGAATTTTCTAGTTTTTCTTGATACAGCAATTCCTTGGCTGTTTCCAAAATCAAATCTTTATCAGAAATAAAATAGGAAATGGTTTTGCTACGTGTTTGTTGTACAAAGTCGCTATATTTTATTTTCAGGGTAATGGTTTTTCCCGCTATTTTATGCTTTTTAAGCCGCTTGTCTAGTTCCGAAGCTATATTTTCTAATCGTTCTAGCATAAACACCTCAGAAGTAAGATTTTCGCTAAACGTACGCTCCGCTCCAACCGATTTTGGAGTTCTATGTGGTTTTACTTCGCTTAAATGGATACCTCGAACAATATTATAGTAATGAGTACCACTTTTTCCAAAATGCTGCTGTAAGTATTCTAATGAGCGTTCTCTTAATTCTTTTCCGGTAAAAATGCCGTGTTGATACATTTTTTCGGCAGTAACTTTTCCTATTCCGTAGAATTTTTTGATGTCTAAATTCTCCAAAAACTCTAAAACATCTTGCGGATTTACAGTTTTTTGTCCGTTGGGTTTGTTATAATCGCTGGCAACTTTGGCTATGAATTTATTGATAGAGATTCCTGCGGAAGCCGTTAAGCCAACTTCGTCTAAAATTCGCTGTCTGATCTCTTTGGCCAATAAACTAGCAGAAGGATTACCTTTTTTGTTTACAGTAACGTCTAGATAAGCTTCGTCTAGAGAAAGCGGTTCCACCAAATCGGTATAATCAAAAAATATTTTTCTGATTTGTTGAGAGATCTCTCTGTAACGTTCAAATCGTGGTTTTACAAAAATAAGATCTGGACAATTGCGTTTGGCAGCAAACCCACTCATGGCACTTCGCACTCCAAATTTTCTGGCTTCATAACTCGCAGCAGAGACAACACCTCGTTTTTCGCTTCCACCAACGGCTAATGGTTTTCCTTTCAATTCAGGATGATCCATTTGTTCTACAGATGCATAAAAGGCATCCATATCCACATGAATTATTTTTCGTAAAGGAATCTCATCTACACTCGCCATACCACAAATTTAATGTAAATTGTTGTGCAAAATCAGTATTTTGAAGAGGTAACCGTATGAAAAAAACAGCAATCATTCTAGGAGTAACCGGTTTAACTGGCGGATATGTATTGAGCGAATTACTTTCTGATGGAAGGTATGAAAAGATCATCCTGTTTTCCCGAAGGACTAAAGGAATAACACATCCTAAACTGGTGGAACATATCATTGATGTTACTGAACTGGAAAAGTATAAGCAATTGTTTAAAGGCGATGACGTGTTTTGTTGCATAGGTACTACCCAAAAGAAAACTCCAAATAAAGAAGTATACCAGAAAGTAGATTATGGAATACCGGTATCTGCGGCTGAATTGGCAGCGAAATGTAATGCGAAGGCTTTTATAGTAATTTCGGCAATGGGCGCTAATACAAAGAGTAACGTGTTTTATAACCGTTTGAAAGGGGAAATGGAAGCAAAGGTTCAGGAATTTTCAATTCCAAAAATTCATATTGTGCGTCCAGCATTAATCAGTGGAAATCGAGAAGAGTTTCGACTAGGAGAATATATTGCAAAGCAGTTTTTTAAGGTTTTAGACTTGGTAATGGTTGGGCCGCTAGAGAAATATAAATCTATTCATCCAGAGCGTATTGCAAAATCAATGATATGGTTGGCCAATAACAATTTTTCCAAAACGATTGTAGAAAGTGATACACTACAAAAATTAGGTTCCGATTAATTTTTTTGTGTACTTTTGCTATATCTGTATGGCAATGATGTCTGCCTTGAACCGCTAAAATGCTGATGACGTCTACTTTTTGGCAATATTGCCACAGGTAACGTATATAGTTTAAATTATGACATCAGAAGACAAGAAATTCAATTCCATTCCACAAATTCCTTCTTTTATTTATTTATGCAAATGGCTAGTCATTTGTTTGTTGATTGGAGCTTTAGCCGGTTCTGCATCGGCCGCATTATTATATAGTTTGCATTGGGCTACAGACTATCGTGAAGCCCACAAATGGATTATAGCACTATTACCGATTGGTGGTTTTATTGTTGGTCTGGTATATCACTATTATGGCAGTAGCGTTGTTAAGGGAAACAATCAGCTGTTAGAAGAATTTCATTCTCCCGAACATATTATTCCATTTAGAATGGCGCCTTTGGTACTTTTTGGTACGGTAATGACACATTTATTTGGAGGTTCGGCAGGTAGAGAAGGGAGTGCTGTACAAATGGGTGGAGCTATTGCAGACCAGTTTACAAAATGGTTCAAACTGAATAAAGATGATAGAAAAATAATTATCATTATTGGGGTAAGTGCTGGTTTTGCTTCGGTTTTTGGAACACCGTTGGCAGGTGCTGTTTTCGCTCTAGAAGTAATGGTTCTTGGAAGAATGCGCTATGATGCATTATTGGCAAGTGTACTTGGTGCTGTGGTAGCCGATTATGTTTGTAAACTTTGGCCAATTCACCACACACATTATGGAGTAGATTTGGTACCAGATATTACACCGCTTACTTTTCTGTATGCAATTATTGCCGGAATATTATTTGGACTCGGTGGCATGTTCTTTTCAAAAGCCACCCATTTTTTTACAACACTTTTTAAAACAAAAGTGAAGTATCCACCACTACGCCCTGTAATTGGAGGTGTTGTCATTGCATTAGCTGTATACGCTATTGGAACAACAAAATACATAGGATTGGGAGTTCCAACTATTGTAGATGCTTTTAATATGCCTTTAAATTGGTATGATTTTGCTTTGAAATTACTCTTTACATCGTTCACCTTGGGTGCTGGTTATAAAGGTGGCGAGGTAACTCCGTTGTTTTATATTGGAGCTACATTGGGAAATGCCTTGGTTTGGTTTTTACCATTGCCTACGGAGTTATTAGCGGGTATGGGGTTTGTAGCTGTATTTGCGGCAGCAACCAATACTCCCATCGCATGTACTTTAATGGCTATTGAATTGTTCGGGGCCAAAGGAGCCGTGTATTTTGGTATTGCTTGCGTTGTAGCGTATATGTTTAGTGGACATTCAGGAATTTACTCTTCTCAAATTGTAGGAAGTCCAAAGCACTTTCTTTTTGGTATCGATAAAGGAAAAACATTAGCCACTATTGACAACCTTCGAAAAAAGAAGTAATTTATACATTGAATTCAATTAGTATGGAAGAAATAGAGCGTAAGTTTCTGGTGATTTCAGAAGCATACAAAGATGTCGCATCTTCAAAAACCAGAATTGTACAGGGGTTTTTATCAACCGATGCAGAACGTACTGTACGCATTCGGTTAAAGGGAGAACAAGGTTTTATTACCGTAAAAGGGAAATCAAATTCCGAGGGAACGTCTCGTTTTGAATGGGAAAAGGAAATTCCCGCCAATGAAGCCGAAGCATTATTAAAGTTATGTTTGCCAGGAGTGATTGATAAATTTAGATATGAAATTCCTATAGAAGATGTTGTTTTTGAGGTAGATGAATTTTTTGGTGATAATGAAGGATTGACCGTTGCAGAAGTAGAGTTAGCACATGCATCTCAAGAATTCCCAAAACCAGATTGGTTGGGAGCAGAAGTAACGGGAAATGTCAAATATTATAATTCTAGATTAAGTAGTCATCCTTATAAAAAGTGGTAACATGAAACAGCTAGTTTGGATATTTAGTGTGTTATTTTTGGTAAGTTGTTCAGAACCGGGAAAGGAAGAAATAAAGGAATCTACTTTAGATATCAATGGAAGTGTAGAAAGTGTTCAGCCGGAAACATTTTCATATCAAGAAGGCGATACTACCTATGTGATGCAAAAATATTTTATGGTTCATCTGATGAAAGGTCCCAACCGCGACCAAGATTCTGTAACCTTGGCAAAATTACAAACTGCCCATTTAGCACATTTAGAAGCCTTACACTTAGCAGGGAAAATTTCTATTGCCGGTCCGTTTGAAGATGAAAGTCCTATTTCCGGAATTGCCATTTACCATACGGCAACCTTTGAAGAAGCCGATAGTTTAGCAAATGCAGACCCAATGGTAAAGGCTGGTAGACTTACAATTGAAACGCATCCTTTTTGGGCTGCAAAAGGTAGTAAGTTAAAATAATTTCAATTCATTAAAATTTAAACAATAATTTTATATATTTAATAAAGATATTGTTTATAAATGAAGATGTGTTATGTTTATATAGTTTCGGATGATTTAAGGACTAAGTTCTTAACAGGAATAACCGATGATTGTAAAGCTTTAGATTTGGCTTCAAAACGTAAGTTTAAACATCTCATATATTTTGAAACCTTTCGGAATTTAAAACACGCTATGAAGCGCGAAAAGGAATTAAAACGATGGAAGTTGGGTTGGAAATTGGCATTAATCAAAAGAATGAATCCTAAATTAAAATCATTATTATAAGTAAATAATCCTCGGGGCAAGCCCCGAGGCATTAGTTTAGAATAGATTTAATTGTATGTCATTATTTCTATGCAAAACTTGATAATCCTTTTCAGAACCTTGGTTTTTCACATATGCAGCTATTACTTGCTCATTGCTATGCCGTCCCACAGTATTAATATAAAAGCCACTTCCCCAAAAAGCTCCACCCCATAATGCTCTTTTTACACCTGGAGCTTGAGAGAAAATTTCACGGGCAGTGATACTTTTAATTGTTCTGGCAATCTTTGTTGGACTGTAGGTTG
>NZ_FPBK01000019.1 GCF_900116665.1 Pustulibacterium marinum | reverse complement strand
GAAGAGTTGGCGTGTACGACTCATGGTAGAGTGCCATGGTAGGGGTTCGCCTAGGTTATAGCCCAGAAAGAATAAAATATCGAGTCGCATACTGCTTACTTCGATGAGTTTACGGTCTGAGGTTATATTTTCTAAATAGCCCACCAAACAGAGTTTAAAGAACACGGTTGGGTCAATGCTTTTTTGACCACTAACGCCGTAATAGGGTTTGGTGAGTTTGTATAAATATTGAAGCTGTAAAACCTGCTGTAATTTTCGATACACATTGTTTTGAGGTACATGGTCACTGAGTAGAAACTGGGTGAACAATGCTTCTTGTATGATCTTTTTGCCTTGCATACAGTAAGATACGAAAAAAATAACGGTTGCACCTTAAAAAGGGTGGAGATTTTTTGCTAACTTGTGTAACAGGCACAAAGCATATAAAAAATAAAGGAGTAGTTTTCTGCCCAAAGTGAAAACACAAACCAAACACAACGTTAATCTGAAAAATTAAAGTATAAACTCTTTACTTTTCATATACAATTCCGTTATGCACAAGCGTGAAAAACGCTACGACCAAAAAAGAACCAAGCCCACCCACCACCTGATTTTATCCATTTTGAACACAACATCATAGGATTTGAACACTTTTTTATGTGTCAACCTGCTCACTTTTGTACCATAATTTAAACGAATGATTATGAGTAATAAGAAAGTGTGGTTTATCACAGGAACATCAAAAGGATTTGGATTGGCATTGACAAAACTGGCATTGTCTCAAGGTCATCAAGTTATCGCTACATCAAGAAGTATCGAAGAGTTAAAAAATTCGATTACAGAAAAGCAAGACAATTTCTTGCCTTTGAAAGTCGATATTACTTCCGACAAAGAAGTTAAAAATGCTGTTCAACAAGGCATTGAAAAATTTGGAAGAATAGATGTAGTGGTCAATAATGCAGGCTATTCATTGGTAGGTAGCATGGAGGAAATAACAGACAAGGAATTTCGTCAAACCGTGAACGTTAACTTGTTCGGAACAGTCAATATTTTGCGAAATGTAATGCCTCATTTACGAAAACAACAGTTGGGACATATCATCAATATTGCTTCCAATGCAGGTTATGTTGGTTTTGCCAATGCCACAAGTTACAACGCTTCAAAATTTGCGGTGGTGGGTATTTCTGAAGCATTGGCACAGGAAGTAAATGACTTTGGCATAAAAGTTACCGTAGTTGCACCAGGACAGTTCAGAACCAGTTTTATGGAAAAAGGTTCTATGCAGTTTGCTAAAAACAGAATTTCAGTTTACGGTTTGGACAAAGCAGAGGAACTTTGGACAAATTACAGCGGACAACAGATAGGTGACCCTGAAAAATTGGTAAAAATACTTGCCGAAATTGTCGAGTTGGAGAATCCACCGTTACGATTGCTATTGGGTACGGACACTTATGACTTGATAAAAGAGCATCGGGAAAAAGAAATGCAAGAGTTTGAAACTTGGAAACATTTGACGCTATCGACCAATTTTGATTGATTTCGTATTTTTATATCAATGAAACGGACAGGAAAAAAACCGCATATTTTTAATTCGATATCCGAATTGCACAGAGCATTGGCTTTGCCAAAACCCAAACACCCATTGGTAAGCGTCATCAATTTTGAAGAAGCAAAATGCTTTGATGATGAGAGTCTGCGTAGCGTGTCCTATAATTTCTACTGTATTGCCATCAAAAAGAATTTTAAGGGAAAAATGAAATACGGACAACAGTACTACGATTTTGATGAAGGTGTGATGACATTCTTTTCACCTATGCAGGTAGTAACCACCGACATTGTTGAAGGGTTAAAATTATCAGGATATTGGTTGGTGGTTCATCCCGATTTCATCAGAAATTATACATTGGGAAAAACAATAAAAAACTACGGCTATTTTTCTTATTCAGTCAATGAAGCCTTACACCTTTCGGAAGATGAAGATAAAGCAATAACCACCATAATGCAGAACATAGAAAATGAATACCGTTCTGTAATAGACCATTTTAGTCAAGATGTTATCGTTTCCCACATAGAATTGTTGCTCAACTATTGCAACCGTTTTTACAACAGACAATTCATTACACGAAGGACGGCAAGCAATGATTTGTTGGTAAAATTGGAATGTCTGTTAACCGATTATTTCAACAGCGAACAAATACAGGAATCGGGACTTCCTACAGTTCAGTATGTTTCAAGTCAATTGAACATTTCGGCAGATTATTTAAGCGATATGCTTCGCAATCTTACAGGACAAAATACGCAACAGCATATCCACAACCATTTAATCGAAAAAGCCAAAGAGAAATTATCTACCACCGAGCTTTCTGTTAGTGAAATTGCTTACGAATTGGGGTTTGAGTATCCGCAATCGTTCAGCAAACTGTTCAAGACCAAAACTAATTTAACGCCTTTAAAATTTAGGCAGTCGATTAATTAGGGCGTGTTAACACAAGTCATTATTAATAATTCAACAATCAGAGCAGAAAATATAAAGCCTTATATGAATTGAAATACCGCAAATAAATATCCTAACGACCGAAGTATAATTAGGAATGCCAGTGCATAACAAAGATGTATAACCGCAATTTGCTTCGCCAGTCGCTAGGCTCTAGTCGGCGGATTCGACTACGTCCGAATCTACTCGGAATTGCTAACGCCAGTTCTTAACCGAAAATCATTATCTTTAATCCCGTAACTGACGGTTATACGAGACCGTCACCTACCATTTGAACCGAATGAAGTACTTTACATTTCACATAGACGACTCTGGAGCAATTGAGGACATTGATTATAAAAAAAATAATGGACAGAATATTACAGTATGTAAGATGTATGACGATGATGAATTCAACAAACTAAATGACATTTTACATTCTACCAATGAGTTCATTCTGAATAAAAAAGCATTGAACATTTTTAAAGAAAGTAACACAATTCAATATGATTTGAGAAAAGCAAAAGTGCTTCGAATAGAAAAATTGTTTGGATTTATAAAAATTAATAAATCTTACGAATATTTTGATTTGACTTTTCCTGACAAAAACGCAAATGAATGTTACAATTGGATTGACTTTGAGAAAAGTGAAATACTGGCAACCGATGAAAATGGAGAAATAATTAAAATCTTATCCCATAAACAAGAATTGGAATTAATCGCTGAAAACAAATCTGACTCTCAAAAAAAATACTCTTTTGAGACTAAAAAAGTGGTTTTTGGAAAAGACTTCGATTATGACACTGACTTGTTCAAAATACCTCATTATTCTTGGGGAATTTATGTTTCGGAGAGATTAAAAAACAAATTAGAAAACGCAAAAATAACTGACATTGGATTTGCTGAAAACAAAGAAAAACTAGGCAAAATGTGGAAACCGCATTTCCCAATTATAGAATTTGAAAAATAAAAACTGCCACTAACATTGGTAATTGTTGCACAACTCCTTGGTAAAAGTTGGAGGTTGGGTTATACAAGTCGCTTTTGAGCGACTTTTTTGTTTTTAGCGGTAGTGGATTTTCTGGTTTTTCGGAAGGCTTACAAGCAGATTATGGGCTTTTAGGAAGGCTTTTATGGCCATTGTAAGCAGGCGTGTGTTTCCCTGATTACTATGGGCCTTTTTGGTGGTGTATTTTAGGTGTTTTTTGAGATTATAGTCAAAGGTCCGGCTGAAAAAAGTGCTTGGTATGTTACCTCTTTACAAACATTGTAACCTATCTGGTTGTGAATCATATTTAAAAAGATAAGTGTAACGTTTTAGAGTAAATGTATACTTATAAATTACTTACCTTCGTTCACCACATGAAAAGCAAAGATAGCTCCATACAGTTAGGCCATAGGTTTCCAAAGCTTTCCAATACACAAAAAATTGTAGGTATTGTTTTAGGAGTATTCTCTGCGTTTGCGCTGTATGAATTTGGATACATGATTCGTGAAATTATAAGGGTTTCAAGTATAGATGATGCCTACAATATTTTTGTGTTGAGTGATCTACAAACGTGGTTTTATAATTTCTTTTTGGGAGCCGTTGCGGCTATTTTCGGGCAGTCGGTTACCATTAACTATTGGTTGTACAAGCCCAAGCAATCTTTTCAGAAAAAAACGGTACACAGGAATGCTATTGTAAACGATCAGCGAAACTTGATGTCCTATTTCCTAAGTTGGTTTTTGCGCGTAGCCCAATTTGCTTTTTTAGCCATGGTACCTGCCATGAGTTATTATTCAGAAGGTTTGAATACATATTATGTACTCATTTGTGTGTTAATCATTCTTGTCTTGTTTCTTCAAAGTTGGACTTCTCTTCGGTTGGTTTATAAAAGAGAAAGCCTACGCTATATGGGAATTTCTTTTGCAGCAATCATAGGCGTTGCATTAACCTTCTCTTTCATCAATTTTCTAGATTACCAAACACTCAACAAGAATGTGCTGGCTAAGAACATAATGCGTGCGTATGAGATTCAATTACCAAAATCGGATGCTTATGAAAAAGTAAGTAGCAGAACTAAGAATATACCCATTTATATTGTAAAAGATAGCATCGCTGCAGATAGTACCTTGTTTTATTTTGAAAACACAGCGATGAACAAATCTCAGATGATAGATGAGATACAGCGACTCAAATCCAGCCTACGTACTATACCTTTTGAATTCTATATTTCGTTTAATATACATGTTGGGGAGGGAGTTACAATGAAAGAAATAAATAAAATACGAGAAGTTGTATCCTATTTTGGTATTAATTGGACAGGATTTGCCGTAGCCCCCAATAAAGATACACATGAACAACATGCTAATGATAAGCATACTGTTTATTTGCGTGTTCCGGACAAAGCTGCTTTTTACAAATTTGATTCCGTACACCAATACAATCCGATTATAAAAATCACACAAACAGCTCAGGATAAGTGCTTATGGAATGGGGAAGAAGTGCAACTTAACACCTTGAAACAGCAATTGTATGATATGCCAACAACGAATCCTAATTACTTTGTGTATTTCTATAGTAATGAAGATGCCAGCTATAAAAATTACATCCAGATTGTTTTAGCTGCTAAAGAGGCTTTGCAATTGCAAAGAGATACATTGGCTTTGAAACAATTCCATAGATCATACCAAAATACTACGGATACTCAAAAAATGGAACTCAATTATGAATTACCATTTCGGTTTATGGAAGTATTACCTACGTGGAGTAAATAACTCATAGGAATAGCAGCTCAGTATTTATCCTAATTTTATAAAGCATAAAAAAAATTAACAAACGCTGTAACCCCTTGTTATTACTAGCTTTACAAGGTTATAGTAGTTTGTTTTGTTAAATTTTGTGTGCTTGATAATCAGTTGATTATGTCTTTTTTCAATTATAAAACGGTTAAAAGTCAATAAAAACTAACGGCAGCTAGTATGTGAAAAAGCAGGCGTTGGTGGTTAAGAATGAATCACTATACCGATTTGGTAAACTATGGTTATGTACATCAGTTATAGTTTTAAAACAAGAAAACAAATAGATAGAGGATTGCAAAATCAGTGAAGTTTATAGAAACTTGTATCTTTAGCTAAAAAAGCTGTGAATACTACCGAAGAAATTTTAAAAGAACGCATCAAAGAGCTTACGTGTTTGTACGAGGTGTCTTCCATAATTGTAAATACAGATGCCAACCAAATTCCAGAAACTTTCAACGCCATTACGCAAAGTTTGCAAAGAGGATTTCAGTATCCCGACCATACAGAAATTGCAATTACCACTCCTGTGCATAGCATTGCCACCGGAACCATAGCTAATAAGGAACAATTAACAGCAAGTATCAGGGTTTTTAATAACGATAGCGGAAGTATTATAGCAGCTTTGCCTAGCACTGAATATGCTTTTCTGAAAGAAGAACAACAGTTGCTAGACAGTGTGGCGCTAAAAATAGGCAACTTGCTAGAGCGGGTAGAAATTCAGCAAAACGAATTGCAACTAAGACGCCAAATGCAACGTGCCGATAGGTTGGCTATTTTAGGAGAAATTACCGCAGGTATTGCGCATGAGCTCAATACTCCGTTGGCTAATATTTTAGGATTTGCAGAGCTTCACAAAGCCGATTTAGAAGAAAAAGGCTTGGAGCATAGCGATGTGAATAAAATAATTCAGAATGCTATCTTTGCTCGTGAAGTAGTTAAAAACCTTATGTTTTTTACCTGTGCTATGCCGCAAGAAATGCAGCAGATCAATATGGTTCCGCAGTTAAAAAGTGCGTTAGAATTGTTAGACAGTACGTTTAAAAAGAAAGGCGTACGCTACGAAACCAAGATTGCAAAAGACGAGATTAGTATCAAAGCCGATACCATACAGTTTACCCAGATTGTTTTCAATTTAATTATGAATGCTATCTATTTTTCGCCCACAGGCGGAAAGGTAACTATTGAGGCCAACGAAACCGAAACCCATGCGGTGATAAAAGTGATAGATGAGGGAAGTGGCTTAAGTGATGAGGCTTTAGATAAAGTTTTTGAACCCTTTTTTACTACCAAGCCAACAGGCGATGGCACCGGCTTAGGGCTTAGTGTAGTGCATGGTATTGTGGCGAGCCATAAAGGAAGTATTACCGCAGCGAATCATACCAATGGTGGAGCTATTTTCACCGTAAAAATTCCAAAATAAAATGCAGTTACGAAAAGAAAATATTTTAATAGTTGATGATGATGTAAATATTTTAGAGTTGTTGCAGCGTCATTTAAAATCGTGGAACTTTTATTCCTACAAAGCGGTTTCTGTAAAAGAAGCGGTGACTATTCTAAGAGATACCCCCATAGATTTATTGATTACCGATTTGCGAATGCCCGAAATAGATGGGGAAGAATTGCTAAAGTTTACAGCAGAGCATTACCCTAACTTACCTAAGTTGGTGGTCACGGGCTATCCTTCGGCACAAAGTTCGCTAGAAGCTATTAAATCTGGCGTTACCGAATATCTTACCAAACCTTTTACCAAGGACGAATTAGAAGCCGCTATTCAAAAATCATTAGCAGCAAAAGTTTCCAAGACTATCTCAAAGGTGGTGACCAAGCAAGAAAGTAATGCACGCAAAGAAGGCTATGGAAACATTATTGGGAATTCGGAAAAATTGCAAGATGTTTTTCAGATCATCGAACGGGTGAAAGACAACAAGGCTACTATTTTTATCAAAGGAGAAAGTGGTACGGGAAAAGAATTGGTAGCAAGAGCAGTGCATTACGAGGGTAAGTTTGCCAAAGCGCCTTTTATAGCGGTGAATTGTGGCGCTATTCCAGAGAACTTATTAGAATCAGAACTCTTTGGGTATACCAAAGGAGCTTTTACTGGAGCCGATAGCAACAGAGATGGTTTTTTTCAGGCAGCCAATGGTGGTACTATTTTTTTAGATGAAATAGGAAATGCTTCCGCAGCCGTTCAGAATAGATTGTTGCGCGTGTTACAAGAAAAAGAAGTAACCAAAGTAGGGACGCAAAAGCCCGAGAAAATAGATGTACGCATTATTGCGGCTACCAATAGCAACCTCAAAGAAATGATAACGAAACAAGGTTTTAGAGAAGATTTGTATTACCGACTTACGGTAGTAGAAATTGCTTTGCCACCGTTAAAAGATCGTAAAGATGATATTCCGTTGCTGGTAGATAAGTTTTTGTTTAAATATGGAGTAGAGTACAAAGATAAGTTTGTGAGTATAACGCCAGAGGCTTTGGCCATTTTGCAGCGCTACAATTGGCCGGGAAACATTCGGGAGTTAGAAAACATAGTGCAACGTGCTGTGATTATGTGTAACACAACAGTAGATGTAACACATTTACCAGATTCGTTGAAGTTTGCCATAGATTTCCCAGATGAAGAATTGCTACCGCTTAAAGAAATAGAAAAACAATACATTAGAAAAGTGTTGAATGCTACGCAACAGAACAAAACCAAAGCAGCAGCCATTTTAGGAATCACCCGCAAAACATTGCGTCAAAAACTAGACGATTAGCTGGGGGAAAATTATCCAGCTGGTACTTTTTTACCCGGTTGTTCTGATGCTATAAAAAATCATTTTGAGGTTAAATAGTTGTAAAACAGTGTATTAATATTTTTAATGCACTGTTTTGTTTTTTTGGTACTAGGCTTGCTTCTATAGTTACGAAAACAAAATCAAATAGTGTAACGTAAAATAGATGCGTATGAAAAAGTTAATAGTAGCAAGTTTTTTAGCTTTAGGAATGTATGGTGTCAATGCTCAGGAGCAACAACCATCTCAGGTGCAAGAAGGAACTGTTTTAGAAATTGCAAAACCAGCGGGTAGTGAATATCAGCATATCAATTTTCCTAAAAAGAATATCATCATCAAACGTGGCGGTATTGCTAGTGACAAATTGGTATATGGCGAAAAAGTAGTGGTTACCCAAGTAACTCAAAAGAAAGATGGTACCACTCAGATTCGTATTAAACCTGTAGATGGTACTCGTTTTTACAGAGCTTTGCGTAGTGTAACGGTAGATTATGACCAAGCCATAGCAGCCGGAGAACTTACAAAATAGACTTATTTTTAGTTAGTTGTTATAGGGAAGGAAAGATCCTCTTTTGTTTGGTACAGAAGGGGATTTTTTTATGGTAGCTATTCTATTTTTTGACCAATTTAAAACTAGATACATTTTACCCGGCCGGGTAGTTTCTACTCACTTACTTTTTTGAAGTAAAACAACTAGGAGGTTATAAAATATTGAAAATGATTCAATTGAAAAATAGCTTAGATATTAGCGTTTGCTTCGGCATGGGTATTGGTATATAACTATCAAACATTGCTATGAATATGAAAAAGATTCATGAATGCTAATAACATGAATTGGTACATGTACATCAGCAGCAATGAACAAGAAAAATTATGTCAGTAATCACAAAAGAACCCAAAAAAAAGTCAGTACAGCTTCCTGCCCAAGGCATGATGGAAAATGTAATGCAACAGTTTAACAAAGCCGCCGATTATGTAGGGTTACATCCTAACATCCGCAAGATCTTAGAAATCACCAATAATGAGCTGGTAGTGAAATTTCCAGTGAAAATGGATAACGGAGAAGTGGAAGTTTTTACAGGTTACAGAGTGCAGCACAACAACGCTTTAGGACCTTACAAAGGAGGATTGCGCTATCACCCAACGGTAGATATAGATGCAGCAAGAGCTTTAGCCATGTGGATGACCTGGAAAACATCATTAGCTGGTTTGCCTTACGGTGGCGGAAAAGGAGGAATTCAATTAGATCCGTCTAAATATTCAGCAAGCGAATTGGAACGTATTACACGTAGATTCACGTTTGCGTTGGCTGATAATATAGGACCAGAACACGATATTCCCGCTCCCGATGTTAATACCAATAGCCAAACCATGGCATGGATTGCCGATACCTATATGAGCACCCGTTCTCCTGCCGAACGCACAGCCAATCAACACGTAGTAACCGGAAAACCTGATGGCAGTGGCGGATTAGAAGGACGCGATAGAGCTACCGGATACGGAGTGTATTTGTCTATTAAGTTTTGGATAGCACAACAAGGAGAAACACTTGAAAATAAAACATTCATAGTTCAAGGATTTGGAAATGTAGGCTATTGGGCTTCGCACTTTTTAGAAGCAGAAGGAGCCAAATTGGTTGCAGTGCAAGATGCTTCAGGAAGTATTTATCATAAAGAAGGAATCTCAGTAGCAGCGCTTTCAGCATATGTAAACAATGGTGGTACTGTAGCTAGTTACCAACAAGCTCATAGTATTGCTAATGATGCTTTCTTTGGAACGGAGTGCGACATTTGTATTCCGGCTGCCTTAGGAAATCAAATTACCGAAACCAATGCAGGCACTATTAAAGCCAAGTTGGTAGCAGAAGGAGCAAACGGCCCCATCAGTGTAGCAGGTGAACAAATACTGCTAGACAAAGGAATAGTGGTGATTCCTGATATTCTGTGTAATTCAGGAGGCGTTATTGGTAGCTATTTTGAATGGTTGCAAAACAGAAATGGCGAGTTATGGCTATTAGATGAGGTGATGGCAAAATTATACAAAAAGTTGTCTGAAGCCTATACTAAAGTTGCTAATTACGCTGCTTTGGAAGGAATCGATTTACGAACCGCAGCGTACTGTATTGCTATCAAAAGAATTGAAAAAGCATACATTCTAAGAGGAATTTTTCCTTAAATACAAGATTCATGATGTACCCAAAAATACTATTAGAAAAACGAGAGTATGTGTACATCAAGCGTATGCTTAGTATACTGGAGTTTACGGCAGATGTTACCGCACATCAATTGGTAGTTCAGTGGCATCAAAAGTTGGCTAATGCAGTGATTTTAGATGAAGAACTGTTACCTTTAAACATCATTCGTTGCTACAGTAAAGTGCGTATACAATCGGCAACAGAAAGCACTAAGCAATTGCAATTAGTATTGCCAGCCGAGGTGCATGCGAAAAACAACAAAGTATCTGTGTTGTCCCCAATAGGCTTGGCGCTGTTGGGGCATGCACAAGGCAATACTATACTGTACACACATGCAGCTCAGGAAGAACTGTATACCATTATAGAAGTTACGCAAGATGTGGAGCAGCATAGTATAAAAGCATTTATGTAGCAAAAGATATGAATACCGAATTGACGTACACAGAAGAATTGAACAGAAAGCTGTGTATAGAAAAAGATTTGCTTGAGCTGTCGGGATGGATGGAGATGTTAAACCAAATAAATGATGAGATTGTGTATTTCAGAATTTTTGAATCAAAATTGATCAAAGATATGCAGCTAGCCAACCGATTGTTACAAGTTAGAAGAAAAAATACGCTTCTCATGGGAAATTATTGCACTTATGAAAAAGAACTAAAATTAGAATTAGAGTACGGTAAAAATGCTTACGATATGGCAAGAGCAACATTGCATGAGCGAAAAAGAAATGAATATGCCACTATGTTACAAGCTTTTTCAGTACTTAAAAAAAGTATTTTCCAACAAATAGCCAAGTATCAGCGCTCTTAGAGCATTGCCTCCCATATTTGGTTAAAGAAGCGTTCTGTATAACCCAAAAAATGAATTGTAAAAAATCATGGAAGTTTTAAAAAGTTTACTGCAAGATGCCCACAATTTTGAAGCTAGTAAAATGACCAACATGACAACTAGTGACCGTGTTGAAGCATCGAGAGAAGCCAAACGTCTTATTTTAGGAATCAACGAGTTTTACAAAGAAACCAAAGATCCTGATTTAATGGACGTGATGAAACAGCTTACAGATAAAAAGAAAAAGATAGAAGTACGGTTGAAAGGAAGAAGTTAAACACAAAAAATAGCGCCTATGAAATTCAGTAATAAAATAAAATGGATAGCCAGTATTTTGTTGGTTTTTTTAATTGTATTGAGTACCAATTTAATAGATAGAGCCAATTTTAATCGCATCAATGGAGCTGTGACTACCATTTATGAAGACAGAATGGTAGCAACAGCAATTTTGATGGATATGGTAATTCATATCAAAGACAAAGAAGTGGCGCTATTGTCTTCGGACACTGTATATTCTAACAAAGAAAATAAAGCCATAAACAAAGCCATAGCCAGTAATATGGAGGCTTTTAAAAAAACCAAACTTACAGACGGCGAACAGATTGTTTTTGACAATTTAGAAGGAAAAATCAATGAATTGATACAGCTAGAGCGTAACCATGGCATTGCTAAAGAAGTCATTTTACAAAAAACAGCTGTTATTGTAGAAAAACTGCAAGAACTTTCTGAAATTCAGTTAAAAGAAGGCAAACAACAAATGCTAATTAGTAACAATGCCATGAAGATTATTAATTGGTTTACCAAAGGCGAAATCATTTTTCTGATTCTCATAGCCATATTATTGCAGGTGATTATATTTTATAAACCTGTTAAAGCCTACGAAGATAGTCACTAGACATACATTAAATATGTTGATGTATGTGCATCATTTATAGTTTAAAACAAGAAAACAAATAGAGAGTAGTGTGCAAAACCTGTGATGTTTATACTACACAGGTTTTCATACGTATTTTAAACATTTCTAAACTAAATAGATGGCTTTTTGTTTACTGGGTTGAGCGTGTATTTATATGTTTTTGATGCTCCATAAACTGTTTTTGACGCTCCATAAATTGTTTTTGATGTTCCATAAATTGTTTTTGACGCCACATAAACTGTTTTTGATGTTACATAAATTGTTTTTGACGCTCCATAAACTGTTTTTGATGTTACATAAATTGTTTTTGATACTCCATAAATTGTTTAGTTTACGAAAAAAACTGTTGTGTTTGTAGTAAACTATGTTTTGTTTGCTCTATAAACTGTTTTTAAAATGATAAACTATGTTTTGTTTGCTTTATCAAAAACAATTTATGGAAGGAACATGAGCTAAAATTTTATCAAGAACTTTACTGCTTTAAAGAAGCATATTTGGTATTACTAGGTGGTAAGTTACTCATAAAAATCAGAATATTAACGTAGTACCAGCATTTTTTTATCATAAAGTATAGGGACATCAACGGTACTCTACCTTTTCATGCATTATTACGGTATGTGTAAAAAAGTTGTATATTGGTAAGTGCAAAAATGAACTGTACAAAAACTGCGTTTGAAGTATATATTCACGTTCACTAACGAAACACAAGAGTGCCCGTTATGCAGCGCATAAGTAGGTATATGGTGTGGGGTTATGTAACTATAGGGCATACTTATACAAGTCGCTTTGCTTTTCAGCGACTTTTTGTTTTTATGGAAAGGTACACATCCTCAATACAACTAGGTCTATTCGTAACTTTCTTTGCTAAATATTTAAATAAAAAAAGTCGGCCCACAGGCCGACTTCTTTGTCTGTAAATAAACAAATCAAACTTAAAACAAATTAACTGCTACCTGAATGGCGCCGTAATCTTGAATGGTATTCCACATAGCTGTTGCAGATACCGGTATAGTAATTTTATCAAATACATTTAAATCTCTGTTATAAACCACCCCAATGTTGTTAAAACCAGATTTTGGTCCGTAGAAATTGGTATCGTCATCGGAAGTAGCTGAAAATGCAAAACCTGCATAAACACCTAACGACCAGTTTTCTTTTTGAGTTAAAATATATGATCCTTCTACATAATGAGAGAATGAGTTCTTCAATTCTCCGTTATCGTTTTCGTAAAAATCTCTTCCTAATACAATCGTAGCCCATGATAATTTTAAAGGAATCTTTTTAAAAGTATAAGCTGCAGAAACATCAATAAAGTGCGATGTTTTTCCGATGTCATAGTTAAAGATCTTCGCATCTGGATAATCACTATAATTATTAATATCCCAAATAGCAAAATTAAATCCGCCTGTTGTGTATGATACGTAATAATCAAATTCGTGATAATCACCATTAAATCCAGATCCACCCCACAAACCGGCTTTGAACTTTCCGTTTTTAGAAAGATAATTTACATCGGCCGCTGTCATAGGAGCATCGGTAACGCGATATCCTCTCCACAAGTGCATGTTTTTTACTTGTAGGTTGAAGTTAAATGGCTGATATTTTTCAACTTTTTCTTCATTTTTATCTTCTGAAATAGTTTCAGATTCTGTCTGTGCATAAACTCCTAGCTGACAAGAAAGCACAAGTATGGCTGTATAAAATATTTGTTTCATGATTACTTAAATTGAAATTACTACTAGGACGAAAGGGCTACAAATAAAAATGCTGCTAATGCACCACCCACAAGTGGACCTACAACAGGTACCCAAGCATACCCCCATCCACCATCGGTTTTACCTTTGATAGGTAGAATGGCATGCATAATTCTAGGTCCTAAATCACGAGCCGGATTGATAGCATATCCTGTAGTACCACCAAGTGATAAACCTATGGCCCACACTACAAACGATACAGGGATAGCTCCAATGGATCCTAATCCTACTTTTGTGGTTGTACCTACTGAGTCTGTAAATTCAGCCCCAGCAAAATATAATACACAAATGATCAAAACAAAGGTTCCAATGGCTTCACTTAACACGTTTCTAAACGAATTAGGGATCGCTGGAGCCGTACAGAAAACGGCTCTTTTGGCTCCGCCGTCTTCTGTAGCGTCAAAATGATCTTTATACATCAAGTAAACCAATGTAGCACCTATCATAGCTCCAATAAATTCGGCAGCCAAGTATGCTGGTACATCTGCCCATGGAAAACTACCAGCAATAGCTAAGCTTACTGTTACAGCCGGGTTTAAATGTGCCCCACTGTAAGGACCGGCAACAACTACGCCAACAAATACGGCCAAGGCCCATCCGGTAGTAATCACAATCCATCCGCTATTTTGTCCAATAGCTTTGTTTAAGTTTACGTTTGCTACAACTCCCCCTCCCAAAAGAATTAGTAGCGCAGTTCCTAATATTTCTGCAATAAATGGTGTCATTTTCTCTATAAGTTTTTAATTAATCTTCGTCAGCACTCCAAGCTTTCAATGCGTTTACAGCTCTGTACCAACCTTTAATTCCGTCTTCCACATTAGTTCTTTCTTCTGTAGGTTGAAATTGCTTGTCCTCTTCCCAGATTTCCTGAATTTCTTCCATACTATCCCAATATCCTACGGCAAGACCCGCTAAATAAGCCGCACCCAAGGCTGTAGTTTCGGTAACTTTTGGTCTGATGGTATTAGTGTTTAATACATCTGACTGGAATTGCATCAACATATCGTTTACAGAAGCTCCACCATCTACACGAAGTTCTTTAATTTCAATACCTGAATCTGCTTGCATTGCTTTTAGAATATCCATGGATTGGTAAGCAATAGCTTCCAGAGAGGCTCTAGCAATGTGAGCGTCTGTAGTACCACGTGTAATACCAAACATGGTTCCTCTTGCGTTTTGATCCCAGTGAGGGGCACCTAATCCAGCGAATGCTGGAATAAAGTAAACACCATCTGTAGAATCTACAGAAGTAGCTAATTTTTCAACATCGGCTGAGTGGGTGATAATTTGCAATCCATCGCGTAACCATTGTACTACCGCACCACCTATAAAAATACTTCCTTCAAAACAATATTCTGTTTTTCCATTGATTCTCCAGGCTACAGATGTAAGTAAGTTGTTTTTTGAGATTTTAGCTTCTTCACCAATATTCATCAACATAAAACATCCAGTTCCATAGGTGTTTTTAACCATACCTTCTTTGGTACACATTTGCCCGAATAATGCAGCCATTTGGTCACCAGCGATCCCTGCAATTGGAATTTTAGAAGCAAAAACGGTGGTTTTTGTATGACCGTAAATTTCACTAGAGTCTTTTACTTCTGGTAACATACTCTTTGGAATATCAAACAAGTCTAAAAGTTCATCATCCCAATCCATGGTGTGGATGTTAAAGAATAATGTTCTACAGGCATTGGTAGCATCTGTTACGTGTACTTCACCTTTGGTAAAGTTCCAAATTAACCAAGTATCAATGGTACCCATGATAAGATCTCCAGCTTCCGCTTTTTCGCGAGCACCTTCTACATTATCAAGAATCCATTTTACTTTTGTACCAGAAAAATAGGAGTCGATAACCAATCCTGTTTTCTCCTGAATCATTTTGGCCTTTCCGTTGGCTTTTAATTCTTCACAATATTTAGCAGTACGTTTATCCTGCCAAACTATTGCGTTGTAGATAGGTTGCCCAGTATTTTTGTCCCAAACAACAACCGTTTCACGTTGGTTGGTAATACCGATACCTTCAATGTTTTTACCGTTTAATCCTTTTTTAACGGTTGCTTCTGCAGCTACACCAGCTTGTGTAGACCAAATCTCTAAAGGGTCATGTTCTACCCATCCCGGTTTTGGGAAATACTGTGTAAATTCTTTTTGTGCTACTGAAACGATGTTCCCTTTTTTGTCAAAAAGGATAGCTCTGGAACTCGTGGTTCCTTGATCAAGAGCCATTATATATTTATCCATGATATAGTTGAAAAATAAACAGACTGAGCACTACTGAATCACAACAAATTAACGAGACTCAGTCTGTTTGGTTAAACAATAAATTTTATTTGATTTTGGTAATTTTGATTATCGTTGTAATGAATAATTAGAAGCCACCTTGGTAAATGCTGCTATTTGTTCTTGTTGCCAAGTAGCGTCTTTTCCAAGTTCTTCAGCCATAAGCTCTGCCACTCTAGGTGCCATTGCAATAGCCGCTTCTGCATTTAAAAATAAAGCTCTTACTCGTCTGGCTAGTACATCTTCCACGGTACGAGCCATCTCGTGTCTTGCTGCCCATACAACTTCTACTTCCAGATAAGGTAATTCGGGGTGTAAGGTATTACCTAAATGTGGAGTTTGTTGTATTAATTTATGAAGCTCTTTTTGATCGGAGCCATAAATGTATAGGTGATCGCTTCTATCGGTTGTACTTGTAGAACCGTGAATTTTTAATTCTTTTGTTTTACAAGGTTTATTTGGTAATTGATTTTCTTGAATAGCACGGTCAATAGTATCTTGAGCCATTCTTCTGAAAGTAGTCCATTTACCACCAGTGATGGTTACCAATCCAGATTTTGAAACCAATATTTTATGACTTCTAGAAATTTCTTTCGTTTTAGAAGAGTCATCTTTTGGAGCTGCTAGTGGTCTAAGTCCTGCGAAAATACTTAGTACATCTTTTCTAGAAACCGGCTTCGTCAAGTAATCATTTGCGGTTTGAAGAATGAATTTAATTTCTTCTTCAAGCGCGGTAGGTTCTAAACTGTGCTCTTCTAAAAGTGTATCGGTAGTACCAACAACTACTTTATCATGCCATGGCACTAAGAAAAGTACACGTCCGTCACTTGTTTTAGGAATCATAATGGCGTCATTACCCGGTAAGAATGATTTATCTAAAACTAAGTGAACTCCTTGACTTGGTCTCACCATTTGGCGAGCCCCAGGATTATCCATTTTCAAAATGTCATCTGTGAAGATACCTGTAGCATTGATAACAGATTTAGCCGTAAAGGTGTAACTTTTTCCTGTTTCATTATCTTTCGCTACTACACCGTTCACTTTTCCATTAGCATCTTTCGTTACGTTTTCAACTCTAAAGTGATTTAGAATGGTTGCACCTTGTTCTACACAGGTTTGTGCTACATTTACTGCTAGTCTTGAATCATCGAACTGACCGTCATGATACACAACACCACCTTTAAGTTTAGATGGTTTTACAGTACTAATTCTCTTTAAAGTTTCTTTTTTTCCAATATGAACAGATTTACCTAAGCTTAATTTTCCAGCAAGAAAATCATATACTTTAAGTCCAACTGTATAGAAAATACCATCCCAATAAGAATAATTAGGAATAATAAAGGTTTGATCTTTTGCCAAATGCGCTGCATTTTTCAAAAGTAATCCACGCTCGTACAACGCTTCTTTTACCAAGTCTACATTACCTTGTGCAAGGTAACGCACACCACCATGTACCAATTTTGTACTACGGCTAGATGTTCCTTTAGCAAAATCAACTTGTTCTAATAATAAGGTTTTAAAACCTCTTGCTACACTGTCCAGGGCAACTCCTAATCCGGTTGCTCCACCACCAATAACAACGACATCATAGTCAGCATTGCTTTCTAAATCTTTTGTTATGGATGTTCTATTATAAATATTCACTTTTGAATAGTTTTAATTTGTTTCATTTGGTTTCAAATGTAAACGGTTAATTTTAAATTTCAAAATAAATTAATAAAAAAATGAAATATAATAAAAATTATTATCGCTATTTTAGCATTATAATAATAGCGTTAGTTAAGGTTTTCTTAATGAAATCAATGTTTTAAGCTGTTTGTAGCTTGAGAAAACGTTTTCAGTTTCGTTAGGTTTCGTTTTGAGAATCGTTAAGTAACTTTAATATATTTGTATGAATTCTGATACCATGAAAAGACATCAAACTATTTTAAGGAAGATAGAAGAACATAAATATGTGGAAGTAGCAGATTTATGTAAAGAATTAAATGTTTCTGCAGTAACCATTCGTAAAGATTTAAAATTTCTGGAAGAGAAGGGGTTGTTACATAGGACTCATGGAGGTGCTTCTTTAGATGATCCTTATATAAGCGACCGTTCTGTAAATGAAAAAGAAAAAATTAAAGTAGAAGAGAAGTCTACTATCGCTAAGGAAGCGGCAAAGCGTGTAAAGGAACATGATTCTATTTTAATAGCTTCGGGAACTACGGTTCAGGCACTTGCAAAAGCTATAGAGGTAAAAGAAAAGCTTACCGTAATCACTGCATCTTTAAATGTAGCTCAGGAATTAATTAGGTATAAACATATAGATGTGTTACAATTGGGCGGTTATGTACGTCATAGTTCGTCTTCTGTTGTTGGAGTACAAGCGGCTTTTATCCTGGAGAACATTAGCTGTAGTAAATTGTTTTTAGGTGTAGATGGTATTGATCTTGAATATGGTTTGAGTACAACACATTTAGAAGAAGCACAGTTGAACCAGAAAATGATCAAAGCAGCAGAACGCACCATAGTATTAGCCGATAGTTCTAAGTTTGGAAAAAAGAGTTTTGGAAGAATTTGTAGTTTAGATGATATTGATGAGATTATTACCGATAGCGGTATTTCAAAATCGATTCTGCCAATGTTAGAAGAAAAAGGAATAGTAGTTACCATTGTAGATTAATTTTTATGAAGAAGAAAATCAAATACAGTTTCTTTTTTGCTTTGTTTATTTTTGTTGCTATTACTGGCCTTAATCTTTTTGGATTGTATTTTGCGCTTTCTGTTCCTGTTTTCATGTTTGTTTTTTTGATTGTTTCGCAATTAGCAAAAAAGAAGTAATCAATGTTTCCAGAACTACAAGTAGAAGGATTACTACTGAAGGAAATTCATCCTGATGATATTATCCATATACATAAAGGATTGTCAGATCCCGCAGTTATTAAATATTATGGTGTAAGTTTTCTAACATTGGAGGAAACGAAAACGCAAATGACATGGTATCAAAATTTGCAGCAAACTGGTACAGGTATTTGGTGGAAGATTATGGACAAAGAAAACAATTTTTTGGGAGCTTGCGGTTTCAATGACATGACTTCTGAAAAAGCCGAAATAGGATATTGGCTTTTACCTCAATTTTGGGGTAAAGGAATTGCAAAAAGAGCTGTAACCGCTATTCTAAACTTTTCCAGGGACACTTTACATCTCAAAAGAGTAGAAGCTTTTTTGGATAGTGAAAACAAGGCTTCAAAAATCATTTTAGAAAAATGTGGTTTCAAATGGATTCGATCACAAGAAAATGCAGCAGTAAAAGACGGTAGAAACATTACCTTAGAACTTTGGATAAAACTTAATTAATTGTAAAATTCTCAAGGCTACCTCTATGCTTTTTTTAAATTTGCATTATAACCATAAAGACTTGAAAATTGGATATTAAAAAAATCTTCGAGAACAATAAAGACTGGGTTCAAGAAAAATTAAGCCTGGACAAAGATTATTTCAACGAATTAGCAAAAGGTCAAAGTCCTGAAATCTTATATATTGGATGTTCAGATAGCCGTGTAACCGCAGAGGAAGTTATGGGTGCAGGACCTGGAGAAGTTTTTGTTCATAGAAACATTGCCAACATGGTTCCAAATACAGATATTAATGCGATGTCTGTAATCAACTATGCAGTATCTCATTTGAAAGTAAATCATGTAGTGGTTTGTGGTCATTACAATTGTGGTGGCGTAAAGGCTGCTATGCAATCTGAAGATCTTGGACTTCTAAATCCGTGGTTAAGAAACATTCGCGATGTATATCGTCTTCATAAAGATGAATTAAATGCTATTGAAGATGAAACAGCAAAATACAATCGTTTGGTAGAGTTAAATGTACAAGAACAGTGTGTAAACGTAATTAAAACAGCAGATGTTCAGAAAGCTGTACGCGAACGTGAAATTACCGTTCACGGTTGGGTTTTTGATCTTCACACAGGTACAATAATCGACCTTAAAATAGACTTTGAAAAAATCTTGGAAGAAATCATGGAGATTTACAAATTGTCATAGTTCGTAAGTCACTTTAAAATATAAATGTAAGAGGTTGAATAGATTCGTAAGATGTGTTCAACCTCTTTCTGTTAATGGCTTTAACAAAATTGTAACAAACCTAAAAAAAGTTAGTCGTACATTTGAAAACCAAATAATAAGTTAGTGAAACAATGAAAATAGGAATTGTATGTTATCCCACCTTTGGGGGAAGTGGTGTAGTAGCTACAGAACTTGGAATGGCTCTTTCCAACAGAGGACATGAAATTCATTTTATTACGTACAAACAACCGGTAAGGCTTGCATTATTGGGGAGTAATATTCATTTTCATGAAGTTCACGTACCCAAATATCCATTGTTTCATTACCAACCCTATGAGTTAGCCTTGTCCAGCAAATTGGTGGATATGGTAAAACTATATGGAATTGAATTATTGCATGTTCATTATGCCATTCCGCATGCATATGCAGGATATATGGCCAAGCAAATGTTAGAAGAAGAAGGTATTTATATTCCTATGGTTACCACACTTCATGGAACCGATATTACTTTGGTAGGAAATCATCCTTTTTATAAACCAGCCGTAACTTTCAGTATTAACAAATCAGATATTGTAACTTCTGTTTCCGAAAGTTTAAAAGCAGATACCTTGCGTCTTTTTGATATAAAGAATGATATAGAAGTAATTCCAAACTTTATAGATGCCCACGCTTATAAAACACAATTTACCGATTGTCAGCGTGGAATGATGGCTAAAGAAGGAGAGCGCATAATTACCCACGTGAGTAATTTTAGAAAAGTAAAACGTATACAAGACGTTGTTCAAATTTTCTATAGAATTCAAAAAGAGATTCCTGCCAAACTGATGATGGTAGGGGAAGGACCCGAAAAAGAAAAAGCTGAATTGCTTTGCGAAAAATTGGGAATAGAAAATAAAGTAATGTTCCTTGGGAATAGTAACGAAATAGACAGAATTTTATGTTTTTCAGATCTATTTTTATTACCATCGGAAACCGAGAGTTTCGGTTTGGCGGCATTGGAAGCTATGGTCAATAGAACTCCGGTAGTTTCTAGCAATACTGGCGGAATTCCCGAAGTAAACAGACAAGGTGTTACCGGCTTTTTAAGTGAAGTAGGTAATGTAGATGAAATGGCTGAAAATGCTTTAAAAATCTTGAAAGAAGATGCTTCTCTTGAGAAATTTAAGCAACAAGCCAGAAAAGAATCAGAAAAATTTGATGTAAACAATATAGTTCCGTTATATGAAGCTATCTATGAAAAAGCTTTTAAGCACGCTTAGTATTTTAAGTTTCTTGATTTTTATGAGTTGTGATAGTACAGAAAAGGTCGTTGCAGCTTCTAAGAAACAAGAACCAACATGGGAGGTTTTACTTCAAAAATCCCATGGAGGTCCGGAAGATGCAAAAATTATTGTAGCAAAAGAGCCTTCTATTGTAGAAGAATTTTATGCTCAAATAAATACAAACGTTTCACCTGGCTACGAAATACCAGCTTTAGATTATTCCAAAGAAATGTTGCTCATTTTGTGTATGGGTCAAAGAAGTACAGGAGGTTATGCTATAAATGTTACTGATATAGAAGAAACTACTAGTATGATCAAAGTTACTGTAGCAGAAACTTCTCCAGAACCGGGAGGTTTAGTAACCACCGCTTTGACAAGTCCTTTTACAATAGTTAAAACCAAGTATAGCGATAAAAAGGTAGTTTTTAATAAAAAGTAATTGCAGAAAAAATATCATAAAGGAAACTTTTTTAAACATACCTATTGCGTTTTTAAACAGGTAATTAAAGAAGATTTTCCTTTTCAAAACGAAAAACCACATTATAAAAGTAAATCTGGATCAAGCTATTTTTATACTGAAGAAGGAGTTTTTCGAGTTGCAAATCACTGGGGAAGAGCAGCCAATTGCAGATGGCGAATTGCATCCATTCCAACAGCAAAAAAAGATCGAGTTAAAATTGGTTTTGCCCGTTGGACAGACTTTTATAGTGATAGCGAAACAGAGAAACTCTATGTAATCACAATAAATGGTAATGATATTGAGTTTCAACATAAAGATGCATTTCCATCTGAAAACAAAATAAAACGAACTGCGGCCGATACTGCAAAAACTATAAGAAAGATTAAAAAACTTCAGGAAGGTAAAAATCCTACTATTTCAGAAGAACAAGCACAAACAGAGATTCGAAAACTTATTTATACATGAAAAAACTAAGAAAGATGATACAAATATTCTTTATACTCATATTGGTATTGGTAATCATCATTTTTAGTGTAGATTTTTTGGTCAACAAAGATACTGAGGGAAGTACTTTTTCTAGTGTAGAAAGAATAGCATCTCAGAAAGTCGGGTTGCTTTTGGGTACCTCCAAATACATCAGAAGAGGAGAACTCAATAAATATTATGAGAATAGGATAGATGCTGCTGTAGCGCTTTACAAAGCTGGGAAAATCAATTATATTTTAGTTAGTGGTGATAACGGAACTCTAGAGTATAACGAACCCATAACTATGAAAAATGATTTGATAGAAAGGGGTGTTCAAGAAGAATGTATTTATTTGGATTACGCAGGGTTTAGAACCTTAGATTCTGTAGTACGCTGTAAAGAAATATTTGGCCAAACCGAAATTATTGTCATTTCTCAAAAATGGCATAACCAACGTGCTATTTATATAGCGGAATCTAAGGGAATGAAGGCTACTGGGTTTAATGCAAAGGATGTTTCCGTGAGCTATGGTTTCAAAACTCAAATGCGTGAAAAGTTAGCAAGATGTAAAATGGTTTTAGATCTTATGTTTGGAAAAAGGCCCAAATTTGGTGGAGAAAAAATTGAAATAGAATAAAACGAAATAGGTTGCAATCCACTTCACAAAAATTTAATCTTCAAAAAGGGATGTTTATTTAACTAAACATTTTTTAATTACTATTTTTGACGTTAAATATACTAGAGATGAAAAAAGGTTTTTTAATTGATATGGATGGTGTAATTTATGGAAATAACACCTTAATTCCCGGAGCAGATAAATTTATAGCTGAGTTACAAGAAAAGGATATTCCTTTTTGTTTCATGACCAATAATAGCCAGCGTACACCATTGGATGCAGTGAATAAATGTGCTCGTTTAGGAATTCATATCAAAGAAGAAAATGTATATACAAGTGCCATGGCAACTTCATGGTTTTTATCTTTTATGAACCCAAACGGAACCGCGTATGTTCTTGGTGAAGGCGGTTTGATTACTAGTTTGCATCAACAAGGTTATGTAATGGTGAATCAAGATCCGGATTTTGTGGTAGTTGGTGAAGGTAGAAATTTCACTCTTGAAATGGTAAATACTGCTGTGAACATGATCTTAAACGGCGCTAAGTTGATCGCTACAAACTTAGACCCTTCTCCAAAAATTAAAGGTTGGGATAATTTAGGAATTAAGGCCATAGTTAAAATGATTGAAGAAGCTTCCGGTAAACAAGCTTTTTCTGTTGGAAAACCAAGCCCGGTTATGATGAGAGCTGCCAGAAAGCATTTAGGTTTAGAAGCTCGTGAAACTATTGTTATAGGAGATACTATGGATACCGATATTCTTGGAGCTGTTCAACTAGGATACAAAACAGTACTTACTCTATCTGGTGTAACTCGAAAAGAAGAATTGGATAATTATGCTTTCAAACCTAATTTAATTGTAAACTCTTTAGCTGAATTAGATTTAGAGGAAGCACTCAAACTTTTGGATAGGGTGGAGAATTATTAAAAATTCAATCTATATAATTTTAATACAATAATTCTTTCAAAAAAAAGAATTAAATATACGCAACCAAAATTATCTTACGGTATCTTCATAAAAATATTCACCTATGAAGCACTTTTATAAGATAATTTTGGTTTTTTGTTTATTGATATTTCACGGTTGTGATGATTTTGATATAGAAAATAACAGAAGAATTCTTCTACATGGAACTGTTGTCAATTACAATGATGAACCTATAGAAAATATTAAGGTTAGTTATGTAGTGGACGGATCTACGCTGGGTTACGGACGTACGAATTCTAATGGATTTTATGAATTTTACTCTTTGGATAGTTCCGATGATTCAGCAATTTTAAAAGTGAATAAATCAAATTCCAGTACTAACTATTCATCGTATGATCGTTACTTAGGTGATGATAGAGATTCCAAAACAAGTTTTACCTACAACGTTACGCTGTATGATGCTGCAAATTTAGATATAGTGCTAAATAATACTTCAGGCACTTCTAGCACTATCAATTATCAAGTAATGTATCCTAGCGCTACGTGTAGTTTTTATGAAGATGAAGTTGAAATATATGGTGCTTCTGAGTGTTTTACGAATCAAGTAAATAATTATGATGAATCAAATACACATGTACAAATTCGAACGTTGCTAAATGAAGAGATTCAAATTGTTTACACTATAAATGATGAAGAGCCACAAAGCATATCACTAGTATTAACCCAATCTGACACTACTTATGAAATCGAATATTAAATTAGTACTAGTTTTTTGTGGATGTTTCTTTTGTCTCCATTTTGGATATGCTCAAGCAATAGTAGAAATTTCAGAAAATGACACAATAGATCTAGATATTGGAGGTTTTCAAATAGGATATCAATTTCCAGTGCCTCTCAATAAAAATAACAACTATAATGTTGGACTACAGTATGATCCCGGAATTGAATTGAAGTATTTTACCAATTTCAAAAGATCAGACGGTTTTATGAAACATATATTGTTAGGAATAAGTTTTAGCCGAATAGAGGCCACGGTAGATGATGTTTCAAAGATGGGTGCTTATAACAAAACTAGAGCTAGTACATTTCGAGTATTCACTGGATATGGGTTTTCTATTTCCAATAAGTTCGATGGAAATGTTCAATTGGGAGTTGGTAGTATTGGCTATAAAAATTACCATAATGATGATATCTTTTATGATAGAGGAACTTCTTATACTTTAACACCACAGCTACATTATACCATTTACAAATGGATTGGTGTTTATATTTCAACAGAATTTAGATATGACGATTTATACATAGATTCGCCTTCAAATGGAGATATCAATTTTAGAACTGGTCTTATGATGATTCCTTCTATTGGAATAGAAATTCCGTAAGTTTTATTTATAAAGAACTATGATTTGCTTTTAGCTTCTTTCTGCTTAAAGTGTTCTATAAAATGATCAGGGTGGGCACCAGTTCTTTCATTGGTGTCTAATCTATTTATAGTGTTAATTTCCAATGGAGTAAGTTCAAAATCAAAAACAGAAGCATTTTCAATAATTCTATTTTCATGCACACTTTTTGGAATGGTACAAATTCCTTTTTGCAGATTCCAACGAAGAATTATTTGAGCTGTGGATTTATTGTATTTCTTTCCAATCTCTTGTAGTGTTTCGTTATCTAAAATTCGTCCACGCATAAGAGGTGACCACGCTTGCATTTGAATGTTATGAAGTTTACAAAAATCAAGAATATCTTCTTGTACAAGTCTGGGATGAAATTCATTTTGTAGCACCATTGGTTTTATAGAACATTCTTTTACCAAAGTTTCTATATGATGTGGCATGCAATTACAAACTCCAATAGCTTTTACTTTACCAGTTTTATAGAGAGTTTCCATAGCCTTCCAGGTTTCGATATATAAGTCGGGCATTGGCCAATGTATCATATAAAGATCTATGTAATCTAATTGCAGCTTATTCAAAGAAATTTCGAAGGCTTTCAGTGTATTTTCATAACCATGATCATCATTCCAAACTTTGGTAGTCACAAAAATTTCTTCTCTGGGAATACTTGAATTTTTAATAGCATTGCCAACACCTTCTTCATTATTGTAATAACTCGCTGTATCAATAAGTCTATAACCATTGTCAAAAGCTGAAGCAATTGCCTTTTCAACCTCTTGACCATCTTTAGATTTATATACACCTAAACCTAAATAAGGCATTTGAATGTTGTTGTGTAACGTAGTCTTTTCTGAGATATCTGAAATGTTCATGATTTTTTTTGATTTAGTGCTGTAAATATTTCACTTTGTAACAATCCGCTTCCTCCGCCGTAATGTTGAATAACAGGAATGGAAAGTTCCTGTTCCAAAACATAATTTTCAATCTCTTTTTCTTCATCTGTAGACAATCCGTTTCCTAATAAGATGATTGAAAATCTGTTATCAACAAGTTGTTTTTTTGCTTTTTCAATACTGGATTCACCAGTACCTTTCCAATCTGGGTTTTTGTTGATCACACGTAACATGGTTTCCAAAATATCTTTGTCCTTACCTATGTACAATATGGAAATATTCTTCATACTTTTATAAAACTCAAAACTATCAATTATCTTTATCTGTAACAAACAGTACAGGATGCATTAGTAGTTATTTATAGATATTTTAACGGTGTGTTTTTAGTGCTGATAGTAAAAGTTTATAATTTTCAGCCTTTTAAATCCTTTTTATGAAAAGAACGCTAGTACTTTTATGTGTGCTTTTTAGCACAATATTATTTGCCCAAACAGATTCTACTTCGGTAACTGTAAAATCTTTAGATGCAAAATTAACAGGCTATGAATATCCTTATCCTGTTCTATATCTGATTCTTAAAGAACAGAAGGGAGTTTACAACATGGCTTACATGGATGTGAAACCCAAAAATTATAATGGAAGAAATGTACTGTTGTTTCATGGGAAAAATTTCAATGGAGCCTATTGGAAATCTACAATAGACACGTTAACAGCTCAAGGTTATAGAGTGATAGCTCCAGATCAAATAGGCTTTGGAAAATCTGATAAACCTGAAAATTTTCAATATTCTTTTGCTCAATTAGCACAAAATACGCGTGCTCTTTTGATGACATTGGAAATTGAAAAAACAGCTGTTTTAGGTCATTCCATGGGAGGAATGTTGGCCACACGTTTTGCATTGATGTATCCTGAAGTAACAGACAGGTTGGTTTTGGAAAATCCCATCGGATTAGAAGATTATCAAGCTAAAATACCCTATCTAAATGTAGATTGGTGGTATCAGAATGAGTTGAATAAAGACTATGCAATTATCAAAAAATATCAGAAAGATAATTACTATGGTGGAGTTTGGAAAGCAGATTATGATCCGTATGTAAATATTTTGGCAGGCTGGGCTCAAGGAAAGGATAAAGAATTAATCGCATGGAATAATGCATTGACTTATGATATGATTTTAACACAACCTGTAGTTCATGAATTTAAAGATCTCAAGTGTCCGGTTTTATTAATTATAGGTACAAGAGATAGAACGGCCATTGGAAAAGCTTTGGTTAAAAAAGAAGTCAAGGAAAGTATGGGACAATACAATAAATTAGGAAGAGAAACCCGAACCAAAATACCTAATTCTAAGTTGGTAGAAATAGAAAACGTTGGGCATATACCACATCTGGAAGCTTTTAAAAAGTTTATGGATCCTTTGCTCAATTTCTTAGCAAAATAAACTAAAAACCTCTAAAAATGATAAGTATGCCAAAGCATTACTTTTTTCTTATTTTCTCTATAACTTCACTGAGTTTGCATAGTCAAACCGCCTCTTTGAAAGTACAAAAAATGGTTAACAGGGCAAAAGACTCTCTGAATGTAGGGAGTATTGAAGCCTCGTTTAAATTATTGAACTCAGCAGAAAAACTAGCTCCTAAAAATAAAGAAATTCAGTTTGAAAAAGCTTATGTGTATTATGTAGATACTCAGTATGATAAATCGATTGAAATTCTAAAAAACTTACTTGAAGTTGATTCCACACTTAATGAAAATTACTATGTTTTATTGGGCAATAGTTATGATTTGAATCATGAATCGGACAGTGCGGTTTATGTTTATAAAAAAGGAATTTCAAAATTCCCCAATTCTGGTAGATTGCGCTATGAAAATGGTGTTGTTGCCTACGGAATGCAACAGTATAATAAAGCAGTGCTTTCTTGGGAAGAAGGAGTAAAGAAAGATCCTATGTATGCCGATAATTACTATATGTTGGCTAAAACTATGAATTTTACACAAGAGAAAATTTGGGTTTTACTATATGGGGAACTATTCATGAATTTGGAGCAGAATACAGAGCGTACATCAGAAATAAGCAAACTACTATTTGAAACCTACAGAGCAAATTTGATCAAATCAAAAAATAATAAACGGGGGTTTTATTTAACTAAGAGTTTGGCTGAAAATTCCAATCAAACTTTTGAAGCCTATTTTAATCAGTTATTGAATGAAGGAATTACGGAGGAAGTTCCGCAAAGAAAAGTGACCATTCAAGATTTGTACATTTTGCAAAACGAATTCTTAAAAAGATGGTATACAACGAACAATCCAAAATTCGATTTTGTACTTCTGAATTATCAAAAGGAATTACAAGAAAACGGATTGTTAGAAGCGTATACTTATTGGTTATTATCGGAAGGGAATTTTGAAGAGTTTGATGCATGGATGAGTAATCCTATCAATTCAAAAAAAATGGAAAATTTATCAAAATATGTTATTGTACATCCGCTTCAAGTAAAACCTGAAAATTCAATTACCAGAAAAGATTTTATTCATTAATCAATTACTCAACTATGTTTTTTAAGAAAGTTCCATTTCTTATTCTTTGTACGTTTTCAGTAGGTTTGTTTGCACAAGAAAGAGAAATTACAACACTTTCCGATAATTGGAAATTTACTAAAGGAGAAGTACAGAATGCTCAAAATATAGCTTTTAATGACACCGATTGGGAGACTGTTTCAGTTCCACATGATTGGGCAATTTATGGTCCCTTTGATAAGGAAATTGATAAGCAAACTGTAAAAATTGAACAAAATGGAGAAGACAAAGCAACCGAAAAGACGGGTAGAACGGGTTCTTTACCATTTATAGGAGTTGGTTGGTATCGTAACTATTTTTCAGTATCAAAAGCCGATTTAGAAAAACAAATACTACTCACTTTTGATGGAGCAATGAGTAACGCGAAGGTTTATGTCAACGGAACCTTTGTTGGAGAACGTCCATACGGTTATAGTTATTTCTATTTCGATATTTCAGAGTATTTAATTGCTGATAAAGAAAACGTTATCGCTGTGAGATTGGAAAATCAGCCTTTCTCTAGTCGTTGGTATCCTGGCGCCGGAATCTACCGAAAGGTTCAGCTAATCAAAAAGAATAAAAAAAGTTTTCAGCATTGGGGACAAACCATTACTACAACTCAAATTTTAGAAAAGGAAGCCTTGGTACATATTGTTTCAAAAGTAAATGAAAAAAATCTTCGAATTGAAACAACTATTAAAAATGCTGAAGGAGATGTGGTGGCTTCAACTACTGAAAATGATCAATTTGGAGATCAATTTATTCAAAACATAAAAATTGAAAATCCAAAGTTATGGAGTCCAGAAAATCCGTATTTGTACACTTCAGAACTAAAACTTTATAAAGGAAACCAATTGGTGGATTCGCAAAAGATTCAATTTGGTGTTCGTTTTATATCATATACTGCAGAAAACGGATTTCAGTTAAACGGAAAAACGACCAAATTTAAGGGAGTTTGTTTGCATCATGATCTTGGTCCATTGGGAATTGCTGTTAATAAAGAAGCATTGCGTAGACAACTCACTATTTTAAAAGATATGGGTTGTAACGCCATCCGTTCCTCTCACAATATGCCATCTTTAGAGCAATTGGAGTTGTGTGACGAAATGGGTTTTTTATTTCTGGCGGAAAGCTTTGATGAGTGGAAAAAGCCAAAAGTAAAAAATGGATACAATCAATATTTTGATAATTGGGCAGAAAAAGACGTGGTAAATTTGGTAAAAGCTACCAAAAATCATCCATGTATTGTCATGTGGAGTGCAGGTAACGAGGTACCTGATCAATACGGAAGCGAAGGCGTGAAAAGAGCCAAATGGCTTCAGGAAGTTTTTCATAGAGAAGATCCTACAAGGCCTGTAACCGTTGGTATGGATCAAGTGAAAGCTGTAATGGCATCTGGTTTTGGTGCTTTGTTAGACATTCCGGGATTAAATTATAGAGTTCATTTATATGAAGAAGCCTATGAGAAATTTCCGCAAGGGTTTATTATGGGTTCGGAAACAGCTTCAACAGTGAGTTCTCGTGGAATCTATAAATTCCCAGTAGAAAATGGCTATAATAAGCAATATGAAGATTTACAAAGCTCCTCTTATGATGTGGAATATTGCAGTTGGTCCAATTTACCAGATGACGATTTTGTATTGCAAGATGACAAACCTTGGGTGATAGGAGAATTTGTATGGACAGGTTTTGATTATTTGGGAGAACCAACGCCCTATGACGAATATTGGCCATCGAGAAGTTCTTATTTTGGTATTTGCGATTTAGCAGGTTTGCCAAAAGACCGGTATTATTTGTACCGAAGTAGATGGAATACAACCGAAAATACACTACACATTTTACCGCATTGGAATTGGGAAGGTAGAGAAGGAGAGACCACACCAATTTTTGTTTATACCAATTTCAAAAAGGCAGAACTTTTTATCAATGGGAAAAGTCAGGGAGTTCAGGAAAAATCAAACAAAACACATCAAAACAGATATCGATTGATGTGGATGGATACCAAATACGAACCAGGAACGGTAAAAGTTGTAGCGTATAATGATGATGGAACTGTTGCTATGGAAAAAGAAATAAAAACAGCAGGAAAACCACATCATTTAAAATTAGAACCTAACAAAACAATGTTGAAAGCTAATGGTGAAGATCTAATCTTTATAACAGTTTCGGTAGTTGATAAAAACGGGATAGAATGTCCTACAGCTACAAAAATGTTGAAAGTGAATGTAAAAGGAGCAGGTAGTTTTAAAGCAATTTGTAATGGAGATGCAACTTCTTTAGATGTATTTCACGAACCAAACATGGAAACGTTTAGTGGCAAATTGGTTGTTATAGTTCAGAGCAAAAAAACAGCAGGACCCATTGAAGTTTCAATTAAGGGAAGTGGTTTGAAACATGGAAAAATACAACTTCAATCAGAATAATTTTAAACATTTTATACCATGATTAAAAAATCAACTTTACTCTTTTTAACCTTAATTGCGGGACTATTTATTTCTTGCGACACCAAAAGTGAATCTCCACCGGAATTACAATTCTCCGAAGTAAATTTTGAGAATATTCCATTTGAAATGCCAAAATTGAAAATTCCAGATTATGGAGAATTGGCGAAAATTTCCATAGTAGATTTGGGTGCTGTTTCTAATAATAAAGAGAAAACTTCCGAGGCTATAAAAATGGCAATAGATTCTGTACATAAGATGGGCGGTGGAACGGTTGTGATTCCAAAGGGAGAATGGCTTACCAAAACTATTCATTTCAAAAGTAATGTAAATTTACATTTAGATGAAGGCGCTGTTTTACTGTTTTCTGAAGATCCTAATGATTATTTGCCGGCAGTAAAAACAAGTTGGGAAGGAATGGAGTGTATAAATTATTCACCTTTGGTGTATGCATATGAGTGTGAAAACATAGCTATTACAGGAAAAGGGGAATTGAAGGCAAAAATAGATGTTTGGAAAACATGGTTTTCCAGACCAAAAGCTCATATGAATAGCCTGAAACGCCTTTATTATTTAGCAGCTAATGATAGTGCCATGGCCAACAGAAATATGGTGAACGACAGCTCACATTTGCGTCCACATTTTATTCAGTTCAATAGGTCAAAAAACATACTTTTAGAAGATGTAACCATTACCAACAGCCCTTTTTGGACCATTCATCCGTATCAATGCGAAAACGTTGTCATTAAAGGTTTGAATGTGTATGCTCATGGGCACAATAATGATGGAGTAGACCCTGAGATGTCAAAAAACATGCTTATTGAAAATTGTGTTTTTGATCAAGGTGATGATGCTATTTCAGTAAAAGCAGGAAGAAATCAAGAAGCATGGCGATTAAATGCTCCGGCAGAAAACATTGTCATTAGAAATTGTAAAGTAAAAAATGGGCATCAATTATTGGCTATTGGTAGCGAACTTTCTGGTGGAATCAAAAATGTTTATATGGAGAATTGCGATGTGGCAGACGGAGCTAAACTTTTTCATCTCCTATTTATAAAAACAAACGAAAGACGCGGTGGTTATGTAGATGGTATTTATATGAAAAATATTACTTCGGGAAAAATAGACAAAGGTATTTTGGGTATTGAAACAGATGTTTTATATCAATGGAGAGATTTGGTGCCTACACTAGAAAAAAAATTAACACCTATTACCAATATTTACCTTGAAAACTTCAAAGCAAAAGATGTTCAATTCATCTCAAAAATTGAAGGACAAGAAGAATTGTCCATAGAGAATGTAGTCTTGAAAAACGTTACTGCTTCGAATGTTTCCGGAGAAGAAATCAGAAACGAAAATGTGACTAATTTTGAGATGAAATAAAATTGCCAAATCATAATGGATACTGATTTAGCACTTAGAAATCTTAACTTTTTTATAAAGCCGAAAGTTTAAAAACCTACGTTGGCAAGTATTTGTATCTTTAAGTGAAAAACATTTAAAAAGAAGGAGCTTCCCCCTTCAATTTAAACTTATTAAAGTATGATTCACCCAACTATTTACATTGTAATGGGCGTTTCCGCTTCAGGAAAAACAACTATTGCAAAGAAACTTTCAGAACAACTAAAAATAAAATACATAGAAGCAGACGATTACCATTCTGATGCAAACAAAGAAAAAATGAGTAACGGTATTCCATTAAACGACGAGGATAGATTGCCTTGGTTAGAAGCATTGCATCAAGTTGCTTTGGAACATATACAAGATAAAACTTCAGCAGTAATGACGTGCTCTGCTCTCAAAGAAAAATATAGAAAAATACTGACCGAATCTATTGAAGAAAATGTTCAGTTTATATTTTTAAAAGGAAGTTATGAGCTCATTTATGACCGAATAGCATATCGAAAAAATCACTTTATGGTGGCTTCTTTACTGAAAAGTCAGTTTGACACTTTGGAAGAGCCAAATAACGCTATAGTAGTTGATGTTTCTGGTTCTATAGAGGAAAATATGAACGAATTAATGCAACAATTAACATAGATTCATGAATGTAATTTTAGCCATTGAAATTCTTGCAGCCATCGGATTGTTGGTCTTTTTGATTTTAAAGGTGAAATTACAGCCTTTTTTAGCCTTACTTATCGTAAGCATTGTAACAGGATTACTAGCCGGACTCGATGCATCTGAATTAATAACTACCATTCAAAAGGGAATGGGAGGTACGCTTGGTTTTGTGGCTACTATTGTTGGTTTGGGAGCAATTTTGGGAGCCATACTTGAAGCATCCGGTAGCGCCACTGCGTTAGCAAACTATTTACTTCACAAATTTTCTATTAGAAATGCTCCATTAGCAATGGTCATTACCGGTTTTTTCATTGCAATTCCGGTATTTTTTGATGTTGCTTTTATCATTTTGGTACCGGTACTCTATGCTCTTCAGAAAAAAACAGGAAAGTCACTTTTGCTTTTTGGAATTCCATTATTAGCAGGATTGGCCATTACGCATGCATTTATTCCACCAACACCCGGACCGGTTGCCGTAGCAGATATTATTGGAGTTCACTTGGGTTGGGTTATCATTTCTGGTTTTATTGCTGGAATACCAACGGCTCTCATCAGTGGTTTATGGTTTGGAAAGCACATTGCAAAACGAATTAATGTTACTGTACCAAAAGAGTTGGACATCAATGAAAATGAAAACATTCAGTTGCCCAAAATAAGTTCAGTAGTATTTATAATTGGATTGCCTATTTTTTTGATTGTTTTAAAAACCATTACCGATAGTGGAATAGTTCATATTTCAAATTCTTTTATAAAAGAAACTATTTTACTTGTAGGTCACCCTTTTATTGCTTTGATTTTAGCCAATCTATTCGCGTGGTATATTTTGGGAATTCAGAGAGGATTTAGCAAGCAGGAATTGGTTTCTTTAACTACAAAATCACTTTCAACCACCGGAATCATTATCCTTTTAACTGGTGCAGGAGGTGTTTTTAAACAAGTTTTGCTAGATACCGAAATAGGAAAAGCTGTAGCTGAAGCTATGGTGTCTTTAGGCTTTCCCATCATTGTTTTTGCATTTCTTGCCGCTGCTGCTATACGAGTTTTACAAGGATCATCTACAGTGGCCATGATTACCGCTGCTGGATTGGTTTCCCCTTTGTTAGAAACTTTAAGTTTGAGTAATATGCAACTTGCCGCCTTGGTAACTACTATTGCATCCGGTGCTTCTATTTTTTCTCATGTAAACGATAGTGGTTTTTGGCTCGTAAGTCAGTATTTAGGTTTGTCAGAAAAGCAAACTTTTCAGTCTTGGACAGTTATGATCACCATTTTGGGCTGTATAGGTTTTATAGCTTCCTCTATCTTATTCATACTATTTTAAATAAAAAAAGCCGCCAAAACTGACAGCTTTCCTATAAATTATTACAATATTATTGAATAGTAGTTACCGTGTTTTCAATAGTAAACGTAGCATAGGTAGTTCCGCCACTATAAGTACCATCTTCATACCAACCATCTGTTTCATTTCCGGTATCGGTTCCTCCTAAAGAGATTGTGTAGGTTTCACCTTCGGTAAGATCTTCAGAAGAAAATGCAATAGATTGATAAGACTTTGAAGGAGCAAAAGATACAATACTAGTACCTTCACTATCTGAAATATTTATCAATGTTCCGGCAACTTGCGAACTGTTTAAGGAAATCAATACGGCATATTGAGCAGAACCTGAACCTGCAGTTTGAGCCATTCCAGAACTTCCGGCCGCTATAAAATTTCCTCCATTTATGGAAAAATAATCATCGTAATCCAATGCTGCATTTCCAGAATTTGTAGGCCCATTTACAATTACGGTACCATCAATCATATCAATAGAACCATTAGAATCAATTCCGTCACCATCTGCATCTACTACGGTATAACCTCCAGAAATATATATAGCTTTATCAACGCTATCATCATCGCCGGCGGCATTGATACCGTCATCACTACTGGTAAAATAAGAAGAACCTCCTGCAACAATTACGATAGAACCTTCTAAACCTTCATAGGAATCGGTTACTGTAATGCTTCCATCAAAAATAGCAGCTGTGTAATCTGCATGAAGCGCATCATCTCCTGTCGCTATGTTGAACGAACCACCATTAATAATTAAATTTCCAGCAGTATTAAAGGCATCATCGGCAGCAGAAATTTCAATAGATCCTGTATCTACTATAATATAGCTTTCGGATTTGATAGCTTTTGCAGAGTCGTCATCTTCTCCTAAAACTACACTACTTCCTCCACCAGAAATGATATTGATAGTTCCATCGGCAATTAGAACATCCGATTCTGCTTGAATTCCATCATTTCCAGACGTAATTGTGAGCGTTCCGCTGCTTATATAGATGTAACCGTAAGTGCTGTCATCATCATTATCTGATTTTAATCCGTCACCTTGAGAAGAAACATTGAGGGTTGCATCATCTATAATCAAATAATCTTTACCACGGATTCCGTCGTCTAATGCAGTTACGTTGATGGTAGCATTTTCAGAAATGATTAGTCCATCTTTACTGGCGATTCCGTCATTATAGTTACCAGTTACGTTGAGTGTTCCAGCTCCGGTAATAGTCATGTTGGATTTACTGAAAAAGGAAGCATTTGGTTCATCATCATCTTCTTCAAATACATAGGTAGTGGTATCAGTAAATGTACTGGTTGTGTTTTCTCCCAGAAAAACAATTACTTTTTCTGCGGATGCCACATTGAAAGGGGCATTGGTGGAATTATGAACTGTGATTCCGTCTAAATAAATTTTTACAGTAGTTTCATCTTCCGTATCCACAATGATTTGTCCATCTGTAAGTGATCCTTCAATTTTATAATTTCCGCCATTGGTAATGGTAGCCACGCTACCTGAAGCAGTTGCGCCATCACCATCAATAGCTATAGAACTGCTGTTGAGCGTAATTAATGTAAAATCAGTATCATCCCAAGAGGTGTCATCTTCTTCGGCATGAGAAGCAATATTTTCGTCCATAGCTTCTTCCGTAGTAAGTTGATAACTGGCGATAATTTCTTCAACTTCACTATTATCTATGGTTTCACCGTCTTCACTTCCTTCTTGATAGGAATAGATCATTTCATCTTCAAAACAAGATGTAGTGCATAACAAAGCCATACAGCCAAGCAGTACATATATTTTAGAATTACTCATAAGTACGTTGTTTAGTTTTCCTAACGTAAAATTAACATTACCTAGTGTAGATTTCCTATTTTATTATACGAATTCTTATTTTGTTTGTATCAACTCAGTAATTATAATTATCAATCATATTTAATAGCGTTATTTTTTCTTACGCGTGTTATAGGTCTATTTTTTAATTAGGTATAAAAATAATGACAACAATGTATTTTATCGATAATTTTGTGTATTTCATCGGATTTCGAACTATATTTGTAATGACTTCATTGAAGAAGTTTAGCATAAAACCCACCCTCCCATGAAAACAAAACTACTATTCTCTAAAAGAGGACTGTGCTATCTTATAGTCTTAACTTTATTCACTTTTAATTTGCAAGCTCAATCATGCGATTGTGATTATACATTATCTTCTGAAGATTTGGATAGCGCAACTATCAATGTGATTTGGGGATCGGAAATCGAAGCAGGAAGTAAAATCTGTGTTCCCGCTGGCGTATACGCAGCCATTCGATTTTATGATTTAATAGGAACTCCAGAAAACCGGATTACGATTGTTAATTGTGGTGGACAAGTAGAGTTTAGTGCACCATCGTATTCAGCGATATCACTACAAAGAAGCAGTAATGTTGTACTTACCGGAACTGGTGATAGCAGTATAGATTATGGTTTTAAAATCAGTTATACAAACTCTGGAGCTGCAGGTCTATATCTTGAGAATTTTACTACTGATGTGGAAATTGATCATGTAGAAATAACGAATACTGGTTTTGCTGGAATTATGGGAAAAACAGATCCTGTTTGTAGCAAACCGGAAACTTGGAGATCTGCAGGATTTGTGATGAAAAATATTAATATTCATGATAATTATATTCATGATGTAGGAGGCGAAGGCATTTATCTTGGTTTTACAGGAGGTTATAAAGTTGATTCTAATAGAACTTGCGATGGAACTCCGGTTTTTGGACATTGGTTAGAAGATATTACCATTGAAGACAATATCATTGATTATACAGGTTTGGATGGAATACAAGTAAACTTGGCACGATCTAATTGTAAAATCATGAATAACATTGTAGATCATTACGCTCAAAACCAGCAAACATTTCAAGACTTTGCTATGAGTATTGGTGGAGGTATTTATGAGATTTATAATAATAGAATGTATAATTCAGGCACTTTAAAAGGAAAAGGAATTCAGTTAATAAGTGCGCAAAGCGGAACCAAAGTTTATAACAATGTTATAGAAGACAATACGTTTCATGGGATGTTCATTCATCAACGTCATGAATTTGATGATACTTCTGAAGGGTATAAAATTTATAACAATACCATTATTCGTCCTGAAAACTCTGGAATTCATTATAATACAACGATTACCTCATCGGAAAATGGTTCTTTAATAGGAACACGACAGGATGCTGTTCCAACGTATTTGATGAACAATTTTATATTGGATCCCGGAAATGATTTTGAAGGAGGAAATACTTGGAAACAGAACAATGAAAGTTACTTAGACTTTAATAATAAAAGTACCAGAGATGCTATGTTGGCATATACGCTAACCAATTATATGACAAGAGATACTACTGGTTTAGAGCTTTTAGCAGATAATTCATTAAATCATTATGCGATTACTTCTTCTACTTCACTTTTGGTAGACGCCGGAACAGATGTAGCTACCTTTGGTCTAATTGAGGACATCAGAGGAGTAGAAAGACCACAAGGTTACGGATATGATATAGGTGCTTTTGAATTTGATTATCCGGAAGGATGGACACCAAGTCAGGCAAGAGCTATGAATCCAAAGGATTTGAATATTGTTGTCTATCCAAATCCAACGGCTAATGAATTCGCTGTTACAGGAAGTAAAGTTACCGGAGCTACCTTATTTATAAGAAGTATGAAAGGAGAAGTAGTTCATACAACTTATAATTATGATGGAGAGAACATTAATATTTCAGGTCTTAAGAAAGGTGCATATTTAGTTTCTGCTATCAACAATGGAGAAACCAATACAGCCAAGTTGGTGAAGAAATAATACTCTAAGATTGTTGCAAATATTCAATAGGGTTTAAATAGAACATTTTTTTCCAACCTTGTTGACTATCATCGATTCTCCAAATATATGGGAGTAGTGTAGCTATTGCATAATGTAAATGGGGTGGTTTTCCTTTTGCGTTACCACTTTGGCCAACACTCCCAATCATGGTATTTGAACTAACCAATTGCAAGGGTTTGGCAGCTATTGTTTTTAAATGCGCATAATAATGGAGTCGCCATTTTGGACCTAAAATGAGCACAAAATTACCTCCATAGTTGATATGTCCACTGTATAGTACAAAACCGTTGGTTGCTGAATTGATGGGAGTACCAGAATTTGCAAAAATATCTACCCCTTTATGAGTGACTGATTTTCCCCATGGATAAAACCAAAATGATTTAGGATGATAATCTGCACTAGAGGCTCCACTGACAGGCATTTGGAAGTTTTCCGGAATTAGAAATCCAATCACTATTAAAACCAATAAACATCCTAAAATTCTCTTCGTCTTTTTCATGGCATCATTTTATAAAAGCTACGATCTTTTGAATGGCTTCCGGTTTATTCTTTTGCCAAAAACTGTAGTGTAGCGGAATCGTGGTAATCCCGGTGCGTCCTAAAGTTTTGTAGCGTTCTAGTGTGAAAGCTTCTTTATAAATTCCTGGGTATCCAATTAAGTCTATGAAATAATTCTGTTCGTTATGTACAATTAGAATGTCTAACAAACTACCTGCAACAGGATACCCACAATGTATGGCATCCAATTTATATTTGGAAAGCGATTGTATCACTTCTTGCTGAAAATCATCCAGCTCGGGTTGTTGCTTTTCAGTATGAGAAAAGTTCGTCACAAACCGTAAATAACGCTCTAAAAGTGAATCGGGTGTCAAATCTTTTTTTTGTACTGAAGTAAAAATGTATTGTAACGACTTTGCTCTGGTTACCGCCACGTTCAACACCTCTGGTTTATTGATATGGTTAAAAGCTGAATGATGCGTATGTTTTGAAACACAGAAGGAAAGCAGGATTATCTCCCGTTCGGATCCTTGAAACTGATAGGGCGTTCCACATAAAATATCAAACCTTTTTAAAACAGAGGTTTCAAAAGTGGCTTGTAAACGTTGTTTCAGGTATACCACTTGTGAATTAAAAGGAGAAATAATACCGATACTCGGCTTTTTAGAAACATTGGCATAAGCGTCTATCAACGTTTGTAGTTGTTCTAAAACGGCTTGTGCTTCTATCTCATTAATTCCTTTTTTAGAGCGTTCACCTTCCACCAAAATATGTGTTAGTTGTGAGGCTTGTATATGTTCTGGAGTGGCTTTTAAGATCTCTAACTGTCCGTCATAGAATTGTTTGTTGCTAAAAGCAATGAGCGAAGGAGTAGACCTAAAATGTTCTCTTAGAAAGGTAACCTGTGCCTGAGTTGCTACTTTTGAAATGAAAAGATCTAACACACTTCGGTTTCGGTAATCAAATATTTTATCCTCTGGTAGTTGATATTGTTTTTGGAGGTTGAATTGTTGCGCCTTGGATACAAAAGAGTAGTGCCTTAATTGGTTTGGATCTCCTGCAATCACTACACGTTTAGCTCTGTACAATGCCGGAAGCGCCGAAGCAATATCGCATTGTGTAGCTTCGTCGATGATGACTAAGTCGAACATTTCTTTTTCTAGCGGTAACACGGCGTTGAGTTCTGCAAGATTGGCCAACCAAATAGGAAATACCTTTAATACGTTCTTTTGAATAACCGTTTCCAGTATTCTTTTGTATTCTGAAAAACTACTACTAGTTAATGCATCGTGAAATAATGAAATATCTTTTCGATAGGTATGTGAGTTTCTATGAATGTTATCCGCAATTTTTTGTTGGGTATGCTTGCTAATTTCTTCTTCCAACTGCAGCAATACAGTATTCATCTTTTCGAAGACGCTCCATATTTTGGTGCCGTTGTAAACAATTCGTTTTAAATAGAACTTTTTCCATTTCTCTAACAGATTAAGATCGGCATTAAACTCTAAGTCAGACAGCTCTATTTCTTCTTGAACACAGGCTTCAAATTCAGCTTCTAGCTTTTCTAATTGTTTTGACAGATACTCTATTTTAAAAGCATTGAAGGATGACTGTTTTCTATTTTGAATTCCACTTAAATACCGATTGATCTTTGCTGTTAGACTCATTTTGTAGCGAGCCCCACTGGTATGAATCAAATAGTCTTTCAGTTTAAAGTCTGTTTGTAACATGTGGCGCAATACTTCCACAGCTTGCTTAGTTTTAGAAACCACCAATACTGATTCATTCTGCACTACCGCATCGGAAATAATAGAAGTGATGGTGTAGGTTTTCCCGGTTCCCGGTGGGCCCACAATTACTGAATTTTCATAGGCATGTGCATTTATCAATGCCTGATATTGATCTGTATTTAAACGCGATTGGTAATAGCTTTCATAAGGTTTAGGAATCGCCACTTCCGATGTTAGTAATTGTTGCATCGCAGTGCTAAACGTTCCCTGCTCACTTAGTTCTGTAAGATCATTTAAAACTTGCAAAGAGGAAGCTGCTTTTTCCACTAAAACCGTTCCCGCTGCTGGGATTATTTTGAATTCATCTTCACTTAGGGGAGCCGTTTTGAACTCGTTACGTATTTTTTGAGCATTCCATACTGTAGGAAATAGCAATAACTCTTCTGTAGTCACGTTGCTCACGTACTTTTCCAAGAAACCAGACAACCCAATATAGTTTTGGGTAGCTACAAACTTTTCTAACAGTTGTTGTGCAAACGCATCTTTCTGTATCAATTCTTCACGAACTTCTAACAAACTTAAAGCAGACCGATTTACATCACAAGCATTGAAGTCTACGGAAATGTAATAATCGTCGTCTATTTCTTTAAGCGTGGCCGGAAACAGGAGTAAAGGAGCGCAAATACGCTTGTCCTTGATCAATGGATTGTTACTACTTCCTAAAAGGAAAAAGCATCCGTAGAACAATTTCTTTTCCAAATCATACAAAGCAATCTCTTTGGCAAGATCGTTCGCTTTTTTGTTAGGATACGGAATCAAGGGCAATTGCTGTGCAACCAATTCTTCGGTGCCTGTAGCAAACCATTTGTACGGATATTTGCTGGAAAGTACGTTATCAATCGTAAATTCCTTATAATCCAGTCGGTAACATTCTTTAAAATAATTGTAAAAGTTGGAAGGATTCAAATCCACAGAGCTGCATTTTTAAAGTGAGTAAGATACAAACCGAAGCCTATTTTAAACTAACTATTTCCCGTAAATTTTTGAACAATTCCTATTTTCTGTTGTTAATTGGTTTTGAATGGTTATTCGTATAATAAATATTCGGTAATGCCGTGGTAGCAGTTATCTTGAACCATAGAAACACCAAACACTACTTATGACCACACAACGCTATACACTACTAAGTCTTTTTGGCTTTCTGAGTATGTTGGGAAATGCACAGCAAGACACCCTTCAAACCCCAGAGAAAACAGCTTTTCAAACCGTATCTCCATGGATGCCTGAGATTGATGTACAATCGGATATTGCTATTATTTATGGAGCACATGATACCGAAGAACTTTCTTTTCAGAATCGACTACAAAGCTGGAGGAATCATGGCTATGAAACTCAGTTTATGACTGGTATTTCCTGGGGAGATTATAAAGATTACTACCTAGGTGATTGGGATGGTGAAAACCATTTGAACATAGCGCAAGTACAGCAAGATGGTGAAGATATTATGCACGGACCTGTGAATCCGTATGTGGTTCCAGTGCCTTCTTTCTTGAAGTATTTGAAAGAAGAAGTGGTTAAAAAGGCTATAGACAATGGTATCACTACCATTTATTTAGAAGAGCCTGAGTTCTGGAACTATGCCGGTTATAGTGATCCTTTTAAAAAAGAATGGCAAGCCTATTATGGGTTTCCATGGCGCGCACAACATACTTCTCCAGAGAATACATATCTATCGAATAAACTGAAATACCATTTATTTTATAATGCCATCAAAGAAGTTTCAGAATATGCCAAAGCGTATGGCAAGTCTAAAGGGAAAGACATCAAGGTATTTATACCAACACATTCGTTGATCAATTATACCGCTTGGCAAATCGTGAGTCCAGAGGCTAGTTTGGCTTCCTTACCGAGTATTGATGGTTATATAGCACAAGTGTGGACTGGAACTTCACGTTCTCCTAATTACTTTAACGGAACCAAGAAAGAACGCGTTTTTGAAAATGCCTTTTTGGAATATAACGCTATGGTAAGCATGACCGAACCTACCAAACGCAAGGTCTATTTGTTAACGGATCCTATTGAAGATGGTATAAAAGACTGGGCAGATTACAAACGAAACTATGAAGCTACGTTTACTGCGGAATTATTATATCCTACTATAACTAATTTTGAAGTAATGCCGTGGCCACAACGTATTTATATGCGTCCATACAAAACGTCAGAAGATGGTGCAGAAGCTTTGATTCCTGATTTCTATGCGACTCAAATGCAAGTGATGATCAACAGTTTGAATAGCATGCCGTATGCTAATAACAAAGTGAACGGAAGTAAAGGTATAGGCGTATTGATGGCGAATTCCATGATGTTTCAACGATTCCCGAATCATGAAGGATATGATGATCCTTTGATCTCTAACTTTTACGGTCAAACCATGCCGTTATTAAAAAGAGGCGTTCCTATAGACATTGTTCATATTGAGAACCTTTCGTATCCTGCGACTTTAGCAAATATCAAAGTATTGGTGATGAGTTATGCTAATATGAAACCACTTTCCAAAGAAAGTCATGCTTATTTAGCAGATTGGGTGCAGCAAGGAGGTGTATTGGTGTATTGTGGCGCCGATAACGATCCGTACCAAACGGTACAAGAATGGTGGAATACAGATGGCAACCAATACCAAGCACCTTCGGAACATTTATTTGAATTACTCGGGATCACAGTTAGTAATCAAGATGCTACGTTTTCTGTAGGGAAAGGAACGGTACATGTGTTGCGCACCAATCCGAAGGAATTTGTATTGCAATCAAAAGGTGATACTGATTATATTTCTACTATAACGAAAGCTTATGAAACCAACGCACAAGCAGGAAAGCTAATCTTTAAGAATCATTTGCATTTAGAACGAGGCGCGTATGACATTGCTGCGGTACTTACTGAAAGTGTTTCAGATGAACCTTTAGTAATTGATGGTCCGGTTATCGATTTGTATGATCCTGAATTACCCGTTTTAGCCAAGAAAGTAATAGTACCCGGCACACAAGCTTTCTTATACAATCTGAATAGGGTAGAGAAGGATACTCCAAAAGTTGTAGCTGCAGCTGCCAGAGTGTCTGAAGAACATTATGGTAAAAGATCTTATGACTTTACCGTGAAGAGTCCAAAACGTACTGTGAATGTGATGCGCGTATGGCTTCCGAAACGCTACAAGGGAATCACTGTAACTAACGTAGAAGGGACTACCATGACTCCTGAAGAATTGGAGTGGGATAAAAGCTCTTCGACTGTTTTATTGAAGTTCCCAAATGCACCTGCAGGTGTACAAGTACATATCAACTGGTAAACAAGTTGGTAAAGAAAGTACACCCGGAGTAAACCCTTATTAACCCCAAAATCCGGGTGCACTTCTTGAAAATGACTAAAATTTATATCCCAAATCTAGTCCTACTTTGTAGTGAATTATGTTTCAATAGGTTCTAAAGAAACGTTTCGCTTTGCCCCATTTGAGCCAATGAGGCATACGAAACGAATAGAAACACAATGAAAATCGATTTTTTCACAACTGATTGTTTTTTGATGATGTATTTTTAAAGACTTACTTTTCTTAGGTGTGTTGCAATTGTTTTTTATTTTAACATTTCTTCTCTTCAAAGATATTTATGGTTGCTCGTTACCTTGAGAGCTGTTTTCTTTCTCTGATGCATCGGAAAGGATGAATTGTACTCTTCTATTTTGGGTTCTTCCTGCTTCGGTATCATTTTCCGTAATGGGTTGTGATGCGCCAAAACCTATAGCAGAAATTCGTTCCTTGACTAATCCCAATTTTATAAACGCATCTGCAACTGCGGCGGCCCGCTTTTCAGAAAGCGTTTGGTTGTAAGCATCCGTTCCTATTTTATCTGTATGGCCTTCAATGTGTATGTGTAAGCTTGGATGTGCTTGCAGATAAGCATAGACTCCAGAAATTTCGTTTAACGCCTCTGTTGTGAGCTCTGTACTGTTAAAAGCGAACTGAACCTTTTCTAATCGGTAGGCTTTTTTCAAAGCATAGGTTACCGTGGCTTTTGGTATGGTATCTATTTGTTTCTTTTCTTTAGGTAGTGGAGAAGGGAATAGAGGATACAGACTTACATCATCAATGTAGTAGTATGCGAGGGCATCGAAAACATCTTTCTCAGTTTCTTTGCTATCGGTAGTTCTGTTTGGATTAAAGTTTCCTATGGTCACATAATGTTCATTTCCGGTGGCGGTAAATTGGAACCTTACAGGTATCCAATTTTTAGTATCCTCATAAAACAACGTATCTATGACAGGTGGTATTATCCAATATGCAATAGTATGATTTTCAAGTCGGTGTTTGGTTAGCTGTTTTTGAATGGGAAATAGAAAACTATTGTCTGATAGCATAACGCCTAGCTGCTTAATGGCACGGTTGGAGTTTTCTGCTAAGCTCACATAGTACGTTAGCACATACGGTTTTCCTTTTTCTAACGTATCTGTAATACGAACTTGAATGTACTCCCTGTAATTATTTCTCCCGAAAGCATAAATTCCGGCATACTTTTTTCCGGTTCTAGGGGGCTGAAAACCGCAAAAGTTCTTGGGAGCTGTAGTTACATTTTTATGGTCGGTTCCAAAAAGATCGGGCGTGGCGGAAGTAGGGGAAGTCCAATCGGTTGTATGGTTCTGAAAATTACTCAGTCTATTGGAAATACGCGCTTTCTCAAAGCCGGGATTGGCGATGAGGTTTTGTGCATTGTTTATGCTAACCATTAAGAAGAGCACCGTACTAAGCCAGTATTTCATATACAAAAGAGTGATTTCTGTATATAAACTTATTTTTCTTACAAATATTGTAGTTGTAGTATTTTTAATTTAAAATGTAATGGCAACTCCCAGTTGGTAATTCTGAAAACCCCAGTAAAAATGCGGTTTTCTAGCTTCAGTCATGGAGGAGAAATTTTTGTTATAAGTAGTAATTCCAGTCTTTAAATGCTTTTCTCGACTGAGAATAATGGGGAAATTCATTGCCATGAGTCCCACACCTACATAGCCCACTTCCCAATGGGCATCGTGACCACCAATTTCCTGAATAGCAGGATAGGCAATACAGCCTGCAGCGGCTATATTTAGCAATGTACTCCAAGTATTTCGGTGTCTCGCTTTTTGGATGCTTACATGGGCTTGTGGTACTTTGGCAGTGATGCTATCCAATGTACGCAAAGAAAGAGGCACACCGTTTTGTTTGATACTTCGGTTAAAGAAATCATAATCATAAGTAATCTCTTGCGTATAGCTTCCAAGCGTACCGCCTAAGCATATGATCAGTATTACCAAGCTTTTTTTCATAGTTCGTTTGATTTTAGGATTACTTTATTGGTGTGTTTTCATCATTAATTCCGAATAGTTTTTTCCGTAAGGAAGCAATTCCGTTACCCCATCGGTGTTTAGAAAAAAGAATTGGTAGGCTCATCACCGTTAGTAGACTAATACACGCCGAGGTGCCTAAAGTGCCGCCATACCCATTGAAAAAGCTGCTTGTGTTTAGAAAAATAACCGTAAAGATGATTCCAGAAAGCGCTATGAGGTAATAATTGTTCAATACCTTATCGGACACCATTCCTATAAAAGAAGCCCCTATAAATACCACAGGGATTTGTTGCGTTAAGGTTTCATTTAGCACTTCCGGGAAGAGCTTAAAAAAGATGCCTACCACTAAAGAGAGCAGGGCAGAAGCCCTTACTGCACCTTGTTTGAGCTGTATATGCACATAAAAAGTGCTCACGGCACCTACAATTCCGGTTATGATGAGTAAGTATGTATTCATTTGAACAATAAAAAGTAAATAAAAGAAGTGATGGCCACCCCGCCAAAAGCCATGGTGCCCAATTTACCACCAACACCGGTGAGTAAACTTTTAGACAGCACCAAAAAAACAGCCGTTACCAAGCCTGCCACCAATACAAACCCCAGGGAGGTAGCCACCATGTCGCTACTCATCCCTACAAAAGCACCACAATAAAGCGCTACAGGCAATTGTTTGAGGTAAAGAGACCTGTTGGATAGCAATGGAACTAAAGAAGCTACTACGCCCACCAATCCGGCAGCGATCACGGCACCCAAATGTAAATAGCTATTCAAGCAAAACGTTAATACTGCGCCTACAGGCACCCAAACTGCCACGGTTATATCTTCAAACAAATGCTCGTGATGGTGTAGCGGTAACTTTGCGTAGGCCAACAATATTGCCACGGAAAGAATGCCGATGAACACAACAATGAACGTATGCTGCGTACTTTCTACACCAATGGCTGAAAGGAGTGCTATTTGCAACGCCACAAACAAGAGAATGGTGATTATTTTTAGGACTTTGTACAACTTCATGCTACAAAAGTCTAAAAAAACTTTGAATTTGTCGTTTACAACTTAGTTAGAATGTAATTTGAGCCATGAGTTTATATCTGAACGTATTGCCAAGAGTACTTATTATCGGGAAATGGTCGGGGTAACTTCGTTATTGGTATGTGAAGTGATTGGTTATCAGTATTAGCATTCAGTTTATTTATTATAAGTTGAAAGTTAAAAGTGGTAGGTCTTAAGTCTTGTAGTCTTATGGCTTTATGTCGATGCGATAGCTGACAGCTTTCTTGGTGGCTGAGTGCTTTGTGAAATGCAATGGAGCAAAGTGTATCGAAGCCTTTTTTGTTATTTTGAATGTTTTTTTGAATGTTTTTTCTAGTAGTTTAGACTGTTAGGATATTAGATTTTTAGATTTGTTGGTGAGATCCTGCCTAATGCAACTGCTTACTGAACACGTTTAAAATATCTGTCATCTCTGTGCTGTGACACGGAATCTTTTAGATTTTAACTGAATGCTTGAATGTGAGCTTTTGGTCTTTAGTGTATGATGTTTGGGTAGAAACGCCAAGTTTTACCCTAACGGGTATGTTCATTTTGTCTTGATACAAAACGAACCAAAAAATACTCATGAGTTTCTATTTTAGGGGAAATCGTGAATCTTTGATTTCAAGACTGTCTAAAGGCGATTGCTTCGCGCACCGTTCATTCTCGAAGCTACATGCTTATTGCTTTGCAATGCACTTCCGCTTCTTCATTCACTATCGCTGGTAGACAGTCATAAAACGCTACGCTTAACTTCACTCAGATATTTTTTGTTTTACAATTGCTACAGAATTGATTATTAGCTAAAGGCTGTCTGCTAATGGCTGAAAGCTGTTTACTTTTCCGGTGGCTGAGTGCTTTGCGGAATACAATGGAGCAAAGTGTACCGAAGCCTTTTTTTATTTTGAATGTTTCTTCTAGTAGTTTAGACTGTTAGGATATTAGATTTTTAGATTTGTTGGTGAGATACTGTCTTTTATATATTTTCAATTCCTTGGTGTATTGAAATCAGGATTACAGCATGATGATGTATCCAATATTTTTTATTACTTTTAGGTAAGGCTTTGTTAAACCTTTTATTAACTGTTATTTCCAAAGTCCCTTGAAAACAGACGTCCGTTTTTTATAAAACGGACGTCTGTTTTTGTAGAAACGCACGTGCGTTTTGTTCAAAATACACGTGTGTTTCTTTTCAATCAAACGGTTGAAAACATTCAATGAACCGTTTGTTTTCATTCAATCTTACTTATGAACAATTAGAACATACCTAGTGGGTAAACCAGTGTGCATGTTTTTAATCATGATTTGTTGCCCATTCAAGGTACATAACTGCAAAATACTTATAGGAGATACTTTGAGGTGTAACTCAAAGGAAATGTTCAATATACAGTTTGTATATAGTATAAAAAGTAAGTGGTAAGAGTAGCTCAAAAGAAAAGGGCACAGAGTGGTACAAGGTATACAGAAGGTTGGTAACAGGATGAGCAGTGGGAGCATAGTGTTTGCTTACAGAACGCTTACAGGATGCTTACAGAAACCTAACACAACGTAACCAAAGTGTCCGATATGCTTTTGTAGGTTATTTATTTTCAGTGTTTTACGGAATTTAGCCTTGGTCCATGTGTTGGATGATTCATCTAAAAACCAGCGTATTATGGTAGAAAATAAATATCAGTTACTTGTAAAAATTATTGAAAATAGCATTACATATTTGTGCAATATTGTGCATATCTGTGGGAATCTGTACCCATGTGTGGAGTATGATACCATTTTATTGCTGTTAATACGTAATGGTACTCAAATGTACCCAACGTGACCAATTGTTACATTTTCGTAAAACAACCCTGCGTGTTTGTTGCAGTGTTGTTGCAGTAAACGGTGAGTTTCCTTTACGAAAACGCCATTTTACCAATTAAGACTGCAACAAAACTGGGACAAAACCCCTTGGGAGGTAGCTTTGGATGGGGTGAGTGCTATGTGAAAAGTATGTTTGTAGGAAAAAGTGGGAGTAAAAAATTAAAATTGTACAAAAAGTGATATCTTGTTCATGATATAAACGAGTTGGCAAGCAATGGAAAAATAACCCGAATTTTAATATTAAAACTTATGCTATCATTTTTTGGATTTGGAAAAAGCAAAGCGCAGGAAAAGGAATCAACTGAAGAACAAAAAGGAATAATCGGCAGATATTATGAAAATGACTTGCCTGTCATTATGAAATTTGAAAACGAACTGCCAAATGACAAAATAATAAAAAGGTTGCCATTTCTGACTGTTGTTTCGTGGAGATATGACGGAAATGAAAATAATGGAATGCCACCAAAGGAGATTAATGAAAGAATGATTATTCTGGAAGAATCTTTGGAAACTTCAATGAATAAAACAGACATTTTTACTCACGCTTACAGCAGGACTGGAAATAATTTGAAAGAATTGGTTTATTATACCACCGAACAGGATGATTTTATGACAATGCTAAATCGGACTTTGGAAAAGCACGATGTTTATCCGATTGAAATAAATTTTTACGAAGACAAAGAGTGGACTGACTTTAAAAAAATACTGAATGATTTTAAAAATAAATAACGTTTGCCAAGCCGGTAACCGTTGCACAACTCCTTGGGAAAAGTTGGGAGTTGGTTTCTACAAGTCGCTTTTGAGCGGCTTTGTTTTTATTGGTCTCAGAACAGGGATATTAAAACCCTGCAATTTTATTGCAGCACTTTAGTAGTGCGATAAAATTTTGTAGATTAGTTTATGACGAGCTATAATCGAAAGGGTGCACATACCACCAGCCGTCTTAGTTGCCACATAGTTTGGTCTACCAAGTATAGATATAAAGTTTTAAAAGGAGATATTCAATCACGATGTCGCGAACTACTGATACAAATATGTGATGCAGAGGGGATTGAGATCTTAAAAGGAGTTGTAAGTCAAGACCATGTGCACATGCATATAGAATATGCTCCTAAATATAGTATAAGCTCAATAGTGAAACAA
>NZ_FPBK01000007.1 GCF_900116665.1 Pustulibacterium marinum | reverse complement strand
GAGGTGTTTTTATGGCTTTTTAAAAAATATACTGTACTGATAACTAGACCATCTGAAACGAGAATAGAGCGAATGAAAATCCCGTCTTCGCTACTAGTAAAATCAAGGCTTTCGAGAAATCGAAGGCCTTTTTTTATGGACTTTATTTCTTGGGTACAACATAGGTACAACACACTGTTAAAGTTTAAACTTTAACATTTTTCAGACTCATTTGGTGGCATTTAAAACTAAAAAGAACTCCTAAACGGAGCTCTTCAATAGATTTAATAGTATATAATATTCTTTATAGGTTACATACTAATACACTTCTCTACGATTCTATTCAATATAACATCATTTGAGAGGTCATTTTTAGATACGATTATATAGCAATTTTGGTTAGAACAAATAAAAAAGAGTAGTTAACCAACAAACTTTTATCACTACAATCAAACTGATAGAAAAGGAATAAGTAAAAAAGTTCTTCCGAAAGAAATTATGTTTATCACTAATTGTAAGTTATCAACTTATAAAAAAAACATAATCATTGAATATATCATAACGTCATACTTAAATGAAGTTTTAGAATTAATTGCAATTATACCTTTAAAATTCGCCTTCTAAACTCTGTAGGCGTACCACCTAGTACTTTTTTAAATGTTCGGTTAAAATGAGGTATATCTGTAAATCCAACTGCATAACATATTTCTGCTATACTCCTATCAGTTTCATTCAACATTTTACAGGCAGATTTCACTCTAAATTCGTTTAAAAATGTAATAAAAGTCATCCCTACTTCTCGTTTAAAAAAAATACAAAATGAAGATTTACTCATTTGCACAGTACTCGCAACTTCTTCTATGGTCATATGTCTTTGAAAATTATGCATGACATATCGGTGAATAAGATGCAATTTATTTGAAGAATTTTTTTTATGGATGGCATCACCAACTTCTCGATGTACATGAGCAGTAGTAGCAATAGCTTGCACAATCAATAATAACGAACTTAAACGCTCCAAATCGTTCTCCTTAACCATACGTCTTAAAAGGAATTGCACCTTTTCTATAGCCGCGAGTGATAACGACAATCCTGTACGAATATCTAAAAGTGTCCTAATACTTAACACACATTCCGGGAAATTAAGTGCTAGACGTTCCAGCACCTCTTTATGAATAATAAGTGTTATATTTTCTATTTTCCCTTCATCGTCTACTTTGTCTGCATCAAAAGACCAACAATGCGGAACATTGGAGGGGATAAAAATAACCTCTCCTTGAGAAAAACGTTCCATTTTATCCCCTATGACACGGGTTCCCTGTCCCTTCAAAATATACGATATTTCCAATTCTTCATGCTGATGAAATGCAATTTGATCCGATGGAGAAATGTGTACATGATCAAAGAAAAAAGAACTTGTTTCACTTTGAGGTATAATACTATATTTTAATTTTTTCATAAACTATAATTAAAAATAATACTATTGCAAAAATATACAACAATAATTAAAAAATAACCAACAATTAGAAACTTAGTCTCTTGAATACATTTGTGTGCATTAAAAGTTGTGGCAACTACCATTATTGTTGCATCCATTTGTAACCAATCATATCCAAGAAAAGGTTGCTTTATTTGTTTGAAACTGCTCTTGAAAAAGAGCAGTTATCACATCATATCCTATATAATTTGATATTAAGCTAATGAATAGACAAATTCGTTTACGATCCATTATCAATACCTTAGAGGAAAAGTTCTTCATTTCCTTTACGGACATCATCGAACGATTTTCGATATCCGAATTAGATTTAGAAAAGGATTGTGCTTTTTTATCGGAAAACCAAATTGCTTATAGCACAGCATCTGGTATTCATAAAATTCCCAATACCTCGAGCACTTATGAAGAACGCTATATTACACAGCAACAACAAAAAGAAATCATTGCCCAAAAAGTGATTCCTTTTTTATTCGATGGAGCTACCATCTTTATGGATTCCGGCAGTACAAATACCTTCATTGCTTCTCAAATACCAGATCATCTTCAGCTTCGTATCATTACCCATAATGTAGCATTAATTCCTATATTAGATACTAAATCAACTATTGAGGTATTATTAGTGGGAGGTACATACCATTCAGATACGCAAAGCATATTTAGTATGCAAACCATGGACGATGTATCTAATTATGTGGCAGATTTCTTTTTTTTAAGTCCTTGTGCTCTGGATAGTACCTACGGCATCACATCAACTCACAAAGAGGAGGCTAACTTAAAAAGAATGATGCGCTTGTTTGCAAAAAAAACAATTGTTACCGCTACTGCTGATAAACTGGGGACACAACAACCTTTTAAAGTTTGTGATATGGATGAAGTATTTGCCTTGATCACAGAACTCTCATCTGATAATATCGCTTTATTACCTTATACGGATCAAAATGCTCTCATCTATTAATTACAAATATAATCTCGCTCTATGAATTCACAGACAACCATATTTAAAGACACGAAGCAACACTTTGAAATATTAGACGGTTTACGAGGGGTGGCCGCTATTATTGTGGTATTATTTCATATACTTGAAATCTTTTCAAATGGAGACCATACAAAGCAATTATTGAATCACGGCTATTTAGCAGTAGATTTCTTCTTTATGCTCTCCGGTTTTGTAATTGCTCATGCCTATGATGATCGTTGGAACTCCATGAACTTAAAAAGCTTTTTTCAAAGACGTATCATCCGATTACAACCCATGATAATTTCGGGAATGACTTTAGGAGCACTCTTGTTTTATTTTAGTGATGCCGCCAATTTATTTCCTATAGTACACAATACCCCTGTGTGGAAAGTGATACTCATTATGATCTTAGGCTGGTTTTTAATTCCGGTACCACTTAGTATGGATATTAGAGGATGGCAAGAGATGTACCCTTTAAATGGTCCGGCATGGTCTCTATTTTTTGAATATATTGCCAACATCCTATACGCCTTAGTATTAAGAAAATTAAATAACAAGGTACTAACAGTACTTACATTGATTGCAGGCGGGCTATTAATTCATTTAGCATTTACTAGTAGTAGTGGAGATATTATTGGTGGTTGGTCTTTAAGCGTCGAACAACTTCATATTGGTTTTGCACGTTTATTATTTCCATTTCTAGCTGGTATTTTATTGTGTAGAACTGGACTCAAAAAAACTATATCTGGTAACTTCTTTGTGTGTGCCTTTTTATTAATAGCTGTACTTGTCTTTCCAAGATTGGGAGGTCACTCAGATTTATGGATGAATAGTTTGTATGATATCATAGCTATTGTTATTGTGTTTCCTATAATTCTGTTATTAGGGGCTAATAGTACCCATAAACCAACAACTACCTTGAAGCTATCTAAGTTCTTGGGAGACCTATCGTATCCGCTATATATAACCCACTTTCCTATTGTGTATGTGTTTTATGCCTGGGTAATAAACCACAACATTACTTTAGAAAATGCTTGGCCAACAGCCATCGCTGTTTTATTAATTTCTATTATAACTGCTTATGTTGCATTACAATACTTTGATATTCCCATAAGAAAATGGCTCACTAAAAAAATACTTCATTCTAAAACAAAATAACATGAATACTTAAAAATGTTATTAGCAGAACTGTACAATCCTCTTGACCAACAACTAGTAGAGAAACGTAAACTGTATTTTAAATATAAGACATCATACAATAACATTTCCTTAGATTCGGTTAAAAAAGATTATTTATTCTATCAAAAAACATACAAATCATTTCATATTTCATCAATTCCAATTTCTACTCCCCGTAGGAATGAATAAGATTAAAAGATTGAAACAATTTGAACAAATAATGAAACATAAGAACTAAATACTTTAGCATTAAAATCGGCTATTTTGCAATAAACTCTTTTAGTATTAAAAATAAAGATATTAACAAACCAACTTATGAAACTTCACCAACTCAATTTATCGCTAATATTTCTATTACTATTTGGGTTCATACATGCTCAAGATATAACCTCTTTTAACACCTCTTATTATGAAGGCGAAAACTACACAGCTAAATCTCCTAGCTGTACAGTGAGCACAACTAATTTTCCATATATAGGAACTGGTTATCTTGAAATGGGAAGCAACGGATCATTTGTAGAATGGGATAATATACGTAGTACCACCAAGGGAAATCACACGCTCTTAATTAAATATGCAAATGCAAGTGGTAAAAATCTTTCTTATCAACTAATTGTAAATGGCATCACTATAGATACTTTAACCTTTTCATCTCATTTTGATGACTGGAATTATTATTGGATGAAACGAGTTACTATCCCCTTACAAGCTGGTACTAATACAATCCAACTGAAATCAAACAGCTCAAATGGCCGTCTACACATAGACAATATTGCCATCTCCAATGACAATGGAATTTGCAGTCCTGATGGAAAACACTACGATGTAAAAAATTATGGTGCAAAAGGTGATGGAAAGACAAATGATACCGAAGCCATTCAAGCAGCCATTGATGCCTGTACTACTGGTGGTTCCGTAATACTGTCTAACGGAATTTTCATGTCGGGGCAAATAAAACTGAAATCGAACATGACCCTATGGATTGATGAATCTGCCGTATTGAAAGGCATACAAGATAATGCTCTTTATCCCTCAATCACTCAACATGCTGATAATGCAAATATTTGGTTAGACGGAGTTCTAGGCGGTGGTGGATGGGAGTTGAAAGAAGCTTTTGTATATGCAGAAGATGCAGACAATTTAATCATTACCGGTGGTGGTACCATTGATGGTAATGGAGATTGCTCCATTTGGGATCACACCAAAGATGAAATTCTAAGACCTATGGCCTTGTATGTTGCGTATTCCAAAAAAGTAAAAGTGGCTAATATAGACATCGTAAACAGTGCTATGTGGGACTTTGTGATTTTGGAATGTGATAGTGTACATGTAGACGGAATTAATATAAATACCTCTGCTTACGGAGTCAATAAAGATGGAATTGATATTTGTGATTCCCACCATGTAACCATTACCAATAGTACTATTTTATGTCAAGATGATGCCATTTGCCCTAAAAGCGGCTCCACAAAAGGGGTTGATCATATGACTATTAAAAATGTAACTATAAATGGCACCACAGGCAATAAAATAAAGTTTGGTACTTTAACTTACGGATCTTTCACTAATTGTTTACTTCAGGATATCGCTATCAATGGATCTGGAAGAGCAGGCCTATGCGCCATTTCTCTTCAGGGATTGGATGGAGCCGATTTCTCTAACATCACTTTTGATAGGATCAATCTACAAACTTCCGCTAATGCTTTTTTCCTATTACATTCTGCCGGAAAAAGAAGCCATAGACCTTCAGATGCGCCTGCAAAAATTGGGTCTATGAATACGATTACATTTTCTAATCTAGATTTCAGAAATATTACTGACCAAATTGGGAGTTGTATCAGCGGTATCAACTTAGATGGAAATATCCACAAAATAAAGAATGTTACTTTTGATAACGTAAAAGTTCATTCATTTAAAGGCGGAGCTACCACCATCCCAAATACACCCGGTGAGTACAAAGGAAACTATCCTGAATACAGTGTTTTCGGTATGCTTCCGGCTTGGGGATATTATATTAGATATGCAGAAGGTATCAATTTTGTAAACTGCAGTCAAACCGTAAGCCCAAAGGATGCAAGACCAGCTATTGTAAGAGAAAAATAAGTTTCTTAGAATCCTATTTCATCAAAAAACACTTATAGATTAAAAAATAATAAGTTGCTACTATAGTTTGATGAAATTGTTACTAATGAGAGAGCATAACGAACCTATCTATTCAAAAATATTGAAAGCATTATCTTACATGCTATCGAATAAAAAATAATCTCCAAGAGTACCTTTTCCCATAACAAATCTCTTGGAGGTATATAAAGATTTCTGCTACGCTCAACAAAGACTTTCTCTATTCTTATTAATACGAGGTCTTATAACCTTTCCATATTTTATTACACATTGCATAGGTAATAAAACTCAATCCGAATATTTGATACCTTAACGTAGTCGCGTATACATACCATGCACATATAACTCATATCTTTCTTAAACCAAGAAACTATAAGTACTACGCTTTTAATCTTCCCAAGCAGTTCTATACTTAAAGTAGTCATATCCTCTCAATTTTGCCATTCAACTATACGAAAAGTTACTCTACCGAAAATAGACGAATAGAATACAATGTTAGATCTACTTTTATAGTAAATCTATTAAATAAAAAATTATGAAAGCAGGTGTTATAATCCCATGGGAAAAAGTAAAAGATTCATTCAATACAAGTATAATAGAGCAATTTTTAACTACTGACGATGATTATGAATTATGCTTCGTTGTGCCATCAATTGCAAAAACGATTCCTTCTGAATTAAAAGCTTTTACAATTGACAACAATTTGAAGTCAAAAGTAAACATCATTTACAGATCTGAAAAAGATAGATCGAATGCATTTACAAAAGGCGTAAAATTTTTTAGTACCAAAAGCGACATCAGCTACATCTGTATTCTTGAGGAGTTTTCATTTTCTAATACAAAAGAACTGGAAGAGGAACTACAATTAACTTATAAAACGAAAAACATACCTTTACACTCCAGATTTTCTGTAAAACAGTTTCTTTTTAAATTTAGCTTAAACATGTTTTTATAAAAGATTATTAAGTTTACATTAAATAGATAAAAATCAAAAAGGGTTTTAATAGTTTTTGAGTATATTTAAGAAATTTCCCGTAAAATCTCATAAGAATTAACAACTAAAAACTCACTACTATGAAACTAAAACTACTTATTTTTACCTGCACCTCTTTAATTACGACAACCATATGTGCTCAAAAAATTGAGAACATTAAATTAGAAGATAAACTTCATAAACCCTATGAATTTTCTTCTATTGACAGTTACAGAGACACCATATATTTGATGTCAGAAACCTGTACTAGCTTTTTTAAAATTGACAAAGATTCAGGCAAGGAATTCCAAGAGATTTCATTTGCAAATCCTGATAGATCATATGACATTGAAGCCTATTGCAATTATGAAAATGGATTTTTCTTTGCTGATGAAACAGACAATTCTATCTATCACGTTAGTAACAAAAGCAATCTTTTATTACCACATAAATTATTGCGTATAGAATCCGAACAAAACAGAAATAGAGATTTTGGTATTGAAGGGCTATGTCTTAATCCAGAAAAAAATATTCTCTATGTAATTAAAGAATTTGGGAAAAATAAAACTTCAATTCTTTATTGTTATACTATCCTTCAAAAAGAAAACAGTGTAAGTTTAAAGTTAAAAAAACGTGTTGATATTTCTCTTGGAAATATGTATAGATATACAGATATTGCTTTTGATAGTCAAAAAAATAGCTTGTACTTATTACGAACAAAATTCAAGAATTATTCTATAGACGTAATATCGCTAAACGATCAAAGTGGACTTCCCGATAACAACAATTATAAATACAAAAATTTTATCTCCTATAATATCTCAAGCAAAATAAATAGCTATTTTGAAGAAGGATATAGCACCAATATGGAGGGAATTACCATTGATGAAACTGGTAAAATTTACCTTGTAAGTGATAACTATACAGGAAGAGATAGAACCTGTGAATCTGACGAACAAAGTGATCGAAAAACGCTATTATTGAAACTGACTCTATAGGCTATAGTTTATTTTGTAAGATTTAACTTCCTATTAAACATTTAAACACTTATAAATTGTATTAAAATTTCTGCTTTTCTTTTCTATTTGTTATATTTTAGTAACGAAAAAGAAAAAATCGCTATGAAAAAGAATCATTTTACTACCAATTTAAAAATTGGGGTATTTTTAATACCTCTTTTAATGTTTCAAACAACATTTTCACAAACTTCGAAAAAAGATTTAGTGGGCATACCCGATGATCAAAATCGAAATTGGTTAAATCAACTTGAAAATACTCAAGACTTAACCAACAAAATTGAACTCATAAAAGAAAAAATTCATACCGAATCAGAAGTTCCTGTAGATCGAGAAACTTCTAATAACTTTTGGGAAGATCAAGTTAAAAAAGATGATGACGTTCTTGCGGTAAGTCAAGAAGTGCTAAATGACAAACAAGAAAAGATAAAGGAATGTAATTGCAAAATGGAATTTAAAATGGTTGTAAAAGACCAAACTTATGATTTAGATTCTACGAAATATACATATACAAATCCTGTTCTAAATATGATAAAGGAATCTACTATAGATACTGTTCTTATAAAAAATAACTTTAAGAATAATTCATATCTTTCATCGGGACAATGTGGTATTATCTATCTTTATTCAACAAATAACAAGATTGCGAGAAAAATTAAGAAAAAACTTTAATTTCTCATTATTCATTTGGTGGACATTTAGATAATTTTACTACTTTAGAACTCTTAATTTATCTAAATACCCATTGTTAAAATGAAATCTCAAGGAATAATTTTGTTCCATGATACCAAATTGCTGGACAAAGCATTCGATAAATTTGATGATCAAGAATATAAAATCATTGAATTTGACACAGAAGAAATTACAAGTACTCGTCAGTTACATTTTGAATTAAAAAGCAAATTACATCTTCCGTCATATTATGAAGAAAATTTTGATTCATTAAAAGAATGCCTTCTCGAGTATGATATTGAAGATCCCGGAATCGTTCTTGTTTTTGAACATTTGGACTTAATACCATTTAAAAACATTTATGGTTTGCTGAATGTTTTGACAGAAGTAGCTAAAATTAAAGAAGAGGAAAATATCAACTTTACAGTTTTAGCCCAAGTGGATAATAAATATTTCAAACTTTACAAACCACTAGATCATCCAGAATATCTTTTCTGGAATGATAAAGAAAAAAAATAATCAAGATTACATTGTGTATTGCCTTTGCAACTATTTTATTTGCAAAGGCATTATTTTTTTATGGCACATAAACATTATAAACTCTTCAAACCTTACGGATATATAAGTCAAATTTCTTCCAATGATGAACGCCAACTTCGTAAAAAGAAATTTTTAAAGGATATTGAAACAATTCCAAAGGACGTTATGCCTATTGGTAGACTCGATGAGAAATCAGAAGGATTGCTACTACTTACTACAGACGGAAAATTAAGCAATACAGTAAACACCAGTGGAATTGAAAAAGAGTATTATGTATTAGTCGATGGAGCTATTACGCACGATCAGGTTCAAAAATTAAGAGAAGGCGTTTCAATTGGCCTTAACGGAAAAAAATATATAACAAAACCTTGCCAAGTTACTTTGCTTGAAACTTCGCCAGAACTTCCCGATAGAGGTAAAAAAATACGAGATGAGCGCCACGGCCCAACAACGTGGTTATCCATCATTATTACAGAAGGAAAGTTTAGACAAATTAGAAAAATGACTTCTGCAGTTGGTACTCCTACCTTAAGACTTGTAAGAGTTAGAATTGGTAATATTCTTTTAAAAAATTTGTTACCTGGTGAAGTGATCGCTATAGAAAAAGACAATATCTCATCAAACTTTTAAAGTTTTTACATTCTAAATATAGAAACTTAAATATCTTTGAGAAAATTAACATTCAAATCTTAAATATGAAGAAATTATTTTATCTCACTTCATCTTTACTTATCATAGCTTGTGGTGGATCAAAAGAAAGTAGCAATACCAAAAAAACTAAGACCTTTGAAGGTATAGGACATCCTGCTGATTTCGCAAAATCTATTACCCAAGAGGAATTAAAAGAAATGCTCTACACCTATGCTAGTGATGAGTTTGAAGGTAGAAATACTGGAGAAGAAGGTCAGAAAAAAGCAGTTAATTATATAAAAGATTATTATGTTAACCTAGGGATACCGGCAGCAAAGGGGAGTGAAAACTATTTTCAAACTGTACCGTTGATTCATGAAAGTGTTCCGTACGGATCTATACAGATAGGACGCGAAAAATACGAAATAGGAGAAGATTTTGTCATGTTTCAAGGTCCAAAAAAATTAGATACTGAAATATCAAATTTGGTGTATGTAGGTTATGGAATTGACACCGAAAACTATTCAGATTATAACAATCAAGAAGTTAAAGGAAAAATAGTGCTTGTTAAAAGTGGCGAACCTGTAAACAAAGACGGTTCTTATGTTATTAGCGGTACAAAAGAACCTGGAATTTGGTCAAATTTCAGAAAAGAAATTAGTGCCAAAGTTGAAATAGCTAAAGAAAAAGGAGCTGTAGGTTTTATCTATTATAATGAAGGTATTTACAAAGATCTTCAACGAGCTTTCAAGAGGATGAAAAACAGAAATGATGAATTAAAATTAAAAAGTTCTGATGATCATTTTGTAAGTCTTTATATTAATAAAAAAATTGCAACTTCACTTCTTAATTCTATTGAAAACGCTCCAGCTTTTACGCCTGTAGAAAAAACTATACGCATTAATATAGCATCAGATTCACAAAATATAAATTCAGAAAATGTAGTAGCCTACATAAAAGGTTCTGAAAAACCTGATGAATATATTGTAATTTCTGCTCACTTAGACCACATTGGAATGGACAAATCTGGTTTAGTTTATAATGGTGCAGATGATGATGGCTCTGGGACGGTTGCAGTTATGGAAATCGCCGAAGCTTTTAAACAAGCAGCTTTACAAGGAGAAGGTCCAAAAAGAAGTATTGTATTTCTCCACGTGACTGGAGAAGAAAAAGGATTGTTAGGCTCTGAATACTATTCGGAAAACCCTATATTTCCAATGGAACAAACCGTTGCTGACCTTAATATAGATATGATTGGTAGAACTGATCCAAAACGTAAAGGAAGCAGAAACTATGTGTATGTAATTGGTTCCGATAAGTTAAGTACTGAACTTCGTGAAATTTCCGAAGCCATGAATAAGGAATATACAAAAATGGAATTGGATTATAAGTACGATGACCCAGACGATCCAAATCGTTTTTACTACAGATCTGACCATTACAATTTTGCAAAGCATAACGTACCTATTATTTTCTATTTTAATGGTACACACGAGGATTATCACCAAGCTTCGGACACACCAGATAAGATTCAATATGATCTTTTATCTGAACGCGCTAAATTAGTTTTCCACACCGCTTGGCAATTGGCCAATCAAGAAAAAAGAATCGTTGCAGACAAAGCCGAAACACAGGAATAATTATCCTTGTCCTGAAAAGAAAAATGCCTTCATAAACATGAAGGCATTTTTTTGTATCTATACAAATACAACTTTTAATTCCATAAAAAAAGCCTTTCAAAAATCTGAAAGGCTTTTTGGGTGGAAGACCGGTCTCGAACCGGCGACCTTCGGAACCACAATCCGACGCTCTAACCAACTGAGCTACAACCACCGTGTCAATTGCGGATGCAAATATAGTAGATTTTATTTTATTTCACCAAACATATTTTAAAAAATATTTTAAATCAAATCGCTTATTTTATCTACGGTTATGTAACGTTCTGTAGTAAAGCCTTCTGCATATTTTACATTTGCAATTCTACCTAAATCTTCTGCTCTATATGTTAAGCTATCAAAGAAAGTTTTACTCGTTATGGGTGTTTCCGGCTCCTTACTATTCGGATCATAAAACTGAGATTTATAAGCTTTGATAGCTGCTATCTTTGTATCTAAAAATCCTGTAACGTCTACAATAAAATCTGGTCTGTCATCATACCACTGCATGTAATGATACACAACTTTTGGACGCCATTTTTCTTGGGCTTCACCGTCCAATTCAGTTTCTATCTTTTGTAACCCACTTAAAAAGCAAGCATCGCTTACCAAACTGCTCCCTTTTCCATGATCTATATGTCGATCTCGTTTCGCATTACAAATCACAATTTCAGGCTGATATTTACGTACCATCTTGATGATTTCTAACTGATGTATTTTATCGTTTACAAAAAATCCATCTGCCATTTTGAGGTTTTCACGCGCATGAACTCCCATAATTTTTGCTGCATTATCAGCCTCAATCATACGTAATTCTGCAGAACCTCTTGTTCCCAACTCTCCTTGGGTTAAATCTACAATCGCTACTTTCTTCCCAGCTGCAATTTCCTTGACTAAAGTACCAGCACACCCCAATTCAACATCATCTGGATGTGCTCCAAAAGCCAATATATCTACTTTCATGTGTTTTATTTTATTTTTTTAAATGCATTTTCAAGATCTGCTATAAGATCCTCAGTTTCTTCAATTCCCACAGAAAAGCGCAACAACTCATCTGATATTCCTTGTTTTAGTCGTTCTTCTCTTGGCATTGCTTGATGTGATGTTTTTGCAGGAGAAAGAATGGTACTTTCTATTCCGGCCAAACTCATGGAAGGTTTTATAATTTCCAGCGCTTCTACAAATGCTACTGAATCTAATCCTTCTTTTAACTCAAAGCTCATCATTCCCCCAAAACCACGCATTTGCTTTGTAGCTAATTCATAATCTTGGTGAGATTTCAATCCAGGATAATATACCTTTTCAATAGATTCATGCTGCTCCAAATATTCAGCTAAAACCAATGCATTTTCATTCTGTGCTTTCACCCGAATTCCTAGCGTTTTGATACTTCTTTCCAACAACCAAACCGTATAGTCACTCAAATTTGCGCCAATGTTCATTCCATAAGAATGAATGGTTGCCATCAATTCATTTGATGCACAAACGGCTCCCGCCAAAATATCGGAATGTCCTCCCATATATTTTGTAGCACTGTGAATCACTACATCAATTCCTAAATCATGTGGATTTTGATTTACTGGCGTTGCAAAGGTATTATCAATCATAGAAATTAATCCCTTATCCTTTGCTAAATCTGCCACCATTTGTACGTCTGTCAACGTTAACAACGGGTTGGATGGCGTTTCTATGAAAATAATCTTTGTTTTATCGGTAATAGCATTTTCAAAATCTGCTTTTGAAACACCCGGAGTCATAGTAAACTGAATCCCCATTTTGGTAAACACATTTGCTGTGAGGGCAAACGTTCCTCCATATAGTGATTTCTGAAAAACGACATGATCTCCCGGCTGTAAAAAAGCTAAAAGCGCCGTACTTACAGCTCCCATACCACTACCAAAAAGCAAAGCAGCTTCAGTATGCTCTAAAGCTGCTATTTTTTTGCAAAGTGCTTCCTGATTTGGTGTGTTGAAAGCTCTTGGATATCTCTTGGTTTCTACATTTTCATAAGCATACGAAGTACTCATAAATAATGGCGAAACGGCTCCTTTAAAAGGATCATTTTCTATTTCTCCGGCGTGAATACATGTTGTATTAAAGCCTTTGTATTTCATAATTAATTAAATTTCTGGTTCTTGTTGACTTAAGCAATGAAAACTTCCTAATCCCCAAATAATATCAGTAGAATCAATTCCTACTACTTCCCTATCCGGAAAATACTGTTGAAGAATTTCTAAAGCTTTTTCGTCGTTTTTGCATCTGTATGTTGGTACAATCACAGATTTATTAGCAATGTAAAAGTTTGCATAGGATGCAGGCAAACGAGTATCTTCATACACTACAGCATCTGGCATTGGCAATTCTACTATGTTTAATTGCTTCCCATCTTGCAAACGCATGGTTTTTAATTGTTTTAAATTATCTTGAAGCAATTGATAGTTTTCATCTGATTTGTTTTCTTCAACAACCGTAACAACTGTGTCTTCATTCACAAAACGAACGGTATCATCAATATGTCCATCGGTATCGTCACCAACAATTCCTTCTCCAACCCACAGAATGTGTTCTACTCCGTAATAATCAATTAAGAACTGTTCTATTTGAGCTTGATTTAAGTGTGGATTTCTATTTTCGTTTAACAAACAACAAGTGGATGTTAACAAGGTTCCTTTACCATTGAATTCAACAGAACCACCTTCCATCACAATTCCCGGATGAAAAACAGGGATATCTAACTCCTTCCCTATTCGAGTTGGAATCACATCATCTAAATCATACGGAGGATATTTATCTCCCCAAGCATTAAATCCCCAATCTACAATCACTTTCTTTTGCTCAGCAGTTGGATTGATTAAAAATGCAGGTCCATGATCGCGACACCAAGCATCGTTGGTTGGATTCATGAAAAAGTCAACTTTAGAAAGATCTACCGCTTGTTTTTCTAATTGTGAAATAGCAAACTGTTTTAAAGTCTCGTCTGCAACGTTGATACAAACACGTTCTCCTTTGGTCAATTCTTTAATAAATTGGGCGTACGGCTTGTAAATAGTATCTATTTTTCCCGGCCAGGAAGCTTCTTTATGCGGCCAGCTTAACCACGTTGCGCGATGCTTATAAAATTCTGCCGGAAAATAATATCCTAATTCTTTTGGTGTCATTCAAATAACTAATTAACTTTTATACCAAGTTCGTTTTCTATTTCTCTTCTTCGATTTTCTAATTTTTTTATCTTCTTTTTATCTTGATATTCCCAAGCAAAATGAGCTATAAAACAAACCAATGTGTAGAAAAAAGCTATTAGCAAAACCGTTTCAATGTATGAAAGTTCTAGAGCTTCCGCTAAACTTGGCTGCAAAGGTCCACTACCATTATACCCCGATCTTCCTTTATATTTTGCTCCAAGAAAACTAAATACTATACCCACTCCTATAATCTTGTAGATATTTTTCACAAAATATTTTCTTCCTTGTTCTGTGGTATAAATTTTTCCTTCTATAGCTAATAATTCCTTTTCCCTGTAATATCGAATTTCAGAATCCATAAAGATTAGTCTTCGTCTATAAAACGTTTGGTAATAGGTTGGTACGAATCAATTCTTCGATCTCTTAAGAAAGGCCAATGTGTTCTATATTGATCAGATTTCGCAGTATCTAATTCCACTACTGAAATTTCTTCATCTTCATGAGATGCTTGATACATAATACTTCCGAATGGATTGGCTACAAACGAACCTCCCCAAAATTTCATAGCGCCTTCTTGCTCAAAACCAACTCTGTTAACACTTACCACATGCACACCATTTGCCACTGCGTGACTACGTTGAATGGTTTGCCAAGCATTGTATTGCTCTACGTTGGTTTCTTTATCTTGAGAAGTTGCCCAACCAATAGCTGTTGGATAAAACAAGATTTCGGCTCCCATCAAAGAAGTAATTCTAGAAGCTTCAGGATACCATTGATCCCAACAAATTAGAACTCCCAGCGTAGCATATTTAGTTTTGAAAACTTTGTATCCTAAATCACCCGGAGTAAAATAAAATTTTTCATAGAACGCAGGATCATCTGGAATGTGCATTTTTCGGTATTTACCTAAATAGGTGCCATCTGCGTCTAAAACTGCTGTGGTATTATGATATAATCCTTGTGCTCTTTTTTCAAACAAAGAAGCAATGACTACAACATTATGTTCTTTGGCCACAGCCGACAATGCGTCTGTTGATGGCCCAGGAATGCTTTCCGCCAGTGAAAAATTATCATATTCTTCCACATCACAGAAATACAATGACGTAAACAACTCTTGCAAACAAATAATTTGAGCTCCTTTTTGTGCTGCTTCTTTTATTTTTTCAATAGCCTTGTCTAAATTCTGTTGCTTGTCTGCAACACAAGACATTTGTACAAGACCTACTTTTACTTTTGACATAGTTTTCTACTTAGCTTTTAATCCAATCTACAATTTCAGGATCTGTTGGTAATGTTCTTGGCTTAACTACTTTTACGAGTTCGCCTTTTTCGTTGATCAAATATTTCTGAAAATTCCATTCTACTTCAGAATCTTCTAAACCATTTTTTTTCTTTTGAGTTAGAAATTGATATACTTTGTGCATATCACTTCCTTTCACTGAAATTTTACTCATCATAGGAAAAGAAACACCATAATTTTCTTTACAGAATTGAGCTATTTCTTCATTGGTTCCTGGTTCTTGTGAAGCAAAATTATTTGCAGGAAAACCTACAATCACAAAATTATCTTCTTTATACATTTCATACAACGCTTCCAAATCTTCATACTGTGGCGTTAATCCACATTTTGAAGCGGTATTCACTATCATTACTTTCTTTCCTTTCAGTTTTGAAAAATCAAAAGGACGACCATAAAGATCTTCAACCTTGAACTGGTAAATGGTTTGTTTCTCTTGCGCAAATGTTGCCATACTTACAAGTAGAATCAATACTGTGAAAAAATTTTTCATGACTTTTTTATTTGAGTTTTGGGCTGCAATATTATACTATTCCCTGTTTGGTTGTACAACCTACAACACTTTTTTGAAAATCTTTATTAAATGAATTATAAAACTGAAAAAGTATATGTGTTCAGTCTTTAAAATTACAAAAATGATATAAAAAATCCCGCACTAGGCGGGATTCTCATTATTTCTTAAAGGTTACTTTGTAGCGCCAATAGGCAAAAACTACAAAAACCGTAATGCAACTCAGTGTTATCCAAACAAAAGTTGGTGTAATTATTTGGTGGCCGCTAGCATAACTATGTAATCCAGAGAGATAAAAATTCACTCCAAAATAGGTCATCATAATACTTGCATACGCATAAACTGCTGCTACATTGAAAGCAAATCTTCCTCGTAAACCAGGAACTAAACGCATGTGTACTACAAAAGCATAAACCATAATACTAATTAAAGCCCAGGTTTCTTTAGGATCCCAACCCCAGTAGCGTCCCCAGCTTTCATTTGCCCATTGACCTCCTAAAAAGTTCCCAATGGTAAGCATAGCCAAACCAACGGTCATTGCTAACTCATTGATAATGGTAAGCTCTTGAATGGCCAATTCTATTTTTGGTTTTGCCTTTTTTGTACCGATAATATACAGTAGCAATGTCACCAACCCTAATATGAAATTAAGGGTAAATGGACCATAACTTGCAACAATTACAGCAACGTGTACCATTAACCAATAACTATTCAATACTGGTTGAAGATTTCCTATTTCAGGATCTACCCAGTTACCTTGAGCAATCATTAAAATAATACAGGTAACAAAAACAGTAGCCGCAACCGTAAGGTCTGATTTTCTGTAAAACATTAAACCAATTCCCATAGTTGCCCAACCTACGTAAATCATACTTTCATAAGCATTACTCCAAGGAGCGTGACCCGAAATGTACCAACGAGCCGCTAAACCAGCCGTATGGATTAGGAAAAGGATGATGGTGGTTAATTTAAAGAAGGTCACAAAACCTCTTATCCATTTATTATCCTTGAAAATTTGAGTAATTAATAACACAAACAATACCGTACCAACCAACATGTAAAACAAGAATAGGAAACGGAAAACATTATACTTGTTATAGGTTAATTCTGCTTGTATTTCATCATCTGTCGGCATTACCTCTTTACCATAATTATGTTGATTCTTTTTAAAAGCTTCCAACATTTTATCGGCTTCAGAATAATCTCCATTAAGCTTTGATTGTCTAAGAATTGAAGTATAATATGGTAATGAGTTCTTTACAAAATTGGTATATAATGAATCTTGAATCACTTGTGGATTTCCCATAAAATCTGTTCTAGAAATCCATTTGTTATTTTCATCGTTTGGAATTGGATAGATTTTTAAAATTTCACCACTCAAAGCACGGTTCAACAATGCTAACTTTAAATCTACCTTTTTATATTCTTTCTCAAATTGATTTGGCGTATTGGTATTATAAGCGTCATCCAAAAATGGTTCTAACTTATAATTTCCACGTTCATCAAAAAAGTCGATTGCTTTTACATACTGAAGACCTTCTTCAACACCCAATACATGATGTAGACTATCATTTTCAATTTCAATAAAAATAAAAGGAACATGATACCATGGCGTAGGATTTTGCATCATGGATAACAATACTTGATTGGCATCCAAATCTTCGTATTTACTTTTCTCACTAAGTTTTCGCAATAATTCAGAACCAAAAGTATTCACAGGTTTCATACGCCCTCCATCATCCTGAATAACCAAAGCACCAAACTTAGCTGCATGCTCTTTATCCACCGTAGTAGCATGAATATTATTCATCACTTCTTGGTCTGTTGGCATTCTGAATTCATGCTCATGATCATCTCCCTCTACATGATTATGCGCATCTTGAGCCATCGATGGCAAAGAAATCATAAGCAGTAGTAGCATGGTCATAGACTTACGCTTTTTCATGACCTTTTTAAGTTTTTCACCTAAATCTTTGAAACGCGTTTTTCCTAAAAACATAATAGCCAACAATCCAGCATATAATAAATAATAACCAATATAGGTAATGGTAGTTCCCAAGGCATCATGGTTTACAGAAAGTATTGTTCCTTTTTCATCTGGCATAAACGATGACTGAAACAAACGATACCCCTTATAGTCTAAAATATGATTCATGTAAATATCATAGGCAAATGGCTTATCATCTTCCACGGTTACTTTACTCATATAAGAGGAATAACTTTTTTCAGTACCCGGATATTTTTCAGCAATAAAATCATCTAACTTCACGCTGAAAGGAAGATTTTGGCGAATAGACCCAAAAGATAAATGAAAATCAAGTCCTCCCAGATTTATAGTTTCAGGATCATTGATAACACCTTTTCCTCCCATCAACTTAACGTTTCTAGATTCACCATTGGTAGTTACCTTTACCTCTAGCATATCTTGATCGTTCTTTGTTACTTCTTGATCAGGTATTGGAACAATATCATAATTACCTCTTGTTAAACTATCTGGAATCACAAAACTCATTCCGGCAGCTTGATATAGCGATCTTAACATTAAAGGTTGAATGGTATCTTTTATCAATTCTCCTTTCATTTGGTCTGCCATTCTCATGAAAGTACCGTCAAACGGAGATTCAATAGTATACCCTTCTGCAGTGGTTCTAATATTTATAGCTCCTTTTGAAGGCTTGTTCAAAGAAAATATAATGTTATGAATATTGGCATCGGTACCATTTTTTAGAAAATGTTCATGACGCGTACCATCACCAGCTTCTACAATTTTTAAATACTCTTCACCATTTTCAGAAGTCACAAAACCTTCTTTTGCACCGTGTACAAAATCTACATATTCAACGGTAAAAGGTTGTCCGTTAAAATCGTACTTCCAAGTAAAATCATTATTTGCATATTCCGAAAACAAAAAGTCATCTTGCAACGGTTTTCTTCTGTCTTCTCCATTAATTTTTCCGTCAACAAAAACAGATAAATATGTTCTTTCTGAAAGATAAAAATCTGCAGTTTCACCTTCTCGCAGAGGTAAAACGCCTTCATCTCCTAAATAACGCGTTATACCGGCGCCAATGATGATAAACAGAAAAGACAAGTGTAGTAAAAGTACCGACCATTTTTCTTTTTTGTGCAAACGGTAGCGCACAATATTTCCCATAAAATTTATAGCAAAAAACACCATAATGGCTTCAAACCATAAGGTGTTGTAAATATAAATACGGGCAGTTTCAATATTATAAGAGTTCTCTACGAAGGTTCCTGTAGCCATGGAAATTGCAAAAACTACAAATAAAACAGCCATTAAACGTGTGGAGAACAAAACTTTGGAAAGTGGGTTTGACATTGTATGTTGTTACTTTTTGGTTAAAAAAGTAGCCATGAAATTACTTTTTATCATGGCTCATATTTCAATGTGCAAAAATAGGATGTTTTTGTGGTTTAGCTAGCGAAAAACTCTTAAAATTAGTCTTTAGCTTCTTCGTTTTTCTTACGATGCATATACATATCCATATGTATTGCACTTGCCATTTTGGTGGCTTTATTTTTTAGAAGCTCTGCATTTTCTCCTTTGAATTCAGAATCCAAGACAGACAACCAAATTTCTAACCAAGCTTTAAAATGGTTTTCATTCATGTTGTGATAGAAAAACTTATCTACGTTACGATGTTTCTCCATAGGATCGCCTTCGTAACCAGAATCAAAAAACAATTGTCCACACCAAAAGTCGGTCAAATGCGCCAAATGGGTTTCCCAATTACTTATCATTCCAGTGAAATAAGGTCCTAAAAACGCATCTTTACGGATGGCTTTGTAGAACGTGTTTACCAAAACTGCAACGTCTTCCCTATTGTTTATTTCGCGTTTTTCCATGATGCTAAGATACATATTCTTCTTATGAAAATTTTGATTTTTATCAGTATTTATAATTGTTTTGGTTCTCCTTAATAATTGTATTTTTGCCCTATGATATCAGTAAGTATTATAGGAGCGGGTAATGTAGCTTTTCATTTAAGTAAAGCTTTTTATCAAAGTGAAAGCATTCATTTACATCAAATTTATAGTAGAAGTCCATTAACCGAGCATTACAAAAATATTCAGGTTCCTATTTGCCATTCTTTGGAAGAACTTAAGGAAGCTGATGTGTATATAATTTCGGTTTCTGATGATGCTGTAATTGATATTGCTTCTCAACTTCCTTTTGAAAAGAAACTAGTAGTTCATACTACGGGAAGTGTAAGTCTCCAAGATTTACCATCAAAAAATAGAAGAGGTGTATTTTATCCACTACAGACTTTTTCAAAAAATAAAAAAGTAGCACTTTCCAAAGTCCCATTTTGTCTTGAGGCAGATGAAGAAAATGATCTTGAAACTTTAAAATCTTTGGCTACTGCAATTAGTCATTCTGTATACGAAATTGATTCAGAACAACGTAAAACCATTCATTTGGCTGCTGTTTTTGTGAGCAACTTTGTTAATCACATATATCATATAACGAAAGACATCAGTGATCAAAAAAATATTCCGTTTCAAATATTTCAACCATTAATGGAAGAAACGCTAGACAAACTTCAGTATTTATCACCACTAGAAGCACAAACAGGTCCGGCAAGACGAAATGACCAACAAACTATAGACAAACATCTATCGTTATTAGACAACGAAACTTATAAAAACTTATACCAACAATTTACAACTTCAATATTAAAAACTTATGAGCGAAAAGAGCTATAAAGAATACCTAAACCAAATTACCACCTTTGTTTTTGACGTAGACGGCGTACTTACAGATGGAAGCCTTTTAATTACTTCTGAAGGTGGATTACTTAGAAAAATGGATGTGAAAGATGGTTATGCATTGAAAAATGCTTTGAATCACGGCTATACAATTTGTATTATTTCTGGCGGAAATAATGAAGGTGTTCGCAAGCGTTTACGCGGATTGGGTATCACCGATATTTACATGGGAACGCTTCACAAAACGGAAAAATTAGACGAATTCTTAGATATCTATAACATAAACCCAGAAAACGTTTTGTACATGGGCGATGACATCCCAGATGTGCCGCCAATGCAAATGGTAGGTTTACCAGCTTGTCCACAAAATGCTGTAAAGGAAGTGAAAGACGTTGCCAAATATGTTTCTCACAAAAATGGTGGTGAAGGTTGTGTACGTGATGTTATTGAACAAGTAATGAAGGTTCAAGGGAAATGGCACAAAGATTTTGATGCTACTTTGTTCAACGGCCCAACTACCTAATTGCATGCAGTATTTAAAACTAGTTCGCTGGCCAAACCTGCTGATCATTTTGGTGACACAGGCTGTGTTTAAGTATTTTTTGATTGATTATTATTTTCAAGAAACGGCAATGACCAACTGGCAATTTTGGTTATTATCATTGGCTACTATTTGCATTGCAGCTGCCGGATACATCATAAACGATATTGAAGATGTGGATGCAGATATGATCAATAGACCAGATGCTGTAGTAATCAAAAAACATATTTCAGAAAAGGCTGCTTTCAACCTATTTCTTATTTTAAATTGCATAGGAATGATACTAGGTTTTTACCTTTCTTACGCAGTAGGCCAACCAAATTACGCCATCATTTTTGTATTTTCATCAGGATTGCTTTACCTCTATGCAACAAGATTTAAGAGTATCATCATTGTTTCCAATATCTTGATCTCACTTCTAACGGCCATAAGTATTTTGATGGTAGGTGTTTTTACAATTTTGCCAATTATGATTGCCAATGATGCCTACGTGGAAATGTCTAAATATATTTTCATACAGCTGCTTATTTATGCTGGTTTTGCATTTTTAATTAATTTTCTTCGAGAAATCGTTAAAGATGCAGAAGATATAGATGGTGATTACAATCAAGAAATACAAACCATTCCCATAGCCTTAGGATTAAAACGAACCGGAATTGTTGTTGCCATAGTAACTCTTGCTGTTGCCGCTAGTGTTTTTATTTTACTTTACACTCAACTTTATCGTTTCGACATCATTATTTACTACGGCATTCTTGCCATTTTAGCTCCACTAATCTTTATAGCTATCAAGGCATTTATGGCTTCTAAGAAAAAAGATTTTACCTTATTGAAACATCTTTTGAAAGGAGTTATGATTACAGGAATTGCTTCAGTTTACATCATTTTTCAATTTGTTTTAACTGCATAACCATGCTTGCCGAAATATTAAAAAATTATACCGTTGTTCTTGCTTCCAATTCTCCACGAAGACATCAATTTCTGAAAGATTTAGGAATCAATTTTGTAGTAAGAACAAAAGAGGTTGAAGAAATTTATCCTGAAAATTTACAAAAAGAGGAAATCACTTCGTATTTGGCAAAACTGAAAGCAGCATCTCAACAAAATGATTTAAAAGCAGAGGAAATTCTAATCACTTCCGATACCATTGTATGGCTGAAAAATAAAGCTTTAGGAAAACCGAAAGACTCCAAAGAAGCCTTTGAAATGATCAGTTCACTTTCGGGAAAAACTCATGAAGTCATCAGTTCTGTTTGTGTAACTTCTACCGAAAAGCAATTCATAGCAAATACTATAACAGAAGTAACTTTTAGAGAACTTACAGCAGAAGAAATTGATTTTTACATCACCAACTATAAACCTTTTGACAAAGCCGGCGCCTATGGAATTCAAGAATGGATTGGTTACGTAGGTATTACTTCCATCACCGGATCGTATAACAGTGTGGTGGGATTACCAACACATGAGTTATACCGATTATTGAAAGAGATTACGCAGTAATTTCAAATTATTATTAATCTGATATTCGAAAAATTAGCCCTTTAATCGTTCACTCAGTTCCTTGATTCTTTCTTTTCTTGCAATCAAATCTTGAATAGACGCTTCAAATGTTTTGGTTTTTGAAACCTTTGGGAATGTCAATTTTCCATTAGCTAGGGAATTGGCACACGTAATTTGAGCATAATTAAATATCAAAATGAGTTGTTGTAATCCTTCAGTATTTTTTAATTGAAAACCCAGTTTTTCGGCTGTTTTTGTATTGATGATATAACTCGTGCCGCGAATAATGATATCACTATCTGGTTGAACTTCATAGGTAGCAATTAATTGCAAAAGTCCTTCCAAATATTGTTGTAGAATAAAGCGCTTACGACTCGATTTCGGAATATCTTTAGGTATCGCAAAATAGTAATCAAACAATGTCCCTCCATGAATTTGAATCACTCCATTTTTTGGAGTTTCCGAAAGAAAAAATAGCGAATGGTATGTCAGCCGTCCTTGTTTCACCATGGATGGTGTATCTATAAAAGGTGCTAAAAGTGTAATTACGATAACGAAAATAACAAACGCTAGAAGCCAGAAAGACAATAACCAAGCTAACAAAAAACCTACTGCCACACAAAGTAATGCAATGCTGGCTATAGTTAGTTGAAATTTGAGTTGTTCTTTCTTATTTTTTTGATAAAAAGGATGATTCATTCTTAATATATGCTTTTGAAAAAACTAGCTAGTTACCTAGTTTTTTATCAAACTCACTACTCTGTTGTATGCTATTTCTCCCAAGTTCCAAGTATAGCCGTCAAAATTGGTGGTATTCACAAATTGAACTACTACAGCATCTAAATCTTTATGATATTTTGCAATACTTTGATACCCTACCACAAGCCCAGTATGTTCATACTTGTACAAATCATTATAAATAGCCTGCTCACCCGCTTTAAAAACCGTTCCTTCGTTCAAAGCTCTTATAAACTTTCCAACATCTTCAGCAGTTGCTAAGAGAGAACAGTAATTATTGGTTTTGGTATCTTCTTCAAAACCTACGTAATATCCGCTCATTACATCATCTAGATTTACTGTATTGATAGATTCATATGTATGATGCAGTTCTAATGGTTCTAGAATTTCTTGTTTAAAATAAGCGAAACGAGACATTCCTGTAACCTTTTCTATAAGCATGCTTAAGAGTAAATAATTGACATTGCTATACTCGTAATCTGCATCGGGTTCAAAAGAAGCTGGTTGATCCCAAATTAACTTCAAGGTTTCTTGTTTGTCCTTTGGAGGATGTTCCCAAAATGCTTGGGAATTGGTATAGTTAGGAATTCCGCTTCGATGTTGTACCAAAAGGCGAATAGGAGCTTTGTCTGCGTTAGCAATATGATTTTTGTATTCAGGAAAATAATCAGCTACGGTTTTGTTGAGATCAATACTCCCGGCATTGGTCAACTTGGCGATACTCACAGCTACATATAATTTTCCTATACTAGCAATTTTGAAAAGTGCATCCGGTTTTGCTGGAATTTTTTGTGCTCGATTGTGAAAACCTGCAGTATAGGTTTTTGGATCTTTTCCTTTTTGATCTATATAAACAATCATTCCATCAAAATGTTGGGCAACTGATTGATTAACTTCTTCCTGTACAGTTGTCGGCAGCGGTTGAAAATAAGCCCATAGAATAGTCCATGGAACAAAAAACAAGGAGATAGCCGTTCCTATGAATAGAACAATCCTAAAGATGGTTTTACTACGTTTAACTGGCATTTGGAGTTTATTTAATTCCGATAAAGATATCTAACTTTTTAGAATATGTATAAAAAAATTGCGCTGAAAAAATCATTTCTCAGCGCAATACATAAAAAGTACGTTATAAATGTAAAGGGGAAAACATTTAAATTACAGTACCTAAACTATATTGAACAGTTTTTGTGTCTTCGTTATACTCCATAATCAACTGTTTATTCCAATTACCCAGTTCATTATATCTAAATTTCAAACAGTTATTATTCCAATTCAAAAATTGAATATCATCCATATCTAAAGGACCTGAAACAGCCTTAATATCTTTTAAAGTGTTTTCAAAAATAAAAAGTTCAAAATAATTATGAAGCAGGAAATTACCTTTTGGAGTAACTTCTATATTTTGAAAATCATGGTCTTTTATTTCTTCTATTTTTGAGAAATCAACTGCACTCAAACGTACCATTTTATTTGGGGTGAGAACAAGTAATTCTTCTCTATTTTTGGAATATTTTACGTTCGTTACTTTATAGGATCATCAATTTCTAGATCTATAAAATTAAGCTGCTCATTTAGATTCTTTATTTTATTAGAAAAATTCAATAGAGGTCAGTAGTTAGCTACATATAATTTCAGATTGATGAACTTTATCACTATCGACCATTTTGGTTATTAGATTATTGAATATTGTGTTTTTGGTTTGTGAGCGGTTAATTCTAAAACAAAACTCATTGAAATATCGGTTCAGGTTGAACTCGCTCACCCAAGAATAGGTTGTCCTTATCCAAGATTTTATCTGGTGAATCATAGTATGCAAATCTTTAAAATTCAATCCCCTATCACTATCTACTTGGGTGATGTCATAAGCCTTGGCAATGGGTCTGTATCCTTTCCATTTATCGGTGGTTACTTTGGCTTTTCTATCAATATGTTTAAGGAATATATATTTAAGGGAGCGTGCTGAAAAGTCTCTGATTTTCAATACATACATACGCTTTACCTTACCTTGGTCAGTAAACTCTACAGCTGTAATGGCCTTTTTTTTTTTGTGCTATAACTGCGGCCTATTTTGTTTTGCTCATATCCGCCAAGGACAAACTCATCGACCTGTACATTGCCGTCCATTGGATGGTTTCCGCTCGAGCCCATAGCTTCCCTAACCTTTAACATAAACAAATGTGCCGTTTTCTCTGTTATGCCATAACGAACACCCATTTGGGTCGCTGATAAGCTCTTGCTGGTAGTTGCCATTTCAAAGCAGATAAAAAAAGCGGTACGCACACCAAACCTAACTCTGTGAAAGATGGTATTGGCTGTTGGACTCTCTGTATCTCCACATTTGTTGCAAGTCCTCGAAAAAGTTCTTACGGACTTAATAGCTGCCATTGCCACATTTACGGCAACAATAACCATCCTTCCACTTGATCTGACCTAAATATTCTTTGCAATCCAAGTCTGAATTGAAGCGTTCAGCAAACTCTAGAAGGTTTTGCCCCTTAAAAATATCCATGAAATCCCTGTATTTATTCAGCTTAAAGTTATGAAATTATCTACTGACCTCTAAAATTCAAATAGTAACCCGTAGTGCATTTAGATTAAATTAATTTTAATGTTATTTATGTTTCTATGATATACGAACTGATGTATGTATTGTATCATTGTGAGGGCAGTAATTTTCGAAAGGATTCTAGTCTTAAAACCTTCAAAAGATTTGGCATAATTTCTACGAATCATAAATTGGTCGCATAATTGTGAAAACAGGGTTTCAATCCTTTTACGACTTTTTCTAAATATATAGGGCTGTTGCTGATAATTATATTGATTCTTTCTCATAGGAGTTACTAATTTGATGTTATACTCATCGAACAAATTCAGTTGTATATCGGCTGATAGATAACCTTTGTCTCCAATAAGCAGACAATCATTTAATTGCATCTTAATATCTTTTAAAAATGAATATCATGTACAGAAGCAGGACTAATATCTAAACTTTTAAAAACTCCTTTTACAGAACATACTGCATGAAGTTTATAACCATAATAAGGTGTTGATTGTGTAGCACAATATCCTCTATCAGGAGTGCAATAGGTTTACTCTTTACAAATTTTAGAATGACCACTACGGGATAATTTGCATACTTCTAAAGGCATACTATCAACAATAAAGCAATCCTCAAATTCATTAAAAAAGCTAGATAATTGTTCTCTAATAAGTTCTATTGCCTCGAATAACCTCCTTCGTCTACGATTATAAACGCTTCGTTCTATTTTTGCTGCTAATTTTTCAGGGAGTAATCGAAATAGTTGATGTTCACTATCGATACTCATAAATTCCGATGTTAAATTTATAGAAATCAATTCTTTATCTGTTAGTCTCGGTTTTCTTATTTGATGTAAAAAATTAGATTTTGGTTCAATAGTATTTAAAACCTCTAAAATTTTGTCGTAATTTGTTTGAAAGTTGTGCATAGAAATTATAGTGTAGTTACTACAATTTCCTGCTATTTAGCAGTTTGCACAACTTTTTATAAATGCACTACGGGTTTCATATTTATAGTAAGTTTTATAATGATTCATATGTATCATTAATTAAGATTTATCTTCAATAATACTTATTGCATAACCACCACCTTCAACACTATTTAATGATAACTTAGTCTTATGAGTTACTTTCACCTTTTTTATCGTGTAAGCCTGCGGGTTCGTTTTATAATTAGCATCCTTAGCATCTGCATAAATAGTTGCTGTATATTTTTTTCCTTTATCTAAGAAGTTTAATACAATATTAGATTCGCGGGTTTGTTTTCCATTAACATTACCCACAAACCAATTATTGGTTCCTTTAGCTTTACGGGCTACGGTAATATATCTACCAGGTTCTGCTTCTAAATACTTAGTATCGTCCCAATCTACTGCTACATCCTCTATAAACTTAAACGCATCTAAAAAGCGGTTGTAGTTCTCCGGTAAATCTGCTGCCATTTGTAACGGACTGTACATGGTTACATACAATGCCAACTGGTTACAAATAGTACTGTTTACGTGTGAATGGTTATTTGGATTCATTTTATCAATATCCATTTCAAAAATACCCGGAGTGTAATCCATTGGCCCACCAATTAAACGGGTAAACGGTAAAATAGTTACATGGTTAGCTTTAGACCCTCCAAATGCTTGGTACTCGGTTCCTCTTGCAGCTTCGTTACCAATAAGATTTGGCCACGTTCTGCAAACCCCGGTTGGGCGTACAGCCTCGTGTGCATTTACCATAATGTGGTAATCTGCTGCTTTTTCAATAGCATATTGATAGTGGTTATTAATCCACTGGCTGTAATGCGTTTCTCCTCTTGGCAACATATCACCAACGTAACCACTCTTAACAGCATCGTATCCATTATCTACCATGAATTGGTAAGCAGCATCCATGTGGCGCTCGTAGTTACGGGTAGAACCCGAAGTTTCATGGTGCATAATCATTTTAACTCCTTTAGATTGTGCGTATTGGTGAATACCTTCTACATCAAAATCAGGATAAGGCGTTACAAAATCGAATACATAGTCTTTAGAATGACCAATCCAGTCTTCCCAACCTACATTCCAACCTTCTACCAATACACCGTCAAAACCATGCTCTGCAGCAAAGTCTATATATTCTTTAACATGAGCAGTGTTAGCCGCATGCGTACCATTTGGTGTAGCATGTTCAAAATCGGTTACTCCTAATTGAACAGATGGATAATCGTTGGTATAAGACCAAGAACTTTTTCCTGTAATCATTTCCCACCAAACACCAACATATTTTACCGGATGAATCCAGCTAGTATCTTCTATTTTCGAAGGCTCGTTTAGATTTAAGGTCATTTTAGAAGCAAGAATATCTGCTGCATTGTTGCTTACCATAATGGTTCTCCAAGGAGAAACACAAGGTGCTTGTAAATGCCCTTTGTTACCTTGAGCATCCGGAGTTAACCAGCTTTCAAAAACCATGTTCTTATCATCTAAATTCAGGTGCATACAGCTGTAGTTAATTAAAGCAGCTTCATGTAGATTCATATACAATCCGTCTGCTGTTTTCATCATTAACGCTGTTTGTACCCCGGTTTTAGAAAATTGTTTTTGTGAAGCATTAGCTGTAACCGCAGCATCAAACAAACCGCTGATTTCTGAAAGTTTAGATTCGTTATAATCATACTCCTGAGTATCATAGTCACCCGGAATCCAAAAAGCGGTATGATCTCCAGTCATAGCAAACTGGGTTCTTTCCTCTTTGATAGTGAAATATACCAAGTTCTTTTGCTGAGGAAACTCATAACGGAAACCTAATCCTTCATCAAACAGACGGAAACGTACCATCATTATACGCTCTGTTCCTTTTTGAGTTAGGGTAACTGCTAACTCATTGTAATGATTTCTGATTTCTGCAACTTCTCCCCATACCGGTGTCCAAGTTTCATCAAGCGTAGCAGTCTTTGTATCGGTAATTGAAAAACCATCTAACAAGGATTTTTCATCATCTACCAAATACAATCCCAATTTACTTGGTTTAATAACCTCTTTGCCGTTATAGCTAAGTTCATAAGTAGGTGTTCCATCTTGCAAAAGCGTGAACTTCATGGTAAAGTTACCATCGGGGGAATGCAACAGCTGTGCCTTAGAAGATAAGATTACTCCTAAGAAAAAGCACATCATTAGTGTCAAATGTTTCATTTAATAGTCTATTTTAAGTTGTTGTAATGTATGTTGTTGATCCGGTATACAAACCCAAAGTTCATGGGTGTCCTTATCATAGGTGTATGCAGACTTTGCTCCCGGTTTCTCAAAATCTGAAACGGTTAGTTTTTTTCGGGATAAGCGCTGATCGTTCAGGTATACCTTAGAAGGTTTGGTATCCAGGTGGATTCGAATCCAGTAATTTCGAGGTTCAGAAGGGCGATAATTCCCCAGTTCCTCAGGACTGATGGTTAACTCCATAAATCCCTCTTTGGGAGTACAGCGTACGGTGGTACGACGGTACTGTTCTTTTTGATATCCCAAACTCACCCCATCATCCTCATACAGTTCAAAACGAGCTTCTTTGGTATCGGGAAATACCTCAAATATCAAAGGGGCATTCGGTTCAGCTCCTATATAAGGCATCACCGGCATTTTGGGAATAATACTTCCCGCTTTAACAAACATAGGAATTGTTCCCAAAGTTACCGGAATCTCAATGGTTTGCCCCCCTTTATAAATTATTCCTTCTGAAAAAGGATATTCATACCATCTTCCCTTAGGAAGGTATACTTGACGGGTTTGTTGTCCCTCTTTCACAACTGGGGCTACCAAAAAATTATCCCCCCACATAAAGGAATCATTTATGGTATAAGTAGTTTCATCACTAGGGTAATCTAAAAACAATGGACGCATGATAGGAACCCCGAAATCATAGGATTGTCGTGCCATTGTATAAAGATAGGGATGCAAAGTGTACTTAAGTTCAATTGCTTTTCGAGCAAATTGTTCAACCTTATCACCAAATAGCCAAGGTTCAACAGCATTATCCCCTTCGTGATGAGCTCTGCTAAGAGGATTAAAAATTCCAAATTGTAACCATCTAATGTACAATTCAGAAAAAGCTTCATAATCTGTAATCTCACCGCAATATCCTGAGATATCAGTTGTCCAAAACGGAATCAACCCAAGTCCAGCTGACAACCCCAAAGGTATTTGTCCTTGTAGATTTCTCCATCCATCAGTTACCTCTGATCCATTCCCACTATCTCCGCTCCAACCAAAAGTATATCGTTGCAATCCTGCATAAGCTGCCCTAGTCATTTGAAATACTCTACGATTTGGATTGTGCTTCTTAAATTGTTCTGTCACCACACGATCCCAGGTAGCCCCATACACATTATGAATCTCATCATGCATACCTGCCATATGCTTCATATGTAATCGATCTATACTTTCCATATTGCTCCAAGCAGGTTCACCCATATCAGTCCAAAATCCTTGAACACCGTCATCCAGTACTTGTTGTTGCAGATCTCCCCACCAATCGGCTACTTTAGGGTTTGTGAAATCAACCACCCCAGCATTCCCTCCCCAAGGCCAAGGCATGTTATAGGAAGCATCTGTCCTATCATCTTTCACAAAATAACCGAGGGAATCGGCATGTTTCCATTGAGAGATCGTTGCCTTAGAAACTACCGGATCCTGAGATACAATAATTTTATAACCATCCTCCCTCAAATCGGAGAGCATTTTACGCGCATTTTGATAGCGATCTTTTCGCCATTCAAAATTTTGCAAACCATCTACCCAACCTATATCTTGATAAATAATATCACATGGAATTTTACGTTTTCTATATTCCTCAGCTATTTTACGAGTTAACGTTTCATTGGTCAACATCCCCCTACTTTGCGCCCACCCAAAAGCCCAATTTGGAGGTAATATAGGTTTCCCTGTTAAACGAGTATAACTGAATAGTATGTTTTTATAAGTAGGCCCATACATAAAATAATATACAAAGGAACCATCAGGTGCACCGAAGGTAAATCTATTCGAATCTGTTTTACCAAAATCAAAAGTAGTTTTATAGGTATTATCCAAAAAAATACCATAACCATACGAACTCATAAAAAAAGGTATGCTTTTATAAAGAGGATCCGTTGAACCTGAATAGCAAGGTTGATCACTATTCCACATGGTAAAACGTTTGCCCCTTCGATCCAAGCTACCTGACTTTTCTCCCAAACCGAAAAAGTGTTCATCAGATCTTAATACCTTGTGCGAATGTACCCCGTCAGCTTCCAATGTATATCCGGGAAAAGCATCCCCTAATAATAGGCGTTGATATTTGTCAAATATTTGTACCTGCATTGGCTGCTTTTCTATAACAACCCGTAAAGCAGATGTAAAAATCTCATATTGTGATGTATGCTCAATAACATTCACCTGATAATCCAATTGAAAAGTTTCTGTAATAACAGCAAAGGAAGAATTTTTACGTGTCAACACCCCTTTAGGATCCATCCAAAACCGTATGGTCTGGTCATCTAAAAAGGTAAGGTTTAATGCCGCACCAGTATTGATCTCTAGGGTTATTTCATCAGGAGCATCTTGATGATAATCCACTACTTTCATTGCTTGTTTTTGAGCATGTACAGCTTTTGGAAGAAAGATAAACATCAATAAAATGATAAATAGAAATTTCTGAATATGGTTCTGTAAAGACCATTTCTTATATGGATTCATAACATCATATTATTTTGTACTTATTTGCCATTGAAAGGAAAGGTCTTTTAGTTGACACTTTCCCTTCAATAAGAACAAATAAAGGTTATATAATTACTCGAAAACAAGCATACTCCAATACTTTAAATAAGGTATTGTTACAGTCACCTGATTTCCATCTTTGATAAATTCTAAACTTTGGGATGCTCCTCCGAGATAATCAGGAGAAGCAAACCATACCTTCGATACTGCTTGAGTAGTTTCAAAGCTTAACTTGATATTGTTTTTTACCAATGGTTCAGTTTGTGATTGCTCATTATCCCTCCATTGTAAAGAGTTAACTCCATTAAAATTAAGTAAATGAAACACCTGTTTATTCTCAACTGACTTGGCTAAAACTGCGGTTTGTCCAAATACTGGAGGCCATGAATTCACTGAAATATCTGAATTTAAAGAGGTTACAATGGCTTGCTGAAAAGTTCCACCATCCCGTAATAAGTTCTCATAGGCTACCAGAAAATCGTAATATTCTTGTAATCCGCTGGAAAGTTCAGCCTCTACTTGGAGGTTATTGTATGGGAAATACTCTCTTGAAAGCATGTGCTCTCCAAGTTCCAAATGTGCCCCACCAAAGGCAAAAATTACTGCATCTGTTAACAATACCGCTGGAGTATTAAAGCTTCCTGATTCCATGTCATAATTCATATAAGCGGCCAATACGGTATTCAGTTGTTCGTCCGAAGACTCATAATTATCAACTATAATTTGAGCCAAATCCGCATATTGTTCAGCCGACCATACTTCAGTATAAGCGAAATTGACGGGTGTTTCCAAAATATCACTTTGTCCAAATTGATCAACTGCGTTAAGAACCATTGCTTTTGAAGGAAATTCTTGATATAGTGCATTTAGGAAAGATTCATACCCCTGCGAAAGGTCTATTTGATATCCTCCATAATCATACAAAACCCCACGGTCTCCTAATTGGTCTAAATGCCAACCATCAAAATCTAATTGATTATATACATACTGCGTTTGATTAAATATATAATCATGCCAACCTTCTTTATTGGGGTCTGTGAGATAAATAGTTCCAAAATCACCTAATGCATGACCATCTTTTTCGGTGTGAAAGCGATCTTTATAAGCATACCAAGAAGGTGAAACATTCTCTTCAGGAGATTCATGCCAAACACCAAAAATAAGGTTATAGAACATAGCGGCCATATGATACTCATGTCCTTGATCTATATAGTTCTCTATGGTTTGAAAATACATGGTTCGATTGAATAAATCTTCCCACGATGTCGCAGGCATACCGGTAGTTTCATCCATCGGTAATGGAATATGATGCTTCCAATGCCAATCATAATATTGTAATCCATTGATATGATAATTCTTAAGATTGTTAAGAATTTGATGTTGCTCAGCATCAGATATTGCACCAAAATTAGACAAAAAACCATAACGTGGAAAACGTGTCCAATCTGATGATACATCCACCGCTGTAGTTCCTACAAGAGTATTTCCTGACCATAAGCTTACTTCATACCCCTTAAAATCAATATTGGGAGGAGTCCATGTCCATGAGCTACTTGTCACAGTACTTTGTGATATCACTTCACCACAATATTTGTAAATAACCGTTGCATCACCTGACAACTCGGGAACGCTAAAAGTAACGATATCACCAGGATTATAACGTGCCTTATCTGTTTGTAATCCAACCTCTTGAAAGGTGTTTTCTTGAGGTGCATCTCCTTGATTTGACATTGATAAATTTATATCATCATCCTTACAAGCTGACAACACTACTAATGTCATGAGCATGAATCTCGAAATTATTGTTTGTTTTGAAATCATTATGCTTGCTTTTAAATTTGGGTAATCATCATCGTTTCTGAATCTAAGTTGATTCGAATTTCATAATTACCAGCCTCTCCATTTTGTAATTTCCATTTGTTATCTGGTCCATCACAACCATGAGTAATAATAAAATTTGTATTTGAAATCGGTTGTGCATCAGTTGCTGCGTTGATCCAATCTCCATCACACCAGTCCCCGGTAAACTTAGAAAATTTAAATTCTCCTGTGGCATTATTTGCCCCCAGTGCTGCACTAAATACGTACTCACCATTTTGATAGTTCATTGGTGATGGTGTTGCAATATCCCAACCATTAGCCCCTCCATCTCCAATTATATAAACCATGACTTGTTCAAAAGCAATTGTATTATCTTCAGTATTTAGGGTTATTTTATAACGTCCTTCTGTTGCAGAAGTGATTAACCAATTAGTATCTGAGGTACACCCTGAATTTTGTAGTACCAAGCCATTGGTTAATTCCATATTATCCATTTCCGGACGATACCATTCACCACACCAATCTCCTAATGGTCCTGCAAAAATTTTAAAATTACCAGTGCTTAAATGCCCTTCATAACTAAAAATGAAAGGGTCATCAGTGCTTTGCTCCATGGCAATTGGAGTATCAATATTCCATCCACTTTCCGAAGCATCCCCAACTATCCAGAGTAATGAAAAAGGTGGTTCGTCTATATTCTGAGCAACTATGCTGATATCAATAGTCAATGTAAGCAGATCCACTTTTACCAAATATTCTTCTCCTTGAGGAGCTAAATCTGTAATACTCCATTGTAAATCCTGACCACTTCCCCCTTCATTATACACCATTAAATCAGGATCCATTTCATTTCTTGTATAAAAATCTTGACACCAACATGTCTCCCGACTAACGGCAAACTTGAAGTTTCCAATAGAAAGAGGTCCTTGATATAAATACACACCGCGTTGACCACTTTGGGATTGCATCTCAATAGCATTGGCTATATCCCATCCATTCGGAGTTGCATCTCCAACCATAAACAAATTTTGGGTGATAGGTTTAAAAAGGCTTACTTCAAAAGTAACTTCTGCATATTGATCCGATACTTCTGAATTTCCAATAAATGCCATAATTCTGGCTTTTAATGCATAACTGATATCCGATTCATATCCCCTTTCCAATAAGATTTGATTTAAGTCACCATACGTAATAGAATAATTATAAGTCTGTTGCAAGTCATCGGCTAAAATTACAATGGGATTTGAAAAATCTCCATCAAAATGATCTAGTGCTAAGGTATACTGAATAGCTTTCCCGGATTGTTCATTAGTCCCAGTTGTCCAGTTAAAACTAATTTCATTCGTAAATAAGCTCTCCACTAAAGAAAGCGTATCTTGTGAAATAGAAAGGGTTAATTTATCTTGCTGTGCCAGTGTTTGATCCTCAAAATGATCATCACAAGAACCTATAGTAATTCCTAATAAACTTATTAAGAATACCATTTGAAAATGAAAAAACTTTATATTCTTCATGTTAAACAGTTTTAGTAACCCGGATTTTGGGTTAGATTTGGATTTCGATCAAGTTCAATTTGTGGAATTGGAAATAATAAGTGCTTTTCAGAGGCATTCGACTTTCCTATAGAATGTAAAAAATCTAATCCATATTGTCCTTCTTGTACACGTATTAAGTCAAACCAGCGCTGTCCTTCAAAAGCTAACTCCAAACGACGTTCTTTAAGCACTGCTTTACGAAAATCGGATTGACTTAAACCAACCGAAAGATCACTTAATCCAGCTCGATTACGAATCATATTCACATATGGGTATGCCAATGAAGTATCTCCCAATTCATTCAATGCTTCTGCCTTTATCAAGATCACATCTGCATATCTAAGAATTGGAAAATTCAAAGGACTGTTATCATAAGAAGGAATGGCACTTAATGGCACCAAAAATTTACGAACATTATAACCTGTATAGGAATATTCAGCTTGATACTCTTTGCTATCGAATGATGGACATCCCTGATATAACACCGTCACTTGTTTGCGTAAATCTCCCGTCTCATATTGGTTTATAAACTCTTCAGTAGGCTGATTCCAACCATACGCTCCCCCGACAAAATTAGATCCCCTAGGGCCCATAAATGGACTTGTCCACGAGGCTTGATTTTCATTAGACCAAAAATCATATCCTCCGTCAGAGGCATATTGTACTTCAAATATAGATTCTTGAGAATTTTCGTTATCCACTGAAAAATTCATACTATAATCTGCATTCAGGGCATATCCTAAACTCTCCACCATAGTAGCTGCATTAACAGCTTCCTGATAGTCTCCTAAAGTAAGATATACTTTAGCCAATAGACCATAGGCTGCACCTTTTGATGCTCTGCCTACATCTTGAGCTGCATAGCTATTCTTAGTAGGTAATAATTCAGTAGCCATTAACAAATCACTTATAATCTGTTGATATACTTGGTCCACAGATGTTCTCGCAGGCAATAAATCATCATCGGAATGAACCGGAGTAATGACCAATGGAACATCCCCAAAAAAACGGGCTAGAATAAAATAATAATGGGCTCTTAGAAAATATGCTTCTCCCATACTTCGATCCCGAATGTCTTCATCAATAGTTAGGTTAGGTGCAGTTTCTAAAACAATGTTGGTCATTAAAATACCCGGCCAAGGTCCTCTCCATAAATCAAGTACTCCAGCATTATCAGGTTGGGTAACAAAGTTTGATAAATTCTGGGTCTCTATACCATCGGTACCTCCACCCGCTCCAACTATGCTATTGCCAGCCACAATATCTGTACTCCACATTCTAAGATTGTAGAGTTTAGGCCATTGTAAGGGCTGGTAAGCTCCATTTACAACCGAAATTAACTCTTCTGCTGTTTTGGGATAATTCGCTGTATTGATGGTATCCAATGGTTGCTTATCTAAAAAATCATCACTGCAACCACACATCAAGGTGCATGCTATAAATGTGATATATAAAATCTTTCTTTTCATTTGTAACTGTTTAAAATTAAAATCCAAGGGTCGCTCCAAATGTGAAACTTTGTGTAACTGGATAAATATTATTATCAATACCATCGGTATTTACTTCTGGATCAAATCCTGAATAATTAGTCAAAGTCCACAAATTTTGAGCTGAAGCATAGAGCTTTAAAGAACTAAAAAAAGGTTTTTTAAATAGTTCTGTGGGTACATTGTAACTTAGGTTTACATTTTTGAGACGGATATATGACCCATCTTCAATATAACGAGTTGAAGGTCTCGTATTTTGATTGGGATCCCCAAACACAGCTCTCGGCATTGAGTTACTGGTTCCAGGTCCTTGCCATCTATGCAATACCGCTCGAGATTGATTGGTAGTTACAGACATGTTTTCTAAATACAAACGATTCGCATTAAAAATATCATTTCCATATACCCCTTGAAAAAATATACTTATATCAAAATTTCCAATTGAAAAGTTGTTGTTAAGAGAAAATGTAATATCTGGATTTGGATTCCCTATAAAAGTACGATCTTGATCATTGATTATACCATCACTATTTAAATCTTTAAATCGTATATCTCCAGGAGCAGTACTTGTAGCCGGATTTGTTCCTGGAATCTGTACTGCATGCTCGGTTACCTCTTGTTGATTCTGAAAAATACCATCTTGAACAAATCCATAAAATACATTGATTGGATATCCAGGTTGGATACGAGCTAAACTATAGTTCAACCCGATACTACCCGTTGTCAATGGAGTATCACTATTGATATCAATAACCTGATTATCGTTAAACGCAAAGACTACATCGGTATTCCACTGAAATTTTTCATGCTCCATTGTTCGTGTAGATAACATAATTTCAATCCCCTTATTTTCGATAGATCCCGCATTTATATAAGGTACATATACATCTGAATATCCCGAAGTTACTGGAACCGTCTGAGGTACTAGCATATCCTCTGTACGCTTTAAATAGGCATCTACTGTCAAAGCTATTTTATGATTCCATAAGCTAAGATCCATACCTGCATTCCATTGTTTTTGAGATTCCCACTGAACATTGGAATTTGGTAAAACAGTTGGAACTGCAGCAGTTACAAAAGTGTTATTAAAATTATATACATTTGTATTATAAGCAGAGGCGAAAGAATAGTTTCCTATATTTTGATTTCCAGTAATTCCATACCCTAAACGCAGTTTTAAATCATCTAAATAATCAGCAGAGCTTAAAAATGACTCCTCCGATAAACGCCAGGCAATGGAAGCTGAAGGAAAGGTTCCATATTTATTTCCTTCACCAAAACGAGAAGAACCATCTCTACGAACAGTAGTGGTTAAATAATATTTATTTTTATAATCAAATTGACCTCGGGCAAAATAAGAGAATATGGCCCACTCAGACCCCGATCCATTAATAGTTGGTTGCAGTAAACCATTATTTAAGGTCTGTGTTTCCTCACTGGGAAATCCTTGTACAGAGCCACTAATGTATTTGTATTGATTCTCTTGAGCACTTGTACCTATCACGGCAGTCAAAGAGGTTCCTCCATCCCATGTTTTGGTATATGTCAAAGTATTATCCCATAACATAGTTAAACTCTTATTAGATCCCTCGGATAAATAAGCATTTAAAGAAACATCTGAACCCCAAGCATAAGAAGGAACCCATGTTCGGGAATCCCAAAAATTAGCCTCTATACCGAACAATGACTTTAGGCTAAAACCATTAAAAAATGACAATTCTCCATATATATTACCTTGTACATTATACCCCTTAGTGGTATTCTCCACAATATTAGATTTACCTATTGGATTTTCTACATCCCCAGAATAAATGGCTTGACCTAACGGTCCTGTATATACGCCGTCTTGATCGTAAATAGATTGGGTAGGTAAAGAAAGTAATGCATTTTGAATACTATTATCTCCATTTTCCTTGACATCATAATTTAATTTCAGGCGATTCCCAAATTTCAAGTGCTCATTAAGTTCGACATCGCTATTAAACTGAGCTATGTATCGGGTATAATCAGAATTAATAATCGTTCCAGATTGATCAAAAACATTAAACGAAGTATATAAATTAGACTTTTCGTTTCCCTTGGTATACGATACTGTAATGTTTTGTTGTTTCCCTGTAGTAAAAAACGCATCCACCCAATCAGTTCCTGCTCCCAATGTTTCCGGATTAGCGAACTCTGGATTGGGAGTTAGTCCTCCATTAACCAATATTTCATTATTCAATGTAGCAAATTCTTGAGCATTTAAAACTTCTAGTACATTTGTTGGTCGCTGAAAACTCGTAAAAACATCTACATCAAGTTTTCCCATTCCTTGCTTTCCCTTTTTGGTGGTAATTATAACGACACCATTCGATCCACGAGAACCATAGATAGCTGTTGCAGAAGCATCTTTTAGTACCTGTAAAGAAGCAACATCTTTCATATTTACCTGATTTAATCCTCCGTTTAAAGGCATTCCATCCACTACAATCAAAGGGTCATTATTTCCTATGGTTCCCGTTCCCCGAATTCGGAACGTTGGATTATTTCCAGGTTGACCAGAAGTAATCACAGTAACCCCCGCCGCACGTCCTTGAATTGCATCTCCTATATTAGAAGTTGGTTGGCCAGCTACATCCTCAAGAGAAACTGAGGTAACCGATCCTGTCAAATCACTTTGTTTAGCTTCTCCATATCCAATCACAACAACCTCATCTAAACTGGTAGCATCCGGTAATAATGTGACATTAACGGGGGAAGAATCAGCTTTAATGTGTTGTGTTTGATATCCCACAAAACTAATTACCAAAACAGACTCACTATTGGCAACTTGAATCGAAAAGTGACCATCAAAGTCGGTAGATACACCATTGGTCGTTTCCCCCTCCACCACGGAGGCACCAGGTAAAGGGATCCCTTCGTGATCTGTGACGACTCCCTCAATCGTTTTCTTAACTTGAATTTGAGCATTGATTCCCATGGGTATGAGTATCATAAAACAAAGCCAATACAGTTGACCATAGTTTTTAAAAATTAATTTACACATACTTGTTTGTTTATTGTTTATTTGATAATAATGATAAAATAGCATCGTAGGGGGGTAATATGCCATCGTTACAAATCCAAATAAACGAAAAAACAGGCCTGTCTTAACCTAAATCAAAATACATATAGAATTTCATAGCCTTTCAAAAGCTATATAAAACTACAAAATGCTGATGATCAGTATTTTAAATTTAATTTATATAAAAAATACATATAGAAATTACATTGAAAAAACATTAAAAAAAGACGGCTATTTTTCCAGATAATGCAATTTAGAAAGTTCTAAATGAAGTATTCTCAAGAAGCAACTCATCAAACTGGTGTTTCAATACGACGGATTGATTGCGTACCTTGGTTTTGTATGCATAAATAGAATTAACCGAATAACCCAGTATTTGAGCTATTTTCTCGTTGTGTGAGATTCCTAATTTTAATAAGGCATAAATACGAAGTTCTTTGGTCAGCGCATCTCCTTCCGATATATGTATACGATAAGGTTCTTGCATTAATTTATTATATTCTTCAATGAAATTTGGATATAATTCCATAAACGCACGATCAAAGTTTTTTAGAAGTTTATTCTTTTCCTTTCGGGTATGATACTGTCGTGCTACAAAGGCAATTTTTCGAAAATCTTCTGCAGCAACTCCTTCATTAATTTGTAGCATAAAATCATTGAATTTTTCAAAAATATCATCATACTGTGTAAAGAAAAAGCCTACATATTCTTCTTTAATCTCATTGGTTTCTTGAAGTTTTTTATTTATCTTCTCAATCTCTTGATTTCTAAACTTTAGTTCTTGATTTACCTCTTCCAATCGGTTATTTGCCTTAGTCAAATTTCCATTAGCACTTGATAACAATTGTTCAGCTTTTCTAATTCTTCTGTATTGATTAAATATGACCAAGGTAAGTCCTGCAACAGCTATTAAAATTCCAATGGCAATCATATACTGCCAATACAATCGCTCTTTTTCCTTCTCCATATTGGCTACTAACTGCTGCTCAATTAAAGGAAAAATAGCTCCTACCTGAATTTTTCGTTGTTGTGCTCCATAGAAAACTGCATCTTCGTAGGCTTTTTGAATAAGTACAGAAGCATGATTAACATCACCATTTTGAAAAAGAATAGCAGCTAGCTTGATAATTGCTAGAGATTCCTTTGTAGAATTTTTAATATCCGCCATAGCGGCATAAGAATAGTGTGGAACTGCCTTTTTACTGTACCCTAATTGGGAATAAATTTCTCCAGTAATATAATGTACTAAAGCAAAATCTCGATCTGAAAGTCCGGCTTGCTCAAAGGCTTGAAAATCAGCTAAAGCTTCAGTTAATTTTCCTTCTTTATATTTATTAAATGCCTTTAAAAACGAATGAAAAAAAGTTCCTGATTGTGTATAAGCAAGGGCTACTTCCCGATATCGTTTTGCTTGGATCAGATAGTTCTCCCGAAAGGGAAGTACATCCGAATATTCAGCCATATCCCCATAGCATCTTCCCAATAAACCATAATAAAGTGACTTCTGATCTGTTTGAATTTGTAAGGTATCCATTTGAGCTACATACGCTAATGCTTCATAGTACATTCCTGAGGAAACACATATATCAATCAAATTTATTCGTGATTGAATCTCAAACTGCCTATCACTTAGTTCAGTGGATAAAAGATAACTTTTTTCGGCATAATAAAATGCAGAATCCCGGTTGAAAACCTTGTACTCTTGGTATAATATAGTTGCAATCTCATATTGCTGTTTAATCCTTTCTTTGGATACCTTAACTAGTTGCTCTTTGAGATTAATCAACCTTTGATTTTTTGCAGCATCTATAACTTTCACTTGAGCTAATAAGTCTTCGAGTTTCTCCCATGATACATCCTGTTCCTGTCCCTGCATCCCCCAATAAGAAAAAATACCAATTATAAGAAACATTACACATTTGCCTAGAGGGTGTATTCTCACATATTTCATTCAGATCATATTATAATTAAATAGGGGAATTATATAAAAGTATTCAAAAAAAGAAAACCAATGATCATCCTTTTTATTTAAGCTCTTTACCTTCTTTTTAACCTATCAGTAATTTCAAGAATTTTAGTTATATGCAATCAATTAAACATCAAAAAACAAACAAAAACATCGGCACTTTCATAGGCTTATTACTTGTAATCACGAGTATACTTTGAAATATAATCAATAAACAAAAATAACATCCTAACCGATATTGATCTTGCAATCGGTAAATAAAATATAGATATTTTTTCAAACGTTACCTATACAAAGTATTGATTTTTAAGACATTTAAATATCATTTAAATACAATATCATATAGAAATGTATCCTTTAAATATCTCTATACGACTAAACTTCACAGTATATATAGCTCATGTACATACCCCCCCAACGCTCCGAAAATATCAAACTAAGATTCATATTAGTATTGATCGCTACGTATTATAAAAATGACAAAATTTTTGAAATACTGTATTCATATCTTCCTGAATTTGCGTGTTGTTAAGCAGATCACTAGGGAAAGGATTTTCATGAATGTAAGCACGATTAAAATCCAACTCTTCTACAATAATAGGGATATCTCGAAAAGCACCTTGCAAGGTGTTTATCACTTCAAAGGATGGAATAACTTGATCCTTCTTCAAAGTAATTGCGTAAAATTGCGAAGCATATTTTTTCAATAAATCCTCTCGAAATGTACGCAACTTCTGATATTCTAACATCGCATAAAAGACTTTTCCTTCTTTATGATCCTCATGGATATAATGATGCAAGCGCTTATCATTTTCCATTACTTTGTCCAAATGTTCTATTAAAAAAGAATACAACGCTATATTAGCTTCACTATCCAAAATAAATTTTGATACAGGAGACAATCGATTTAGCGTTGGTCCGCTACAAAATAAGCATACTTTGCTCCGATCAAAAAAATTCCTATGATTGGCTAACTTTAAAATTTGAGCCAGAAATCCGCCTATGGAAAATGCAAAAATATCAAAGGTAAAATCCTTTGCTATTAAAGGATGTTCTCCTTTTTTACATTGAGTAATCCACTGTATAACATCAAAATAGGTTTGCAATCCTGACCATATGAATCGTTGTGGCATAGCATGAAGCCGCATGCTAATAGCAACATTAGATAAGGTAGAATGTACCAACAAAGGATGATTGGATTTGCGAATAGCACTCAATTGATACATAGCCCTTTTATTACTCCAATATTCAGGTGTACGTTGCATATGAAAGGCTATAGGAAATAACACCACAGCACTACCTGTACCTGTAGCCATGGCTTCCGCCCAGGGATAATATTTATCCCAATCTTTTTCATTAAGTCCGTGAAAAAGCAAAATGACCTTAGAAGCTTTTGTCTGTTCTTTTGGAAGAATTATTTGATATTTAAAAAAGCGATTTTCCAAAATATCTATATCTTCTTGGTGAACATGATCGTAGTTTGCCGCTATATCAGTAATTGTTTTCGAGCCAGAGAAATTACTCAAATGTTCTTCACAATAATAGGACATTGCCCCAGGTAAAATTGTATAGGCTATAGACTCAAAACCAAATTCGTGGATAACTGTATTCATTGATCGTGTATATAAAGATTCGTAGTGTAGCATGTAAGTATTGCACAACGCTCAATTATGAAATAAAGGTATCCGTTTTATTTATACAATGAAACGATATTTATCATCCAAAAAGCGTTATTTCAAAATATTGTATTGGATCATATTCCTGCTGTAAGTCTGAAAATAAAAAAAGGAGATGTACACCTAAATACATCTCCTTAACAAACAAATATTAACCTAATCCAAATAGGTAATCATAAACATCTCTATACCTTAGTGTATTATTGAAATTACTATTAATGTTGTACTTTAATTTTTTTAAATGAACGCTGACCTCCCTCAGATGTTACCTGTAACACATACCATCCGTTGGCTACATGAGTTACGTCCAACACATTCCCTCTGGTGGTTTCTACTACCTGCCCTAAGGAATTATACAAGGTCAGCTCCGCTTCCTGATTACGCTTAAGAAATATTTTTTGGTTTGCTGGATTTGGATATATATTAATGGACTGCTCAACGAGCTCTTGGGTATCTAATGAAGTATTTAGTAAATATAACAAGGCATTTTCTGTTATATCTTGTACTACTGCATTATTTCCTGTACCTGGAGCATACCAATCATAGACCCCAGCTCCATACCAAATGACCGTACCATCACCCGTAGAATTAGGCGAAAATAAAGCGCCTTGAATTTCATTTCCATTGCAATTCTCTAATAAAATAGTCGCCTGTAAAGTCGTCTCAAAAGTGGTTCTTTTATCACTTAATACACCACTTGGGGTATCATCATGAATACGTCCCCAATCTAAATTGTATTGACACGCGCGATTTTTCTTTTCTGTATCAGCAGTTAAAAATTCCAAATAATCCATAGCAAAGGTACATCCTGTTACTGGTACCAAATTTATGCCATTGACTAAAGCAACTGGACCACTCCAATGTGTACCCCATGCAGCGGCAGTATTCGAAGGATTTACAGTTACATCTCCAAAAGTTTGATTCGGACGATATTCCCATGGGCTGGATAAGCCATCAAAAACCCCTAAAACTTCCAGCGCTTTTCCCGCATAGTTTCCTAAAAAAATATTTCCTCCTGTTTCATAATAATTTCTAATACTTGTAATGAAGGCATTTTCCAAAGCTGCACACGCTCCACCATCTGCCGTCCCTGCTCCGTTCCATTGAAAACCAGCTTCTCGAATTACACAGTGTTGTTCTCCATTACTCTCTTGTGTTCCTCTAGGCCATTCATTCAATCGTTCTGGATACGTAGCCCCATCACATTGAATCCATAAAAGATCATATCCACTGATATCAGCTCCCTCCGCGACATCTTGAAAAGAGTAATACGTTCCGGTGATATTCGAATGTGCCGGAAGAAATGTGTCCATAAACCAAACTGCTGCAGCGCGATCATCCTCATACGTAAAACCATCTGAAGCAGTAGGTATATTATCAGTATAGGTGGCTCCCTGTCCTAAAAAGGCAATGGATTGCTGTTGTGCATATAATCGATTTCCAAGGCCACCATACCAAATCATAATTACTAGTATATAAAAAAGGTAGTGTTGTTTCATTTTGTTTTTGTTATACGGGTATTCTGCATTAACAGAATACCCGTTGGTTCTATTTATTGGCATTCATCATATGTAATATATCCGCTGAGTTTACCGTTGGATTGGCTCCTGAGGCACTTGCAACCAAACTCCCCACAGCACAAGCCATGTCTAACGCTTTTTGTGGATCTTGGTCTACCAATAGCTTACACAGTAAAGTTCCAAGAAAAGAATCCCCTGCCCCCACAGTGTCCGCTACTTGTACATGGTATCCTCCATTATAATAAAATTCGTCATCCCATAGCAATACGGCTCCATGAGCTCCTCTTGTCACACATATTGTTTTGCTTTTGGTTTGATCTGCTATCCAACGCATAGCATGCTCTAAAGAAGTAATCTTTAACCCCATAGCTTCCACAATTTCATAAATTTCATCATCGTTAAACTTGATAAAATCTGCCTTATCCATAAATCCCCTCAACAAGGGAAATTGATAATAAGGGGCTCTTAAATTCACATCAAAAACTTTGTACATTTTAGAGTGCTTTTCATGGGATAACAGCTCCTCCAAAGTCGCTCTCGAGGTCGCATTTCTTGAAGCTAAACTTCCATAAATTAATACATCAATTTCTTCCAATAAATCATCCAACTCGGCAGTGTGTGGAATAAAATCCCACGCTGCTGGAAATTGGATGTCATAACTAGGACTTCCCTGCGCCCCTAGAGTAACATTCACAACCCCTGTAGGATATTGTTCAAGACGATTAACAGCGCGTAAATTGATCCCTTTATCGTACATATAATTCCATAATTCTGTACCATTCTCGTCGGTACCTACCGCACTAATCATAGCCACTGGAAATTGATACGATTTTATCCGCAAAGCGATATTTAAGGGGGCTCCTCCTATTTTTTTTTGCGTCCCAAATACATCAAATAATACTTCACCATAACTGGCAAACCTGAGTTTCGTATGTGTAAACATTATGTTAGTTAGTTTTAAAAAGTTCCAAATTTGTAAATTGAGCATCCCCGTTCTCAGCCCATATACCCCATGCATTATCATTAACTTCATAGAGACGGTTGGTAAAAGCAATCTGGTCATCCAAATAGCATACCACTACATCTTTATTGGTAGTCACTGTTAATTGGTGGGATCCAGCCTCTAGCGGAGCATCAATCCAATTGACCAGCGTTCGAGAAGTATCCGTAACCCAATAAGCTGCCATACGGCCATTTTCGGGCTCTAAGGTAAGTAGTAACCCTGAGCCTTCTTCGGCATTATATCCAAGCCATAATCCAGTTCTTGTATTGCCTTCCCAAGCTATATTCATCTTCAACAAGTTGGTAGATGAAATTTTCGAAAAGAAACATTCTGCTGTACCATTGGAAGCTTCCAGTGTCACCTCATTTGAGTTGCTGGTAACATTACCGTTGGTCTGTGTTACTGTCAACGAACTGGAGGTCGTAAAAAGACTTTCAATTCCTGAGGGTTGTTGTAAGGCTAATGTCCCATCATTGTTCTGATAGAGCTGATGGGTCACCATAGTACCTGCCCATTCCTTGGTACCCACATTAGTTTCAGGAGATCTTCTGGCTGACCATCCTATCAAATAGCGGTGTATACCATCAGAAACACTTTTAGCAGCATATAGATATCCACCATCCAAACGATCATGATCAGGAGTAATCCATGGTCCATAAGGACTATTAGCAATACGATACCGAGTAGCTGGAGTAGTACTCCAATTTTCAGAAAACAACAAGTACCAATAACTCCCCATCTGAAAAATGTCTGCACATTCCATCATCAAATAGTTTTCTTCAGGAGTTGTGGTATATATAGGACCACTTACTTCCCATTGCTGAGTTGCAGGATCTTCACATGTAAACAGTAGTACAACCGCTTTGCGCTCAGGGTCTGTTTGTGTAGATACCAACATCCAATATTTCCCAGCTTGTTCATTGTAGAATACATGTGGATCTCTAAAATCATAATCATAATACCCAACGGGTGCAGTCAATTTAAAATCAGAAATTTTAGTCCAATGTTCCAAATCAGTACTCGTAGCACATAGCACGCTTTCCCTAGGATTTTGTTGGATAAAAGATGAAATCTCATTGTGTCCTGTATAATAAAAATAATATAGACTTCCTACCTGAACCACTGAACCGGTTCCCACTGCAAAATCTGGCTCATCGGTCTCTCCGTAAGGAATCATTCTCCCATGATAATCATACTGAGTAAAATTAGTAGTTGTAAATTGATGAATATCGTGAAATCCTTCTCCAGAAGGCTTTGTTTTAGCGTCATGTAAGAAAAACAACCGAAACATTCCATCCGTATAATAAGGCATTACATCGCCTACATAGCCTTCTGTATAATAAGGATTTTCAGCCCCCATCCACTGTTCTGGAGGCAATGGATATATGGTAGGAATACTTCCTGAACTGTTCGTATATTCCGTATAGGAATCATCATCCTTACATCCGGTTAACATCAGCACTACGGCAAATCCTATTAGCAAGTGTAATTTCATTGGTTTTGTATTTAATTAGTTGCCAAATAGTTTAAACTATTGGCGGTTAAAATCTTAATATTATCGAGGTAGGCATTACTTTGGCTTGGATTCCCACTGCTATCTGCTTCATTATACCAATCATAAGCGCCAAATGAAATAATCATAGCATTGATATCCGTTGCTTCTGCAGGAAATTCAGCAATCAAAACGCGACCATCCAAATTATCATCCCACGCTTCACTAGCCAAATTAGTTCCTCCTGTTTGGTCTCGCCATCCTTGACCATCTCCATAGCCTCCCCAATCAGGTAAGAACCACCAAGCGGTATGGTTCAATCGGAATGTACCTCCTTCTAAGAAATTAGCTTTTCCATTAGCATAGGTTTGTAAACCTGAAAATACAGGATGCGTTTCATTGCCTACAAAGGATATTCCCCAATCGTTACTATCCACAAATCCTGCCGGAGGAAAGTCACCAAAAACATTGTTAGGACCATACCCTGAAGGAACAATATTTAGGGCTTCCACATACTGAGAGGCAAAAGTAGATAACAGTATGTTTCCACCATTGGTTAAATAATTTTGTAAACTCGAGGTTACGGTATTATTTAAGGCTTCCGAAGGCAAATTTGCTGCACTATCATAATGCCACCAAATCACATCTACCGCTTCTAAAGAAACCCCCGATGCAATATCGCTAAAGGATAGGTATTGAGCCTCATTGTATTGCTCAAACAACCAATCTTTAGCAGCAATTTCATCTGGATTTGTAAGTGCTCCCGCATTCGTTGCGGTTCCTAAAAATGCAATTACAGGTCCCTCTACTGGAGTAGTCACTACCGCTGTATACTCTTCACTGGTATTTCCTGAACTTACAGTATAGGTTACAGGAAGTGTAAAATCCAAGGTTGTTCCTGTGTTTGGCGTAATTGAGACTCCTTCAGAAAGTGTTATTTCAGGGGTTAATCCTGTTAAATCAGTTCCTTCATCAACTGTTAGGGTAATCATATGGCTATTGTAATTAATCACCGCTTCTTGACCATCAATGGAAAAACTAAGGATCGGATGTGCATTGGAAATAGCTACGGTATATTCCTTATAAATATTTCCATGAATTACTTGATAAGGTACCGAATTCGAAAAATCGACCGTTGCTCCTACTTCTGGACTTACACTAGCTCCTTGTGCTATGGTTACGATCGGCGTAAGCGCTGATACATTGGTGCCATACGGCAAAGTTGTCGTAATGGTATTATTTTGCTGATCAATGGTCGCCATTTTACCTTCAACTTCAAAGGCCGTAATGTCCACAGAAACGTCGGTGACAAAAGCGGTATCATCAAATGAATCTTTACAAGCCATGGGGAGCACGACCAACCCAATTCCCCCTAGGAGTCCTATGATATAGTTCACATATTTTTTCATCTTTATACTTTTTTAATTAATACCCATTGTTTTGTTGATACAATCCTTGACTGAAATTAATTTGGGCTAACGGAATTGGACAATACTCTTCTATATGAGCATCAAAATTTGCATCCGCATAATATGCTATTTTAGTTTTCTCACTAGCATAAAAAGCATTTAAGGTTGTTTCGGCAGTTCCCCATCGTACCAAATCAAAGAAACGACTCCCTTCCATAGCAAATTCCAATCTTCGTTCCCAACGCAATGCTTGACGTGCATACTCCTCAGTCCAAGTACAATTAACTCCATCCTGATACGTGCTTATCGCATTATTACTTGTATAGCCTCCCGTTAAGGTGGTACTACTTGCAGCTCTGGTGCGTACTTCATTGATCAAAGGTAATGCTTGAGCAGCTTGTCCTAATTCAATGTATGCCTCAGCACGCATCAATAATACATCAGCGTAACGAATGACAATACGGTTCTTTGAATTCCCATAAAAGGGGTCAATATTGACAAAACAATCACAATCAGGAGACACATTTTCTTTTAAAGAAGCATAATACCCATACGTATTGGGAGATCGGTTCCAGTTCTCCTCATAGATATAATCTTCATTGTATTTATATGGAAGGCCCGGTATGGCTACGGTATGATACAACCTAGGATCAACCGTGAAACTATTTAATTGATTGTAATCCAAATCGGTATCATTATAGGTGTCAAACATAGGCAAACCATCAGCACTTGTTTTATATGCATTGACTAAATTTTGGCTAGGTTTATGAAAATCACAACAGCCAACACCTTGAGGTACCGATAATACATCTCCATAATTTAAACGACCATACAGTGTGCCGTCGTTATCTGAATATTGAATTGCAAAAATTGATTCAGGTCCATTCTCATAACTTCCAGGAAGAAAATTATACGCAAAATCAGCTTCTAAACTATAGGTTCCCATAACTTGGTCGGTTGCATCCAATACTTTTTGCAAAGCTTCTTGATTGATATTAGCTATGTTATAATTATCGTCTTGTTCATAAGCCTGATATAATCTTGTCTTAGCCAAATAAGCATAAGCAGCAGCTTTATTGACTCTTCCTTGTTGTGATTGACTAACTGGCAAATGTGTTGCTGCATACTCAAAATTTGATGCAATGGCTTCCCATAACTCTTGATCAGACAAATCTGTATTCGAAACTTCACCATATTGTTCTATAGGCGTTTGTTCGGTCACATAAGGAACCTGTCGAAACAATATTTTAAGCATAAAATAAAAATGTCCACGTATAAAATACATTTCTCCCAAACGTGATTGTTTGGCACTATAATCTGCCTCATCTAATTGTTCCAAGGCGTTAATGGCTTTATTCGCTCTAGAGATCCCTACATAACAATTATACCAAAGTCCATCTAATTCAGAAAAGTCAGAACGAATATTACTCGAAATTTCATAAAAATGAAATGCCTGAATATCGTTGGTTCCGCTACCTCCCTTATACGCATCATCTGACCTTACATTTCCAAAAGGCCATAAACTAAAAGGACGGTCATAATGATCATTGCCTAATGCGGCATAGGTTGCTGTAACAAACCCATCAACATTCTCGGGAGTTACTAAATTCTCTTCTGACAATACACCTTTAGGTTCGGTCTCTAAAAAATCAGAACATCCAATTAATCCGCCAATCCATATCATGGCAATACCGTATTTTAATATTTTATTTTTCATCTGAGTTGCTTTTAATTAAAGTGATACGTTTAATCCGACTGTAAAAGTTAACGGTAAAGGATACCCGAATGCCGGGCTTTCTGGATCTACACCAGTAAAATTCTTTGCAGTAAGGGTCCAAAGATTCTGTACATTACCATAAAATCGCACTTTTTGAAATCCATAACGTTCCAAAAGAGTATCCGGTAAACTGTACCCTACTTGAATCATCCGTAATTTAAGGTAGCTCCCGTTTTCTACATAATACGTAGAGAATCGGGATTCTGCATTACTATCCACCGTCGTTAAAGCCGGGATATCTGAATTGGGATTAGAAGGCGACCAGGCATTCAATAAACGTGCACCCTTATTAGATCCTACGTCATCTACACTCCAAAAATCTGTTTGATATTTTGTTTGATTGATGACATCAACATCTCCTATTCCTTGCCAATACATGGTAAAATCAAAGTTCTTGAATCCTAAAGACATATTACATCCATAGGTAAAACCAGGATTTGGATTTCCAATCCAAGTACGATCCTCTGCATCAATCACACCATCTTCGTTTAAATCTTTGTATCGAATACGTCCTAAATCTTTTCCTTCCTGAACGGCCGAACCCTCAAGTTCCGCTTCACTACGAAACAGCCCATCTGCTACATATCCGTACATTGAATTAATTGGTCTTCCCAAAATGTTATCTTCAGCGCCATTCCCACCGTAGTTGTTTTTAACCTCTTCTGGTAAACTCGTAATTTTGTTCGCATTGGCAGAGAAATTTCCTGCAACTTCATAATGTAGGCCCCATTCCGTGTCATCACGGTATTGCAAGGCCAACTCGATACCTTTATTTTCCATAGAGGCCCCATTTACCCATCGGTCTCCTCCTTCCCCTATGACTCCTAAATAAGGAGGCAATACCAAAATATCTTTAGTCACTTTTTTATAAATATCAATGGAGCCCGAAAGACGTTGTTGTAATAATCCAAAATCCAACCCTATATTGGTTTGTGTTGTAGTTTCCCATTTCAAATCATCATTCCCTGTCTGTGTAGCAATAAACCCTGACGGCAGTAATCCACTACCAGCACCATTAAGGTCATAAGCCGTACCATAAGAGGTATTCCATGTAGGACTTCCTCCAGCATAATTTGCAAGGTATAATGAATAAACTGCTTCATTACTAATTTCCTGATTCCCCGTTTGTCCCCAACCGGCACGCAATTTTAAATCGGAGAAGAACCCTAGTGAATTCGTCGCAAAATCTTCTTGACTAATACGCCATCCAGCTGAAAGAGCGGGAAATAATCCAAAACGATTGTTCTTTCCAAATCGAGAAGATCCATCATAGCGTAAAGTAGCAGAAGCCAAATACTTGCTATTGAAATCATAACTAATTTTACCAAAATAAGAGAGTAAACTATACGAAGTTGCAGATCCTCCATTATAGGCATCACCAGTACCCGCATCAGGATACATATAATCAGGATCTTCTAACAAAAAGTCTTCTTTACGCAACCACGTATTTTGATAATCTTCTTTGTACATTTCAGTACCCACTAAAAAATCAAAAATATGTTTCTTCCATTCCAAATGATATTGTGCCGTATTGGTCCAAGTCCACTTAGTGGTTTCTGATTGATCTATATTCACTGCATTTTGATCATTTTGTAAGTACCCAGAGACATAGCTAAGTTGTAATGTACGCTTGTAATAATTACTTAAATCAATACCAAAACTACTACGCACTTGCAATCCTTTTAAAGGTGTCAATTCAGCATACATATTTCCAAAAAGGCGCATGTATTTATAGCCATTATTTTTGTTATATTCTAGTACCCTCACAGGATTCTGACGATCATTCATGCCCCCTACCGGTCCACCCCATCCTTGACCGTCCACAGTATGCACAGGAATAATAGGTAACGCTCGTAAAGCAGGATCTAACACGCCAGGATCAGTAACTTCATTGGTGCGATTCAGTGTAAAATTTTCTCCAATTTTTAAAGCTCCATCCCAAAACTTATAAGAAGTATTCATCCGAGCTGATAGACGTTTAAAGGACGTGGTTTTTACAATCCCTTGATTATCATAATACCCTAAAGAAAACAGATAAGCCCCTTTGTCAGTTCCATTACTAACATTAAAATCTAATGAATTCGCCTGTCCTAGCTGAGAAATTTCATCATACCAATTCGTATTCGAAGCTTTAAGGGTTTGAGCATCATCCAAATATTCCGGAACTAAAACGTTATATAAAGTGGGTGTTCCATCTACCACCCCCCAATTAAATTGGTAACTTAGATTGTTTGCATTGGGATCCAACCCATCATTTACATTGGCTTGCCATAATACTTGACCATATTCATATGCATTTAAAACATCCAAACGATTGGCATAATCTGAAAATGTAGTATAATAATTTACATTCATTCGTACCTTTCCTTTTTTCCCTTGTTTGGTTGTAATGATGATGACTCCATTGGAAGCTCGTGAACCATAGATACTGGCCGAAGCCGCATCCTTTAATACTTGAATCGAAGCAATGTCATTTGGATTGAGTTCATGCATTCCCGCTTTGGTTGGAACCCCATCAATTACATATAAGGGGTCCGTATTATTCAATGTTCCTACCCCCCGAATATTGATGGACGTATTGGAACCACTAGGAGATCCATCTGAGGTAATAGAAACCCCAGCTAATCGTCCCTGCAAAGCTTTGATTGGATTGGGCTCACTTTGCTTGCTCATTTCTTCTACATCTACTACGGCAACAGCACCGGTAATATCAGCTTTCTTTTGAGTAGAATAGCCCACAACAATCACTTCTTCAAGTTCATTGTTATCTACTTTTAAGGCCACATCAATGTTCGATTGTCCCATGAAAGGAATTTCTTGCGTACGAAATCCTACAAAACTATACACCAAGGTATCGTTGGGCTGGACTCCTGTAATAGAGTACATCCCGTCAAAATCTGTAGTAGTCCCATTTGAGGTTCCTTTTACTTGTATGGAAGCACCAGGCATCGGAAAGCCATCTTCAGCTGAGGTAATAGTTCCTGTAACTTCCTGCTGTTGCGCATTACACCAAGTGAAACCCACCAGGCATAATAACACTGTTAAAACTTTTTGTATCATCGTGTTTACAATTTTAATTGGTTAATGATTACATGCTGTAGTGTATACTCTTGAGTACTTTGAAGTGCATTGAATTGTGTTAGGGGGAATTTTGGGAAAAATATATCAGTGATAACCGTAGCTCCTTGGTCACAAAATAGTTCTATTGAAGTGCGGTCTAAAAGTATATCAAAGGTGATCGTATTGGAATTACTAATTCGCGGAGCTTTGGTTATGTGAGCAGCAAAGTCTGGGTGAAAATCGGAACGTGCCATATGAGATCTATCCAAAAAAAACTCATTTTTCACACCATCATAGCCAAAATATAAGGTATCCACCTTCGAGGTTAACGAAAAGGTGTAACGTTGCTCTTTTGCATCTCTAATGGAAAATGAAATCATGGATTGATCTAAGGAAACTAATTTATTTGTCACGATTTTTTGATCCGCAGATACGACAACAGTTTCTCTTTTTTTCACAGGAACTAATTGTTTCGCTAATTCATGTACCGGTACCGTATATAACCTATAGGTATCTCCATGTTTTTGTAAGGTCAACTCCCTAGGAATTGTCATAGCACTTCGCCAAGTTTCTGTGGGAACTTCTTGAGCATATTGCCAATTGCTCATCCATCCTATATAAATACGTCGTCCATCATTTTTAGGTACATTAGACCAACTAACTCCTGCATAATTATCCCTTCCAAAATCTAACCAATAAAGATGTTTAGCTGGTAAATTTTGCATTGTTTTGACAGGAGTAAACTGTTCTCCATCAAAATCTCCCACAAAATACTGTGTACCTGAACCTCCATTATAAGCTCCTGGATTCAGGCTTTGTAAAAGCACCCATTTGGTTTGTGTAGTACCCTCCACTTCTAGGGGAAAGAAATCTGGACATTCCCACACGCCATCATGTGCTCCTAAACCTAGACCAAATTCTGATGTTTTTTTCCAATCCAATAAATCAGGAGAAGTATAAAAATACACTCGATCCTTAACAGCCAGGACCATTATCCATTGTTGATGTTGTTCATCCCATTGTAATTTAGGGTCTCTAAAATCTTTAATCCCAGGATTATCTAATACCGGATTATGCGCATATTTACTCCATGTCTTTCCAGCATCCAAGCTATAAGCTATTCCTTGAGTTTGAAAATTATCACGTCCTTCTCGCTCTTTAATGGGATCGTGATACGTAAACATGGCTACCACCGCTGGATGGTCTTTAGTTCCCAATCCTGAAGTATTATTTACGTCCACCACTGCACTTCCAGAAAAAATATACCCTAAACTATCTGGAGCTAAGGCTATAGGATGTTCTTTCCAATGCAAAAAATCCTTGGTAGTTGCATGTCCCCAATGCATAGGTCCCCATACATTTCCTTCTGGATAATGTTGAAAGAACAAATGATAGGTACCGTTTAAATAAAACATTCCATTAGGGTCATTCATCCAATGTTTTTTAGGCGTAAAATGAAAGTTCGATCGATAATCAGTATCCGAAAGCTCTTTTTGGCTCTGAGTATGTATGGCCTTAGGTGCTTTAGACTGTGCTTGACAAGCCCCAGTGCATAATACCGAAAGCAATAGTAATCCCGAGAACGTTATAGTTGATTTCATAAATAGTTTATATAATTTATTGATTATTAATAATTACTTTTTTTTTTATCATAGTCCGTTTTCCTGGAGCTAGTTCTTCACTGAGATCCTCCAATGATTTTCCTTTCGTTTCCGGCATCATAAAAATGGCAAAGAATAATTGAAGTACCATCATGATCGCGAAAAATCCAAAGACCATCGCGGGTCCTACAGTACTGAACAGGAGAGGAATTAACGAAGGAATAATGGCAGCCAATACCCAATGCGTCGAACTCCCAAAAGCTTGTCCAGAAGCTCGTAAATGATTCGGAAAAATTTCTGAAATGAATACCCAAATAATAGCCCCTTGCCCGATGGCATGTGAAGCAATAAATAAAAATAGAAAAATGGGTACCCAGAGTCCTCCCCAATGGTAAAGAAATGCCATGGAGACCAAACTCAATGATATAATATATCCAATAGATCCTATAATGAGTAACTGCTTACGTCCAGCTTTATCAATAAGATACACTCCCAACATCGTGAAGATTAGATTAACCAAACCCACACCAATACTACTTAACAATGAGGTGCTTTCCCCTAATCCAGCCGTTTCAAAAATACGAGGAGCATAATATAACAAAGCATTAATTCCGCTGAGTTGATTGAAAAAAGCTATTAAAAAAGCTAACAGTAAAGGAAAACGATATTTTTTATAAAAAATCGATTCTTTAATATCATAGCCATCGTTTTTCGTTTGCATATAAAGCATCCGTTTTTCTATTTCATCTTCCTGCAAATAAGATCCCAATACTTTCCTTGCTTCCTGCAATCGCGCCTTAGAGATCAACCAACGGGGACTTCTTGGAATTAAAAAAATGAACAAACAATATAGAAGCGCTGGAACAGCTTCAATACCAACCATCCATCTCCAAGGTTCGGAACCTACATTTCGCAGTAAATAATTGGATAAAAAAGCTATTAAAATACCTAGTACAATATTGAATTGATATAAAGAGACTAAAAATCCTCTCTTTTCAGGGGGGGCAATTTCGGAAACATAGGCAGGTGCCGCAATCGTTGAAGCCCCTACTCCTAGCCCTCCAATAAATCTAAAAAAAGCAAATATATATGGATCTGTGGCCAATCCAGATCCTAAGGCTGAAACTAGGTATAAAATTCCAATAATTAACAACGTATTTTTACGGCCCCATCGATTGGTTGGGTAACTTCCCGTTAAGGCACCAAGTACGGTTCCCCAAAGTGCCATTCCCATAACCACCATACCATGAAAGGTATCAGAAGTATTCCACAATTCTTGTAGTTGTTGATCGGCACCTGAAATAACAACCGTATCAAAACCAAATAAGAATCCTGCTAAAGCGGCACTCACAGACCATGCATATAATTTATTCATTAATGATTGATTTAAAAATTCATATGCAATATATCCTTAAAAAAACAACCTCTTTATTGAGAATGTTTCAATTAAATACGGAAATGTTAAGCATCTCTTAATTTACATATAAAACATTGAAAATCAATAAAATAAGAATAAAATATCAAATAAACGAAAACGTTATAGTTATAGTTGTGTAACATTACTTATAATATTGTTACATGAATAAATCAGGAAGACCTAGCGTTTGTTTGGAATTCTCTAGGACTCATTCCAAATTTTGCTTTAAATGTTGTAGAAAAGTAATTGGGAGAAGAAAATCCAAGCTTATAAGCAATTTCTGAAATATTCATTTTTCCCTCATTTAAAAGTTTCTTTGCACGCTCCATTTTCATATAGTTCATATGATCGCTAATACTATGCCCTAATATAGCTTTTACTTTTCGATATAATTGTACACGAGAAATATGTAATTTTTCCGCCAGCATTTCCACGGTAAATTCTGGATTGTCAAAGTTTATTTCTATTATTTGGTTCAAGTGCAATAAAAACTCTTGTTCTTGGCTCCCGAATTCACGCGTTCCTTCCTCGATTCTATGTAGATTATGTGTAAAATAATAGCGTAGTTTTTCTCGATTGTACAAAACCGTTGCTAAAGATTGCTTGAGAATGGAAAGATTAAAAGGTTTGGTCAAGTACATGTCGACTCCTGCTTGCAGCCCTTTGAGTATAAATTCGGTACTTGAAAAGGCAGATAATATAATAATAGGTATATGGGAAGTACGTAGGTCTTGTTTGATTGCTGCACTTATTTCAAAACCATCTCGTTCAGGTAAATTGACATCACATAGAATCATATCAGGAATCAATTCCATGGCACGTTGCTCAGCATTCGTCCCATTACAACTATAGATATCAAATTCATCCCGTAACTGTTTTTCTAAGAAAATAACAATATCCAAATGATCCTCTATAATTAATAATCGATACCGTTCGGATCCTGTATCCTTTTGATTCGAAATTGGATATGGCTTTATAGTCGCTTCTAATTCTGTGTCCTTAGTTTCCCATATATCTAATGCCCTTGTAGATTCTTTAGAAACGGCTTCACTTAAAGACAATTGAGCACTTCCATCTGGAAAGTAAAGACTAAATTCCGTTCCATGCTTACAATTGACTTCTATAGAGCCTTTGTGTAGCTTCATATAATAAGAAACCAAATGTAATCCTATACCGGAACTATTTAATGTATTATTAGAGGCTTGAAAGAAGGGTTGAAAAATAGTTTCTAATTCCTCTTCTGGAATGCCTATTCCAGTATCTTTAAATTGTAACACTAATTCAGATGCATTGGATTTATAAACTGCAATAGTTATAGTTCCATTATTAGGTGTAAATTTAAAGGCATTAGACAACATATTGAAATAAATTTTATCTAAATAGTCTCGATCTGCATGTAGATATACCGCTTCATAATCACATATAAACTTGAATGTAATATTTCGTTTGATGGCCTCCTGTTTGAAAAATTTCATGATTCTATTTGTGAATTCAACCAATTCAATACGGGCTACCTGCAATTGTATGGATCGTTCTTCAATTTTCCGGAAATCTAAAAGTTGATTCATTAAACGTAATAATCGGTTGGAATTAAAATAAATTTGGCGTATATCTCCAACGATTTCCATTCCTTTAAATTTTGAATTTTGCATTAAGGCTTCGGTATATCCAATAATAAGTGTCAAAGGTGTTTTAAATTCATGTGACATGCCTGTAAAGAAATTAGCCATAGCCTCATGGGACTGCTGTAATTGTTCCGTTACGGATTCTAACCGCTCCTTTTGTTCTAAAACCATTTGATTGGTACTTTCCAATTCCCTTTTTTTCTTTTTAATAAAAAGTGTGGAATAAATACTATACCCAGCTAGTCCAACAGCTAAAAGAAATAACACTGTAACGAGTTTTAGCAGTGTATTCTGAGATGTATATTTTGCTTCTTGTTGTTGTATGGCTTGTTGCTGAGAATCCATGATAGCTTGCTGCTGATCAATTTTGTTCATTTGATTTTCCATCAATTCAGCATTCATTTTATTAATCACAATCGTATTTAGTATATAATTCCTAGCAAACGACTTCCCTTGAACAATTTCCAATGCCAATTTTAACGCTTCATTCCCACCTGTCGGATATAACACTGTTGCTTCTAATTTTCCTTTTTTAACCAGTTGAATTCCTCCATTTGGAGTATTGAGACCATCCACTCCAACAAACTTAATTTGGTGTTCTAATCCCATTGATTGAGCAACTTCCCATGCTCCTTGTGCCATTCGATCATTGTGAGCAAATACATATTCAATATCGGTTCGCTCGGAAAATAATTTTCTTAATGGAGTTTTTACAGAAGTTTTTTCCCAATCGCCATGGATCGTAGCAACTATAGAAATCGCAGGATATTTTCGTAAACCTTGCGCAAAGCCCAAAGCTCGTTCATATGCCGGAGAAGACTCTTCAAGACCTGTAATTTCAATTACTTTTCCAGATCCTGTACTATTTGCCGCAATATAATTAGCTGCCGTTCTTCCAACCTCAATGTTGTCGGCACCAAGAAATGCAGAAAATGATTCTCCTTGAATTTTCCTGTCTACTATTAGTACGGGAATACCATGCTCATAAGCCTTTTGAACCACTGAAGTTATGGGCTCAGAAGCTATCGGAGAAACGATTAATACATCAGGATTCGTTTTAATAAGATTCCCTATATCTTTAACCTGCTGATTTACATCGTTTTGAGCATCACGAATATCTAAAGCTACTTCAGGATGTAAAGCCGCTTCAATACGCATGGACTTATTCATTTGTTGTCGCCATTCATCCGTAGTCATAGCCTGTGAAAAACCAATATGAATTGTTCTATCATCAGCTGATTGAGTAGTATTCTTACAACCTATAAACAAAATCATACAGCCCCATATCAAGCCATATATCCAAACATATGATCTTTGTAAATTCCCCATAATTCAAGTCTCTATAAATGCAAAGTAATGAATAAAACGGCAAGGTGATATGAATTTTATTATCTTTTAAAAGTGTTTAAAACACATTTTCAAATAATCTTCTCTATCGAGATTACAACCATTCCATAGTTTTTTTATATGAGAGAATAACGTTATACACTAGTAGATAACAAGTAAATAGCTTTGTTTGTTTCAATTCAATTCAATACTAATACTTAATAACTAAACCCTGATACCCATTAATTCACTAACCTCCAATTTGATTTGTTCACGAGTCCCCACAACGGTTTTATGTAACATCAATATCCCTCAACTTTCCATTTTTGCCCCGGCTGGATTCAAAACGTCAAAGCCCTCTGAATTCCTTCGTTAGCATTATTTCAATATGCATGTATGATTCGGTGAACTCATTCTGAATACCCATTCACCTTTTTGGAAAGTAAAAGAAACAGCTCTTACAGCAATCTAGTTGCCTGAGGTTGTATAGATATAGGAAATTATTTTTGAACAGATTACAAAAAATAGCCCTTCATTATGAAGGACTTAAAATAGAAATTCAATATATCTTTTACGTGAACACTATAATGTTTCACCAAGTTATTTAGGAAGTTTATTGAGAGTGCCGACAGGACAAAGCGATTAGTTTAAAAAAACGGCTTCAAGTTGAATACCTAAAGCCGTTCTTCTTTATTTTCAATAAGTTTAATCTTTGCATTAAGCAACATGGATAAAATCAGCTCTCTGGTGCTATGTTCCATGGCTTGACAAAGTCTTATTTATAATTCTTCATTAACCGTTGCATATCATGGCTAAGTTTGGTATCCAACACTCGAGCATAGGTCTGTGTGGTAGCCATTTTGGAATGCCCCAACAATTTCGACACCGTTTCCATAGGAATCCCCTTCGATAAGGTTACTGTAGTTGCAAAGGTATGCCGTGCCACATGAAAAGACACCTCTTTTTTAATCTTACAAGCTCTTATAATCTCTTTCAGATACTTATTTGTCTTTTGATTGCTGTACACCGGCAAAACCTTATCCGTTTCCTTCCAATGTACTTTTTGTTGCTTGTATTTTTTTAGAATCTCTTTGGCAGGTGGCAACAAAGGTATACGTATCGATTTCTTAGTTTTGGTACGCTTTCTTTGAATCCAAACATTTCCATCAATTCCTTTGACAAGTTGGTTATAGGATAAATCTTTGACATCTACATACGCCAATCCTGTATAACAACAAAAAAGAAACACGTCTTTTACTTTTTCTAACGTTTGGCGTTCAAATTCCTTTCGCTCCAGTTTCCGCAATTCTTTTTCAGTTAAAAAACTACGGTCGTACTCCTCAAATTTCATTTTGTACTGATCAAAAGGATTTCGCAGCATCCATTCCAATTTAATGGCTAGATTGAGCATTTTCTTTAAACGCTCCATATGTTTCATCACCCCATTGTTGGTAATTGCTTGTCTAGTTGCCGGATTCGAACCTCTTAAGAATCGTTCAAATTCGATAATAAATTTAAAATTTACACGCTTTAGTTCCAGATCTTGAACCTCCAATCGCTCCTGTAGGTATTTTCGAATGTAGACCTCGGTGGTTCTATAGTTTTTCATGGTACCCGGTTTCAATACCGCCACCATCTCCTTATTATGATATTCTACAATATTCAATAAGGTCTTCTCATCCGGGTTTTCCCCTAAATACAAGGCTTTCAAGCGCGCTGCGGTCACTTCACCTGTACCCATTTGCAGTTCTGTATAACATGCAAATAACTTCGATTTTACCCGATCGAGGTACAGATTAATCTCCTTACTCTTGTTTGTTTTTCCTTTGACGCAGTTATTCACAGGATCCCATGAATCTATTGGAATAAAACGTTTAAGACTGATTTCGATGCGTTTACTCGCTACTGTCACCCTTGCATAGATAGGTGCGTCGTCGTTCCTTTTTTTGGATTTGTTAATCCAAAACAGAATTGTAAATGTTTTGAAAGTTTGCATATGCTTCCGTTTTAAAAGTTAATGAAACGAAAGTCAAATCAAGGTAAACCAACGGGTTACAAGACTAAGGTAAGTAAAAATTAGGTAACCGAATAGGTAACCGTATAGGTCGCTTTACCCCCCTATTTTGATATGATATCAAAAAAAAGAGGTTGATATCAAATTTTATTAAAATATTGAATATCAATCTCTTATACCTTCAAGTAACATCAAAAAATATTACTTTGTCGGGGTGGCAGGATTCGAACCTGCGACCTCCTGCTCCCAAAGCAGGCGCGATAACCGGGCTACGCTACACCCCGCAGAAAAACATAAATGTTTTTGCATTAGCGGGTGCAAATATAAGCATAGGTTTGAAACATGCAACAGTTTTTTTAAAAATTTATTTTCTTCATGTTTCATTTCGATTTCAAAACATCACAATATCTATTTCATTACCAAAGAATTAAATTGAATTAGACATATATAAACTCTTTTACAATGAAAAGGTTGTAGTATTAATTCTTAGTTAAAGACGTTAGTCTATACTTCAAAACGAAACATTATTTCGATTTTTGCAAAATGATGCAATCCACTACCAAATCTAAATCTATTGTAAGTACAGAAAACCACACTGTAATTTTACTTGTTCTAGGCACTCTTATAGCTCTTGGCCCCTTTTCTATTGATATGTATTTACAAGCATTTCAAAGTATTGCCGATGATTTTCATACAACCAAACATGCTGTAGAACTTTCACTAACTAGTTATTTTATAGGTATTTCTTTGGGACAATTACTGTATGGTCCTGTGATGGACAAATATGGGAGGCGAGTTCCTCAACTTATAGGACTCGTTATTTACATTGTTGCGGCGGTTGGTTGCTACTTTTCTCCTAACCTTATTTCATTGATTGTAGCGAGGTTTTTCTTGGCCTTGGGAGCTTCTGCCGGAATGGTTTCTTCAAAAGCAATTGTGAGAGACATTTTTGGAAACAGTATGGAAGTTGCCAGAGCCATGTCTTTCCTTATGCTTATCATGGGTGGCGCTCCAATAGTTGCGCCTTGGGTTGGCGGAATTGTTGTAAACCATTTTTCATGGGAAACTATTTTCTTGTTTTTGATCATATTTGCTATCATTATGCTCGTCAATGTGTATTTATTTCTTCCGGAAAGCAGTCAACCAAATCCAAAGATAAGTTTAGGGCTAGGAAGTGTTTCAAGAAAATATTTTGATATTTTTCGTCATCCTGAATTTTTCACCTTTTCTGTTGCCGGCGGATTAACCATTGGCGCTATGTTCGCCTACATTTCTGATGCGGCCGTATTGTTTCAAGATGTTTATCATATAGAAGATTTTGGTTATTTGGTAGGAATTAATGCTGCAGGACTCATTGCAGGAACACAGCTCAATAGATTTGTCATCAAAAGAATATCTGTTTTAGATCTTAGCGTACGTATTAGTTTTATTCTAATAGGAGTTTCGTTATTGTTATTGATCAATACGTTAACAATCAACAATTTTTACGTAACGTTCATCACATTATTTTTCATGATGCTTTTCCTTGGGTTTCAAAATCCAAATTGTACCACTTTATCTTTAAACGCTTTTTCTAAAAGAGCCGGTAGAGCATCTGCCCTTGTGGGAAGTATCAAAATGATATCGGGTGCTTTGGTTTCATTTATCATAAGTAGTTTGCAACTAAAGTCTGCCGTACCTCTAGCTGCCATCTGTTTTGTTCTTTACATCATTAGCGCTCTGTTGTTTGTAAGGTATAATAAGAAAGTAAAAAATTATAAAAGCGGATTGTAGATAAAATTAAACGCATGAACCCTCTTTAATAAGTGCTAATTTATATTTTTGTAGCAATTTTAATCAAGGTTGTTACAAAATGCTAATTATAGGACTTGCCGGAGGAACAGGATGTGGTAAAACCACGGTAGTAAACCAAATTATTAATGAACTACCAGATGATGAAGTAGGCGTTATTTCGCAAGATTCATATTATCAAGATACGTCGCATCTTTCTTATGAAGAGCGTACCAAAATTAATTTTGATCATCCTAGAGCTATTGATTTTGATTTACTTGGAAAACACCTAATGGCGTTAAAAAATGGCGAAAGCGTAGAACAACCAGTTTATTCTTTTGTAAAACACAATCGAACAAAGGACACCATACTTACCCATCCAAGAAAAGTGATGATTGTAGAAGGTATTTTGATTCTTACCCATCCTGAAATTAGAGATATGTTTGACATCAAAATCTTTGTTCATGCCGATTCTGATGAACGTTTAATTAGACGATTGAAAAGAGACATCTCTGAAAGAGGTAGAGATATTGATGAGGTTTTAAACAGGTATCAAACCACATTAAAACCAATGCATCAACAATTTATTGAACCTACAAAAGAATATGCAGACATCATTATTCCAAACAATAAATACAATACCGTTGCCGTAAATATAGTACGTACAATTATAAACGAACGACTTTTATAATTCATGCTAAAAAAACTCCGTCAAAATAAATGGTTCAAAATTTTTGGTAACATCTACATATTGGTGCTTACCTTTTTTGTGGTATGGATGTTTTTTTTTGATGCCAATAACTGGTGGTTTACGCATAGTGAATTGAATGATGAAATAGACAAACTAGAAAAACAACAAGAGCATCTTCGCGGTGAAATAGAGCACGATAAAGCTCTCATAAGGCAACTTCAAGACAAAGATTCCTTGGAAAAATATGCAAGAGAACGCTATTACTTTAAAAAAGAGGACGAAGAAATTTACTTGATAGAGTTTGATACTTTAAAAAACGAGTAATCTGAAAGTTCTGTATTCATTTCTTCTTTACTACTGAAAAGTAATTATATTTGGTGGCCGAATAATTTCGGGATGTAGCTTAGCCCGGTTAAAGTGCGCGTCTGGGGGGCGCGAGATCGCTGGTTCGAATCCAGTCATCCCGACTTAAAAGTTATAAAAAAGCAATTCTATTTCTGAATTGCTTTTTTATTTGAGTTATATCTATTTTTTCAACATAATCTCCCCAAGAATTTTTAACTTCTCAGAAGCTGCCATTCCGTTTGGGTTACAACCAAGTTTACCTTCGGGAACTTCCATCCCTAAATCTTTATAAAAATCTATCCACGATTGGTTAAATTCTCCAGTATTTGGATTCTTAAACGTCATAGGATTCAATTTAAAAATACTATCTTTTTCAAAGGCTCTATAAACAAAACCTGAGCAATAATAGCTATCATCGTTCATTACATAACTATAATTATACGGTTTTCCAAGCATGCCTTTTGCCTTTTCTATAGCAGTTGGAATTGATTGTTGATATTCAGATTTTAATCGATACGCTACAACTTTTCTTGGTTTGTAAATACTGTCTTCTTTTGGGTATATAAACTCTTTTAAAGTAATTTTACAAGAACCTCCTTCTGGCTCTGCATGCAAAACAAAAATACTGTCGCCAACTTTTTCAACCATTCCTACGTGAGAAAAATGAGTTGCTTTATCTGTTTGAGTCACCGCGTCTATAGCTTTGGACAAACTACTTTCTGCACTTTCTCTAAATAATATATCGCCACTTTTTAAATCTATATCTTGCCCTTGTACTGCCATTGATGCCAATATAACACCCAAAAAGAACATTATTTTTTTTGCCATATCTTTTATGAATTTCCAACATCAAAGATAGTATAAACGAAAAAATCCTCCTTGACGAGAGGAGGATTTTCAGCTTGAATGAATCAATACTAAATCTAAAAACAAATATTAAACTATATGATAATGGTTGGTTATCCTTTTTTATAATGCACTTCTGAAAGGTCTCGCAACATTTGTGCGCTTTTTTCAGGAGAAATATCTCGTTGTGCTTCGGCCATCATTTCATACCCTACCATAAATTTCTTCACAGTGGAAGACCTTAATAATGGTGGATAAAAGTGCATATGAAAATGCCACTCAGGATGCTCTTCTCCATCTGTTGGAGTTTGATGCATTCCTGAAGAATATGGAAATGACGTTTCAAACAAATTATCGTAGCGCACGGTAATTCCTTTCAAAATGGCTGCGAATGCTTTACGTTCTTCAGCAGTCATTTGCGAAATATTTCCGAAATGTCTTTTACTAATGATCAATACTTCAAAAGGCCAAATAGCCCAAAATGGTACTACTACAGCAAAATGATCGTTCTCTATGACTACACGATCTTTACGCTTCAATTCTTCCTGAAGGTAATCAGCTAATAAGCTGGTTCCGTTCTTCTGATAGTACGCCTTTAAATTGTTCTGCGTTTTTTCTACCAAAGTTGGTAACGATGATTGTGACCAAATTTGTCCGTGTGGGTGTGGATTACTACATCCCATCACAGCTCCTTTGTTTTCAAAAATCTGAACATGTTTGATGAAATCTCTACTACCTAAATCTAGGTATTGCTCTTTCCACGCATCTACCACTTTTTCTATGGCTTCTACTTCCATTTCCGGGATAGTCAAATCATGACGTGGTGAAAAACAAATTACTCGGTTGATTCCTTTTTCAGGTTTTAATTGAAATAATGGATTTTCATCAATTGGAGTTTCAACATCTAAGGTTAATAAAGATGGAAAATCGTTATCAAAAACATACACATCTTTATAATCTGGATTCTGAACCCCATTTGAACGTGTATTTCCTGCACATAAATAACAATTAGGGTCGTGTTTTGGTCTGTCTTCTACCACAGCACTTTCCTTTTGGCCTTGCCAAGGACGTTTAGCTCGGTGTGGAGAAACCAAAACCCATTCTCCTAAAAGTGGATTGAATCTTCTATGCGGATGTTCGTTATAATCAAATGCTTGCGTGCTCATCTTTGTATATTGTTGTTCCTTCTGAAATAGCTACTTTATAAGCTTCTAAATCAATATTATATTTTTCTTTGTAAGCAGCGCTTACTTTCTCTATGATGTTATCTACTGCTTCTTTTTTCACCAAGTTGATAGAACAACCTCCAAAGCCACCACCCATCATTCTAGAACCTATGACATTGGCATCGTTAGCTACCATATCCACTAGAAAATCAATTTCTTCACAGCTTACTTCATAATTTTGAGAAAGTCCTTGATGCGTTTCAAACATTAAAGCTCCCAATTTTTCGAAATCATGAGCTTCAATAGCCTTCACAGCATCTAAAACACGTTTGATTTCTTTCACTACAAAAAGACAACGTTTAAAATTAACCGGACCAAGTTCATTTTCAATAGCTGTAACCATATATTCTGTAACATCTCTAAACGATTTTACATCAGGATACGTTGTTTTTATTAATGCCAAGCCTTCTTCCACTTCTCTTCTACGGTCATTATAACCAGAAGTTAAATGGGTATGTTTTACTTTACTGTCTAACAGTAACAGCGCATATTCTTTAAAATCTGCTTTGTGATATTCGTACTTTAGGGTATTACAATCTAACAGAATTACATGATCTTCTTTCCCAAAAACACTGGCAAACTGATCCATAATTCCACAATTAACACCTACAAATGTGTGCTCTGCTTTTTGCCCTATCAAAGCAATTTCTTCTTTGCTCAACTCTAAGTTATACAACTTGCTCAAAGCAAATGCAAAACCACATTCTAAAGCTGCAGAAGAAGACAATCCTGCTCCCATTGGAACATCGCTACTAAAAACGATATGGAAACCAGACAATGGAGTCTTTTCTTTGATTTGATGTAAAACTCCAAAAAAGAAGTTTACCCACATTTTTTCATGTGGTTTTACCTCATCATTAATAGAGAAGGTTATGCTATCATTCAAATCTTTAGCTACAATAGTACATTCGTCTGACTCATGTGTTGTCATCGCAAAACAAACATACTTGTCTATCGCTGCCGGCAATACATAACCATCATTATAATCTACGTGTTCACCAATAATATTGATACGTCCCGGTGACATAAAAATATGTGCTGGTTGATTTTTAAAAGTTTCAGTAAAAGTTGCTTTTACCGAAGTGATTAGTTCGTTCTTCATATCTTTTAAAAGTAGCTAATGCTACTACATTTTATGTTTTCTAAAGATCTTGACAAAATTGAATTATTTCTGAAAAGTCAGTTATCAATTTCATAAATCATCAATTTAAACTACTATTCATCATTAAATACACTTAAAAAAGTAGATTAATTCATAATTCGTTACCAAAAGTAGAAAAAAAATCAATAAATTACATACCAGTACCAACCAGTTTTAGTATCTTAGCTACCAGTTATTTTTCTGAGTTAAAAATGAGAAAGTCATGAAGCTTATAAATATTGAAGAAAATAGTAGTGTTCCTAAATACAAGCAAATTATATTTTCCGTGGAAACAGCAATTGCTGAAAAACGTTTAAAAAAACGAGATAAACTACCTTCTATCAATAAAGTAGCTTTAGAATTCTCTTTAAGTAGAGATACTGTTTTACAAGCTTATGACGATCTTAAAAAACGTGGAATTATTATTGCCATGCCAGGGAAAGGCTATTACATAAAAAGCGAAGAATTTACTACTGAGCAGCGAATTTTTCTCTTATTTGATGAGCTCAACTCCTTTAAAGAAGATCTATACCACTCGTTCAAAGAAACCATGGGTACTTTTGCCAGAATAGATATTTTCTTTCATTATTTCAGTATAGATGTTTTCAAAAAATTGATCAATGAAAATAATGGTGATTACTCAAAATATGTAATTATGCCTACTATTTTGAAAGATGCACCTAAATACATTAAAAAACTTCCCAAAAACGATGTATACATTTTAGACCAAACAAATGATGAATTGAAAGAATACCCTTCAATCCATCAAAATTTTGTAAGTGATATTTACAGTGCTTTACTCACAGGAAAAGAAGCGTTAGATAAATACGAAAAGTTGGTAATGATCTTTCCAGATTTTAAACAGCCTCCAGGAATGCGTATTGGTTTTAACAAGTTTTGCAATGATTACCAATTACAACACGAAATTATACCTGATATAAAAGATTACACTTTGGAAAAAGGACAAGTATTTATCATTCCTGATGATCGCCATTTGGTCAACGTTATTGAAGAAGCCAACTCAAAAAACTTAGTAATAGGTACCGATATAGGAATTATTAGTTACAATGATACACACCTAAAAAAGGTTGTTGCTAATGGAATTACAACCATTTCTACCGATTTTACCGCCATGGGCACTATACTAGCAGAAATGGTTCTTGGACAACGAAAAGAACAAATAGCCAACAAAAGCAGGTTGATTCTAAGAGGTTCTTTATAATCCTAAACTTTTTTCAATTCCTAATTGCAACCCACGTAATTCAGCCAGACCTCGTAATCTTCCGATAGCCGAGTAGCCAGGATTGGTTTGCTTATTTAAATCATCAAGCATTTGGTGACCGTGATCTGGACGCATGGGTAAACGCACATCTACTCTCCCCTGTTCCTTTCGCTCTTTTTGTTCTAACAATAAAGCTTTCAAAACAGTATACATATCTACATCTCCATCTAAATGATCTGCTTCATAGAAATTTCCTGCTTCGTCTCTTTTAGTGGCTCTTAAATGAACAAAATTAATTCTATGTCCTAGTCGCTTCACCATTCCTTCCAAATCATTTTCTGCTTTTACTCCATAAGAACCTGTACAAAAGCACAATCCATTATACTTGCTATCCACAGCATTCAATAATTGTTGTGCATCAGCTTCGGTACTCACAATTCTTGGTAGTCCTAAAATTGGAAAAGGAGGATCATCTGGATGAATGGCCATGAGTACATTGTTCTCTTCCGCAACCGGAATAATTTCTTTTAGAAAATCATATAAGTTATTTCTTAAAATGCTATCATCAATTGTATCATAAGAAGATAAAATTTCTTGAAATTGCTCTAAAGAATAGCCTTCTTCAGCTCCTGGAAGTCCTGCTATAATATTGTTTACCAGCAAGTCTTTTTCATCTTGCGACATGGTAAGAAATCTTTCTCTAGCCTGATTTTGCTGCGCTTCTGAATAAGCTACCTCAGCATTTGGCCTTTTCAATAAAAACATTTCAAAAACCGCAAATTCAATTAAATCGAAACGCAAGGCTTTTGAACCATCTGCAACTTTGTAAGATAGATTGGTTCTTGTCCAGTCTAACACCGGCATGAAATTGTAACAAACCGTATCAATTCCGCATAATGCCAAATTCTGAATACTTTTTTTGTAATTCTCTATATAGTGCTGAAAATCTCCAGTTCTTCTTTTAATATCTTCATGAACAGGAATACTTTCTACCACAGACCACGATAAACCAGCCTTTTCTATAATTTGTTTCCTTTTTTGAATTTCTTCAACTGTCCAGATTTCACCATTAGGAATATGGTGCAATGCAGTAACAATACCTGTTGCACCTGTCATTTTTATATGTTCTAGCGAAACTGAATCCTTTGGTCCGTACCAACGCCAAGTTTGTTCTAATCCCATAACTAAACTCCATTAAAAGCTAAAAATCCACCATCAACCGGCACCGTGATTCCCGTTACAAAACGAGAAGCCGGATTACACAAATATAATAAAGTACTTACCAGATCTTCCGGATCTCCAAAGCGTTGCATGGGTGTATTATTCAAAATTTTATTACCACGAGAAGTTAAACTTCCGTCTTCATTGGTTAATAAAGTTCGATTTTGTTCCGTAAGAAAAAAGCCAGGAATAATGGCATTGACACGAATACCTTCTTTGGCAAAATATACGGCTAACCAATGCGTAAAGTTACTTATGGCGGCTTTGGCTCCACTATAAGCAGGAACTTTGGTTAAAGGCAAAGGCGCGCTCACAGAAGAAATATTTATAATATTGCAGTCTTTTTTGCCAATCATATCTTTTGCAAAAATTTGAGTAGGTAAAAAAGTCCCCATGTAGTTTAAACGGAAAACATGATCCATTCCATCTAAACTTAATCCAAAGAAATTTTGAATTCCATCTTCATCAGCATTAAAAACTTCATCGTGCGTTACACCAGAAGGATGATTTCCTCCTGCACCATTTAATAAGATATCTACAGATCCTAGCTTATCGTTTATAAGTTGATGAGCCGCTAACAAGCTTTCTTTGTTTACAACATCGGCACTCACGCCAAGAGCTACACCACCGTTGGCAATAATTTCTTCGGCTAGTTTCTCAGCTTTTTCTAAACTTCTACCTAAAATGGCAACTTTGGCCCCTTCTTTAGCTAAAGCTCTCGTAAGAGCACCACCCAAAACTCCGGTACCACCAGTAATTACCGCAACCTTATTTTTTAGTAACATTATTCTTCTTTTATATGAATATTATTTAAACGTAACTTCTAATGGAGAAGCAATAGATTTTGCTTTTTGATCAAGTATCAACTCCCAATCTTCCACAGTTTTTACTTGACCACTTTTTTGCCATGCAAATCCTGCATAGTATACTAATTTTTCGGTAGGTTTCGCTTTAATGTAGATTTGACTAGCATCAGGAACCTCTGAAACTATGGTGAAAGCAGAATCGATTTCTTTAGTTGGCATTACAATACCTTCTCCTACATAGGCATCATCAATTTTTTCCCAATAACGAACCCAACCATCTTCTACGTCTATTTTTGATTGACCTTCATTTTTGTGCATGGTTAAGCCTACAGTATAATTTGGTACTTCTTTAGCAGCTTTTAAACTGATTTCAAATTTTGAAAAGTTTGCTCCTAAATCTAAAGAAATTCGTTTGGTTTCTTGTACTTCATACGGACTCCAAGGATCGTAAGACAATTCAAAAACTGTACGTAATGGTCCTTCGGCTATGGTTTTATAATGCATAAAATTTTGCGAAACGATAAGCGAATCGTTTTCATAAATACCAATTCCACCAACACCTCGACTTCCACCAACATGATACGGATCGTAACCTTCGCCTTTGTCTCGATGATAGTACATAGGATCTGTTTGGTAGCCTTTGTACCAATCATTAATAACAGATCTACTCGTTCTTTTTAACCACAAATCTATTCCACTGGAAAGTGTACTTCCGGGAACGCCAGCCAACGCTTCTTTTTGTCCGGTTGGTCCATACGTTCTAAAAGCAATCTTATCATTTTCCCAAGTATAATCGTCTGTTCGTTCTGGAACAAACCTTGAATATGTAGTAAGCTTACTTTCCGGCTTTGCAATGGTGCTGTCTGCAACTAAAATGTACGTATTTACGTTTTTGGCTGCTATTTTAGCCATAAATAAAAATTCATCAGGACTTCCATCCAAATCTATATCTACCCATTGCGTTGGTAAATATGATGTTGAATCTGCATGTTTAATTCGTAAATTATCCGGTGAGGTGTTTTTTAAAATACCATCTAAATCTTCTATCGGAATTGAAACGACTTCCTCTCTATCAAAACTTAATTGATTTTCTATAGTGAGTTCTAAACTCCCTGATTTCTTTTCAGATTCAGTGCAACCGATTACATTAATTAAGCATACACATGAAAACAACCTAATACAATTTTTAAAAAACATGTGGATTATTTTTGAATTCCGTCTAAGGTAGGAATAGTTTCTAAAATATTTCCGTCTTCGTCAAATTTTAACTCATCAATACAAACTTCTCTGTGGAAACCGGCAGCATCGCCCATAGTAATTCCGTTTGGAATAGAAAACCTGTGATATACAATGTACCATTTATCGGTTCCTGGAATGTTGATGACCGAGTTATGTCCGGTACCGTAAATTCCTTTCGAAGGCAATTTTTTGATTACCAAATTGTTTTCAGGAATGTTTAGTGGTCCAACCGGACTATCACTGGTTGCATAACGTACTCTGTAGTTTGGACTACGGGTATCGTCTTCGCTCCATAAAAAGTAATATTTCCCTTTTCTGTAAAAAACTTCGGTTCCTTCTCTAAAAGTTCCATCTGTCTTTATAACTTTTAAACTCTTCTTTTTGAAAGAAACCATATCTTTTTTAAGCTCTACAACAGCCATATAACCATTACCCCAATACAAATATGATTTTCCAGTTTTAGGATCTGTAAATACATCTGGATCTATTTCTTGACCTCTGTTGATGCCTTCTGGTTTAAAATTGATCAAGGCTTTTCCTGAATCTGTAAAAGGACCTTCCGGAGTATCTGAAACCGCCACACCAACTTTTTGAGCAGCTGTGAAATAATAGAAATATTTAATTTTCCCTTTTACTTTTTTCTCTATAGCCGTTGGTGCCCATGCATTTCTATCTGCCCAGGAAACGTCTTTTTTCAAATCTAAAATCGTTCCTTCGTCTTTCCAATCAATTAAATTATCAGAAGAAAACGTTTTGAAATAATAACCTCCCCAACCATCAAATCCGTCTGTAGTTGGGTATAAATAAAACTTCTTGGTTTTCGTTGAATACATAATTTCAGGATCGGCATAATAGCCTTCTAAAACAGGATTGCTGTTAACCACAGGATATGCCGCTGGTTTTCCCCACTTTGCAAAAAGCGCTTTCAACTCACTTCTGGTGATTGGCAATACGGTTCCGTGACGTGGATGAAAATCCATTGAAATTTGATCGTCTACCACTTCAAAATTCTCTAAATCTTTACTTTTAGTAAACTGATATTTTCCTCTTCCGTACACATCATACATCAAAATATATTCGTCTGAATTATTCAGTTTGAAAACACCTGAACCTTCCACTGCATCTTTGGTTTGTTGCTTGTAGTCTGCATCTTCTTTCCATTTACCGGAAGTTAAATCGGTAGTTGTAGCGTGTTTAATTCCGTTTCCGTGACCTTCCGTTTTATAGAATAAATGGTACAATCCGTCTTTCATTACAATATCGCCATCAATACAACTTTTTCCATTTTCAGGAAAAAACAATTGCTTAGGCTCGCCTTCAAAATCGGTAAAATCTTCATTGGCGTAGACATAATAAATAATATCTGGACTACCCGTATACTGCATAGAAAAATAGATCATATACTTTCCTGCTTTTGCATCGTAAATAGTTTGCGGAGCCCAAACACGTTTCAGCTCTTCTTGTCCTTTGTATTTTTTTTGAATATTGATTTTACTCGACGTCCAATTCACCAAATCGGTTGATTTTAACAACACCATTCCACGGTTAGAATCCCAACCTTTGTTTGATGTCATATCAGTCACCACCATATAATAGGTGTGCTTATCTTCGCCACGTAAAATATGCGGATCGCGAACGCCGCCAGTTTCACTAATTTCTTTGGATGCTATTACTGGTTTATTGTTATTCAGTGCCATGTATTGGTAGCCATCTGGACTTACCGCAAAGCGAATTTGCTCATCTTCTACTGAATTTCCAGTGAAATAGGTAAACAAATATGCCGTGAAATCTTTTTCGGGCATTTCTTCTCTCGTCTGTGCTTGTATTCCTAAAACACTTAGGAAACAACATAATGCTGTGATGGTTCTTTTCATTACTTGTTAGTTTTATTAATTCTGATTACTGTAAATGAATATGGGGCCAATTCCATATTCTGGTTTGCTGTAGTTTTTATCTTTTCAGTTTGAAGGCTTGCTTCTTTGGCATCTGGTTTCCCAGAAAACACCGTTTTTTCTGCTGTTGTTTCCGAAGTGATTAATGTACCAAGATTGGTTGTTACGTTTACCGAAACTGGTAACATATTAATATATTTCACAATAATAGCGTCATCTTTTTCATCTTCTACTACCGAAACTCCAATTCGTTTTTGAACTTTATCATCATCAGTATCCACCAACACTTTACTGTTATAATAAATGGTACCCGCATTTTGTCCGTACAATTGCTGAACGTAATAATCCGTAGTTGGTTTTACTTCAGTGTTATTAAAATAGATTAAATCGGGCGTCCATTGGGTGTGGTGTTCTTTGGCTAACAAAGGTGCATACGATGTCATTTCTACTATATCTCCATTTCTTTCTACCGCTGCCAAATACAAAGCTTCCGAAAGTGCAGTTTCTATATTGCTAGGTCTTCCCGGCAAATGCGATGCATACTCTCCCAAATATACTTTGGCGTTGTTTCTGTCGTACGCATCATAATAATCCTGATTGTAAATAAACCAACCCGGCGGCACATAATAATGTTCATCTACCATTGGCACAGCCAAACGATTGGCTATTTCCCAACCTTCGTCATAATCGGTTCCTTCATAAAATGGTCCAACAGTACCAATTACGGTAATTTCCGGATGTTTTTCCTGAATTGCATTGAAGATCATGGTAAAGCGTTCTTCAAAAACATCGGTAATTAAATCTTCGTTTCCTATACCTATATATTTTAAATTGAAAGGTTTTGGATGTCCTGCCGCTGCTCTCTTTTTACCCCATTCGGTAGCGGCATCACCGTTTGCCCATTCAATCAAATCTAAAATATCCTGAATATAGGCATCCATTTCTTCCATTGGAATTCCGCATTGCTGACCAGCGCCACCCGTTCCTGAATTCTGACAAGGAACTCCGGCAGCAATGACCGGAACCGGAGCTGCGTTGATATCTTCACAAAACTGAAAATACTCGTAATACCCTAGTCCAACCGTTTGATGGTAATTCCATAAATTTCGGTTAGGTTTTCTAGTTTCTAACGGACCAATCGTACTTTTCCAATCGTAAATATTATCAACCCCATCTCCGTGCGCTACACAACCACCCGGAAAACGAACAAACTGCGGATGCAGATCAGCAATCACCTGTGCTAAATCTTTACGCAATCCATTTTTGTGATTGTGAAATGTATTTTCTGGAAATAGCGAAACCATATCTACCGCCACTTTAGACGAATTTTGTGGTGTAATCACCAATTTCGCATCGGCTACAGTTTCTTTAATTTTGAAGGATTTCTGATACTTTTTCCATGAAGAAGCATTTACTTTAATGTTTACCTCATCATACACTTTACCGGCATCATCTACCAATTGTACTAATAATTTGTTACTGTTTCCATAGGTTTTTGCAGAAATGGAGAAATTGTATTTTTCGTCTGCTTTTAACGGAATGGCATCAAAACCTTCGTTAGTTAACGACTCACCATTGTTGAGTATCAAATAATACTTATTGTTTTCGTGAATAGGGTTTACACTGTCTAACTTGCTTTCGATATTTTTAGAAGTCCAAGCAAAAAAGTGATTCCAGTTTTTGTCTCTGTATTGCTTATCTGACGGATGGTATTCAAAATCACGGTTCTGAATCAATTCAGCATACAAACCGCCATCGGCAGCGTAATTGATATCTTCAAAAAAGATCCCCATCAACTTATCAGAAATTTGCTTTTTTTGTTCTGGTTGCACTTTTACAGCAACAGAAACTGATTCCAAACCGTCAAATCTTGTAGCATCTTCGGCTGTAGTTTCGGCGTGTAAACTTTGTTTGTATTTGCTTAAATCTTTGGCGTCTATTAAACCTTGAATCACCTTCCAATCCACTTGATGCAAAGTTCCCGTAAGGGTTTCATTCCCAATGACAACTTCGGTTTTTAAAGTTTGAATCTTATCAATTTTTTGTGGTTTTGAATAGCTTTTAAAATCGGAAGTAGTGATTTGAAAATATTCAGTGCTCCCGTTGTTATCACTTTTGTACTGAATCACATATTGATCATCTTTCATAAAAACAACCGGCTCTAACACATTAGAACCATTGGATGGCATAGGATATGATTGACGTTTCCAATGTACCAAATCTTCCGAAGCCGCATGTGCAAAAGCAGTATCAGATTCGTTTACACTCCAGATGGCATGCCAAAGTCCGTTTGTATCTTGAAACAAAAAAGGCTGCACCAAACGTTTTTGAGAACCCCATCTTCCATAATCTGAAAATAAAAATCCATGTTCTGGACCAATTTTATGCCAATTTACCTTATCAGTACTCCAGGCAAAATGCAAACCATTTCTGCTTCGATTTTCATTTTTAGTATATGCAAACAAATAGGCTTTCCCCGGGTTTGCTAAAGTTTTCACAGGTATGGCAAATAACAATGCCAATAGTGTCATTTTTAAAACGATTATCAATTGGTTTTTGAACTGTTGCAACTGATCCATAATTTATATTTTACGGTTGGTAAGGTTTACCAACAATTAACTTATCTCCTGAAAGATCTACTTCAAACAAATGCGGAATTCGAACATATTGTCCGCTAACTTCTTTATGACTATGCACAGACATCAAGGTTTTTCCTTCAAACGTGGTGAATAACATTCCGTGTCCGAAATTTGGAGGTGTAATAGGACTTTCATCCTGAATCCAAGGTCCGTCTAAAGTTCCACTTTTGGAATAGGCAACACCTTGCACATAATCATTGAAAATCCAACTGGTCCAAATCATTCCTAAACGTCCGGTGCCGGTTCTAAACAAATACGGACCATCAGTTACTTTATTGGGTTTTATGTTTCCGGTAGCATCTTTTTCCTTACTCCAAGGCGAAGCACTTGCTTTGAACAACAACTCGCCTTCTCCTACGCTTCCTGACAAATCTGGTTTTAATTGAATTTTCTCAATTGTTCCATCCCAATTTTGAAGCCATTCATAACAATAAATCATATAAGGCGTATCGTTTTCAACCCAAAAAGTTCCGTCTAAAGTAGGTTTGCTAGCAGGCAAATACGTGTCATCTTTCATAGGAATATAGGGTCCGGCCGCAGCATCGCTCACCAATACATGACTTGCTCTGCGCTCTATGACATTGCCTTTTACCGTATCAATCTTCACATCTCTATTGGTAAACGTAGCGAAATAGTAGTATTTATCTTTATACTGATGCAGTTCTGCTGCCCAAATCATAGGGTTATCTCCCATCCACGAAGTTGGATCTGTCATGGCTACCTCAAAAGGACCTTCCCATTCTTTTAGGTTTTTACTTTGCCAAAGCTTTCCGCCAGTTCCTGTCATGTAATACATATTCGTTTTAGGATCAGCTACAATTGCGGGATCACTCAAACGAATATCACTCAATTTCTGGTTCTTTTTTGGTTGCTCCTGATGCTCAAAAACGTTGAGATTCCAATTTCTATAAAACTGTAAAACTGGTTGCCCGTTGACTACTTTCACAGGTAACCAAAGATACCTGCCGTCGATATGATTCTGAGGTCGCCATTGATCTGCCATAAAAATGAAGGCATCTTTTTTCCCTTCCACCGGAAAAACATACGTACTTTGCGAATCGAACGTAATGTTTGCATCTTTCCCTATCGCTGGATTCTTCAGTTGTTTCCAAGGTCCCCAAATAGAGGTTGCACTAAAAGAACGTGCCGCATTCGGATCCCAACCGGTACAACCAGAAGTGATCATATAATACGTTCCGTTTTGTTTAAAAATTGTCGGCGCTTCGTTATGTCCGGCTGGAGCTACAGTTATGTATTTCCCCGTAAAACTTCTGTAATCATCTGACAATTCCGAAATATGTAAGGTCAAATTATCTTCGGAAGAATGAATGTGGTACGCTTTGCCATCATCATCTACGAACAAGGTCATATCTCTAGACATTTGCCCTTTTTCAAAATCACGACGCACAAACAAACCTTGTTTGACTGCTTTGTACCATTCGGGTGTCCACCACTCTAAATTCTTTTCATTAGGTTGTTCTTGCTTCCATTCTTCTTTAAAATTGATAGGCCATTTCCCAGCATTCGGTCTGAAGGATTTTATGAATTTGAAAGGTCCCGTTGGCGTTTTGCTGATAGCCAAACCTGTTCTGGCAGCGCTATAACCTTGATCTTTCAACTCCAAATGAAACCACATTACATAAGTTTTCGTTTTTTGATTGTAAATTACTTTCGGACGTTCAATAACACAGCCTTTGGTAATTTCGGAAGATTTCTTTTTTGAAACCGAAAGTGCTACTCCTTCTTTTTTCCAATTGTATATATCTGTAGAACTGTAAACATTTACGCCAACGTTGGCTTTACTCGACGTTCCTTTGTGCTCTCCGTACCAATAATACACCCCATTTTGAAACAACATACCACCACCATGCGCATTGATATGATTACCATCGGTGTCTTTCCAAATTGCCCCGGGTGTAAAACTCGTTTGTTGTGCCACAGCAACGTGTAACACAAGAAACAGCAGAAAACTTAGTTGGAGTGAATTTTTCATACAGAATTGATTTTATTTTTTGAACACAAATGTGGTGATCGACCTTTTAGGAAGCGTCACTTTTTTGCGTATTTTCTCATTATTTTTGATTTTGGAAAGATTCATATTTTCTTCGGCTGAAGTACGGTATGCATCATACAAATGGTATTTTTCAGCTTGAAAATCTAATTTTAAGGTTTGAGCTGTTTCGCTATAATTAATTGCTACCACCACCATTTCATTCGTTTCTGGATTTAGATAGGCAGAAGCCATCAACTCTTGCGCTGAAGCATTGGCGTCTAAACCGGTTTCTAAAGCAATACGTTGCATTCCCGGACGAATAAACCTGCTGAAATGCCCCATGGCCCACAAATTTTTGGTTACAGAAAAGTCGCCATTTGTATGTGTTTCATTGGGTTGTAGCGCAATCAAATAATAACGCGTATCAAAATCTGGATTTCCAGGTTCTAAAGCATTCCAAAATTGCCAAGCTCCTGCATTGGCCTCGGTTAAATCAAAATGAATCACCTTGGCTAAAAACAAGGCGCAATCTATTGCGGAAATTCGGCCTTTTTTTCCATCTTTATAACCATCGCCCAACATAGAATATTCCGATTGCCAAAAAGTAATATCATGTGCTTCCCCTGCTTTTTTAACCGCTTGTCTTACTTCAATCAATTGCTCGTCTGAAGACTCTGTAAAATAACTGTGCCCCACGACCAAGTCTGGCACATGCGCGAGATTTAATACGTTGATAGCACTTTCTTTGCTATACAAATCTTGAATCTGCTGGCGGCTATCTCTATTTCCTGAATATAGAAAATCGAGTTGAGCAGCTTCGCTTAGCATAATCTTGGTATCTTGTTTTCTTTCGGTAAGTTTTGCATCTAATAAATGTGCAACTTTGGAAATATTTTCATTAGACCAAGGAGAACCTTCCTGTTTTGCATGTCCCGGTTCTCCAAACCAATCCCACTGTGGTTCGTTAATTGGACTTATGTAATCAAAATGAATTCCTTCTCCATTAAAATGCGCTACAACTGTAGCTAAAAATTCAGCAAAATCCTCATAATGTTCATCTTTCAAATTGGCTACATAGTCTTTTTCAGTTTTAAAACCGTAACCATTTTTGTTGAATTGCACCGGTGCCGAATTAGAAAAAGCAATCAAACGCTCTACTCCGTAGGAATTTGCTTGTTTCAAAAACCATTGATACCCTTCTTGTTTTGTCCAATCATAACTTCCGTCAGGAGCTAAAAAAGATTCTACTCTTCTATTCACATCCCAAATACCACTGGCATCCCCTTGTTCAAAAGTTCCGGCTCCAATGTTAAAGCGCCATGCAGAAAGTCCAATTCCTACCGGATTTCCGGAAACGTCAAAAGCTTTGCTAAACAACAATTCGGCAATGCGTTCTCTTTTTTCCTGAGGCCAGTATTTTCCAATTCCTTCGCTGTACCAACATCCGGCAGCACCAAAATTATCGATGGTTTGGTATTTTTCAGAAGTGTTTATTTTTATTGATGTAACCTCTTGCGCAGTAGCATTGGCTAAAATCAATAGGAACAAAAGGAAAACATGAAGTTTGTTATTCTTCATTTTCTAGTTCTTTATAATATTCCATTAAAGTATAGAAGGCTAGCTTTTTGTGGTCTTTATCATCAATTAACCCTTTACGATTATATCCTTCCTGATATGTTGGATTGTTTCGTTTTGGTGATCTAAAATCATATAAAACCCACGGTGCTACCCCACTGAAACTTTCTGGAAATTGTTTTTTAAACATTTTAATTTGCTCTTCGTAATACCATTGCTGATATTCTTCACTAAAACGCATTTCTTTATCGTCATGAAAACCTCCTTTGGCACCAGCCCCGGTTTCACTAATAAAAAATGGTTTGTTGTATTTTATCTCCCACTCAGCTGTTTCGCACGCATCTGGTGTTGCTCCGTACCAACCTAAGTATTCGTTTAAAGCAATTATATCTGTGTATTCACCAAGAGGATCATCTACAAAATTTACATTTTTATTGTAACCGACCTCTAAAGCTGCTGCTATTAATCTGGTGTTATCTAATTTTTTAGCATCTTTAACCAACGTACTCATGAATTTGGTTCGAGCATCGCTTACCGGAGTTTCGTTACCAACAGACCATATAATGATGGAAGCTCTATTTCTATCGCGCGTAATCATTTCTTGTAATTGATTTTCGGCCTTTGCCAATACCGCTGGATTTTTAAAATCGATAGTCCAATAAACCGGAATTTCGGTCCAAAGTAAAATCCCCAAAGAATCGGCCATTCTGGTCATATATTCATTGTGTGGGTAATGCGCCAAACGAACCATGTTTGCATGCAAATCTTTAACGCTTGCAAACAATTTACGTGCATCTTCCTTGCTTGTTGCACGGCGCTGGTCGGAAGATATTTCTTCGTGTGTGCAAATACCTCTTAGGAAAATCTGTTTGCCATTCAGGAGAATTTTAGTTCCTGCTACTTCAACCTTTCTAAATCCTATTTTATCTGAAATTGAATGCTCTTTGAAGCTTATTTCTACATCGTATAATTTTGGATTTTCAGTAGACCAAAGTTTTAGTTTTTTCACTTCAAAATCAATTTTCACTGAATCACCTGTAACTGTAAAGTCCTGTTGAATTTTTAATTCAGGAATACTAACAGATACAATTTCTTCAGAAGTTGAAGCATTAAGTTTTACCCAGCCACTAATTTGAAATTTCTTTTTCTTTTTAGCTTTTGCTATATCTTGAGATTGATTTAGCTGAATATGATATTGCTGAATAAATTCCTTCGGCGTGATAACAAGTTTTACATCTCTAGTAATTCCACCATAATTCCACCAATCTGTATTTAAAGTTGGTACTTCATCTGCATATCTTTTGTTATTTACATGAACAACTAAATAATTACCAGTGTCTTTCAGTAATTCAGCAGGAATTTTAAAATTGAATGGCGTGAAACCTCCTTTGTGCATTCCTAACTTTTTACCATTTAGATATACATGCGCTTCGTAGTTTACTGCTCCAAAATATAAAAACACACTTTCATTTGTCTCCACTTCAGGCTTATCAAAAGTACGTTGATACCAAACCGTTCCTTCATAATATTTAAATATAGGATCTTGAGAATTCCAATCACCTGGAACTTCTATAGTATACGGCTCTTTGTAATCATGTTCGGTCCAATCTGTTTTTTTGGTAATCACTGGTTTATTCCAGAAAGCACCAGGATCATTTTCTTTTCGTTCTTTAAAACGATAATCGAAAAATCCAGTTTCATAGGGATCTATAATATAATTCCACGTACCATTTAATGAAACTGTTTTTCTTCCCTGCGTGTTAACAATAAGTTGATCTTGGGCCTTACCATATGTAAAGCCCAAAACCAATATTAATAAAGTGAGTTTTATTTTGTTCATGATCTATTTTAATAACTGAATTGTGTAGCTATAGCTATAACTATCATCTAATAAAAGATATGGTTTATGCGGATATCTTCCCCAGCTATCATCACCACCTAACCCACGTTGTTTATAGTCTAAATGAATGTACACCTTATCTTCTGGATGTACATCTGTAGTGTGACGTTGATCTTTAGTTTTCCCCGGATCTAAAGATTCTGTAGAAACATTTAATGCACTGAAACCTATCGGTTGCGTTCCTGTAATTTGAATACCAGTACCATCATTTTTTGTAAAACTCACCCAACGAACGTCTGTTTTAAATGCATTTTCTTGTGGGCGAATGTATTCCCAAACAAATTGATCTTCCACTGTGCTTTGGTAAGTTCCAATAAATGCGGCATCCTTTCTGTCTGAATAGTTTTCCCATGGACCACGGCCATAAAATTCTAAATCGTTATAAGCTCCCGGTAACTGCATGCGCATTCCAAAACGAGGAATTTCAGGAAGATCTTTACCTTCCATATCTATTGCTGCAGTAACTTTTATAGTTCCATCATTTTGGATAAGATATTCTACAGTATAAGGAACTTTAGCTTCTGAAAGCTCAAAACTTACTTTTACAGGCAACCCTGTCTCAGTTTGTTTACCGACTTCTACCGAAGTAACAGTTGGATTTTTGTGAGCGTTTTTCCAAATTTCAAGCTTAGAAGGCATTCCGTTTCCAAAGTCATTATCTGTTGGAGCTCTCCAAAAATAAGGTGTTGGATAAGCTGTGATCATTTCGTTTTCTCCTTTGAAATGATAAGATGATATTACTCCATTTACCAAATCAAAAGTACCTTCTACTCCATTTGCTTCAAAAGCTAAAACTTCTTTGCTTTTACTAATTTTTAAAGCTTTTTTATCTGAATTTATTGTTGAAACAAAATCGAAAAAGTTCTTTTCTCCTAAACTAAATTGCGCTCTTGCTTGTTCATGTTGTGCAGGAACTAGGTCAGTTCCTTCCGTAGTATAAGCATATACATTTAAGAAATATTCTGCAGTAGCATCAACTGAAACATCAATAGATTTTGAAACTGTACTTTGTGGTTCACCATTTATTGTAAACGTTCCTTGATCTGCTATTTCACCATTTTTAAGTAATTCCCAACCAAAAGAAAATGCATTTAAATTGGTATAGAAATATCCATTTTTAATTGAAAGCTTTCCGTTATCAAAATTAAACTTAATTGGTTGATATACTTTTTTCACTTCATAAATCGCAGGATGCACCGTTCTGTCTGCAGAAACCAATCCGTTAGCACAGAAGTTTTCATCGTTTTGAAGATCTTCTCCGCCAAGATCTCCACCATACGCCCAAAATTCTTGGCCATTTTCTTCTGCCAACAAACCTTGATCTACCCAATCCCAGATAAATCCGCCTTGCATGTGCGGCGAATTGTCTATAATATAAAAATACTCCTGAAAATTTCCGTTGGAATTTCCCATTGCATGACTGTATTCACACATGATGAACGGACGTGTTTTATCCGTAGCATTTGCATATTTCGTCATGTAATCGATCCCTGGATACATTGGGCAAACTACATCGGTGTCTTCATTTTCTCCAGCTTGTTCAAACTGAACTAATCTGGTGTCATCATATTTTTTCAACCATTTATATGCATCGTAGAAAACAGGCCCGTTTCCACACTCGTTACCCATAGACCAAAGGATAACGGAAGGGTGATTTTTATCTCTTTCTGCCATACGCTTGATACGATCTAAATGAGCAGGTGCCCATTCTGGCAAATACGCAGGGTGTTTCGACTTATCAAAACCACCTTGCCACTCGGCTCCCATAGCATGCGTTTCTATATTGGCTTCATCAACAATAAAAAATCCGTATTCGTCCGCTAAATCATATAATTCCGATCCATGTGGATAATGACTCATACGTATCGAATTGATATTGAATTGCTTCATCAACTCCATATCTTTTCGCATCATAGCTTCATCCGGTACGTGACCTTTTGTACCATGGTGTTCATGCAAATTAACGCCGTGTACCTGAACAGCATTTCCGTTTACTAAAAGTTGTGCATTCTTCAGCTCAACACGACGGAAACCAGTTTTTCCGGCAATAACAGCTAAATCTGATTTGTTACCTTTCCAACTAATTGTGTAAGAGTATAAATATGGTGTTTCGTCTGACCATTTATGAACCTCTTTAATTGTTGTATTGAAATTTACGATTTCGTCTTTTTTACCTACTTCTTTAGTTTCGGTATAAACTTTTTTCCCAGCTGCATCTACTAATGTGAATGTAACCTCTGCTTTACGGTTTTTGTTTCCTTCAAACTTTCGTAAATCTACTGTTGCATCTAAATTTCCATCAGTGTAGGAATCATCTAAACCAGCTTTTACAAAATAATCCCAAACGGTTAATTTAGGAAGTGCTTGTAAATACACATCCCGTTCAATTCCACTTAAACGCCAAAAATCTTGATCTTCTAAATAGCTTCCATCATGCCAACGAAAAACTTGAACCGCTAACAAATTTTCGCCTTCCTTCAAGAATTCAGTAACATCAAATTCGGCTGGTGTTTTAGAAGCTTTTGTCATGCCCACTTCTTCTCCGTTCACATAAATTTTTGCATAACCAGAAATTGATCCGAAGTGTAAAATCACCTCTTTTTCATCCCAGTCAGCAGGAACTGTAAACGTAGTTCTATAACTTCCTACAGGATTGTATGATTCATCTATGAACGGTGGATTTTTAGGAAAAGGATACTTTACATTTGTATAAATTGGTGTATCAAATCCTTCCAATTCCCAATTGGATGGAACTTTAATATCATCCCAACTACTATCGTCTAAATTTGTTTTAAAAAAATCTGTTGGTCTTTCTTTAGGAGTTTTCACTACAGAAAACTTCCAAGTGCCGTTAAGACTTTTGTAGAACTCAGAACTACTGTGCTCACCTGACTGAGCTGCTTTTTCGGAATTATACACAACAAATTGGGCATGGCCTTCTTCTTTATTCCTATCTAAAACGGTTGGGTTCTCCCATTCGTTTTTAGCTTGTTGTGCATTTAATGCTCCTGCAAGGAGACATAGTAATGGTAAAAATATGGTTTTTCTATTCATGAGCTTGTTAGTTATTCGGTGCTTTTACTTTATTGTTTTATTTAATATCGTTAATTTCTATAGTACTAGATGAATGCTTTTTAAACTGTCTTTATCACCTTGAATTATACTTTGAGCAAAATCGTGAAGTTTATGTTTTGTATTGTATAATTTCTTAGAAAGATCTGAGGTGAAAGCTAGCTTATTTTGATTATATCTGTTCCAAAGAAAAAGATCTAACAGAGTAGATTTTAGGACTAAATGTTCTAGAGAAAGTACAAATTTGGTCAAATTTCTATGCATTGGTTAGTCTTTTTTCAATCAAATTTATAAGTGTAAAAATTATACTTATTAAAACAGAATGTACAAAAACCCCAAAACCTGATACGAAATACAAAAAATTCCGTCATCAGGTTCTAGTATACATCTAGTATTAAGCTAATCCAACTTATAAATGTTTTGTCTATTTTTCTACTTATATATTCTTAATTATTCATCCTATATTATCAATAACTTAGAAATTACTAAGATTCACAAACAAAACGAAATCGTTTTCGATTATATTTTAAAAAAAATTCAGAAATTCAAATGAAACATTATCAACTTTAAATAAGAAACAGCTACTAATTATTTAAAATTTAGCTCAATAAATCAATGAATCACTTTTTAAGAAACTGTTTTATTATTAATTCGTTACCAAACATATAATTTTTTTTTAATAAAAAAGAACAGTACCTACCAGTTTTTAAAATACACTCTACCAGTTTAAAAGATTATCCTTTCAATACATAAAAAGCTATTTAACAAGTTTTTACATCGTTTATTTTGAAACTCCTCTATTCTCTCTTACTTCATTTAATCAAACATTAACAAACCCTTAATTTGATTTTTTGAAATTCAAAACGAAGATTGAATACTTTAGCTAAAACAAACAGAAACAAGTTGTTATGAAACATCATGCAAAAACCATCCATCAACTTAAGGATTTAATTAAAATAAATTCTGAAAGAATAAAAGATTATCAAGATGCTATTGATTGCTTGAAAGGTGAAAGAAAAGAACTTTCTATTGCCTATAGTAAAATGATAGAACAAAGTTTACAGTTCAAAACAGAGCTGGAAAATACTGTAATTATTTACGGCGGAGCTTTAAAAGATTACAACCCCGGTTCCATATTTGAAAAATGGTTGGCTTTGAAAGACGACTTTAAGTATCAAAATATTGACTCTTCCCACGATATTTGTATAAGTTGTGAAGATGCACTTTTAAAGGCCTATAAAAAGTTAACTCAAGATACTGACATTGATAGAGATACTAGAGAACTTTTAGACAAGCAACATCAGAAATTGGAAAAATACTCGTGTGAAATTAAAAATATTCTAGAGGAATATGAAACTATCCATAGTTAGAAAAAGGATTTTTTCTACATGAAAACCTTTGGCTATTGTCAAAGGTTTTTTTTTATCTTGTTGAAAAATTATCATTATGAATTTCAATACTAAAATGCTACCACAAGATACATTGACGGGCAAAACAGTTGTAGTTACCGGTGGCGGAAGCGGTTTGGGAAAATCTATGACTACCTACTTTTTAGAATTAGGCGCAAACGTTGTCATTACTTCAAGAAATTTGGAAAAATTGGAAACTACCATCGCTCAATTCCCCAGTCATCTAACTGAAAAATGCAAGGCAGTAGCATGTGATGTTCGCAATTATGAGGAAGTTGAAAAAATGCTACAAGCAACTATTAGTACATTCGGTTCTGTAGATATTTTAGTCAATAACGCTGCTGGAAATTTTATCTCTCCTACGGAAAGACTTTCTGCCAATGCATTTGACACCATTATTGATATTGTATTAAAAGGATCAAAAAATTGTACGCTTGCCTTTGGTAAACATTGGATAGATACAAAAGAAACCAATAAAACTATTTTAAATATTGTAACCACCTACGCTTGGACAGGTTCTGCCTATGTGGTTCCCAGCGCTACTGCAAAAGCAGGAGTATTGGCCATGACAAGAAGTTTGGCTGTTGAATGGGCTAAATACGGAATTAGATCCAACGCTATTGCACCAGGACCATTTCCTACCAAAGGTGCCTGGGATAGGTTATTACCCGGAGATTTGAAAGAAAAATTTGATCTCGCCAAAAAAGTTCCATTAAAGCGTGTTGGCGATCATCAAGAACTAGCAAATTTAGCAGCATATTTAATTTCAGACTTTTCAGCATATATCAATGGAGAAGTTATTACCATTGACGGTGGAGAATGGCTAAAGGGTGCTGGGCAGTTCAACTTACTAGAAGCTATTCCCGAAGAAATGTGGGATACTTTGGAAGCAATGATCAAATCTAAAAAAAATAAGAGCTAATCTATTTACTTAGAATTAGCTAAACAAAATGCAGTTTTTGTGTTAATAATTTTCGTTTTTTTAACCCACAAATAATTGTATTTTTACCACTCTAAAACCATCAACAACCAATGGGTAAAATTATTGCTATTGCAAATCAAAAAGGTGGAGTAGGCAAAACCACAACTTCTGTAAACCTTGCCGCTTCCTTAGGTGTACTTGAGAAAAAAGTTTTATTGATCGATGCTGATCCTCAGGCCAATGCCACTTCTGGTCTTGGATTTGACGTGGAAACCATTGAATACGGAACTTACCAATTGCTTGAACACACTATGAATGCAAAAGAATTAGTGCTGAAGAGTGATTCACCTAATTTAGATTTGATTCCGGCACATATTGACTTGGTTGCTATTGAAATTGAGTTGGTTGATAAGGACAAAAGAGAATACATGCTTCAACAAAGTCTTGACAGCATTAAAGATGATTACGATTATATTCTTATAGATTGTGCTCCTTCTCTTGGGCTTTTAACATTGAATGCATTAACGGCAGCAAACTCGGTAATTATTCCTATCCAATGTGAGTATTTTGCCTTAGAAGGTTTAGGAAAGTTATTGAACACAATCAAAAGTGTTCAAAAAATTCATAATCCAAATTTAGATATCGAAGGCTTATTACTTACCATGTATGATGCCCGTTTACGACTATCTAACCAAGTTGTTGAAGAAGTTCAAAAACACTTTAGTGATATGGTTTTTGAAACCATTATTCAAAGAAATGTACGTTTGAGTGAAGCTCCAAGTTTTGGAGAAACCATTATAAATTATGATGCCACTAGTAAAGGAGCTACCAACTACTTGAACTTGGCACATGAGTTGATAAAGAAGAATAAAGAAAAGGTATAATTTAGATGGCAAAAGCAGTAAAGAAACAAGCTTTAGGGAGAGGACTTTCGGCTCTATTAAAAGATCCTGAAAACGATATTAAATCTGTTGAAGACAAAAATGCAGATAAAGTTTTAGGAAACATCATAGAGTTAGAAATTGAGGCAATTGAGATAAACCCTTTTCAACCGCGAACCAATTTTAATGAAGAAACCTTACAAGAACTTTCTGTTTCTATTCAGGAGTTAGGTGTTATTCAGCCGATAACCGTTCGTAAACTTGACTTCAATAAATATCAGTTAATTTCAGGAGAGCGCCGTTTACGAGCTTCCAAAATGGCCGGTCTTACAACCGTTCCTGCGTATATTCGTATTGCAAATGATCAGGAATCTTTGGCAATGGCATTGGTTGAAAACATCCAACGCCATGACCTTGACCCTATAGAAATTGCACTTTCTTATCAACGTCTTATAGATGAAATAAATCTTACTCAAGAACAACTGAGTGACCGTGTTGGTAAAAAACGTTCTACAATTACCAATTACCTTCGTTTATTAAAATTAGATCCCATTATTCAAACAGGAATGAGAGATGGATTTGTAAGCATGGGACATGGTAGAGCGCTCATCAATGTTGAAGATAAAAAAGATCAAATTGCTATTTACGAAAAAATAATTACTGATTCTCTAAGTGTAAGAGCTACCGAAACACTCGTAAAAAATTATCAGTTAGATAAAACTATAGATCCAAAATCACCAACTAAACCTACTACAAGCGCTTCTCCAGAATTTGTAGAAAAAGGGCTTCCAAAGTTCAACGAGTACTTTTCTACCAAAGTTGACGTTAAAGTAGGTAAGAATGGAAAAGGGAAACTCATTATACCTTTTCATTCCGAAGAAGATTTTAAACGTATTCAAAAATTAATTTCTGGTGATAAGTAAACATTTCGCATGTATATTTTTTATTTTACTGACTTTTAGTGGTTTTGCACAGGATAAAGATAAAACTCCGGCAGATACCGCAGCAGTAAAATCTATAGACACCATAATTCAAAGTAAAAGACCATTTGAACCTTTAGCACCTTCAAAAGCCTCTTTTTACTCTGCAATTTTACCCGGTCTGGGACAAGCATACAACCATAGTTATTGGAAAATCCCTATAGTTTATGGAGGAATGGGAGTTGCTGGTTATGCTTATCTTTGGAATAATAAGCAGTATCATAAATTTAGAGACGCTTACAAACGCAGACTTAGCGGACATATGGACGATGATTATTATGATCTCAACGGAAGTGGTATAGATCCTGGAAATCCAGATATTACCACAGATAGATTAGAAGATATTCAAAATAGTTATCAAAGTGATAGAGATTTATCACTACTTATATTTATAGGTATATACGCTTTAAATATCATCGATGCCAATGTTGATGCGCATTTAAAGCAGTTTAATATTAATAAAGACTTATCTTTGAACCCTTATATTGAACAGAATAACTTTAGAAGTACTCCCGATATAGGGTTAACATTAAATATTCGATTGTAATGAAAATAGCTTTATTGGGTTACGGTAGAATGGGAAAAGCAATTGAAAAAATTGCTACCGAAAGAGGCCATGAAATTGTGATAAAAGCAGACCGTAACACTAAAGAATATGATATTACAACAGCAGATATTGCTATAGACTTTAGCATTCCTACCACTGCTTTCAACAATATCACAAATTGTATAAATAACGGAGTTCCCGTGGTTAGCGGTACCACAGGTTGGCTAGAAGATTACTCAAAAGTAGTTTCGCTATGCAAAGAAAAAAACGGAGCATTTATATATGGTTCTAATTTTAGCGTTGGCGTGAATATATTTTTTGAATTAAATGATCATTTAGCGAAACTAATGAATGGTTTGAAGGAATATAATGTTTCTATGGAAGAAATTCACCATACTCAAAAACTAGATGCTCCCAGTGGAACCGCAATTAGTTTAGCAGAAGGAATCATTAACAATTATGATAGTAAAAATAATTGGACTTTAGAGCATCCTACATCAGAAGATATTGAAATAACAGCCAAAAGAATCCCTGATGTTCCCGGAACGCATTCTATATTTTACAATTCAGAAATTGATTCTATTACCATTACTCACGAAGCACATTCCAGACAAGGTTTTGGCCTTGGAGCTGTAATTGCAGCAGAATGGCTTGTTGGAAAAACAGGAATTTATACCATGAAAGATGTGTTAAATATAGGTTAATCCTGTAACACTATCCTTCAATCAAATACTTTTAGATAAACATAAAACAGTACAATGACACTATATCAATGGTTTGTATTTTTCTTGCTTGTGCAAGTAGTACATTTTTTAGCAACTTGGAAACTTTACGTTAAAGCAGGAAGAAAATCATGGGAAGCGGCCGTTCCTGTATACAACGCGGTCATTTTAATGAAAATCATCAATAGACCATGGTGGTGGGTGCTTCTATTATTTATTCCGGTGATAAATGTGATTATGATTCCGGTGATTTGGGTAGAAACTATTCGCAGTTTTGGACGAAATACTACAGCCGACACATTTCTTGTACTGTTTACCTTAGGTTTTTACATATTCTATGTGAACTATGGTCTAGATGTAACATATATTGAAGATAGAAGTTTAAAACCAAGAACTGTTGCAGGTGAATGGGCTAATTCCATCATCTTTGCAGTCATTGCAGCAACCTTCGTGCATACGTACATCATGCAGCCATTTGTAATTCCAACGCCATCGTTAGAGAAAACATTACTTGTTGGTGACTTCCTTTTTGTGAGTAAATTTCATTACGGAGCTAGATTACCTATGACTGCTGTAGCTGCTCCTATGGTACACGATACCATCCCTGTAGTAGGAGTTAAATCATATTTAAAAGAGCCGCAATATCCATATTTCAGATTACCAGGTTTACAGAAAATAGAACGTAATGAAATTGTGGTTTTCAACTGGCCTGTTGACACCGTACGTTACTTTGGAGACCGCAGTAATATTCATGTCGATAAACCTCTTGATAAAAAATCTAATTATGTGAAGAGATGCGTGGGTATTCCAGGCGATGAATTAGAAATAAAAGATGGTTTTATCTATATCAATGGAGAAAGAACCAAACTTGGAGAAAGAGCAAAACCACAGTATTCCTACAGCGTTTATACCCGTTACAACCTTAGTCCAGAAATCATGTATAGCCGTTTTGGTGTCACCAATGGTTTTGGAGGTTCTAGAAAATTGGCTGACGGAAGTTTTCAATACCAATTTGCTTCACTAACAGACGAAATGGTCAGTGAATTACAAAAAAATTCTGCCATCGACAGTATTGTAAAGATGATTATACCAAAAGGTATTGCAGATCCTTCTGTATTTCCTCATTCGTCTAATATGAAATGGAATCGTGATAATTTTGGACCTATTTCAATTCCTGAAAAAGGAGAAAAAGTGGAACTATCACTAGAAAACCTTCCATTATATGAACGCATTATTTCAGACTATGAAGGTCATGATCTACAAGTAAAAGGAAGTCAAATTCTTGTAGATGGTAAACCTACAAACTCCTATACATTTGGTCAAGACTATTATTGGATGATGGGTGACAACCGTCATAATTCAGAAGATAGTAGATTTTGGGGATATGTTCCATTTGACCACGTTTTAGGAAAACCCGTATTCGTTTGGTTTAGCTGGGATAGCTTTGCCAAAAAACCAAGATGGGATCGTATTTTCACTACCGTAGATGGTGGCGGTAATAGCAAACCAACATCTTACTTTATGTATTTTGTAATACTATTAGTTGGTTATTTTGTTTTCGATTTCTTCAGAAAAAAGAATAAAAAGAAAAAGCTTAATTACTGAAAATGAAATCGCTTCTACACCCAACCTATTTTCCTTCTATTGCGCAATTTTCGGTAATAGTTAAGAGTGATGCCATTGTTTTTGAAAAGTTTGATAATTTCCAAAAGCAAACGTACAGAAACCGCATGTACGTTTATGGAGCAAACGGAAAGCAGATGCTTAGCATTCCCATAAAACATACGGGAAAAGATGGTAGACAACTATACAAGGATGTAAAAGTAGAAAATGATTTTCCGTGGCAAAAACAGCACTGGAAAAGTTTGCAAACCGCATACAGAACTTCTCCTTTCTTTGAGTTCTACGAAGACGAAATAGCACCATTATTTGAAAAGAAACAGGAATATCTATTAGATTTCAACATTTCAACTTTTGAAACTATTTCGGATTGTTTACAACTGGAAACTGATTATAGTTTTACAAATTCCTATGCTACTGAAATTACTGATAATGATGACTTAACAGATTTTCGAAAACTTGTAAATGCAAAAAAGATAAACACACCTTCTTTTGATACCTATACACAAGTTTTTGACAGCAAAGAAGGCTTCTTAAATAACTTAAGTATTTTGGATCTTTTATTCAATGAAGGACCTAATTCATTGACTTATTTGGAAGATCAATTTCTAAAAATACATCTGTAAATACAGTATGCTAAGAATATTTGTTCACTATGGAATCCATTTTTTGATTCCGTTTGTGGTTGCATTTATCTTCTATCGAAAAACGTTTCAAATATCAATATTTATTCTACTTGCTGGAATTCTTATTGATATTGATCACCTTTTTGCAAATCCTATTTTTGATCCAAACAGATGTAGTATTGGTTTTCACCCATTACATTCTTACGTAGCCATAGCGTTGTATATACTGCTGTTGTTATTTTCAAAAACAAGAATTTTTGGTTTAGCCCTTATCATACATATTATTGCAGATGTATGTGATTGCTTGATGATGCCTAGCAATTAATCATTTTCAGGATCATGCATTCCAAAGACAACTTTCACAGGAAAATGATCTGAATAGTATTCTGAAAAATTTTCGTGTGAACGCACTTCAAATTCTTTATCCCCAAAAACAAAATCTATACGCATTGGAAAGTATTTAAAATCGTAGGACCTTCCAAAACCACTACCTCTTTCTTCAAAACTATCTTTAAGGTCAAATTCAGTTTTCAATCTTCTATATATATAGGAAAAAGCAGTATTATTAAAATCCCCACAGATTACAAATCGACCGCCATATTCTTTTACATTGCTTATGAATTCTTCGATTTGAGATTGTTGTAGTGTAAAATTTTTGGACATACTTTTGGCTACCCATTTCTTATCTATCTGTTTAACACTTTGTCCTTCCACAGTGGAGTTGATACCTAGCGACTGTAAATGAAAATTATACACTCGTACCTTTTCTCCATGAATATCTAAATCTGCATATAAAATGTCATTTCCTGAATCAAAATTAAAAATTCCCTGACTTAGTATTTCATAGCGAGATAGAATGACCTGCCCCATTTGGCCATCTATATTCTTACACTTCACATAATAATACGGATACATTTTTTCAAAAAGTTTGAAATCTTCTTTCCAGAACTCCTGAAACATCATTATATCTGGATTTTCCTTTGCCACCAATTGCTGTATTTTCTGGGGAATATCAGTTTGATTTGTCCAATCCAATTGATTCAACATTCTCACATTCCATGTCATTATAGAAAAATCATTTGAACGCTTTGGTAGTTGTTCATGACCAAATTCTATTAACGATCTTACATGGTTAAATCCTAAAATTAAAATTATTACCGATAGTAAAAATTGCTTCTTGAAACGAACCAGCCAATACACCACGAAAACAAAATTAACTATAATCAAAGGTGGTAATCCCAAACTTAGTAAAGAAATTAAAGGAAAATATCTTGGTGGTAAAAATGGCAATATAAAAGCCAATAAAGTTGCAGTAGCAACAAGACTATTTATTACAAAAATAAACTTATCAAAGAGGGAGAGTTTTTTCAAAGTGAACTATTGATATTAATTTTTTCCGGCCTTGAACAAATAGTCTTTTTCGTCTTTGCTCAAACTTTCATAACCGCTTTTGCTTATTTTATCTAAGATAGCATCAATTTTCTTCTGATGTATGTTTTTATCGTTATTAAACACTTTTGCACTACTATCTGTTGATTTTTTGTTACGATATACTTTTTTAAACTTTGTTTTTTCAGATTTCTTTCCGGAAAACAAATTGGCAATACCATCCATTAAGCTACTAAACCATGCTCCAATATCATTTCCTTGCCCTAACTGACGCGCATACACAAAACCTAACAATGCACCACCTAAATGCGCAATATGACCTCCAGGATTACTTTCTGATATCTGTAATAAATCCATTAAAACAAAAAATATTCCCACGTGCCAGAGTTTTACATTAAACATAAACACACGAACTTCTTGATTTGGAATATAAGCACACACAAATATTAAAATAGCCATTACCGCCGCAGAAGCTCCTATAAGATATTGCGGAATGATTGAATTGGTAAAAGCCGGGAAAATATTATAGGATAAAAAGTAAAGTACGCCTCCAGCTATGGCTCCTAAGAGATAAACTGTATAGAATCTTTTTCCGCTGAACAAATTCATAAAAATATTCCCTGAGAAATATAACGTAATCATATTGAATAAAATATGACGAAAACCACCATGAAAAAAAGCATACGTAATTATAGTCCACGGTCTTGTTAAAAAACCATTTAAAGAATCTGGCATTCCAAACCAATCTAAAATATATGCTTGAGGTATTTGAAACAACCCAAATACCAGTGAGAATAGTAAAAAGATGGCCACATTAATGACAATCATTTTAACATGGGGTGCCAACATTTTATATTGATAACTCCAATTTGTATTCATATCAATTCCACCTATTATGGTTAAACTCATTTTTTTTCCAATACCACATCGTAATGAATCCAATTACCGCACCACCAATGTGAGCCCAAAATGCTGTATTTTCAGGACCTGCCAGAGAACTTCCTGTAATAGCTGAGTACAAGGTAATTGCAAAATAACCACCTATTAAATATTTAGCTTTGATAGGAATTGGGATAAACATGATATACAAAGGCATATTGGGATAAACAACCACAAATGCAGCAGTGATTCCAAAAAGACAACCAGAAGCTCCTACCATTGTAGCGAAATATGAATCATGTAAGCTATCAAATAGACTGTAAAGATTTTCATATGGCACATCTGCCCTACCTTTTGAAACCAAATCACTAAGAAAGACGTTAATCTCGCTTTGGCTTACTCCTGCATTTAATAAACCCTCAAATGCTGAATTGTATTGATAGTAAGTAAACAATATTTGTAATGCTACGGCTCCCAATCCGGATGCAAAGTATAATAAGAGAAATTTATTTCTTCCTAGATATTGTTCCAAAATGGGCCCAAAAATGATCAATGAAAACATATTAAAGAAAATATGCTTTTTGCCACCATGCATAAACATATGTGTAATTATCTGCCAAAATTGAAAATTTGGGTTCTTCGGAAACCACAAAGCAAACCAATCATACATAAAAGATTGGTTCATCATAGTCACAATGAAGAAAAGTATATTTATGATTAATAAATGTTTAACCGTTTCTGTTAATCGCATCATGTATTCTTAATTTACATAAATTTTTTATCTATATCTTCTACCGTCATGGTAATGAATGTTGGTCTATTGAACGGAGAAACCGCAGATTCTGTACATGCAAAAAGATTGTTCACCAAGGCTTCTTGTTCTGCAACTGTTAATGACTCTCCGCTTCTAACCGCCAAGGTTTTACAGAGTGTTTTTGCCAACATATCGGTTTGAGTAAATCCACTATCAGGAATATCTTCACCAAAATCGGACACCAATTGTTCTAGAATAATAGACACTTCACTCTCCGTAACATTCAACGGAATTCCTGTGATAGTTACTTTATCGCCTTCAATACTTTCAAAAGCAAACCCGGTACCTTCCAAGCGTTCTTTTAAAGTTTGAATTAATGCAATTTCAGTTACTGAAAAATGCAGTTCCAGCGGAAATATCAATTGTTGACTCACACCTTCGTTAATGGTGATATCTTTCAAGAATTTCTCGTATAAAACTCTTTGATGTGCTCTGGACTGATCTATAATCACCATTCCTGATTTGATAGTAGTTACCAAATACTTTTTTTGTAACTGATAAGTGGCTGCGGCAGGTCTTTCTACGGCATCATCCTCAAATAATTTACCAGTAACTTCTTCCGACTCAAATTGAATAGAAGCAAAAGAATCCGGTTCACTATGATTTGCTTTAGATTCAAAAGTATCGTCATCTTTTAATCCCACATAAAGACTTTCCCAAGAAGCTGAAGTATTTCTTCGGAAAGAATTATTACCACTCCCAAAATTGTTACTCTTCACTCGTACTTGAGAAGAACTCGATTTTTCTTCTTTAAAAGGATTAAAACCGGCGTCCACTTCTATGCCCGGCATATCTAACTTTTTGTCTTTGTAATCGTATGGTGTATGTAAGTTTGGATCTGAATCAAAATCCAAAATTGGCGCAACATTAAATTGTCCTAAACTATGTTTTACAGCAGATCTCAAAATGGCATACAAAGTATGTTCGTCATCAAACTTAATTTCCGTTTTTGTTGGATGAATATTGATATCAATCGTAGCCGGGTCTACATCTAAAAACAAGTAATAACTTGGTTGTGTACCGTCTTTCAAGAGACCTTCGTAGGCCGACATGATTGCATGGTGCAAATACGGACTTTTGATAAAACGATCATTTACAAAGAAAAACTGCTCGCCTCTACTTTTCTTAGCAAATTCCGGCTTTCCAACAAAACCAGCTATTTTAACCACTTCTGTAGGCTCTTCAACAGGAACCAACTTTTCATTGGTCTTGCCTCCAAAAACATGTACAATACGTTGTCTGTTATTGGAACTTGGCAGGCGAAACAACTCGCCACCATTATGATAAAAGTCAAAACCTATAGTTGGGTGAGCCAAAGCCACACGTTGAAATTCATCAATTACATGACGAAGTTCTACAGCATCTGACTTTAAAAAGTTTCTACGTGCAGGAATATTAAAAAATAGATTTTTAACTAAAAGCGAGGTTCCTTCGGGAGTTACCACCACTTCTTGAGCAACTACTTTACTCCCCTCTATTTTTATTTGTGTACCAACTTCATCACTAGCTTGCCTGGTGTTCAACTCAACATGTGCAATTGCAGCAATAGAAGCTAGCGCTTCTCCACGAAAGCCTTTGGTATGAAGTAAAAATAAATCTTCTGCAGTTTTTATCTTTGAGGTAGCATGACGCTCAAAACACAAGCGAGCATCGGTATCGCTCATTCCCTTCCCGTTATCTACAACTTGAATAAGGGTTTTTCCTGCGTCTTTTACAATTAATTTTATCTCGGTTGCTCCGGCATCAATCGCATTTTCTAATAATTCTTTCACTACAGAAGCTGGTCTTTGAACCACTTCTCCTGCAGCAATTTGGTTTGCAACATGATCCGGTAATAACTGGATGATATCTGCCATTAAAGTAATTTATCAAAATTTATAAAACGCAATGCTACAAATGTGAACATGATTAGGAATGCCAAGATTACTATTAATCGAAGCCGTGTATTGCTCTCACTCATTGCCTTGCGCTCTGTTTTCCAATCATCTCTAAAAGAAGCTCTACGCGTTGGTTTGTATTCTGTATCTGAAACGGTTTCATACTTACGTTTCATTGCATCTATACGTTCTTTACGCTCGTTGTAATAACGAGGTTTGTAGTTATACGTTTTGCTTTTCTGCTGCTTAAATAATGTTGGAAGTCTCATACTTTTATCCTCTTCATTCAAAATTAATTAAAATACCCAGCACGCTTCAAGTTTCGGTGCTAAAAAATGTTAACAAAAAGAATGCCGAAACCTAAAATTGACAAATTGCTAAAATCAGTTCAAAAAAAATACTGATTGATTCTTAAGAAAAAATCAATCAGTATTCAACAAACTGAAAAATAACTATACAATTATAGATTGCGTAGTTGTATCATTTTTATAGCTGCAATTGCTGCTTCAGTACCTTTATTTCCATGCTTACCACCACTTCTATCAATGGATTGTTGCATGGTATCATCTGTAAGTACACAAAAGATAACAGGAGTATCGTATTTTACATTTAGATCTTTTATTCCTTGTGTGACACCTTGACACACAAAATCAAAATGCATGGTTTCTCCTTTGATCACACTACCAATAGCGATAACGCAATCTACTTCTTTTGTTTCTATCATTCGTTTTGCTCCGTAGGTTAGTTCAAAACTTCCAGGAACGTTCCAACGAATAATGTTTCTCTCTAATGCACCACAATCTAGTAAAGCTTCTTTTGCGCCAGCAAACAAACCTTCTGTGATGTTCTCATTCCATTCTGAAACAACAATCCCAAACCGAAAGTCATTCGCATTTGGGATTGTCGCTTTATCATACGCTGATAAATTCTTATTTTCTGTAGCCATTATTTAATGTTTTCTACAAGTGCTATATAAGCATCTATTGTTTTTGCCTGTTGTGATTCAGGATATTCTTCTTTAATTCTGTTGAAGTATTTCAATGCTTTGTCATAATCCTTTTGCTCTTTTGCCAACATACCTGCTTTGAATAAATAAAGTGGTGTTGTAAAGTCGTTATCTTTTAAAGCAATTGCTTTATCATAATAAGACATTGCATCGTCATACTGACCTAATTGTGAAAATGCATCTCCGATATTTCCTTTAGCCAAAGGAGCTAACATCTCATCATCTGCATTAAAATTATCTAAATATTCTATAGCCTTATCGTAGTTTTTCAACTCTAAATAAGCCATACCAGCACTGTAAGTTGCCAAGTTTGCAGCTTTAGTACCGTTGTATTCTTCTATAATATCAAGAAAACCATAAGTACCGTTTCCTCCTTTAAGAGAAAGGTCTAAAAGAGAATCTTTTGCTTCTGCTCCATTCATTGCCTCATTAAAATACTCTTGAGCAAAGAACATATCGTTAGAAGCCTTTTCTTCTTTAGGAGTTCCTATGAATTTTGTGTACACAAAAAATCCAATTGCAGCAACTACGATTACTCCAATTACACCAAGAACAGTGTTTTTGTTATTCTCTACCCACTCTTCTGTTTTTGAAGCACCTTCATCTAAAGAATTAAACAACTCTGCGGTTGTACTATCCATTTCTTCAGATTGTACTTCCGGCTCTTCTATAACTTCTTTTTCTTTTTTTGCTTTAGATTTGTATCCTCTTTTATTGTATGTTGCCATAGCCTAGTTTGTATTAGTGGCGCAAAAATATAATTTTTATTAAAATATAAAAGCGGTTTTTATTGATATTTTTCAATATTTTATCTTTGTTTTGTAAAAGAAGTCAACCACTTATCTGCTTTGGTTTTTTATGATTTTAAACAAGCTTTCTCTTATTAATTACAAGAATATTGCATCGAAAGATTTTCAGCTAGATGCAAAAATTAATTGTTTTACTGGTAATAATGGTGTAGGAAAAACTACAGTATTGGATAGTGTTTACTATTTAGCATTTGGAAAAAGCTACTTTAACCCTATTGCAAGTCAAAATATAAAACATGGGGAAGATTTTTTTGTGGTAGACGGAACTTTTTCAAAAAACAATACCGAAGAACGCATTTTGTGTAGCTTGAAAAAGGGTCAGAAAAAAACAATTAAGAGAAATGGTAAAGTCTACGAGAAACTTTCGGATCATGTTGGACTGATTCCTTTAGTGATTATTTCTCCAGCGGATAGAGATTTAATTACAGAAGGAAGTGAGACCAGACGTAAATTTATAGACAACGTCATATCTCAATCCAATAAAACCTACTTACAGCAACTCATAAATTATAATAAGGTTTTACAACAGCGAAATGCTTTGCTAAAATACTTTGCTCTAAACAGTACGTTTGATTCCAAAACACTTGAAGTTTATAACGACCAACTTTCTGAAATGGGATCCTTTATACACAGTAAAAGAATTGCTTTTCTAGAAGAGTTTATTCCTATTTTTAAGGAGCGTTACTATACCATTTCCGGCAATCAAGAAAATATAAATTTAGTCTACGAAAGTCAACTAAACACCACCGCATTAAAAGATCTTTTTACTGATAATCTAAGTAAAGATAGAGCATTGCAATATACATCTGTTGGTATCCATAAAGACGATCTCAGCTTTGAAATTGATGATCATTCCATTAAAAAATTTGGTAGTCAAGGCCAGCAAAAAACGTTTTTAATAGCTTTAAAATTAGCTCAATTTGATTTTATAAAAAACCAATCACAAGTGAAGCCTATTTTACTATTAGATGATATTTTTGACAAGCTTGATGAAAACAGAGTTACGCACATAGTTCAACTAGTTAATGAAGATACTTTTGGACAAATTTTCATAAGTGATACGCATTCACAGAGAACAGAAGATGTTGTGAAAAAGACCAACCAAACCTACAAGATTTTCAATCTGTAATTGTACATTTGCCACCAAATAAATTACAATGAAACTTTTGAAAACCACTTGCATTTTGGTGCTTATTTTTTCCGCTTTTAGCTGCGAAAAATCAATTCCGAAAGATGTTTTAACAAATCTAAATGGATATTGGGAAATTGAAAAAGCTGAGGGCAAAGATGGTATGACAAAAGTTTACAAAGTAAATACAACTATAGACCACATAGAACTTGATGAAAATCTTAGCGGTACGCGTAGAAAAGTAAAACCCGTTATAGGATCGGATTATTTGACTAGTGGTGATGCTGAAAAAATTGAAATTGTAAAGGAAAACGACGCTTATTATATTCACTATAAGAATGATCAAAGTGAGTGGAATGAAACATTACTTTCCGTTGACGAAAATCATTTTTCCACTAAGAATTCCAATACCGAGACTACCTTTTTCTACAAACGCTACGAACCTATAACTGTTGAGTAATGGCACGAAAAAATGATCATATTTCACTAAGCGATGCTTTGAAAGATTTTATCAAAGAAAATAAGCTTGAAAAAGGCATGGACAAAATAGATGTTCGCGATGCCTGGATGCAACTTATGGGAAATGGTGTTGCTAATTATACATCAGACGTGCAATTACGAAATACTACACTTTTTGTCTCTTTAACTTCTTCGGTACTTAGAGAAGAATTAAGCTATGGTAAACAGAAAATAATCACGATGCTAAATGAACAATTAGGAAAAGAAGTAATCAAGGAAGTTATTCTTAGATAGCATCTTACCTTAAAATATGGTGTTAAATCGATTTTTAAGTGTTATTTTTTTTTAACATTTTGAAATATCCCTATATTTCGGTCACCAATTAAATCCAACCGAAAAAAACCAAAATCAATGAACAGAATAGTTGCCTATCTATATCTGTTACTATTTGCTAGTATTTGCTATTCGCAAAACACCATCGCTTTTCCAAAAGATTCACTTCTTGTAAATCGTTATGGTCAAAAACAGGGGTTGTTACAACTAAACCCAGAATCGTTGGTAGTGGATAGTGAAGGATTTCTATGGGCGGGAACTGAAGATGGTTTACATAAATTTAATGGGTATAACTTCCATTCTTTTATCCACAATCCCAGAGATACCACTTCTATACCCGATGACCACATAAGAGACCTTTTACATATAAACGACACGCTTTGGATAGCTACAAATACTAAAGGTATCATTGGATACTCTATTCAAAATAATTCGTTTTTCGCTTATCAAAAATTTGATGAATCTGATTTATCAATTGGTTACAAAACATTTCAATTAAACCAACACACTTTATTATTCTCCCTTAGAAATCACTGCATTTTATATAATAAAAAGAACAATACGCACGAGCTCGTAAAACTCCCAAAAGAATCTAGAGAAAACTTTATTACATGTTTTTACCAATACAGTGATAGCATTTTTTATTTAGGCACAAAAGAAACGGGAATTCAAAAACTAGATTTAAATCATAATCGTATTACAGCGGTACAAAACAACCTAAAAGACACATCTATCAATGGCTTTCTAAAATGGAATAACCAATATTACCTTGCCACAGATAAAGGATTATACTCTTACGATAAAACAGCCCAAACATTTACGCAAGAAGTTATAAATCATCTTGAAATCAACGATTTATTACAGTTTGATGATCATACAATTTTATTAGCCACCACAAATGGATTGTATACTTTTAATAATGAACTCAAAGAACTCCGAAAAATCATTTTAAAGGATTATGACAATGACATTTATAAAAATGTAGAAATAGCAAAAATCTTAAAGGATGACAATGGGAATTACTGGTTTGGAACAGCCGGAAACGGATTGTTGCATTTCAATATTCATCAACAAAAATTCACTACACAAAAAATTAGACTTCCAAATTATCCAGAAATAAAAAAGATAAACTCTTTTGGATTCATAAAAGATAGCAAGAAAAACATTTGGATTGCGTCTGGAATTGGCCTCATCAAATACAATCCAAAACAGGAAGCGTACCGATTATATAAAGAAGGGAATCAAATTTTAATGTATGATTTAAATATTACCAAAGATGGAACTTTATGGGCTGGCGGTTTTGATTGTGGTCTTTTGAAATACAACGAAACAAACGATTCTTTTAAAAGTTTCACCGTAAACAACGGCTTAAGTGACAATCAGGTTATAGAAATCATTACGAGACCAAACAATAAATTATGGGTTTGCACCTGGACCGGTGGCATTAATGAATTTGACATTGAAAAAGAAACTTTTAGTCCTGTTACAATTCAAAACAAACAAATCAACAGAGCTAGAATTTCATTTATAGATAGCAAACAGAATTTGTGGATTGGTTGCGACGAAGGTTTATATAAAATTTCGCCCAACAATAACATCATTCATTTTATTAACAACGAAACTGATTCTCCACTAGCATCAAACCGAATATTTGCTATAAATGAAGACAGTAAACATAACATTTGGGTGGGAACCAGTACCGGAATCACCAAAATTTATGAAAATCACCAAACAACTTCCTATTACCAACAAAAAGGACTCCCAAATGATTTTATCTACGGATTATTAATTGATAAAAACGATAAAATTTGGGTTAGCACCAATTATGGAATATCAGTTTTTAATCCTGAAAAAGAAGCCTTTACAAACTTCACAGAAAGAGATGGCCTTCAGAATAATGAGTTTAACGGTAAAGCTGCTTATCAAGATGAAGATGGAAATTTTTATTTTGGTGGCGTTGCAGGCTACAATATTATTGACCCCGAAAAACCAATTACCAATCAAAAACCTCCATGTGTGTATATAGAAAGCATAGAGCTTTTCAACAAGCCTATTCAACGTAATGAAATGTTTAAAGACACACTACATTTCAATGCAAGCGAAAATGTACTTACTATAAATTATGCAGCATTAAATTACTTAAATCCTGAAAAAAGTTTATATCAATTCAAGTTAAGTGGTTTTGATAAAAGTTGGAGACAAGAAACAAAAGAAAGAGCTACCACATATACCAATTTAGAACCAGGAATCTACACTTTTAAATTAAGAGCCACAGATGATCTCGGCAACTGGAGCAAACTACAAGATCAAAAAGTATTTATAATCACACCACCATGGTACAAAACTACTTGGTTTAAATTTGTTTTACTTTTTGGTATTATAACACTTGCGACTATTGGGTTCAAACTAAAAACAAATAGCCTCAAAAAAACGAATGCTAAATTGGAAGATTTGGTGATACAACGCACCTATGACTTAAAACAAAACAACGAATTACTGGAGCAAGAAAAAAAACATGTAGATTTTTTACTGAAAGAATTAAAACACCGCGTTAATAACAATTTTCAATTGATCACCAGTTTTTTAAATATTCAAACCAAATCTGTCCAAGATGAAAGGTCTAAAGAGATTCTAAAAATTGCTAAAAACAGAATTAACACCATTGCAAATATTCAGGAATACTTGAATAATAAGAAAGAAGATCTCATAAATATTTCGCAATTCATCGAAGACTCTTGCAAAAAAATAGTAAAAGCACTTGGAAATGATGATGATTTGAAATTTAATGTTATCTTTAAAACCCATAGAATACCCTCCCATTCCAAATCAAACCCTACACTTTTAGGATTGTTATTAAATGAAATGATTACAAATGTACACAAGCATGCATTTGACAAACAACATGCTGACAATACATTGATAATTGAAACTAAACAAGAAGAAACCAAACTAAAACTAGTAATTTCCGATAACGGAAAAGGATTTGACCCAAGTAAAACTTCTACAGAATCGTTAGGTTTAAACTTAATCGAAGAAATGATTGAGCAACTAGGAGCTACTTATACCATAGAATCCACCGGGGGAACTAAATACACTGTATGGATACCATTAAAAGAGTTTTAATCATTGAAGATGAGTTTATCATAGCCAAGGATATTAAACAAGTTTTAAAAGCCAGCGACTATGATGTTACTATTGCCAATAACGTTGTAAAAGCTATTCGCCTTTTTGACGAAGAGGATTTTGACTGTATTATAAGTGATATTAATTTAAATGATGAAATTGATGGAATAGAATTAATTCATCAATTGTTTAACCTAAAATTTGTACCTGTAGTTTTCTTAACGGCCTATAATGACAATCAATTTTTAGAAAGAGCTAAAGAAACAATTCCCTTTGCTTATTTACTAAAACCATTTGATGAAAAACAATTGTTACTCACTATAGATCTTGCCATTTTAAACTTTAACAAGAACAAATCAGTATCAAATCCAACCATATCAAAAAATCAATTAGAAACCCTAACAAGGCGAGAAAAAGAAATTCTCATTTCACTTTCTACAGGCAAAACAAGTAAGGAGATTGGCTCTATTTACCATATTTCTCCATTAACAGTAGAAAAACATAAGAAAAATATTAAGAAAAAACTAAACATGAGTACCGTAGGTGAACTGATAAATTTTGTTTTTCAGTCCAATTTATACAGTCTATAACTACTCGGCAGTCATATCTATAATAAAGGAATCTGGATATTTTTTCTGAACATGATCACGAAAGTTTTCTGCTTTTTTTCGGTTAGTGAATTTCCCTAGAATCAATGAATAAACTTTTACACCAGCAACTGTTTTTACCTGCACAGTGATTTCCTTTTGATAGTTAACTTTTAAATTATCGGCCAAACGAATCAAATTTGCCATTTCCTGAAAACTACCTATTTGAACTCCAATCCAATTAGGAGAAACCCTGCTAATTGATAGCTCATAAAATTCCGTTTCCACGATAGAATTTGACTCCAATTGCTCCTGAACTGGCTCTTCTACAACCTTCTGAGCTGTTTCTCCCGAAATTTCATCTAATACGACTACATTGGTTTCTGCTACAATTTCACTATCATCTATCACCTCAATAATCACATCAGCCACACCAGCATTTACAAAATCTAACTTCTCTGCCACCGATTTAGAAACATCAATAATTCTTCCTGCCGAAAAAGGTCCACGATCATTGACTTCTACAACTGCCGATTTATTATTTGCTAAATTTGTAACTTTTAGTTTGGTTCCAAAAGGTAGTGCCCTGTGAGCTGCTGTTGCCTTTGAATGTTTGTATTTTTCTCCGCTGGCAGTTAATTTTCCTTCAAATTTATCACCATAAAAAGAAGCTTTACCCGTTTGAACTTGAGCAGATAGTGATAAAGAAAAAAATAGAACAGAAATAATAGCAAAAAACTTCATACGTATAGTTGGTGTTTTATAGTAAGTAAAACACCAATATACATAAATATGACTAAAATTTAAGCCGAAATAGCCGTATCATTCATAAACTCAAAACGCACCATTCCGTCATCATCTATATTGGTTAATTTCACCGTATGCAAGGTATTTACCAATTCCGGATTCCACGGCGCTTTTACTTTTACATAATTCTCTGTAAATCCGTGAATATAGCCTTCTTTGTTTTCACCTTCAAACAAAACAGTTCTGGTAGTTCCTATTTGGCTTTCATAAAAAGCACGTCTTTTCTTAGCCGATAAACCACGTAACATTTTACTGCGTTTTGCTCTTACTTTTTTAGGTACTACACCGTCCATTTCTGCAGCTTCGGTATTATCTCTTTCAGAATATGTGAATACGTGCAAGTATGAAATCTCTAACTCATTTAAAAAGTTATAGGTTTCTAAGAAGTGTTCATCCGTTTCTCCTGGAAAACCAACAATTACGTCAACACCAATACACGCATGTGGCATTACTTCACGCACTTTTGTAACTCGATCTACATACAACTCTCGCATGTAACGACGTTTCATTTTCTTTAGAATATCATTGCTTCCACTTTGAAGTGGAATATGAAAATGCGGTACAAAAGCTCTGGATTGTGACACCAAATCAATGGTTTCATTTTTCAATAGATTCGGTTCAATAGAAGAAATACGCAAACGTTCTATACCTTCAACTTTATCCAATTCGGTTACCAAATCTAAAAAGGTATGTTCGTGTTTTTTATTTCCGAATTCTCCTTTACCGTAATCTCCGATATTTACGCCGGTCAATACAATTTCACGAATCCCTTTTGCTGAAATTTCAGCTGCGTTTTTCAACACATTTTCCATGGTATCACTACGAGAAATTCCACGTGCTAACGGAATAGTACAATAGGTACATTTATAATCGCAACCATCTTGAACCTTTAGAAACGCACGCGTTCTGTCGCCAATAGAATAACTTCCTACATAAAAATCGGCTTCTTGAATTTCGCAACTGTATACTTCTCCAAAATCATTTTTAGAAAGGTCATTGATATAATCGGTAATCTTAAATTTTTCAGTAGCACCCAACACCAGATCTACTCCATCAACCGCAGCCAATTCTTCCGGTTTCAACTGCGCATAGCAACCCACTGCCGCCACAAAAGCGTTTTCATTCTTTTTCAATGCGCGTTTTACCACCTGTTTAAACTGCTTATCTGCATTTTCAGTCACAGAACAAGTATTAATCACATAAATATCTGCTACATCTTCAAACTCAACTTTTTCAAAACCTCCTTGCTGAAAATCACGGGCAATGGTAGAAGTCTCCGAAAAATTCAGCTTACAACCTAAGGTATAAAACGCTACTTTCTTTTGTGTGTCCATCTTCATTATTTGGGCGTTACGGAAAATCCGTCGGGCTTTCGGCAGTCGCTTTTTGTAATGTAATCCTTCCAAAAGAGCTTCAACAAATGCCTCAATCCCTAACGCAAATCCCACGGGTTTCCTTATCTTGGCTACAAAATTAGTGATAACAAAAATAAGGGTGCAAATATACCAACAAATTCTTGTATGACCATAACGAAACACAAGCTATTTAAATTATTAAAAGTTAGCGTTTTACTTCTTCAAACAGTTATTATTTTCTCTTGTTCGCAATCAACATCAAAATTTTCAGAAAAAGATGTGTTTCGGTATAATGAGCATAGCAATATTTCGTCGTTAGATCCGGCTTTTGCTAGAATACAAGCGAATATTTGGGCGGTAAATCAGCTGTTTAACGGATTAGTACAATTGGATGATTCTTTAAACATTCAACCAGATATTGCCAAAAGTTGGACCATTTCTGATGATGCGCTTACCTATACTTTCACTTTAAGAGACGACGTTTGGTTTCATAAAGACCAAAGTTTCCAAACTACTGACAGCAGCAGAAAAGTGACTGCGACCGATTTTGAATACAGTTTTAACCGCTTACTCGATGAAAAAGTGGCTTCTCCCGGGCGTTGGGTAATGAATTACGTAGCTGATTTTTCAGCTAAAAATGATTCTGTTTTTGAAATCAATTTGAAACAGCCTTTTCCTGCTTTTTTAGGATTGCTAACTACCAAATATTGTTCAGTAGTTCCCAAAGAAGCTGTTGAGTTTTATGGAAATGAATTTAGATCGCATCCCGTAGGAACTGGCCCTTTTCATTTTAAAAGATGGGAAGAAAATGTAAAATTGGTTCTTCGAAAAAATCAAAACTATTTTGAAAAAGATACAAACGGCGTACAACTCCCCTATCTAGAGAGTATTGCCATTACTTTTTTACCTGATAAGCAAAGTGAATTTTTGCAATTTGCGCAAGGAAATATCGATTTTTTAAATGCGTTGGATGCTTCTTATAAAGATGAATTATTGACTACTTCAGGAAAATTACAGCCAGCATATGAAGATCAAATCAACATGATCACGGCGCCTTATTTGAATACGGAATATTTAGGGATATTTTTAGAAAATAAGCTTCCTGAAAATCAATCTGAAAACTTACGAAAAGCCATTAACTATGGTTTTGATCGTGAAAAGATGATCACTTATTTGCGCAACAATATCGGCACACCTGCTGTAAATGGCGTAATCCCAAAAGGATTGCCCGGATTTTCAAATTTAGAAGGCTATTCTTATCAACCTGAAAAAGCAAAAAAACTCATCAAAGCTTTCAAAACGGAAACCGGAATTCAACAACCAGAAATTACAATTGCTACAGATGCCAATTACGTGGATATTTGCGAATACATTCAGCGTGAATTACAAAAAATAGGCATCATTACGCATGTAGATATTCTTACTGCCTCGGCATTACGCCAAAGTAAATCCTCCGGAAAACTACCTATTTTTAGAGCAAGTTGGATTGCCGATTACCCAGATGCGGAAAATTACCTTTCCTTATTTTACAGCAAAAACTTTGCACCCAACGGCCCTAATTACACACATTTTAAAAGTAAACTTTTCGATAAGTGGTATGAAGAATCTATAAAAACTACCAATACCAAAGACAGAATCGAATTGTATATAAAAATGGACAGTTTGGTAACTTCGAAAGCGCCAATTGTACCTTTATATTACGATCAAAGTACTCGTTTTGTTCAGAAAAACATTTCTGGTCTTGGGGGAAATGGTATTAATTTATTAACTTTAAAAAGAGTAAAAAAGCAGTAACATGAGTTTTGGAGGAAGTGCCGCAGCAGCAAATAGCTCTTTAAAAAATAATAAAAGAGAACGATCTAGTCAATTAGACCGCTACCAAAAACTGACAGGAAGCACGTATGGTTCCAAAGTAAATTCAAAAAATATCAGCAAAGAAGAGCTGGAAAAATTTAGTTTGGCTTTTCAGGAAAAACAAAAAGCTACCAGAAAAAAACAACTGATAGCTTTTGGAATTATTACTTTGGTGATTCTTGCAATCACTATATATTTTCTATTTTATTTTGACGCAGGATGTCTTATTTGTTATTCGAATATGTAAGATCAAAAACGTGTTGTAGAATATCTTTATCCTCTACAGAAAGTTCCATACCTCGTCTTTCCATCACTCGATTTGCCGTTTCGTACACTTTATCCAGCCTATAAATAGTGTAACCATGTGCTCCTCCCCAAGAAAAACTTGGAATAAAATTTCGTGGAAAACCATCTCCAAAAACATTAGCACTTACGCCCACCACTGTTCCAGTATTAAACATAGTATTGATACCACTTTTACTGTGATCTCCCATCATTAAACCACAAAACTGCTTACCCGTTTTTTGAAAACTTTCTGTTTCATAACTCCATAAACGAACCTCGTCGTAGTTATTTTTCAAATTGGAATTATTGGTATCGGCACCTAAATTACACCATTCACCCAAAACAGAATTTCCTAGAAATCCATCATGACCTTTGTTAGAGTTACCAAAAATCACAGAGTTATTCACTTCTCCTCCAATTTTACTATTTGGCCCTACCGTTGTTGGACCATAAATTTTGGCACCCATTTTTACAATACTGTCTTCACACAAAGCAAAACCGCCACGAATGATACTTCCCTCCATAATTTCGGCATTTTTACCTATGTATATTGGTCCGTTTGTAGCATTCAATGTACAAAACTCTAAACGTGCTCCTTCTTCCAGAAAAATATTTTCAGGAGCAATTACATTATTACTTACAGGAATTGGCAAACTTTTTCTTCCTTCTGTCAACAGTTCAAAATCAGCTTCCAAAGCAGCTCCATTTTTAGAATAAATATCCCAAAGATGCTCTACTCTAAGTACTTCTGATTCAAATTCAATAGCTTCGTATGTATCAAAATCTACATCCTCTTGACCATCCGTTGCAAAAAAGGCAATCACATCATCATCATAAAAAATAGCTTGATTTGTTTCTAGAGATTTTACAATCTCTACCAAGTCTACAGTTGGCAAAAAAGAAGCGTTGATAAAAACGTTTTCTTCCATTTCTACCATTGGATATTTATCTGAAAGATATTCCTCTGTTACCGTAGTAGTTGTGTATCCTAAATGCTTTTCCCATTTTTCACGAATGGTTAAAATACCAATACGAATATCTGCCACAGGTCTTGTAAAGGTAAATGGTAACAGCGCACCACGCGCGGGACCATCAAAAAGTATGTAGTTCATTACTGTTATGTTTGACAAGGTTAAAGATACAATTTTAGAAATTGCAGGGAAGTAAAATAGTATATAAAACAAAAAAGCCTTGTCGTAATTGACAAGGCTTTCTGTATAAGATAAACGCTAGATTATTTTTTGAATTTAGCGTATTTGTTTTTGAATTTATCAATTCTACCAGCAGTATCGATAAGTTTCGATTTCCCTGTATAGAAAGGGTGCGATGTTCTGGAAATTTCCATTTTGAATACTGGATACTCAACACCGTCAACTTCAATAGTTTCTTTCGTTTCAACAGTAGACTTAGTGATAAAAACGTCCTCGTTAGACATGTCTTTAAATGCCACTAATCTATAATTTTCTGGATGTATACCTTTTTTCATCGCTTATGCCTGATTTTATTCTTTACCAAATTTTGAGGTGCAAATGTAAGGATTATAAATTAATACACAACATAAAATTTAGTTTTTTGTAAAACTTTATTTTTATCCCTGCAAAGATGTAACATTTTACGGTAGTTTTGCACTTATTCTTTTGTATTAACAAATTAACTTTCCGAAAAAATGGGACAAACTGTAGACTCTAAGAAAATTATTTTATCCAACGGAGTGCTTTTAGGGCTTATTACTATTGCAATTGCCGTAATCATGTATGTAACCGGATTAGTGTATACTTATAATTGGGTATCAGGAGTTGTAGGCTTTTTAGTAATGATCGCTTTTATTGTTTTAGGTATGAGCACCTTTAAGAAAGAGAATACCTATTTATCCTTGAGCCAAGCTTTAAAAATTGGTATAGGAATATCTTTAATTGCTGGTATTTTGGGAGCTCTGTACCAATTCGTATTCTTTAATTATATAGACCCAGAGTTTATGGCTAAAGTTTTAGAAAACTCCAGACATCAAATTATAGAACAGAATCCTGAGGTTACACAACAACAACTTGACCAGATAGCATCGATGCAAGAAAATTTCTCTTCTCCTATTATAACAGCAGCTATGGGAATTTTATCAAGTCTTTTCTTAGGGTTTATAATTTCTTTGATTTCAGGATTAATTATGAAAAAAACGGAGGACTCGTTCTAATTTGCTATTTTTGACTTCTGATTATTGAAGTATATGAATATATCGGTAGTAATACCACTACTCAACGAAGCGGAATCTTTAAAAGAATTACATGATTGGATTGTATCTGTGATGCAATCCAATCGTTTTACATACGAGCTTATATTTATAGATGATGGCAGCACCGATGATTCTTGGGAAACCATTTTACAATTAAGCACCATAAATTCTAATGTAAAAGGTATTAAATTTCAAAAAAATTATGGCAAATCTCAAGCACTTAATGCCGGCTTTATAGAAGCTCAAGGAGATGTTGTAATTACTATGGATGCCGATTTACAAGACAATCCAGATGAAATACCAGAACTTTTCAATCTTATTCAAAACGAGAAATATGATCTTATTTCCGGTTGGAAAAAGGTTAGGTATGATTCTGTAGTTTGGAAAAATACTCCTTCTAAATTATTCAATTGGGCCGCTAGAAAAACATCTGGTTTAAAACTGCATGATTTTAATTGTGGACTCAAAGCATACCGAAACGCTGTTATTAAAAACATAGACGTAAGCGGTGAGATGCATCGATACATCCCAGTACTTGCCAAAAATGCAGGTTTTACCAAGATTGCTGAGAAAGTGGTAAAACATCAAGCTAGAAAATACGGAAAAACTAAATTTGGTATCGAACGCTTTATTCATGGGTTCTTAGACTTGCTTACCATTTGGTTTATTTCTAAATTTGGAAAAAGACCAATGCACCTTTTTGGAGCTATGGGAACTCTCATGTTTATCATTGGATTTTGTTTTTCAGTCTATCTAGGAGCCGATAAATTATTTATCAATCCTACGGGAAGACTCATTACAGAACGTCCGCAATTTTACATAGCGTTGGCAACCATGATCATGGGAACACAATTTTTTTTAGCAGGTTTTATTGCCGAAATGATTTTAAGAAGTAGACAAGAACATACAAATTACAAAATAGCACATAAACTCAACCTCCCTAAACACGCTAGCCAAAACAGTATTAATCTGAATTAAAAAACAAAAAATTACTATGGAAACATCTTATGAGAAAAGTCTGGAAACAGCTCAACAATGGTTAACCCCTACCTTTGATACAGACACTCAGAACACCATCAAAGACATGATGGAAAACAACAAGGAAGAGCTTAATGAAAGCTTCTTTAAAAATCTTGAGTTTGGAACAGGTGGTATGCGTGGCGTAATGGGAGTTGGTACCAACCGTATTAACAAGTATACACTAGGTAAAAATACACAAGGTTTAAGCAACTATCTTAAACAAGTATATCCTGGTGAAGATTTAAAAGTGGTTATTGCTTTTGACTGTCGTCATAATTCAAAAAGTTTAGCCAAAGTTGTTGCCGATGTTTTTGCTGCTAACGGTATTAAAGTTTTCTTATTTTCAGATTTAAGAACTACTCCAGAACTTTCATTCTCGGTAAGACATTTAGAATGTCATGCAGGTATTGTGTTAACCGCTTCTCACAATCCGCCAGAATATAATGGTTATAAAGTATATTGGACAGATGGCGGACAGTTAGTTCCACCACAAGATGGAGAATTGATTAAAGAGATTGATTCCCTTCAATTTTCAGATATCAATTTTGAAAGTAACGAATCTCTTATTGAATATATTGATAAAGATGTAGATGAAGCTTTCATCAATGCATCTATCGAAAACGGAAGTTTTGATGTAAAAGGAAAAGACGATTTTAAAATTGTGTTCACTTCTTTACACGGAACTTCTATCACTACACTTCCGGGAGTTTTAGAAAAAGCTGGGTTCCACGTAACTATTGTAGAAGAACAAGCTGAACCAAATGGTGATTTCCCTACGGTAAAATCTCCAAATCCAGAGGAGCCGGAAGCATTAACAATGGCTTTAGCAAAAGCTGATGAAATTGGTGCTGATATGGTAGTAGGTACAGATCCTGATAGTGACCGATTAGGAATTGCCGTTCGTGATAATGATGGTAACATGAAGTTATTGAATGGTAACCAAACCATGATTATGATGACCAAATTCTTATTGGATCGTTGGAAAGAAAAAGGATTTAAAGGAGATGAATTTATTGCTTCTACCATTGTTTCTACACCAATGATGTCTAAGCTTGGTGAAGCTTATGATGTAGAATGTAAACTTGGTTTAACTGGTTTTAAATGGATTGCTAAAATGATCAAAGACTTCCCAGAACAAACATTTGTGGGCGGTGGAGAAGAAAGTTTTGGATATATGGTAGGCGATTTTGTGCGTGATAAAGATGCTGTTACTTCTACCCTTTTGGCTTGTCAAATTGCAGCTAATGCAAAAGCAAACGGCAGCTCTTTCTATAAAGATCTTATTGCTACTTATGTTGAATTTGGTTTCTATAAAGAAAGATTGATTTCTTTAGTGAAAAAAGGAATTAGTGGTATGCAAGAAATCAACCAAATGATGATTGATCTAAGAGAAAATCCGTTTACCACTATCAATGGTTCAAAAGTTATTAAAATAGAAGACTATAAAACGTCTATGGCAACCAATCCTGAAACCGGAGCTACAGAAGAAATCAGTATTCCAAAATCAAACGTATTGATTTATTATACTGAAGACGGAAGTAAAATTGCTGCCCGCCCAAGTGGTACCGAACCAAAAATTAAATTCTATTTTAGTGTAAATACTACTTTAGAAAGTAAGGAAGCATTTAGCGAAACCGACAAAGTGTTGGAAGATCGTATCGATGCGATAATACAAGAACTGAAATTAAGTTAATGAATCCATATTTTAAAAAGATCCTTCGCTTTGCGAAACCTTATAAGAAATACGCTTACTTAAACATATTTTTTAACATACTATATGCGCTATTTGGGACACTCTCCTTTGTAGCGCTTATTCCTGTTTTAAAGGTTATCTTTAAAGCAAAAGAAGAAGTTACTGTTGCTATTCCAAAACCAAAATTTGAAGGAATTTTGGAAATCAAAGATTATCTAGAAAACTCTCTGAATTACTATGTTGCCGATTATATAGCCAAATACGGTAATTTCAAAGTATTGATGATTGCAGTGTCTTTCATTATTGTTTTGTTCCTTTTAAAGAACTTAACCAATTATCTTGCTATGTATTTCATTACGTTTTTAAGAAACGGAATACTTCAAGATATTAGAAATGCGATGTATGAAAAGCTGATTAAATTTCCGCTTTCATTTTATTCAGAAAAAACAAAAGGAGACACTATCGCAAGAGTTACTAGCGATGTTCAGGAAGTACGTAATTCGGTGCTTTCTATTTTAGAAATGATTGTAAGAGAACCGCTAAACATCATTTTTTCATTAGGATTGATGATTGCTTTTAGTGTAAAACTTACCATTTTTGTATTTCTATTTCTTCCAATTTCAGGTTATTTAATCTCTATTGTTGGAAAATCTTTGAAAAAAGGCTCTTTACAAGTACAAAAAGAACAAGGTGTTTTCTTGTCTGTTTTAGAAGAAACCATGAGCGGTTTACGTATTATCAAAGCTTTCAATGCTGAAGGTATTTTTAAAAATAAATTTGAAGATTCTACCGAACGCTATACACAATATTCTAATAAGGTTTTAAACCGTCAGAATATTGCATCTCCTCTAAGTGAATTACTGGGTATTGTTACCATAGGAATTTTATTGCTTTATGGAGGTTATTTGGTTTTTATAGATAATTCCATGGATCCTGCGTTTTTCTTGGGCTATATTTTACTGGCTTATAATATTCTTACTCCAGCAAAAGCAATCTCTAAAGCAAGCTACTCTTTAAAAAGAGGAGACGGAGCTGCTCAACGTATTTTAGAGTTTTTAGAAACTGAAAATACGTTAAAAGATGCTACAAACCCAACTCCTAAAAAAGCATTTGATCAACATATTACCATCAATAATATTTCATTTAAATATGACGAGCATTATGTATTGAAGGATTTCTCTTTAGACATTCCTAAAGGAAAAACCGTTGCACTTGTTGGGCAATCTGGTAGTGGTAAAAGTACCATTGCCAATTTGGTAACACGTTTTTACGATGTTAACCAAGGAAACATCACAATTGACGGAATCGACATCAAACAAATGCCATTGTTCGACCTTCGTAACTTGATGGGAATGGTTTCTCAAGATTCTATATTGTTTAACGATACCGTTGCCAATAATTTAAGAATTGGTAAACCAGACGCTACAGAAGAGGAAATGATTGCGGCAACCAAAATTGCCAATGCATACGATTTTATTATTGAAAAAGGAGGTTTTGATTTTAATATTGGTGATGGTGGAAGCAATTTAAGTGGCGGACAACAACAACGTTTGTCTATTGCCCGAGCAGTACTTAAAAATCCGCCAATTATGATTTTGGATGAAGCCACTTCGGCCTTAGACACCGAAAGCGAACGTTTGGTACAAGATGCCTTAGAAAAAATGATGCAAAACCGTACTTCTATTGTTATTGCACACAGATTGTCTACCATTCAAAACGCGGACTTAATTGTAGTTATGCAAAAAGGTCAAATTATTGAGCAAGGAACCCACAAAGAGTTATTAGAAAACGATGGGCATTACAAAAGATTAGTTGCTATGCAGTCTTTTGAATAATCAATCAACTACATCAAACAAAAACAAAGAGCGCTGTCTAATTAATTAGTTCAGCGCTCTTTTATATAAAATTAATAGCGATAAGATTTGGGACATCTTCTGAGACAAATATAATAGAGTATTTTTAAAAAAATCCATGAAAAGCACTTTTTTTCGATGAAACGCACTTTTAATATCGTTTTAGCTTTTTTTTATCCTTGATTAAACCTTCATCAAAATTAAATGTCTATATATTTGAGTAAAATTTAATAGTTGGTACAAGAAGAACTATTCATACAAGCCCTTCAGAAGAAAGAAACGCAAGAACAAGCTTTTAAACAACTTGTATCTCAATACAAGGAACGTTTGTACTGGCATGTTCGTAGAATAGTTTTAGATCATGACGATGCAGATGATGTACTTCAAAATACATTTATTAAGATTTTTAGAAACATTCATACCTTTAAAGGAGATAGTGCATTGTATTCATGGATGTATAGAATAGCTACCAATGAAGCGCTTACATTTTTAAATCAAAAAGCACGAAAGTCTGGTATCAGCAACGAGGAATTACAAGATAATTTGATTAAAAATTTAGAAGCAGATGTATATTTTGAAGGTGAAGAAATTCAGCTCAAATTACAAAAAGCTATTTCCAAATTGCCAGAGAAACAACGATTGGTTTTTAATATGAAGTATTTTGAAGAAATGAAATACGAAGATATGTCGCAAATTTTGGACACTTCGGTTGGTGCTCTCAAAGCTTCTTATCATCATGCCGTAAAAAAATTAGAAGATTATTTAACTGAGAATTAAACCTTTTACTTTTTCAAAAGTCAAAGAATTATCATGAAAAAAGATTTTTTACATAACAAAAAAGACGGTTTTAAACTTCCTGAAGACTATTTTGGAAAGTTTGAGGATAACCTATTTAACACCGTTTCTGAAAAGTCTGATTTCCATTTACCCGATACTAGCGGTTTTGAAGTGCCTCATAATTATTTTGAAACTTTAGAAGATCGTATATTAACAAAAATTCAATCTGAAAAGCATCAAGGTCAAAAAGTAAAGTCGCTAAAAACCGTAAAATACATTTTGGGAGGTATTGCCGCTGCACTTATTATTTCATTAAGTATCATAAACATAAAACCTACTACTGCGGAGGATGAATTAAACAACCTCTCCTCTACCGACGTAGAAAATTATATAGACGACGGTTATTTATCACTCAGTTCTTATGACATTGGAGAATTGTTTAGTGATGAAATATCAGATATATCAATGACAACATCTTTAGATGATGATGCAATCATTGATTATTTAGTAACCTATGACATAACACAAGAAGAACCTTAATTAAAACTCATGAAAATAAAAGCTCTTATCATATTCTTTTTGTTTTCCATCTTTGCTGTCAATGCACAAAACGAGGATTGGAAACAAAAGATCAAATCTTTGAAAATTGCTTATATCACCGAGCATTTGGACCTTACACCAAAAGAAGCTGAAAAATTTTGGCCAATTTATAACAAGCATGATGACAAGATAAACGAATTACGCCATGTGGAAATGAGACGTATAAAACATCAACTAAAAGAAGATGATATTGCCAATATTTCTGAAGCGGATGCTAAAAAATTGCTAAATGAATACATTCAACTGGAGGAAGATTTAATCAATGAACACAAACAGATGAATATTGATTTGATGAAAGTATTATCCGCAAAAAAAATTATTCTTTTAAAGAAAATAGAAGACGACTTTGGTAGACAACTTTTACAAAAATTAAGAGATAAAAAAGGACATTAATTTTCCCCATACACGTAGCTTATATTTTAATGACAAGTTAGAATTTTCAGTGTAATAAAAAATGCGAAGTTTTGAACTTCGCATTTTTTTATGATTTAAACTCAAGCCTTGCAATACTATTTTTACCTGCAGCTATAGCTGTGCTATCATTAATAAACCGAAACGTATAAAAGCCTTCATCAGATAACTTTTTCCAAGAATTCCCAGCATTTTGTGTATACACAATTCCATTTTTACCGATGGCTACAATTTCATTAGCATTCCCATTGGGTACATATTGAACACAACTTTTATACCCTACTCCTTTGTCATTTGCTACTATTTTCCATGTTTTCCCACCATCATTTGTAATAGCCTTGTTATTTGTGTCTTCATCGGGATTGGTATAGTTTCCGCCAACGGCAAACCCATTTAAACTATCGTAGAAATCTATAGAAAATATTCCTTCTGAATTAGATCCACTTACAAAAGGTGTTTCATATAACTTCCAAGATTCGCCTTTATCGTCAGAGTACAAAATTGCACTACGGCTACCACCACTTGCAATCCAGGTTTTGTTACCTACCATAGCTATATTGGTATTGCTGGCTGCAAAAAACGCTTCGCCATCCTTTATTTTTGGTAACTTTTCACATGCTACTTTGCTCCAGGTTTTTCCACCATCTCTAGTGATGATCATGCTAGCACAATCATCAGTTGCATCTCCTACAGCAATTCCTTCTTTATCATTCCAAAACTTCATTGCATCATAAAATACTTTTTCGTGATGCTCTGTATACACCGGTTTCATTTCTCCTTGTCCCGCCGTTTTATATAGTAATGCAGGATTACCTACGCTCAACATGAAAAAATCTTCACTTGTATGTGCCGCAGCTCTAAACTCTGGATAAATGCTATCGTACTTTTTGATGTTACTTCTCACCACATTTTTCTCGGGATCATAACTACCAAAAAAGCCATCTTTTCCGGCAAAAGCCACAGTACCATTATTCATTACTTCCAAAGCTCTAATATTACAGGTATCTGAATAAACAGGAGTAACTACAACTCTAGAAAAATTATGTGTAGCTATCTTTTTTTCATTACAAGAAACTAAAATTATTGTCAAAATTAATAAGCCAATCTTGTTCATATAAGGAGGATTTTCATATCTGTATAGAATGATTTAAAATTACAATTTTGAAATAGATATCACACTAAAAAACAAATTTTAAGTTTTCTTTATTATATCTCAGAAACACTACCTTTGCCAAATATTTATTTTGCATTCATGAGATTACACAGAAATTTAGTATTTGCAGTCATTGATGGTTTAATGATGATTTTCAATGAAGGAGCTTATGCCGATAAGGTAGTAGAAAAACTATTGAAAAGAGATAAACGCTGGGGAGCAAGAGACCGAGCTTTTATAGCAGAAACTACCTATGAAATTGTACGTTGGAAAAGATTATATGCTGAAATTGCAGAAGTAAAAGAACCTTTTGATAGAGATAATATTTGGAGAATATTTGCTGTTTGGGCAACTCTCAAAGGAATCAAATTACCCGATTGGAAATATTTTGATGGCACTCCTACCAGACGTATTAAAGGTAGATTTGATGAACTATCAAGAATTAGAAAATACAAAGAATCCATTCCTGATTGGTTAGATGAATTGGGTACAGAAGAATTAGGAAACGACCTTTGGTCCAAAGAACTTCATGCTTTAAACCAACAAGCTAGTGTAATTTTACGTACCAATACTTTAAAAACAAACAAAAGAGATCTTCAAAAAAAATTGGCTGAAGATGAAATAGAAACTTCTTTTTTAAAAGAATATCCAGATGCTCTTTTGTTAAAAGAACGCAGCAACGTTTTCACAAATCAAGCTTTTAAAGATGGTTTATTTGAAGTGCAGGATGCATCGTCTCAAAAAGTAGCTAAATTTCTTGATGCTGCACCAGGTATGCGCATTGCTGATACTTGTGCTGGTGCCGGCGGTAAAACGCTTCATTTGGCTTCCATTATGGAAAATAAAGGCCAAATAATAGCAATGGATATTTATGAAAATAAATTGAAAGAACTAAAGAGAAGAGCCAAAAGAAATGGTGCTCACAATATTGAAACACGCTGGATAGAAAACAATAAAGTAATTAAAAAATTATATAATTCTCTAGACAGGGTTTTAATTGATGCGCCTTGTAGCGGATTGGGAGTTTTAAGAAGAAATCCTGATGCTAAATGGAAATTACAACCAGAATTCTTGAGCAACATTAAAGAGACTCAACAACAGATACTTCAAGATTATTCCAAAATGGTAAAATCTGGAGGTAAAATGGTTTACGCTACCTGCTCTATTCTTCCTTCGGAAAACCAAGAGCAAGTTGCTAAATTCTTAACTTCTGAAAGCGGTAAAGACTTTTCATTGGTAAAGGATGAAAAGGTATTATCACATCAATCTGGATTTGACGGATTTTATATGGCTTTATTAGAAAAAAAATAATCAGGAAACCTACAATTGCATCATGCAGAAAAAATTATCATTAATACTACTTCTTTTTTCGACAATTCTTTTTAGTCAAGCTCCCGCAGATTATTATGACACCGCGGAAGGACTTACTGGTTATGCACTAAAAACAGAATTAAGCACCATTATTACAGAAGGACACACTGCTCAAACATACGGAGATCTTTGGAATGCCTACTACGCTTCGGATATTGACACGTATTACGAAGATGACAATACAATTCTAGATATTTACTCTGAAGATCCAGACGGCGTTGACCCCTATAATTTTGCTACCGGGACCAATCAATGTGGAAATTATAGTAGTGAAGGAGACTGTTACAACAGAGAACATTTATTTCCAAAAAGCTATTTTGATGATGCCTACCCAATGTACACAGACATTCATCATATTTATCCAACAGATGGAAAAGTCAATGGACAACGGGGAAATTATCCTTTTGGTGAAGTAACATCTGCCAACTGGACATCTTTAAACGGATCTAAAAGAGGTAACAATACCTATAGTTTTACCGGAGCTTACACTGGTATCGTTTTTGAACCAATAGACGAATTCAAAGGAGATATTGCCAGAGTATATTTTTATATGGCAACTCGCTATGAAAATGATATTGCAAGTTGGGAAACCAATACTACTCAAAGTGATATTATTCTCAACGGAACATCTGATCAAGTATACGAAGATTGGTTTTTAAATATGTTACTTGAATGGAATGCTGCGGATCCTGTTTCTCAAAAGGAAATAGATAGAAACGATGAAGCCTATGATTTTCAAGGAAATCGAAATCCATATATAGATCATCCGGAATATATAACTCAAATTTGGGGAAGTGTAAATGCCGATACCGAAGCTCCTACTACTCCAACTAATTTAACAGCAGCAAACGGAGCTGCGTTTCAAATTCAATTAAGTTGGGATGCTTCTACAGACGATACCGGAGTTACATCTTATGATATTTACATGGATGATGTTTATTATGCTACCACTTCAGAAATCACTTTTACTACCGCCTCACTAGCAGCAGAAACTCAATATTGTTTTACAATTACTGCAAAAGATGAAGCTGGTAACGAGTCGGGCGAAAGTAATGAAGCATGCATTATAACTCCTGAAAACTCTGGAGGTTCTGGAAGTTCTGATTTATTTATTTCAGAATATATAGAAGGAAGTGGCACTAATAAAGCCTTGGAAATTGCGAATTTTACTGGCACAAATGTAGATTTATCTATTTATACCTTAAAGCTAAGTAGTAACGGAAATAGTTCTTGGAATTACACCTATAGTTTTCCAGATAACACAAGTATAACCAACGGAAATGTTTTTGTAGTAGCCAATTCTGGAATTTCTGGCTGTACAGATGCAGTTGATGATACTAACGGATCAATAACAGGATTTAACGGTAACGATGCCATTGGTTTATTTAAAAATGATGTTCTCATAGATATTATTGGAACATTGGGAGATGGAAGTGATTTTGCTGAAAACCTTACTTTGGTAAGAAATTCAGATATTTCAAGTCCTAACACGGTTTATACTATAAGTGAATGGACAAGCTATGAGCAAAATACATGTTTCTTAGGTTCTCATACGCTAGATGCTATGAACACAATAAATATTGAATTACAACAGTTGGCTATTTATCCCAATCCTATAAAAGATCATAAAATCTATTTTCAAAATCCTGCTGATATTTCTATTAACAACGCTGTTATATTTTCTCTAGAAGGGAAAAAACTGATGAAGTTTTCAGGAATTCAAACTGACTTTATTGAACTTGGTAATCTAAACACAGGCGTTTATTTTATTCTACTAGAAACTTCCATGGGGAATGTGACAAAGAAATTTATTCTTCAGTAGGATAAATTTAAGAATACAAATCATACTAAAATAAAAAAGCGAATCAAAAATTGATTCGCTTTTTTATTTTATTCTTTTATTTTTCAAAGAAATCGGTTAATGTTCCTAATGCTCCTTCATCAATATTAGACTTTTGAAGAATATTCATGAGCTTCCCAATATTCTCTAGCTTCATTTCATCTCCTAAAATCCTGATGATAGCAAAACCTTTGTCTGGACTTTTTCCATATATAATTACTTCATCTACATTCTCATCATCTCCTATATAGTAAAGTTGTCCTTTGAAACTTTTGTCATTTAATGAAATCAACTTCTCGAAATCATCCGACTTTAAAATGGTACTTACTCTTGTAGCTTCAATTTTAAATTTTTGACTATTCTCTTGTTGCAACATTAAAACATTCACCTTCTTGATTGAATTGTAAATCTCCTTTTCCTCTGCTGTAAGTTCTGTTTGTGATACATCAAATATAGAAGTTGGTACATCAAAAGTAATAAACTCAGGATCTTGTGATTTTTCAACAATATACTCTTGCAAGTCACCACCTTTCACAGAGCAACTTATGGTAAACAAAAGCATCACAATAATAAAAATCAGTTTTACGGTATACTTTACAAAGGTTATCATTTCGCAAATATAAATTGGTTAAGAGAAGTAATTGCCCACTAAGGAAGTGGGCAACTACTGTTATGGTGAATGCTATTTGTTTTTCTGAGCATTATTTAATTCAGAAGGTAAATTCATTTGACTAGTCAATTCACTAATCATATTAAGATCTATATCTCCTACCAAAGTTAGCAATACGCTTTCCACTTTTCTACCTTTAAATCCTTCTCCGTCATTAAAGTTTCCTAAGCCATCAATATACATTAAAAGCTCTTTTACGTGATCTGAATCTTTTCCTTCACGAATATAGAAATTGATGTTTGCATCTTTATCTTTTACACGCATTAATTCTTCTAACTTTTCTGTCTTCAAATATTTATCTACTGTCAGTTTCATGTCTGCAGCAATTTTAGGATCTTCAGTAGTTAAAACACGTAGACCTCTAAGGCTTTTAACCATTTCCATAAATTGTTTTGCTTCTGGATCATCTACTTGAATTTTCACAAAAAGCTGAAAAGCCTTTTCACTAACCGTTATAGAGGTTACTTCGTTCATATCCTCAAACTTGTCAAATGCAGATTGAGCGGTTCCTAAAAGTGGTAGGCATACTAGGGCTAAAAGGGCAACTATTTTTCTCATGATGTTTTTAATAATTCAATTATTTGTTAAATACTTTTTCTTTTGTTTCTTCAAATTCTTTCAAATAAGACATTTGTTCTTTACCTTTTTCAAGGTTCATGGCTAACAACTTAAAAGCTTCTTTGGTTTGCTGATATGCTTTTTCTGCTTCTTGTTGTTCAGCAATTGTCATTTCAGAACCTGAATTGGTTTGTTGATTGTTAACAGTAAAATAAATTCCAAAGCTAAGAACGGCTACAGCTGCGACAGATATCCATTTTTTATAAGATAGCATATTGCTTGGTGTAGATCGGGTTACTGGAACCTCGCCGGTGTACCTTTCTTCTTTGGCTACTGCAAAATACTGGAACATTAAAGTGTACTCTTGTAGATGTGGCGCCACATCATCTCCATTAAAATACGCTTGCAACTCCTTCTCTTCTGCTACAGTGGTAGTAGCTTCAAAATATTTTGCTAATAATTTTTCTATATGTTTTTCGTTATTGAATTCCATAACGGTGTGTTTTAATTAGTGCTTCTCTTACTGCTTTTCTTGCTCTTGACAACGAAGTTCTTACTGCGCTATTTTTCATCTCCATCATTTCTGCAATTTCTTCTAAATCATATTGTTCTATATCTCTTAATTGTAAAACCATTCGCTGTTGTTCTGGTAAAGTTTTCAAAATACGCTGCATCCATTCCAAGCTATCTTTGTTTTCTACATTTCTTTGTAGTGAAACGGATTCATCTGTATAATTGCTATGTACAAGTTTCAAATTACCTGCTTGTTTAGATTTCAATCTGTCTAAACAATAGTTTTTTGTCATGGTCATAGCAAAAGCTTCTACACTCTTATAAGAACTTATTCTCTCATTACTTTTCCAAAGCTTCAGTAAAATCTCTTGAGTAGCATCTTCCGCTTCTTCCGTAGAAACTAATAGTCTTTTGGCTAACCGGAACATTTTGTCCTTAAAAGGCATCACAGTATCCAGAAAAGAAGATGCGTTCATTTTTTAATTGATTCTTTTGGTTTTATATAAGCAAGACGAAGCAGTGACAACTTTGTTACAAAAATTTTTAAATTATAATAAAGTAAGTAAATTTAGAGTTCTTATTAAGCTTTGATAAATCATATTTCATGAAAAAAATAATTTGTTTCCTCGCAATAGCTGCACTAGTACTATCTTGTGATGATAGAGATGATAACATTTCTACCTACACTTCCTCTGCTGAAGTGGAAGATTTTATATGGAAAGGAATGAACTTTTGGTATTTTTGGCAAGCAGATGTTGCAGATCTTGCAGACGATAGGTTTTCTTCCAACACAGAATATAACAACTTTATTACTTCGTTTGACTCACCTTCCAGTCTGTTTTACAATATTTGTAATCAACATTCTGTAATATACGGATCCTCTAGCGCCATTGACAGATTTAGTTATATCACATCTGATTATACTGAATTAGTAAACTCATTGGGAGGAACCTATACTACAAATGGTGTAGAATATGGTTTAGCTCAATTTTCCGATAACGAGGAAGTATTTGGTTTTGTCAAATACATCATGCCTGGTTCTGATGCCGATGGGAAAAATATTCAACGTGGAGATATATTTACAGGAGTAAACGGAACTCAGATAACCTTAGATAATTATGCAGACCTTTTATCTAGTGACGCCACCTCCTATACTTTAAATATGGCTGAAATTGTGGATGAAGCATCTGTTACAGATTATAACCCTCCAAGAGCTGCTATAGAAGAAAATGGTGTTTCTGTACTACTTAATGAAGAAGCTTATACCGAAAATCCCGTTTACCTTACAACTACTTTTGAAATCGGCGGACATACAATTGGTTATCTTATATACAATGCTTTTACTGCTAATTTTGATACTGAACTAAATCAAGCATTTGGTGAGCTTCAAGCAGCCGGTGTAACAGATTTAGTGATTGATTTGAGATATAATAGCGGTGGAAGCGTTAATACTTCTAAATTAATGTCGAGCATGATAACGGGCCAATTTACCGGAGAACTTTATTTAAAACAACGATGGAATGATAAAATACAAGATCAGTTATCTGACGAACAAATAAGCAGATATTTTACAGATACGAATTCTGATGGAAATTCTTTAAATACACTGGGTTTATCAAGTGTTTACTTCTTAACTACAGGTTCAACGGCTTCCGCTAGTGAATTGGTTATTAACGCACTCGATCCGTATATTCAGGTCTATCAAATAGGTGATTATACGAGAGGTAAAAATGAATTTTCTATAACGCTAGTGGACGATCCTAATAATTCTTACGTTTACAGTTCTAGTAGAGAAGATCAAATAAATCCTAATAATAGTTATGCAATGCAACCATTAGTAGGTAGAAATGAAAACGCAGATGGTTTCTATGAATATGCAGATACAGGCTTAGAGCCTGACACTTATCAATTAGAAGATCTTACTAATATGGGAACTTTAGGCGATAGTTCTGAACCCTTGTTGGCCGAAGCTATTGCTCAAATAACAGGAGATGCCGCTAGAAGATCAACCACAGAACTCATCATCATTCCAGTAAAAGAATTCAGCAACAGTAAATCAAAAATAAGAGCTTTTAATACCGCTTATATAGAGTTGGAAAATCCGTCTACATATATTCCTGCTATAGATTTTGATAATTAAATATGGAACATAAAAAAATCCCGATCATTTCTGATCGGGATTTTTTTATATATGATTTGTTACAATTTCTTTGCGTTCTTTACTTTTTGATTTGTAACTGCTATTTCTATTACTTCACTCATTTCACGAACAAAATGGAAGGTAAGACCTTTTAGATAATCGGCTTTAATTTCCTCAATATCTTTTCGGTTATCTTCACACAGAATGATTTCTTTAATACGAGCTCTTTTTGCTGCCAATATTTTTTCTTTTATTCCTCCAACTGGTAAAACTTTTCCTCTAAGAGTGATTTCTCCCGTCATAGCTAAGCTTTTCTTCACTTTACGTTGAGAGAATAAAGAAACTAACGATGTTAACATAGTGATACCCGCACTTGGACCATCTTTTGGTGTCGCTCCTTCCGGAACGTGAATATGTACATTGTATTTATCAAAAATTTCAGGATTTATACCTAATTCTTCAGCATTTGATTTTATGTACTGCAATGCAATGGTAGCCGATTCTTTCATTACAGTTCCTAAATTCCCTGTAATGCTCATAGTACCTTTTCCTTTTGAAAGAATTGATTCTATAAATAAAATATCACCACCTACACGCGTCCAAGCTAAACCTGTAACAACTCCGGCAACATCATTGTTTTCATACTTATCACGTTCTAGTCTAGCAGGTCCTAAAACTTTTTCTACATCTTCTACAGTCACTTTTACATTATACTCCTCCTCCAATGCTACAGATTTGGCAGCATAACGTACCATTTTGGCAATTTGCTTTTCTAAACCACGAACACCGGATTCTCTTGTATATCCTTCTACAATTTTTTCAAGTTCTCGCTTACCAATTTTCAAATGATCTTTGGTTAAGCCATGTTCTTCTAATTGTTTAGGCAATAAATGACGCTTTGCTATTTCTACTTTTTCTTCAATAGTATATCCAGTAACGTTGATGATTTCCATACGATCTCTCAACGCTGGTTGAATTGTGTTCAAACTATTGGAAGTAGCCACAAACATCACTTTGGAAAGGTCATACCCCATTTCCAAAAAGTTGTCGTAAAACTCACTATTTTGTTCCGGATCTAGGACTTCCAACATTGCAGAAGACGGATCGCCGTTATGACCTACTGATAGTTTATCAATCTCATCCAAAACAAAAACAGGATTAGATGTTCCAGCTTTCTTTAAAGATTGAATAATTCTACCAGGCATTGCTCCAATATAAGTTTTACGGTGACCACGAATTTCTGCTTCGTCACGCAAACCACCCAATGAAATACGTACATATTCTCTACCTAAAGCTTTGGCAATAGATCTTCCTAAAGAAGTTTTACCAACTCCAGGAGGTCCGTACAAACATAGAATTGGAGATTTCATATCATTACGAAGTTTCAACACTGCAAGGTATTCTATGATTCTTCGTTTAACGTCTTCCAACCCATAATGGTCTGTATCTAGAACTTTTTGAGCTCTTTTAAGATCAAATTTGTCTATTGAGAATTTGTTCCAAGGTAAATCTAAAAATAAGTCTAGATAATTACGCTGAATAGAATACTCCGCCACTTGAGGATTCATGCGTTGCATTTTTGAAAGTTCCTTTTCAAAATGCTCTTTTACTTTATCGTCCCATTTTTTAGATTTTGCACGCTCGCGCATTTCTTCAATTTCTGCTTCATAAGAAACACCGCCCAATTCTTCTTGAATGGTTTTCATTTGTTGATGCAAGAAATATTCGCGCTGCTGCTGATCAAGATCATGACGAACTTTTGATTGAATATCATTACGTAAATTCAATTTCTGAACTTCCACATTCATAAATTTCAACGTAGCCAATGCACGTTCTTTCAAATTATGAATCTCTAGTAATTCCTGCTTTTCTTCTACATTTAAATTCATGTTAGAAGACACAAAGTTGATCAAGAATGAATTACTTTCTATATTCTTAATAGCAAAACTTGCTTCGGTAGGAATGTTTGGACTGTCCTTAATAATTTGTAATGACAATTCTTTGATAGAATCTATGATGGCCGTAAACTCGCTATCACCTTCATCTGGCTTCTCTTGAGGAACCTCTTTGATAGTCGCTTTTAAATACGGTTCGTTTTGAATAATTTCATTGATCTCAAAACGCTTTTTCCCTTGAATAATTACGGTTACATTACCATCGGGCATTTTTAAAACGCGTAATATTCTTGCTACCGTACCAATTGTATTTATATCTTCTAATTCAGGTACTTCTACATTCTCATCTTTTTGAGAAACAACACCAATTACTTTTCCTCCAGCATTTGCATCGTTAATCAATTTTATAGAAGTATCTCTTCCAGCAGAAATAGGAATTACTACTCCTGGAAATAATACGGTATTTCTAAGCGGTAATATGGGTAAAGATTCCGGCAGTTCTTCACGTTGTATTTCCTCCTCATCTTCTGGAGTCATTAACGGTATTAACTCTGAATCTTCATCTATGCCTTGTAATGACAAATTGTCAAAATTTCCAATTTTCAATTTCTTCATAGTTTTTACTAAGTCAACATGTCATTCACTATGCATGCAACTTTGATTATCAACATTCGATTATTGCTACAACAAACTGTAAATCAACACAAATACATTTACCTTGTGGTTGTTGCGCTTGTATTATGGTCAATTAATATGCCACAGGTTTTTTCTCTTTCAAAATAAAAACAAGATACATAATAAAAAAGTTTTAAGAAACTGTAACAAAATCTTTCTAACTTCATCTCTATTACAAAGAATAACTTTTTGAGCCACACTAACCAACATATTGAGCAACTCATCACTTTGTGCAAAAAAGGAAACCAAGCTGCGCAGTTGGAAGTTTACAACTTGTATTTTAAAGCCATGTATAACACAGCTTTGCGAATTGTAAAAGATCCTTTTGAAGCCGAAGATGTAATGCAAGAGTCTTTTTTGAGTGCATTTACCAAACTAGATTCTTTTAGAGGAGAGGTTGCTTTTGGTGCTTGGTTAAAACGAATTGTAGTAAACAACAGTATTCAACATTACAGGAAAAACAACAAATACGAATCGGTAACGATAGATGATGTTTTATATAAGGTTGAAGCTAATGATGGTATTGCTGCCGATTATGAATTTACCAATATGAAGGCTCAAAAAGTATTGGAAATCATGAAAACGCTTAAAGACAATTACAGAATTGCTTTGACCTTATTCTTGATTGAAGGATATGATTATGAAGAGATTTGCGCTATTATGGATATTTCTGCAGCCAATTGCAGAACTACCATTTCAAGAGCAAAAGAGAGTTTAAGAAAAAAACTAGAAGCACAATGCGTTTAGAAAAAGATACTATTGACAAATTGTTTGATGATTTACAAGGTAGTTTTGATACTGAACTTCCTTCTCAACATCATGCACAAAATTTTGCCGAACGTTTACAAGAGAAAAAACAAGAATCCATTGTTTTAAAACCAAAGACCAAAAAATCTTTCGTACAAAAATGGTGGATGGTTGCAGCATCTGTAGTAATACTTATTTCTGCCGGGCTATTTACCCTTGAACAGCAAAACAGCGAAGTGGCAACGCTATCTCCAGAAGTAGTAAAAGCGCAAACATATTTTGCCAGCATCATCAATACTGAACTTGAAAAACTGGACAAGGAAAAATCATCTCCTTTAACCAAAAAGATCATTTCAGATGCGATGATTCAGCTAGATAAACTGGAAAAAGATTACAACAAACTAGAAGAAGAATTAATTGAAGATGGTGAAAACAAAAAATTGATCTATGCGATGATTACAAACTTTCAAATGCGCATAGAATTATTACAAAATGTTTTGAACACCATAGACGAAGTGAAAACCCTTAACACAGAAACCCATGAAAACACTATTTAAAATATCATTTATTATGCTTGCATTTATCCAAATATCATTTGCAAGCACTCCAAAAGAGAAAAATTTCAACGGTAAATACACCAAAGAGAAAACCATCAAAAGAGAATTTATGGTTTCGTCCAGCGCTCTTTTGAAAATAAATAACTCTTATGGAAATTTAAATATTACCAGCTGGAATGAGAATAAAACAGCTATAGAAGTTCATATAAAAACCAATGGTAATAACGAGCAAAAAGTAATAGACAAGTTAAACGATATCAATATTATTTTTGATGCAAATGAAAATTTGGTCAGTGCCAAAACTATTTTTGACGAAAACGGTTGGAGTTGGGGTTGGAAAAACAACAATGTAAATGTTGAAGTTAACTACGTTATAAAACTTCCTGTGAATAATCAAGTTGATTTAAGCAATGATTACGGAGGAATTTATTTAAATAAGTTAAACGGAAAAGCCAAAATCAGTTGTGATTACGGAAAACTAGAAATTGGAGAACTTTGGGGAAGTAACAATGAGCTTAACTGTGATTATACAACAGATTCTCACATTGGAATTTTTAAAGACGGAAATATCAATGCTGATTACAGCGATCTAACTATAGAAAAAACTAAGAATCTCTACTTAAATGCTGATTATACAAAAACCAAAATTGAAAAAGCAGACAAGGTAGAATACAATTGTGATTATGGTAGCTTAACAGTTGGAGATGTTATGAATTTTAGTGGAAATGGAGACTACCTTTCCTTACGAATTGATAGCGTTTACGGTAAAGTATCCATTAGATCTGATTATGGATCCATTAAAATTAGAGAACTTAGCGTTAAAACTGAAGGCGTTGAAATAAGATCTAGCTATACAGGAATCAGTATGGGATATCATCCAGATTTTGCGTTTAACTTTGATATCAGCTTAGATTATGCCGGACTCACAGGAAAAGAAGACTTAAACTTCACGTTAAAAGATTCTGACTACACTTCTCATAAATATCAAGGATACTATAAATATCAAAATACTGGAAAAACCATCTATATCAGAAGTGATTATGGAGGTGTGAATCTAACGAAACTATAATAGTAACCGAAAAAATTAAATCAATCAAAAACCGAATATTATGAAATCTTTCTTTACTTATTTGAGCCTTGCGACTATTTGCTTTTTAAATGTACAATGCAGTACGCCCTGGAATAGCGTAAGAGGTAACGGAAACATTATTTCAGAAACTAGGAAAACTGGTTCCTATGATGAAATTTCTTTATCATCTTCCTTCGATGTAACCCTGATATCCGGAGATGAAGGAACGATTACTATAAATGCTGAAGAAAATTTATTACAGTATATTATTACTGAAGTGAATGGAAATAGCCTAAACATTTATACCAAAAACGGAACAAATATTAGCTCCAATAAAGGAGTGAAAATTACGGTTCCAGTAACGAGTATATATGAAGTTTCGCTAACAGGATCTGGAAGTATTAAATCGCAAACTACATTAGAATCCAAAGACTTTAAAACACTTATAACGGGTTCTGGTGATATTATTCTACCTATAAACGCAAAGTCTACAGAAGCTTCGGTAACTGGTTCTGGAGACTTGCAACTTACAGGAACTACCGATTTTTTTGAAGGACGTGTTACAGGATCTGGTGATATTATTGCCAATGATCTTGAAACCAAAGATGCTGATGTTCATGTTTCGGGATCTGGAGATATTAAAGTTAATTGTTCTAACAATTTAAAAGCTTCTATCACAGGATCTGGTGATATTATGTACGTTGGAAATCCTATCACCCGAGATTTTTCAACAACAGGTTCAGGAGACATCTCCTCCTCCTACTAAATTTAAAACCACATCCCTCAACAAATAAAAACGGCCTCTATCTCAAAGAGATTAGAGGCCGTTTTACATTTATAGAAATTGAATTAGCAGCTTACTAAATGTTGTGATTAATCACAACTTACAACAAATAAATATAGTTCTTCTATTTTTATCAAAGATCCTGTTGTTGCATCAGCAATACGAATATAAACAACATCTTCTAATTGTGTTGTATTTTGATATGGAGAACTTAATACCTGATTGTTAAAATATGCTCCATTCTCTGTAGCATGGTAAGAAACTGTAATAGACTCATCTCCACCCGTAACTACATCCGTATATCCAGTTAAATCAAAATAAGCAAAATTATCTATCTCTTGTGGATTTTCAGGATCATCACCTGCATCACATGCTGAAAGATCAAAATTGTAAATATCTAAATAATCTGGAGTGCCGTCTCCATCTGAATCTACAGCATCACTTGGATTACCATCTCCATCTGGATCAGACTCTTCAAATTCAGTGGTTTTGCCGTCTCCGTCATCATCATCATCTAAATAATTAAGAATTCCATCTTCATCGGTATCCAATTCATCCTCATAACCTTCATAGATAGTTAGCACACCGTCATTATCATCATCAGTATCTAAATAATCTGGTGTCCCGTCGTTATCAGAATTCTGTAAGGTAACTCCATTTTCTACAAGCGTAGGAACTCCATCACCGTCATCATCATCATCTAAATAATCTAAAACGCCATCTTCGTCAGAATCCTGTAAAGCTAGAGGAGCTTCATTCTGGGTTGGTATTCCATCTCCATCATCATCTGCATCTAAATAATTTGGTATTCCATCACCATCAGTATCCAACGCATCGTCTGGAACTTTGTTTCCATTAGTATCAGGATTTTCATCTGCTGTTAAAACTCCGTCATTATCGTCGTCTTCATCCAAATAATCTGGAATTCCATCACCATCAGTATCTTGATCAGATAATTTGTTTTCTGCAATATCCGATAATCCGTCTCCATCAGTATCAGTTGTATTTGGCGTACCTACTACAACATCTGGTATCTCTTCTCCTAAATCTACGGGTTCGTTATCACATGCATAGGTTAATGCAGCCAAAACCGTAATATACAGTATAGATTTGTAATTTATTTTCATGTGCTGTATTGATTGTTGTGTTGGGTTATTCTTCGCTTACTGCATAAAAGGTTTTGAAAACTCCATCGGATATGTGGTGTTCCGAGGTTTCAAAATCAAAATATCCTTCTACGTAATTCGCATCTTGATTGTGTAATGTAATGGTAATTAAACCGGAATTAGCTCTATTAGTAGCTGATTCTTCACCTGTATTCATCAAATAATTTGCAAGAAAATAACCTTGTGTACTAGATATAGAATATGTTCCTTCTACCGTTTCTGATGGAAATACCAATGCGATACTATTGCTACCGTTTGCTGCTAAAATTCTAATAGCATCATAGGTGCCTTCTTCAATAACATTGTTATCTTCATCATTAAAATCATACTCAATTTCAGTGGTGTAAGCATAAGCATCTACTCCTGTAGAATCTTGCGCAAAGGCACTACCATCTACATTTGCACTAAAAACAGGATCTGCATCTGCAGGCCATGGTGTTAATTCAATATCTTCTTCACTACAGGAAAATAAGGAAACTAGTAGCACGAAAATAAAGGATACTTTAGTAAAGTTTTTCATTAGCATGTTTGGTTTGTTTTGCAAAAACACAAATATAAAGGAATTATTTGTACCTGAAAGTAATTTTGAGAGGAAGTTAAATTATTATTAAAAAAAGAAAAACCACTAGTTATTTTAGTGGTTTTTTACAGTTATTAAGCCTGTTTTTAATAAAGTTGATAACTTATCAATTCGTAAGTATTTGAAGAACTTTCTGTTTTAATCACACCTATTTGATCGGCAAAATATGCATAGGTAGTTATAGATTGTAACTCTTCGCCCGCAAGAGAAGCTGTTGCATCGGTACGTAATACAATTACATTTTCATAGGCAGTACCGTTAACTGTAAGAGCTACATCTTTCTGCTCCATAGTTGTTATAATAGACAAATTTATAGATAGCGTAGTTTCACCCACTGGAGTGTCTCCGGTAGTAGAAACACTGATATCATTCTCCATAGTTTCTCCTACTTCCATATCGTCTTGAAAATACATATATTCAAATGGTTCATTTGAGAATGAATATCCATAATAATCGATTTCAGATTCTTTTATGTAGCTATAATACGTAGCACCAGATTTACGAAATCCCATTTCTGCTGTTGCAATATCACTGCCAGTAGCTGCAGATAATACAGAAGCATCCGTCATATAATAAGTATTACCATTGAATTCCTCGGTACTTGATAACGTTAATGATTGCTCATTTCCACTTTCGTCTTCCATATCCCAATTGTTATTACTGGCTAATGGAAAGTAATCTCCTGTTGATTCTCCTTCGTCTATAGTAGTGTCATCATCATCACTACAACTTATAAAGCTGAAGACGCACACAAATGCAAGTAAATAATATGTTTTCTTTTTCATAGTAAAATGGGTTTATTTTTCTCGGAAAATACCACTTATTATTTAAAAGTGAAATTTTGTACATAAAATTCACAAAAAAGCGCCATCCAGATAGATAGCGCATTTTTGTGAATATTCTAATATTCTATAGTTTAACCAAGAAGGGAGTCTTTAATACAATGAATAACTCGTTAAATTTGATGAAACTCCTAATTCAGAATCCCATTTTAGAACTCCCACATTATTTCCAAAGTAATAATAAGTAGAAGAATTTTCTCCGTTGAATGACAATAATAGCTTAACTTTTATTACATCAGTATATTCTTCTCCATTTACTGTTAATGTGTCAAGAAATTCAACAATGGTACTGGTATATGTAGCATTTACGGTAACACTAGTGGTTCCATAGTCAGGGATGGTAGTTTCCGATTCATATGAAATATCCGTGGTAATACTTTCTCCTACCTCAAGATCATCCTTAAGAACTGCAAATTCGAACCCTTCTGTGGTAATAGAACCTCCTGCGTAATTAATCTCTAAATCATCTGTATACATATAATAAGTGGCGCCAGACTTTCTAAAACCTTGCGAAGCTTCAATTCCATATGTATCATCTACAGCAGAGTACATATAATACATGTGACCATCATGTTCTTCTTCATCAGATAACAGGATGTTCGTCCCATCTGAATAGTTCCATTCATTATTAACTTCTAATGGTAAATAATTTCCTGTACTTTCTCCTTCATTTATTGATTCACCGTCATCACTTGTACAAGAAGTAGTTGCTGCTGCGAAAACAAACAATAATGCGAACGATTTTAAAAAATTGTTTTTCATTTATAGATATATGCTTTGATTAGTTGGCTACGAATACAATCATTTTTATTCTTTAACGTAATTTATTTCTTAGGAATCCTAAGCATCAACAATACACCAGCCACAAAGAAAACAACTAAAAACAATACCGAATTTCTCATAGAACCGGTAATCTGGTCAATTACGCCATATAACGCCATACCTATAACAATACCTATTTTCTCCGCAACATCATAGAAACTAAAGAAAGATGTGGTGTCTTTGGTTTCCGGTAAAAATTTTGAATACGTAGATCTCGATAATGATTGAATACCTCCCATTACCAAACCTACAAAACCGGCTGTAACATAAAAATGGATGGGTAGTGTTACAAAATAAGCAACAACACAAATCACTGTCCAAATAATATTTATGGTAATTAACGTTGGAATATTTCCAAACTTAGCGGAAACTCTTGAGGTTAAAAATGCTCCAAGTACTGCAACAATCTGAATCATTAAAATACTTATGATTAATCCCATTTGTTTTTGATCGTCCGAACCCCAAGCTATTTCTTGCTCGCCAAAATAAGTAGCTACGAGCATTACCGTTTGTACGGCCATACTGTAGACAAAGAAACTGACCAAATAGCGCTTTAATTTTATATTTTCGGATAGTTTCTGCCAAACTTTATTCAGTTCTTTATAACCATTCAGTAATACATCTTTGGTTACTTTTGGCCGCTCATGATTTCCTTTTGGCAAATAGTAATAAGTATATTGGCTAAAAGCTATCCACCAAACGCCTACAGAAATAAAAGAATAGCGCATTGCTGTCATGGCTGCTTTACCACTGGTCTCGGCAACAATACCAAACATTTCGGGATACATTACCATTGCTAAGTTGAAAACTAACAGGAATACACTTCCGATATACCCCAATGAATATCCTTTGGCACTGATTTTATCTTGTTGCTCAGGAAAAGCAACATCTGGCAGATATGAATTATAAAACACCAAACTTCCCCAGAAACCTATCAATCCTAAAAAATATAGGAGTAGACTTATGTACAATCTGTCTAAACTAAACCAATACAAGCCAATACACGCTAAAGCTCCCATGTAGCAAAAAAACTTCATGAAGAACTTTTTGTTTCCCACATAATCAGCGATTCCGGAAAGTAAAGGAGAAATAATAGCTACAACCAAAAAAGCAAAAGCCGTTACAAAACTGATCAACGCAGAATTTTTCACGGTGAAACCAAAGAAAGAAATATAATTACTTCCAAATTCGGTAAATAATCCACCATAGAAAATAGGAAAAACGGCAGAAGCGATTACCAAACTGTATACTGAATTTGCCCAGTCATAAAATGCCCAGGCATTCAGCAATTTTTTGCTTCCTTTTGCTAGTTGATTGTTCATTGGTTTGCTAGTAAATAGTTAGTTTGAAAATTGAAATTAACAATTTATTTTTCATTTACTAAGTTCCCCAATATTATTTTTAGGCAATCAATTAAAAAATTGAGTCTATAATTTTACAGAAACAATCCCGTTGTCCACCGGTAAAATAGACCCTGTAATACTTTTGCTGGCGTTTGATAATAAAAAGTGAACTACAGAAGCAACGTCCTCAGGCTGTAAATAATTCTGTAACGGATGTCTCTCTTTCAATTTTTCCTTCATACTATCACTTCTGAACAATCTTTCTGCCAAATCAGTTTTTGTGACGGTTGGGGCCACAGCGTTTACGCGAATTAAAGGAGCAAACTCAGCAGCCAAGGTTTTTACCAAACCTTCTACTGCAGCTTTTGAGGCAGCGATACTTGCATGGTATGGCATTCCTAGTTGTGTGGCAACAGTGCTAAAACAAACCACGGAAGGGTTATTTCCTTTCTTTAAGATCTTCGTATACTTTTGAATACAACGAACAATTCCTATAACATTGATTTCGAAATCTTCTCGAAAATCGGTAATTTTTAAAGACGCTATAGGTTTTAAATTGATACTTCCAGGACAATACACCAAACCATCCAATGATTCGATATCTGGTAATTCATCCTTCAAAATATCTAATTCATATTGCTGAACACTTTCGGGTAAATTACCTTCGGTTCTGCTAAAACTTATTACCTCATGATCTTTTACTAAACCCTCTACTACCGCTTTTCCTATACCACGACTTCCACCAATAACCAAAATTTTTCTCATCGTTTAGCTATTTTATTGTTTGAAATATTTTTTTGCCTAGAGCATTTAAATCTACCTGATTCAAAATTTCGTTTCTTTAAATGTTTGGTTGCTCTTCCTTGTACCCGTTTTCTCCAAAGCTTGAAAGAAGAAGGCTTTAGTTCGGTACGCATTAATTTGATGACATCAGCTTCTGAATATCCAAACTGAAATTTAATGGCATCAAAGGGCGTTCTGTCTTCCCAAGCCATTTCTATAATTCTATCTATTTTTCTTTCGTTATTCATTTTGTTTAATTTTTTTAAAATAAATTTAAACAAAATACTATTGAATACAAAAAAAGCATGCCAATGATGACATGCTTTTTAACGAACTTTATAATTAATTATTTAAACGAGGTCACTCCAAACTTTTGAGCTTCAGCTTTCGCTTCTGGTGCCCACTGAGTTAAATTAGCTATTCTGGTTTCGTTTGATGGGTGCGTACTTAAAAATTCTGGAGTACTACTACTGCCATTTGCACTCATACGTTTCCATAATTCTGCAGCTTCATCAGGATTATAACCAGCAATTGCCATTAATTGTAATCCAATTTTATCGGCTTCGGTTTCATGCTTTCTACTAAACGGAAGCATTACTCCAACTTGTGTACCGGCAGCATAAGCTGTATTGAAAAGGCTTAATGTTTTCTCGTCTTCTATAGCCACATTTCCGGCAACAGCTCCTACCTGCTGAATCGTAGAAGCACTCATTCTTTGTGCTCCATGATCTGCTAAGGCGTGTGCCACTTCGTGTCCCATTACCACAGCGATACCTGTTTCATCTTGTGCTATGGGTAAAATTCCACTATAGAAAACTATTTTTCCGCCTGGCATACACCAAGCATTTACCGTTTCGTCTTGTACTAAATTGTACTCCCACTCATAATCATCCAAATAATTAGGATGACCATTCGCCGTTAACCACTTATCAGCTGCCAACGCGATTTTCTGCCCTACGTTTTGAATCATTTGTGCATCTGATGTTCCTTTAATTACTTTGTTTTCATTCAGAAATTCATCATACTGAGCAAATGCTGTAGGGAATATTTGACTATTCGGATAAAAATTTAATGTATTCTGTCCTGTAAACGGATTTGTTTTACAAGAGAACACAAAGAAAGCCAATGTTCCTAGTAAAAATATCTTTTTCATTCTGGTAAGTTTTTATCAAAGATACTATACTATTTATTTCCTACGAGTCTGATATCACTGAAAATCTTGTTAACTTTTATAGCATTTTCTGAATCTGATGTTAAATCTTTCAAACTTACCTCTTCGTTATCTATAAACACCTTGGTAATCTCAAATGGCACTCCGTGCAGTCTGAATTTTAGATCGTTATAATCGGTATCAAATTTTCCTTCATGATGTTGTTGAATTACAAGCTCATCTTTTTTACCTATCAACTTGAAGTTCATAATACTATAACGACCTTTGGTATAGTCATAACCATCTTGAGCATCTTCGTAAACCAATGATTTCTCTTCTCCTAGTTTATAATAAACATCCAATGTTAATTCATCGATTGTTTTTTCTCCAACATATTGCTGAACAGGATATCTTGGTATGATGGCTCCTTCTTTGATAAACATTGGCATAATGTGAAGCGGTGCTTCTACCCACATTTCTCTTCCTCCTGTAACAACTTCATCTGTCCAATAGTTGAACCATTTTCCTCTTGGAACATACATTCTTCTACCCTGTACGTTAAACTCCAGAATTGGACAAACTAATATTTTTCTACCAAAAATAAACTCGTCTGTTCTGTAATGCGTTTGAACATCGGTTTGATCAAAATATACTAATGGTTTTATAATCGGTTCCCCTTCTGTAGCATATCTCCAAAAAGCAGTGTACAAATAAGGTAGCAACGTATAGCGAAGCTCTATATACTTTCTTGAAATATTCAATACATCTTCATCAAAAGACCATGGTTCTTGTTCTCCGTGGTCACCTGAAGAGTGCGTTCTACAAAATGGGTGAAAGACTCCCAGCTGAATCCATCTTGCGTATAACTCTCCAGTTGGCTGTTCTGCAAATCCACCAATATCGGTCCCCACAAAACTCATTCCACTAATACACATACGTTGTACTTGTACTGTGGCCAACCATAAATGTTCCCAATTGGCTACGTTATCTCCTGTCCAAAAAGAAGTAAAACGCTGAGTACCAGAATATGCTGCTCGTGTAATTACAAACGGACGCTTTGGATAAGCAAATTTCTTAACGCCTTCATACGTAGCGCGAGACATTTGCATACCATATACATTGTGTGCTTTTCTGTGACTACAAGGGTTACCGTCATAATCATGACGCACATCTAAAGGGAATGTTTTGGTAGGAACTTCCATAACTGCTGGTTCGTTCATATCGTTCCAAACACCTTTCACTCCTATATCTTCTATTAATTCTTCAAAAAGATCTGTCCACCATTCACGTACTTCAGGATTTGTAAAATCTGGGAAGTAGCAACGACCCGGCCATACTTTTCCTCGCATATAAGGACCATCGGCGCGGTGACAGAAATAATCATTCTCTAGAGCTTCCTGAAAAACACTGTATTCTGGATCAACCTTGATTCCCGGATCTATAATTACAATGGTTTTAATGCCATCTTCCATAAGATCGGCCACCATTTTCTTTGGATCTGGAAAATAATTCTTATTCCAAGTAAAACAACGGAAGCCTTCCATATAATCTATATCCAAATAAATAGCGTCACACGGAATTTGTAATTCACGAAATTTAGCTGCAGTGTCTCTAACTTTTGCTTCTGGATAATAACTCCATTTACATTGGTGATATCCTAAAGCCCACAAAGGAGGTAATTCTGGTTTACCGGTAAGATCGGTATATACAGAAACTACTTGCTGCATTTCAGGGCCATAAAAGAAATAATAGTTCATTTCTCCTCCATCTGCCCAAAAACTAGTGACGTTTCTTCGCTCTTGACAAAAATCAAAATAGGTACGGAATGTATTGTCAAAGAAAACCCCATATGCAATTCCCTTTCTGAGTCCTACATAAAACGGTACTGTTTTATAAAGTGGATCTCTATCTGTATTGTATGCATACTCATCTGTATTCCAATTGGAAACTCTCTTTCCTTTTAAATTAAAATGAGTAGGCTTGTCTCCCAAACCATAGAAACTTTCGCCATCTACGGTTGATTTACTCATTTTTACAATGTTACCACCGTATTCGTAATTTTCTTCCCAGTGGAATCCTAATTCGTCTTCCAGAATAGAATTTCCTTCTAAATCATAGATACCAACGCGCATATCTGCTTTGTTGATAATACATTTTACCTTATTGGTAATGATGGTGTATTTATACGTATCGTCTACTACTTCAAGCTTGTTATAACCATGAATAGATTCTTCATCTATTGCATAGGAAAAATCATTTTCAAAAACACCTTCTGTTGTAAATCGAAAGCGTAACAAACTATCTCTAAGAACCGTAACGCAAAGAACCACGCCATTTTCTGCTGTAAAAAACAGATTGTTTATGGTTTGTTCAAACGACTTAATTGCATTTGGGAACTGATTTCCTCTATATTCGAGTTGGGTGTTAGTAATCATATGGCAATGAGTTTATATTCTTATAAAGCTAAAATTATAATACCAGATTCTTGTTAATTATTCTATAATTATATGTGTCAATTATTTACAAAAATGCAAAAACCATGACGCTTAGCGGAGCTAATGTAATTTCAAAACTTTGCTCTTTACCATCCCAGCTAATTTCATCGGTTTTCAACGCTCTTGTATTACGTACTCCAGAGCCTTTGTATTTTTTAAGATCTGAATTGAATATCTCTTTTAATTTTCCTGATTTGTGCACGCCCAGTCTAAAGTTCTCACGTTTTACCGGCGTAAAATTACACACAACCACTACGTCATCTTTTTCGTCATACCCTTTTCGTATGTAACTTAGAATTGAACTATTTCCGTCTGTAAAATTGATCCATTCAAATCCTTCATGTGAAAATTGCTTTTCATAAAGTGACGGAACCGTTTTGTACAATTTATTCAAATCTTTCACGAGCGTTTGCACACCTTTATGGTAATCATACTTTAATAAATGCCAGTCCAGACTGTGTTGAAAATTCCATTCTTCACTTTGTGCAATCTCTGCTCCTTGAAACAATAATTTTGTTCCCGGGTGAGTAAACATGTACGAATACATGGTTCTTAAGTTAGCAAAACGTTGCCATTCATCACCAGGCATTCTACCAAACAATGAGCTTTTTCCATGCACTACCTCATCATGACTCAACGGTAACATAAAGTTCTCCGAGAATGCATAATTTAAACTAAAGGTTATATCGTTTTGATGGTATTTTCTATGAATCGATTCTTTTTTGAAATACTGAAGCGTATCATGCATCCAACCCATCATCCATTTCATTCCAAATCCTAAACCACCTAAATACGTTGGGCTAGAAACACCACTAAATGCGGTAGACTCTTCGGCTATGGTTTGTACTCCTTCAAAATTGCCGTACACAGCTTCGTTCATTTCTTTTAAAAACGATACTGCTGCCAGGTATTCTCGTTCTCCAAACATATTAGGTTCCCACTCACCTTCTTCTCTGGAATAATCTAAATAGATCATAGAAGCTACCGCATCTACGCGCAAACCGTCTACATGAAACTGTTGTAACCAATAAATAGCATTACTTATTAGAAATGAACGTACTTCGTTTCGCTCGTAATTGAAAATGCAACTTTTCCAATCTGGGTGGTATCCTTTTCGCCAATCTGGATGTTCATACAAGGCAGAACCATCAAAATTAGCTAAACCATGCCCATCTGCAGGAAAGTGAGACGGAACCCAATCAAGGATGACACCAATATCATTTTTATGAAATTCTTCAATCAAATACATAAAGTCTTGTGGGCTTCCAAACCTAGATGTTGGTGCAAAATATCCGGTAATCTGATATCCCCAAGAAGGATCATAAGGATATTCCATAATAGGCATAAATTCTACGTGAGTGAAGTTCATCATCTTCACATATTTCACTAAGTCTTTCGCCATTTCTTTATAGGTAAGACTTCTATTTTCGGCTACCTTCTTTTTCCAGGAACTTAAATGTACTTCGTAAACTGAATATGGTTTATCGAGATCATTAAACTCTTTACGCTTTTGCATCCACTCATCGTCTTTCCATTTATAGTTATGATCCCAAACTATAGACGCTGTATTTGGTGGGGTTTCACAAAACAGTGCAAATGGATCTGCTTTTTCTGTAACTACACCATCATGATGAGAATGTATCTTATACTTGTAACGAACTCCTTTGGTTACATGTGGAATAAATCCTTCCCAAATACCACTAGAATCCCAACGAACATTGAGTTGATGTTCTCCATCGTTCCAATAATTAAAATCGCCAATTACAGCAACTTCTTTTGCTGATGGTGCCCAAACCGCAAAGTATGTACCTTCTACACCATCTACCGTAACTAAATGTGCGCCTAGTTTCTCGAAAAGTTTGTAATGTTTGCCTGCTTTGAATAAATGAATGTCATAATCTGTAAATAAAGAATACGGTTGTACCTGATGCATTTAACAATGGTTTAGATAGTTAGTAATTATGTTTAGTTGTTTCGTTTAAACAGGTATTATTGTCAGGGGAGTAAAGCTTTGGCTAGATTCTTTGAGGTTCTATTTTACATCTACTAAATTTGTACAAATGACTTTGAGGCGGCAAATTTTTCTTCATAGCATTTTTCAAGAATTAGAAAGTTTTAACTTTACTAGTGTTATAAATGTAAGATAATTACTTGACACGAACGGAATGAAAAGTCTTTAAATTTTCAAAAAAAATGAAATAACCAATTATGGATCAGAAAAAAGGAATACACCAACAAAGCATACAAATACCACAACCTATAGTTTACTTTGGAAAGAGTTTGCAGTTTGTTTCTAAAAAACTTGCAGCCTTTTACGCCGGTAACATCTTTATGCTTCCCATCAAATTTAAAATGCCCAGTCGTGAATTTGAAATGGATGCAAACTCGGTACAAACCAAATTATATATTCCTGCAATTGACAAAGAAATAATCATCTACACCTATGGTAAATCTGATAAGAAAATACTCTTAAGCCATGGTTGGTGTGGAAGAGGAACTCAACTTTTTAAAATAGCTGATGCTTTGGTTGAAAATGGTTATAGTACCATTAGTTTCGATGCTCCTGCACACGGAAAATCAAAAGGGACCAAAACCAATATGAAAGAATTCATAGAAGTGATCTTTGAAATCGAAAAACAATTTGGTCCTTTTGAAGCTGCTGTTGGACATTCTCTTGGAGGCATGGCTTTACTCAATTGCTGTAAAGAAAATCTAAGTTTTCAGAAATTGGTCACTGTGGGTAGCGGTAACGTCATCGATGATATTATTCGTGATTTTATCAAACAAATGCGTATGAAACCCGAAATTGGAGCCATGATGAAATACAAAGTAGAAAAACAGATCAATAGAACCCTAAACGATTTTTCCTCGTATATAGCAGCAAAAGAAGTGCACATACCGGTATTGGTAATTCATGATGAAGACGATGTAGACGTTCCTGTAACAGCAGCGCGTGAAATTGTGGAACACCTACCAAATGGCACATTATTTGAGACTAAAAAATTAGGTCACCGCAAGATACTTGGTGATCGAAAAGTGATTAAAGAAATTGTTTCATTTATTACCGCTTAAACCCATGAAAAACGTAATTATTGCTTTGTTCGCTATTATTTTTGTAAGTTGTAATAGTAAAGCACAAAACACACAAAAAGAAAAAAAAGATATGGATAAGAAACAGTATGCCGTTGAAAAGACAGATGCTGAATGGAAAGCACAACTCTCCAACGAAGAATACAAAATATTGCGCCAAAAAGGAACCGAAATGCCCAATACAGGAAAATACAATCTTCATTTTGAAGAAGGTGTTTACCGCTGTAAAGGCTGTGGTACCAAATTATTTGAAAGTGATCAAAAATTTGAAAGTCACTGTGGATGGCCTAGTTTTGATGACGCTATTGAAGGCACCGTAGAATATGTTCAAGATTACAGTCACGGAATGATACGTACCGAAATTCTTTGTGCTAAATGTGGCGGACACTTAGGGCATGTCTTTAACGATGGGCCTACCGAAACCGGAAAGCGTTACTGCGTAAACTCTGCCAGTATCGATTTTGAAGAAGAAGAATAACATATAGAAAAGCCGCTTTTAAAAAGCGGCTTTTTTAATGATTGTAGTATTGATATTTTCATGATATCACAACAGATAATGTTGCTTTTACAATTTCGGTTTGTCATCAAAAGTACCAAATACTCTTGCTTCGCAGGTTTCAAAGCTTAAGATGCCATTTTCCACTAATTTATTCAATACCGCAAATACCTCTTTAAAAACGCCTTGCGGTTTCATATCTAAAGCAACATAGGTTTCGTTTGCTCTTTCGTAGGTAACGTGTAAGCTTTTAAAACCATTCAAAATCTTCTCTTGAAACTCTTTTTGAATTCCTGTTGCAAAGGATAACCGAAATGTTTGGTGACCGCCTTTCTTCACTAATTCATGCGCCAATGGTATTTCGGCTTTCCCAATGATATTGGCTTTTACAATGTCTTTATAATTGAGTCCGTAAGCGTAGAACGGTACATTTTCTATTTGGTATAAATCTTCTCCTAAAGGTGTTGCCCACAAAGTTTCTGCACTCGTTGCCCAGTGATTGGGTAACGCCACATTTACAGGCACCACAGCTTCTTTTTTATCGTTGGTCTTTTTTGTTTCTTCCATGTGTTAAGTATAGGAAAGTTTTTAGTAGTACACCATCAAAAGTAGTATAATTTTGGAGAACTATCTTTTAGTAATTCATCGCTAGTATACTATTCTTGTACTTGCCAAATCCCAAATTCAGTTCGGATGGTATCTATTATCTCTTTCATAAAAACCAGTTCATCAACTTCTGGGTATAACTTGTAATAGGTATCGGGATTACTAAAAGAGAAATTATGCGCCTTCCCATATACTTTGGTCATTACTGTATACCCCGTTCCGTCTAGCACTGTGGTTACTTTGTTAGCTAACTGATAGGTTTCCTCTCCGTTGTAGTTTTCCTTGTAGATGACACCTCGCTCTTTCAGTTTCCATTCAATGCTGCGTTGGTCTGGTAATTGATCTATATAGCTTCGTAACAATGCTAAAAACACGTAATGCAAACTTTGCTTCCCTTTTAACCTATGCGTTTCTACGCGTTCTTTAGGATTTCCAGGTACTTTGGCAAAATGTTCATCATACGTCACTTTCCAGTTATCTTCTGATTCTTCGTACAACCTCAACAATGAACTATAATTAGTTATGCTCTCTGATTGATAAATCCGAATTTCATTTTCATAGGTCAGCGTATCAGAAAGTCCGATTGCTGCATTGATCTCTTTCATATTTTGAGCTTGTGCATACCAACTCAGACAACAAAGTATGAGCGCTATCCATTGATTCAGTGCTTTCATCCCATTAAAATTTCTTTGATTGTATTCGCCTTTTTTATTTGTTGAATCCATTCTTCTGAAACATCGTTCATTCCAGAAGTATCAAATTTTCTAATACCTTGGATAAGGTTGTTTTTTACTGCTACTACGTCCATGGTTTTGTAGGTATTCTGAAAGATCAATTCTACCTTGTATACTCCAGGTATAAAATAGAATAGGTTTCTCCAGAAACTTTCCGGAGTTTTTCTATCCACCACTTTGTAAACACAGCCCTTACAATCTACAAATTCTTTCTGATGATAATAGTCTCTATATACTTGTTCTTTTGGAGAACTATAATAAGCATCAAACAGTGGTAATAACGCTTCACCATCTTTATAGTCCATGGTATTTGAAAGCATTATTGGGAATGAAATTCTTTGCATAGTCTTCTTTATTTCTTCATCAGTTTTATAATACCATGAAACACCATTACAAGTTGCGTACTAATCGCCAATGCTATGAGCAGCCCTACTGTAAGTATCCACCAATCTCCTGAAACATCCTCTAATGCTGCAATGATTCCCAGCATGGTTAAACATAATCCTATGATAAAGTTGAATGCTGTGTAGCGTCTTATTTGATTTTCATTCCATGGAATGCGAACCAATCCAGCCAATCCGAACAAAAATGCGACTCCCACAAAAAATGCTACCAGCACCAGCATATAATCATCCATTGCGATCACAAAATAGGTATCATGAATATTTAATACGATGGAGAGTTCTTTTAATAACACTCCTATAAGCCATAGAATGGGTGCTGAAACTACGAATAATACCGCTGCTTTGTAGATAGGTTCTTTCATTACATTCAATTGTTCACTCAGTATGCTGCCTCATTTCCCATTCTCCCTTAACGCTTGGTAAAATCCAGAGTCTTCCTTTTGAAAAGCTCACAGAGAACTTTACCTTCCAAGTTCCACGGATGTTACCTGTAACAGTATCTACATTTCCTTTGTAATAGATGGGTTGGTGTGGCGGTCTCCCTGTTACCATGCTCCCATCGCTATTGAAATGTGTAAATACCGGCATTTGTTTTACAAACACTATGGTATTCTTTTTCCATTCTCCTTCAATATTCCCAATACCCGGTGTGCCACCTGTGGTTACATCGTCTTCAACCGTTCCTGTAAACTTCAGGTCATTGGTTGCTTCTAACTCCAATTGAAAATTCGTTCGTACGTTTTTCAAATCCTTTGGTACCGCTCCTGTGTACCAATAGGTGCCACTGTATGTCTTTTGCATCTTGCGTTGTTTGATAGGGCCTGTAAACCCCACTCAAAGATACCAAAGATTTTAATGGAAGGCATTTATTTAAGCACTACATTTTATTCAAAAAACATCCTACTATTCAACCGCAGGTACGCTTTTGGTAAAATCTATTTCATAAATATTATAATTACTCTTAGATACGGTTATGGGATAACTAGTACCTGCTTTGATCTCTAATCTTTTAATTCCGTTCACACTTAAGTGCTTTATTTTATGGTATACTGAATCATTTTTTTCAAAATAAAAATAGACCAGATCCTCTTCCAAGATCACGTCTCTTCTGGCTCTAGGAGCCAATTTCTCTATGACAGCAAATGTTGTAAATGAATTTGCTGCTATTTCCTGATTTCTATATTGCCTGTGTTTTATCATTTTGAACAGGCTTACCATCATCACTACAAAAGCGATGGACGCTACAATTTTTAAGACTAAAATCTTTTTCAAGAGTTATGGGGCATTTGGGGACGCGTAAATATACAAAGCATTTTTTTATACAACGAATGTTTCTAAAATTCACTCTGTACGTCCCAAAAAACTATTCATTAAAGTATCTTATCTAGTAGTTTAATCCTTATCTATTGAAATACACTTTGGTGTTCTGCTGTCTATTCCTATAAAGAAAATTAATGAAATGTACAACCACTTCACTACGATTGTACACAAACTGTACACGAACTGTACACATACTTTGATTAGAAAAACACCATTAAAACCTAACAATCAACAACTTAAACCCTTTAAAACATCTTTAAAACTGTCGCAACTTTTGTTTTTGTTGTGTTGAGCATGTGTCATCCTTGTGTTGTTCTTGTGTCATTCTTGTGTTGTTGTTCGGTTATCGTTCGGTTGTTGTTCGGTTGGAAGAGGTTTCAAAAAGCTAATTTTATTTCAGTTTTTTATTGTTTGATACGTTTCAACCCAAAACAAAATCATTCCATCTTTCTACAATTTCACGGTTATAATTGTAATTTTGTTTACGAATTAGCTACCGTACTTTTATATGCATTCTACTCGTATCACTTTTTCAAATCCTATACTGAAAGACCGTATTGAAGTACTACAGCATACCAGCGAAAAATTGATCTTTAGAACATATTTGGAGCCTGGAGGAGGACAAACCGATTTACATTATCACACGCAAATTGAAGAAAAATTTACTGTGATTCGAGGTACGCTAAGCTTGTATTTAGGAACCGAAGAAACGTTGCTTACCACGAAACAATCTGCAATAGCTTTACCTTTCTGCTCACATCGATTTTTTAATAACTCAAATGAAGTTGTCATCTTTGATGTTGAGATATTGCAGCCTAAACAAACACTTTGCGCTTTGAAAATTCTTTATGGAATTGCTGAACATGGCAAAATTACCCGTGATGGACTTCCTAAAAATAAACTTCACCTAGCCATAGCCCTTAAAATGATGGATGCTTACAGTCCTAAAATCCCTCAACAATTACAGCATACAGCCATTTTACTACTTGCCGGTTTTGGAAAGTTCCTTGGTGTTCAAAAAAAATTGGTCACCATGTATTGTTCTTCCTGAAAATATAGTGACACTATCAGCCTATTCGGCTATGCATTTGCTGCTTTTTTATTGAGTAACCATGTTGTATATTACAATATTATGTATATTCGAAGACGTGTTATTTTTTTTATACAATTAAGTAATGAATCGTTTCTATTATATCGGAATGCTGTTTGCCGCCTTTAGTATGAGCAGTTGTTTTTTTACAGATTATGAAAGTGAAAAAATAACTTCCCCTTCGGGAGATTTTAAAATCTCTACTACGGTAAATCGTACTAAAAAAGAGAAAGACACTTATGCTGATGTAATAGTTCATCTTTATAACAAACAAGGAAATATACAAGCTGTTAATACCAATGCCGGTGATGGAAGTGCCTGGGCAATTGGATGGACCGTAGTTGGCGATACCATTGTACTTCAAAGTAGTGATATTGGTAATCAAGCCTGGGCAATTCAACAGCAAACGCTAGTACCTCTAGAAATGACAGACGATTTGCATGAAAGAGCTGAGCAACTCTATAAAGAGAAGTATAAAGACTAATTTCCATAATTACCTAAACAAAGAAAGCAACTAACTTATAAATAATTAGATATGATTTTAGGGATTCAAAAACTTGGTAGGATGAAATCTTATTCACTAATATTATGCTTGTTCATAGGTTCACTTTTGTTTGCACAAAAGGAAAAGAATGTACTGGATTGGATTCGTTCTAACGCTATTGCTATTCCTACAGAACAAATATCAGACTCTCTTTTCTATGCGAACGCTCCTGCTATTTTTAAAAAAGCAACGGTCTATGGTTTTGGAGAGTCTTCTCATCAGCATGCCGAAAACAATACCGTAAGAGGAGGGCTGTTAAAAACCTTAGTACGCTATGGAAACGTAAAACTTTTCTTTATAGAAGAAAGTTATGGCTGTGCCGCTATGCTAGACCGCTACATACAAGACGGAACAGGCAATGCCAATGCTCTTTTAAAAAATGCACAACAAGCCATGAATACCACTCCCGAAATGCTAGCCATGATTGAGTGGTTGTATACTTTTAATAAAACACAAACTCCCAACAATAAAGTGCATATTTATGGAATGGATTGCAAATTTAACTATCAATTGACTCCCCTACTGAACGATCTTTTAGCCTATAACAATTATTCATTGACAGCTACAGAACAAGCAGCGATAACTGCTGTGGCTACTTTCAAAGGAGTTCAAAAAGGAGAAGATCATCAGGAAACCATTCATACGCTAAAAAACCTGCAACATCGTATCGATTCGAATGCTGATTTTAAAGAAAAGACCAATGCTTTACTACTACTTCAAGCCATGTTAAATTACCTTGAGTTTAGAAGTACTCTCAGTTGGGGTTACAGAGACCAACACATGGCAGGTATGGTGCAAGCAGTGCTAAAGCTTCACCCTTCTAAGGCTGTGGTATGGGCACATAACGAGCACATTTCTCAACTTCCTCAAAACAATATCACGCTTTTTGGAGAAGAAACGGGCACACTAGTACCCTCACTCGGCAAGCATCTTAAAAATGTTTATGCCAACCACTATTATGCAATGGGTATGGAATTTGGTTCGGGAGCTATTGTTGGGTATGATGCTGACAAAACACGAGTGGTAGACACCATTACAGCTCCCTTAAATTTTTTGGCAGCAGCAACTTTGTATAAAGTTCCTATGGATTGTTTTTATTTTGATTTTTCAACTGCCATGACACACCGCGATATGGAAAAGTTGATTACTAAAAAAACATCGCATTTGTATGTAGGTGGTCCCGGATTACTTTTAAAGGCCATGAAATATCAATGTACACAAAATGCTTATGCGACGATGTATGATGGTTTGATTTTTATAAGACAAGTAAGTCTCACTAAAGGTTTGTAAGAAAAATTACTATTTTAGAAACGTGAATAACCTGTATTCCCTAAAACATTGTTGTTAGCAACAAGAACTATATTACAATCAAGAATGAAAAATATTATCTACGTAATCTTCCTTGTATGCACTTATTTTGTCCAAGCTCAAGAGGACATTGCTACAGCTGAACATCTAAATGAAATGGGCTTTTTGGGAAATGTAAAATCTTTAACTAGAACCTATTGTGGTAGTAAGGATACTTTGATTGCTAAGTTTAATGAAAAAGGGTATCTGTATTACCAATTTTATGTAGACCAATTTGGACGAAGAAAAACACTCTATATTTACAATGATTTTGATAAAATAGACAAGAAGGAAGTGTATACCAACGACGTTTTAGATCACGTAGAAATTTATGAATACGATACTGTTCATCGTTTAAATAAATATGTTAACTATGTTGGAGAAGAAGAACATGCAAAGTATACCTATCGTTATAATTCAGAAGGCAATATAGATCGTATTAATGTAAGTGAATTATTTTTAGATGGTAATTCTTATTCACATTTTACTAGTACCATTAAGTTTGAATATAAAGGACAAACCAAAATAAAAAGAATACTTAATGATACTACTGTTGTTAGAACAGAGATTGAAATTCTAAGTGATTCACTAGATATCTTTAAAATCCATACCACAGATGGTATGGATGATGAAACCACGTATGTTTATAAAAATAAAAATGGACTTACAACGGAAATAAAAAAATATCTAGAGCCTGATAGGGAAGAAAATCTTTTGATGAATTTTATTGAGTATGTATATAAAAACAATAAACTTATCCAACGGACAGATCATTTTCAAAATTATGCAATGAGCTCAACAACAAAAACTTTTTATGATGAACATGAAAATTGGGTTAAAGAGATTAGAACAACTGACGATGGTAAAGAAAACATCAGTACTAGAAAAATTACGTATGACAACTTCAATAATATTACGCATATTGAAAGTTATAGTGACGGTATATACTATGGTTGTACTACATATGAATTTGAGTATTACACAGAGTAGTATTTTATATCCCTTACAAAATAGAAGTTCCATCTAATGACACTTTTTAAAAAACTCTTCAAATACATTGGCTTTGTACTGCTACTTCCATTAGGATACCTCATCATTGCGGTGATCACTTCTTTGATAACGGTATCTACCGAACCTTCCGAGCTACCTACTCCTCATACCATTTACCTCACTACAAATGGAGTGCATATGGATATTGTACTTCCTAAAACACTTTTGACAGAGAACCTAGCTTTGCAATTGCATCAAAAGGCTAGTGATAAATTTGTGGCTTTTGGCTGGGGTGATGAAAACTTTTATTTGAATACCCCTACTTGGGGCGACTTGACTTTTAAAAATGCCTTCGGCGCTCTGTTTTTAAAAAGTAGTACCCTCATGCACGTAACCCGCTACCGTAGTGTTCAAAAGAAATGGATTCCTATCCATATTAATCAAGAACAATTAACGGCTTTGAATGTCTACATTTCCGGAACCTTTCAAAATACTGCAGCGCATCGCATACAACTTTTAGCAAACAAGGGTTATGCTTCTCAAGATAATTTTTATAAAGCCAAGGGAAGTTACTCCTGTTTTAAAACTTGCAATACTTGGGTAAACGCTGCTTTTAAACAAAGTAATTTAAAAGCCTGTCTTTGGACTCCTTTTGACCTTGGGTTGATGCAACATTACGCTAACGAATAAATTTTCAAACTTTATCTGTTTTTCATATATTGAGAGTGCAAAGCACTTTGTAGTTATGGAAACTTACCTTGATCAATTATTACTTCTGATTCTTGGGTTGATCATCTGGCTACTTATTTTAATCGAAAATAAGTGGTCTAAAAAATCACTATGCGTTCTAAATAAAAAAACTGCTTAAAAAATAAATTCTAAGCAGCTTTCCTGTTATTCTATAATTGTAACTCTCTACATTATTGAGATACAACTTCTGTAGTATCATCTGTAGTCACTACATCTTGTTCTGTTGGTTTTCTATGGAACTGACGAATGATAAGTCTTGATGCTTTATCAAAATTGATATAATTGTACATCCAGTTAAAGAACACAATAACTCTATTTCGGAAACCTACCAAAGAGAATAGGTGCACAAACATCCAAATAAACCACGCAAAGAAACCTCCAAAATGTAGCTTCTTAATGTCGGCCACTGCTTTGTTTCTACCAATAGTTGCCATAGAACCTTTGTCTACGTATTCAAACTCTTCCATTGGTTTGTTATTCAACATTCGTTTGATGTTTTTTGCCAACAAGGCTCCCTGTTGAATTGCCGGTTGTGCCAATTGTGGATGCCCTTTAGGGTATTCATCAGACATCATTAAAGCAATGTCTCCAATGGCGAATAAATTGTTGTAGCCTTCTACTTGATTGTATTTGTTTACTATATACCTGTGTGCTTTATCGTGAATAGTTCCTTCTTTAACTCCTAAAATTGGGTTTCCTGTAACTCCCGCAGACCAAATAAATGTTTTTGCTTTCAGCTTCATACCGTCTTTGGTTTCTACGGTGGTTCCATCGTAGGAAGTAACCATGGTATTCAAATGAATTTGTACACCCAATTTTTTCAAGAAAGCCTCCGATTTTTTAGAAGCCGTGTCACTCATAGGTGGTAAAACTTTGCCCATACCTTCAAGCAAGTGAATTTCCATATTCTCTATATCGATATCCGGATAATCCCTTGGAAGCACATTTCTTTTTAATTCTGCCAATGCTCCAGCCAATTCCACTCCGGTTGGTCCTGCTCCAACGATGACAAACGTTAAGTATGCTTTTCGTTCTTTCGGGTCTTCCGTCATACTAGCCTTTTCGAAATTCTGTAACCAGAAGCTTCTTATATTTAACGCTTGTGGTATGGTTTTCATAGGCAAGGCGTTGGCTTCAATTTCCTTGTTTCCAAAATAATTGGTTTTGGTTCCGGTAGCCACCACCAAATAATCATAATGCAAACTTCCTATACTGGTGTTTATCATGTTTGCATCTGCATCTATATTTTGTACTTCACCTAATCTAAAATGAAAATTCTTGTGATTTTTCATGATCTTCCTTAGGGGATATCCAATGGAATCAGCTTCTAATCCGCTGGTTCCTACTTGGTAAAGAAGGGGTTGAAATGTGTGGTAATTGTGACGATCAAACATCACTAGTTGAATAGGAAGATCTTTTAGTTTTTTTGCCAGTGAAATACCGGCAAACCCTCCACCAACTATAACTACTCTGGGCAATTTGGTGTCTGGTATATTCATATGTAGTAGTATTAAATTCTAAATACACCTTTATTGAGCATATTTAGTATTCTTGTTGAACATTAATTATAATCAAGAAGAAGCGATGCTTTGCTTCTTAATTCTTGAGTAAAGTTAGCTGATAATAATCATATATTGCTTCGGATTACAACTTTTATGTTTATCTTAAGATAGTCTTAGAAAAGAGTATTAAAATTTGAATTGAACTTTCCTTGTAACATTTTTTAAAAAGCTGCTACTTATACACAAACAAACCAACTGAGTGAACAAAGAACAGGAACATACATTTGTAACCCTTTTAGAAGAAAATCAAAATATAGTACACAAAATTTGCAGGCTGTATACTTCGGATGCTGATGCTCATAATGATCTTTTTCAAGAGATTACCATTCAGTTATGGAAAGCGTACCCCAAATTTCGTGGTGACGCTAAGTTTACTACCTGGATGTACCGTGTGGCGCTAAACACCGCCATAACGCTATACCGAAAATCGAAGAAGAAAATAAAAACTCAAGAAATAGAACCCATCAGTTTTAAAATTAAAGCTGAAGAATATGATGACCAAGTAGAACAACAACTACGGTTAATGTATGATGCTATCAAAGAGTTGAACGATATAGACAAGGCCTTGGTCTTTTTGTATTTGGAAGACAGAGATTATAAAGATATTTCTGAAACCTTAGGAATATCTGAAGTAAATGCCCGAGTGAAGATGAACCGAATTAAAACCAAACTAAGGACCGTACTGAACCCCTAAATTATGGACGAGTTAGATTTATTAAAACAAGACTGGAAGCGCAAGGAGCAAGAGCTCCCAAAACTTTCGTATGACGATATACATAAAATGATCTGGAAAAGATCATCCTCTATCGTAAAATGGATATTTGTGATAAGTATCCTAGAATTTCTATTTTGGGGTTTAATTTCTTTTACCCTCAAAGATTCTGAAGGTATGGAAGCCTACAATTCCATTAAAGACCTTACGCTTATGAAAGTACTTACCTATTTTGGTAATGCTGCTTTGTTTGTTTTCATTCTATTGTTCTTTATGAATTATCGTAGAATTTCTACTATAGATAATGCAAAAACATTAATGAAAAATATTCTTAGAACCCGTAAAACAGTCAACTATTATGTGTGGTTTAACCTTGTTTATTTTGTTATTTTCAGTTTTGTGATCATCTTTTTAGAAATGAACTATGATGAACAACTGATTCAACTACACGATGAATTTGCTGCCAAAGGAAATGAAACTATGTTTTACACAGTTATTTATGGGATGAGTTTTATCTTCGTAATAATTTTTGCTGTAGTCATTTGGCTTTTCTACCGACTCATTTATGGAATTCTATTGAAGAAACTCAACAAAAATTACAAGGAGTTAAAGCAAATAGAAGTTTAATAAAATAAAAAAACCGAACTTAATCAAGTTCGGTTTTTCCATGTTCTGCACTATATCTTCTCAATTGATTGAGCTCATCTTGCTCTTTCAATTCTTTTTGACTCATTACTTTTAAAAACGAAGGGTGTTGCTCAATTGCATATTCTATCTTTTCTACAATAGAATCAATAGACTCGTTTCTATAATCAATTTCTAAAGGTTCTTTAATCACCATAGACTGTAAGATTCCTTTCTTTTTGATATTGATTCCCTTTTTATCAAAAGATCTCCTAAAACCATCTATAACAATTGGAATTACTATAGGTTCATACTTTTTAATAATATGTGCGGTACCTTTTCTAATAGGTTTCCAAGGAGTTGTAGTACCTTGTGGAAACGTAATTACCCAACCATCGTTAAGTGCTTTACCAATGTTGGTAATATCACTCATTTTCACTTGTCGGTTTACGTCTTTTCCTTGAGAACGCCAGGTTCTTTCAATACTTATGGATCCTGCATATGCCAAAACTTTAGGTAAAAAACCTGCTTTCATGGTCTCTTTTGCAGCTACGTAATAGATATTCAATTTTGGATTCCACAAATAACCAATATTCTTAATACTATCTGTTCTCCCTTTCAAACTTGCATTGAAAACATGGAACATAGAAACCACATCGGCAAAATATGTTTGGTGATTTGAAATGAAAAGTACATTGGTCTCTGGCAATTCTTTAATGATCTCAGAACCTTCTATTTGTAACTTATTGAAACCGTTATAGCGGCGGTGTGTCATTAGCCCCGCAACACGTATTAACCATTTTTTTAAAAAAAGTATATGTCCAAAAGGATTTTTTTTAAATAAACCCATAATTATCTCTCAAATTTTAGCATAAACGCAAATCTACAAAAAACAAACGTTATAGTATTCCCTTGAATAGTTCTTTTACTTCACTCAGCATCATGGCCGTGGCTCCCCAAACTGTAAAATCGTTAAAATTGAATGCCGGCACTTCAATACTTTCTGCATAGGAAGTTTTCATTTTTGCAGCAAACAGGCGTGCATCATCCAAAAAATCTTCAAAATCCACTTCTACCAAAGCCGCTACTTCTTTTTCCTGAATTTTAAACATTGGCGATGTCAATGTGTATCCCAAAAAAGGCTGAACTAAAAAATTACTTGGCGGAATGTACACCTCAGACAGTGGTCGAATCACAGAAATTTCAGTTGGTCTTACCCCTACCTCCTCTTCCGTTTCTCGTAAAGCAGTTATTTTCAGATTTTCATCTTCTTTTTCTTTTTTACCGCCTGGAAATGAAATTTGATTGGAGTGCACCCCTTCATATGCATGACGCAAGGTTAAAAGCAACTTTGTTTCTTCCTCAGCATCCGGATAAAATAATGAAAGAACTCCGGCTTGCCTTACCTTCTTTTTAGAAAAATCGATTTTTGCTACCTGTTGTATTCTTTCTTCCGGAGTCATTTTGTAATGTGCCTCTTTTCCGGGAAGTGGTATATTTTGTATTTTTGGAACTAATTCTTTAAAAACATCGAATTTCATGCCGTTAAAAGCTTTTTCAATACTTACAATAGTACTACTTTTTTTTGCAACCGGATGCCAAGAAGCTCCTAAGACAGCTGCAAAAACTGTTAAAACTGAAGTTACAAAAGATACAGTTTCTCAAGATATCATTGACACAACGGCTACAGAAACCACCAAAACCAAATCTGAAGAGGATGTAAAGGAAGATTTTAAATTGACCGAGGATAATGCTATCGACTTTTTCTTCAACTATGCAAAAACGTTGAAAGAGGATAAAGTTCGTATTAAAACAAAGTATGGTAACATTGATATTCAGTTTTATAAAAACACGCCATATCACTGGGCTAACTTTATTTATCTAACCCGAAAACACTATTTTGATAGTACTTATTTTCACCGTGTAGTGCCAAATTTTATCATACAAGGAGGGAATACCGATATGTATAAGACGCAAAAGAAAAGGAATAAAATAGGTCATTATTTATTGCCACCAGATACCAGAAAAGGTCACAAGCATCACCGTGGTGTGGTTTCCATGCCCAGTAGCGAAATAGACAATCCGCATAAACTTGCCTCTCCGTTTGAGTTTTTTATTGTAGCTCAAAAACCCGGCGCTTACCATTTGGATGGTGATTACACCGCTTTTGGTCATGTAATTGACGGCATGGATGTGGTAGACACCATAAGTCAGTTAGCAACAGATGCACGCGAGTGGCCCCATAAAAATGTTATGATGACGGTGGAGATTTTGAAAGATTAAAATCTCCTTTACATTTGCTGTGTATAGTAGTTGTAATCTTTCAACACGGTTTCTATAAATTGTTTATCGTATAATTCTGAATTGGTCTGAATGGTTTCAGAAACCTTTGCTCTCAACATGGAAAGTGTTCTGAAATCTGCTGATTTAATTGCTATTTGATACACTTCTTTGATGATATTTACATCTTTATCTGTCAATTGAATAACACTAGAAAATACCGGTGTATAGTCTTCATCTAATTCCTCTAAAATAGTACTAGATATTTTCTGAGAATTTTTGGTAGAAATTACAATAGTACCCGCAGCGGCATCACCAACTCTCTGTTTTTTATCTGAGAACATGATACTCAAAACACCAATAGCTGAAAAGAACATCCATATATCTATAAAGCGTAACAACCATCTTACTAAATAATGATTCCATGCGGTAGGTTTACCATCTTCTCTCACCACCTTGATCTTCATAATGATCTTCCCTACTGTTCTGCCATCAAACAAGATGTTACAATACAAACTGTAGGTAAGTGCAGGAAGTGCAAATAAACTGTAAAACCCAATTTCTGTCCAGCGATCCGAAGAAAAAATATTAGAAATCTCCATGATAGATTCTATAATTCCTAAATAGGTTAAAAGTATTATACCATCTATTAAAAATGCAACAATTCGTTCTCCTAAGCCAACGGTTTTATACGCAATGTTTACATTTTGTGCAGTGTTTATTGCTAAATTGGTCATTCAACTGTATATTCGTTAAAAATTAATTCTATTTCTTACAATGCGCGAAGCTTCTTTTGTTAAGCAAAATAAAGAAAAATGGATTTTATTTGAAAAAGCTTTACGTGGCAATATAAAAATAAATCCTGATGATTTAGCATCTTATTACATTCAGCTTACTAATGACTTGTCTTATGCACAAACTTATTATCCTGAAAGTAAGACGCTGACCTATTTAAATTCTTTGACATCCGAGGCGCATCAAAAAATATATACCACCAAAAAAGAATCAAAAAACAAAATCAAAGAATTTTGGATGTTTGAGTTTCCGCTGTTCTTTAGACAATACCATAAAACACTCTTATATACTTTCCTGTTTTTCATAGCCGCAATACTTGTAGGCTCTGTATCTACTTTGAATGACGATAGCTTTGCGAGGCTTATTCTTGGCGATCAATATGTGAATACCACTATAGAAAATATTGCAAATGGTGAACCCATGGCTATTTACAAAAGCGGAAGTCAAATGGGTAGTTTTCTTGGAATCACTATCAATAATATACGAGTGGGACTCATTGCTTATGCTTTTGGAATATTATTTAGTGCCGGAACTATTTATATTTTATTCAGTAATGGTATTATGCTTGGAAGCTTTATTACTTTTTTTTATAAGTATGGGTTGCTCGAAAAAACAAGCACCATCTGGTTACACGGCACTATTGAAATTTGGGTAATTATTATTGCCGGTTGTGCCGGTTTGGTCATGGGAAATAGTTTTATGTTTCCCAAAACATACTCCAGAAGAGTCGCTTTTATGAAAGGTGCTAAAGACGGACTCAAAATTGTGGTGAGTACCATACCATTCTTTATCATTGCAGGTTTTATTGAAGGTTTTATTACTAGGTACGGAGGGCAAATGCCATCATTTCTAGCCTATAGTATTATCTTTTTATCTTTTAGTTTGGTTGTTTATTATTATATTGCTTACCCTATAATTCTTAATCGAAAAAATGCAGCATTCATTCATAGAACTTAGAAATAGATTGTCATTTGGCGATTTAATTAATGTCTATTTCGCGTTCATAAAACAAAACATAAAACCGTTTTTAAATCAGTATCTTAAATACAACTTTATAAGTTTTATTCTTATGCTGGGCTGTTCTTACCTGCTTGTTACCGGGTTTATGGGACTTGCCAGTAGAGATTTTAGGTTTGGAATGAACAATAATGAAGATTCCAATATGATATATTTGGTTTCTGGTGCTATTTTTTTGGTGATTGTTTTATTCTGCACGTATGCCATTAATTACAGTTTTTCCAGTTCATATATAGTACACTATGTAAACAACAATGGAAAAACCACTTCTAGTGAGGTATGGAAAGCCATTAAAAAGAACTTAGGCACTATTGTAGCCTTCATGCTTATAGGAGTATTATTTTATATTGGTTATATAATTATAACTATGATTGTAAGCTTCATTCCTCTTATCGGAATGTTTGTTCAATATGGATTAAGTTTTCTGCTCTCTGCTGTTTACGGATTAACATTTGTATCTATTTTTGAAAAGAATAAAGGATTTTCGGCGGCCATGGGAGAAGGATGGGATTTTTCTATCTCTAACTTTTTATTGGTTATTGGTTATGGCTTGGTAATTGGTTTGCTAAATACGCTGTTAACCTTATTGGTATTGTCCATCCCAGGTTTTTTGTTTTTCTTTTTCGTTTACTTTTCGGTTCAAGATCAATTTGAATTTTATGAAAGTACCACAGCTACTGTCGTTTTCACACTAAGCTTTTGTATTTTTATCATTACATTTACTTTTTCTCAGTCACTCTCACAATTAGCATATGGAGTACTGTATTATAACATGCATGAGAAAAAATACAATACCTATTTACAATCTAGAATTGACAAAATTGGCGTTTCTGAATAAACAAACTAAATATACCATTTCACTATCCTTTGCAACTGTATTTTTTCAGTTGTACTGTTATGCACAGCAAACTGTAAAGCAAGATAGCTCAAACATTCGCGTGAAAAATTTTTCTGAGGATTTACCGGAAAAATATAGCGGATCTGATTTTGACTATGTAACCAATGATAGCGGAGGTACTAATTTGTTACAAGAAATATTGGCTAAATTCTTTCGATGGTTAGGAGATGTTTTTGGTATAGACACCAGTTGGATAGATCCTAAAATATTGGAATACATAGTGTATGGTATTTTTGCTGTCATTATTATTTATCTCATCGTAAAATACCTTTTAGATGCGCCTGTAAATGCTGTTTTCACAAAGTCTGACCGAAAAATTGAAGGAATTAATTTTACTGAAGAAACTATTGAAAAAGTAGATTTTGATAAGCTCATTCAAAAAGCTGTAAAAGAGCATGATTATAGAATTGCGGTTCGTTATCTCTATCTTAAATCTTTACAATTGCTTTCTAGCAAACGTATTATAGATTGGCATTTTGATAAAACCAATGCAGAATACCAGTCGGAAATTCAAAACCCGGAAACCAAAGATTTCTTTAAAAAAGTATCCTATATCTATGATTATGTATGGTATGGAGAATTTCAAATAGACGAAGCAGATTATAAGAAAACCGCGTATAATTTTGACAAACTGAACCAGTCAATCAAGTAAATGGATAAAGGAGCTAAATTAGGATTATATATTATTGGTCTGGTGATCATGGTTTTGATAGTGGTAGAAATTGCCAAACCAAAACCTGTAAACTGGAAAGATAGCTATACCTCATTTGATAAAATTCCATTGGGTTGCTACGTTCTTCGAGAAGAGCTCAATGAATTTCCCAATCAAGTTCAAGATGTAGATGTAAATATCACAAACAATCCATATTTACAAGATTCCACCAAACGCCAATCACTCATCATGATTAATAATTATTTCTATTTTGATGAGACTGAAACGAATGCCCTGCTAGATTTTGTAGCTCGTGGTAATGATGTTTTTATAAGCGGTATGAATATTTCCGGATATCTGAATGATACTTTAAAAATTGACATACAACGTGCTTACGGAAACACCATGGCTACCAATATTTTAAACACCCTAAGTAATCGTCAGATTGCCAAAGACAGTGTTCATTTTACCACCGTAGTTGAAAATTCTATGATCAGCAGTATTGATACTTTACAAACAGTAGCACTGGGATACACTCAAGATCTTACTAAAGATGATGAGGAAGTCGAACTTAATTTTGTCAAAATACCGTTTGGTAATCAAAAAGGAGCTTTCTATTTACATACCAACCCCTATGCTTTTTCTAATTATCATATTTTAAACGGAAACAAAGCATATGCCTCTTCTGCACTTTCCTATATTTTGGATAATGATATTATTTGGGATAACTATTACAAAGCCGGCAGAAGAGTGGTAACCACTCCGCTACGCTACGTTTTACAGCAAGATGCATTGAAATGGGCTATTTATACCGCCATTATTTCATTAATTATCTTTATCATTTTCAGAGGGAAGCGCACTCAGCGTATTATTCCTGTAATCCAACCGCTAGAAAACACTTCTTTAGAATTCACAAAAACCATTGGAAGTTTGTATTTTCAGCATAAAGATTACACCAATATCATTCAGAAAAAAATTATCTACTTTTTAGAATATATAAGAACAAACTTCTACTTGAACACGCTGGAATTGAATAAAAAGTTTGTTGAAAATCTAGCTGTGAAATCAGGCAAATCCCTGGAAGAAACCAAAGACATCATTCATTACATACAATATTTGAACAATAAAGCTATTCATACTGAACAAGATTTGGTAGACCTTAATACCAAAATTGAACGCTTTTTAAACTCTTAAACCCATGGAAAACGAATCTATAGAACCAAAAGACGAAAATCTAAACTTTAATACCCGAATAGATCTTCAACCATTACAAGAAGCTGTTGACGCCATACGTGCAGAAATTGCTAAAGTAATTGTAGGCCAACAAGATATGGTAGATCTTTTGGTGATTTCTATTCTAGCTAATGGCCATACACTGATTGAAGGTGTTCCGGGAGTAGCAAAAACAATTACAGCAAAACTTTTGGCAAAAACTATGGATGTAGATTTTAGTAGAATTCAGTTTACACCAGACTTGATGCCTAGTGATATTTTGGGAACTTCTATATTCAACGTAAAAACAAATGAATTTGAATATAAAAAAGGTCCAATCTTTTCTAATATTGTGTTGATTGATGAGATTAACCGTGCACCTGCAAAAACTCAGGCTGCTTTATTTGAAGTTATGGCAGAACGCCAAATTACTATTGACGGTATTCACAATAAAATGTCAGCACCATTTTTAGTTTTCGCCACACAAAACCCTATAGAACAAGAAGGTACATACAGACTTCCTGAAGCTCAGTTAGACCGTTTTCTTTTCAAAATAGAAGTAGGTTATCCAACCAATGAAGAGGAAATAGCCATTTTACTTGGTAACCACCAACGTAAAGATTTCATTGATTTCAATTTAATTCAACCTGTTTTAACAGCAGAAAAAATAACGCATTATCAAGATCTTATTAAAGAGATCGTAGTAGAAGATAATTTAATTAAATATATAGCGGCCATCATTAGCAATACGCGTAACAATGCTAATTTATATTTAGGTGCTTCTCCACGTGCTTCCATTTCTATATTGAATGCTGCAAAAGCCAATGCAGCCATTAATGCCAGAGATTTTGTTACTCCAGATGACATTAAGCGTTGTGCAAAGGCTGTTCTTAAACACCGTTTAGTATTAACTCCAGAAAGAGAAATGGAAGGTTTTACCACAGAGAAAGTTGTAAACCAAATTCTTGAAACTATTGAAATACCACGCTAGTGAAGTTTTTTAAAAACATATATTTACAAGCGCGTTTCTTTACCGCTATCATTATACTCATCATCTTATTCATGCTGGGCTATGGGTATGAAGGCATTTATAACATTGCCAAAATGCTCTTTTATGTTTTTATCGCATTATTTGTTATAGATCTCATTTTACTCTACAAACAAAAAGGAATCAACGCCAAACGTCAATTACCTGAAAAATTGAGTAATGGTGATGATAATGAAATCAGCATTACTTTAGAAAACCAATACAATTATAAGGTTGCTATAAAACTGATTGATGAACTCCCTTTTCAGTATCAAAAACGTGATTTTGAAATAGAGACTCACCTAAAGGGAAATTCTGAAAAGAAAATAACTTATAACCTTCGACCATTAGAAAGAGGCGAATATCACTTTGGAAATTTAAACCTTTACTGTAATTCTCCATTAAATCTTGTAGCAAGAAGATTTCAATTTGGTAAAGATGCTATGGTTCCCAACTATCCATCTTTTCTACAATTACGGCAATATATGTTGATGGCTTTTTCCAATCGTTTACATGAATACGGATTAAAAAAAATACGCCGAATTGGACAAACCATGGAGTTTGAACAAATTCGTGATTACATACCCGGTGACGATATACGAAACATTAACTGGAAAGCAACTGCGAAGAGAAATCAATTGATGATCAATCAATTTCAAGATGAAAAATCGCAACCGGTTTATAGCATTATAGACAAAGGTAGGGTTATGAAAATGCCATTTAATGGCCTTAGTCTTTTGGATTATGCAGTAAATGCAACCTTGGTTATTAGCAACATTGCTTTGATGAAACAAGATAAAGCAGGTATGCTTTCGTTTTCTAACAAAGTAGAAAATAAAGTTGCTGCTGAAAGAAGACCGTCACAAATGAACTTGATTCTTGAAACACTCTATAATCTTGACACCAATTTTGTAGAATCAGATTTTGCAAGATTGTATACCGAATTAAGAAGAACCATAACCCACAGAAGTTTACTACTCTTATATACCAATTTTGAAACTCTAGATGCCCTGCATAGACAATTGCCTTACTTGCTTGCTTTGGCTAAAAATCATTTGCTAGTTGTCATCTTTTTTGAAAATACCGAACTTAGAAAATTAACAGAAAAACCTGCTAGCTCCACGTTTGATATTTTTGAAAAAACCATTGCGGAAAAATTCGCTTACGAAAAGAAATTAATTGTAAACGAATTAAGAAAACACGGTATCCAAGCTATTTTAACAGCTCCTGAAAACTTAACGGTAAATACCATTAATAAATATTTAGAGATCAAAGCAAGAGGCTTATTGTAAACCTATTACAGTTCATCCCTATTAATTTACAGTTCGGTAGTTAACTATTTTATAATGATGTATTTCTATGCACTTTTGAAGTGTTCAAAGAAATTAAAACTAAAAAAACAATCATTATGAAAACACTTGCTACACTTCTATTTATCATTGTTTCTTCGGTTGCAGGATTTGCACAAACCAATGAAGGAATCTCTATCACCGCTACGGTAGAAAACGCTCATAACAACAATGGAAAAGTAATTTTTGCATTACATGATAAAAGTACCTTTATGAAAGGAAAAGGGGTAATGAATGCTACTTCCACTATCAACGATGGTGTGGCTACGGTTACTTTTGAAAATGTTACACCTGGAACCTATGCAATATTGGTGTTACACGATGAAAATGATAACGATCGAATGGATTATGCCGCTACAGGAATGCCACAAGAAGATTATGGAATGAGCAACAATATTGTGGCTTTCGGTCCGCCACAATTTATGGATGCTAAGTTTGAAGTTACCGATAAAGACCAAACATTTAACATACGATTTTAAATAGAAAACGGCTACCGAAATAGGTAGCCGTTCTCATTTTTATGTATTGGAAATTAGGTTAAATTTTCTCGTCTAACCAAGCTTTCATCATCCAAACTGTTTTTTCTTGTTCCGTGATAAAATCACTCATCATAGAATTGGTTCCTTCATCATGAGCATCATCAGAAGCTTCTAGAATTTCTCTTTCGATTTTCAATAGCTCAGTTAATGAATTCACAACTAGATTCACTGATTTTTCATCATCATGAATATTTTTACCAACAGGTACTTTAGATGCTTGTACATAATCTTCAAAAGTATGCAGTGGCGTACTTCCCAAGGTTAAGATACGTTCTGCTATTTCATCAACTTTTGTATTTGCATCGGTGTATAATTCTTCAAATTTTATGTGAAGATCAAAAAATCGTTTACCTCTAATATTCCAGTGAATCCCACGAAGATTTTGGTAATAGGTTTGAAAATTGGCTAACAAAGCGTTTAATTGTTCTGCAATTTTTTCGGTTTTAACGGAATCTAATCCCAAACTATTGTAGCTCATTTTTATATATTTTTTTTATTTCTTTTCTACTTCTTCAAATTTACGAAACATCACACCGTTTGAATATAATTTCCATTGAAAGTTCTTATAGAAACATCATTTGAAATGATTACATTTTAATAGGTATATCCCAAAAAAAAATTCAAAACTTGTTCTTGGAAAATCATATTAGCGAAAGTATTCTTCAATACAAATAATTTTTATCATAAGTTTTATCAATAGTTTTAGTAATTTTACAGACTAAATTTTTTGGAGCATGACCATTACACAATTACAATATGTTTTAGCGGTTGCCAAATACCAAAACTTTACACTGGCAGCGGAGAAAAGTTTTGTTACACAGCCTACCTTAAGTATGCAAATTCAAAAGCTAGAAGATGAGTTAGATATCTTGATCTTTGATCGTGGAAAAAAACCAATCCAATTAACAGAGGTTGGTAAAATGATTGTTGAACAAGCTAAAAATATTGTAAATGAATCTGGTAGAATCAAAGATATTGTAGAGCAACAAAAAGGATTTATTGGTGGCGAATTCAAAATTGGAATCATTCCTACGGTAATGCCAACGCTGTTGCCTATGTTTTTGAATAACTTCATTAAAAAATACAGCAAAGTTCAGTTGAAAATTGAAGAATTGAACACTGAACTTATGATTCAAAAATTATTAGATGGAAGTTTAGATGCCGGAATTGCAGCTACTCCGCTACAGCACGAACAAATTAAAGAACGTGTTTTGTATTATGAACCTTTTGTAGCCTACATTCCACAAAATCACCGCTTGTATAGCAATAGAAAAATAGACACTACAGATCTTGCCATAGAAGATATTCTCTTATTGGAAGATGGTCATTGTTTTAGAGATGGAGTAATTAATCTTTGTAAAAACGCGAAGGATTTTAATGATGAACGTTTTCAGCTTGAAAGTGGAAGTTTTGAAACCATGATTCGCTTGGCAAATGAAGGACTTGGTATGACGCTTCTACCCTATTTGCACACAACAGATTTAAAAGAAACTGAAAAATCAAATCTTCACCATTTTAACGAACCCGTACCAGCACGAGAAGTGAGTTTAATTTACCACAGAAGTGAGTTAAAATTACATATCATAGATGCTTTGCGCGAAGTGATTATGGGGGTTATTAGAGGTGCAATTGCTTTTCAGAATGTACAAATCATTAGTCCGGTTTCAAAGAAATAAATACTAATAAAATATCGAAAATTAAAAAAGCCACTTATCATAAGTGGCTTTCTTTTTTAGTTATTTAATAACAATAAACAATCTGACAGTTCGGGGTTTTGGTTGGTGAAACTCTTTAGCCACAAACGTAATTCTTCAATTTCGTAAGGTAATAACCTTTTTGCAGCTTTTTCGAGTTCACGTTTGAAGAGTACAGCATCAAAACTTACTTTAGAAAGCACAGTTTTGGTGTACTCCAACATAGCTCTGGCCATAATTGTTAGGTTTAAATGATATGCAAATTAACGTAAAATTGGTATCGAATATTACTACATAAATGTTAAAATATTAACAATTTAGTTAAAATCGATTATCCCCATCTAGCAAATTACCAATTCCACCTAAAATACTTCCTTCACCTTTATCACGGCCTCCCATTTGTGGAGCAGCCTGAAGCACTCTTCCAGCTAATCGACTAAAAGGTAACGACTGTACATAAACAACTCCCGGACCTCTTAGCGTGGCAAAAAACAATCCTTCTCCACCAAAAATACTATTTCGGATTCCTCCGATAAACTCAATATTATAATCAATGTCTTGCGTAAACCCAACAATACAACCGGTATCTACTTTCATTACTTCACCGGGAGCTAATTCTTTTCTAGCCAAAGTTCCTCCGGCATGCACAAACGCCATTCCATCTCCTTCTAGTTTTTGCATGATGAACCCTTCACCACCAAAAAGACCTCTTCCCAATTTTCTACTAAATTCTACGCCAACAGAAACACCTTTTGCTGCACATAGAAAAGCATCTTTTTGACAAATGAATTTACCTCGATAATTGGTTAAGTCAATAGGTACAATTTTCCCAGGATAAGGAGATGCAAAACTTACTTTTTTCTTACCAAAATCATTATTCAAAAAAACCGTCATAAACAAACTTTCCCCTGTAAGCATGCGTTTTCCGGCAGAAAACAGTTTTCCCATCACCCCTTGATTCTGGTTAGATCCATCTCCAAAAATGGTATCCATTTTGATTCCATTATCCATCATCATAAAAGTTCCGGCTTCGGCAACTACTGCTTCTTGAGGATCTAGTTCTATTTCCACATATTGCATTTCTTCTCCAAAAATCTCATAATCTATTTCGTGTGATGTCATAAGCTAATTTTTAAGTTATTCTATTTATTGGTAAATGAACTTTCTGTTTTGTTACAAATTATTTTTTCAGTTTAATGGTCCACACAAAAGAAAACTCAGAAACAGTATCTCCTTCCTCATCTATTCCGGTTGCATTTATGGTAAATATTTGTCCTTCTCCCGTGGCCAACGTTTGTGTTATGGCAGTCTTAATTTCATGATCATCAAAAGCTAAAAATTCAATCTTCCCTTTTGCCTTTTTATGAAATGTAGCACTATTACTAGCCACCAACATGGATATTTTTTGGTTTGAATTTTGAATCGCTTGCATAACTAAAACACCTGTAGCCAATTCTGCAGCCATTCCTTGGACAGCCCAAAACATGGATTTAAATGGGTTTTGATTAATCCATTTTAGTTTTACAGATGTTGTACATTTTTCATCAGAAATTTGTTGAACCCGAACGCCACAAAGCCAAGCAGATGGCAACTTTAGCGCTAAGAATGCATTGAACTTTTTAGGAGTAAATTCCATAATATCATATTTACAAAGTAGTCTAATTTATTAAAAATAAACGAAATGCACTCCCAAACCAACCTCTTAATTAAATGTTAAATTTAGGTACTATGTTTTGCATAATACCTTTTTTTAGATATATATTTGCATAAGAAAATAATATGCTATGGAATCATCAATCAATCAACATCACAAAAACGTAGCTACTTTTATACACATTTCTGTATTTAGTAAATACTTTATTCCGCTAGGGAATTTTATTGCTCCTATCGTACTTTGGGCTATTAACAAAGACCGAAGTGACTTTATAGACCATCATGGAAAACAAGCTTTGAATCTGCAAATAAGTATCATAGTATATCATCTACTATTGCTCCTTATTCTTGGAATTCCTTTTGCGCTTTTAAACATGGACGCATCTTGGGATATGTTTCACATTACATTTCAAAATGACAATTTTTTCTGGGATAGTTTTGATCATATCCACGGAAATATTTTTTGGCTTTTGACGGCCGGTAGTTTACTTATTTCCCTTTGGATCTACGGAATTATCTGCGCTGTTTTAGCTGCTATGAAAGCCAATGAAGGTATTTACTATAAAATTCCGTTTACGTTAAATATTATAAAATAGCATAGAGTTCATTCATCAATCAAATCAAAAATCAATCATTAATCATCAATCAATCACAAAAAATGAACAGTTTAATTACATTCAAAGATCAGGCTTATGAAAATTGAGAACACAAAGGCGCAAATGCGCAAAGGTGTTCTAGAATACTGCATCTTATCCATTCTAAAAGATGAAGACAAGTATGTTGCAGAAATTCTGGAAACCTTAAAAGGCGCTAAAATGCTGGTAGTAGAGGGTACTATTTATCCTTTACTTACCAGATTGAAAAATTCTGGATTATTAAGTTACCGTTGGGAAGAATCAACCAGCGGACCACCAAGAAAATATTATTCACTTACAGAAACAGGAAAAATATTTTTAAAAGAACTCAATACCACTTGGGAAGAACTCCAAAACGCAGTAACCATTGTAACAAGCCAAAAACAGTAACATCATGAACAAAACAATAAATATAAACTTAGGAGGCATGTTTTTTCATATAGATGAAGAAGCATTTTCAAAGTTGCAACACTATTTAAACACCATAAAACGATCGTTTTCTGATTCGCAAGGAAGGGATGAAATCATTTCTGATATTGAAGCTCGTATTGCAGAACTATTCTCAGAAAGACTGGTAAACGAGCGTCAGGTGGTTAGCATTACTGATGTGAACGAGGTGATTACCATTATGGGGCAACCAGAAGACTACATGGTAGACGAGGAAATTTTTGAAGACGAACCGGCTAAAAAAACGAAAAGTACCAAAAACAATAAGCAGCTGTTAAGAGATCCTGATAACAAATATATTTCTGGGGTTTCCTCTGGGTTGGCTTATTATTTAGGTATTGATGCATTGTGGGTTCGTCTGTTATGGATTTTGTTACTGTTTGCTAGTTTCTTTAGTATCATTTTGGTGTACATCATCTTTTGGATTGTAATGCCCGAAGCTACTACCACAGCACAAAAGCTTGCCATGCGGGGGGAGCCGGTAAACATTAGCAATATCGAGAAAAAAGTAAAAGAAGGATTTGACGATGTTACCGAGCGCGTGAAAAACGTAGATTATGAAAAAGTGGGTCGAAAAGTAAAGTCGGGTTCGCAAACGGTTTTTGAATCTATTGGAAATGTACTAGTGTCCATTCTAAAAGTCATTGGGAAATTCTTTGGAATTCTTATCATAATTGTTGCTGCGAGTACTTTGATAGGATTAATCTTGAGTCTTTTTGCGGTAGGAAGCACTAGCTTTATGCAGTTTCCTCCCATTACACACGTGCAAACGTATTTCTTAAGTGGCATCCCATTATGGTTTTTCTCACTTTGTATCTTTTTTGCTATTGGAATTCCATTTTTGTTTCTGTTTATTCTAGGTCTAAAAATTATTTTCTCTAGCATCAAATCTATTGGAAATGTAGCTAAATACAGTTTACTCGGAGTTTGGATTCTTTCTGTCTTAGGATTAATATTTTTTGGGTTGAAGAAAGCCGCGGAAACCAGTACGAGAACTACTATAAGTGAAAACTATGAGTTAAACGTTTCTCAAGACAATACGCTTACCATATTATTAAGTGACCGAAAACTGTACAATAATATTTCTAGCAGTAATGGAATTCAATATGTAGAAGTTGATGGAGAACAAAAGATTTACAAAACATCTGTTTATTTAGATATAGAACATACCCGCGATTCTGTTGGTTTTATAAGAATTTCAAAAAGATCTGAAGGTGCTAATTTAAGAGCAGCAAAAGATGCGGCAAACGACATCATATATTCTTATTCATTTAATAACAATACTTTAGAATTAAATGATTACCTTTTTACCGAGGTAGAAAATGGTTATTTTGAACAACGCATTTATGTAACGGTTTATCTTCCTACCAACACACATGTAGATTTAGATGCATCTCTAAAACGTGTATTACGTAGCGTAGATAATAATTTTGATATTTACGACAGAGATATGCCAGATTATCAATGGCTCATGGGGAAAGAGCAATTGGAATGTGTGAATTGTGACTTCCCGGAATCCGAAACTGAAGTGACGGAAGATGAAACATTGGAAGAAGACAATACCGTAATTGAAACCGATACAGATCCTGAACCTGTTTTAGAAGTTGAAAGAAGAGCTTCGGACAGTGAGTAATTTTAAAAACATCTAACTAAACTAAAAAACTCAACTACTATGGAAATTTTATCAAAACTCCTGGTAACACTTATTTTAACACTATGCCAATTGGTAATGTGGTTTTAAACTGAAAAGATAACTGCTTTGACCTCAAACGTCAAAGCAGTGGAAAACGAAAAGAGCGCAGATAGAATCTATCTGCGCTCTTTTCGTTTTGATAAGTTATAACTGTTAAATGATCATCAAACCAACAATATAAATATCGGATAATCTAAATTGAATTACTTTCCAGTTATAACAAGCTACCTTTAAAACCATATATAAAAAAAGGCGATTCAAAAGAATCGCCTTTAAAGCTGCTTAATGCTAAAATATATTATTTTGCTAATTGAGCGAAAAATGCTGCTTTCTTAGCTTCTAATTCAGCTTTTGTTGATAATGTACCAGAAATAACTCCTCTTACATCCTCATTCATGTTAATTCTGCTTCCAGATGCATCATAAACACCTAAAAGAGCTCCATCGTACATGAAAGTAGTAGCTACACCATCTAAATCAACATCTAAAGAATATTCTACAGAAGTTTCTGTTAAATCTTCAAAAGTAGTACCTAATGCAAAATCAGCGTTTGTTTCTGTTACTGTTACATCATTTTCTAAATCTACAACAGCAGTACCATCAACGTACATTTGATAAACGTCTAAATATTCTGCTGTAGAAGGAGTTGGAGGAACTAAACTACCTTCAGAATCTAAAGCAGTTAAAAATTCTACATCTAAATAGTTATCAGACACCTCAACATTAGCATCATCAATTGTTGTACCAGTGAAAGCTAATAAAGACCAGTAAGCCTTTGTAGTTCCGTTGTCATCATAACCTCCCCAGAATACTAATGCGCTATTGTTAACTGAGTAGTTAGCAGCATCATAAAAAATTGAATTTTCTTCAGCAACGGCTGCAACTTCAATAGAAATAGAAGCACTAGTTAAATTTTCATACATTGCATAAACTTCATCAGTCCCAGAAGCATCAGCTGTGTAAGTAGATCCTGAAATTGCTGTACCATTTACATAAATAGTAGAGCTACTAGTTACAGTGTTTCCTAGATCATCCATTACTGTAAATGTAAAAGTATCACCAGGAACACCTGTTGTTGCATTTGCAGAAATAGTAATCATTGTAGCACTTGCATCTTCATCATCATCTCCACAAGATGTTAATAATGCACAAGCCACTGTAAGAAATAAAAATAATTTTTTCATAATAAAATTTTAGTGGTTAATAATTCTAATGCCGCTAATGTATTACTTTTCGCAAAATTAATCACAATTTAATGTTCACAAAACATTGGTAGTCCCTCATTTTTGAAAGAAATCCATTTTTACCCTCTTATAACTGATTATGTAGAAAAAAGTAAAGGGTATCAGCAAAAATTTTAAAAATTTGCTAATACCCTTGAGAATATTTCAATAAACTAACTTAAAATTTAGTAGAAATTGCGGGTAAAGAAACTCTCTTAAATTTAAAGTCTTTTTCTTGACTAACTTTAGAACTTGTATATGAGGTATAGTCAAGAAACTCCCAAGCTCCAGTATAGTTTCCAGAGACAGTTGTTCCTTCTTCAGTTTCTATATCATAATCTAAACTCCAAGTACCTGTTAATCCATCTTCATCAATTGAAAGATCTGCTATAGTTAAATCTAAACTTTCCAAATCCATGTCGCCAGCACTATACGCTATTATTTCGGTATCCCCATAATATAAACCAGCTATATAAGCCATAGGTAATGATGACAAACTGCTATCATATACGTAAGAACCATCTCCTGGATAGGTTTCATCTGAAGATATTGCCAAATAAATATCAATTTCCTCTTCAGTCTCTGAATTGTACACAGAAGTCACCCAAATATTGTATCCATAATCACTATAATCAGCGTAGAAAATAAATAATGATGCATCTGTTGTATAGGTGCTTCCATCACTAACCACAAAACCATTATCTGGTTCTGCAGGAACAACCGTTTCAATAGTGATTGAAGTACTTGTTAAATCTTCATAAACTGCATACACTTCATAAGTACCAATAGCATCTGGAGTATAGCTTGTTCCAGAAATTGAAGTTCCATCTACGTAGAAAGTAGCTTCTGAGGTTACATCATTTCCTAGGTCGTCTTCTGCAGTAAAGGTAAATGTGCTCCCATACTCTGCACTTGTTACATCTGAACTTACAGTAATGGCTGTTGCTACCGGATCTTCATCATCGTCTCCACATGAAACTAATGAAATGGCACAAGCCATGGACAAAAAAAGAAGTAATTTTTTCATTGAAAGAAAATTAAAAATGTTGGTTAATAAATTAGGCTGCTAAAATAAATTTGGACACAGAATTCAGCCAGCTTTTTCCTCTATCTTATACTAATGCTGTAAAAAGCACTACCAACCTTCTTTTATGAAACTCAAACCGCTCATATTTATCGACGAAGCCTCACTAAACTAAAACGAAATAGTAAACTCCATAAAAAAAAGAGGCCTTTAAAAAGACCTCTTTTCTATCTAAAATGAAAAATATTTTCTACTTATGCTTCTTGATTCGCTTCTACTTCTGCCAAATAGCGCTCTGCATCTAAGGCTGCCATACAACCGGAACCAGCTGCTGTAATGGCTTGTCTGTACTCGTGATCTGCAGCATCTCCTCCTACAAAAACTCCCGGCACATTGGTTTTACCTGTACCTGGTTTGTTGATGATATAACCTGTTTCATCTAAATCAAGGTAATCTACAAACAAGTCTGTATTTGGTTTATGCCCAATAGCTACAAAGAATCCGGTTGCTGGAATTTCAGTACTTACTCCAGTTACGTTATTTTTCACTTTGATAGCACTTACCAATTGTCCGTCTCCAATAACTTCTTCTGTTTCTGTATTGAAAAGAATCTCAATATTTTCTGTTTTCTGAACACGTTCTGCCATGATTTTAGAAGCACGAAACTCGTCTCTTCTTACCAACATGGTTACTTTTTTACAAAGTTTAGAAAGATAATGAGCTTCTTCACAAGCAGAATCCCCTGCTCCAACAATCACTACATCATGATTTCTGTAGAAGAATCCGTCACAAACGGCACAAGCCGATACTCCACCACCCACTCCAAGATAATGTTGCTCAGACGGTAATCCTAAATATTTAGCTGAAGCTCCGGTACAAATGATTACGGACTTTGCATGAATCTCTTTCTTTCCGTTATCTACCCAAACTTTATGCGTTGGTCCAGAAAAGTCAACTTTAGTAACCCAACCATCTCTAATATCAGCTTCAAAACGTTTTGCTTGTTGTTCTAACTGCATCATCATTTCGGGTCCAGTAATTCCTTCAGGATAACCAGGGAAATTCTCTACATCATTAGTGGTTGTTAACTGTCCGCCCGGTTGCATTCCTCGGTACATCACAGGGTTCATGTTAGCACGCGCTGCATAAATAGCCGCTGTATACCCAGCAGGTCCCGAACCTATAATAAGACAGGTTACATTTTCTATAGTGTTTGACATCTTGTTTTACTTTTTTTTTGAATCCGAACAAAAATATTGTTTTTCATATAACTATGAAACATATCTGCTATTGAATCTGTTTATATGATGATAAACAGCCTCTACAGCATCTATTTATTCTTCAAAGTTACCAATCAATTTGTATAACAATTGGTGTAACAATTTTAACTCTTCGGTAGTCATTTTATCAAAATTTGCTACCAATTGTGTGGGGACTTCTTTGGCTTCGCACTTTAAAGATTGTCCTTTTTCCGTTAAAGAAATGAGTACACTGCGTTCATCTTCTTTAGATCGTTGACGGGTTACCAACTGCATTTCTTCCATACGTTTTACCAATGGTGTTAGCGTATTGGACTGTAAATACAATTTTTCAGACAAATAATTCAAAGGGACCTTATCTTGTTCCCACAATACCATTAACACCAGATATTGAGGATAGGTAAGCTCAAAATCTTTTAATAAAGGCTGATAACATTTCGTAATTAATCGCGAAGCCGCATACAATGGAAAACACAATTGATTATCTAACTTTTGAAAATCTACTTCCTGAAGTTCTTTCATTACAACAACTTTAAAATATCTTGCTCTATAGCTTCCGGTTTGGTAGTAGGCGCATAACGTTTCACCGGATTTCCTTCTTTATCGATGAGAAATTTAGTAAAATTCCATTTAATAGCACTACCAAAAGTACCGCCTAGTTCTTTTTTAAGGTATTTGAAGACTTCATTGGTCTCTTTCCCATTTACTTTTGATTTAGCCATCAATGGAAAAGTCACTCCAAAATTCAGCTTGCAAGTAGCTTCAACCGTATCATTAGACTCCGGTTCTTGTCCGGCAAACTGATCACAAGGAAACCCTAAAACAACCAACCCTTTATCCTGATATTTTTGATGCAATGCTTCCAAACCTTCAAACTGAGGTGCTAATCCACATTTGGTAGCTGTATTGACAATTAAAACTACTTTTCCTTTCAACGTCTCCATAGTCAACTCTTTGCCTTGTGGAGTGGTGGCTGCTAAACTATAAAAGGTACTCATATTTATAAGACTTCTAGTTGTACATCAATATTGTTACGCGTTGCATTTGAATAGGGACAAATCTCGTGAGCCTTCTCTACCAATTTCAATACTTTATCTTTTGCTAAGTCTGGAATACTTACCGCTAAGGTTACTGACAATTGAAACCCACCTTTATCATTAGGTCCTATGCCTACTTTGGCATTGGTAACGGGCTCACTTTCTAATTTGATTCCAGATTTAGAGATTATTAAATCTAGCGCACTTCCAAAACAAGCGGCATAACCCGCTGCAAAAAGCTGTTCGGGATTGGTATAGCCTTCTCCGCTTCCGCCTAGTTCTTTAGGCATTTTCACTTCAAAATCCAATACGCCGTCTGTACTTTGTACGTGTCCGTTTCTTCCGCCTGTAGAGGTGACCTCTGTTACATATAATGTTTTCATATCAACTAATTTTATAAATTGTATTCGATTATATCGTTCACGATATAAAAGTAGTGCTTTTTCTAATGCTTCCAAAACCTATATTGCTTTTAACGCTATTTTAGGATTCAAAAAACTTGCATTTTGTACTTTCGGAAACAAATTAAGGTACATGAAAGCAATTGTTATCACTGCAGCCGGTGGCCCGGAAGTATTGCAGCTCAAAGAAGTAACCACTCCCAATCCCTCTGCATCTGAAGTATTGATACAAATACATGCTATTGGCGTAAACCGAAGTGATTTGATGACACGTGAAAATCCTAGCTTTTATAAAAATATAGCAGATGATTCCTTAATTCCCGGACTCGAAGTAGCCGGAGAAGTAATAGCCGTTGGTGACTCCGTTACAACTTTTGGTATTGGCGATCGTGTATGTGCTTTGGTAAAAGGCAACGGCTATGCCGAATATATTAGTGTAGATGCCGGACTGTGCATGCCTATTCCCGAAGAATTTAGTTACGTAGAAGCAGCTTCTTTACCCGAAGCATTATGTACTATTTGGCTAAATATCTTTCAATTAGGAAAATTTAATCCTTCTCAAGAAACCTTTTTAATGCATGGCGGAACAAGTGGTGTTGGTATTTTAGCATTACAAATAGCTAAAGCAATGAGTGCTAGCGTTTATACAACCGTTGGTTCTGTAGCTAAGAAAGAATTTCTGAACAGTTTGGGAATTACCAATGTGATTCTTTACAAAGAAACTCCTTTTGAAATTGCAATACCTTCAGCCTCTATAGATGTAATTCTAGACATGGTTGGCGGTAGTTATACAATGAAAAACCTGGTGTTACTCAAAGAAAAAGGACGCTTGGTTTGTATCAACGGAATGGAAAACTTTGAGTCTACCATTGACATTGCCACCATAATGAGCAAACAATTAACCATTACTGGCAGCATGCTAAAACCACAACCACTATCTGTAAAACATCAGCTTATAAAAGAAGTACAGGAATATATATACCCTTTATTACTTGCTAAAAAAGTAGTACCAATACTATACAAATGCTTTCCATTGGCCGAAGCAGCAAAAGCGCATCAACTTATGGAAAGTAGCACACACATTGGCAAAATAGTATTAACCAATACATTTTAACTATACAGCAGCTGCTTTACTGTTTCTATTTCTTCTGATAAGAATGATGAGAGTAATCACTACCCCAGAATATGCTAAACCAGCGCCAACCCATTCTGGCGATGTATAGCCCAAACCTGCTGCAATAGGCAATCCACCCAAGAAAGCACCGATGGCATTCCCTAAGTTAAAACCTGCCTGATTGGCTGCGGAAGCTAACATTTCTGAGCCTTTAGAAGCATTGATCATTAACATCTGAATAGGTGAAGCGGTAGAAAACGCAAAGAATCCGGTTACAAATACCATGACAAGGGTAAGCACTTGAGATTCTGCAGCAAAAGACACTCCTAAGAGACAAAGTCCCATTATAGCAAGTAACACAGCAGTTGCTTTGGCTGGCGAAACCACATCGGCAAGTTTACCCCCGGCAAAGTTACCAAAAGTCATACCCAATCCTGCTAGGGCTAAAATACCCACAATGGTTAATCCGGTATCTTCAAAACCACTTACTTCTGTTAACAAAGGTGTTACATAACTGTACCAAGCAAAAAAGCCTCCTGTTCCAATAGCTGTAATTCCCAAAATTAGCCAAGGCTCTACATTTTTAAACACGCGCAAATCGTTTAACGGATTGGTTTTGGCGCGTTTTTCTAGGTTAGGCATCCAAAAATAGATAGAGGTAATAGCCAACAAGCCTACAAATGCAACCATTGCAAAAGTTAATCGCCATGAAATATTATGCCCCACATAGGTTCCTAGCGGAATACCAAAGATATTAGCTATGGTTAGCCCTCCGAGCATCATGGCTACGGCACTGGCTTCTTTACTTTTATCTACCAAACGGCTAGCTACTACTGCCCCAACACCAAAGAAAGCACCATGTGGTAAGCCCGATAGCAAGCGGGTTACCATCATTAACTCATACGAAGGCGCAAAAATAGAGAGTCCGTTAAAAACAGTAAATGCCATCATTAACGCTACTAATATTTTTTTAGGCGGAAAGTTACCCGCAATCATTACTAAGATAGGTGCCCCAATCATTACCCCTATTGCATAAGCAGAAATAAAGTGTCCGGCTTCTGGAATGGTGATGTTAAAATCTTTAGCCAAATCTGGTAAGATCCCCATCATTACAAATTCGGTTAACCCTATCCCAAAACCTCCTATAGCTAAGGAAATTAAGCTTTTCTTAAAAATCATATACGATGCTATTGCTGAAAAATGAAGCATCAAAATTAGTCCTTTCATTTGAATAGAAAGTACCAAAACTATTACAGAATTATTATTTAAGATTTTTTTAAGAAATACAACGTTGTCTTTTACACCCCATAAAGATAATGGGTATGAATTTCAGGTATTCATGTTCTAAATTGCTGACTGAAATTCACCACTTTATTTTCAGCCAATAGTTATATAAACGATTTATATACAGCAATTTTATTTCACTATCTATCCTTGTTATTCATTCCTTTGTAAATATCCACGTTACTCACAAAAGCACGATATTTAAATAATGCTACAAATACCACTCCTCCTACGGCATTTCCTAATAGGGCAATGGATTCAAAGCTCAAATAATCTCCAAGACTTACATCCGGACTTGCAATGTAACCTGAAAATACTTCAATACTACCAATAATGCTATGATGTAAACCTGTGAACGCCATGGTTGCGGTAATGATAAATATGATCATAAAACGGGTAATGGTATCTCTGGAAGAAGTGACCAGCCAAGATAGTAAGCCCATCATCCAACCAGCTAAAATAGCACTCACAAAGATCACGAACGGAGGAAATTCGGTAACGTGTTTGGCTATAGAACCCATAATGTGCGCATCAAATAAATGCAAACGTGGACCTATCCAAATTAATACCAAAGCAATAATATATCCACCAATAAGATTTCCGGCAATTACCGTTCCCCAAAGACGCAGTAAACTTCCTGTGCTACGCTTGTTGTTTAAAACCGGTAAAGTAAGTAAAGAGGTTTGTTCTGTAAATAAAATAGATTGTCCGAAGATCACCATGATGAAACCTAGCGGATATACAAGCGAAATGATTTTGAACAAGACATCTTCTGTGAAATAATCACTAAAAAAACTAAAGGTAGCGCCCATTAATAGATAACTGAAGCCTATTTCCATACCCGCAGTAAGTGAGGAAGTAAAAATACTAGCCAATTGCCTGTCATAGGTCTTTAAGCCTTCTATAATCTGTTCACGAAGAATTTCACCATGAGACTTTGCCGTATCGGTATTGCTTGATTTAGATTTTTTAATTTCCTTATCAATATTCTTCTGCTTTTTATCAGCCTCTCTTTTTTCTTGTTGTTCTTGTAATTCTTCGCTCATAGGTCGTGTAAAGTGTCTAAATTACTTCAAACCACTATCAAAAAAACATCCTTAAAGGATTATTAACACTGATCTGTTTCAAAATTAATAAAACCTTAAGGATGTCTCTACTACATATGAACGGTACTTACGCCGTTTCTTTGATAACGGACTTGCTTGGCAATACCAAAAAAGGAAATGTTATTTTATAACCAATACTATCTATCACCGAACCGGAAAACAAACGTTCCCAAAAGCTATGTTTGTTTTTGATCATCACCAACAGCCCTATATCATGGATTTTATGGTAACTGAAAATAGCTTTTTGTACGCTAGCATCATCCACTTCTTCAAAACTCATTTGCATGCCTTCAAAGTTCTGTTCCAGTGCTTTCTTGGATTGTTGTTGCGCAAAAGTCATTGGTTTGGCATCTGTTTTCACATGCAAAGCGTGCAACTTGGCTTTGTGCTTCGTGGCAATACCTTTCAACACTTCCATGTGGTAATTTTCAAAATCCACATCATAATCGGTAGCCAGCACAATATCCTTAGGGCTTTTAAAAGTAAACCCTTCCGGAATTGCCAATAACGGACATTCCGCTACTTTCATAGCACTTACGGTATAGCTTCCAAACAGAAATTCCTGTACGCCACTAGCTCCTTTGGTTCCCATAATAATAATATCTATGTGCTTTTCTTTTACAATAGCTTCTATCTCTTCATTTAAGAGATTTACTGTGCTTATTTTCTCAAAATAAAGTGGTGTTTCTGGGTGTTTCTCTTTCATTTTAGCAACAATGGCGTTTAATTCTTTTAACGAACGCTCTTTGTATACCTCATAAATGCTACTATGCAACACATTGTCTGAATCGTAAATCGTATTCAATAGATAGAAGGTACATTCTTCATACTTGTAAAGTTCCACTGCAAACTCTAATGCATTGTTTGCATTCTCTGAAAAATCGGTGGGTATTAAAACTCGTCTCATGGCTTTGTTTATTTACCTTAAAGGTACAACAAAACGCTCAAAAAGGCCAAAAAACTGTGTTAATTTACGCACACTCCAACTATAGTAGTTACCGTTATTCCGCTCCCGCCTCAATCATTTTTAAGGCGATAGCTTCGTGCTTTTTCAAATAGCTATGGGTATACATTTTTTGTACTTCGGGCGTATCAAATTCGGCTATATCTTTTGTTAGTAATGTTTGAAGCACTACAGGATGAATATAATAGGCACGAGCCGTTGCCACTGTATTTCCCAGTATTTTGGAGACACGACGTACAATGGCAGTGTCTAGTTTGCGATTAGCTCCTGCTTCACAGTATTGTTTGGCATTCTCAAACTCATCAATAGCTGTAACTGTTCCGCCCCAAGTTCTAAAATCTTTAGCCGAAAAATTGTGTCCACTGATTTCACGAATGTACTGATTAACGTCATCTGAACAAATACGATGTGTTTTGCTTCCTTCCTTGTATCTAAACACTTCGTAGCCCGGTAATTCGTTGATCTCTTTCAGTAGATTGACCAATCGTTTGTTGGTAACATCTATTTTGCGGTATTTGTTACTCTTTGCTTTGTATTCTATATGCACTTTTCCCTTCATGACATCCAAATGTTTTCTTCGGATGGTGGTGAGTCCATAGGTTTCATTTTCATTCAAATAGAAGTCATTACCAATGCGCAAGTAATTACAGTCAAGCAATTTAACGGCAAGTGCAAGCGTTTTTCGATAGGTAAAATCAGGTTCTTTTAAATCCTCATTAATCTTACGACGCATGGAAGAAAGACTGTTTCCAAAATCAAATAATTTATCAAACTTACTATGCTGGCGGTAGTTTACCCATTCGGTATGGTAAATGTACTGCTTGCGCTTTTTTAAATCATTTCCCGTAGCTTGTATGTGTCCGTTATCTTTAGGGCATATCCAAGTACTTTCCCACATGGGCGGAATGACCAACTTTTCGATACGTTGAAGCACTTCGGGCCTGCTAATAGGGTTTCGCTGCTGATCTAGGTACAGAAACTTTTTGCCCTTTTTCTTACGGGTAAAACCCGGGTCGGTATCCGATACATAGATCAACTGTGGTGGGCATTGCGTATTCATAACAATTTTTACCATAAATGTAGCTTGCAAGCATACATCCCTTGCTTAGCATTGTGGTAAAGTTGTCTTAAAAACTGTGAAGGTTATTGATCGTATGTAGGGATACAACCAAACCCAACACCTTCCCTTTCAAGTATTCAGATACTTACAAAACAAGAATCATCCCCTACTTACTCTTTCTCGTGCTCTAAACGGTACAATATTTTCTTCATTTGGGCTATTTCGCGTTCTTGTGCTTCAATGATTTCTTTCGCTAATTTCTTGGCTTCAGGATCTTCAATATCTGCTCGTTTACTTGTCATAATAGCTATGGAGTGGTGTGGTATCATTGCTTTCATCCATAGTACGTCGTTCACGGGTTTTTGTGCTCGAACCAAATACAAGGCGCCTACAAACAACACCAAACTACCACCATAAATGGCTAAATTTTTCTTTGTATTCTTGTACATTCCTAGCATTAGGGTAAGCATTATAACCGCCATACAAGCTATACCCAAACACGTCATATACAATCGGGTTAAACTGAAGTATACATGATCTAACTCATATGCATTCAAATACATAGTAATGTACATGGCTATGAACGAACATAACAACATTAATAAAA